>JANSXY010000030.1 GCA_024742695.1 Paracoccaceae bacterium | reverse complement strand
TGCCGGATGTTGACGAACCAGGACAGCGCCGGGATCTCGCCCAGCACCTGGTGGTCGTGGGTGGCCTGGTGCGCGTCGCCCCAGCGCAGGGATTCGAGCGCCGTGCCATAGGTGTCGCCAATCCAGACCAGGGCGTCGTCGAGCGCCAGGCGCGCGATATCGGTGCAGGTTTCCGTGGCACCCGACTGAAGGATGTCGCACCAGGCCCCGGCGCCGTCGGCGTCGCGAAAGACTTTCTCGATGAACAGCGGCTCCACATGGGTGAAGGCGCGGGCCAGCGGGCCCAACTCGTCCCGGATCAGCCGATCCTGAAGCGCGCGCATCCACGCGGCATAGATCAGCGGTTCCGGCAGATGCTCGTTCATCTCGCCGTTCCAGTCGGCCAGCAGTTCCAGCGCGCGCTGGCGCTGCGCCTCGGGGGTGCCGCCGGGCGCGGCCTCGGCTGTGAACCAGAGATCCTTCGCTACCAGCGGCAGAAGCGCCCGCGCGGTGAAGGAAACGGTGTCGAGCTGCGCCTCGATGAAGCTTTCGCGAGTGTGCACCTCGCGGCTTTGCATCAGCCTGCGCCAGCGCTGGATGCGCTGGGTGTCGCCCCAGACATAGCTGACATGGTAGGGGAAGGGCCGGTCCAGCGTCTTGTTGTTGGTGTTGCCCAGGATGCCGCCGATCGGGTCCACGAACTCCGGGTTGGCGGCGTAGGGCATCAGGCCCTGCCAGCGGTTCACCTCTATCCAGCCGGGCGCGGGGATGCGACCGCGCGTCTGGTGCTGGGTCGACCGACGCGGCATCGCGCCGATGGTCTTCATCGCGATGCGTTCCGCGTCGGCCATCGTCAGGTTCTGGCTGGGCCCGAGGAAGAGTTCGCCCGCCGCCAGGCCCTCGTCGATGGTGGCCGCCTGCATCAGGCGCAGCGCGCCGGTGATGGAGCGGTCCTCGTCGCTGAGAAGCGTCCAGCCGATCGCCGCGACATGGCCCGCCGGGGTGACCGAGGCGAGGTTGTAGTGATGCCCCGGCAGCACCGGGCCGTTGTCGGTCCATTGCAGGGTGATGGTCACCGGCGCGGCATCGGCCACCTCGATGATCGAGGGGCGGGTGCGCATCGGGGCGAAGCCATCGGGCGTCCGCACCTCGGCGGGGTTCTCGGGGTTCAGCTGTTCGATGAAGACGTCCTGGTCGTCCATGTAGGACGAGGTCAGCGCCCAACCCAGTCGGTCGCTGCGCCCCACGAGGATCGCGGGAATGCCCGGAATCGTGCCGCCGATGACACCGCCCGAGGCCAGCTCCATCCGGGCGAGGTACCAGACGGAGGGCGCGCTGAAGCCCAGGTGAGGGTCGTTCGCCAGAAGCGTGCCGCCCGCCGCCGACCGGCTTGGCGCGGCGGCCCAGGCGTTCGAGGCGCCGGCCATCCCGCGAGGTGCCACGGGCGAGAACGGGCCGAGATCGGGCGCTTCGGCAAGCGCTGTCTCGCGGGTCAGCCCGGGCAACAGCGAGGCGTATTCCGGCAGCGCCGCGATCCCCGCGCCCGGTACGTCGGGCAGGATGCTGCGCACCCGGTCCTCGGGCAGCACCAGCGAGACGCGCGCGCGCAGGACCTCTTCCTGGATATGTCCCGACAGCTGCAGGCCCATGAGCTTCATCACCGCAAGGGAATCGGCGGGCTGCCAGGGTGCGAGGCGCGGCGCGAAGAGGAAGAATTCGGGCGCCCCCCGTCCGCGCGCGTCCTCGTTGACATGGCGGAGCCAGGCGTTCACGCCGTCGGAATAGGCCTGGAGCATGGCGCGCGTGCGGTCGTCCTGGCGCTCGACCGCGCGGGTCGCAAGCGGGTAGATATCCAGCCGCCGCAGCAACTCGTCGGTGCGCAGCGTGCGCTCGCCGAAGATCTCGGACAGGCGGCCCTGCGCCGTGCGGCGCAGCATCATCAGTTGCCACAACCTGTCCTGCGCATGGGCGAAGCCGAGGCCATAGAAGACGTCTGCGTCGGTCTGGCCGAAGATATGCGGCACGCTGGCGTTGTCGCGGATGATCTCGACCGGGGCCGTGATGCCGTCCACGGCATGGGTCGTGTCATAGTCGGGCAGGGACCGCGCGGCGAGCCAGCTTGCCAGCACCATCGCAAGCCCCGCCAGGACGGCGAGGGCGATGAAAGTGCGCAGGAGCCAGCGAAAGGCGGTGGACATGGACTCCCTGCCGGTTGACCGTGGGCTTCGGACCGTTAGTTAGAGCGGGCCGCCGTCACGCACAACAGGGAGTTCCGCCATGGCAAGGGTCGCGTTTCTTGGGTTGGGAGTCATGGGCTATCCCATGGCAGGACATCTTGTCGCCGCGGGCCACGAGGTCACGGTCTACAACCGGACGGCCGCCAAGGCCGAGGCCTGGGTGGCCCAGCATGGCGGCGCGATGGCCACGACCGCGCGCGAGGCCGCCGCAGGCGCCGAGTTCGTGATGGCCTGCGTCGGCAACGACGACGACCTGCGCGAGGTCTGCACCGGCGCCGACGGGGCCTTTGCCGGCATGTCCGCGGGCACGGTCTTTGTCGATCACACCACGGTTTCGGCCAAGGTGACGCGCGAGTTGCATGCGCTTGGCGGGGAAAGCGGCATCGGCTTTGTCGATGCGCCGATCTCGGGCGGGCAGGCGGGCGCCGAGAACGGGCAGCTTGTCGTCATGTGCGGCGGCGGCGCGGTCGATTACGACCGCGCCGAGCCGGTGATCGCGGCCTATGCCAAGGCCTGCCGCCGTCTGGGAGACAGCGGCGCGGGGCAGCTGACCAAGATGGTCAACCAGATCTGCATCGCCGGGCTGGTGCAGGGCCTGTCGGAAGGGCTGCATTTCGCCGAGAAGGCCGGGCTCGACCCGCGCGCGGTGGTCGAGGTGATCGGCGGTGGCGCGGCGGGAAGCTGGCAGATGCAGAACCGTTACGAGACGATGGCCGACGACAGGTTCGAATTCGGCTTCGCCGTGGACTGGATGCGCAAGGACCTGGGGATCTGCCTCGACACCGCGAACGAGACCGGCGCCAGCCTGCCGGTCACGGCGCTGGTGGACCAGTTCTACAAGGATGTGCAGAAGCTGGGCGGCGGACGCTGGGACACCTCCAGCCTGATCCGCCGCCTGCGCGCGCTGGGATAGGAAGGCGCGTCAGCGCGGGTCGATCCTGGTGTATTTCGTCCCGCGCAGCGTCGCCCCAAGGGCAAGGCCCGCCTGGCCGAACACGAAGGCGATCACCTCGGCATTGTCGAGCGACTGGCCAGAGACGTTGCCGCCGGTGTCGACGAAGGCGTATTCGGCCTCGATGTCGGCCGACCATCCCGAGGAGGTGCGGAATTCGCGCAGGGCGCCCGGCGTCATGAACATCAGCACGTGCGAGAACTGCTGCGCGCCGATCTGGTAGCCGACGGTGCCCGAGGTAGCCGAGTAGTAATCCACCGTTATGCCGTTCTGGCGCAGCGCACCGCGGCCGTAGGCGCCGCCCACGAAGAACCCGGCCTTGGTGACCAGCGGCATCACCAGCAGGCCATTGGCGCGGTTGGCCAGAGCGCGGGTTGCGGGATAGCGCGTGAAGAGGAAATCGAGCGCCTCGTCGACGCGAGCGTCGATCATGATCGCGCCGGTCCCGTCATTGGCGGGAGCCGTGGATTGGGTGTCGCACCCGGCAAGCACGAGTGCGCTGCCGGCCCCCGCAAGGAAGCTGCGTCGCGTGGTAGGGTTCATGGGTCTCTGCCCCTTGCTGTGAATACTGCCTCTGCCGCCCGATTGCTTGTTTGTGCGGGCGTTGACGAGGCTTATACGACAGCCCGCGCGCCCTGTCACCGGAAAGGCGCGCGGCGGGCGGGGGATCGCCGGTTCAGCCGGCGCGCAGCTTGCGGGCGGCGGCAGGGGCGAAGTAGGTCAGAATCCCGTCGCAGCCCGCGCGCTTGAACGCAAGCAGGCTTTCCATCATCACCTTGTCCCCGTCGAGCCAGCCATTGGCCGCCGCCCCCTTCAGCATCGCGTATTCGCCGGACACCTGGTAGGCGTAGGTCGGCACGCCGAAGCGATCCTTCACGCGGCGGCAGATGTCGAGATAGGGCATGCCGGGCTTGACCATGACCATGTCGGCGCCCTCGTCGAGATCGCGCGCCACCAGCCGCAGCGCCTCGTCCGAATTTCCGGGGTCCATCTGGTAGGTGGTCTTGTCGCCCTTCAGCGCGCCAGAGGCGCCCACGGCATCGCGGAACGGGCCGTAGAAGGCACTGGCGTACTTCGCCGCGTAGGACATGATGGTGACGTCCTGGTGGCCCGCCGCCTCCAGCGCGCGCCGCATGGCGCCGATGCGCCCGTCCATCATGTCCGACGGGCCGAGGATGTCGGCCCCGGCCTCGGCCTGGGCCACGGCCATGCGCACCAGCGCCTCCACGGTCTCGTCGTTGACGATGATCCCGTCCCGCACGATCCCGTCATGGCCGTTGGCGTTGTAGGGGTCGAGCGCCACGTCTGTCATCACGGCGATATCAGGCACCGCCGCCTTGATCGCGCGCACGGCGCGGTTCGACAGGTTGTCGGGGTCCCAGGCCTCCTCGCAAAGCTCCGTCTTCTTCGCCGGGTCGACGTAGGGAAAGATGCAGATCGCCGGAATGCCAAGAGACGCGGCCTCTTCGGCGGCGCGCACCAGCCGGTCGATCGTCAGCCGCTCGACCCCCGGCATGGACGGAATCGGATAGGCGTCGTCGGTGCCTTCCATCACGAAAACCGGCCAGATCAGGTCATCCACCGTCAACGAGACCTCGCGGGTCAGGCTTCGCAACGCGCCGGACCGGCGCAGGCGGCGGAACCGGGCATGAGGGAACGGGGCAGGGGGCTTTGGCATGGACGGCTTCCTTTCAGACCTCGTCCTCGGGGATACAGGCTTTTGCGGTCATCTCAAGGGGTAGGAATCCCCCGAAACCGAAAGTAACGTCCGCCCGGCGCGGACATGACGCCGCAAGGAAAGGGAAGAACGCCTTGGATTTCTACACCACGGTCTTCGAGGTGATCGACATGCGATCCTTCTCGAACCTCTGGTACTGGATCGGGCTTGCCGTGCTCTGGTCCACCGCAAGCCACTGGGTGCTCGGGATTCCCTATGACCTGGTCATGCGGGCCCGCCGGATGGGCGGCGAGGTCGAGCAGGACATGATCGCGATGCTGGCCGCAAGCTGCCGCCGCCTGATCCACATCGGAGAGGTGCTGGGCGTCTGGGTGCTGGGCGGCACCTGCGCGGTGCTCAGCGCGCTGGTGGTGCTTGGCTTCTGGTACGAGGTCGAGTTCGCGCAGGCCGTCTTCCTGCTGCTGTTCCCGCTGTCGATCGTGGGCGCCTTCAGCGTGCGCGCCGCGCGCCGCCTGATCCGCCAGAGCGAGGGCACCGCGGACGTCTATCGCCGTCTGGCGCGGCACCGGACGCTGACGCGGATGATCGGCTTCGCGTCGATCTTCGTTACGGCGATGTGGGGGATGTATCAGAACCTTGCCGTGGGTCCGCTGGGCGGTTGACACCGCGCGCGGGGTCGTTACCTGACCCGGTCATGCCTGCGAGAAACCACATCACCGCCGGGGGCGCGCCGGAAGGCTTCGACGCCCGCCTGTTGCTCGACGAATTGTCGCGGGGCAAGGGCGCCGTGGTGCATGTCGCACGCGACGACAAGCGGCTGGCGGCGATGGAGGCGGCGCTGGCGCGGCTGACAGGCCAGACCGAGGCGCTGGGCAACCGGATCGACCGGGTGGTGGCCGACGGCACCAACCGGATCGGCGATCTCGAATTCCGGCTGTGCGAGCTGGAACAGGGCTGCGACATCGCCGACCTGCCGATCACCGAAAGCCTGGGCGGCGATCCCGGCGCCGCCACGACCGGGCCGGGCACCGCCCCGGCGCCGGACCCCGGCGGCGCGCCGGAACTGGCGATGTCGGAACAGGCCGATTTCGACGCGGCGGTGGCCGCCTACGAGTCCGGCGCCTACCAGGAGGCCGCGGACCGGTTCGCGCGCTTCACCGACACCTACACCGGCGGCCCGCTGACGGCGGACGCGGAATTCCTGCAGGGCGAGGCGCTGGCGGCGCTGGGCCAGACCGCGGCCGCGGCGCGGTCCTACCTCGATGCCTTTTCCGGGGCGCCGGGCGGCCCGCGCGCGCCCGACAGCCTGCTGCGGCTGGGCCAGTCGCTGGGCGAACTGGGGCAGATGCAGGAGGCCTGCGTGACGCTGTTGGAAGTCGGCATCCGGTTTCCCGGCAGCGCGACCGCCGCCGAGGCCGAGGGGTCGATGCGGGCGCTCGGCTGCCAGTGAGCGGGCCGGGCGCGGGCCACGATCCCGGCGCGGCGCTGGCGGCGGCCTTCGCGAAGCCGCCGGCGCGGCTGGGCGTGGCGGTGTCGGGCGGCGGCGATTCGACCGCGCTTCTGATCCATCTCGCGGACTGGGCCGGGCGCGCGGGGCGACCAGACCTGCATGTCGTGACCGTCGATCACGGGCTCAGGCCAGAGGCGACGGCGGAGGCGGCGGCGGTCGCGCACCTGGCCGGGCGGCTGGGGCTGGATCATGACGTGCTGGCCTGGCGCTGGGACGGGCAGGGCAACCTGCAGGACGCGGCGCGGCGCGGCCGCTACCGGGCGATCGCCGGCTGGGCGGCGGCGCGGGGCATCGCCGACGTCGCGCTGGGGCACACCGCGGACGATCAGGCGGAAACGGTGCTGATGCGGCTGGCGCGCGGCTCCGGCGTGGACGGGCTGGCGGCGATGCGCCCGGTGCGGCGGGCGCAGGGCATCGCCTGGCACCGTCCCTTCCTCGGCCTGAGGCGCGCGGCGCTTCGGGCCGACCTCGAGGCGCGCGGGATCGGCTGGGCCGACGACCCGTCGAACGAGGATGCCGCCTATGACCGGATCCGCGCACGCCAGGCGCTGGAGGTGCTGGGGTCACTCGGCATCGAGGTGGCCGGGTTGGCGGAGACCGCGGCGCGGATGGCGCGTGCGGCCGAGGCGCTCGCCGCCACGGCGGCCGAGGCCGCGCGACGGATCGCCGCGGTGGACGCCGGCGACGTGGTGTTCGACGCCGCCGGGCGGGCGGCGCTGCCGCGCGACATCCGCGAACGGTTGGTCGCCGCCGCGCTGGTCTGGGTCGCCTCGGCCGACTACCGGCCGCGCTATGCCGCGCTGCTGGGGGCGCTTGGCGCGGTGGCGGCGGGGCGGGCGGCGACGCTGCATGGCTGCATTCTGCTGCCGGGCCGGGCCGGGCTGCGGATCGCGCGCGAGGCGCGGGCCGTCGCGGACCTGCGCGGCCCGGCGACAACGGCCTGGGACGGGCGCTGGCGGGCTGCGGGGCCCGGCCTGACGGGCCTTGAGGTCGCGGCGCTGGGCGAGGCAGGGCTGGCCGCCTGCCCGGACTGGCGTGAAACCGGCCGGCCGCGCGCCGCGCTTCTGGCCGCGCCGGCGCTTTGGCGCGGGCCAACGGTCGTGGCCTGCCCCGCCGCCGGCCTGCACGGCGACTGGCGGTTCACGCCTGCGCCGGATCTTGCCGGATTTTTGGCCGCAGTAACTTCGCATTGAACCCGGCCTGCGAGTGTCTATCTTAGGCGAGACGCGGGGAACCCGGCCCCGCCCGGTCATTTCGGAGGAAGTTTCCTTGGGCAATGCGCGCAACGTGGCCTTCTGGGTCGTGCTGTTCCTGCTGATCCTGGCGCTGTTCAACCTGTTCAGCGGCAACCAGAGCACGATGAACGCCCGTAACATCAGCTACTCGGACTTCATCTCCCGGGTCGATAACGGCGACATCTCTTCGGTTACGCTGGATGGCGAGCAGGTGATCATCCGCGGCAAGGACGGGCAGCAATACGTCACCGTCAAGCCCGAGAGCGACGACATCACCGAGCGGCTGATCGCCAACGATGTCGAGGTCAAGGTCGAACGGCAGGAACAATCGGGCTTCCTGTCGCTTCTGGGCGTCTGGCTTCCGTTCCTGCTGCTGATCGGCGTCTGGATCTTCTTCATGAACCGGATGCAGGGCGGCGGGCGCGGCGGCGCGATGGGGTTCGGCAAGTCGCGCGCCAAGCTGCTGACCGAGAAGCACGGCCGCGTGACCTTCGACGACGTCGCGGGCATCGACGAGGCCAAGGAGGAGCTTGAGGAGATCGTCGAGTTCCTGCGCAACCCGCAGAAGTTCTCGCGCCTCGGCGGCAAGATCCCGAAAGGCGCGCTGCTGGTCGGCCCTCCCGGCACCGGCAAGACGCTGCTGGCGCGCGCCATCGCGGGTGAGGCCGGCGTGCCGTTCTTCACGATCTCGGGCTCCGACTTCGTCGAGATGTTCGTCGGCGTCGGCGCTTCCCGGGTGCGCGACATGTTCGAACAGGCCAAGAAGAACGCGCCCTGCATCGTCTTCATCGACGAGATCGACGCGGTCGGCCGGTCGCGCGGCGTGGGCATCGGCGGCGGCAACGACGAACGCGAACAGACGCTGAACCAGCTTCTGGTGGAGATGGACGGGTTCGAGGCGAACGAGGGCATCATCATCGTCGCCGCCACCAACCGCCGCGACGTGCTGGACCCGGCGCTGTTGCGCCCCGGCCGCTTCGACCGGCAGATCCACGTCCCGAACCCCGACGTTCGCGGCCGCGAGAAGATCCTGACCGTGCATGCCCGCAAGGTGCCCCTGGGCCCCGACGTGGACCTGCGGATCATCGCGCGCGGCTCGCCCGGGTTCTCGGGCGCGGACCTCGCCAACCTCGTCAACGAGGCGGCGCTGATGGCGGCCCGGGTCGGGCGGCGGTTCGTCACCATGGACGATTTCGAGAACGCCAAGGACAAGGTGATGATGGGGGTGGAGCGCCGGTCGATGGTGCTGACGCCCGAACAGAAGGAAATGACCGCCTATCACGAGGCCGGGCACGCGGTCGTCGGCATGGCGCTGCCGAAATGCGACCCGGTCTACAAGGCCACGATCATCCCGCGCGGCGGCGCGCTGGGGATGGTGGTCAGCCTGCCGGAGATGGACAAGCTGAACTTCCACAAGGACGAGGCGAAGCAGAAGATCACCATGACGATGGCCGGCAAGGCGGCCGAGATCATTACCTATGGCGAGGAGCGCGTGTCGAACGGCCCGGCGGGGGATATCCAGCAAGCCAGCCAGATCGCCCGCGCGATGGTGATGCGGTGGGGGATGTCCGACCTCGTCGGCAACATCGACTATTCGGAGGCGCACGAGGGCTATTCCGGCAATACCGGCGGCTTCTCGGTTTCGGCCAAGACCAAGGAACTGATCGAGGAAGAGGTCAAGCGGCTGGTTGACGAAGGCTATCAGAACGCCCGGCAGATTCTCCTGGACAAGAAGGAGGAGTTCGAGCGCCTGGCCAAGGGTCTTCTGGAATACGAAACGCTGACCGGCGACGAGATCCGCAAGGTGATCGCGGGCGAACCGCTGGATTCGGACGACGACGAGTCCGGCGCTGGCGCGCCCGGCGGCACCGCCTCGGTCACCGCGATTCCCAAGACCAAGCCCAAGGCGCCGAAGGGCGGCGGCCTGCCGGAGCCCTCGGTCTGACATCATGTCGGATTGGGATCCGGAGGCCTATGCCCGGTTCCGCGACCTGAGGCTGCGGCCCGCGCTGGATTTGCTGGCGCGGGTTCCGCAATTGCCGGCGGGCGACGTCGTCGACCTGGGCTGCGGCGCCGGTGCGGCGGGGCCGGCGCTGGCGGCGCGCTATCCGGACCGGACCCTCACCGGGGTCGATGCCTCGCCCGCGATGCTGGCAAGGGCGCGGGCGGGCGGCATCTATGGCGCCCTGGTCGAGGCCGACGCGGGCGCATGGGCGCCCGCCGCGCCCGCGGCGCTGCTGTTTTCCAACGCGCTGCTGCACTGGCTGCCCGATCATCGCGGGCTGTTTCCCCGGCTGGCCGGCATCGTCGCGTCGGGCGGGGCGCTTGCGGTGCAGATGCCGCGGCAGGAATTCGCGCCCTCGCACCGTTTCCTGCGCGACATCGCCGCCGACATGTTCCCGGACCGTTTCGATCTGTCGGGCTGGATGCCGCGGGTGATGGCGCCGGTCGACTACGTTCGGCTGCTTACCCCGCTGGGCCAGGTCGACGCCTGGGAAACCGACTACATCCAGCGCCTCGCCCCGGCCGAGGGCGCGCATCCCGTCCGCCGCTTCACCGAGGCGACGGCGATGCGGCCCTTCCTCGATGCGATGGACGCGAACGAGGCGGCGGCCTTCGTCGCCCGCTACGAGGAGGCGCTGGTGGCGGCCTATCCGGCCGAGGCGGACGGCAGTGTGCTGTTCCCGTTCCGTCGCCTGTTCCTGATCCTGACCCGCGGCTGAGGCGATTACGATGGCCGGGCTGCGCAGGATCGACCTGATCGCCACCGTCACCTGGCTGGGCCGGGTGGAAAGCCGCGTAAGAAGCTTGCGCGCCGATCCGCTCGACGCCGTCGAGGCCGGGTTCGAGGGTTTCCCGGGCGAGGATCACGGCGGGCTCACCCGGCCCTCGTGCTCGCGCGTGCTGAACCTGCATCCGAAGCGCGGCACACCGATCCGCAATACCCGGCAGTTGTCGATCCTGTCGGCCGAGGATCTGGCTGGGATCGCCGCGGCGCTGGGCCTGGCCGAGGTGTCGCCCGCGCTGCTCGGCGCGTCGATGGTGGTCTCCGGCCTGCCGGATTTCTCGCATCTGCCGCCGGCCACGCGGCTGCAGGCGCCCTCGGGCGCGACGATCGCGGTGGATCTGGAAAACGGCCCGTGCCCCTGGCCGGGCAAGGAGATCGATGCCGATCACCCCGGCCGGGGCGGCGGGTTCCGCCGGGCGGCGCGGGGCCGGCGCGGCATCACCGCCTGGGTCGAACGGCCGGGCCGCATCGCGCTGGGCGATCCGCTGGCCGTGTTCCTGCCGGACCAGCCGGCCTGGGCCGGCGCCGGCTGAACCGCCCCGCGCGGCGTTGCCGGGGCCGGACGCGGGTTTCCCATGCGAAACCGGGCGCGGGGTGCTGGCCGGTTCCGGGGGCGAAAATGTCGCAATCGCGCCGATGGCTGCCGCCATGGCAGGCTAAAGGGGGCCTCGAACAGGTCCGTCCGCCTGCCCAGGGAGCCCGACATGAGCCACAGAACCGACATCGAGATCGCCCGCGACGCGAAGAAGAGACCGATCCAGGAGATCGGCGCGAAGCTGGGCATCCCGACCGAGCACCTGCTGCCCTACGGCCATGACAAGGCCAAGGTCGGCCAGGAGTTCATCCAGAGCCTCGCGGGCAAGCCCGACGGCAAGCTCATTCTCGTCACCGCGATCAACCCGACGCCGGCGGGCGAAGGCAAGACCACCACCACCGTGGGCCTCGGCGACGGGCTGAACCGGATCGGCAAGAAGGCGGTGATCTGCATCCGCGAGGCCAGCCTCGGCCCGAACTTCGGCATGAAGGGCGGCGCGGCCGGCGGCGGCCATGCGCAGGTCGTGCCGATGGAGGAGATGAACCTTCACTTCACCGGCGATTTCCACGCGATCACCGCGGCGCACAACCTTCTGTCGGCGATGATCGACAACCACATCTACTGGGGCAACGAACTGGGCATCGACGAGCGCCGGGTGACCTGGCGCCGGGTGATGGACATGAACGACCGCGCGCTGCGCGACATCGTCGTGTCGCTGGGCGGTGTCGCCAACGGCTTCCCGCGCCAGACCGGCTTCGACATCACCGTCGCCTCAGAGGTGATGGCGATCCTGTGCCTGTCCACCGACCTTGCCGACCTGCAGAAGCGGCTGGGCGATATCGTGGTGGCCTATACCCGCGCGAAGGAACCGATCTACGCGCGCGACATCAAGGCCGACGGCGCGATGACCGTTCTTCTGAAGGACGCGATGCAGCCGAACCTGGTGCAGACGCTGGAAAACAACCCGGCCTTCGTGCATGGCGGCCCGTTCGCCAACATCGCGCATGGCTGCAACTCGGTCATCGCCACGAAGACCGCGCTGAAGCTGGGCGACTACGTGGTGACCGAGGCGGGCTTCGGCGCCGATCTCGGCGCCGAGAAGTTCTTCGATATCAAGTGCCGCAAGGCCGGGCTGAAACCCGCCGCGGCGGTGATCGTCGCGACCGTGCGGGCGATGAAGATGAACGGCGGCGTCGCCAAGGCCGATCTTGGCCCGGAGAATGTCGAGGCGGTGAAGAAGGGCTGCCCGAACCTTGGCCGCCACATCGCCAACGTCAAGAGCTTCGGGGTGCCGGTGGTGGTGGCGATCAACCACTTCCATTCCGACACCGAGGCCGAGATCGCCGCCGTCAAGGCCTATGTCGCCGAACAGGGGGCCGAGGCGATCCTGTGCAAGCACTGGGCGCACGGCTCGGCCGGGGTCGAGGATCTTGCGCACAAGGTCGTGCAGCTGGCGGAATCCGGCAGCGCGAATTTCGCGCCGCTCTATCCCGACGACATGCCGCTGTTCCAGAAGATCGAGACGGTGGCCAAGCGCATCTACCACGCCGACGAGGTGCTGGCCGACAAGTCGGTGCGCGCCCAGCTCAAGGCCTGGGAAGACGCGGGCTACGGCCACCTGCCGGTCTGCATGGCCAAGACGCAATACAGCTTCTCGACCGATCCCAACCTGCGCGGAGCGCCCACGGGCCACTCGGTGCCGGTGCGCGAGGTGCGGCTGTCGGCCGGCGCCGGGTTCATCGTGGTGATCTGCGGCGAGATCATGACGATGCCGGGCCTGCCGCGGGTGCCGTCGGCCGAGGTCATCCGGCTGAACGACGAAGGCCAGGTCGAGGGCCTGTTCTGAGGCAAGCGCGGGCGGGCGGGGCATCGAACCCCGCCCGCCCGGCGTCCGGCGTGGCCGGACGCGGGCCAGTCCCCCGCCGGGGGCCGGATGGAGGACGAGCGACATGACCACCGCCAAGATCATCGACGGAAAGGCCTTTGCGGCCAAGGTACGCGCCCGGGTGGCCGGCCACGTGGCCCGCCTGAAGGAAGAGCATGGCATCACGCCGGGCCTCGCCGTGGTGCTGGTGGGCGAGGATCCGGCCAGCCAGGTCTACGTGCGCAACAAGGGCAAGCAGACCGCCGAGGCGGGCATGGCGAGCTTCGAGCACAAGCTCGACGCCGAGACGCCAGAGGCCGATCTGATGGCGCTGATCGCGCGATTGAACGCCGATCCGGCGGTGCACGGCATTCTCGTGCAACTGCCCTTGCCGGGCCATCTCGACGCCGACCTCGTGATCAACGCGATCGATCCGGCGAAGGATGTCGATGGGTTCCACATCTCGAACGTCGGTCTGCTGGGGACCGGGCAGAAGGCCATGGTGCCCTGCACGCCGCTCGGCTGCCTGATGATGCTGCGCGACCATCACGGCGCGCTGTCGGGGATGGAGGCGGTCGTGGTCGGCCGGTCGAACATCGTCGGCAAGCCGATGGCGCAGCTTCTCCTGGGTGACAGCTGCACGGTCACGATCGCGCACAGCCGCACCCGCGACCTGGCCGAGGTCTGCCGCCGCGCCGACATCCTCGTCGCCGCCGTGGGCCGGCCCGAGATGATCCCCGGTGACTGGGTCAAGCCCGGCGCGACGGTGATCGACGTGGGCATCAACCGGGTGGAGCGCGACGGCAAGACGAAGCTGGTGGGGGATGTCGATTTCGACTCGGCCGTCGCGGTCGCGGGCGCGATCACGCCGGTGCCGGGCGGGGTGGGGCCGATGACGATCGCCTGCCTTCTGGCCAACACCGTCACCGCCTGTTGCCGGGCGCATGGACTGGCCGAGCCCGAGGGGCTGACGGCCTGACGCGTCAGCCGGCGGTGTCGGACGCCGGCACCGGGATCATCGTGCCCTGCAACAGCGCCACCGTGCGCCGCGTGCCGTCCTCGGTCTCGGCCTCGACTTCGGCGGTGACCACGGTCAGCCGGCGGCCCGCCTTCGCCACACGGCCGGTCGCGATCAGCCGCGTCCCGGCGGCCGGGGCCGTCAGGTTGATCTTCATCTCGACCGTCATCACCTCGCTGCCGGCGGGCATCAGGCCGAGCGCGGCATAGCCCGCGGCGCTGTCGCCCAGCGCGAAGGTCAGCCCGGCATGGCCGTATCCCTGCTGCTGCCGCGCGCCCGGCACGATCGGGGCCGTGACCACGCAGCGCCCCGCGCCGATCTCCGCAAGCTCGGCTCCGAACGTCGTCATCAGGCTTTGCGCGGCAAAGCTTTCGCGGATTGCCGCGGCCCTGTCGGGCGCCAGGCTATCGTTCGACATGCGGGTGGCCCTGGTCCGTTGCGCAGGCGCTAAGCCTACCGACTTGCCCAATCGGGGTGCAAGGCTTACCTATGCGTGGGAAAGAGATCGTTGTTTTGCAGTTGGCAATGCCGAGTTTTACAAGCGAATTCAAGACAGCCCTGCGTTCCCCGCTGCCCTACATCCTTTGGGCCGTGCTGTCGCTCATGCTGACGCTGGGCGGCCCGTTCGGCACGATCGACGTGGCGTTCACGAAACGGGCGATCTACTGGTGCGTGATCGTCGCGGGATCGATCGTTGTCGGCAAGGCGATCCGGGTGGCGATCGAAATCTGGCTGGAGCCCACGCATCCACTTCTCGAGAAGGTGGTCGTGGCGCTGTTGATGTCCTTCGCCCTGTCGCCGCCGATCTGGTTCTACTCGGCGGCGTATTTCGGCGAGAGCGCGGTGCCGCCGCTGCGCGACTTCTTCATCTTCGTCGTGATCGTCACCTTCGGCGTTCAACTGATCCGCTGGGCGCTCGACGAGCATTTCCTGCGGTTCGGCAGCCTCGACGGCCGCGCCCCGGCGATGGCGGCAGAGACCGAGGATACCGCATCCGATCCTGCGGCCCCGCCGCCACGGCTGCTGGAGCGGATCGAAACCGACCTGCAGGGCAACATCCTGCGGATCTCGGCGCGCGACCATTATCTCGACGTGTTCACCGACAAGGGCCGGGCGGAACTGCTGTTGCGGTTTTCCGACGCGTTGACGGAAGTCGACGGGCTCGAGGGCGCGCAGGTGCATCGTTCGCACTGGGTCGCCTGGGAGGCGGTGATCGGCTCCGAACGCGATGGGGCGCGGCTGTTCCTGCGGCTGGCCGATGGCGACCGGGTGCCGGTCAGCCGCCGGTTTCACGATACCGTGGCGAACCAGGGCCTGCTGTGACGGCTACAGCGCCCGTAGCGGCACGGCCAGCGCGGTGCCGCCGGTGACGATCGCCAGCGCATCCTCGGCCATGATCGCGCGCAAGGCCGGCGCGGTGCATGACAGGCCGCCGGTATAGCTGCCGAAGGCCGGCATGACGATCCGCGCGGCATCGGCCAGAAAGCAGGGCCGCGACCGGCCGCCCAGCCGGGCCTTGGGATGGAAATGGCCGGAAATCTCCGCCTGGGCGCCGGGCCGCGCCTCGTGACGGAAATGCAGCCCGTCCACCGCCAGTTCGGCGACATGGCTGCCGCCGATCTCGACGGGGCCGGGATCGTGGTTGCCCGCGATCCAGATCCAGCGCCGCCCGGCCATCAGCCGTGACAGCCACAGCGTTTCGGTCTCCGGCAGGGCGGCGGCGGCGAGATCGTCGAAACTGTCGCCCAGGCATATCACCGTCGCGGGATCGAGCGCGGCGAGTTCCGCGTCGAGCCGCATCAGCGTCTCGACGCTGTCGTAGGGCGGCAAGAGCGGGCCGCCGCGGCGGGCCAGCCGTTCGGACTTGCCCAGATGCAGGTCGGATACGACGAGCGTGCGCCGGTCGGGCCACCACAACGCACCCGAGGCCCGGGCAGTCAGCGGGATACCGTGCAAGGTCAGCGGGTGGCTGGACATGCGCCGCGAATTAGGCGTTGCCGCCCGACTCCGCAAGCCCGGCTTCGGCCATCAGCCGGGCGGCTTCCGCCGCCGCAAGCCGTTCGCGGCCCTGCCCCTCGACGGGGATGCGCCCGGCCTCCAGCAAGAGCGGCGCGGCCAGGGGCGTCACCCGGTCCAGCCGCACCGCGTCGATCCGGCCGGCGGTGCGGGCCAGCATCGCCTCGATCCGGCCGAAATCGACCAGCCCGCGCATCGCCTCTTCGCGCGTGATCCGCAACAGCAGGTGGCCGGGATCGTGCCGCGCCAGCGTGTCGTACAGGATATCGGTCGAGAAGGTCGCCTGGCGGCCGGTCTTGCGCAGGCCCGGCAGGTTGCGTTCGATCAGGCCGGCGATCTGCGCGGTGGAGCGGAAGGTGCGCTTCATCACCGCGTTCCCGGCCAGCCAGGTTTCGAACCCCTCGCGCAGGCGGGCCGGATCGAACAGGGCGGTCGCGCCGGTCACCCTCTCCAGCCCCCAGATCAGCACGGCGTAGTCGGTCGACACGAAGCCCAGCGGCGCAAGCCCCTCTTCCTCCATCCGGCGGGTCAGCAAAAGCCCCAGCGTCTGCATCGCGTTGCGGCCGGCGAACCCGTAGGCGCAGAGGTGTTCGCGCCCGTCGTGCGGGAAGCTTTCCACCAGCAGCCGGCCCGGCTCGGGCAGCCGGCTGACCCGGCGCTGGGTGGCCAGCCAGTCGCGCGTGTGGCGGGGCAGGCCGGGCCAATCGGGCTGGCCGAACATCCCGAGAATGCGGTCGGACAACTGCGTGGAGGTGGCGAACTTGGTGCCGGAAAAGACCGCGATCTTCGGCTGGCGGCCCCGGTCGCGGCTGACCTCGACTGTCATCTCGCGCAGGCCCTCGTAGCGCACCACCTCGCCGCCGATCAGGAAGGTATCGCCGGCGGTGAGCGTTGCCGCGAAGGCTTCCTCGATCTCGCCCAGCGGCGCACCGCCGCGGCCGCGCATCCGCACCTTCACCAGCTCGCTGTCGACGATCGTGCCAAGGTTCATGCGGATGCGCTGCGCCGCGCGCGGGTCGCGCAGCTGCCACAGCCCGTCGCGCTGCATCAGGCGCTGCCAGCGGTCGTAGGCCCTGAGCGCGTAGCCGCCGGTGGCCACGAAATCGAGGCAGGCGTCGAACTCGGGCCGGGCCAGGGCGGCATAGGGGCCGGCCTGCGTGACTTCGGCAAAGAGATCGTCGGCGGCGAAGGGGCCGGCGCAGGCGGCGATCAGTATCTGCTGGCACAGCACGTCACGGGGCCCCGGCCCGCGCGGTTCGCCGTCGAGGTCGCGGGCGCGCACGGCCTCCAGCGCGGCGCGGCATTCGATCACCTCGAAGCGGTTCGCGGGCACCAGCAGCGCCTTCGACGGCGCGTTGTAGCGGTGGTTCGCGCGCCCGATCCGCTGCACCAGCCGCTTGACGTTCTTCGGCGCGCCGACCTGGATCACCAGATCCACGTCGCCCCAGTCGATCCCGAGATCGAGAGAACCGGTGCAGACCACCGCGCGCAGGCTGCCCTCGGCCATCGCGGCCTCGACCTTCCTGCGCTGTTCGCGCGCGAGGCTGCCGTGATGGATGCCGATCGGCAGGCCCTCGTCATTGGCCAGCCACAGGTCGCGGAAGAACAGCTCGGCCTGGGCGCGGGTGTTGTGGAAGATCAGCGTTGTGCGATGCCGGCGCACCTGGTCGAGGATCGCCGGGATCGCGTGGCGCCCGCCGCCACCGGCCCAGGGCGGCGGCTGATCGGTTTCCAGCATCGCGATATCCGGGTCCGGGCCGGGATCGGCGAAAAGGATATCGGCCGCGCCGCGCGCCGGGGCGAGGAACCGGGCGATCGCGCCGGGGTCTTCCACCGTGGCCGACAGGCCGACACGCCGCAGGCCGGGGCACAGCCGGTCGAGCCGGGCGAGGCACAGCATCAGCTGGTCGCCGCGTTTCGACTCGGCCAGGGCATGCACCTCGTCGACGATCACGCGGGTCAATCCCGCGAAGATCCGCGGCGCGTCGGGATAGCTCAGAAGCAGGGCGAGGCTTTCGGGCGTGGTCAGCAGGATCTGCGGCGGATCGGCCCGCTGCCGGCGTTTCTGCCCCGCCCCGGTGTCACCCGACCGATCCTCGATCCGGATCGGCAGGGCCATCTCCTCGACCGGGCGGGTGAGGTTGCGGCGGATGTCGGCGGCCAGTGCCTTCAATGGCGAAATGTACAGGGTGTGCAAGCCGGATTGCGGTTTTTCGGCAATCTCGATTAGGCTTGGCAGGAATCCGGCAAGTGTCTTGCCCCCGCCGGTCGGCGCGACCAGCAGGCTGGCCGGTGCGGCGGACCGGTCCAGCAGCGCCAGTTGATGCGGATGCGGCGCCCAGCCGCGGGCGGCGAACCAGGCGTCGAACGGGGCGGGCAGGGCTGCGGCGGCCATGCCCGCCAATCTAGGCCGGCCGCAGGCGGACGAACAGGGCCGTCAGTGCGTGATCTTTTCGTCGCGCACGAACATGTTGGCCCAGGCGCGGTCGATCAGGTCCGGCGTCATCTGGTAGGGCAGCCCCTCGAATTCGCAGATCGCCATCATCTGGTCGATCAGGAACACCGGCTGGTAGTTGGCATAGATATTGTCGATGGTCGGATACTTCGCCTTCAGCAGGTGCAGCAGCGAGTCCTCGTCGAGCGGCATGCCCTTCTTCTTCGCGACCAGTGCGAAGATCTTCAGGAAGTCCTCCTGGCAGGGGCCGTCGATCTTGATCTTGAAGAAGATCCGCCGCAGCGCCGCCTTGTCGAAGATCTCGTTGGGGTGGAAGTTGGTGGAGAAGATCACCAGCGTGTCGAACGGCACCTCGAATTTCTCGCCCGATTGCAGGGCGAGGATATCCTTCGATTCCTCCAGCGGCACGATCCACCGGTTGATCAGTTTCTGCGGCGGCTCGGCCTGTCGGCCGAGGTCATCGACGATGAACACGCCGCCGGTCGATTTCATCTGCAACGGCGCCGTGTAGGTGCGGGCCGTCGGGTTGTAGGTCAGGTCCAGCATGTCGAGCGACAACTCGCCCCCGGTGATCACCGTCGGTCTTTCGCAATGCACGTAGCGCCCGTCGTAGCGGTTGGAGGCGCGGCGCAGGCTGAGCGGGTTGTCCTCGCCCGAGGACACGGCGGTATGCACGATCGGGTCGTAGACGGTGATCACCTGGCCGGAATACTCGACCGCGCGCGGCACGTAGATCCGGTCGCCCAGCGCGTCGCGGATGCCGTTCGAGATCGAGGACTTGCCGTTGCCGGGCGGGCCGTACATCAGGATCGACCGGCCCGAGCCGACCGCCGGGCCGAGATGGTCGATCAGGCTGTCGGGCAGGATCAGGTGGCCCATCGCCGACATCAGCTGCGTCCGGGACATCTTGATGTTGCGGATCGACTGGCGCTTGACCTGTTCGGCATAGTCGGCCAGCGGGATCGGCATCGCGCCGTAGTATTCCGACTGGCTGAGCGCATCCAGCGCCCGCGCCTTGCCGGCGTCGGCCAGCTGATAGCCCATCTCGTTGCCCGAGGTCGCGTGCAGCGTGCCGGTCGCCTCCACCAGTTTCTGGCTGCGGCACAGGTCGATCAGTTCCTGCGTCAGCGGAATCGGCAGGCAGATCATCCGCGCGATTTCCGAGGCCTGTTCGAGGTTCATGCGGAACATCGTCTTGAGAAGGATGTCGCGCATCATCACCGGCGACAGCCCGGTTTCGGCCAGCGTTCTGGGCGGCGGCGGCGGTTGCACGGCGGTGATCTGCTCGATCGCGTCGGCGGCATGCATCGTCATGTCAGAATTCCCCGGTTCTGCGTCGTCTTTGCACTAAATCCACCGAATCCGTGCGATCGTTTCACCCGAGGGCCAATCCGGCAGACGTGTCGATACAACCGTGACCGGGCAATATGGCCAAATGATGAACCGTTCGGGGACGGGATTGGACGAATGACGGATTTGCGCTGGCTGCGCCTGACGCTGGTGCTGGGGCTTGGCCTAGCGGCCTGGGCGGGTGCGCTTGTCGCCAAGGGCGGCTTCTTCATCGACATGCATGAAGGCGATACGCTGCACCTTCTGGACATGATCATGCGGATGGCGGCGGGGGAATGGCCGCATCTGGATTTCATGACGCCGATCGGGGTGCTGGCGATCGCGCCGATCTCGGCCTTCGTCGCGGCGGGATCGACCGCGGGGCAGGCGATCCTGCTGGCGCAGGTCGCCGTGGCGCTGGCGCTGTTGCCGGCGGTGATCCGGGTCGCGGCAAGCCGGATTCCGGGCGCCTGGGGCTATCTTTACGGGCTTTACGTGCTCGCGCTGGTCCTGGCGGTGATCCATGGCGACGCGGCGCGCGTGGTGTCGATCTCGATGCACTACAACCGCTGGGCCTGGGCGCTGGCCTATATCGCGCTGCCGCTCGTGCTGCTGCCGCCGCGCGGCCCGGCGCGGCCGGCGCTGGACGGGGCGATCGTCGGGCTGGCGCTGGCCGGGATGGCCTTGACCAAGATGACCTATTTCATCGCCTTCCTTCCGCCCGTGGCGCTGGCGCTGCTGATCGCGCGCGACGGGCGCGCGATCCGGGCGGCCGTGATGGCCGGTCTGGCGGTGGCTGTCGTGGTGACGATCCTTGCCGGCCCGGCCTTCTGGCTGGCCTATGCCGGCGACCTGCTGACCGTGGCGGGGTCGGAGTTCCGGGCGATGCCGGGGGATAGCATCGATCTGGTGGTCTCGGGGCCCGAGCATCTGACGGCGTCGCTGGCGCTCAGCGCGGCGGTGGTTCTGTTGCGTCAGACCGCGGCGAAGACCGCCGGGCTGATCCTTCTCGTCCTGCTGCCGGGCTTCGTCTACGTCACCTGGCAGAACTGGGGCAACGATCCGCAGTGGATCTACCTCCTCGCCTTCGTGGTGCTGGCGCTCCGACCGGGGCCGGAGGTGGTGAACCGGCGGGGCTGGAACCTGCGTCAGGCCCTGACGCTGGTCGCGGTGGTGGCGCTGGCGAATGGCGCGCCATCGGCGATCAACGTCGTCTCGAGCCCGCTGCATCACCTGTCCCGCGACACCGAGGACATGGTGCCACTGGTCACCGGAAACCCGGCTCTCGCCGACGTGCTGGGCGACAAGGAACGCTACTGGCGGCGCTACATCCGGGTGCCGGGCGACGGGCCGGGCACCGGGCTGGAGGCCTTCGCCGCGCAGGTCGAGACCGATGAACCGGTGATGCTGGCCGGCGCGCCCGTCGAGGACTGCAGCAGCGAGGCCGGCTATACCGCGGTCTTCACGGTCATCGCGCGCGACCTCGAGGCGGCGGGATATGCCGGTTCGGCGGTCTTCGGGGCGGACCTTCTGTCGGGGTTCTGGCTGTTTGGCGATTTCCGGCCGCTCAAGGGTGGCGCGCCGTGGCACTACGACGGCCTGCCTGGGATCGGAAATGCCGACTACGTGCTGGTTCCGCATTGCCCGATGTCGACGGACGTGCGCGACCGGGTCGCCAAGGCGCTGGTCGCCGAGGGTGTCGCGCTGACACAGGTCCGCGACACGCCGCTCTATGCCCTCTACCGGCCGGAGCCTTAAAGGAAGGCGGGGATCGCAAGGTAGATCGCCAGGGTCGGGCCCAGCGCGATGCCCATCGGGAAATCGCGGCGGTCCCATGAAATCCAGTCCGGCGTGGCGCGGCGGATCGCCGGCACCCGCCGGGCCAGCCGATGCGTCGCCCAGGCCGCAAGAAGCAACCCGGCGAACAGGTAGATCACGAAGGTCGCATCCGACAGCGGCACGAAAGCCGCCATCGCGGCGGCGAACTTCGCGTCGCCCGCGCCGAACCCGCCGATGAGGTTCAGGACGAAGCCGATCGTCAGCACCACGGCGACATGGGCGAACCGCCAGGCATAGTCGCCGAGGTCAAGGACGAACGGGCCGATCAGAACGAAACCGGCGAACAGCGCCAGCACCGCGATGTTCGGGATCCGCATGAACTTCAGGTCGGTCCAGACGATGTAGAAGCAGATCGGCAGCGCGACGGGCAGGAAGGCGAGGTTGGCCTGCGACAGAACCGGGGACATGGCCGGATCAGCCGCCGGTCGACGGGGCGGAATCGAGCGCGGCGATCGCGCGCGCGGCTTCCTCGAAATACTGCGGATGCGTGTCGAGCGCCTCTTGCAAAAGCCCGCGCCCGATCGTCAGGTCGCCCTGCTTCACCGCCGCCAGGCCGGCCGTGTAGTACAGCATCGCGCGTTCCGTCTGGGTCATCGAGACCACGGGCAGATCGTACTTGCGCTGCGCCGACCGGGCGAGAACGAGGTTGTTCTTGGTCGTGAACGACGCGGGATCGAAGCGCAGGGATTCCGTGAACAGCCGTTCCGCGCCCGCCGCGTCGCCCCGGCTGAGCTTCGAGAACCCCCAGTTGTTGAGCACACCCGAGGGCCGCGTCGTCAGCCCCGCCGCCGTCTCGTAATAGGAATCGGCCTTCGACCATTCCTTCTTGCTGTCGGCGACCATCGCTTCCAGCCGGTAGCGCTGGTAGGTCTCGTAGGTCGGCGGCGTCGCGGCCAGCGCCGCCTCGGCGCCCTTCCAGTCGTTGGTGCGGATCAGCGCGTCGGCATATTCCACCCGGTCGGCATTGGTCACGCCGGGCGAGGCGACGACCTGGGCCCAGACCGGCGCGGCCTCCGCCGGCCGCTGCGCGCGGACCAGCGACTTGGCAAGGCCGCGCTTCAGATCGATCCTGTCGGGCTGCTGCGCGGTGGCCTTGCGAAAGTAGTTCACCGCCTCCTCCGGGTCGGCGACCGTCAGCATGATGTCGTTGAGGTTCGACTCGTCGATGACGTTGACGGCCTCGAGCGTGCGGCGCGCTTCCTCGTCACCGGTGTTCTCGCACCCGGCGACAAGCCCGGTCGCGGCGAGGAGGCAAAGCAGGGGAAATCTCTGTCGCATGGGGTCTGGTGCCTGTCGAACTGGTCGTCACTGCCTGGGATGCGCCCGGTTCTGCGCGGGCCTTGTCGGTTCTTGCCCGGCGGCTGCCGGCCTCAGGGCGTGGTCAGGAGAAGGTATTCCCCCGGACCGCGCCGGAACAAACGCAATTCACTCGCTTCCTCGCCATCATACTCGGCTTCGTCGCGCTTTGCGAGCGCCAGCCGCAGGTTCTGGCGGATCTCTTCCGACCGGGCGGCATCGAGGGCATAGGCCCGGCGAAAGACCTCGCCGGCCTCGCCGTACTGGCCGCGTTCCATCAGCACCACGCCGAGATTGTTCCAGGCCGGCACGAAGCGCTCGTCGACCTCGATGGCGCGGCGCAGGATGTCCTCGGCCTGGCCCAGCCGCCCGAGCTTGAGATTGGCCGAGCCGATCGCAGACAGAACATCGACCGTCATGCCGCGTTCCGCCCCGGCGCGCAGATACGCCTTGAGCGCCAGTTCGTACTGCCCGGCATCCATCAGGCGATGACCCACGGTCAGCCCGTCGATCGCCTCGCCGGGATCGAGCCGTCCGGCGGGCGGGAAGGGCGAATTCGATGCGCCAAGGCCGCCCGCTTGGTTGCAGGCGGCCAGCAATAAAAGGGCCAGGACAGCGCCCGGCACCGGGCGTTGGATCATGCGGTCAACGGATGGCCTGTGCGAACAGCTGCATCATATCGTAAACCGACGGGCCGACAAGGATGATCAGAAGCGGCGGCACCGTGAACATCATCGTGCCCAGAGTCATCTTCGTGGGCAGCTTGTTGGCCTTTTCCTCGGCCCGCATCACCCGCTTGTCGCGCATTTCGGCCGCGTAGACGCGCAGCGCCTCGGCGATCGAGGTGCCGAAGGTCTGCGACTGGATCATCACCGTGACGAAGGACGACACGTCGGCCACCCCCGCCCGTTCTGCGAAGCCGCGCAGCACCGTGGGCTTGTCCTTGCCGGCCTTGATCTCGGCCGCGATCGTCTCGAATTCCTCGGCGAGCGCGGGGAAGCCGGCGCGCAACTCCTTCGCGACCCGGATGATCCCCTGATCGAGCGACTGGCCGGCCTCGACGCAAACCAGCAGCATGTCGAGCGCGTCGGGAAACCCGTCCTGGATCTCCTGCTGCCGGGTCTGAAGCCGGCGTTCGACCCAGTAGCGCGGCAGGTAGTAGCCGATCGCGCCGGGGATGATCACCGACAGGATCAGGTTCGTGGTGTCGAGCGGCTGGCCCGCCGACGACACGATCGCATAGCCCACGCCGATGACGAGAAAGCCGATGCCCAGCGCGAACTGCACGGCATGGAAGGTGCGCACCGCGTTGCGGCTGCGATAGCCGGCCTGCAGCATCTTCAGCCTGGCCGAGCTCATTTCCTCTTCGGTCTTGGGTTCGAGGAAATGCGCGAAGCGTTCCAGCTTGTCGGCGCCGGCCGCGTCGTGGCGCAACCCCTTCTTCTGTCCCGGCCCGCCGGGCTGCTTGCGCATCGCGCTGTTGGACTGTTCACCGCGCGGCTGCTTGAGCTTTGCCAGCGGGTCGATCTGCCGGCGCATCAGCGTCGGCAGCACGACGGCCATCAGCACCACGCCAAGGCCGAAGACCGCGGCGAGCGGGCCGAGCGGGCCGAATTCGGCCACCAGCCAGTCGTTGATCGGTTGCAGGAATTCCATCGCGCCGCCCTCAGACCTTGATGTTGACCATCATCTTCATGAACAACATGTTGATGCCCAGCATCACGAACACGACCAGCGCCGCGGGGATGAAATAGGGCGTGTCCTTCACCGTGTCGTAGTAGTCCGGCTTGGTGACCTGGATGACCCCGAGCACGACCAGCGGGAAGCCCGACAGGAACGCGCCCGACCACTTCGCCTCGGCGGTGATCGCCTTGACGCGCCGGAACAGCCGGAACCGCGCCCGGATCACCTTGGCAAGCCCGTCGAGGATTTCGGCAAGGTTGCCGCCCGATTGCTGCTGGATCGTCACCGCCACGGCGAGGAAGCGCAGATCCTGCATGTCCATCCGTTCGGCCAGGTGCTTGAGGCTGTCGGACACGTCGCGGCCATAGGCCGCCTCGTCCGCGATGACGCCGAATTCGGTGCCCAGCGGGTCCGAGACCTCCTTGGCGACGATCTGGATCGCCGAGGAGAACGGGTGGCCGACCCGGAGCGAGCGGACCATCAGCTCCACCGCGTCGGGCAACTGCTCCTCGATCATGCTCATCCGCTTCTTGGCCTTGCGGTTGATCCAGAAATAGACGCCGCCGAACCCCATCGCGATACCCAGCGCGATCCGCACGCCAAGCGAGGCCTGGGTGCCGATCGACAGGGCGAGGAAGGCCAGCACCGAAAGCGCCACCATCACCATGATCAGCTGCTTGGGAGAAAACGCGATGTTGGCGCGCTGCGCCTTGGTCGCGAGGATCGAATAAAGCGGGATGCCCCGCGCGTGCATGTGCTGGCTCATCTCCTTGCGGAGCTGTTCCAGAACCTGTTCGCGCTGCCCGCCCTTTTCCAGCAGTTCGAGCCGGCGGTTGACCTTGGCGTTCAGGCTGATCGACTTGCCGAACACCGCGAGGTACAGCGCCTCGACCAGCAAGAGGACGGCGATGAAGATCAGACCGTAGATGATCGGGGTCGGCGAGATTTCCATGCGCTACTCCGTGGCGGGCTCGTAGATCGAGGCGGGAAGGTCGTAACCCCACTGGCGGAACCGGTCCGAGAAGTTCGAGCGGATCCCCGTCGCCGTGAACCGGCCGATGATCTTGCCGTCCGGCGCGAGGCCGAGGCGTTCGTAGCGGAAGATCTCCTGCATCGAGATCACCTCGCCCTCCATGCCGGTGATCTCGGTGATCGACACCATCCGGCGCGAGCCGTCCTGCAGGCGGCTGGCCTGCACGATCAGGTTGACGGCGCTGGCGATCTGCGCGCGGATCGCCTTGATCGGCATCTCGATCCCGGCCATCGAGATCATGTTCTCAAGCCGGCTGACCCCGTCGCGGGCCGAGTTGGCGTGGATCGTGGTCATCGATCCGTCGTGGCCGGTGTTCATCGCCTGCAGCATGTCGATGACTTCCTCGCCGCGCGTCTCGCCGACGATGATCCGGTCCGGCCGCATCCGAAGCGCGTTGCGCAGACAGTCGCGCTGGGTCACCGCGCCCTTGCCCTCGACGTTCGGCGGACGGCTTTCCATCCGGCCGACATGGGTCTGCTGAAGCTGAAGTTCCGCTGTGTCCTCGATCGTCAGGATCCGTTCGGCATTGTCGATGAAGGACGACAGCGCATTGAGCGTGGTGGTCTTGCCCGACCCGGTGCCGCCCGAGACGATGATGTTCAGCCGGGTGGCGACGGCGGCCTGAAGATAGGCGGCCATTTCCTCGGAAAACGCGCCGAAGCGCACGAGATCGTCGATCCCGAGCTTTTCCTTCTTGAACTTCCGCACCGACACCAGCGACCCGTCGACCGCGATCGGCGGCACCATCGCGTTGAACCGCGACCCGTCGGCGAGGCGCGCGTCGACATAGGGGTTGGATTCATCGACCCGCCGGCCCACCGCCGAGACGATCTTGTCGATGATCCGCAACAGGTGGCGTTCGTCCTTGAAGGTGACGTCGGTCAGTTCCAGCTTGCCTTCGCGCTCGACGAAGATCTGCTGCGGGCCGTTCACGAGGATGTCGTTGATCGTGTCGTCCTTCAGCAACGGCTCGAGCGGGCCGAGGCCCATGACCTCGTCGTAAAGCTCCTGGTGCAGGGTGGTGCGTTCTTCCTTGTTCAGGACGACGCCCATCTCTTCCAGCGCCTCGCCGGTAATCGCCACGATCTCCTGGCGCAGGTCGGATTCCGAGGCATGTTCGAGAGCGGAGAGGTTGAGGTTGTCCAGAAGCCGCTTGTGCAGCTCCACCTTCAACTCGCTCATCTTTTCCTTGCGCTTGCGCTCCCGGTCCGCGGCGGCCTGGGCCGGCGTCGGCGGGCTTGCGGGCTTGCGCGCGACGACGGGTTTGGCGGCGGGGCCGGGTTTCGCCGCGGTCTCGGCGGGCGGGGCCGCGCCGGGCGCGGCGGCGCCGTTGGGCTTTACCGGCGTGCCTTCGGGCTTCTTGAAGCGCGAGAACATGCGTCAGGTCTCCATGCTCAGGTCTTGGCCGCTTCGGCCGCGCGGTTGAGATCGTGCAGCGACTTGGCGAGTTTCTGGATTTCGCGCCGCAGCGGGTTCTTGCCCGCCGTCTCGGCCAGCGGCAGGCCGTGGTCATTGGACTGGGTCACCTGACGGGAGCCGTCGGGCAGTTGCACTTCGAGGTCGATGTCCAGGCTTTCGGCCAGCCGCTTCACGCGGCCGCGCGCCGACAGTTCGGTGAATTTCGGCGCCCGGTTCAGCACGAAGCGCAGCTTCTCGACCGGCAGTTCCTCGGATTTCAGCGCCCGGATCATCCGCAGCGTGTTCTGCGCCGAGCGCATGTCCAGTTCCAGCGGCACGAAATAGACATGCGCGGCATGCAGCACCGTTTCCGTCCACTGGACCACGGTCGAGGGCATGTCGATCACGACGAAGTCGAAGGTCGCGCGCGCAAGCTCGACCAGCCGCGCGATGTCGTCCGGCGTGACGATGTCCAGCGGCAGCATCTCGGACGGTGCGGTGAGCACCTGCAGCCGATCCTGAAAGGTCAGCATGGCCTGGGTCAGCGCGTCGGGATCGGCCGAGGCGGTGTCAGACAGCAATTCGTAGACCGCCTCGCGCCGCGGCAGGTCAAGATAGGTCGCGACGGAGCCGTGCTGGAAATCGAGGTCGATCAGGCAGACGCGCGGCCCGTCCTTCTTCGTGGCCGTCGCCAGTTCCCAGGCCAGGTTCACCGCGAAGGTCGTCGCCCCCACGCCGCCGGCCATGCCGTGCACCGGGATCACAACGCCGTCGCGGTTGCCGCCCTTCGCCACGGACGGGCCATGCAGCGCCGCCGGCGTCTCGCCGGGCGGCGGCGCGCGGTGCAGCCGCTCGATCGCGTCGTGCAGCGCGTTTTCCGGCAGCGGGTAGGGCACGAAGTCGTCGGCGCCCAGCCGGAGCAACTGGTGCAGCGCCATCGGGCTGATTTCCTCGGTGATCAGGATCACCTTCAGCCCCATGTCCTTGCACAGGGTCACGATGCCGGAGATCCGCGGCAGGTCGCCCTCGTCATCGGAATCCACCGCGATCGCGACGAATTCCAGCGCGCTCGCCTCGGGCTGGCCAAGAAACTGCGCGGCGTCGTCGAAGGTCAGATCGCCCCAGCTTTCACCAAGCTCCGCCTCCATGTCCTCGATCAGAAGATCGAAATTGGACACGTCCCGCGCGATCGTGCAGGCCACGATCGGTGCGGGTTCCGGCTGAAGCACTGCTGCGCTACCACTCATGCCTGTCTTTCCTCGCCTTGGGGGTCGGCGGTCCACCAGCCCATCCTGGGCTGTCATCCTTGGTCACCGGTAAACGCCACCCCGATCGCACGTCGAAAAATCCCGTGCATTGTTCACGTTCCGCACCCCGCGGAGAGAACCGTGGCAATGGGAGCCGAAAGTCGTAAGCATTCCGTTTCCAAGCGCGCCCGATTGGCGGAAAATCTATCGGATGCGGCGTTTTGCCCGAACCGGGCCGCCGAGACGGGCAGGGTGCGCGCAAACGGAAACGGGGGCCCGAAGGCCCCCGCTGATCCGTTCTGTCAACCGGGTGAGCGGCCGATCACTCGCCGCTGACGTTCAGCGCCGGGGCCCCGACCGGGTGCGGCGGGATCGCGCTGGCCACGTACTCGCGGTAGATCAGTTCCGCGTACTTGCCGTCGAGAGGCGCCGGGCGCCGGGCGACAAGGCCCGAGACCTCGGTGACGGTGCGGCGGTTGGCACGCTCCGGCCCCTCGGTGTAGACCAGCGGCCGGGTTTCGCCGAAGGAGGCGACGGCCTCGAGCCGCGCGCGGCTCACGCCCTGGCTGGCAAGATAGGCGACCACCGCGTTGGCGCGGCGCTGGCCCAGGCTCTTGTTGTAGGCATTCGACCCCACGAGATCGGTGTGCCCGTAGACGCGGAAGCGGATCTCGGGGAACTGCTTGATCCAGTGGGCCTGCCGCCGCAGGATTTCCTGCGCTTCGGCGTCGAGCACGGCGGAGTCGAACTCGAAGTTCACCGTGTTCTGGACATCGGCGGCGAATTTCTCGGTCAGCGCCACCATGTAGCTCAACTCGCCGGACTGGATCAGCATGTTGTTCATGGTCGCGTCGCCGAAGGTGCCGCGGTCGAGGCCGGCCCCGGCTTCCCGGGTCATGTCACAGCCCGCGAGAGCGACGAGCGCAGCCGGGACCATTGCAAATCGGATCAGGTTGCGCATCGTCTCACTCCATCACATAGCCGTAGGAGCCGGTGAAATCCTGCCGGGCCACTTCGCCGGCCGGGCCGGTGGAGTAGGTCTTGCCACGCAGGAACAGGTCGGCTTCCGTCGGCAGCCGGACGCGATCGGTCGGCAATGCCAGCGCCTCGCCGCGGGTCGGCGTGACGAGATGGGGGGTCACGATGATGACCAGTTCGCTTTGCGCGCGCTGGTAATCCGCGCTGCGGAACAGCGCCCCAAGCACCGGAATGTCGCCGAGCCACGGCACCTGGCCGTTGATGTCGGTGAAATCGTCCTGCAGCAGGCCGGCGATGGCAAAGCTTTCGCCGTCGCGCATTTCCACCGTCGTCTGCGCCTCGCGCCGCTTGAACGCGTTGACCGAGAAGCCGGCGTTCTGCACCGTCAGGGTCGTGTCGATGCCCGAAACCGCCGCCGTGATCGCAAGGTTGATCACGTCGCCGTCGACCACCCGCGGGATGAAGCCAAGCTGCACACCGAAAGGCTTGTACTCGATCGAGATCGAGCCTTCGTCACCGACGACCGGGATCGGGTATTCGCCACCGGCGAGGAAGCTTGCCTCCTGTCCCGACAGCGCCGTCAGGTTGGGTTCGGCCAGCGTGCGAACCATGCCTTTCGATTCCAGCGCCTCGAGCAGGACGCCGAACTCGACGCCGCCGGCGTTGAAGCCGATGCCCATCGCGCCGGTCGCTTCCGTCACGAAAGACCGGTTGTTGATGAAGCTGTTCACGGCGTCGATATTGCCCGCCGCACCGATCGCGTCGGTGTCGATGAAGCCGATGCTGCCGGACAGCTGCTTGCTGACCGAACGCTGCATCTCGGCGAAGCGAACCTTCAGCATCACCTGCTGGGTTCCGCCGACGGTCATCAGGTTCGACACCCGGTCGCCGGCATAGCGCCGCGCCAGGTCGAGCGCGCGGTCGAGCCGCGCGATCGAAGATACGGTGCCCGACAGCACGATGCCGTCATTGGCGGTGCGCACCTCGATCTGCTCGCCGGGCAGGATCTGGCGCAGGCGTTCCTTGAACTCCTGAACATCGGGCGTCACGGCGACGTCGACATTCATGATCAGCCGGCCGTCGGCGCCCAGAAGGGTCAGCGTGGTGCGGCCGGGCGCCTTGCCCAGGATGTACACGGTGCGATCCGACAGGGTCGAAATATCGGCGATACCGGGGTTTGCAATCGACAGTTCCGCGAACGGAACGTCCGATTCCACGACAACGGCCCGGTTCATCGGCACTTCGAGAGTGTCGGCTTGCGGGGCGTTCATGATTTTCAGGGACTGGGCCAGGAGCACGTCAGGAGTCACCGCCACGGCGGTCACTCCCATCACTCCGGCCAGAAAAATAGATCTAAGCTTCATGTGACCTGCCTCTGTGGATCACGCGGGACAGAACGAGTTCTTAACGCTCTTGTGTATGCACCATGCGGCAAAGGTCGGTTTATTGCAACAATCTCACGACCGTGCGGGCACCACCCTGTGTGATGCCCGCAACAGTCTCGACCCATAGGGGGTGGCCGCGAATCATCCTACCGCATGTGGTGGTGTGATTCGCGGCGTCAAGTTCAATTCGTGCAGGGAATTTCCACTTCCACGATTTCGCCGCCGCGGTTCGTGCGCACCGTGCAGACCTCTTCCTGCTCGACAACCACGACCTGTTCTTCCTTGATGCCCAGCAACTGGCGCTGGTCGATCTCGACCGTTTCGGACAGCGTGGTGTCGTCGGACCCGACCAGGGCGAGGGTCAGGCGGCCGGTGGACTGGGCCTGGGCCAGCGCCGCGAGCTGCTGGGAATTGGCCTCGACCGTGACGGTGCGGGCGATCAGGGTTTCCTCGCTGCGATCGGCATCGGCGCTCTGGTCGATGGCGATCAGGCGCAGGCCCGGCTGGATCAGCTTGGTGACCTCCTTGCCGCCGGCATTGCCCGTCCAGTAGACGTCGACGCGGTCGCCCGGCCGCAGGAAGCCCGACACGCCCGTCGTCACGTCGACCTTGATGGCCAGCGCGCGCATGCCCGCCGACAGGTTCGAGGTGATGCCGGCATCGACACCCGGCCGCGTGACCTTGCTGGCCAGGATCGGCTCGAACGGTTCGAAGCTGCGCAGCGCGGCCCGCGGGCGCGCCTCGTTCGCGGCGAAGACCGCCGGCGCTTCCGGCGGCGCGTCGGCCGGGGCCGAGATCATGTGAAAGACGCCCTCGGGCAGGCTGCCGCGGGGCCATTTGATCGTCTGAAGATCTTCCCGGTGAATGCGGTCACCGTATTTCAGCTGCCGCTTTGCGACGACGACATCGACAAGATCCGGCGCCTCGGCCTGGGCCGCGACCAGCATGTCGCGCTCGGCCTGGATCTGCGCCATGTAGTTCTGTGCCATGTAGACAGCGAAGCCTGCCAGGCCGAGACCCAGCAACAGCACCAGTGCAAACACCATCCGCATTGTGTCTTCCTTTCAACCGCGTGTTCGCGGGGCCGAAACGTTTTCCCGGCGGGCCCCTTCCGCCTTGGATCCAACTAGCCCCGCGATTGCGGCGGAAGCGTGGTAGAAACGTGCCCGACCGGCGGAATTTGCACGGATCGGAAACACGCCGTCGCGATGCGGGCCCCCGTCACCAGCTGGAAACGGTCTGGCTGGCGATGTGCGAACTGATCTTCTCGCTGATCGACAGCGTGCCGCTCGAGGTCGCGTTCATCGCGAGCATCCAAAGGCCCAGCACGGCTGCGGTCAGGACCACCCAGTCAACGGTCACGGCTGCGCGTTGGTCCCGGATGAACCGCGCCAGGCGGGAATGCATCTTCATCTTGGCCTCCAGGTCGGTCGGGCGACGTGCCCGGCATCGTTAAGCCCCTCGGCCGGCGACAGGGCCGGACGGATACCAGTTTTCCCGGCGAATCTTGGCTTGAGTTGGGCGGTTCGGGGGAAAGCTGCGGCGGCTTTGCGGCATTGGCGGTCTTTCGCCGACGCGCTGCGGGCCGGATGGCAGAAGGCCGCGCCTGTCTGGCGCGGCCTTTAGCCGGATCGCTAGGTCGATGCCGGGATCAGTTGGTGTAGGTGGCGACGGTCTGCGCGCCGAGGCTCGCCGAGATCTTGCCGGTCAGCGTCGAGGTGCCGGTCGAAACGGCGGTCAGGGCGGCGACGCCGAGGCCGATCACGGCAGCGGTCAGCACGACCCAGTCGACGGTCACCGCGCCTTCTTCCTGACGGCGGAACTTCTTGATCAGTGCAAAGAGTTTCATCTTGTTCTCCAGTGGTTCGGTCTTGCGCCATCCGCTTCGGAACCCGGTCTTTCGGTCCGGCCTTTCCGCCGCGGCATGGGTACATATGGCCCCTCAATCGTGGCGCGAATTGGGCACCTCCGGGGAATTTCGTGGCCTTCGAAAAAAAGATCGAAGCCGCATAGAGACATGAAATATATGGGAAAAATCTGACACCCCGATCGGCTTGCCGCAAGCTTGCCCACGACGGCTTGTCTGGCGGCGATGCGTGGAACGGGCCGAAACGTCGCGAAACTGGAATCCCGCGCCGAATTCTGCGACAACGGGCGCGCATCGGCGGGGACGACCCGGCCGAGACCATGACGGAGAGGCAGCGTGCGTTTCGCGGTGGCGGTGACCGTGGCGGCCCTGGCGGCCGCGCTGGCCGGGCCGGCCCCGGCCGAAGAGGCCCGCGCGCCCTATCCGGAATTCACCTTCCGCAAGGTCGCCCCGCCTTCGGGCGCCACGACGCGGCGGATCACCGTGCAGATCGATCCCGAGGAGCAGGCCCGGATGCTGGCGGCCGAGGTTTTCCCCGGCGCCTCGCGTCCGCCGCCCGTCGCCGCCGACGACCAGCCGCCGCCGCCGGTCGTCGAGACCGGAAGCCACGACTGGTTCTGGTCCATCGTGCCGCCCGGCATCGGGGCGCGGGCCTTCGAGACGGCGCTCGCCGCGCTTGACTTGGCGCCGGAGGGGCAGGGGGTGCGCAGCCCGCGCCTGCAGACCTTGCAAGAGATCGCGCGCACGCACGGGCGCGAGATCCTCGAGGTCACCGCCGGCACCGCGGTCTCGCCGGCGCTGGTGCTTTCGGTCATCTCGGTGGAAAGCGCGGGCCGTGCCGACGCGGTGTCCCCGGCCGGAGCGGTGGGGCTGATGCAGCTGATCCCGGCGACCGCCGCGCGCTTTTCCGTCGCCGATTCGACCGATCCGGCGCAGAACATCCGCGGCGGCGTCGCCTACCTTCACTGGCTGATGGAGGAATTCGACCGCGACCCGCTGATGGTGCTTGCGGCCTACAATTCCGGCGAGAACGCGGTGAAATCCCATGGCGGGGTGCCGCCCTACGCCGAGACGCGCGGCTATGTCCCGAAGGTCCTGGCCGCCTGGCGGGTGGCGCGCGGTCTGTGCCTGACGCCGCCGGAACTGGTGTCCGACGGCTGCGTCTTCGCGGCGGGACGCTACTAGCGGCGACAGCCCCAATTGCGGGTTATTGAATGAAAGCCTTTACTTTTCGGAGCAAAAGGCGGCCGGCAATGTCGAGAATCCACAAGGCTAGATTTTCATCTTCTTGAAGATCGGTTCCGGCACATGCCGGATGATCAGCATGATCAGCAGCCAGAAGCCGGGGGTGTAGATCACGTTGCGCCGGCGCCGGACGGCGCGCAGGATGTCCTGCGCCACCGCGTCGGGCGCGGCGACGAGGAACATCCCCGGCAGGCCCCAGGTCATCGCGGTGTCGACGAAACCGGGCTTGACGGTGACGACATGCGCGCCCGACCGGCCCAGCCGGTTGCGCAGCCCCGAAAGATAGGTGTGAAACCCGGCCTTGGCGGCGCCGTAGACATAGTTGCCCAGCCGCCCCCGGTCGCCGGCGACAGAGCCAAGCCCGACGATCGCGCCGCGGCCGCGCGCCTCGATCAGCGGCGCCAGCGCCTGCAGGAACCGCGCCGGGCCGGTGAAACTGTCGGCCACCACGCCGTCGATCAGGCCCGGATCGGCGTCGATCTCCACCTGCGGCGGCATCGACCCGGTGAAGACGGCGGCGGAAATCTCGCCCTCTGTCTCCGCCAGCCGATCGAGGATCGGCGCGAAACCGGCCGGGTCGCGGGCATCGAACGCCACCGCCTCGGCCATCGGCGCGCCGCGCAGCCGGCAATCGGCGGCGGTGGCGGCCAGATCATCCAGGTCGCGCCCGGCCAGCAGCACCGCATCGCCCCGCGCCGCCAGCGCCCGCGCGAAGGCCCGCGCCATCGCCGAAGACCCGCCGAGGATGATCCAGGTCGCGCTCATGCCGCCCCCCTCAGGTCAAGCCGGCGCACCAGGTCGGTGACAAGCCGCCGGTCGGGATCGGCCGCCGCCACGATGCGCCGCCAGTCGTCCAGTTCGGGATACATCGCGGCGATCTGGCCGGCCTCCGCCAGGCTGTCCTTGGCGAAATAGACCCGCCCGCCGGCCTCCACCGTCTTGCCGATCAGCCGCCGGATCAGCGGCGCGGCGGCGGTGCGGTTCGGGAAATCCACCGCCAGCGTCCAGCCCTCCGCCGGGAAGCTCAGGTGCCCGGCGCGCCCCGGCCCCATCCGTTTCAGAACCGCCAGCGGCGAGGCGAGGCCCGAGGTCGCCACCGCCTCGACGATCGCACGCAACTCGTCCCCCCGGTCGGGGGGCAGAACGCATTGGAACTGGTGGAACCCGCGCTTGCCGTACAGCCGGTTCCAGTCATGGATGCGGTCGAGCGGGAAGAAGAAATCGCCGATCGGCTTGACCAGCGTGCGGCCGGAGGCCGGCACCCGGCGGAAATACATCTCGTTGAAGACCCGCACCACCGGGGCGGACAGCGCGAAGCCCGGCGCGTCCACCGGCACCCGGCGCGCCTTGCCGCGCGCGGGGACAAGGCCGCGGCCGGTTTCGCCCTCCTCGACGATGCCGCGGCCCAGCGCGCGACCGCGCGCGGTGGCGTCGATCCAGCCCACCACGTAGGTCGCCTCGGCGGCATCCAGCGTCGCGAGGTGTTCGTCGAAATCCTCCACCCGCCGCTCGGTCACCATGATCACGTCGCTGGGCGCGGGTTTCAGGCGCAGCGTCGCGGTGGCGACGATCCCGGTCTGGCCCAGGCCGCCCATCGTGGCGCGGAACAGGTCCGGCGCGTCCTCGGGGGTGATCCGTCGCGGCCCGTCCGGCGTTGCCAGGTCGAACGCCGCGACGTGCTGGCCGAAACTGCCCGCGCCGTGGTGGTTCTTGCCGTGCACATCCATCCCGATGCAGCCGCCGACGGTGGCGAAGCCGGTACCGGGCATCACCGCGGGCAGCCAGCCGCGCGGCGCCATCGCCGCGGCGATCTCGCCGATCCGGGCGCCGGCCTCGACCTCGAGAAGCCCGGCCTCGGCGTCGAAGGACAGCATCCGGTCCAGCCTTGTCATGTCCACCGCGCGGCCACCGCCGTTGAGCGGCGCGTCGCCGTAGCTGCGGCGCATGCCGATCGCCGGACCGTCGAGGGCCAGCGCGGCCAGGTCGCGGCGCCGTTCGGGGCGGGCAAGCTCGGTCCGGGCGCGGATCGCCCGGCCCCAGCCGGCGATGTCAGCGGTTTTCCAGCGCATGATCCCCCCGTTTCGCACAGCGTTCCGCCACCGGAAAGACGACGATGCCGATCCCGATCGCGAACCACAGCGTCGTCAGCCGGATCACCGCCGTCGCGGCCAGCGCCGGGCCGGCCGGCACCCCGGCGGCCACCAGCAGCGCGAACATCGCCGCCTCAGCCCCGCCGACGCCGCCGGGCGCCCCGGTCAGGCCGCCGGCCAGCGTCGCGAACACGAAGATCGCCGCCGCGGGCCAGAAGCCGATGCCAACGCCCATCCACTCCAGCAGCAGGTGAAAGGCCCAGGCCTCGGCCATCCAGCCCAGGATGCCAAGCCCGAAGGCCGCGCCCAGTATCGGGCCGGACCGGAACCGCCCCAGCGACCGCGCCGCGCCGCGGGCGCGGGCGAAGAGCCGCGGCCAGCGCCGCACCATTCGCCACAGCACCTCCACCGCGCGGCCGGCGAAGCCGGGGTTCGTGGCCGCCCAGGCCGCGGCCAGCGCTAGGGCCACGACCGCCGCCGCCCCCGCCGGCGCGCCGGTGGACAGCGCCAGCGCGGCCGCAAGGATCAGCGCCATCGCCGCAAGATCGGCGGCGCGATCGACCAGCACCAGTGGCGCGCTGCGTTCCACCGGCCAGCCGGTCTCGCGCCGGATCCAGCGCATCCGCACCAGTTCGCCGACCCGGCCGGGCGTCACGCTCATCGCGAAACCGCCAAGGAAATGCCGAAGGCTTTGCCCCGGCGTGACCGGCAGCCCCAGACGCCGCGCCATGAGGTGCCAGCGCACCGCGCGCGCAAGGTAGTTCACCCCCGAAAGCGCAAGCAGGATCGCCACCTCCCCCCAGCCCAGACGGGCAAGATCGGCCAGCGTTTCCTCCCATCCGGTCGCGGTCGCCAACCCGACGAAACCGGCGAGGAACAGAACCGCAATGGCGGCGACGATCATGCGGTCGCGTGCCCGGTCGCGGCGTCGCCGGTCGGTCGCATCGGGGAACGGGCTATGTGGCGTCGGCAGCGTCATTGGCCCCGATCTAGCGACGGATTGCGGCATCATCATGGCGCTGTTTCGGCCGCGGCGACAATCCGCCGCGGCCCTTTCGCCTCAGTCGACGATCGTCGCCTCGGTCGCGGCGCGCATCTCTGCCTCGGTCACGCCCTCGGCCAGTTCGACGATCTTGAGCCCGCCGGGCGCCACGTCCAGGACGCCGAGATTGGTGATGATCCGGTCGACAACGCCCTGCCCGGTCAGCGGCAGGGTGCAGGCGTGCAGCACCTTCGATTCGCCATGCTTGTTGGTGTGGTCCATCACCACCACGACCCGGCCGACGCCGGCGACGAGGTCCATCGCGCCGCCCATGCCCTTCACCAGCTTGCCGGGGATCATCCAGTTCGCGAGGTCGCCGGTCTCCGACACCTCCATCGCGCCGAGGATCGCCATCGCGATCTTGCCGCCGCGGATCATCGCGAAGGACTGCGCGCTGTCGAAATAGGCGGTGTGGGGCAGTTCCGTGATCGTCTGCTTGCCGGCGTTGATCAGGTCTGGGTCTTCCTCGCCCTCGTAGGGGAACGGACCCATGCCCAGCATGCCGTTTTCCGACTGCAGCGTCACGCTGACGCCCGCGGGGATGTAGTTCGACACCAGCGTCGGGATGCCGATGCCAAGGTTCACGTACATGCCGTCGCGCAGTTCCTTCGCCGCGCGGGCGGCCATCTGGTTGCGATCCCACGCCATCTGTCAGGCCTCCTCGCGCTTGCGGGTGGTACGATTCTCGATCCGCTTCTCGTGGCTCCCCTGGATCAGGCGGTGCACGTAGATGCCGGGCAGGTGGATATGGTCGGGATCGAGGCTGCCGGTGGGCACGATCTCCTCGACCTCCATGACGCAGACCTTGCCGCAGGTCGCCGCCGGCGGGTTGAAGTTGCGCGAGGTCTTGCGGAACACCGCGTTGCCGGTCTCGTCGGCCTTCCATGCCTTGACGATCGACAGGTCCGCGACGATCCCGCGTTCGAGGATGTAGGTCGCGCCGTCGAACTCCTTGTGCTCCTTGCCCTCGGCGATGACGGTGCCCACCCCGGTCCTGGTGTAGAAACCGGGGATGCCGGCGCCGCCGGCGCGCATCCGCTCTGCCAGCGTGCCCTGCGGGTTGAATTCCAGCTCCAGCTCGCCCGAAAGGTACTGGCGCATGAATTCCGCGTTCTCGCCCACGTAGGACGAGATCATCTTCCGGATCTGCCGGCTTTCCAGCAGGATTCCCAGGCCGAAGCCGTCGACGCCGGCGTTGTTCGAGGCCACCGTGATGTCCTTCGTCCCCGCCTCGCGGATCGCCGCGATCAGCAGTTCGGGAATGCCGCACAGGCCGAAGCCCCCGGCGGCGATCGTCATCCCGTCGAACAGCAGACCGTCAAGGGCCTCCGCCGCCGACCCGTAGACCTTTTTCATGGACCTCTCCCTCACGAACCGTTGCGCCGGTTTGTCGCCGCTCGTCGCGGGCGAGTCAATCGCCGCGCCGCGGCGCCGCCGGCCCGTCCGGCCCACGGGCGCGGCAGGTCAGGAGGCGGATTTCCTCGCCGCCGGTTTCTTCGCCGCGGCCTTCTTCTTCGCCGGCGCCTTCCGGGCGGCGGGCTTCTTCGTTCCGGCGGCGCGCCGGCCCTTGCCGCCCTTCGCGGCCTTCTCGGCGATCAGCGCCAGCGCCTCGTCCATCGTCAGCGCCTCGGGCTCGGTGCCCTTCGGGATCGTTGCGTTGACCTTCTGCCATTTGACATAGGGCCCGTAGCGGCCGGGCATGACCTGCACTTCGCCGCCCTCGGGATGCTCGCCCAGGATCTTCAGCGGTTGTGCCGCCGGGCCGCGACCGGTGCGCGCGGCCTTCTGCGCCAGAACCTCGACGGCGCGGTTCATGCCGACGGTGAACACCTCCTCGACCTCGGGCAGGTTGGCATAGATCCGCCCGTGGCGGACGTAGGGCCCGTAGCGGCCGATCCCGGCCTCCACCGGCTCGCCGTCATCGGGATGCGGGCCGATGGCGCGCGGCAGGTCCAGCAGTTGCTGCGCGCGGTCAAGGTCGATCGTGTCGGGCGCCCAGCCCTTGGGCAGGCTGGCCCGCGGCGGCTTGGGCTGCTCCTCGGTCGCCTCGCCGCGTTGCACGTAGGGGCCGAAGCGACCGGTGCGCAGGGTGATCGGCAGCCCGGCCTCGTCATGGCCCAGCAGCTTGCCGTCGGGTCCGATATCGCCCTCCTCCTCGCCGTTCGGGCTGGAGATCGGGCGGGTGTAGCGGCATTCGGGATAGTTGCCGCAGCCGATGAAGGCCCCGCCGGAGCGCGCGGTCTTCAGGTGCAGCCGGCCCTCGCCGCAGACCGGGCAGACGCGCGGATCGCTGCCGTCGGGCCGCGGCGGATAGAGGTGCGGAGCGAGGAAATCGTCGATCTTGCCCAGCACCTCGCCGATCCGCAGCTCGGACGTTTCGGCCAGCGCGGCGGAGAAATCGCGCCAGAACCGGGCCAGCACCTCCTTGTAGTCGCGGCTGCCGGCCGAGATGTCGTCAAGCTCGCTTTCCAGCAGCGCGGTGAAATCGTACTCCACGTAGCGGCGGAAGAAATTCGCGAGGAAAGCGGTGACAAGCCGGCCCTTGTCCTCGGGAATCAGCCGGCCCTGTTCCTTGCGGACGTATTCGCGATCCTGGATCGTGGTGACGATCGACGCGTAGGTCGAGGGCCGCCCGATCCCCAGCTCTTCCATCTTCTTGACCAGCGTCGCCTCGGTATAGCGCGGCGGCGGCTGGGTGAAATGCTGGTCGGGCGTGACCCCGCGCTTCTCGACCGGTTCGCCCTGCATCAGCTGCGGCAGACGCGCGCCATCCTCGTCCTCGGCATCGTCGCGGCCTTCCTCGTAGACCTTGAGGAACCCGTCGAACAGCACCACCTGCCCGGTGGCGCGCAGCCCCACCTCGCCATCGGCCGAGGCGATGTCGACCGTGGTGCGTTCCAGCCGCGCGGCCTCCATCTGGCTGGCGATGGTGCGCTTCCAGATCAGGTCGTAAAGCCTGCGCTGGTCGGCATCCGCGATCCGCAGCTTCTCGGGGCGGGCGTGCATGTCCGTCGGGCGGATGCACTCGTGCGCCTCCTGCGCGTTCTTGGCCTTGTTCTTGTACATCCTCGGGCTCTTCGGCACGTAGTCCGCGCCGAAGAAATCCTTCACCGCGTCGCGGGCGGCCATCACCGCCTCGGGCGCCATGTCGATCCCGTCGGTCCGCATGTAGGTGATCAGCCCGGCCTCGTAGAGCCGCTGCGCCGCGCTCATCGTCTGCCGCGCGCCCATGCCGAACTTGCGGCTGGCTTCCTGCTGCAGGGTCGAGGTCATGAACGGCGGGGCGGGATTGCGGGCGGCGGGCTTCGCCTCCACCGCCATCACCGACAGCGCCCGCGAGGTCACCGCCTGCACCGCCAGTTCCGCCGCGGTTTCGTTGGCCAGGTCGAACTTGTCGAGCTTCCGGCCGGACAGGCTGACGAGCCGCGCGTCGAATTCCTGGCCTCGCGGGGTGACCAGCCGGGCCGAGACCGTCCAGTATTCCCGCGCCCGGAACGCCTCGATCTCCATCTCGCGCTCGACGATCAGCCGCAGGCAGACCGATTGCACCCGGCCCGCCGATTTCGCGCCGGGCAGCTTGCGCCACAGCACCGGCGACAGCGAGAATCCCACGAGGTAGTCCAGCGCGCGGCGGGCCAGGTAGGCCTCCACCAGTTCCATGTCGACCTCGCGGGGTCGTTCCATCGCCTCGGTCACCGCGGCCTTGGTGATCGCGTTGAAGGTCACGCGGCGGACCGCCTTGCCCTTCTTCAGCGTCGGGGCCAGCGCCTCCTGCAGGTGCCAGGAAATCGCCTCGCCCTCGCGGTCCGGGTCGGTGGCGAGGATCAGCGTGTCGTCGTCCTTCAGTGCCTCGGCGATGGCGCGGACATGCTTCTTGCTGTCCGACGCGACCTCCCATGTCATCGCGAATCCGTGATCGGGGTCGACCGATCCATCCTTCGGCGGCAGGTCGCGAACATGACCGTAAGACGCGAGCACGGTGTAGCCCGGCCCGAGATACTTGTTGATCGTCTTGGCCTTGGCAGGCGATTCGACAACGACGACGGCCATGGAATCCTCTGGTTCGTGCGGCATGGATCGAGGGCCGCGGGATGGGCGGGGACCATGGGCCGCATGATGGGGGGCTGTCAATGCGGGGCGTTTGCCACGATGCCGCGCCGCGGCGTCGCAGCCCTGCCGGCAGGTCAGTCCGACCGTGCCAACAGCCCGCCCGGCTGGCGGGTGACCCTGCCGTCGAGTTCCAGTTCCACCAGCCCGGCGGAAACCGTCGCGGCGGGCAGCCGAAGATCGCGGATCAGCTGATCCTCGGCGGTGGGCGAGGGGCCCAGGCGGTCCAGGATGCGCCCGTGCAGGTCGCGGGTTTCGGCGCGCGGCCGTTCCGGCGGGCCCGGCGGCGGGGCGGCGGGTGGCCGGGGCGCCGGCGCGGCGGCTTCGGC
>JANSXY010000047.1 GCA_024742695.1 Paracoccaceae bacterium | reverse complement strand
GGACGTAAAGTCCAACGCGTCATCTTCGGTCACCGTGCCCTTCATCCCGGCGGTTCCGGTCTTGGTGCCCAGGCTCCCGGGATGGCCCTGCGTGAAGGTGATCGAGAAGGTTCCCTCGGACGTCACCGGACCGCTCACCTCGGGCAGGGTGATCTCGTAGCGATCGGTTGAATTCCAGGCGTAGGTCGCCGCCTGCCAGTAGCAGATCGCGTCGCCGGTCTGGGTCAGCACCGCGCGCCGCTGAACTTCCGTGTCCGGCCCGACCGTCTCTTGTGCCTGCGCGAGGCATGCCCCCACCGATGCCGTCAACTCAAGGACGGCTGCCAAAGTCGCAAGGGCAAATTTCACATGCATGCGCGATCATCTTCCTGTCCGCCGGGTGCTGAGCGGGTCTGGTCGCCCCGTGGCCGCATCGGCCTTTCAGTGGGTGCGCAGGAACCGACGGTAGGTTTCGAGCGTGTCGAAGCGCGAATAGCCGAAGTTCGTGTCGCCGTAGATCGTCCCGTCGGGCAGCACCGCGTAGACGAAGTCCCCGATCCTCTCGATCGCGCGCGGATCCGGGATCGGCAGCGGCAGGGCCGAGAATTGCCCAGGCGCCCGGCGGGGGTTCAGGGTTTCCGCCTGCGGACCGGGCATTGGCAGCGGAAGCACCGCAACCAGATCGCCACGAGACGCGCCGGGGATCTCGATTGGCGTCGCACCATACCGCCCCGCGCCGGGGATCTCGATCGGTGTCGCCGACTGGCGCCCGGCTCAGGGGATCTCGATCGGCGTCGCCCCGACCGAGGGCGGCAGCCGGAATATGTTCATGCTCTCCTGCGCACTTGCCGCGCCAGCCGCCACGGCGAGCACGCAAGCGAGGATGATCCTTGTCGCGGATCTCATCATCTCGTCCTCCTCCCATTGCTGACCTGAGGAAACCCGCGGTTCTCGGTACACGCCTTGATTGAAATCAATGGCCCTCCCGGTCGCCGGCAGACCAGCCGCCGGGCCCTGCCGCCTCGGACCCTCGACCTGTTTCCGGCCCCTTCGGGTGGTCCGATCGGGGGCTCGTGAAGAGCGGCCCCTGGCGCGTGGTTGATCCCTGGCGGGACCTGGTGGGCCAGTCAGGCGAGTGCCTTCAGCCGCGCCGCCGTCTCGGGCAGCAGCGTCAGGGACGCGCCGATCCGGTCGCGCCAGCGCGGGCCACGCGTCAGTGCCTCTTCATAGGCCTCAAGGAGCTCGTCCGGCCGGTCTTCGCTTAGGACGGTCACCAGGAAGGCGGCCTGAGCTCGATCCTTGCGGGCCTTGAGCCGATCCCGACCCTTTCGATGATCCGCGACGATGAGCTTGTGGATCGCGTAGCGCTCCGGCCGCGGGATCTTCACGAGGACGCCCGAGCGATAGAGGGCAACGGCCGGGATCGGATCGGAGATCAGGTAGTTGAGATAATTCAGGGCCTGCGCGCTGACGCCGAGCGCGGGGAGAGGACGGATCGTTTCCTGGCCGAAGGCGGGCGTCAGGAACTCGGCCATGGTCTCGGACTGGCTCTGCCGCCATCGCCAGACCTGACGATCCGCGATGCCCGGCACGGGATCGAACTTCAGCGAAGACAGGATCCTGGCGGGATCCTCGATCACGCGATCCTCGAGCGCGACCGACAGGCATGCAGGGCTCGCGACGTCGATGTCGCCCGTCTGCGCGAGTTCCTCCAAATCCATCCGCACGCCGAGTTCGCCCTGATAGAGGGCGTAGGCGGCCGTGCCGACGAGCGTTCCTCCGAGCCGGAACATGCCCGCGCGCGCGAAGGCCAGAAGCAGCGAGCCCGTCTGACGATCGGTCCTGATGAGGCCCTCGGCCCTGAGGATCGCCGTGAGCCGCGACATCCGCTTTCGCCGCGTCTCGGCCTCGGCCTTGAGCGCCCGCGCACGCTCGAGCCGCGCGCGCAGCTCGGGTCGATCCTCCCCGAGGTAGCGGCTCTTCATCTCGGTGCCGATCCGGTAGCGTTCGTAAAGATAGGTGCGGCCATTGCGATGCCGCTCCTCGACACTTCCGATCAGCCCCGAGGCCGCCTCGTCGAGATGCAGTCGCAGGAGATCCTGGTAGGCGGTGCTTGCGGTCCTGCTGTGTGCGATGATCTCCAAGGGCGGATCTCCCGAAGTGTGTGCAGCAAATTAGAGAATGATGCACACCGCGGCAGGTGTGTATCAAAAAAGATTTTGATGCACACAACACGATCCTGACGGCGCGACGCGTGCCGGGGGATCATCTTCCGTGGCGTGACGCAGTCGACGGGGCCGGTCGTCAGTGGGTGCGGCCAGGAGACATCCAGCCTTGGCGCGATCCTCGGCGCGTCGTCCGTCGACCGGGACGACGCTCAAGCGCCGATCATCTCCAGAATGGCGTGCCAGTTCTGCCGGCCGCCGAGAACCCGGATGACGAGAAGGCGAGGTCCGTTCACCCGGTAGATGATCAGGTGACGGGCGGAGGGGTGGATCCGGACCGGAGGATCGAACTCGGTGCGTTCCCGGGCAATCGTTGGCATCGTGACGAGCGTTTCGATTGCATGGACCAGGCCATCGACATAGGCGTCAGCCTGCGCTGCCGACCAGGTCTGCGCGGTGAAGAGCCAGATGTCCTCGAGGTCTGTCTCTGCCCTGGGCGTGAGGTCATACCCGGCAAGGTCAGGGGAGGTCATGCCGCGCCCGCATGCGGCGCTTGAAGGCGGCGGTGTCGAAGCCCGCCGGCTCGCCGCTCTCGATGCCGGCCGTGATTTCCGCCTGGAGGGTCGCGATCGCGGCCTGGCGGTCCTGGTCCTTGCGGATGAGGTGGCGCACGTAATCACTCGCATTGCTGAAGCGGCCATCATGGGCGCGGCTTTCAACCCACTCCTTCATCGGGTCCGGCAACGAGACGTTCATTGTGGCCATCCGGGTTCTCCTTCCGAGCAGAGACTAGCAGCTCTTGGCAAGCTTTGTCATCCGTTTCTGCCCGTGCCCGTGCCCGTGCCCGGGGCCTTGAGTTCTGCCCGCGGCGAAGGACGGGCAGGTGGCCCGACGTCGAGACCTCGCCGGCCCCTCCCGGGGCGCGCCTCGTGGCAAAGCCGAGACGGCGGATCACCCGCGCCACGCCCTGTCAACCTCGAAATCACACCCTTCCCCCGAAACTACAGCTTGCCGCGGGGCGCGCCTTACCCCCAATATTTTGTGCAGGACGCGAATCACTCCCGCTTGGGTTGTGCGCCCCCAGGGGCCACGATTGGGCGGGACCAACCTGCATGAGGTGCCACATGGCCAACGACATCACCCCGATCGACCCGAGGCGTTTCGGCCTCGAGAGCTTTGCCGAGATCCTGCCCCGGCGGGATCCGATCATCGGCGAGGATCCCGGATCCTTTAGAGATTTCCACGCGGCCATGATGCGGTCGCTGGCCCCGATGACGCCCTATGAGGGCGTCATCGCCGAAAACCTCGTCGCCATCGAGTGGGAACTCCTGCAGCATCGCCGCATGCGCGAGGCGGCGATGCGCAAGAGCCTGCGTGGCAGGGTGATCAACGCGATGCTCTCGCGCTGCGGGCGGGCCTACGAAGCCAAGATGGACCAGCACTACGAGGCGCATGTGAAGGCCGGCGGGGACGAGGACAGCTGGGAGGCACCCTTCGAGTTCGACGAGGTGGCCGCCAATGCGCTCGCCGAGCAACTCGCCGACCGCGCCATATCCGAGGATCGCGACGAGCAGGCCGCGGCCTACGAGGAGATCGCCGGCATGGGCCTTGAGCCCCTGGACCTGATGAGCGACGCCTACTTCGAGCCCTTGTCGGTCGCGCGCAAGCATGACGAGAAGGGCCAGGAACTCGAGCGTCGCCGCCGCGAGGTGAGGCGCGACTACGACCTCCTCCAGAGGGTGCGCCCGATCGAGGCGGAGGTGATCGAGGGATGACGCCCGAGGAGGTCGCCGCCCGCAACCGCGCCAATGCGCAGAAGAGCACCGGGCCCAGGACGGCTGCTGGCAAGGCCGTGGTGGCGCAGAACGCCCGCCGCCACGGCGCCACGTCGCGGCCCGATCCCGCGAGCGTCGCCGCCTGGCTCGAAATCATCCTCGACGATCCTGACGCCGCTGGCGCGGCGCTGGAGCCCGGGGATGAGCGGGGCCTTCGGGCCCTGGCCCTGGCCGAGGCCGAGGCGCGCCTGGTTCTGGCCGAGCAGGCGCTGATCGCCTTCGAGGGTGCCGTGGGACGGCCGGACCCGATCATGGAGGAGTTCCTGGGCTGGGGCGAGGGGATCCGGCAGGAGGTTGCGGAGGGTGTCACCACGCGCGCCGAGGCGCGGGCGGACCTGGACATTGTGGACATTCTGGTGCGCATGCGGTCCGCGGACATCGAGCCCGGGCGCCGGCGCCACCGGCTTCTCAGGCGCTACCTGGGCGAGGCGCGGGCCGCCCGCCGCCACGCGCTCCGGGCCTGGGTCGAGATCAACGCGCCGGGGCGGGGCTGGGCGGCATGAGGCTCGGATCCCGAAACAAAGCCAGAAGGGCCCACGCAGCCCCGATCCCCGAAACAAAGCCAGATCGGTCCACGAAGCCGCGATCCCCGAAACAAAGCCAACCAGGGCCCAGAAGGCCAATTCCCGAAACAAACCCAGCCGGCGGGGCGCCGGGCGGCCGAAAAGCTGCCGCGCCTGGCGTGATGGGGTCAGGGTGCAAAACATCAGTAAAGTACAATTAAAACATATGATTAGACTGATTTTGTCAGTCCCGGATCAAACTGCCGTTCTCCCGTCCTACCTGCGCTGCGCCGGGCGTGTTCGCCGGGCCCCGACTCGAACTGCCGATAACGCCGCCGCCCCCGCGCTCAAGTAGCGAAGCGGTAGCGCCAACCAAGCGGCCTGGCTCAAGAAGCGAAGCGGTAGCGCCAACCAAACGACCTGGCTCAAGTAGCGAAGCGGTAGCGCCAACCAAACGACCTTGCTCAAGTAGCGAAGCGGTAGCGCGAGCCGCCGCCTGCCCGGGCATTCGCATCCGAACCCCGAAGTCCTGATCCTCGCACCTGTCATCGCCTATCCGGGCCAAACCCGCAGGTCTCATCCGCGGATCGCCGGAGAACCGAGTGACGGCCCGGCGGCACGCCAGGTGATCCTTCTGTTTTCGGGGCGCGTGTTTGGATCTGGTGGTCTGTACCGTCAGGCCCGCCCACCGCCGGCGTACGACCGCGGCTTGAAGAGATCGAGCACGATGACCCCGATCCCGGCGAGCGTCAGCACCAGGATGAAGATCCAGCCGAGCAACGGGATCAGTCCGATGATGCCCGCCCCCAGCGCGCCGACGCCTGTGGCGAGGGCCCGGTCGCCGGTGTCTTCCGGCAGCTTCCGGCCGCTGGCCTCCCCCGCCACGGCGGCGTCCCAGTCGAAGAACTCGACGCCCGCCAGGAGGCAGCCGCCTACCGGGGCCTCCAGCGAAACCTCTGACGCTCCGATGCGCAGGTCGCTTGTCACGGGGCCGGTGATGTCGATCTCCTGGGCCGCGACCGTGGCGTCCTCGCCGATGCTGCCGGACAGGTCGATGGTCTTGCAGCAGGAAACGCTCTATGCTGGTCGGATCGATAGAAGTGTTCGAACCGATTGCCGCTCGTAGATTCCGATTTGGCGAGAGGGACCATGACACCAGCCAAACCTAGCCCTCTGACCCGCAAGCTGTCGGCCTTTGTCGCCTTGTCGGAGGTCGAACTGGGTGTGCTCGAGCGGTTGCATCAGCGTCGCAAATTCTTCGGCGTGGGGCGCGATATCGTCCATCAGGGCCAGTCGGCCCAGGCGGCCTACATACTTTCGAAGGGGTGGGTCTGTTCCTACAAGCTACAGCCCGACGGGACGCGGCAGATCGTGGACTTTCAGGTGCCGGGGGATTTTCTGGGGTTGCGGAGCGTTCTCTTGCGCACGTCGGACCACAGTTTCGAACCCATTGTGGACGTTGAGGCAGCCGAAGTCCTGACGAGCGATCTTCTCGAGGTCTTCGTGCATACCCCTCGCGTGGCGACCGCAATTCTCTGGGCGGCGTCTCGGGACGAGGCGATGGTCGTGGAGCATCTTGTCGGGATCGGCCGGCGCGGCGCGGATATCCGCATGGCGCATTTCCTGCTGGAGCTCGGATCGCGGCTTGCGTTGGTGGGGATGGGCAGCAAGGAAGGGTATGATTGCCCGTTGACGCAGTACCACCTGGCGGATGCACTTGGCCTAAGCGCGGTTCATGTCAACCGCGTCCTGCGGCAGCTACGCGAAAGAGGCCTGGTGACCTTCCGCGACGGCCATGTGACGTTCCAAGACCGCGCCGGGCTGGTGGAACTGGCAGACTACGATCCCGCATATCTGGATCAAGCGGGAGCGCTCTTGAAATGAGCAGGCCGCCCCGCGGGCTTGCGGGGCGGCCAGATACCCGGTCCTGAGGTCAAAATGGGCGCCAGGTTTCAGGACGCGCATCTTGGATTGCCGTCTCAGGGTCAGTTGTCGTGCCTACCCTCAAGAGCATACATTCTATTGACGACTTCCGCGAGGGTGAGTGTCCCGCATTCGGATGGGAGCATATCGGCCGACAATTCGAGTTGGGTACAGGGCCGAATGACGTCAGCTGACCGCACGGGCTCAATCAGCTGGGGGTAGAGGCTTTCAGCCTGGCCGGTGGCAGTCATCGACGCGAAAATCACGATGGACCCGAAGAGCAGCCTAAGCCGCGCAATCTGGGCGTTCGTGAATGTGTTTGAAAGAGTCGTCATTGCGAAATCCTTTCCCGGATCAACCCAGACAACCACCCGTAAAGGACAGATCGAAAGGTCGAACTGCCTTGCACCAAAGATGAACTGGAAGCCTGGGTAATGTTCCCGCCGGATATCCAGCGGGTTTTCCGACATTGGTTCAAGTCCTTCGATCCTGCACTGATCTGAGTTAGCTTTTGGCTCTGGATTTTTCGGCTTCGGCGCCTCTCGTCGAGTTCCGCGTCCGGCGGCCCTCCTGGCTTGCCCCGCGGCCTTGGCGGGCTGCGGTCCCGGTTCCGGGACTAACCTGCATCAGTACCCGCCGGAGGCTTCTGCGGTACGAGATCAAATATCGTTCTACCGTGCCGGCCATGAACCCGAGAGGTCGCGGATGGCGTTGAGCGATGGATCCGCCAACAACCCGGAGACCAAAGATGAACATGCGGTCATCAAGATCGATCTTGACCTTCCGTGCAGCGTTTGCCCTGCCGGGTTACACGCGCGAACTGCCTGCAGGTGACTACGAGGTCGTCGTCGAGGAAGAACTCTTTCAGGGGCTCAGTTTCGAGGCATGGCGGCGAACGGCTACCTTTCTGACAGTAAGCGGCAGGGGTGGTCATCCGGGACGCATCGAGTTGCAAGCGATTTCCGACAGCGACCTGAACGAGGCGCTGAGCCGGGATGCGGCTTCAAACCGGAATGACAATATCGGCGAACCGGCACCTTCGCCGCGGGAGGATGGGACGTGAACGCCCCCCGAATGGCTCAAACCTGGCATTTCCAGCGCCCTCATCGGTTTTCGTCGGTGTCGTTGGTTTCACCTGGGGCTGCCGGGTTACCGGCGGAACCAGGAACGAACGACCGATGGCGATGTCCGGCACGACGTTGTCGCTTCCATCGTGCCGGCCTGCATCGACATGCCGCGCTCGGACACGGCACGGGGGAACCAGCTGGAAAGGATCTTGGCCGCCGCGCCCGATCGGCGGCGAAACGCCCTGACGACCGTTGGATGGCCCGATGTGCCGGGAACCGACACTGCGAGCCGGTGCAAGGCGCAAGCCGATCTCGGTACGCTCATGCTCTGGACGCAACATTACTTCACATGCAGTTCATTCAAGGCGGAACAGGCAATGGGACATGCGGCAGCTCTTCCGGCCAAGCCCTCGGAGACAACCGATCTTGAACGGAGGGTTCTGGCACACGAAAGAATCTTGCAGGCGCTGATCGCCTACATGGCTCGCACTGAACCGCGGTTCATCGACCATCTTAGAGAACGGTTCGTGGAGCCTATGCAAATGGCGCGGCATGAACACGACCACCGCGAGACCGACGACTATGCGGAGGAGTTCATTCGCGCCGTGATGCTACTCGGAGAGGCGCGCGCACCCCGGCAAAAGGATTCGAAAGTGACTGGCGAACATCCCCGTTCGAGAAGAGGCACAGGAGGGAATGGACCGTCTTCAAGCCACGAAGCGCAGCGGGAGCGGGTTGAGGTCCATGAAAGAAACGGAATCTGGAAAGTGAAGGTCGATGGCAGGTTCCGCGGCGACTACCACCACAAGGAGCCCGCCCTGGCGGCAGCGGCCTTGCTCAAGTTGTCGCTTCGATGACCGGTAGCGCCCGGCGCGCAGACCTGAGGGACATTCCCATGCAGGCAGCCGAGACCGGAGGCATGGCGCCAAGACCCGATGGCGAAGGCATGTCGTCACCCGTCGTGCCACATGGGAGGCGAGCGGAAACGCTCCAGTCGGGACGGCAGAAGGAATGCATGGCACATTACGAAGCCCTGCCGGCGAGGAACGAACCGATGACATACCACAAGCAAGCGGTGAGATATCCGCTGACACGAGTGATTTTCGCGCTGGCTGTCGCGGCCGGCATGATCGCCTCTATCGCCTTTCCGACGTTTGCGCAGGATGGGACCAGTGCGGTCCCGGAGAACGCCCACACGAAAAGCTATGGCGGCGGCTGGGACTGCGACCTTGGTTACCGCGTAGAGGGCGCCGAGTGCGTGGTCCTCGATATCCCCGAGAACGCCTATGCGACCGGCCGCTCCCATGGGACGGGTTGGGCGTGTCACCGCGGATACCAACAGGTTGGCGAGATATCCTGCAACCCGATCCCGGTGCCCGCCAATGCATTCCTCCGGTCTTCCGGTCACGATTGGCAATGCGACCGCGGATACCGGAAGGCGCGCGACACATGCGTGCCCGTGGTTCTTCCCGAACATGCCTATCTGACAGAGGAGACGTCAGGGTCGGGTTGGGCCTGTGATCGCGGCTACACGGAAGATGCTGGGATCTGCCTGTCGATTGACGTCCCGGAGAACGCATATCTGACAAACTCAAGCTATGGCGCCCCCTGGGCATGCGAGAGAGGGTTCGTGGAGATCGACGGGCGTTGCGATACCCTTGTTATTCCGGCGAATGCGTTCCTTGATCCGGGCTCCTACGGTCCGGGTTGGCGCTGCGAGCGCGGCTATGAACCTCGGGGTGGCGCCTGTGTCGTCATCGACCTTCCCGACAACGCCCATCTCGACCGGTCCGGCAATCGTTGGCGTTGCGACCCAAGCTTCCGGCTTTCAGGCGGGGCGTGCGTCCTTGGACGGTGATGCGGATCCTGCGCGTGGGCATCGGATGCCGGTTGCGCTAATTTCTCCCCAGGCCGACTCCACTGATCGCGATGTTGAACGCGCACTACTCTCGCTTCGGTGATCCGGAGCTTGCCGACTACCTCGTCACTTCGCCGAGTGTGCGGCTCGAGAGCTACCGAGACCGCTTCGGCAACTGGTGCACGCGCCTCTTTGCCCCGGCGGGCGACTTCTCCCTGTCGACGGATGGCATCTTCCGCGAAACCGGCCGACCGGATCCCGTGTCTCCCGACGCGCAGCAGCTCGCGGTTCAAGACTTGCCCTTGGAGACACTCGAGTTCCTGCAGGCAAGCCGGTATTGCGACACCGACCTTCTTTCCGAGGACGCATGGCGACAGTTCGAGACCACTGAACCCGGTTGGTCACGCGTTCAGGCGATCTGCGATTTCGTGCACGGGCATGTTTCCTTTGACTACATGCACGCCAAGCGGTAGCGCGACCCACGGAGAAGCACCAGGCCGTCACCGGTCCGCGATGCCCTCGCGGCTCCCCCCCCCCCCGCGTTCGTGGTCAAGCCGCACCACCGGCGAAGAGCCGCGGCTGGAAGAGTTGGAGCACGATGGCCCCGATCCCGGCGAGCGTCAGCACCAGGATGAAGATCCAGCCGAGCAACGGGATCAGGCCGACGATCCCCGCCGCCAGCGCGCCGACCCCGGCCGCGAGCGCCCGGTCGCCGGTGTCCTCGGGGAGCCTCCGGCCGCTGGCTCTCAGGATTGCCACGCCAAGCGCATAGGCGCCGATGACATAGCCCGCGAGGCCCGCGAGGCCCGCGGCAAGCATCGCCGCCGGCAGGAGCAGGATCCCGATCACCGTCATCGCGAAGAGGATCCCGCCGCCGATCAGCACGGACTGGCCGACGAAGCCCGCCATGATCGCCCGGCCGGGATGGTCGAGGATCCGGGCGCGCAGGTGGGCCACCGTCTGGGGGGCGAGCGCGGCCACCACGGCGGCCACGATCGTGACGACGAGGATGCCCATCAGGAAGGATCCGAAGAAACTGCCAACCGCCCGGTCGCGCATCGCCGCCGGAAACGGGCGCCTCTGCTCCCACTCCTCGATGTCCCTTCGGTCGATCCGGGACCCGGGCACCACGCGCTCGGGCACCTCCAGGGTCCCCGGCTCATCCTCGTAAAGGATCAGCTGCCCTCGACTTTCGCGTCATCGCCGAACTCCACCTCGCGCGCGGCGACCGCCGCGTCGCCCGCGACCGGGGCGTCCCAGTCGAAGAATTCCACGCCCGCGAGCAGCGAGCCGCCGACCGGCGCCTTGAGGTCGAGTTCCGAGGCCCCAACGCGCAGGTCTCCCGCCACGGCGCCATCGACCTCGATCTCTTGGGCGGCCAGCGTGGCATCCCCGCCGACGGAGCCGCCGAGGTGGATGGTCTGGCCCGCGGCATAGAGCGACCCGCCCAGGTCGCCATCGATCTCCAGCCAGCGCCCGGCGATATGCCCGGTTCCGGTGGCGCTCCCCTCGACGCTGACCCGCTCGCCGGCCGCGAAGATGTCATCGTGGTCGTCGGCGTCGATCACGAGCGTTTGTCCGGCGCGGAAAAGGTCACCACCCAGCTCGAATCGGGCGGTCTCTTCCTGCGCCAGCGCGGGGGTGGCAAGGGCAAGAGCCAGGCAGGCAAACAGACGCGGCATGGGGATCCCTCCGAATACTGACGACACCATTAGCCTAGACCTGGGTTCGGCAGGGCGACTTGCGGCAGATCATGGAAGCTGCGGGAATGACCCCGGGCCGGGAGGCGGGTCGGACCGACAGGGCTGGGAGGTACCTTGCCAAAGCTGGCCGTCCTCACAGGAAGTCATCTTCACTCGCCCGGCCGCGGGGGGCCGTCTACGCATTTGGCCGTCCGCGTCACCCGACAATCGATCCGGATGGAGCGATCAATCGACCGTCACCGGGCCGCCCAGGCCAGGTGACAGGCCAGGGGCACCGGGCCAGCCCGCCCCATCCAGAGGACCGCAAGATCATCGCACCGTCTTGGCGCTGCTCACAAACCTGCCGACACCACTGCGCCAGCCCCCAATCGCTGCTGGTCACCGATGCCTCACTGGCGGTGGCTCAGCCGGTCCCGGTGTCATTCGACCCGCTTCACCCGGAAATCCATCTTGAGGCTCTTCGTGGTGGTGGGGGTGGTGAAGAATTCGGTATGGACGGGCGGAAGGTCCACGAGCGGCACCCAGAGCCGGTTGGCGCGTTCAAGGAACTCGCCGTCCTGGTCGGAATAGTCGCTGGTCACGCGCCGGCCGCGCTCGCAGGCGGCCTGGTCCGGCCCCTCTGCGCATTGATAGGCGAAGACGGCCTTGACCGTCGCGACGGGTTCGAGCGCGCGCGGCCACCGGACCTGCACCGCGCCGGGTCGCGCCGCGCCCTCGAGGCTGGTTCCGACAAGCGCGCGCACGCGGTCGCAGTTCTCGCAGCGGCTGGAGACGACGCGATAGAGCTCGGGGCTCTGCGTGTAGTCCGCCTTCGCTTCGGCGCGGGTCACGCTGGCCGACTTGAACTCCCAGGCGCCCTTTCGGCGTTCAAGTGTCACGCGCGCCACGAGGTCGTAGGTGAAGGTGAAGCCGAAACGGTGGTCCAGCCGGATCCATTCCTCGCGGGCGGGGTCGAAGGCGGGGTAGGTGTGAATGTTCTCGAGCGCCCGCGTGCCCTTCCAGGTGATGTCGTATACCCGCTTCGGCCACTCGAAGTCGATCCGCCAGGTCGTCGTGAAGTGGCACGGGCCGCCGCCTGAACCGGGGGCGATCTCGGTCCAGGTCCTGGTAACCTCGGCTCCGGGCTCGAGCGCGATCCGGGCCTTCTCGACACCCTGT
>JANSXY010000009.1 GCA_024742695.1 Paracoccaceae bacterium | reverse complement strand
GGGCCGAGCTTTCGCGGGCCGGGCCGTAGGAGATGTAGGCGGCCTGGTCGGCCAGACGCTGGGTGTCCGTGGCGAACCACAGGAAGTCCAGCACCCGGTTCAGGCGCTCCTCGGGCAGATCGGCCGGGATGATCCAGCCGTCCAGGTCGAAGACCTGCGCGTCCCAGAGCATCTCGATGGGCTGGTCCTGCTCCACGATCGCCGAGAAGAGGCGGCCGTTGTAGGTCGAGCCGATCACGACTTCGCCGTCGGCGAGAAGCTGCGGCGTGTCGGCGCCGGCATTCCACCAGACGGTCTGGTCCTTGATCGTGTCGAGCTTCGCGAAGGCCTGTGCGACCCCCTCTTCGGTCTCGAGCACGTCGTAGACGTCTTCCTTGGCGACGCCGTCACAGATCAGCGCCCATTCCATGTTGTTGATCGGGCGCTTTTCCAGCGACCGCTTGCCCGGGAAGTTCTCCAGGTCGAAGACGTCGCAGATGTCGTCGGGTTCGCGGCCGCCCCAGGCCTCGACATCGGTGCGGAAGCCGAAGGTCGTCGAGTAGACGATCTGCGGGATGAAGCAGTCCGACACGATCAGGTCGCCGAAGTCCTCGGAGGCCGGGGTGCCGTCGGGCGCCGGGGCCAGCATCTCGTCATGGTCGATTTCCAGCGCGAGGCCCTCGTCGCACAGCCGGATCGCGTCCGAGGCGACCACGTCGACCAGATCCCAGGTGATGTTGCCGGCCTCGTTCATGGCGCGCAGTTTCGCAACGGCTTCGGCCGAGGATTCGTCCCAGACCACCTCGAGCCCCTCGTGCATCGCCTGGTAGGGTTCGGAATAGGCCTTGATCTGGCTGTTCTGGTAGGCGCCGCCCCAGCTGACCATCGTCATGCTGTTGGGCATGTCCTGCGCCAGCGCCATGGGGGCGGCGGCAATGGCCGCGCCGGTCATGAGCATCATGGACTTGAGTTTCATTCGATACCTCTCCTTATGGGTTTCTTGGTTGGTTTCGCCCCCGGTCGCCGGGGGGTGTTGTCAAGCGTCAAGCGCCCGGCAATCCTGCGGCCGCCACCCGATCTCGATCTTCTCGCCGGGCTTCAGCCGGCGCTGGTCGGGGGCGTTGCGTGTCTTGATGATGAAGTCGTCCTTCCCCGCCACCCGGAGCCGGGTGCGGTAGATGTCGCCCATGTAGATGAATTCCAGCACCTCGGCATGCACGGTATGCGCGCCGGGGGCCAGCCTCTCCTTGTTGTACTCGACCCGTTCGGGGCGGATCGACACCAGCGTCCGGTCGCCGACCTTGCCCACGTTGACCGGCCGCGCGTCGATCTCCTCGCCATCGTCGAGAAGCACGACGCAGGTGTCGCCGTCGATCGACTTGACCGTGCCTTCGAGCGTGTTGTTCTCGCCGATGAACTGGGCGACGAAGCTGTTCTGCGGTTCCTCGTACAGCTGGTCCGGCGGGGCGAGCTGCTGGATGCGGCCGTCGTTGAACACCGCGACCCGGTCCGACATCGTCAGCGCCTCGGTCTGGTCGTGGGTGACGTAGACGGTGGTGATGCCCAACTCGTGCGCGAGCCGCGTGATCTCGAACTGCATGCGTTCGCGCAGCTGCTTGTCGAGCGCGCCAAGCGGTTCGTCCATCAGGACCAGTTCGGGTTCGAACACCAGCGCGCGAGCCAGCGCGATACGCTGCTGCTGGCCGCCCGAAAGCTGCGCCGGGCGGCGGCCGCCGAACGCGCCCATCTGCACCATGTCGAGCGCGCGCATGACCTTCTTTTCGCGCTCTGACTTGCCGATGCCGCGCACCTCAAGCGGGAAGGACAGGTTCTCCGCCACCGTCATGTGCGGAAACAGCGCGTAGTTCTGGAAGACCATGCCGATCCCGCGCTTGTGCGGCGGAATGTTGTTGATCGGCTGGCCGTCGAGCAGGATCTCGCCATGCGTCGCCGTCTCGAACCCGGCGAGCATCATCAGGCAGGTCGTCTTGCCGGACCCCGACGGGCCGAGCATCGTCAGGAATTCACCCTTCGGCATCGAAAGGTTGAGGTCCTTCACGACCAGCGTTTCGCCGTCATAGGATTTCTGCACTCGTTCGAACCGAACGAAATCCGCGTCGTTTGCCGATCCGGCCACGTCGCCCCCCTGTGTCAGTACCCCGGCCGCCCGTTGATCCGGCGGTCCGCTTTTGCGGCACCCATTAGAGGCGCTGTATCCACAGGGCGCAACCCGATTCGCGGAATCGTCCGGTAAGCATTTGTTAAGTGGTCAATTATCGGGCAGGTAGCAGCCGTTCGACGTGCCAGGCGAGGGCCTGGTTGCTGGAGAATACCGGCTTTCCGATACGTTCGGCGATCCGGGGGATCGCGGCATAGGTCCGAAGGTTGGTACAACTCATGAACAGGGCGTCGACCGTCGGATCGGACCCGAGTGCGATGCCCGCGTCCACCACCGAGGCGGTGGAGATGCGCACCACCTTCGCCTCCTCCGCCTCGCCGAACGTGCCGAAGACATCGGTCGTCAGGCCGGCGCGCAGGAAGGCGTCGCGCAGCGGCCGGTTGACCTCTTCGATATAGGGCGACAGCAGCGCCAGCCGCGAGACGCCGTGCGCCGCGGCGCAGGCCACGGTGGCGCGCAGCGGGTTGGTGACCACCCGCGCGTCGCACCGCTGCCGCACCAGCGCCTCGACCCGCTCCGATCCGATGATGGAACTGGCCGAGGTGCAGCCATAGGCGACCACCGGATAGGGGCGCGCCTTCGGCAACAGGTCGGCCGAGGCCGCCAGATGGGCCGCCATGGCGGCGAGCGACTCGGGCGTCACCTCGGCGCCGCTGGGAATCCGGCTGACATAGATCGGGCTGGGATGGTCGCGGAAGTAGCGCTGCAACTCCGGCTCGATCGTCTCGTCGGTCTGCAGCGCGATCAGGCCGATCGGCGGGGCCGCGGGATCGTCGGGTTCGAACGTGTGGGGCAGGACGGTCATAGCACCGCGATCTCCGGCTCGGACGGCGGGGAAAGATAGCGCGCGCCGCCGGGGGTGACCACGATGTTCTCCTCGTGCACGAGGATGCCGCCCGGCGTGGCGATGCCCGGCTCCAGCGTCAGGACCATGCCTTCTTCGAGAACGGTGTGATCGTCGGCGATCAGCGAGGGCCATTCGGTCAGCGACATTCCCAGCCCGTGGCCCAGCCGCCCGGCCCCGGTGCCGCCGCCCAGCACCTGGTCCATCGCGTGATAAAGGTCTGCCGCGGTGGCGCCGGGGCGGGCGGCCTCGAAACCGGCGCGCGTGGCCTCGACCAGCCGCCGGTGGGCGGCCTGCACCGCCGGCGCGGGCTGGCCGATCGACCAGTTCCGGTCGAAATCGCAGAAATAGCCGTCGCGGACCAGGCCGGTATCCAGCATCAGCACGTCGCCCGGTGCCAGGGGTGCCGGGGTCGCCGGAGAGATGACATCGGCATAGCCGCCCGGCCCCGCCCCGCCGGCAAGGTAGGGCACCCAGTCCGCGCCCTCCTGAAGGCACAGGATCTGGAAGCGGCGGAAGACGTCGGACAACGACGCGCCGGCGGACGCGATCTCGGGCACGCGGGCGAAGGCGCGGCCGGCGATGGCGCAGGCGGCCTCGATCCGCGCGATCTCCGCGGGCGATTTCACCATCCGCAGCCGCCGGATGATCCCGGCATCGCCGGCGATCCGGCGCGGCGCCAGGGCGGCGCGCAGCCGGTCGAGATCGGCGAGCGGCATGCGCGCGTGGGTTTCGTGACCATCGGGCAGGCCGATCGCCCCGTCGCGCGGCACCAGTTCCGCCAGCGTGTCGGACAGCAGGCTCACGCCGTCATCGGCAAGGTCCGGCGCGCTCCAGGTGCGGATGTCGGAAATCCAGGTCCGGCCCATCAGATCGGCGCCGATCGACGGGATCACCGCCACCGGCGCGCCGAGGGCCGGCACCACGAGGAACCAGGGCCGCGTCGGGCTTTCCCAGAACCGGGTCAGGAAGCCGGTGAAGTATCGCACCTCCGGCTCCGTCGTCAGAAGGAGCGCCGCGAGGCCGGCCCGATCCATCATCGCCTGCGCCCGCGCGGTGCGGGCCGCGTATTCGGCGCGGTCGAACCCGTTCATTCCGCCTGCTCCGACAGGAAACAGAGCACCCGCGCCTCCGGCCCGATCCCCAGCGTCAGGCGGGCCTCGGGCAGCATCGCGGCCGCAACCCCGGCGGCGCCCGAGGCCGTCGTCGCCAGCCCGGCCGCGGCCAGCGCCGGCAGGCAGCCGGCGACCTCGTCATCGGTGAGGGTCAGGAAATCGTCGGCATCCCGCGCCAGCCCGTTGAGCGCGATCAGCGAGGGTTCCTTGCAGTCGAGCCGGCCCATGATGCTGTCCGGGCCGGGCGCGAAGACCGCGCGGCCCGCCTCGATCGAGGCCTGCAGCGCCGGCGCGGCCGCGGGTTCCACCACGACGATCCGGGGGCGATCGCCCCAGACCGCGCGGGCATGCGCCGCCACCGCGCAGGCCAGCCCGCCGACGCCGGCCTGCAACAGGATGTGGCTGGGCGGTTCGGGGCATTGCCGCGCCGCCTCGGCCGCCATCTGCAGATAGCCCTCCATCAGGATCAGCGGCAGATCGGTGTAGCCGGGCCAGGAACTGTCGGACAGAAGCGTCCAGCCCCGTGCCTCCGCCGCCGCCTGCGCCGCGGCCATCGATGCGGCATAATCGGCCCCTTCGCGCACCACCTCGGCGCCCCGCGCGCGCAGCCGGTCGGCAAAGACCTCGGGCACCGTCTCCGCCAGGTAGACCACCGCGCGCGCGCCGAAGATGCGGGCGCCGGCGGCCACGCTCATGCCGTGGTTTCCGGCGCTTGCCGTGACATAGGTGCGGCCCTTCAGAGTGTCCGGCCCCGGCTCCGCCGCCGCCGCGGCGGCCTGCCGGGCGATCACGTAGGCCGCGCCCAGCGCCTTGAACGACCCCAGGCCCATCCGCCCGCGTTCGTCCTTGACCCACAGCGCGGCGACCGGGGCGAGGCCATCGGCGGCCACCAGCGGCGTTTCCGCCGCCGCCGGGCACTGCGCCAGCAGCGCCGCCACCCGGTCGGCGGCGGTGGAGGGCAGGGGCGCTTCGGGCGCCAGCGGCCCGGCGGCGCGGTGCGGGTTGGCGACGTTCCGCATCGGATCAGCCCAGCACGGCGCGCACGGCGCGCGCGGTCTTGCCCGCGATCTCGTCGGCCTCGGCGCGGGTCAGGCAGAACGGCGGGGCGAACCCCAGGATGTCGCCCTGCGGCATCGCCCGGCCGATCACGCCCTCGGCCAGGAGCGCGGCGGCGATCCGGGGGCCGACCTTCTCGGCCGGGTCGAAGAACGCCCGCGCGTCGCGGTCGGCCACGAATTCCACGGCGCAGAGCATCCCCTCGCCGCGAATGTCGCCGACATGGGGATGATCGCCGAGCGCCGCGCGCATCGCGGCGTTCAGATGGGCGCCGACCGCGCCGGCGTTCGCGACAAGGCCAAGCGCGTCGATCAGTTTCAGGTTCGCCACCCCCGCCGCAGCCCCGATCGGATGGGCCGAATAGGTCCAGCCGTGGCCGATCGGGCCGTTCTCGTCGGTGCCGCGCTCCAGCACCGCCCAGACCCGGTCGGAGACGATGGAACCCGACAGCGGCGCATAGGCCGAGGTCAGCCCCTTGGCGATGGTGATGATGTCGGGCTTCAGCCCGTAGTGATCCGAGCCGAACATCGTGCCCAGACGGCCGAAGCCCGTCACCACCTCGTCGGCGATCAGCAGGATGTCATGGCGCGCCAGAACCTCCTGGATCGCCGGCCAGTAGCCCGCCGGCGGCGGCACGATGCCGCCGGTGCCCAGAACCGGTTCGCCGATGAAGGCGGCGATGGTATCCGCCCCCTCGCGGTCGATCAGCGCCTCCAGGTCGGCCACGCAGGCGGCGACGAAGGCCGCCTCGCTCTGATCCGGGTCGTCGCGGCGGAAGTAGTAGGGCGCCATCGTATGCTTGATCTGCGGCAGCGGCAGGTCGAACTTCCGGTGAAACAGCTCCAGCCCGGTCAGCGACCCGGTGACGAGGCCCGAGCCATGGTAGCCGCGCCAGCGCGAGATGATCTTCTTCTTTTCCGGCCGGCCGAGGATGTTGTTGAAATACCAGACCAGTTTCACGTTGGTCTCGTTCGCGTCCGACCCGCCCAGCCCGAAATAGACCTTCGACATGTGCGCCGGCGCGCGGTCGAGGATCATCTTGGCCAGAGTGATCGAGGCTTCGGTGCCGTGGCCGACATAGGCGTGGTAATAGGCCAGTTCGCGGGCCTGCGCCGCGATCGCCTCGGCGATCTCCTGCCGGCCGTAGCCGACATTCACGCAGTAGAGCCCGGCGAAGGCATCCAGCAGCCGGGTGCCGTCGCGATCCTCGATATGGCACCCGCTGCCGGTGGTGACGATGCGCGCGGGCGACTCGCCGCGCGCGTGCTGGGCCAGGTGGGTCGAGGGGTGGAAGAAATTCTCCCGGTCCCAGGCGTCAAGCTCGTCGTTGCGCAGCATGTGCTCTCCTATTCGGTCGAGATCCGTTGCCCCGCGCCGGCGGCCGTGACGGCGGCCAGCGCGTGGGTGGCGATGGCGGTGTCCTGCGCGCCGGTTCCGGTGAGATCGGCGATGGTGATCTGATCCTCGGCGGTGCGGCCGGGATGCGCGCGCGTGACGATCTGGCCCAGTTCCGGCGGCGTGCCGCGCGTCCATGTGCCCGCGGCCAGCGCGGCGCGCAACTCGCCCAGCCGTTCGGTCTGGCTGACCCGGTCGGCGACGTAGAGATCGGCGCGGGCGAGGCAGGCGGGGTCCAGCTCGGCCTTGCCGTCCTGATCCGAACCCATCGCGGTGACATGCAGGCCCGGATGCAGCCATTCGGCCCGGAGCACCGGTTCCTTCGCCGGGGTCGCGGTGATCACCAGCTGGCTTTCGGCGACCACCCGCTCGGGATCGTCCACCGCCTCGGCCGCGACGCCGAGTTGGCGGGCGATGTCATCGGCGCAGGCCGCCGCGTGATCGGCGTTCCGGCCCCAGACAAGCACCCTGTCGAACGGGCGTTCCAACCGCGCCGCGGCGATCTGCAACCGCGCCTGCACCCCGGTGCCGATCACGCCGGCGGTGCCGACCCGGTCGGGCGCGAGATGGCGTGCGGCGACCGCGCCGGCGGCGGCGGTGCGCAGGTCGGTCAGGAAACCGTTGTCGAGAAACAGCGCCTCGACCAGCCCGGTTTCAGCGGAAAACAGGATCATCAGCCCGTTCAGGCTGGGCAGGCCCTTCTTCGGATTGTCGAAGAAACCGGGGCTGACCTTGATCGCGAAGCCCGCGAAACCGGGGATATAGGCGGTCTTCACGTCGACCTCGCCATGCACCATCGGCAGGTCCATCGACAGGACCGGCGGCATCACCACCCCGCCCCCGGCGAGCGCGGCGAAGGCGGCCTCGACCACGTCCACCGCGGCGGTGTCCAGCGGCAGGCAGCGGCGCAGTTCCGCCTCGGTCACGATCAGGGTGTCACGCGGCATAGGCCCTCCCCTTCAGGACGTGGTGTCCGAGCGCGATGTCCTGCCCGGTCACGATCTTCGTGAAGATCGCCATGTCGAGGTTGCGGCCCGTCACCACGGTCGCCACCGGCGCGGCCAGGTCCGTCACCCGCCCCGCCAGCACCGCCGCCAGCCCGACGACCGATGCCCCCTCTGCCACCATCCGGTCCTCGTGGTAGAGAACCTGCATGGCGTGGTAGATCTCTTCCTCGCTGACCAGGATCACCTCGTCAAGCAGGGCGCGGCACATCGGGAACGACAGCCGGTTGTGCAGGCCGATCCCGCCACCGAGGCTGTCGGCAAGGCTTGGCACCTCCTCCACCTCCACCGGGCGCCCGGCGGCGAGCGAGGCGGCCATCGCCGCGCCGCGGTCCATCGTGATGCCGATCACCCGCACGGCGGGGTTGAGCGATTTCGCCGCGAAGGCCACGCCCGCGGCCAGTCCGCCGCCCGACAGCGGCACCAGAAGCGTGGCGACATCGGGCCGGGCGCGCAGGATTTCCAGCCCGATCGTGGCCTGCCCGGCGATCACCCGCGGATCGTCGAAGGGCGAGATTTCGGCCAACCCCTCGGCAGCGACCAGCCGCTGGCTTTCGGCCAGCGCGTCGTCCTGCGACCGGCCCGCGATGCGGACCTCGGCCCCCAGCGCGCGGATGCCGTCGATCTTGGCCTGCGGCACCAGGTCTGACATGCAGATCACGGCGCGCATGCCCCGCGCCCGTGCCGCATAGGCCACGCCGCGGCCGTGGTTGCCGGTGGAGCAGCAGGTCACGCCGGGCGTGTCCTCGGGCAGCGCGGCCACGGCGTTCAGCGCGCCGCGCAGCTTGAACGCGCCGATCGGCTGCATGGTTTCCATCTTCAGCAGGAAATCGCCGCCCGCCCGCGCCGACATGTAGGGCGAGGGGATCAGCGGCGTCGCGTCGGCCCGGCCCGCGATGGTGCGCGCCGCGGCCTCGACATCGGCCATCGACAGCCCCGCACCGGGCGAAAGTCCCGCCTGTCTGGTCATTCGATCCCCTTGTGTTTCGCGATCCGACATGCTGGCATCCGCGGGGCCCGATGACACCCGATAGGGCCCGAAGTCGCAAGGGAGAAGCCGATGACCCATCCCGATCCCGCCTTCAGCCGGGGCGAATACGACCGCCGGCTGGCGAAAACTCGCACGGCGATGGCCGCCGCGGGGCTGGACGTGCTGTTCGTCGAAGACCCGTCGAACATCGCCTGGCTGACGGGGTACGAGGGCTGGTCGTTCTACGTGCACCAGGGCGCGCTGGTGTTTCTCGATGCCGATCCGATCTGGTGGGGCCGGCGGCAGGATGCCAACGGCGCGCGCCGCACCGTCTGGATGGGCGACGACCGGGTGCATGGCTATGCCGACAACTTCGTGCAGTCGACCGAACGCCATCCGATGCAGGATCTGGCGCGGATCGTCGCGGATTGCGGCCATGCAACCAGCCGGATCGGCGTGGAGATGGAGAACTACTATTATTCCGCCAAGGCCCATCTGACGCTGGTGGAAACGCTGCCCGATGCCACGATCCTCGACGCGACCGCCCTGGTGAACTGGCAGCGCGGCGTGAAATCGGACGAGGAAATCGCGCTGATGCGCAAGGCCGCGCGAATCTCGGAGAAGATCATCGACGGCGTGCTGGAGCGGATCGAGCCGGGGATGCGCAAGAACGACCTGGTGGCGGAAATCTACCGCGACGCGATCACCGGGGTCGGCGCGGACTGGGGCGACTATGCCGCGATCGTGCCGCTTCTGCCCTCGGGCGCCGATGCCGCCGCGCCGCACCTGACCTGGGATGGCCGGCCGTTCCAATCCGGCGAATGCACGTTCTTCGAAATCTCCGGCTGCTACCGGCGCTACCACACGCCGTTCTGCCGCTCGGTCTTCCTGGGCACGCCGCCGGAATTCCTCAAACGTGCCGAGGCGGCGCTGGTCGAAGGGCTGGAGGCCGGGCTGGAGGCCGCGCGGGCCGGCAACCGGGCCTGCGACATCGCCCGCGCGCTGGCCGCGCCGCTGGAACGCGCCGGGATCGAACGGGGCGCGCGCTGCGGCTATCCGATCGGGTTGAGCTATCCGCCCGACTGGGGCGAGCGCACGGTCTCGCTGCGCGAGGAGGATGAAACGGTGCTGGAACCCGGCATGACCTTCCACTTCATGCCCGGCCTGTGGATGGACGACTGGGGGCTGGAGATCACCGAATCGATCCTGATCCGCGACAGCGGCCCGGCGGAATGCTTCTGCGACCGTCCGCGCAAGATGTTCCTGAAGGACTGATGCTGGCGCGCAGCGTCGATATCCTCGGCGACCTGATCGCCTTTCCCACGGTCTCGACCGACAACAACCTCGCCATGATCGCCTATCTGCAGGACAGGCTGTCGGCGGCCGGGGCGCGCTGCATGGTGCTGGGCGACGAGACCGGGACCAAGGCCAACCTCGTCGCCCGCCTCGGGCCCGACGCGCCGGGCGGGATCATGCTGTCGGGCCATACCGACGTTGTGCCGGTGGCCGACCAGGATTGGGCGACGGACCCGTTCGCGATGGTCGAACGCGACGGGCTTCTCTACGGCCGGGGCAGTTGCGACATGAAGGGGTTCATCGCCGCGACGGTGGCGCTGGCCGAGGGATTGCAGGGCGTGGCGCTGACGCGCCCGCTCATGCTCGCCTTCACCCATGACGAGGAAACCGGCTGCCTTGGCGCGCGCCGCCTTGTCCGCGCGCTGGAGGGCGAGGGGATCGTGCCCGAGATCGCGATCATCGGCGAGCCGACAGAGATGCGGATCATCGAGGGCCACAAGGGCTGTTTCGAATACACCACCCGGTTCACCGGGCTCGAAGGCCACGGGTCCGCCCCCGATGCCGGGGTGAACGCGGCGGAATACGCCGTGCGCTATGTCGGCAAGCTTCTGGAACTGCGCGAGGCGCTGAAGCCCCGCGCGCCGGCGACCAGCCGCTTCGATCCGCCCTGGACGACGATCAATGTCGGCCGGATCGCCGGCGGGGTGGCGCAGAACGTCATCGCCGGCAAGGCCGAGGTCGACTGGGAAATGCGCCCGGTGCAGACCGCCGATGCCGAGTTCGTCAAGACCGCGCTGGCCGACTATGTCCGCGACCGGCTGTTGCCGGCGATGCAGGCCGTGCATCCCGGCTCGGCGATCGAGATGGAGACGCTGGGCGAGGTCGCCGGGCTGGAGCCGATGGACGAGAACGCCGCGCGCGACCTCGTGGCGGAACTGACCGGCGCGAACGGCACCGATCTGGTGGCCTTCGGGACCGAGGCGGGGCTATTCCAGGCGCTGGGCGCGCAGGTGGTGGTCTGCGGCCCCGGCTCCATCGCGCAGGCGCACAAGCCCGATGAATTCGTCTCGCTCGACCAGATGGGCCAGTGCTGCGCGATGCTGGACCGGCTGGCGCGCCGGCTGGGAGCGTGACGGACGCGCCGCCCGCCGGGTGCGCGGATCAGGGCAGGATGGCGACCCACATCCATGTCGTCAGGATCGACACCGCCGTCGCCACCAGCACCGACGAGGCCGCGACCCGCCGCGCCGCGCCGTACATGTTGGCGAACAGATAGGCGTTCACGCCCGGCGACATCGCCGCCGTGATCACCGCCGAGCGCATCTGCGCGGCATCGAGGCCGAAGGCGAGGCGCCCCAGGCCCCAGGTGATCGCCGGGTGCAGGATCAGCGCGACCGCGACGACCATCGCGATGGTGCGCATGTCGCCTTCGGGCCGGTAACGCACCAGGATGGCCCCCAGCCCGAACAGCGCCGCGGGCAACGCCGCGCTTGCCACCATCTCCGAGGCGGCGTCGAGCGCGCCGGCGAGCGGCAGCCCCGCGAGGTTCCAGGCCACGCCGCAGCCGATGCCGATCACCATCGGGTTGGTGATGATCCCGGTCGCGATCTGGCGGGCCAGCACCCCGCCCGAAACCGGCGTTTCGCGCGAGCGCGCCCATTCCATCATCGTGATCCCGAAGGCGTAGAGCAGCGGCGCGTGGATCGAGATGATCGCGAAGTTGCCGGCCAGCGCCTCGGGTCCGTAGGCGCGTTCGGTGATCGGCAGGCCCAGCAGCAGAGAATTCGAGAACAGGCAGCAAAACCCGATCGCCACGGCATCGGGCGCGCTTCGGCCGAACAGACGCCGGGCGCCGACATAGCCCGCCGCGAAACCCGACAGCGCGCCGATGTAGAAGGACAGCAACAGCCCGGCCTCGAAGTGCCGGGCCAGGTCGAGCGTGGCCATCGAGCGAAACAGCAGCACCGGCACCGCGAAGCCCTGGGCGAATTTCATCAGCCCGTCGATCGCCGCGTCCGAGATCAGCCGCGCGCGGGCCGCGCCGTAGCCGAAGCCCAGAACGAGGAAAACCGGCAGGATGACCTCGATCAGCGCCTGCACGGGGTCAGTCGCCGTATTCCAGCACCATGCCGTCGTAGGCCGCGCGCACGTTGGCGGGCGTCTCGGCCTCCACCGTGGCATGGTCGAGGTCGATATGCATGTTGGTCAGCACCGCCTGCGCCGGGGCGGCCTGCGCGATCCATTCCAGCGACAGCGCGAGATGGGCATGGGTCGGGTGCGGTGTCCGTCGCAGCGCGTCGAGCACCCAGCAATCCAGCCCCTCCAGCAGGGGCCAGCTGTCCTCGTAGATGTCCGAGACGTCGGGCAGGTAGGCCAGCCCGGCGATCCGGAACCCCAGCGCGTCGATCGTGCCATGCGCGACGCGGATCGGCGTGAACGCGATCGGGCCGCCCGCGCCAACGATCTCGAACGGGCCGTGGCGGATCGTGTGCATCTCGCAGATCGGCGGGTAGGACGAGCCCTCGGGCTGCACGAAGGCATAGCCGAAGCGCGACAGCAGCGAATCCTGTGTCGCGCCATCGGCCCAGATCGGCATCCTCCGGCGGGTGTTGAACACGACCTGCCGGATGTCGTCGAGCCCGTGCATGTGATCGGCATGGGCATGGGTGAACACCACCGCGTCCAGTTCCGCCACCTCGGCGTTCAGAAGCTGGGCGCGCATGTCGGGCGAGGTGTCGATCAGCACCCGCGTGATCTTGCCGCCGTCGATCCGTTCCACCAGCATCGAGCAGCGCGAGCGGCGGTTCTTGGGGTTGTCGGGGTCGCAGGCGCCCCAGTGCCCGCCGATCCGCGGCACGCCGCCCGACGATCCGCAGCCGAGGATGGTGAAGCGCAGCCGCGCCATGCTCACGCCGCCTTCCGCGCCGCGGCGGCGCGGGTGAACAGCCGGTCGAAATTCGCGCTCGTCGCCCGTGCGAAGGCGGCGTAGTCGATCCCGAAGATCTCCGCCCCGACCTTGGCGGTATGGACGGTATAGGCCGGTTCGTTGCGCCGGCCGCGATGCGGTGGCGGGGCGAGGTAGGGGGCGTCGGTCTCCACCAGGATCCGGTCGAGCGGGGCGGCGGCGAAGATCTCGCGCAGTTCGGCCGATTTCGGGAAGGCCGCGATCCCCGACATCGACAGGTAGAAGCCGAGGTCGAGCGCCGCGCGCGCCAGCCCGGCGCCGGAGGAAAAGCAGTGCATCACGCAGGTATAGGCCCCGGCGCGGTGTTCCTCGGACAGGATGCGCGCCATGTCGTCGTCGGCGTCGCGGGCGTGGATGATCAGCGGCAGGCCGGTTTCCCGCGCCGCGGCGATGTGGATGCGCAGGCTTTGCTGCTGCGTCGCCGCGCTGTCGGCGGTGTAGTGGTAATCCAGCCCGCTTTCCCCGATGCCCACGAATTTCGGATGCCGGGCCAGCGCGACGAGCTGATCGACCGTGACCATCGGTTCCGCCGCCACGCTCATCGGGTGGGTGCCGGCGGCATAGAACACACCGTCATGCGCCTCGGCGATCGCGCGCACCGCGGGTTCGTTCGCCAGTTTCGTGCAGATCGTCACCATCCGCGTCACCCCGGCGCGTCGGGCGCGGGCAATGACCTCGGGCAGTTCCTCGGCGAAGTCGGGGAAATCGAGGTGGCAATGGCTGTCCACGATCTCGGGCGTGTCGGTCATGCCGCCTCCGGTTGCCGCGTGTCAGCCGCGCCGGGTCAACCGGGCCGCCGTCTCGTCGATCCTGAGCACCATATCGATCACCAGCGCGGCAGGGTCAAGGTTGACCGCCGCCGCGGCGCGGCCGCGGGCGCCCAGCTCCTGCGCGCGTTCGGCCCAGATCCGGGCGGCCGCCGGGTCGGGGCAAAGCCGGGCCAGCACCTCGGCCTCGCCCGGCACGGCCTGAGGGTCGGGCGGTCCGGCGACGCCGGCGCGCGACAGTCGGGCGAGAAACAGATCGAGCAGCGACAGCACCAGGTCCAGCCGGTCGTCGGAACCGCGCTGGGCGGCGGCCTCGGCCAGCGCGTGCATCCGCGCCCGGTCGAGCCGGGGCAGGGTGGCGGCAAGCGCCACGATCCGGCCGTACAGGTCCAGCCCGCCGCGGTCGGCCAGCCGGATCGCCGCGCCGGCCGATCCGCCGGCCAGTGCCGCGAGGCCCGCCGCGTCCGCCGCCTCCGTCCCGGCCTGGGCGAGCGCGGCGGCAAGATCCTCGGGCCCCAGTGGCGCGAGCCGCAAGACCCGGCAGCGCGACCGGATCGTCGGCAACAGCCGCGCCGGCTGATGCGCCACCAGCAGAAGCACGGTATCGGGCGGCGGCTCCTCCAGCAGCTTCAAGAGCGCGTTGGCGGCGCTCGGGTTCATCTCGTCGGCGGCATCGACGATCGCCACCCGTCGCCCGCCGTCGGCGGCGGACAACTGGAAAAAGCCCTTCAGCCGCCGGACCTCGTCGACGGTGATCACGGTCTTGAGCCGCTTACGATCGTCGTCCCAGGCGCGGCGCAGGAGAAACAGGCGCGGTTCGGCCAGCGCCGCCATCCGCCGCGCCACCGGGTGTTCGGGATCGGTATCGAGGCTGGCGGGCGGCGGCGGCGCGCCGAACAGCCCGGCCTCGGCGGGCTGTTCGGCCAGCAGGAACCGCGCGATCCGCCAGGCCAGGGTGGCCTTTCCTACCCCGCGCGGCCCGGTCAGCAGCCAGCCATGGTGCAGCCGGCCCGAGGCCGCGGCGGCGAGGAACGCGGCCTCCGCCGCGGCCTGCCCGAAGACCCGCGCGGTGTCCCGCGGATGCGGCACGCCCGGCAGGCGATCCGCTTCGGGCAGGTCGGCGGGCTCGGTGCTCATGCCAGCACGGCGGCCAGCGCCGCCCGGATATCCTCGGCGACCGCATCCGCCGCACGGTCCCCGTCGATCAGCCGTACCCGGCCCGGCGCTTCGGCCGCGAGTGCGCGGAACCCGGCGCGCAGCCGTTCCTGGAACGCGCCGCCCATATCCTCGAACCGGTCCTCGCCAGACCGCCGGGCAAGGCCGCGCGCCAGCGCCTTGTCGGGCGGCATGTCGATCACGAAGGTCAGATCGGGTTCGCGGCCGATCACCTCGGCATGCAGCCGGTCGACGAGGCCGCGCAGATCGGCCAGCGCCGCGCCCTGGTAGACGCGGGTGGAATCCGCGAACCTGTCCGATACCACGATCCTGCCGGCGGCGAGCGCCGGCAGGATCGTCTTTTCCAGGTGATCGCGCCGCGCGGCGGTGAACAGCAGGATCTCGGTTTCCGGCGACCAGCGGTCGGGATCGCCCGAGACCAGAAGCTTGCGGATCTCTTCCGCGCCGGGGCTGCCGCCGGGTTCGCGGGTCAGCACCACGTCGCGGCCCTCGGCGCGAAGGGTTTCTGCCAGAAGCCGCGCCTGGGTCGACTTGCCGGAACCGTCGATCCCCTCGAAGGTCAGGAACATCGCGCCGTCAGCTTCCGATGGCGGCGGAAATCCGCGCGGCAACCGCCTGCGCGGCCGCCTCCATCCGGACCATGAAGCCGCCCTTGGCGACCTCGCCCGCAGTCACCAGCGGCAACCTGCGTTCGCCGAGGTCGGGGACCGAGACGACCAGCTCGCCCACCGTCTGCCCGGCGGTGACGGGCGCCTCCAGCGGGCCGTCGAACACCGCCTCGGCCATCAGCCCGTCCCGATCCATGGCGGGGATCAGCAGCGTCAGATCCTCGGCAAGCGTCAGCGGCACGCTGTCGGCCGCGCCGAGAAACACCGGCGCCTGCACGATCTCGGCGCCGGCGCGGGCGACTGTCTTGCGCACGAACTGGCGGAAGGCCCAGTTGACCAGGCTTTCCGACTCCTGCCGGCGCGCGGCGTCGCTGTCGAGGCCCGAGATCACGAAAACCACCCGGCGGTCGCCCTGCATGGCCGAACCGACGAGGCCGTATCCGGCCTCGCGGGTGTGGCCCGTCTTCAGCCCGTCGGCGCCGATCCCGAGGCCGAGCAGCGGGTTGCGGTTGGTCACGTTGGCCGGGGCGCGGCCGTCGAACTCGAACCGCTGCATCGCGAAATACGGGTAGAACTCGGGGAACTCGGTGATCAGCCGCACGGCCAGCAGGCCAAGATCCTGCATCGACATCCGGTGCCGCGGATCGGGCCAGCCGGAGGCGTTGGCGAAGGTCGACTGTGTCATCCCCAGCTCCGCCGCCCGCTCCGTCATCAGCCGGGCGAAGGCCTCTTCACTGCCCGCCAGCGCCTCGGCCACGACGACGCAGGCATCGTTGCCGGACTGCACGATGATCCCCTTGATCAGATCCTCGACCGTGGGACGATCGGTTTCGTCGAGGAACATCGTCGAGCCGCCCATCGCCTTGGCGCGGGACGAGACGGAAAACCGCGTGTCCAGGCCCACGCGGCCGTCGCGCAACGCCTCGAACAGCATGTTCAGCGTCATCAGCTTCGACATCGAGGCCGGCGGCATCGGCACGTCGGCGTTCTTTTCCAGAAGAACCGTGTCCGTCGTCAGGTCATAGACCCAGGCCGAGCCGGCACGGGTTTCGTATGCCTGCGCCTGCGAGGCCGGCGAGAGGCACAGGGCGACGGCGAGATGAAGCGCCGCGGCGATCAGGATACGGCGGAATGTCGGCATCGTCGGAACCCTTGCCATCAGCGCGCCACCGGATAGGCATCGCCATAGCCAAGCGCCTTGGCGCGGTCGGTCAGCGCGCGCATCCCGGCCTGGTCCGCCGCCGGGCCCAGCAGGACGCGCCAGACCCGCTCGTCCTTGTAGACGCCGCCGGCTACCCGGGCGGTCACACCCTCGGCCGTCAGTTTCGCTACCGCCGCCTCCGCGTTCGCCTCGGTCATGTACATGCCGATCTGCAGCCAGGGCCGCGAAAGCCCGCCGGTTTCCGACGCGGCCTCGGCCTCTTCGACCGCGCGGGTGGCGGCGGCCAGCGGATCGAGCGCCTCCGAACTGATCGCCGCAGCCGCCGGGGCCGCGGGCGCCGGGGTCTCGGGCGCGGCGGTCTCGGCCGCGGGGGTCTCGGGCGCGGCACGGCCCGGCCGCTGTTTCGGCCGCGCATCGCCGGCCTGCGCTGGCGCCGCATCGGTGCTGCCGGGGTCCGGTTCGACCGTCACCTCGACGCGCCGCAGCGCCACGACGTAAAGCTCCGCCGGCTGCCCGGCCAGAAGGCCGATCGCCGCCGCCGCCTCGGCCGAAACCTGCAACGGCGGGCCGGGATTGTCGCGTTCGCGCCGAAACAGCGCGCCGCTCACGGTGCGGCCGTTGGCCTCGTTGCGGATCAGCACGCGCTCGGGATCGGTGACCCCCGGATGCGCGACCCAGATCCCGCCAAGCGAAGGCCGGCCGTCCCACAGGCCCTGGGCCTTGACCTCGAATACCTCGGGGCTTTCGACATCCCGCTCCACGGTGCGCGCCGCGCCGCCGCCTGCCGCACCTTCGTTTGCGCCGGGCGCCGCCAGGAAGGCCGGCAACTCGACCGACTCCATGCATCCCGAAAGCATCGCCAGACAGACGATACCCGCCCCGATCCGAATGCCACGCCTTGCCGCCATGTCCGCCCTCCGGGCGGCCGCGCCGCCCCTGCCTGTGCCCGATACATCCGGCCGGTTCCGCGCCCGGCCATGTTTGACGCAAGTCTAGCGACAAGCCCGGGGCAAGGAAAGGCTTCGCCCCGCCCGAAGGGTGCTCCGCCCTTTCAGAATCGCGCGAGCTTGTTTACGCAGGCGATCTGTCGGAGGAGTGGCAGAGTGGTTGAATGCACCGGTCTTGAAAACCGACGTGGGTGAAAGCCCACCGTGGGTTCGAATCCCACCTCCTCCGCCACGTACTCCTTGATATCCCTGCCATTCCCGGTCTCTCGCGAGATTTCCCGCGATGTCGGGCGGTTTGGCATGGGCCTGTGCTACAGAGACCCTGTTCGGGTCCGGTTTCCCCCGTCTTTTCGCCGCCGGTCTCAGGCGGGCGATGGCGGCGGTGGGGTTTGCCTGTTTTTCCCTGTTCCGGGCCGAATTGCAGGGAATTCCCAGCCATCTGGCCGTTCCAGGCCCATGCGGATGTCGAAGTGTTCCGCGAGGCACTGTCAGAAGAACTCGGCTTGCCGCGGGGCAGGGCGGCGACCTAGCCTTCGGGCATGACCAAGCGTAGCCCTTTCAAGTACTTCATGACCTCGCCCGAGATCATCCGACTGGCGGTGATGCTCTACGTCCGGTTCCCGCTGTCGCTGCGGAACGTCGAGGACCGACTTCACGAGCGCGGGATAGACGTCAGCCATGAGGCGGTCCGGTTCTGGTGGAACCGTTTCGGCCCGATGTTCGTGGCGGAGATCCGTTGGAAACGGTCCGAAGGGATGCGCTCGGTCAGCCGGTGGCAATGACACTTGGACGAGGTCTTCGTGAAGGTGAACGGCAAGCGGCATTACCTGTGGCGCGCCGTCGATCACGAGGGCGAGGTCCTGGAAAGCTGCGTGACCAAGCGCCGTGACAAGCGCGCTGCGTCGAAATTCCTCAAGAAAGCGATGCGCCGTCACGTGATTGCCGAGGAGATCGTGACAGACCGGCTGCCATCCTACCGTGCGGACATGCGCATCGTTGGTTGTGCTGACAAGCAGCGGACGGGGAGGTGGGACAACAAACGGATCGAGAATTCACACTTGCCGTTTCGACGACGCGAGCGCGCGATGCTCCGGTTCCGACGGATGCGAAGTTTGCAGATGTTCGCCGCCGTTCCCTCGTCCGTCTTCAACCACTTCAACCAGGAACGCGGTCTCTCCCGCCGGGATCATTTCAAGACCAACCGCGCCGCCGCCCTAGACGAGTGGCGGGTGCTTCTTGCCGCCTGAGGTCGGCCCGGTTAGGGCTAAGAGAGACTGGTTCGAATTTGTCTGACAGCACCATACGCAGAACGCCGGGATATGATGCGAGCGATCCGAGAAGGCGGGCAGTTCGACGGGATCTGTCGGTTCTCCGTCGCTCGACCGCGATTTGTGGATGCGGAATGAGCGGGCGGTTTGTGCTTCCGCTGGTGGTGCTTTTGCTCGCCGATAGGACCTCGGCGCAAGAGTTGGGCAGTTTTCAGACGCTGTACGACGAAAGAAGCGTTCAAACCCGGACACTGGCTATCCGCATTGAACCGGTGGACGATGATGTTCGCTTTTCGTTGACCCTGCTCAACAAGGAAAATGGCCTTGAACGCAGGCACGAGTTCGCTGGCCAGGGCGCAAATGACCCTTGGCCATTCCAACTGGGCTACATGAACTACTGCGATACGATGACCATTCTCCTGACGGTGGAATACCCTTGGCGTCATGCTCTGCCTTTGCATTCAAGGGTTTTGGAAACTTTCGCCTTCCGTGCATCAGACTTCGCCTTCGTCGATGTGGCCTTCGGCCCATTGACCGACATTGCCTTGCTCGACAGCAATGAAACTGAAGCCGAAGACATGTCGATGCAACCGCCTATCCTCGTTGAATGCGTCTCCGATTCCAGCGGGAGCCCCTTTAGATTTGCTTTGAAAACAAGTGATTAGGTTGTCATCGAGGTGGAGACGGTTGGACGCCGGGCCCACCTCCTCCGCCAACGCGACCGGTATCGAACCGTCGGTGCGGAGCGTGCGGTCCCTTATGCCTCGCGGTCCCGGCATGACGCGCGCGTTCGGAACAGCCACGCCGAATACCACGACAGGATCTTCGACTGGGACATGCCGCCCGAGGGTGGCCATCCGGGCCAGGCCTGCAATCGCCGCTGTCATGCCGAACCGTTCCTGCCGGGCGAACGGCCATCGTCAAGGCGATGGGCTTCAGCTCGAAACCTGGGTCTGGCGCAGCCGGAACCGGTTCGGGCGTGTCTTGCCGGCGCAGGTCTTGACACGCATTGGTCCTGATCTAGCATGCTAGTATGTCACAGGACGTGAAAGCCGCGACCAAGGGTGACGAGCCGCCCCCGCCGGCGCCGGCCTCCGGCGCCTCCGCCCTCGTCGCGCTGGACAATTATGCCGGCACGCTCGCGCAGCGGACCTACCTGTCGCTCAAGGATGCGATCCTGAAGCTGGGCTACCGCCCGGGCGAAGTGCTGCGCAAGCCCGAGATCTGCGCCGTGCTCGGCGTCTCGCGCTCGCCGGTGGCCGAGGCGGTCGCCCGGCTGGCGGCGGAGGGGCTGGTCGACGTGGTGCCGCAGTCCGGCACCTTCGTCGCGCGGTTCTCGATCGACGAGATCCGCGAAGGCGCGTTCCTGCGCGAGGCGCTGGAACTGGCGGCGGTGGAACGGGTCGCCGAAACCCTGAGCGATGAGCAGTCGGTGCTTTTGCGCCGCAGCCTGCGCCTGCAGGAGGCGCTGATCGCCGATGGCGACATCGCCGGATTCTACGAGACCGATCTGCAGATGCACGATCTGATCCTGTCCTTCACAGGGTACCGGCGGCTTTCCTCGATGGCCCAGACCGCCTGGGTGCATGTCAACCGGGCACGCCGGCTGTTCCTGCCGACGCCGGGCCGCGTCGACCGGACGCTGGAGGAGCATCGCGCCATCGTCGAGGCGCTGGAGGCGCACGATCCGGCCCGCGCCCGTCGTGTCACCCGGCAACACCTGGCGCAGCTGACCGCGGCGCTGGACCTGATGCTGCGCGACAATCCCGAATTCTTCGATCCGCCGCGCGAGGGAGCCGTTTCATGACCCTGCCGAACGCGCCGCGCTACGCGCTGCGCCTGAACGCCTTCAAGGTCGGCCTGCCGAAGGGCGCAACGGTCGCCGAGATGATCGCCCGGGCCGGCACCGTGCCGGGGATCGACGCCGCCGATCTGAACTATCCCGACCATGTCGGGGATGCCACGCCGCGTGACCGGGCCGCGCAACTGGCCGATGCGGGCCTGGCGCTGAACGGCCTGGCGATGCGCTACTATACCGATCCGGGGTTTCGGCTGGGCGCCTTCACCCATCCCGACGCGGGCATTCGCAGGGCGGCCATCGACCTGACCAGGCGCGGTCTCGACGCGCTGGCCGAGATGGGCGGCAAGGTGATGACGCTGTGGCTGGGCCAGGACGGGGTGGATTATTCCTTCCAGGGCGATTTTTCGCGGATGTGGGCCGACACGGTGGCCGCGATCGCCGAGGTGGCCGATCACAACCCCGATCTCGACATCGCCGTGGAATACAAGCCCAACGAACCGCGCGCCTTCGCGCTGTTGCCCGATGCCGCGACGACGCTGCTGGCGCTGGCCGACGCGGGCCGCGCGAACACCGGCGTGACGCTCGATTTCGCGCATGTGCTCTACGCCGGCGAGATACCGGCGCAGATCGCCGAGATGGTGCACGCGCGGTCGCGGCTGCTGGGCGTGCATCTGAACGACGGCTACGGAAAGCGCGACGACGGCCTGATGGTAGGGACGGTGCATCCGTTGCAGACCGTGGAGCTGTTCTGGGTGCTGGACCGGATCGGCCATGACGGGGTGATCTATTTCGACACCTTCCCCGATCATGGCGGGCTGGATCCGGCGGCCGAGGCGGCCACGAATGTCGTGCTGACCGACCGGCTGCGCCGGGTTGCCGCCCGGCTGCGGGGCCACGCTGGGCTGGCGGCGGCCATCGCCCGGCAGGACGCGGCGGCCAGCCTGCGGATCGTCACCGCCGCCCTTGCCGGGGAAGACCCGTGATCCTCGTCGCCGGGTCGCTGCACCTCGACCTGATCATCGACACACCGCACCTGCCCCGCGAGGACGAGACGGTGGCCGGGCGGTCGGTTTCCCGCGCCTTCGGCGGCAAGGGCGGCAACCAGGCGGTCGCGGCTGCGCGGATGGAGGCCCGTGTCGCCATGGCGGGCCGCGTCGGCGACGACGGGTTCGCGGCGGAGCTGTTGGCCGGGCTGGATCGCGGCGGGGTCGATGCGACGCGGGTGCAGCGCGGGCTCGGCGCGTCGGGAATGTCGGTCGCGCTGACCCTGCCGGGCGGCGGCTACGGGGCGGTGATCGTTTCGGCCGCGAATCTCGACATCGACGCCTCGGCGATCGACCTGCCCGAAGGCCTGACCTGGCTGCTGCTGCAAAACGAGGTGCCGGAGGCGGTGAACCTGGCGCTGGCGCGGCGGGCGCGGATGGCGGGCGCGCGGGTCTGCCTGAACGCCGCGCCGGCGCGGCCGATGGCGACGGATCTGCTGGCCCAGGTCGATCTGCTGGTCGTCAACCGGGTCGAGGCGGCGGACCTTGCCGGGCCCGGCCTCGCACCGCAGGACGCGGCGGCCGCGCTTGCCGCCCGCGTGCCGGGTGCCGTCATCGTGACACTGGGCGAGGGCGGGCTTTGGCTGTTCGACGGGGCCGTGCGGCACCTCGCGGCGCATCCCGTGACGGTCGTCTCGGCGCACGGCGCGGGCGACATGTTCGTCGGGGCGATGGCGGCCGCGCTGGACGCCGGAGAGCCGTTGCACGCCGCGGCCGGTTTCGGCCAGGCCGCCGCGGCGCTGCACGTGTCCGCGCCGGTCGATCGGCGGCCCGCGATCACCGCCGGGGCGGTACGGGCGCGGATGGCTCAGAGCCGGTAGAAGGCGGCCGCCGTTCCGCCGAAGATGCGGGCGCGGTCGCTGGGCGACAGATGCGCCGTCAACTCTTCGGCCGCCGCGCGCCAGACCGAATACTCCGCCCGCAGCCGGCAGACCGGCCAATCCGACCCCCACATCAGCCGGTCGGGTCCGAACACGGCGAGGACATGGTCGGCATAGGGTTTCAGGTCGGCCACCGTCCAGCCCGGATCGGCTTCGGTCACCAGGGCCGAGAACTTGCAGCAGGCACCGGTTTCGCCCGCGATCCGCGCCATGCCCTCGGCCCAGCGCGCGAAGCTTTCGGCGCCGTGGTCGCGGATCTGTGGCTTCATGCAGTGGTCGATCACCACCCGCATGTCGGGATAGCGCTTCAGCAGGGCCAGGAACCCGTCGAGATGGCGCGGAAACCCCAGCGCGTCGAAGGTCAGGTCAAGGTCCGCCACCGCCCGGTAGCCCCATTGCACGTCCTCGCGGTGCATCCAGCCGTCATCGGGGATGTCCTGGATCATCGGCCTGACGCCCTTGAAGGCCGGATGCCCGGCCAGGCGCCGCAGGTCCGCGATGTCGCCCGGCCGCTCGAAATCGATCCAGCCGACGACGCCAGCGACGCGGTCGCAGGCATCGGCGATCCCCAGCATGTATTCGGTCTCGGCGATGCTGGGGGCGGCCTGTACCAGAACCGTGCGGTCGATCCCGTGACGATCGAGAAGCGGCACGAGATCGGCCGGCCCGTAGACGCGGTCGAGCACGGGATCGCCCTTCGGCATCCATCCGTAGTCGCCCCGCGCGGGGTTCCAGAAATGCTGGTGCGCGTCGATCTGCATGGCTCAGCCCTCCACCGGCGCGTCCGCGCGCATCAGTCCCTCGGCCTTGAGATCGGCCCAGAGCGCGGCGGGCATGCGCGCCGCCGCCGCCGCGAGGTTCGACTCCATCTCGGCCCGGCCCTGGCCGCCCGGGATCACCGAGACGACGGCGGGATGCAGCAGCGGGAACCGGAACGCCGCGTCGACCAGCCGGACGCCGTGACGGGCGCAGACCGCCTCGATCCGCCCGACCTTGTCCAGCACCCAGTCCGGCGCGGGATCGTAGTTGTAGAACGCGCCGGGCCGAGCCCCGGTCGCCAGCACGCCAGAGTTGTAAGGCCCGCCGATGACGATGCCGATCCCCTTCCGCTCCGCAAGGGGCAGGAAGCTGTCCAGCGCCTCCTGTTCCAGAAGCGTGTAGCGGCCGGCCAGCAGGAACAGGTCGAAGTCGCCGCGCTCGGCCAGCCACTGGCAGGGTTGCCATTCGTTCACGCCGGCCCCGAAGGCCCGGATCACCCCGGTCTCGCGCAGCTGCAAGAGCGCGCGGTAGCCGCCCGTCATCAACTCCTCAAGCCGCGCGGTCAGGGCCTCGGGACTGCCGTGGTTGAAGACGTCGAGATCGTGGGCGTAGAGGATGTCGATCCGGTCCACGCCCAGCCGTTCCAGGCTGGCCTCTACCGATCGCATCACGCCGTCGTAGCCGTAGTCGTAGACTTCCTTGCGGGCCGGCACGTCGAACCATTTGCCGGCCCCGTCGGGGTTCTCGCCGGCGGCGCAGCCGCGCAGAAGCCGCCCGACCTTGGTCGACAGCACGTAGGCCTCGCGCGGTTTGCCGCGCAGGAAATGATTGAGCCGGGTTTCCGACAGGCCGAAGCCGTAAAGCGGCGCGGTGTCGAAATAGCGCAGGCCGCCGTCCCATGCCGCATCCAGCACCGCCTGCGCCTCGTCTTCCGGGATCGCGCGGTAGAGATTGCCCAGCGGCGCCGCGCCGAAGCCGATCTCGGTAAAGGTCAGGCCACCGTTGCCAAGGCGGTCCCAGTGCCGTGTCTCTTGCTGCATGAACGCCTCCCCGTCGCTGACATGCTAGTATGATTCCTTCTTTCTCTCCATCCCCCGGTGGCGTTAGGATCGCCGCGACGAGGGAGGATGGAATGCGGAATTTCCGCCGGGTGTTCGGGCCCGGAAAGCCGGTGATCGCGATGGTGCATCTCGGCGCGCTGCCAGGGGCGCCCCTGCATGACGCCGAGGCCGGGCTGGAGGGGCTGATCGCGGCGGCGCGGGCCGACCTGGCCGCGTTGCAGGCCGCCGGGTTCGACGCGGTGATGTTCGGCAACGAGAACGACAGGCCCTACGAATTCTCCGTCGATCCCGCATCGACCGCGACGATGGCCTATGTGATCGGCCGCCTGCGGCCCGAGATCACGGTGCCCTTCGGCGTCAACGTGCTGTGGGATCCGATGTCCTCGATCGCGCTGGCGGCCGCCACCGGCGCGGCCTTCGTGCGCGAGATATTCACCGGCACCTATGCCTCTGACATGGGCCCCTGGACCCCGGACGCGGGCCGGGCGATGCGCTATCGCGACCGGCTGGGGCGGCGCGATCTGGCGATGCTCTACAATGTCTCGGCCGAGTTCGCCGACAGCCTGGATCGGCGGTCGTTGCCGGATCGGGCGCGCAGCGCGGTGTTCTCGTCGATCCCCGACGCGGTTCTGGTGTCCGGCCAGATCACCGGCGAGGCCGCGGCGCTGTCGGATCTGGAGTCGGTCAAGCGGGTGCTGCCCGACACCCCGGTTCTGGCCAATACCGGGGTCCGGCACGACACCGTGGCCGACGTGCTGGCGGTGGCCGACGGCTGCATCGTCGGATCGGCGCTGAAGGTCGACGGTGATACCTGGAACCCGGTCGATCCCGGCCGCGCGGCCGATTTCATGGCGCGGGCGCGCGCCGCCCGCGGCGAGGGCCGGGCCGATGCGTGACCGGCTGCGACGCGACCTGATCGACCTGATGCTGATCCCCGGGCTTTCGGGCCACGAGGAGCGGGTGGCCGCCGCCGTCCGGGCGCGGTTGGCCGAGGCCGGGCTGACGTCGCGCACCGACCGGTTGGGCAACGTCATCGCGACATTGCCGGGCGACCCGGCGGCGCCGTCGGTGATGGTTTTCGCGCATCTCGATCAGCTGGGCTTCTTCGTGCGCGGCATCGACGACGACGGCCTGGTCCGCGTCGAACGGATGGGCGGTGTGCCGGAACGCGCGCTGGCGGCGCAGGCGGTCACGTTGTGCGTGGGCGAGGGCCGCGACGTGCCCGGCGTGATCGCCAACAAGGCCCATCACGCCACCGCGCCGGACGAGAAGTACCGGGTTCTGACCGCGGCCGAGATCGCCATCGACACCGGGCACGGCAGCCGGGCGGCCGTGGAGGCGGCGGGCGTGCGGATCGGCACGCCGGTGGTCTACCGTCCGCAGGCGATGGACCTGGCCGGGGGGCGGATCGCCGGCACCTCGGTCGACGATCGCGCCGGCTGCGCGGTGCTGCTGGAACTGGCTCGCGCCCTCGCCGGGCGCACCGGGCTGCCGACCGTACACCTGGTGTTCTCGGTGCAGGAGGAATTCAACCTGCGCGGCGCGGTGGTGACGGCGCAGGTGCTGCAGCCCGACATCGCGATCCAGATCGACATCATGCTGGCCTCGGACACGCCGGACATGGCCGCGCGCGGCGACATGGCGCTGGGCGCGGGGCCGGGGATGAGCCTGTATTCCTTCCACGGCCGCGGCACGCTGAACGGGGTGATCCCGCACCCGGCGATGGTCGCGCTGATGGAACGGACCGCCGCCGCCGAGGGGATCAACCTGCAACGCGCCGCGACGGTCGGGGTTCTGACCGACCTGTCCTATGTGCAGACCGTGGGGCAGGGGGTGGCCAGCGTCGATGTCGGGTTCCCGATGCGCTATTCGCATTCGGCGATCGAATGCTGCGACCTGTCCGACCTGGAGACGCTGACGCGGCTTCTGGACGCGGCGATCGGCCGGATCGGGCCGGGGTTTCAACTGGACCGGGGGTGACGCGATGCTGACGCTGGGGATCGACATCGGCACCTTCGAATCGAAGGGCGTGCTGGTCGATCGCGAGGGCCGGGTCGTCGCGCAGGCCGCGGTGCCGCACCGGATGGAAGTGCCGCGCCCGGGATGGGCCGAACACGATGCCGAGACGGTCTGGTGGGGCGACACGGTGGCGATCTGCCAACGCCTTCTGGCCGAGAGCGGCGTCGATCCGGCCGCGATCGGCGCGGTCGCGGTCTCCGCCATCGGGCCCTGCCTTCTGCCGGTAGACGCCGAGGGGCGGGCGCTGCGCAAGGGCATTCTCTACGGTGTCGATACCCGCGCCAGCGCCGAGATCGACGAGTTGAACCGCCAGATCGGCGAAGCCACGATCCTGTCGCGCTGCGGCAACGCGCTGACCTCGCAGGCGGTGGGGCCGAAGATCCTGTGGCTGCGCCGGAACGCCCCCGACCTTTGGGAGAAGACCGCGGGGCTGATGACATCGACCACCTGGATCACCTACCGGCTGACCGGGGAAAGCGTGATCGACCACTACACGGCCGCCAACTTCGCCCCCCTCTACGACATCGCGCGGCAGGACTGGTGCGACGACCTCGCGCCGGGGCTGTGCCCGGACGGGATGCTGCCGCGGCTGGCCTGGTCGACCGAGATCGCCGGCCACGTGACCGCCGCGGCGGCGCGGGAAACCGGCCTGGCCGAGGGCACGCCGGTGACCGTGGGCACGATCGACGCCGCCGCCGAGGCGGTCAGCGTCGGTGTCCGCGCGCCCGGCGACATGATGCTGATGTACGGGTCGACGATCTTCGTGATCCTGGTGGCCGACCGTCTGCTCGACGATCCGCGCCTTTGGCACGCGCCGTGGCTGTTTCCGGGGCAGTCGGCGGCGATGGCCGGGCTGGCGACCTCGGGGACGCTGACGCACTGGTTTCGCGATACCTTCGCCCGCGAGGTGCCGAAGGACGAGGCCTTCGCCGTGCTGGCGGCGGAGGCCGACACGGTGCCCCCCGGCGCGCGCGGCCTGATCGTGCTGCCGCATTTCTCGGGCGAGCGCACGCCCCTGCACGACCCGCTGGCGAAGGGCGCGGTTTTCGGGCTGAACCTGACGCATGGCCGGGCCGAGATCTACCGTGCCGTGCTGGAGGGGATCGCCTGCGCGACCCGCGCGATCACCGACACCTATGCCGAGGCCGGGCAACGGCCGCTGAACACCCGCGCGGTCGGCGGCGGTACGAAGAACGCGCTGTGGCTTCAGGCGACATCGGACCTGACCGGCCTGGACCAGACCGTCTGCCGGGTTTCGACCGGGGCGTCCTACGGCGACGCCTTCCTTGCCGCGGTCGCCATCGGTGCGGCGGAACCGGCCGACATCGCGCGCTGGAACCCGGCGGACCGGATCGTGCCGGCGCGGCCGTCCGAGGCCTACGAACGGCTCTACGACCGCTATCGCCGGCTCTATGCCCAGACGAAGGACATCGCGCACGACCTCGGGGACGGCGCGTGAGGGGCGCCGCCGGGGCGCTGGCGGAACTGGCCGCGGTTCTGGATCGCGTGGACGATGCCGGTGTCGATGCCGCCTGCGAGGATATCGCCGCGGCCGGGCGGATCATGCTGCACGGCTGCGGCCGCGAAGGCTTGCAGATGCGGGGTCTGGCGATGCGTCTGCATCACCTTGGCCTGGCCGTCTCGATGCAGGGCGACATGGCGGCCCCGCCGCTGGGGCCGGGCGACCTGTTCCTGTGTTCGGCCGGTCCCGGCGAACTGGCGACCGTCAGCGCGCTGATGCGGGTGGCACGGGATGCCGGCGCGCGGGTGCTGCTGCTGACCGCCGAACCGGCGGCGCCGGCCGCCGCGCTGGCCGACCGGGTGCTGACGATCCCGGCGCAGACGATGGCGCGCGACCGGGCCGGCGGATCGACCCTGCCGATGGGATCGCTTTACGAGGGCGCCATGTTCCTGGTGTTCGAACTGATGATCCTGCGCCTGCGCGAACGGCTGGGCGAGACGGCCGAGACGATGCGCGCGCGGCACACGAACATGGAATGAGGCGTCAGAGCGCCGGCAGGTCCACGACACCCTTCTTGAGGATGAAACAGCCGTAGGGGCCGCTGTCCGCGGTACGGATGATCGCGAAGCCGCGTTTCGCAGCGGCGTAGAAGTCGAACCGTTCGAGCGCGCGCATCGGAACGTTCCGGCCCTCGGCCGCGTCCAGAACGGCCTGCATCCGGGCGAAGACCGGCACCTCGCCCTCGGGGTCTCCGACCACCTGCATCCGGATGACCGGCGCCGGCACGAAACTGTCGAGCGGCATCAGCGTCAGGATCGCCCGCGCCGCCGTGGGAATGTCGCAGCCGGCCATGTCGATCAGCCGGCCATGCGTTGTCTCTGCCGCGATGCTGGCCGCGGGGTGATTGACGTCGCAGATAACGAGGTCGTCGCCGTGCCCCATCAGCATCAGAACGTGCAGGATCTCGGCCGACAGGCGCTGATCGATCCCTTTCAGCACTACTTCACCGCCCCGGCGGCCATGCCCTTGATGATGTAGCGTTCCAGCGCGACGCCGACGACGATCAGCGGCAGGATCGCCGCGAAGGACAGGGCCGCCATCGACCACCAGGAAATGCCCTGGCTGCCGGTCTGGCTGGCCACCATCACCGGCAGCGTGTTGGCGTTGGTCGAGGTCAGCAGCGCGGCGAAGAAATACTCGTTCCACGTCAGGACCAGCGACAGGATGAAGGCTGCGACCATGCCGGGCAGGGCCAGCGGCAGGATGATCGTCAGGAACGCCCCCCAGATCGACAGGCCGTCGACCAGCGCCGCCTCTTCGAGTTCGGTGGGAATGCCGGCGAAGGCGTCGCGCATGATCCAGATGACGATCGGAAGCACCGTGAGGGTGTAGAGCAGGATCAGGCCGATGCGCGTGTCGAGCAGCGCGAGTTCCTTGTAAAGCACCAGGAACGGCAGGGCGAGCACCACCGGCGGCAGGATCAGCTGGCTGAGAAAGAAGAACGAGATATCCGAGTTCCGCATGACGCCGAACCGGTACGAGAACCGCGACAGGCCATAGGCGGCAAGGCTGCCCAGAACCACCGCCAGCGTCGACGAGGCCAGCGCGGTGATCGCGGAATTCATGAACCGCTTGAGGAATTCGGCCCGCACGGTCGATTCCGTCCAGATCGTGTCGGGCGACAGGCCGAGCGACTTCCAGCCAAGCCATTTCGGCGTGAAATCGACCCAGGGGATCATGTTTCCCTTCATCACGTCCGGGGCCATCTTGAACGAGGTCGTGGCGGTCCAGTAGATCGGGAACAGGCAGATCACCGCCCACAGGATGAGCGCGCCGTAGATCGCCGCGCGGCCCATCCACCATTTCAGCCGCGGCGGGCTGTCATGGGCGCTGTCATGGAAAATCTGCTCGCTCATGACGGCCCCCTCATGTCCGCGGCCGGGTCCAGCGCTCGGCCAGTTTCATCAGGACGGTCATGAAGATCACGATGATCACCAGGTAGACCATCGCCAGCAGCGTGCCGTAGCCGACGTTCGAGCGGTCGCGATACTCGCGGAAGATGAAGCTGGTCACGCTGTCGGTTGCCCCGCCGGGCCCCCCCGCGGTGACGTTTATGATGATATCGGCCAGCTTCAGCTTGAAGATGATCCGGATCAGGATCGCGGTCACCGAGACCGGCAGCATCAGCGGAAAGGTGACCTCCCAGAACCCGCGCCAGCCCGATGCGCCGTCGACGCGCGCCGCCTCCGTCACCTCCTTCGGCAGGGCCTGAAGACCGGCGAGCAGCATGATCATCATGAACGGGATGAAGGTCCAGGCGTCCATCACCATGATCGTGAAGCGCGCCATTTCCGGCGTCGAGAAGAACGCGGGGTTGTCCCAGCCAAGCCAGCGGGCAAGCCGCGCGATCGGGCCGAAGCGCGGCTCCAGCATCGACTTGCCGATCATCCAGCTGACCGCGACCGGGGACAGCATCAAGGGCATCAGGAACGCCACGCGAAAGAATTTCCGCGCCCGGATCTGGGAATTCAGAAGCAGCGCCATGCCGAAGGCGATGGTGTATTCGACCGCGATCGCCAGCGTGTACCAGACCATGTTCTTCAGCGCGTTCCAGTAGAACGGGTCGGCCCACATCTGGCGCAGGTTGTCGAGCCCGTTGAACTGGCGTCCGTCCGGCGACGACAGGTTCCAGTTCGAGAACGCGATGCCGAGGCCGAACAGCAGCGGGAACACCACGAGCGACACGACGAACAGCACCGCCGGCAGCACGAACAGCACCCGCTTGCCCTGTTCGCCGCGGATCAGCACCTGGCCCCAGCACAGGCAGACCGCCCAGGTCATGTAGGCATAAAGCGTCGGCCGCCAGTTCGCGAAGCCGATCTCGACCATGCCGGTCTGGTCCAGCGTCTGCAACAGCGCGATCACGGCCAGCAGGCCGGCCGATCCCCAGATCAGCGCCCGCCCCGCCCGCCGCCGCGTGGCGGAAATGTCGTCGCTCGTCACGACGTGCAGAAGATCACCCTGGCCGCTCATGCCCCTCGTCCGACGATGGCCTGCCCGCAAAGGGCGGCGGAAGGGCGCGCGGGCAGATGCCGCGCGCCCCGTTTTCCGGCCCGGGATGCCCGGTCAGAGACCAAGCGAGGCCTTGTACAGCGCGATCTGGCTGTCGCGGCCGATCTGGTCGGTGATCTTCTCCCAGGCGGCGGCGATCGCGTCGGCGGTTTCCTGCGCCGAGCCGTACTGCCCGGCGAAGCCCTTGGCGAGTTCGTCCTCGGCCACCGAGTAGTACTGGAAGATCCCGGGAATCCGCGGTTCGATGGCCGCGTTCGGGTGGTTGTAGCTGTCGGCGTTCGACCCGAGGTAATCCTCGACGAAGGCGCGGTCGTAGCCGGCGGCCTCCCATTCCTCGTACTGGAAATGCGAGTTCCGGTAGGGCTGGAAGCCCGAGGGATAGGCCGACATCCACAGCGACAGATCCTTGCCGCCCAGATGCGCCGCGGCCGACCACGCCGCCTTGCGCTTCATCTCGTCGCCCGAGACGCGGTTGGTCACGTAGACGCCCCAGCCGATGTAGGCCATGTTCGGCGCTTCGTTGTAGGTGTCCTCCCACGCGCCGGTCTTCGAGTTGTAGACACGGTCGGAGCCGGGGTTGATGCCGAAGCCCACGACATCGCCGACGACCGAGGTGTCCGAGGTCCGGGCGTTCGAGCCGACGTCGCCCCACCACATCAGCATGGACCCGGTGCCGGCAAGGAACTGCGAGAACGCCGTGGTGCCCGGATCGGCGTTGATCTGGTCCGCCGGATAGGCGCCCGGCGTCGCGATCAGGTCCATCACGTCCTGGATCGCCTGCACCCAGGCCGGGTTGTTGACCCGCGGCTTCATCGTGTCGGGATCGAACAGCCAGGCGGGATCGTCGGGATGCTTGGCATAGGCCGCGGCACGGTTCTCGATGAAGTAGAAGCCGAAGCCGCCCCAGCCCTTGAGCGGGTCGAGGTAGCCATGCGCCGGCAGGCCCGTCAGCGGGTCTTCCTTGCCGACCAGCTCCTTCGAGATCGCGTTGATCTCCTGCCAGGTCTTCGGCGGTTCGGCCCGTCCGGTGACCGAGCCTTCGCCGAAATAGTCGGTGCGATAGGCGAAGGTGTGGCAGTCGCCGTCGATGGTCACGCGGTAGGTCTTGCCGTCCCAGGTGCCGACCGGGGCCTGCAGGTAGCCCACGTAGTCGTCCATGTCGATCTGGCCCTTGACCCAGTCGGGCATCTCGTCCAGCAGGCCGCGGCCGGCGGTGTCGCCCTCGAACGGCGCGCCCATTTCGAGGATGTCGAAATCGACGGTGCCGGTGGCGATCGACTGCTGCAGGCGCGCGTTGTAGTCGGCCTGCGCCAGGTCGATCCAGTTGATCTTGGCGCCGGTATAGGCCTCCCAGGGCTTGAGGAAGCCGCGGAACAGGAAGTTGTGCAGGTTCTGGTTGTTCAGGCCCATGAACGTCAGTTCGACGCCCTCGAACTCGCCGGGCTGGACCGAGGCCTTGGTCGCCTCCAGGCACAGTTCGCCGACCTTCTGCCAGTCGGCATCCGTGGGCGAGCCCATGCCCACACCGGGGATCTTCAGGATCTCGGCGCGAAGGTTCGATTGCGCGAAAGCGGGTTTCAGGCCGGCGCCCAGGCCCACGCCGCCAAGCGCGGCAAGGCCCCCGACACTGGCCGCACCCTTCAGCAGGCCGCGGCGCGACAGGCCCCGCCGCCGCGCGATCTCGTAATGCTCAAGTCTCATCGAAGTCCTCCCTGGTTCACGCCGGGGCCGTCCCTCTCGATGGGAACCTCGCGCCCGGTCCGGCGGCATCGCCGGGCCCGGCAACCTGCCGGACGTGACCGAAAGCTTTTCAGCGCTGTCCGGGCAAGTCAAGCATCTAACATGTTAGCATGCTTATGAGTGGACAGACCCGGTACCCTGCGCTACCCATTCCGCAAAGCCGCGCCGGGGAGGGACGATGGGGGAGCGACGATGGCCGAGGTGACGATCCGCGATCTGCGCAAGTCCTACGGCGGGCTGGACGTGATCCACGGCGTCGATATCGACATCCCCGACGGTGCCTTCGTCGTGCTTGTCGGGCCCTCGGGATGCGGCAAGTCCACGCTGTTGCGGATGATCGCCGGGCTCGAGGCCGTAACGGCGGGAACGGTGCGGATCGGCCCGCGGGTGGTGAACAACCTGCCGCCCTCGGAACGCGACATCGCGATGGTGTTCCAGAACTACGCGCTTTACCCGCACAAGACGGTGGCCGCGAACATGGGCTTCGCGCTGAAGATGCGCAACATGCCCAAGGCCGAGATCGGCGAGCGCGTGGCCCGCGCCGCCGAGATCCTGGGCCTGCAACCCTATCTCGACCGCTATCCGCGCGAACTGTCCGGCGGTCAGCGCCAGCGTGTCGCCATGGGCCGCGCGATCGTCCGCGATCCGCAGGTCTTCCTGTTCGACGAACCGCTGTCGAACCTGGATGCCAAGCTCAGGGTGCAGATGCGCACCGAGATCCGCGAGTTGCACCAGCGGCTCGGGACCACGACGGTCTATGTCACCCACGACCAGATCGAGGCGATGACGATGGCCGACCGGATCGTGGTGATGCGCGACGGCCATATCGAGCAGATCGGCGCGCCGCTGGAACTCTACGACCGGCCCGCCAACGTCTTCGTCGCGGGGTTCATCGGATCGCCGTCGATGAACCTGGTTCCCGGCTCGATCCGCCGGGAGCACGGGGCCGCGCCGGTGGTCGAGGCCGAGGGCCGGACCCTGCCGGCCCCCGATCTGCCCGGCGCGAACGACGGCCGCAAGGTGTTCTGGGGCATCCGTCCCGAACACCTCGACCTCGGCGGCGACGGGATCGAGGCCAGCGTCGCCGTTGTCGAACCCACCGGGTCGGAAACGCACCTTGTCGCGCGGGTCGGCGGGCGTGAACTGACGGTGGTGTCGCGCGAGCGGCACGACCTTGCACCGGGCACGCCGATCCGGCTGGCGCCGCGCGCCGACCTGGTGCACCTGTTCGATGCCGATACCGGCGCGCGGATCGGATGAACGCGGCCCTGCCGATCGCGCGCGGCGGCGACATCCCCGGTGCGCGCGGGGCGGGGCGCGGCGACCGGGCGCAGGCCGCTGGTGGCTCGGGCGCCGGCGGCGGACGGTGCAACGGGATGGAACCTGGCGGCATGCCGCCGTGATGGAGGAAAGGACATGCTCAAGGGGATCGATCATCGTCTGAACGCCGAGGTGCTGCACTGTCTTCGGGCGATGGGGCATGGCGACCTGCTGGTCGTCGCCGACACCAATTTCCCGTCCGACAGCGTTGCGCGGGACACGGTGCTGGGCGATCTGCTGCGGATGGAGAACCTGACCGCCGCCGAAGCGATCCAGGCGATCCTGTCGGTCCTGCCGCTGGATACGTTCGTCGAGGATTTCGCCGCGCGGATGGAGATCGTCGGCGCGCCCGACGAAGTGCCGCCGGTGCAGGCCGAGGTGCAGGCCGCGATCGACAGCGCCGAAGGCCGGCCGCGGCCGATGGTCGGGGTCGAGCGGTTCGACTTCTATGATCGCGCCCGCAATGCCTATGCCGTGATCCAGACCGGCGAGCGGCGGTTCTACGGCTGCTTCCTGTTGCGCAAGGGCGTGATCCCGCCGGAGGGCTGAGCCATGGGACGTGTCGTGATCCTGGGCGTGTTCGTCGCCGATACCGCCTACCGCGCCGATCGGCAGCCGAAGATGGGCGAAACCATCCTGGGGCGCAGCTTCGCGCTCGGACCCGGTGGCAAGGGATCGAACCAGGCCGTCGCCGCGGCCCGGGCCGGGGCCGAGGTCCACATGGTCACCCGGCTCGGCCGCGATCCCTTTGCCGACATGGCGCTCGCCACCTGGGCGGCGGCCGGTGTCACGCCGGCGGTGACGCAGGTCGACGACGGCTATACCGGCGCGGCCTATATCTTCATCGATGCGGCGACCGGCGACAACGCGATCATCGTTTGTCCCGGCGTCGCGATGGACCTGTCGGTGGCGGACATCGAGGCCCGCGCCGATCTGATCGGCGGCGCGGCGGTGTTCGTGACGCAGCTGGAACAGCCGATCGCGGCGGCGCGCCGGGCGCTGGAGGTCGCACGGGCGGGCGGCGCGCGGACGGTCCTGAACCCGGCGCCGGCGGCGCCGCTGCCGGACGGGCTCTTGGCCCTGTGCGATTTCGTCACGCCCAACGAATCCGAGGCCGAGGCGCTGACCGGCCTGCCGGTGCGCAACGTCGACGAGGCGCTGGCGGCCGCGCAGGCCCTGCGCGCGGCGGGCGCGGGGGCGGCGATCATAACGCTGGGCGCGCAGGGCGCGCTTTATCACGACGCGGCGCAGACCGTGCACCTGCTGGCCTTCGATGCCGGTCCCGTCGTCGAAACCACCGGCGCCGGCGATGCGTTCAACGGCGGCTTCGCCGCGGCGCTGGCCGGCGGCATGGACCCGGTCGCGGCCGCGCGGTTCGGCTGCGCGACCGCCGGGATATCGGTCACCCGGCCCGGCACCGCGCCGTCGATGCCGTCGCGCGCCGAGATCGAGGCGCTCGTCGCCGGCGCGTCCTGACCCGGACGGGCCGTCCGGCCGGGCCCCGTGCCCGGCCTACGGCGCGGCCAAGTCCCACGAAATGTCCGGCGCAACCGGCACGATCCCCAGCGGATTGCGCTTGGCCGAGGCCGAGAAATAGCCCTTGCGGTAGATGTCGAAATGCACCGTCCCGGCGACGCCGGGCAGCGCGTGGAACCGCCGCGCGTAGCGCCACAGCTTCGGGTAGTCCACCAGCCGCCGGCGGCTGCAGCGGAAGGCCAGGTGGTAGGCCACGTCGAACCGCGCCAGCGTCGGGAACAGCCGCAGGTCCGGTTCGGTCAGGGCCGCGCCCATCAGCCAGCGCCGGTCGGCCAGCCGCGCCTCTAGCATGTCGAGCGTGTCGAAGACCGTGTCGACGGCCTCGTCGTAGGCCGCCTGCGTCTCGGCGAAGCCGGCCCGGTAGACGGCGTTGTTGAGCCCCGCGTGAATCCGGGCGTTCAGCGCGTCGATCTCGTCCAGCGCCGCCGCGGGCACCAGGTCTTGCGGGTGCTCGGCAAGGGGCAGGAACGCGGTGCAGAGCATCCGAAGGATATCGGCGGATTCGGTCGAAACCAGCCTGTCGGCGACGGTGTCGTACAGCAGCGGCACCGTCACGCGGCCGGTATAGGCCGGATCGCCGCGCGCATAGACCTCGTGCAGCGCGGTCGCGCCGAACCGGCGGTCGCGGTATGGTCCCGACGCGTCGAACACCCAGCCGCGATCGGTTCGCAGCGGCGCCGCGACCGACGCGGGCAGTGCCTGTTCGAGGCCAAGAATCGCCCGGGCCAGCAGCACCCGGTGCGCCCAGGGACAGTTCCACGCGACGTAAAGGTGATAGCGCCCGGCCTCGGGCGGAAACGGGCCGCCGGCGGCAACCTGGTGGCGAACCACGCTGGGTGTGCGCCGCCAGCCGCCATCCGTGGCGACATCCCCGCCCGGTCCGTCATCGGCCTGCCAGGCGCCGTCGATCATCCGTCCCATGCGCGCGCTCCGTTCCCTCGGCTCAGGCGGCCGCGGCCAGGTCGGCGGCGAGCCGATCGACCCGGGCCGCGGCCCGGTCCAGCGCATCGGCGTCGGCCATGTGCCGGCCGGCATCGACGAAGGTGACATCGGTGATGCCGATGAATCCCAGCACGTGCCGAAGATAGCCGCTGGCGAAGTCGATGTCCGATCCCATCCGGGTGCCTCCGGCGACATAGATCACGATGGCCCGCTTGCCCGTCAGCAGCCCTTCCGGCCCGTCCGGCGTGTAGCGAAAGGTCCGCCGCGCGCGACAGACCTGGTCGATCCAGGCCTTGAGCGCGGCGGGCACCCCGAAATTGTAGACCGGCAGGCCGATCACGATCAATGCGGCGGCGTCCAGTTCGGCGACCAGGCGGTCCGACAGGGCCAGCGCCCGGCGCTGGGCATCGGTCCGCTCGGCCTCGGGTGTGCCGTTCGCCGCGATCCAGGCCGCGTCGATCTGCGGGATCGGATCGGCCAGGTCGCGGCGCAGCACCGCTTGGCCCGGGCCGAGCCCGGCGATCAGCCGGTCGATCAGGGCACGCGATGTCGCGCCCTCGATCCGCGCCGATGCGTCGATGCGAAGGATCGTCCCGTCCCCGCCATCGCCGTTGCGCCGCGCCCCGTCCTGCCGGGGCGCGACCGCCCGTGCACCATTACCCTGCGCGGCCGCAACACCAGGCCCGTTGGTGCCGTCGGCGATCACGGCGCGGATGCCCTCAAGTCGATCCATGTCTCTCTCCTGCGGCTGGTTCCGGTACGAGAGATATGTTGGCATCTGCGCCCAAGGAGAATAATACACGAAAACAGGAAATCATATTTCGCAAAGAAAGAAGAATTGGCGCGGCTGGATGAAATCGTCACCTTCGTCGGGATCGTCGAGGCCGGCTCTCTCAGCGGCGCCTCGCGGCGGTCGGGGCTGGCGCTGTCGGCTGTCAGCCGCCGGCTGAAGGAACTGGAGGCGCGGCTGGGCACCACGCTGGTGCAGCGGACGACGCGCAGCCTGCGCCTGACCGAAGAGGGCGGCACCTACTACCGGCAGTGCCGGCGCATCCTCGACGATCTCGATGCCGCCGAGGCGGCGATGACCGACCGTGGCGGCGCGCTGTCGGGCCGGATCCGGATGACCGCCCCGGCGAGCTTCGCCGCCCACCACCTGTCCGAGGCGCTGACCGCGTTCCTCAAGGCCCATCCGGGCATCAGCCTCGACCTCGACCTGAGCGACCGTCGCGTCGATCTTCTGGCGGAGGGGTACGATCTGGCGATCCGGATCGGCACGCTGGAGGACAGTTCGCTGATCGCGCGCCGGCTCACGCGGATCCGCCATGTTCCCGCGATCAGCCCCGCGCTGCTCGACCGGTTCGGTCCGCCGGAGCGGCCCGAAGACCTCGCGCGGTATCCGGCCCTCACCTACCGGTCTCGCGCCGGCCGGGCGCGCTGGCGCTTCCGGCGCCCGGACGGAAGCCGCGGGATCGTCACGCCCGACGCGCGGCTCTGGGCCAGCAACGGCGACATGCTGTGCCGGCAGGCGGCGGCCGGGCTCGGCGTGGTCGTGGAGCCGACCTTCCTGGCCGCGCCGTTTCTGCTGGACGGGCGGCTCGTGCCGCTGTTCGCGGATCACGCATGGTCGCAGGATGCCGCCTTCGCCATCTATCCGAAGGCCGAGGCGCTTGCGCCGCGGGTTCGGGCGATGATCGATCACCTCGCGCAGGCGCTGACCGACGATCCGTCCTGGGATCGCGATCTGCGGGCTTCGCTGCCGGGGATGGCCTGGGATACGCGCTGATCCGCTGGGGCGGGTGCAGCTGCCGCGCGCGGCAGTCCCCGGCGGCCCGACCTAGCCGGCGATCCGCAGGGTCAGACCGGGGAACGCGCCCTCGAACACCTGCGGCAGCGGCCGGTCGGTGACGAGATAGTCGCCGGATTTCAGCGCCGGCTGGCGCAGCGCCGGCTTCCGGCTTTGCACGCTGAACTTCGAATGATCCACCGCCATGATCGCCCGGCCCGCATGGTTCAGCATCGCGGTGGCGACATCGACCTCGCACTGCTCGTGCACCAGAAACCCCTTGCGGGCGTCCACCAGCGAGGCGCTGAGGATCACGTAGTCGACCTGCATCCGCTCGATCACCTCGAAGGTCGACCGGTCGAAGGCCGCGCCGTCATGGTCGCGCAACTGGGTGCCGGCCATCGAGACGTTGTTGCCCGGTATCATCGCCAGCGTGCTGGCCACGAAGGCCGAATTGGTGACCACCGTCAGCCGGTGCCGCGCCCGCAGCGCCTGCGCGACGAAGGCCGAGGTGGAGCCGGTGTCGATCGCCACGCTGTCTCCGTCCTGCACGATCCGCGCCACTTCGCGCGCGATCGCGACCTTGGCATCGCGGTTGACGTTCATCCGCGACAGGAACGGCGGGTCGGATGCCGTCTTCTTCGAGACCAGCGCGCCGTGCACCTTGCTCAGCTCGCCGGCCTCGGCCATCGGGCGGGTGACGCGCCGGATCGTCTGGCCCGAGACGCCCAGAAGCCGCGACAACTCGTTCACGGTGACCGTGCCGCGCATGTCGACGATGCGCAAAATCTCTTCCCGGTATTTCGACATTGGTCTTCCCGTGGTCGCCGAAACTGTCGCTTTGCCCCCGGTTGATTGCCAATCAATGCGCCGAAATCAACAGAAATCAACATTTTTGTTGTTGCGCGGCCATCGCCTGCTAAGGTTTCGGGGCGGGCGATTCTGGGGCTGGGCATGGCGCGGCGGGCTGCGAAACACCTCATCATCGGGGGCGGGATCATCGGTTGCTCGATCGCCTACCACCTCACGCGGCGCGGCGAAACCGATGTCGTGGTGCTGGAACGGGCCGGTCTGACCGAGGGTGCGACCTGGCATGCCGCGGGCCTCGTCGGGCAGTTGCGCTCGTCGCGCAACACCACGCGGATGCTGCAACGCTCGGTCGCGATGTACGACCGGTTGCAGGCCGAGGACGGCTTGCAGTTCGACTGGAAGAAGACCGGCTCGCTGCGTCTCGCGGCGACGCGCGAGCGGATGCTCGAAGCCAGGCGGCTGGCCACGATGGCGGCCAGCTTCGGGCTGGAGATGCAGATCCTCACGCCGTCGGAGGCCAGGGACCTGTTCCCCCTGATCGACGCAAGCGGGCTGGAGGGCGCCGCCTACATCCCGTCGGATGGCTATGTCGATCCCGCCTCGCTGTGCCAGGCAGTGGCCGGGGCGGCGCGCCGGCAGGGCGCCCAAATCCGGCAGAATGTCGAGGTGCTGGATTTCCACCTGTCCGGCGCGCGGATCACCGGGGTCGAGACGACAGAGGGGCCGTGGCAGGCCGAGACCGTGATCCTCGCCGCCGGGATGTGGAGCCGCGAGATCGGCGCGAAGCTGGGCCTCAGGGTGCCGGCCTGCGCGGTCGAGCACCAGTATATCGTCACCGAATCCACCGGCGCCGAGATCGGCCATTTTCCCACGCTGCGCGACCCCGAGCGGCTGGTCTACTACAAGCCCGATGTCGGCGGGCGGCTGGTGATCGGCGGCTACGAGGAGGGCACGCTGCCCTTCGGCGACGACGGCATTCCGGGCCGGTTCGTGCGCCAGCTTCTGCCCGAAAACCTCGACCGCTTCCTGCCGCTGGCGGAACTGGCCGGGCAGGTCACGCCGGTGGTCAACGAGGTCGGCATAAGGCAGGTCATCAACGGCCCGATCCCCTATTCGGCGGACGGCGATTTCGTGATGGGCTGGCAGCCGGGGTTCGACAACCTGATGATGGCCACCGGGTTCCTGTACGGGATCGCGGCGGGCGGCGGCGCGGGCGAGATGATCGCCGAATGGGTGGTCGATGGCCGCCCCTCGCTTGACCTGTGGCCGCTCGACGTGCGCCGCTTCGGCCCGCATCACGGCACCCGGGCCTTCATGTATCCGCGCGCGGTGGAGCACTACGCGCATCACTACAAGATGCGCTATCCCGGGCAGGAACACGAAAGCGCCCGGCAGTTGCGGCTGTCGCCGCTCTATCACCGGCTGAAAGAGCAGGGCGCGGTCTACGGGTCGAAGAACGGCTGGGAGCGCCCGCTGTGGTTCGCCCCCGAGGGCGTGCCGCCCGTCGACCAGCTCGATTTCCTCGCGCCGGGCTGGAAGGCCTTCGCGGCCGAGGAACACCGCGCGGTGCGCGAGCGCGTGGCGCTGATCGACCAGACCAGTTTCTCGAAGTTCGAGATCCTCGGCGCCGGCGCGCTGGACATGCTGCAAGGGCTGGCGGTGTCGAACATGGACAGGCCCGACGGCGCGGTGATCTACACCCAGCTGTGCAACGAGCGGGGCGGGATCGAGGCCGACGTGACCTTCACGCGGCTCGGCCGGGATCGGTTCGTCATGGTCACCGGGTCGGGCTTCGGCGTGCATGACGGCGACTGGGTGCGCCGCCGCCTGCCCGCCGACGGGTCCGTGCAGATGATCGATGTCACCAGCGGCTGGGCGGTGCTGAACCTCGTCGGGCCGTCGGCACGCGCGGTGCTGCAGGCGGCTTCGGAAAGCGACGTGTCCGACGCCGCGCTGCCGTTTTCCACCGCGCGCGAGATCGTCGTCGGCGCGGCCCCGGTGCGCGCCGCGCGGATCGGCTATGTCGGCGAGTTGGGATACGAACTCTACATCCCCACCGAATTCGCGCTGCATGTCTACGACCGGCTTTGGGCGGCGGGGCAGGCGCACGGCATCGCCAATGCCGGCTACCGGGCGATCGAGAGCCTGAGAATGGAAAAGGGATACGTCTACTGGTCGGGCGACATCTCGCCCGACTACACGCCCTACGAGGCCGGGCTGGGCTTTCGCGTGCATCTGAAATCCAAGGGCGATTTCATCGGCCGCGCGGCCCTGGAGGCGCAGAAGGCCCAAGGCGTCGCGCGCCGGCTGTGCACCTTCACGACCGAGGCGAACCTGCCGCTGACCGGCGGCGAGACGATCCGTGCCGGCGAGGATGTCGTTTCGCTGGTGACCTCGGCGGCGTGGGGGCCGACGGTGGGCCGGACGATCCTGCGCGGCTACCTCGCGCGCGAGTACTGGGACAGCGAGGCGTTCACGCTGGAGGTGTTCGGGGAACGGCATGCGATCCGGCAGGTCGAGGGGCCGCTTTACGATCCGCACAACGAACGGCTGAAAGGATAGGGGGCGGAATGACGGAGGAACGCAACAGCGTGCTGGCCGCGCTGCGGGGCGCGCCCGGATTTGACGGGGTGACCGGGTTCGAGGAGTTCGAGCGGCTGGGCGGGTTGACCAACCGCGTCTACCGGGTCGAGGCGGCGGGTCGGTCGGTCGTCGTGCGGATTCCCGGCGAGGGGACGGAGGCCTATATCGACCGCGCGGTGGAGGCCCACAATGCCGAAGCCGCCGCGCGGGCCGGCGTGTCGCCCGAGGTGATCCACGCCGACCCGGCGAGCGGGGTGATGATCACCCGCACGGTTCCGGGGATCGTGACGATGACGCCGGAAGGCTTCCGCGGCCGCGCCGGCGCGGCCGCGCGGGCCGGTCGGGCGCTGGCGAAGCTGCACGGCTCGGGCGAGACGTTCCGGTTCCGGTTCGAGCTGTTCGCCATGATCGACGACTATCTCAAGGTGCTGTCGACCAAGGATGTCGACCTGCCCGAAGGCTACCACGACGTCGTCGCCGCCGCCGGCCCGGTCAAGCAGGCGCTGGCGGCCGCCGACCTGCCGCTGGCGCCCTGCCACTGCGATCCGCTGTGCGAGAACTTCCTCGATACCGGCGCGGAGATGTGGATCGTCGACTGGGAATATTCCGGCATGAACGATCCGATGTGGGATCTGGGCGACCTGTCGGTCGAGGCCGGGATGGACGCTGCGCAGGACGCCGAGATGATGCAGGCCTATTTCGGCCGCGCCCCCACCGCGTTCGAGACCGGGCGGATGGTGATCTACAAGGCGATGTGCGACCTGTTGTGGACGCTGTGGGGCCTGATCCAGCATGCCGACGGCAACCCGGCGGAGGATTTCTGGGCCTATTCGACCGGCCGCTTCGCGCGCTGCAAGGCGCTGATGCAGGATCCGCTCTTCGATCGTCACGTCGCCGCGGTCAGGGCCGGTTGAGCAGCGCGATCAGCTCGGCATGCAGGTCCGGGGTCGCGGCGGTCACGGTGCGGCCGTCCGATGCCATCGTCAGCGGCGCGCCGGCCCAGTCGGTCATCAGCCCGCCGGCGGCCTCGACCACCGCGGCGACGGGCAGGAAATCGTAGGGTTCCAGCCCGTAGTCGACGACCGCGTCGGCCGTCCCGGCGGCGACCAGGGCGTGCGGATAGCAATCCGCGCCGGTGCGGCGCAGCGCCCCGGCGCCAAGCAGCCGGTCCAGCGCGCGGGGCGCGCCGGCGGCGATCCTGTCGACCTCGTTGATCATCAGCCGCGCGTCGTCCAGCCGCCGGCAGTCGCTGGCGCGGATCGGGGTGCCGTTGCGGGTGGCGCCGTGACCGGCAAGGCCGGCATAGACCTCGTCCAGCGCGGGCATGCGGATCACGCCCAGCCACGGCCGCCCGCCGCGGACATGGCCCAGAAGCATCCCGAACAGCGGCAGCCCGACGATGAACGACCGCGTGCCGTCGATCGGATCGACGATCCACAGATCCTCGCCGCTGCCGGAGCGTCCGTATTCCTCGCCGAAGATCGGCTCTCCGGGAAATCGCCGCTCCAGTTCGGCGCGGATCGCCGCCTCGGTTTCCCGGTCGGCCGCGGTGACCGGACTCTGGTCGGCCTTGGTGTCGATCTCCAGCCGCTTGCGGAAATGCCCGAGCGAGACCTGCGCGGCAAGCCGCGTGATCTCGATCGCGACGTCGAGCCTGTCGGACGGTGGGATCATGGCGGCGCTCCGGCGGTTGATCGGGCGCGGGATGCCAGCATTCCGGGCGACCGGCAATGGCAAAACTACACAGAAGGGGAGAAGATGTTGTTTTTTGTTGATATGGGGGGATTCATTGTTGATTGTTCTCGGTACCGCCGGTGCTTCCGGGTGCCTGCCCGGATGACGACGAGGCGCCGGCCCGAACAGGGAGAAAACGAATGAAGCGTCTTTCACTTGCGGCCGCCGCGCTTCTCACGGCGGGACCGGCGCTCGCACAGGACTCGAGCGAACCGATCAAGCTCACGCTGCATGACTGGTCCGGCCAGTTGATCACGACCACCCTGATGGGCGAGGTGCTGGAGGAAGCGGGCTACAACGTCGAATACGTGCAGGCCGACTACATCGCGCAATTCGCCGGGCTGAAGACCGGCGATCTGCATGTCGCGATGGAAATCTGGGAAACCACCGGCCGCGAGGCGATGGACGAGGCGATCGCGACCGGCACTGTCGTGAACCTCGGCTCGACCGGCATGAACGCGATCGAGGAATGGTGGTATCCCGCCTACATGAAGGATGTCTGCCCCGGCCTGCCCGACTGGCAGGCGCTGAACGACTGCGCGCAGGAATTCGCCACGCCCGAAACCGCGCCGCTCGGCCGCTACCTGGGCGGTCCGGTGACCTGGGGCGGGTTCGACGAGGAACGTGTCGAGGCGCTGGGCCTGGATTTCGAGGTCGTGCATGCCGGCACCGACGCGGCGCTGTTCGCGGAGCTTGAATCGGCCTACCAGCGGCAGGCGCCGATCGTGCTTTGGGTCTATGCGCCGCACTGGGCGCCATCGAAATTCGCGGGCGAATTCGTCGAGTTCCCGCCCTATTCGGCCGAGTGCTACAACGATCCTTCGGTCGGCCCGAACCCCGATCTCGCCTATGACTGCGGCAAGCCGCGCGGCCCGATCTGGAAGGTGGCGTGGAGCGGCGTTGCCGAAAACTGGCCGGGCGCCGTGCCGGTGATCGAGGCCTTCACGATCTCGAACGACGACATGGGCGCGATGGTCGCCGAGGTCGACCTGAACGGCAAGTCCGTCGAGGATACCGTGGCCGCCTGGATGGAGGCCAACAAGGACACCTGGATGTCCTGGATCGCCAGGTAACCGGCGCCGGGCCGGGCGCGCGGGCGGTCCGCCCGCCGCGCGCCCGGCGACACACGTTTTCCGACTCCGCCGCCCGCCCGGTTCGCCGGCCGGACCCCGGACTGCCGCCGAGGGATGGATGACCAAGCCCGTGATCCTGGACTGCCGCAATGTCTGGAAGCTGTATGGCCCCCATGCGGACGGTTTTCTCGGCGCAAACCCCGCGCCGGATCCCGAGGCCCTGCGCGAGGCCGGCCTGATCGGGGCGGTGCGCGACGTCAGCGTGCAGATCCACCAGGGCGAGATCTTCGTGATCATGGGGTTGTCGGGGTCGGGCAAGTCGACGCTGGTGCGCTGCCTGTCGCGGCTGGTGGAGCCGACGGCCGGGCAGATCCGGTTCGAGGGCAAGGATCTGCTGGCCGCCTCGGAATCCGAGCTGATCGAGATCCGGCGCAAGAAGATGGGCATGGTGTTCCAGCAGTTCGCGCTGTTGCCGCATCTCACGGTGCTGGAGAACACGGCCTTTCCGCTGGAGGTGCAGGGCGTTGGCCGTGCCGCGCGCGAGGCCCGCGCCCGCGAGGTGATCGAGCTGGTGGGCCTCGGCGGGCGCGAGGGCTATTACCCGCGCGAACTGTCCGGCGGCCAGCAGCAGCGCGTCGGCATCGCCCGGTCGCTGGCCGTCGAGCCGGAGCTGTGGTTCCTGGACGAGCCGTTCTCGGCCCTCGATCCGCTGATCCGGCGCGAGATGCAGGACGAGTTCCTGCGGCTGCAGAACATCCTGCACAAGACCATCGTCTTCATCACCCACGATTTCGACGAGGCGATCCGGCTGGCAGACCGGATCGCGGTGATGAAGGACGGCGCGATCGAACAGGTGGCGACGCCCGAGGAGCTGGTGCTGCGCCCGGCGACGGAGTACGTGGCCGAATTCACCCGCCATGTCGGCCGCGCCAAGGTGATCCGCGCCGCCTCTCTCGCCGCGCCGCTGACGGGCGACAGCTTCGCGGGCGATCTGCCGCATGACGCTGTGGTGGAAAGCTTCGCGGCGCAGGTCGAGGCGGCCGATCTGCCGCACCGGGTGATCCGCGATGGCGAAGCGATCGGCCAGGTCGACCGCCGCGCTGTGATCGACGTTCTGGTGGGGCGCCGGTGATGGCCCGTTTCGGACACCGGGGCATGCTGTTCTGGACCGGGCTCTTCGCCGTGACCTGGGCGCTGTCGACATGGTCGTTCCAGCTTTACAAGGCGTTGGACGCGCGCTGGATCATCCGGTTTCCCGCGCAATACGAACTGCCGCTGGACGACCGGATCAGCGATTTCCTCGACTGGCTGGTGGAAAGCGCGAACTTCTACCTGTTCACCTTCAAGGATCTGACGCGGGCGATCGCGGCGACGATCGAATGGCCCTACCAGGTGCTGCGCGACCTTCTGATCGAGGGGTTTCAGCGCGGGCTGGGCGACCAGGCGGTGCAGATCGCGCCGCCGCTGAGCTGGATCGCGGTGATCGTCACCGCGATGGCGATCGGCCACTACGCGCGCGACTGGCGGCTGGCGGCGCTGGTCGGGGCCTGCTTTGCCTATCTCGCTGTGTTCGGGCAGTGGCAGAGCGCGATGATCACGCTGGCCTCGGTGCTGATCGCGGTGCCGATCGGCGCGGCGGGCGGGCTGGCGCTGGGCATCGCGGCCTATCGCGCGCCGTGGTTCGAACGGCTGCTGCGCCCGGTGCTGGACCTGATGCAGACCGTGCCGGTCTTCGCCTATCTCGTGCCGATCCTGATCCTGTTCGGTTTCGGCCCGGTGGCGGCGCTGGTGGCCACCGTGATCTACGCGATGCCGCCGATGGTGCGGGTGACGACCGTGGCGCTGCGCGGGGTGCCGCCCGAGGTGATCGAGGCCGGGCGGATGGCCGGCTGCACCCGCAGCCAGATGATGTGGAAGGTGCTGGTGCCCTCGGCGGTGCCGACGCTGATGGTCGGCGTCAACCAGGTGATCATGCTGACGCTGAACATGGTGATCATCGCCTCGATGATCGGCGCCGGCGGGCTGGGCTTCGACGTGCTGGCCTCGTTGCGCAAGCTCGACATCGGCGGCGGGATCGAGGCCGGGCTGGCGATCGTGGTAATGGCGATCGCGCTCGACCGCGCCAGCCAGGCCTTCGCACGGCGCGGCGTGCGGCATCCGCCGACCGGCAATGTTCTGCAACGGCACCCCTGGGCCGGAACCGTCGTCCTGGTGATCGGGGGCACGCTGATCCTGGGCCGGATCGTGCCCGCCGTGCAGACCTATCCGGAGGCGCTGACCATCACCACCGGTCCGTTCTGGTCGGACGCGATGGAATGGATCAACGTCAATTTCTTCGACGCGTTCGAGGCCGCGAAGACCGTGGTCCTGACCTGGGTGCTGCTGCCGGTGAAGCAGTTCTTCGGCGGCATTCCCTGGGGCTGGGGGATCGTCGCCACCGGGCTGATGGCCTGGCGCGTCGGCGGCTGGCGGCTGGGGCTGCTGGCGGCGCTGCTGACCGCGTTCATCGCGGCCAGCGGGTTGTGGGCGAAGGCGATGGTCACGGTCTACCTGTGCGGCGTGTCGGTGGTGATCGCCACGCTGGTCGGGATCCCGCTGGGCATCCTCGCCGCCGAACGCCCGCGCGCGGGCCGGGTGATCCTTGGCCTGATGGACACGCTGCAGACGCTGCCCAGCTTCGTCTACCTGATCCCGGTGGTGATGCTGTTCCGGGTGGGCGATTTCAGCGCGATGATCGCGGTCATCCTCTACGCGCTGGCGCCGGCCGTGCGCTATGCCGCCCACGGGATCGGCGACGTGCCCGAACCGCTGCTGGAGGCCGGGCGGATGGCCGGCTGCACCCGCGCCCAGCTGCTGTGGCGGATCAAGCTGCCGCTGGCCACGCCGCAACTGCTGCTGGGGCTGAACCAGACGATCATGCTGGCGCTGTCGATGCTGGTGATCACCGCGCTCGTCGGCACCCGCGACCTCGGCCAGGAGGTCTATATCGCGCTGACCAAGGCCAATGCCGGGCAGGGTATCGTCGCCGGCCTCGGCGTGGCCTTCATCGCGATCATCGCCGACCGGATCGTCAACGCGCTGGCCGAGGGGCAGCGCAAACGCCTGGGACTTGCCTGATGGACCCGATCGAACGCACCGCCGCGCTGGGCTGTTTCCGCGCCCCCGAAGAGATCGAGATGCTGGGCGGGGGGATCACCAACATCAACCTCAAGGTCACCGATGGCGGCCGCGCCTTCGTCGTGCGGCTGGGCGCCGACATTCCCGAACACGGCGTGATGCGCTGGAACGAACTGGCGCTGAGCCGGGCGGCCGAGGCCGCCGGCGTATCGCCCGCCGTGGTCCATCACGAACCTGGCGTGCTGGTGCTGGAATTCATCGCCGCGCGCACCTACGGCGAGGCCGACGTGCGCGACCCGGCGAACCTGCCCCGGATCGTCGACCTGGTGGCCCGGGTGCATCGTGGCCTCGGCCCGCATCTGACGACGCCGGTGCTGGCCTTCTGGCCCTTCCAGGTCGTGCGCAGCTATGCCACGCGCCTGGCCGCCGACGGATCGGTGCATGCCGCCGCCGTGCCGCGGCTGATGGACGATGCCGCCGAGCTTCAGGCCGCCACCGGCCCGGTCGACATCGTGATCGGCCACAACGACCTGCTGGCCGCCAACATCCTCGACGACGGCCAGCGGCTGTGGCTGATCGACTGGGAATACGGCGGTTTCAACACGCCGCTGTTCGACCTTGCCGGGCTGGCCGGAAACAACGGGCTGAGCGAGGTGCAGGAACGCGCCATGCTGGAGCAGTATTTCGAGGCCCCGGCCGAGGCGCGCTGGCGCCCCTACCAGGCCATGAAATGCGTCTCGCTGATGCGCGAGACGCTGTGGTCGATGACCTCGGAAATCCATTCCGAACTGGATTTCGACTACGCCGCCTACACCGCCGAGAACATGGCGCGGCTCGACGCCGCCCTCGCCGACTTCCGCAACAGCTGAGGATGCCAATGCCCCTTCCCGCGTCATCGAAAACCGTCATCGTCGGCGGCGGCATCATCGGCTGCTCGACGGCCTATCACCTCGCCGCGATGGGCGAGGAGGTGCTGCTGGTCGAAAAGGCGAAGCTGACCTCCGGCTCCACCTGGCATGCCGCCGGGCTGGTCGGCCAGTTGCGCTCGAACGCCAACATCACCCAGCTTCTGGGCTATTCCATCGGCCTTTACGACCGGCTGGAGGCCGAGACCGGGCTGGCGACCGGCTGGAAGATGAACGGCGGGCTCAGGCTGGCCTGCAACGCCGAACGCTGGACCGAGGTCAAGCGCCAGGCCACCACCGCGCACAGCTTCGGGCTGGACATGCAGCTTCTGACCCCGCAGGAGGCGCAGGATCTGTGGCCGCTGATGGATATCGGCGACGTGGTGGGCGCGGCCTTCCTGCCGACCGACGGGCAGGCCAACCCGTCGGACATCGCGCAGGCCCTGGCCAAGGGCGCGCGGATGCAGGGCGCGATGATCGTCGAGGATTGCCCGGTCACCGGGATCGTGGTCGAGAACGGCCGGCTCGCCGGTATCCGCACCGCCCAGGGCGAGGTGGCGTGCGAAAAGTTGGTGTTGTGCTGCGGGCAGTGGACCCGCGATCTGGCGAAGACCATCGGGGTGACCGTGCCGCTGGTTTCGGTCGAGCACCAGTACATGATCACCGAACCCTTCGGCGTGCCCGCCAACCTGCCCACGCTGCGCGACCCCGACCGGCTGACCTACTACAAGGAAGAGGTCGGCGGGCTGGTGATGGGCGGGTACGAGCCGAACCCGATCCCCTGGGCGGTGGGCGGCATTCCCGAACCGTTCGATTTCCGGCTGCTCGAATCGAATTTCGACCATTTCGAACAGATCGTCGAACTGGCTCTGCCGCGGGTGCCGAAGCTGCAGGAGGCCGGGATCAAGCAGCTTCTGAACGGCCCCGAAAGCTTCACGCCGGACGGCAACTTCATCCTCGGCGAGGCGCCGGAGATGCGCAACGTCTTCATCGGCGCGGGGTTCAACGCCTTCGGCATCGCCTCGGGCGGCGGCGCGGGCATGGCGCTGGCGGAATGGGTGGCCAAGGGCGAGCCGCCCTACGACCTGTGGCCCGTGGACATCCGCCGCTTCGGTCGCCCGCATACCGATACGGACTGGGTGCGCACCCGGACGCTGGAGGCCTATGGCAAGCACTACACGATGGCCTGGCCCTCGGAGGAACACGAAAGCGGCCGGCCCTGCCGTCGCTCGCCGCTTTACGACACCCTGAAGGCCGCCGGCGCGGTCTTCGGCGAGAAACTGGGCTGGGAGCGGCCGAACTGGTTCGCCGACCCCGGCGAGGAGGCTCGGGACATCTACACCTTCGCGCGGCCGAACTGGCACGATCCGGTCGGGCGCGAGCATCGCGCCGCCCGCGAGGCCGCCGTGCTGTTCGACCAGACCTCTTTCGCCAAGTTCGTCCTGAAGGGGCCGGATGCCGAGGCCGCGCTGGGCTGGATCGCGGCGAACCGGGTCGACCGGCCGGTGGGGCGGGTGATCTACACCCAGATGCTCAACGATCGCGGCGGGATCGAATGCGACCTGACCTGCGTGCGAACCGCGCCGGACCAGTACTACATCGTCACCGGCACCGGCTTCGCCACGCATGATTTCGACTGGATCGCGCGCAACATTCCCGCCGGATTGAACGCGCAACTGTTCGATGTGACATCGGCGAACAGCGTGCTGTCGCTCTTCGGCCCGAAGGCGCGCGACATCCTGGCCGCCGTGACCCGCGACGACGTGACGAACGCGGGGTTCCCCTTCGCCACGGCGCGGCAGATCGGCATCGCCGGCTGCCCGGTCCTCGCGCTCCGGATCACCTATGTCGGCGAGCAGGGCTGGGAATTGCACCTGCCGACGGAATACGCCCGCACCGTCTACGACGCGTTGCAGGCCGCCGGGGCGGGGCATGGGCTGCGCAATGCCGGCTACCGCGCGATCGAGACGCTGCGGCTGGAAAAGGGCTACCGCGCCTGGGGCGCGGACATCGGGCCCGATCACACGCCCGACGAGGCCGGGCTGGGCTGGGCGGTGAAGCTGCGCAGCAACATCGACTTCAGGGGCCGGGCCGCGGTGCAGGCGCAGCGTGAAAGCGGCGTGAAGAAGATGCTGGCGACCTTCACCACCGCCCCCGATGTGATCCTGTCGGGCCGCGAGACGATCTATCGCAACGGCGAACGCTGCGGCTGGCTGAGTTCCGGCGGCTACGGCCACACGCTGGGCCGCAGCATCGGCATGGGCTATGTCCGCAATCCCGCGGGGGTGGACCGCGACTACGTGCTGTCGGGCAGCTACGAGCTGGAGGTGGCGACCGAAAGGTTCCCGGCCGAGGTGACGCTGGCGCCGCTTTACGACCCGGAGATGACGCGCATCAAGGGCTGATCGCGGTCAGCGCGCCGGCGGCCGGCCTGTCCGCTCGCCGGTGCGGCGGGCGGCGATGAAGCGCCGCCCAAGTTCCAGCGTGTATTGTTCCAGCTCCGCCAGAACCCGGTCGGCGCCGGCGGCGTCGCGCGCCTCGATGCTGTCGACCAGGGCGGTGTGCAGCCGCACGATCTGTTCGCGCGACCGCGCGGTGAAGGTGATCATGTTCATCAGCGGCTGCATCGCCTCGACCGCGCCGGCCAGCTGGTAGGACAGGATCGGGTTTCCGGCGGCATCGACAAGCGTGCGGTGCAGCGCCACGTCGGAGGCGCAGAACGCCTCGTCGCTGAGGTTCGGCTGGCCCTGGCGGTGAATCTCGGCGCGCATCGCGGCGAGATCTTCGGCGCCGCGGCGCCGGGCCGCCAGCGCGGTGCAGGATTTCTCCATCGCGTAGCGGGCCTCGCAGGCGACCTCGAAATCGACCTCGTTGATCGACAACAGCAGGGTCGAGGTCGTGGCGTGCTGGGCCTGCGCCTCGTCGTAGGACAGCCGCCGGATGAAGGCGCCGCCAAAGGCCCCGCGTTCGGTGCGGATCAGCGATTGCGCCGCCAGCCGCTTCAGCGCCTCGCGCACCGTCGGGCGCGACACGGCGAAGCTTTCGGCCAGTTCGGCCTCCGAGGGCAACCGGTCATCCGCCGTCAGCGCGCCGTTCAGAATGGAATCGCGCAGCGCCTTGGCGATCTGCGCGGGCAGGTCGGGCCGTTGGTCTTGCTCGTTTCTTTTCATTTGTCTTACATTTAAACGTCAGACATTTTATGGGCCAGAATCGATGCCGCCGGCAAGAGGAGGAGAAGCCTTGCTCGCATTGCGTATCAGATCGCTGCGCGGCGCGCATTGGCTGGCGTTCTTCGCCGCCACGCTGGCGGGCTGGGCGCTGATGTTCTGGATGGCGGTGCCGGCGGACCTGCGGGTGCTGGAATCCACCTACGGCGCGGCATTCGTCGAGATGCTGTGCGGCGGCGACCTCGGCGCCTCGGGGTTCGGCCCGGCCTTCGCGATGTGGGCGCTGATGAGCGCGGCGATGATGGCCCCCACCGCGCTGCCCGCGCTGGCGACCTATGACGATCTGTCCAACGTCGCCGCGACCGGGTTCTGGCGGCTCGTCGGCGGCTATATCGCCGCCTGGCTGGGGTTCTCGGCGCTGGCCGCGCTGGCGCAGGTGGGCCTTTACCGCGCCGGCCTCATCGGCGGGCTCGGGCAAAGCCTGTCGGTACCGCTGACGATGGCGCTGCTGATCGGCGCGGGGCTTTACCAGTTCAGCGCGCTGAAGGCGGCCTGCCTGTCGCGCTGCCGCGCGCCGCTGACCTTCTTCATCCAGCACTGGGCCGAGGGACCGTTCCGCAACGGCCTGCGGCTGGGGCTTGATTGCGTGGGCTGCTGCTGGGCGCTGATGCTTCTGGGCTTCGTCGGCGGCACCATGAACCTGGCGTTCATGGGATTGGCGATGGTGCTGATGACGCTGGAAAAACTGCCCGATATCGGGCGCTACCTGACGAAACCGCTTGGCGCCGCGCTGATCTGCGCCGGGCTCGCGATCCCACTATTCTGAGGCACAGGAGAGACAGATGGCACTCGATGCCGCGACCATTCCCGACTGGACGATCAAGGGCGAGCTGATCCTGAACTGCAACTGCACGGTGTTCTGCCCCTGCGTCGTCAGTCTCGGCAAGCATCCCCCGACCGAGGGCTATTGCCAGGCCTGGGTCGGCGTGCGGATCGACGAGGGTGCCTATGGCGGGGAAAGCCTGTCCGGCCTCAACGTCGGGCTGATCATGGACATTCCGGGCAACATGGGGCGCGGCAACTGGAAGGCCGCCGCCTATATCGACGACCGGGCGAGCGAGGCCGCCTACGACGCGCTGGTGGCGATCTTCAGCGGCGCGGCGCGGGGCACCACCGGCCTGTTCGGGATGCTGGTGGGCGAGTTCCTGGGGGCCGAGCGTGCGCCGGTGGCCTTCGAGACCGAGGGCAATGCCCGCCGCCTGATGGTCGGCAAGAAGATCCAGGGCGAGGTTGTGCCGGTGACCAATTCCGCCGGCAAGGAAACGGTGATCCACAACACCGACTACTGGATGGGATCCGACATCACCGTCGCCACCGCCACCAAGGGCCGGGTGCGGGCCTATGGCCGGGTCTGGGATTTCGACGGCCGGTCGGCCGAAATCTGCCAGATCGACTGGCACGGGCCACGCTGAGCCGCCGGGCCGGGCGGCGGCGGCCAGCAACCAGCAGCGGCCGGGTGCCAGGGCGCCCCGGCCGCGAAACAGCAATCGTCTCAGGGTTCCGGAGCATCCCGACATGGCACTCATTTCTCCCTCGCGCAGGGTGCGGCGCACGCCGTTTTCCGATGGTGTCGAGGCCGCCGGCGTCAAGGCCTACACCGTCTACAACCACATGTTGCTGCCCACCGTCTTCCGGTCCGTGGAAGAGGACTACCGCCATCTCAAGGAGGCGGTGCAGGTCTGGGACGTGGCCTGCGAGCGCCAGGTCGAACTGCGCGGCCCCGATTCCGGGCGGCTGGTGCAGCTGCTGACGCCGCGCGACCTGCGCGCGATGCTGCCCGGCCAGTGCTACTACTTGCCGATCGTCGACGAGACCGGCGGGATGCTGAACGATCCCGTCGCGGTGAAGCTGGCCGAGGATCGCTGGTGGATCTCGATCGCCGACAGCGATCTGCTCTACTGGATCAAGGCCATCGCCTATGGCTACCGGCTCGACGTGCTGGTGGACGAGCCCGATGTCTCGCCGCTGGCGGTGCAGGGGCCGCGGGCCGACGACCTGATGGCGGCGGTGTTCGGCGACGCGGTGCGCGACATCCGGTTCTTCCGGTTCACCCATCTCGATTTCCAGGGCCGATACCTCGTGGTCGCGCGGTCGGGCTATTCCAAGCAGGGCGGCTTCGAGATCTATGTCGAGGGCGGGGACATCGGCATGCCGCTGTGGAACGCGCTGATGGAGGCGGGCCGGTCGATGGACGTGCATGCCGGCTGCCCGAACCTGATCGAGCGGATCGAGGGCGGGCTGCTGTCCTACGGCAACGACATGACCGACGACAACACGCCGCACGAATGCGGGTTGGGCCGGTTCTGCAACACCCAGACGGCGATCGGCTGCATCGGCCGCGACGCGCTGCTCCGCGTGGCGCGCGAAGGGCCGGTGAAGCAGATCCGCGCCATCGGCATCGGTGGCGGCCCGGTGCCGGTTTGCGACCGGTTCTGGCCCTTGCGGGCGGGCGACAAGGTGGTTGGCCGGGTCTCCTCGGCGGCGTGGTCGCCGGATTTCCAAACCAACGTCGCGATCGGCATGGTGCGGATGACGCATTGGGACGCGGGCACGGAACTGACGGTCGACACGCCCGAGGGGCCGCGCCCGGCAACCGTCCACGAAACCTTCTGGATCTAGGGAGAGAGACATGTTCAAGGCATTGCTTGTCGAGAAGGACGAGGCCGGCAAGACGTCGGCCAGCGTGCAGGAGATCGGCGAGGACCGGCTGCCCGAGGGCGACGTGACCGTCGCGGTCGAGTATTCCACGGTGAACTACAAGGACGGGCTGTGCATCGGACCCGGCGCGGGGCTGGTGCGGGACTATCCGCATGTCCCGGGCATCGATTTCGCCGGCACCGTCGAAAGCTCGACCGACGACCGCTACAAGCCCGGTGACCGGGTGGTGCTGACCGGCTGGCGCGTCGGCGAGAACCGCTGGGGCGGCTACGGTGAAAAGGCGCGGGTGAAGGCCGACATGCTGGTGCCGCTGCCGCAGGGGCTGACGACCCGGCAGGCGATGGCGGTCGGCACCGCCGGGCTGACGGCGATGCTGGCGATCATGGCGCTGGAGGATCACGGCCTGGCGCCGGGGCAGGGGCCGGTTCTGGTCACCGGGGCCGCCGGCGGCGTCGGATCGGTCGCCACCGCCGTGCTGGCGAAGCTCGGCCACGAGGTCGCCGCCGTCACCGGGCGGCCCGAGACCGGCGACTACCTGAAGGGCCTTGGCGCCACGCAGATCGTCGCGCGCGAGGATCTGACCGAGGTCACCCGCAAACCGCTGGAATCGGAGGTCTGGGCGGGCTGTGTCGATGCCGTCGCGGGGGCGATGCTGGGCCGGGTGCTCAAGCAGATGAAATACGGCACCTCGGTCGCGGCCGTGGGCCTCGCCGGCGGCGCGGCGATCGAGGGCGCGCTGATCACGCCGTTCATCCTGCGCGGCGTCAACCTGCTGGGCATCGACAGCGTGATGCAGCCCTACGAGAACCGCGTCCGCGCCTGGGGCCGGATCGCGCGGGATCTGCCGATGGACCGCCTTGAAGAAATGATCCAGCCGGCCACGCTGGGCGATCTGCCCGCGCTGGGCCGCGCGATCCTGAAGGGCGAGGTCAAGGGCCGCGTCGTGATCGACGTGCGGGCTTGAACCGCCGGCCGGGCCGGGCGGCGCGGTCGCCCGGCCTTGCCCTAGAAGGCCTTCAGGCGCCGCGTCGTCTCCGGGTCGAGAAAGCCGGCGACCGTCGCCTCGGTTTCCAGCTCCAGCGCGCGATGGATCGCGCCGGCGGTTGCCTGGTTCAGCACCCGCTTCATCGCGCGCACCGCGAGCGGCGGCAGCCCGGCCAGTTGCGCGGCGACGCGGCTGGCCTCGTCGCGCAATTCGGCATCGGGCACCACCTTCCAGGCGACGCCGCAGTCCCGCAGTTCCGCCGCCGTGTAGCGCTGGCCCAGCAACAGCATCTCGCGCGCCTTCACCGGGCCGACCAGCGCGGGAAGAAGCGCGGTGACCGCGCCGGTGACGAAGAGGTTGAGCGAGACCTCGGGGAAGAACCCCTTCGCGCTTTCCGCCCAGATCGGGAAATCGCAGTTGATCGCCCATTCGAAGCCGCCGCCCACGGCCCAGCCGTTGATCGCGCCCACCACCGGCTTCGCGCCGAAGACGATGGCCACCGTGGCGCGCTGGATCGCGTCGACCAGCGCGCGCGCCTCGGCCTCGGAGTCCGGGTGGACATGTTCGTGCCGGTCGTCGCCGGCGCAGAACGCCCGGCCCGCGCCGGTGAAGACGATGGCGCGGGTCGCCGGGTCGCGGTTGGCGTCGTCGAAGGCCGCCGCGACCTCCTCGATCAGCCGGCGGTTCATCGCGTTGAGCGACTCGGGGCGGTTCAGCGCGATGGTGCGCACCCCCTCGCCGGTCATCGTCGACAGGATCGTGTCATAGCTGAAATCGGTCACGGGTGGCTCCTGATCACGCGTTTCGTCTTGCCCTCGGTCACCGGGAAGGTTCCGGCGGGCACGATGGTCACCCGCGCCGTGGCGCCGAGTTTCGCCTTGAACGCCGCTTCCAGCCGCGCCGCAAGGCCGCCATCGTCGGTGCGGCCGCGCGCCAGTTCCGCCTGCACCGGCAGCGCGTCGTGGGGCGGCGGGCTGTCGAGCACGATGCGGTAATCGCCCGAAAGCTCGTCGAAGCCGCCGACCACGGCGGCGACCATCGTGGGGAACATGTTCAGGCCGCGCACCACCACCATGTCGTCCGACCGGCCGATCACCCGGAACCGGAACCCGGTGCAGCCGCAGCCGCAGGCCTCGGTGCCGGTGATCGCGACGATATCGCCGGTGCGGAACCGGACCAGCGGCTGGCATTCCCGTTCCAGGTGGGTGAGCACCAGTTCGCCCTCGGCGCCGGGCGCGATCGGCTTCGGCGCGCCGCTGTCGGGATCGATCAGTTCGGCATGCAGCACATCATGGGCGACGAAATGCAGCGCCGTATCCCCGGGGCATTGCGCCGCGAAATTGCAGAACACGTCGGAAACGCCGTAATTGGCGTTGCGCGGCTCCATCCCCCAGGTGTCGCGGAACCGTTGCCGGAACGCCGGATCGTCCAGCCCCGGCTCGCCGCCGAACAGCCCCAGCCGCAGGCCGAGGTCGGCGGGGGCGAGGCCGGGGAACCGCTCGGCCACCACCCGTTCCAGCACCGCCGGGTAGGAGGGCGTGCAGGAAATCGCGGTGATCCCGGTTTCCAGGATCGTGCGGACCAGCAGCTCGGTGGAGCCGACGCCGAAGGGCACGACCGTCGCGCCGGTGCGTTCCAGCGTCAGGTGATCGGTCAGGCCGCCCATCCACATCTGGTAGTTCAGGCAGTGCACCACGGTGATCCCCGGCCCCAGGCCGGCCAGCGCCTGCGCGCGGCCGCCGACGGCTTCGGTGATCTCGCAGTCCCTTGCGCTCATCGCGAGGTTCATCGCCTGCCCGGTGGTGCCCGAGGTGCGGTGCAGACGCGCCACCTTTTCGCGCGGGGCGGCGAGGTAATCGCCGAACGGCGGATGCGCGGGCTGCGACAGCCGCAGACCGGCCTTGTCCGAAAACGGCAGTTCCGGCAGATCCTCCAGCCGCTTCGGCGGGGCGGCGCCGTCCCAAAGCCGCCGGTAGAACGGCGAGGTCCGGGCCACGTAGGCGGACTGGCGTTCCCAGGCCGCCTGCCGGTGCGCGGCGAGGGTTTCGGGCGGCAGACGGTGGCCGCCGTCGATCAGGGTCATGGCGACATGCCTTTCTTCCAGATATCGGTGAGTGTTTCCAGCACCGCCGCGCGATCTTCCGACAGGGCGGCGATCCGGGGATCGGCGGCGATGTGCAGCGCGTTGAGATACTGGTCGACCATGCCGCCCAGCGCATAGGCGCGGCGCAGCAGTTCGGCGTCGGGCCGTGCCTCGCCGGCATCGCGCCGGCGCGCCGCGCGCACCACGGTCTCGGCCCAGTCGCGGTTCAGCCGCTGGAAGGCCGCGCGCGCTTCGGGAAAGGCATCGCCGCCGACGACGAGACATTTCATCAGCCCCGGTTCCTGCTCGAAGATCCGCATGTAGGCCGCCGTCGTGTTGCGCACCGTGTCGCCGGGCAGGCGGCTGGCGGCATGCATGCGGGTCTGAAGATGATCGACGAACTCCCCCAGCAGATCGCCGACCAGCGCGTGCCGGTCGGGGAAGTAGAGGTAGAAGGTGCCATGCGCAACGCCGGCGACCTTGCAGATCGCCGCGACTGTCAGCCTGTCCAGCGGCTGCGCGGCCAGAAACCGTGCAGCGGCGATCATCAGCCCGGTGCGGGTGCGTTCGCCCTTGCGCATCCCGTCGCGCCCGCGCGCAAGCGCGGCTGCGAAGCTGTCCGTGCCGCTGTCCTCCGCCGCGTTGGTCCGACTGTGCTGTGCCGCCAAGGCTGCTGTCCCCGCCTGATTGTGAATATGATGTCAGTATCATGTTTTTGCTGTCAACCCGGCAAATGCGGCCGCCGCCGCGCCCGTCGCGGCGCGGTCCCGTTGACTTCGGCCGGGTGGACGCCATCCTATGCGGTCTGGATGGGTGTCGCACCGGCCGCCCGCCATCGATCCACGCCGGCCGTCCGGATCGTCTGGCGCCGGGCATTGCAGAAAGCGCAGGCATGAACGTCTTGAGACAACTGCTGCTGTCGGTCCTCGCCTGCGTCGCGGCGGTCTATCTCTGGGCGGCCTTCGTGCCCTCGGCCTGGGATGTGCTGGGCCGATTTGGCGTGACGGAACTGCCCGGGCTGCCGCCGCCGGCCGAAACAGCCGCCCCGGAGCAGGCGCGCGGCGGGTTCGGCGGCGGCCGCGCCGCGCGGGTGCTGGTGGCCGAGGTCGCGGCCGGTACCATCGACGACCGGGTTGAGGCGATCGGCGACGGGCGGGCGCTGCGGTCGGTCACGCTGCGCGCCGAGGTCAGTGGCCGGATCGTGGACCTGCCCCATGAGAGCGGCGGCTACGTCGAGGCCGGCGATGTCATCCTGCGGCTCGACGAGGAGGTGGAGGCGATCGAGCTTGAACGCGCCCGGCTGACGCTGGAGGAAGCCCGCGACGCGGCCGACCGGTTGTCGCAACTGGGCACCAGCGGCACCGTCACCCAGGTCCGCGAGCGCGAGGCGCGGCTGGCGTTGCGGACCGCCGAACTGGCGCTGCGCGAGGCCGAGTACGATCTGTCGCGACGGGTGCTGCGCAGTCCGCTGTCCGGCTGGCTCGGGGTGCTCGACCTGTCGGTGGGCGACAGGATTTCCGGCCAGGAGGTGATCGGCACGGTCACCGACCGCTCCGCGATCCTGATCGATTTCCGCGTGCCCGAACGGCTGATCGGCCGGATCGAGACGGGCATGCCCGTGACCGTGCGGGCGCTGGGCTTTCCCGACGAAAGCCTTGCGGGCGAGGTGCGCGCGATCGACAGCGTGGTGGACCGCGACAGCCGTACCCTGCGCGTGCAGGCGAAGGTCGACAACCGCGACGACCGGCTGCGCGCCGGCATGGCCTTCGCGGTGACGATGGAATTCGCGGGCGCCGCGCTGCCCTCCGTCGATCCGCTGTCGGTGCAATGGTCGAGCGAGGGATCCTTCGTCTGGGCGGTGCGCGACGGCAAGGCGGCGCGGGTGCCGGTGACGATCCGCCAGCGCAACGCCGATGCGGTGATCGTCGAAGGCGATCTCGCGCCTGGCGAGGTCGTGGTCACCGAGGGCGTGCAGTCGCTGCGCCCCGGCGCCGAGGTGACCGTCGCGGAACCGCGCGGGGCCGAGGCCGCACAGGTGGCCGCCCCCGGCGCCGCGAAACTCTGAGGGGTCGCCATGCCGGAAACCGACGATCGCGCAACCGTTTCGGGTTCGGGCACCGCGCTGTTCGTGCGCCGCCCGATCCTCGCCCTTGTCGTCTCGGCGATGCTGGTGCTGGCCGGGATCGCGGCGCTGCTTGGCGTCGAGGTGCGCGAGCTGCCGAATGTCGACCGCCCGGTCGTGACCGTCACGACCGACTATTCCGGCGCCTCGCCCGAAAGCGTCGACCAGGAGGTGACCAGCCGCGTCGAGGGCGCGGTGGGCCGGGTGCAGGGCATCCGGGCGATCTCGTCGAACTCGCGTTACGGCCGCAGCCGGGTGACGCTGGAATTCGAGGAGGGCGTCGATCTCGACGTTGCCGCGACCGATGCGCGCGACGCGGTAGCCCGGATCCTCAACCAGCTTCCCGAGGGCGCCGAGGCGCCGCGCGTGGTCAAGGCCGATGCCAATGCCCAGGCGGTGGTTCGCGTCGCGGTCACCGCGCCGGGCCGGTCGCCGCAGGAACTCACCCGGATCGTGCAGGACCGGGTCGAGGATCGGCTGATCTCGGTCGACGGGGTGGCGGACCTGCAGATCTACGGCGACCGCGAGCCGGTGTTCCGGGTCGATATCGACCTGGCCGAACTGGCCAGCCGCGGCCTGACGCTGGCCGACCTGCGCCGGGCGCTGGCCGACGTGGCCTATGACGCGCCGGCCGGCGACCTTTCGGGCGAGCGGCAGTCGATCAGCGTGCGCACCACCGCCACCGTCGCCTCGGAAACCGATTTCGAGTCGCTCGTGATCGCCGGCGACGTGCGGGTGCGCGACGTGGCGCGCGTCACCCTCGGCCCGGCGCCGAACCAGACGGTGCTGCGCGCCAACGGCCAGACCGGCGTGGGCATCGGGGTGATCCGGCAGGCGACGTCGAACACGCTGGAAATCTCGGCCGCCGTGCGCGCGGTGGTGGCGGAACTCGACCGCACGCTGCCCGACGACATCTCGATCTTCGTGACCTCGGACGATGCCGTGTTCATCAACGGCTCGATCCAGGAGGTGCTGAAGACGCTGGCGCTGGCGGTGACGATCGTCGTGGTGGTGATCTACGTCTTCCTGCGCGACCTGCGCGCCACGTTCATCCCCGCGCTGACGATGCCGGTGGCCCTGATCGGGACGCTGGCGGCGATCTACATCGTCGGCTTTTCCGTCAACATCCTGACGCTGCTGGCGCTGGTGCTGGCGACCGGAATGGTCGTCGACGACGCGATCGTGGTGCTGGAGAACATCGTGCGGCGGCGGGCCGAAGGGATCGGGCCGCGGGCGGCGGCGGTGCTGGGCACGCGGCAGGTGTTCTTCGCCGTGGTCACGACCACCGCGACCCTGGCGGCCGTCTTCGTGCCGCTGTCGTTCCTGCCGGGGCAGGCGGGCGGGCTGTTTCGCGAATTCGGCTTCACGCTGGCGATGGCGGTGCTGCTGTCATCCGTCGTGGCGCTCACGCTCTGCCCGATGCTGGCCAGCCGGATGCTGACCGCCGATCCCGATCCCGACCCGCGCGGGCCGATGGTCTGGCTCGGCAACCGTCTGGCGCGGCTCTATCGCTGGACGCTGCGCGGCGCCCTGGCCAACCCGCTGGTGGTGATCGTGGTCGCCGCGCTGTTCGCCGCCACCGCGGCGATGCTGTATGGCGGCATCCGGCAGGAACTGACACCGCGCGAGGATCGGTCGGTGGCGCTGTTGTCGCTGACCGCGCCGCAGGGCGTGTCGCTCGACTACACAACGGCGAAGATGCGCGAGATCGAGGACGCGGTCGAGCCGCTGCGCGCGTCGGGCGAGATCGTCAACGTGTTCTCGATCACCGGCTTCGGCGCGGACAATCGCGGCTTCATGGTCTTCACCCTCGCGCCGTGGGAGGCGCGAAGCCGCAGCCAGGACGAGATTGTGGGCGAGATCAACGGCAAGCTGCGCGGGGTCGTCGGCGTCCGGGCCTTCGCGATCCAGCCCAATTCGCTGGGCATTCGCGGCGCGGGGCGCGGCCTGTCCTTCGCGATCACCGGCAACAATTACGACCAGCTCGCCGATGTCGCCGAAACGCTGGTGCAGCGGATGGAGGAGAACCCGGCCTTCGGCCAGGTCCGGCTGGAATACGAAACCACCCAGCCGCAGCTGTTCGTCGAGATCGACCGCACCCGCGCCTCGGACCTGGGGATCGACATCGCCGGGCTGGGCGAAGCGCTGCGCGCGGTGCTCGACGGGCGCACCGTCGGCTCGGTCTTCATCGACGACACCGCCTATGACATCCAGATGCTGTCGACCTCGGACCCGGTGAACGACCCCGGCGATCTGCAGAACGTCTTCGTGCAGGCCGGGGACGGCACGATGGTGCCGATGTCCAGCTTCGTCCGGCTGGAAGAGCGCGCCGTGGCCCCGGAACTGGCGCGCGAGGGGCAGAACCGGTCTGTCGAGATCACCGCCGGGCTGACGCCGGCGCTGGCGCTGGGCGATGCGCTGGCCGAGGTGCGGGTGCTGGCCGAAGACGTGCTGGCGGAGGAGAACCGGATCGTGCCGCTGGCCGAGGCCGCCACGCTGGACCAGACCTCCGCCGGGCTGCTGGTGACCTTCGGCTTCGCGATCCTGATCGTGTTCCTGGTGCTGGCCGCGCAGTTCGAAAGCTTCGTCTCGGCGGTGGTGGTGATGGCCACCGTGCCGGTGGGCCTGGCCTGCGCGGTTTTCGCGCTGGTGCTGACCGGCCTGTCGCTGAATGTCTACAGCCAGATCGGGCTGGTGATGCTGATCGGAATCATGGCCAAGAACGGCATCCTGATCGTCGAGTTCGCGAACCAGTTGCGCGATGCCGGGCAGGACGTGGCCTCCGCGATCCTCGAGGCGTCCACCGTTCGGCTGCGCCCGGTGATGATGACGATGACCTCGACGGTGCTGGGCGGCGTGCCGCTGATCCTGTCGTCCGGGGCGGGGGCCGAGGCGCGCGCGGCGCTGGGCTGGGTGATCGTCGGCGGGCTGGGCCTGGCGACGCTGTCGACGCTTTACCTGACCCCGGTGGCCTACCGTCTGCTCGCCGGCCTTTCGACACCGCGCGCGGAAGAGGAGCGCCGGCTGCACCGCGAGCTGGCGAGGGCCGTGGGCGGCTAGCCGCCTGCCCCGGCCCCGCGCAGCATGGCTTCCGCCTCGATCTCCACCCGGTAGCCGCCGATCAGCCCGGCGACCACGATCAGCGTGTTGGCCGGCTTGATCGTGCCGAAGACCCGGCCGTGGGCGCGCGAGACGGCCAGCGCGTCGGCTTCGTCGACCACGTAGATGCGGGTGCGGATCACGTCTTCGGCGGTTGCGCCCAGCGCGGCGAGCGCGGCGAGGATCTTGTCGATCACGAAGGTCGCCTGCGCGCCCGCGTCGCCCGGCGCCACCACCCGGTCGCGCCCCGCCGTGGCGGTGGTGCCCGAGACCACGATCCGGTCGCCGACCTTCTGGGCGCGGCAATAGCCCGCCACATCCTCCCATTCCGACCCGCCGGCGACCCGCAGCGCACCGGTTCGGTGCGGCACCGGCGCCGCGTCGAAGGCCAGCGGCATCCGGTCGAGATGGTGCGACAGGTCGCCCGAGGCGGTCAGGAAGGGCGGCTTGCGATACTCGTCGCCGCAGTCGCCCGGCACCGGAACGGTGGCCGCGAAGGCCGCCTCCAGCCGCGCGTGGTCGTCATCGTCCAGCGCGAAATCGAACAGGCGCAGGTTGTCGGCGTGATGCGCCCGCTCGCCCAGCCGCGCGCCGACGATCACGCCCGCGACGGCGGGATGATCCAGCACCCAGCGCGTCGCGACATTCGATACCGAAACCCCGTGTCTCCGGGCGATGTCCGCCGCCGCGGCAAGGATGCCCTGGAACGCCGCCCATCCGCCGGTGACGTCGATGAACCGCTTGTATTTCATCTTCGACCAGTCGGCGATCTCGGCGGGTTCCGGCCGGCCCACCCAGCGTTCCGACAGGAAGCCGCCGCAGAGCGTGCCATAGGCCAGAAGCCGTGTGCCGGTTCGGTCGCAGACCTCAGACAGCGGCCCCGCCGCGCGCCGGTCCACAAGCGAGAACGACACCTGGTTGGTCAGCAGCGGAATGCCGTCGGCGCGGGCCAGGGCGACATGGGCGGCGTCGAAATTCGTCACCCCGATCTCGCCGATCAGGCCTTCGTCGCGCAGGCGCGCCATCTCGTGCAGCGCGTCCAGCCAGGCGGGGTGTTCGAAGCTCCACCAGTGGAACTGCAACAGGTCCACCCGCTCGGTGCCCAGCCGGTCGAGCCGTTCCTGCACGCCGGCGCGCACCACATCGGCGGTCATCGGGCCGGGCGGCGGGCACCACTTGGTGAAAACCGCGGGGCGTGGGCCGGGCCGGGCAAGCAGGCGGCCCGCGATGATCTCGGCGCTGCCGTAGTGGTCGGCCATGTCGAAGCTGTCGAACCCGGCGGCGACGTAGTCGGCCAGCCGGTCGGCGCCCGCCTCCGGGTCCATCGTGCCCTGGATGCGTTCGATGTCGGCGACCTGCCACAGCCCGGTCAGCACCCGGGAGATCTCCAGCCCGTCGGCCAGGCGCATCCGTTCGGGGGTTTGCGCCATGTCTCAGCTTTCCGGCAGCAGGATGCGGAAACTGCGCTCGATATCGTCGATCAGCGCGGCCTTGGCGGCGTCGGCGTCGCCGGCGCGCAGGGCGGCGACGATGCGGCGATGGAAAACGTGTTCATCCACTTTCGGCGCGCCCTCGTGGTTGATGATCAGGTTCATGTAGGCCCCGTATTGCAGCCACAGCGCTTCGACCATCGGCAGCAACACCTCCGATCCGCTCAGCCGGTAGAGGCCGAAGTGGAAATCGTGGTTCTGCTTGGGGTCGGGCCGGACGCGGGCCGGATCGGGGGCGAGGATCGCCTCCAGCGCGTCGATGTCGGACGACGTGGCGCGGGCCATCGCCTGGTCGAGCACCAGCGATTCCAGCGCCAGCCGTGCCGCCTTGAGGTCCGCCATCCGGCGCAGGTCGAAGGCCGGCACCGCCAGCGTCCGGCTGGGTGTGTCGATCAGCGCGCCCTCGGCGACAAGCCGGCGGACCGCCTCGCGCACCGGTGTCATCGAGATGCCGAGCTGGCCGGCAAGGTCGCGCAGGCTGACCGTGTCGCCGGGCGCGAATTCGCCGCGCGTGAAGGCGTCGCACAGCGCGTAATAGGCGGTTTCCCGCAGCTTGGAGTGGTCGATTGGCGCGATCTGCGGTCGTCCCATGCGGTTCTGCCCGGCCGGATTCCTGCTTTCCAGAATCGATATTTCAGATAACATATCACAGATAACAGCGAATGCGCGTCCCGATTGCCAAAGGGGATGACATGCAGGGGGAAGAGGGGCCGGCGCCCGCGGAACGGGGGTTCTGGCTTTACGATCTGACGGTCGAGACGGTCCTGGACGGGCGTATTCCCGTCTGCCGGCACGTGGAGGGCGAACGCTTCCGCGTGGAGGGCGAGTCGCTGGTCTTCGAGGCCGGGCAAAGGGTGTCGATGTACGCGCTCGCGGCGCTCCTGCCGCTTTTGCCCGCCAAGCAGCGGATGACCGATCCGGACGACTGGATGTCGACCGATGCGGAAATCGCCTGCCCCGATCCGCATTGCGGCGGCCGGTTCCGGATCGCCCGCACCGGCAAGCGCTGGTTTTCGCATGCCGCGACGACCGGCCTGCCCGAGGCCCGTGGCACCCCCTACTGGCAGAAGGGTGACAGATGACCGTCGAAACCACCGACTTGCGCCCCGGCCACCGGATCTCGCGCATCATCAAGGGCGGCTGGCAACTGGCCGGCGATCATGGCGAGGTGCGCCGCGACGCCGCGATCCGCGACATGGAGGCTTTCGTCGACGCCGGGATCACCACCTTCGACTGCGCCGATATCTATACCGGCGTCGAGGAGATGATCGGCGCCTTCATCGCCGATCTGCGCAACCGCCGCGGCGCCGAGGCGGCCGACCGGGTCGTGGTGCACACCAAGCTGGTGCCGGATCTGGGCCGGTTGGCCGACATCCGGCCCGACGAGATCGAGGCGATCGTCGATCGGTCCCTGAAACGGCTGGGGATCGACAGGCTGCACCTTGTCCAGTTCTTCTGGTGGGACCGGAGCAAGGGCGACGCCGTGGCCGCCTTCGAGGTGCTGAAGGACTGCCAGCGCAAGGGTAAGATCGGCAGTCTCGGGACCACGAACTGGGACATCGCCCAGACGCGGCCGTTCCTTGACGCGGGCTATGACCTGGTGTCGACGCAGGTTCAGTACTCGTTGCTCGACCGGCGGCCCGAACACGGGCTGGCGGACTGGGCGCGGGCCAACGGCCTTGGGCTTTTGTGCTTCGGCACGCTCGCGGGCGGGTTCCTGACCGAGGGCTGGCTCGGCAAGCCCGATCCCGGCTTCGCCTTCGAGAACCGGTCGCTGGTGAAGTACCGGCTGATCATCGACGAATTCGGGCCGTGGGAGCGGTTCCAGGCGCTTCTCGAAACCCTGAAGGCGGTGGCCGACCGCCACGGCGTGGCCCTGTCCTCGGTCGCGACCCGCTGGGTGCTGGACCGGCCCGGCGTGGCCGCGGCGATCGTCGGGGCGCGCTATGCGCGGCATCTGCCGCGGATGCTGGAGGTCTTCGATCTGGCGCTGGACGATGCCGACCGCGCCCGGATCGGCGCGATCCTGGCCGAGGCGCCGGGGCCGCCCGGCCCGGTCTACGGGCTGGAAGGCGATCGCGAAGGCCGGCACGGGCGGATCATGAAGTACAACCTCAACACGCGGCCCGACGACCGCGTGCTGGGCGCCTCGGATGGCTGAGCCGATCCTCTCCACCCGCGGGCTGTCGCGCCACTTCGGCCCGCTGAAGGCGGTCGACGGCGTGTCGCTCGACATCCGCGAAGGATCGATCACCGGGCTGATCGGGCCGAACGGGGCCGGCAAGTCGACGCTGTTCAACCTGCTGACCGGGGCGCTGAAACCCACCGCCGGAACGGTGACCCTGGCGGGCCGCGACGTGACCGGCCTGCCGCCCGACCGGCTGTTCGCGCTGGGCCTGGGCCGCACCTTCCAGATTCCGCGGCCCTTCGCGCGGATGAGCGTGCTGGAAAACGTCATGCTCGCGCCGCTGGCGCAGACCGGCGAGCGGCTGGCCGGACCGTTCCTGTCGCCCGGCCGGGTCCGCGCCGAAGAGGCGGCGATCCGCGCCCGCGCGCTCGAGGTGCTGGACTTCGTCACCCTCGCGCCGCTGGCCGACCATCCGGCGGGCAAGATTTCCGGCGGGCAGATGAAGCTTCTGGAACTGGCGCGGATCCTGATGGGCGATCCGAAGCTGATCCTGCTGGACGAACCGGCGGCAGGGGTGAACCCCACGCTGACCCGCACGCTGATCGGCAAGATCGAGGAGCTGAACCGCGCCGGCAAGACCTTCGTGATCATCGAGCACGACATGGATTTCGTGATGCGGCACTGCGATCCGGTGATCGCGCTGGCCGAGGGACGGGTGATCTTCCAGGGCACCGCGGCCGAGGCGCGGGCCAATCCCGACCTGCTGGATGCCTACCTGGGGGCACCGGCCGGTGACTGACACGATCCTCGAAACGCGCGGCCTGACCGCGGGCTACGTGCCGGACCTGCCGATCCTGCGCGACGTGGCGATCCGCGCGGCGCGGGGCCGGATCACGGTGGTGATCGGCCCGAACGGGGCGGGCAAGTCGACGCTGATCAAGGCGATCGCGGGGCTGGTGCCGGTCAGCGCCGGGACCGTGACGCTGGAGGGCCGCGAGATCACCGGCCTGCGCCCGGACCGGATGGCCGCACAGGGCATCGCCTACGTGCCGCAGACCGACAACATATTCCGCACGCTGACGATCCGGCAGAACCTGGAGCTGGCGCTGCGCCGGGCCGGTCCGGGGGCGTCCGGGCGGCTGGCGGCGCTGCTCGACCGGTTCCCGGCCCTGGCGCCGAAGCTGGGCGACAAGGCCGGTACGCTGTCGGGCGGCCAGCGCCAGTTCCTTGCCGTCGCCATGGCGCTGGCCGCCGATCCCCGGCTGATCCTGATGGACGAACCTTCCGCCGGCCTCTCGCCCCGCGCCACGCGGGAGGTGCTGGAGATGGCGCAGGCACTGGCCGCGCAGGGGGTGACGATCCTGCTGGTCGAGCAGAACGTGAAGGCGGCGCTGGGGATCGCGGATCATTGCTACATCCTCGCCGAGGGCCGCAACCAGGTCGACGGGCCGGCGCGCGCGCTTCTCGACGATCCGGTGGTGGGAGAGATCTATCTCGGCGGCCGCCGGGCGGAGACGGCGTGATGCAGAACCTCGTCGACGGCATTCTGACCGGCTCCTACATCTCGCTGGCCGCGATCGGGCTGACGCTGGTCATGCATATCCTGCGGTTCGCCAATTTCTCGCATGCCGAGCTTCTTTCGGTCGGCGCCTATGCCGCGCTGGTCTTCGATAAGGCCTTTGCCGCGGTCTTCCCGATCGCCGCGACCAAGCTCGCGCCGCTGTCGCTGACGCTGGCGCTGCTGGCCGCGATCGTGGTGTCGATGGCCTTCACCGGGGCGACGGCGATCCTGATCGACCGGCTGGTGTTCCGGCGGGTGCGGGACAAGGGCAACGAACTGTCGATGGTCTTCGCCTCGTTCGGGATGGCGCTGGTGATGCGCAACCTCATCGCGCTTGGCTTCGGGCTGCACAGCCAGCTTTATTCGCGCGACATCGCCTTCGCGGTGATCCTGTCGCGCGACCCGCTGATCCTGGTCAAGCCCGACCAGGTCTTCGTGCTGGGCGCGGCGCTGGTGCTGATGGCCGCGCTGCACCTTGTGCTGACGCGCACGACCTTCGGCTTCGCCCTGCGCGCGGTGGCGGAAAACCCCGCGCTTGCCCAGGTCAACGGCGTCGATCTCGGCCGGATGATCGCCGCGACCTGGGTGATCGCGGGGATGCTGGCGGCGGCGGCGGGCGTGTTCTACGGCCTGTCCTACCAGCTGATCCCGATCATGGGCCGCGATCTCGTGCTGCCGGTCTTCGCCGCCACTATCGTGGGCGGTATCGGCAGCGTCTATGGCGCGGTGCTGGGCGGCTTCATCGTCGGCATCGCCTCGAACCTCGCGCTGCTGGTGCTGCCCTCGGGCTACTCGCCGGCGGTGCCGTTCCTGCTGATCCTCGCGGTGCTGATCCTGCGCCCGAACGGGCTGTTCGGCGAGGCGCGGGCATGATCGGGCTGATCTCCTACCTGGTGTTCTTCGCCACGGTGGCCTCGATCCTCGCCATCGCGGTGCTGGGGCTGAACCTGCAATGGGGCAATACCGGGCTGTTCAACGGCGGGGTCGTGGCCTTCTTCGGCGCCGGGGCCTACGGAACCCTGATCCTCGGCAGCCCGGCGCTGGAGGGGCAGCTGGGCGGCTTCGAGCTGGCCTATCCGCTGGCGCTGACCGGCGGCATGGTGGCGGCCGCGCTGCTGGCCTGGGCCGTGGGCGCGCTGACGCTGCGGCTGCGGCACGATTACCTCGCCATCGCCACCTTCGGCGTCGCGGTCGCCTTCGAAAGCCTGATGCGCAACGCGGAATGGCTGGCGGGCGGCGCCAAGGGCATCCGCGGCTTCGAACGCCCGCTGCGGGCGGCGCTGGGCGACGGGTTTCTCTACAACCTCGCCTTCCTCGGCTTCGTGCTGTGCCTGCTGGTCGCGGTCTACCTGTTTCTCGAACGGCTGGTGGGGTCGCCCTTCGGCCGGCTGCTGCGCGCGATCCGCGAGGACGAGGACGCCGCGCGGTCGCTCGGCAAGCGGCCGGCGCGGGTGCGGCTGGTGGCCTTCGTCACCGGCTCGGCGATCATGGGGCTGGCGGGCGGGCTTTACGCCAGTTTCTACGCCTTCGTCTCGCCGCAGGACATTTTGCCGGTGCTGACCTTCCAGATCTGGGCGATGCTGATCGTCGGCGGCGCGGGCAACAACCGCGGCGCGATCATGGGCACCGTGCTGATCTGGGGCGCCTGGACCGGTTCGGGCTGGGCGCTGTCGCGCTTCGCGCCGATCGAGGCGCAATTGTACACCGGGTCGATCCAGTTCGTTATGATCGGCGCGGTGATCGTGGGAATGCTTCTGTGGCGGCCGCAGGGGCTGTTTCCCGAACGTCTCGTCGTGTCGCAATCGGGCCGATCCAACTGACAACCAACAGGGAGTAGGAACATGCCAGTGACCACCAAGACCCGCGCAGGGCTGACGCTGGGCCTCGCGCTCGGCCTGGGCGCGCTCGCCCCCGCCGCGGTCGCGCAGGACTGCACCACCAAGATCGGCGCGGTGCTGCCGACCTCGGTGGACTGGGGCCGCCCGATCGCCGAGGTCGCGCAATTCGCAGTCGACCAGGTGAACGAGGCCGGCGGCGCCGCGGGCTGCAAGATCGAGATGGTGCTGCGCGATACCCAGGTCGATCCGAAGGTCGGCGTCGACGCGGCCAAGGCGCTGGTCGATCTCGAAGGCGTCAAGCTGCTTCTGGGCGCGGTGTCCTCGGGCGTGTCGATGCCGATCCTGACCTCGGTGACGGTGCCGGCCGGGGTGCCGCAGTTCTCCTGCTGCTCGTCCTCGACCGCCTTCACCAAGCTCGCCGAGGAGGGCAAGACCAACGGGCTGTGGTTCCGCACCTTCGCGACGACGGCGGTGCAATCGGCGGTGGCCGCCAAGGTCGCGCGCGACAAGGGCTACAAGACCGTCGCGGTGCTCTACAAGAACGACGACTGGGGCCAGGACATGGCGCGGCTGATCGCCGCCGATTTCGCCGCCGTCGGCGTCGAGGTGGTGGCGAACGTGGCGATCAACGATGCCCAGCCCTCCTACCGCGCCGAGGTGACGGAGGCGCTGGCGGCCCAGCCCGAGGCGCTTTACCTCGCGCTCTACCCGGTGGAGGGCACCTCGGCGGTGCGCGAGTGGATCTCGCTTGGCGGGACGCAGAACATGATCGTCGCCAACTCGCTGAAGTCCGACGAGTTCCGCGACAACGTGGGCCTGCAGTACCTCGGCAACACGCTCGGCACCGATACCGCCTCGCCCCGGTCGGACAGCGCCGACGCGTTCCGCACCCGGTATGTCGAACGCTTCGGCTCGGAACCGAACGGGCCGGGCCTGGCCAACAGCTACGACGCGACGATGATCGCGCTCCTGGCGATGGAGGCCGCGGGCCCGGATGCCAGCGGCGCCGACATCGCCGCCGCGGTGCCGCGCGTGACCGATCCGGCCGGAACCCGCGTCAGCGCCGACGCGGCGGGCTTCGCCGCGGCCAAGGAGGTGCTCGCCGGCGGCGGAACGGTGATGTACGACGGCGGAACCGGCAACGTGCGGTTCGACGCCAACGGCGACGTGTCCGCCCCCGCGGTGGTCTGGTCCTTCGCCGAGGGCGGGATCGACGAGGTCGAGTACCTGTCGCTCGACGACGTGAACGGCTTCATCGCCTCGCTGCGCTGATGCGTACCGGCGCGGCCGCCCCGAAGACCGGGGCGGCCGCGCCACTGGCCGGACCCCCATCCACATGCTTTGCGCGAAAATCTTTTGAGATTGAAATTTTCAAGCTTGAAGTGAATCGCGTCCGGTGCCAGCCTTTCCGAAACGGAGGGGCCGAATGAAGATCCTGTGCCTGGGCGGCGGGCCCGCCGGCCTTTACTTCGCGATCTCGATGAAGCTGCGCGATCCGGCGCACGAGGTCACGGTGCTGGAGCGCAACCGCGCCGCCGACACCTTCGGATGGGGCGTCGTCCTGTCCGACGACGCGCTGGACAGGATGGCGCGCAACGATCCGCAAAGCACCGCCGCGATCCGCGATCATTTCGCCTACTGGGACGATATCGCCGTGGTGCGCGGGGCCGATCGCGTGGTTTCCGGTGGCCACGGTTTCGCCGGGATCGGCCGCCGCCAGCTTCTGGTCCTGTTGCAGGACCGGGCGCGGGAGCTTGGCGTCGAGATGCGGTTCGAGACCGAGTTCCGCAAGGCTGAGGATTACCGCAAGGATTACGACCTCGTCGTCGCCTGCGACGGCATCAACTCTGTCGTGCGGCGCGAGTACGAGGGCGTCTTCCGCCCCGATATCGACGTGCGCCGCTGCAAGTTCGTCTGGCTGGGCACCCAACAGAAGTTCGACGACGCCTTCACCTTCATCTTCGAACGGACGGAACACGGCTGGGTCTGGGCGCATTGCTACCAGTTCGACGCCGATACCGCGACCTTCATCGTCGAATGCACGCCCGAGACCTGGCAGGCCTGGGGCTTCGAGGACATGACGAAGGAGGAAACGGTCGAAACCTGCCGGAAGATCTTCGAACGTCACCTCGGCGGTCATGCGCTGATGTCGAACGCGGCGCATCTGCGCGGCTCGGCCGTCTGGATGCAGTTTCCCCGCGTGATCTGCGAACGCTGGTACCACGAGAACGTGGTGCTGATGGGCGACGCGGCGGCGACGGGTCATTTTTCCATCGGCTCGGGTTCGCGCCTGGCCTTCGACAGCGCGATCGCGCTGGCCGATTACCTGCACAGCGAACCGACGCTGGAGGCCGCGTTCCGGCGCTACCAGGAAGAACGCCGGATCGAGGTCTTGCGCCTGCAATCGGCGGCGCGCAACAGCCTCGAGTGGTTCGAGGAGGTCGAGCGTTATCTCGACATGCCGCCCCTGCGCTTCGCCTATTCGCTGCTGACCCGCAGCCAGCGGATCAGTCACGAGAACCTGCGCCTGCGCGATCCGGCCTTCGTGCGCGCCTGCGAGGACTGGTTCCAGGCCGAGGCCGGCGGCACGCCGGGCCGGGCGCCGATGTTCGCGCCGTTCCGGCTGCGCGGGATGGAGGTGCCGAACCGCGTCGTCGTCTCGCCGATGGCGCAGTACAGGGCGAAGGGCGGCTGCCCGACCGACTGGCACCTTGTCCACTACGCCGAACGCGCCAAGGGCGGCGCGGGGCTGGTCTATACCGAAATGACCTGCGTCAGCCCCGAGGGCCGGATCACGCCGGGCTGCCCCGGCCTCTACGCGCCCGAACACGAGGCGGCGTGGGCGCGGATCGTCGATTTCGTTCATGCCGAGACGGGGGCGAAGATCGCCTGCCAGATCGGCCACTCGGGGCGCAAGGGATCGACGCAACTGGGTTGGGAAAGGATCGACGCGCCGCTGGCCGAGGGCAACTGGGAAACGCTGGGGCCGTCGCCGCTTGGCTGGGCCACGAACCCGCCGCCGCGCGCGATGAGCCGGGCGGACATGGACCGGGTGACGGCCGAGTTCGTCGCGGCAACGGAAATGGCCGCGCGGGCGGGCTTCGACATGGTCGAGCTGCACGCGGCGCATGGCTACCTCGTCTCGTCTTTCCTGACGCCGGTGTCGAACCGCCGGACGGATGCGTATGGCGGCAGCCTGGAAAACCGCCTGCGCTGGCCGCTGGAGGTGTTCGCCGCGATGCGCGCGGCCTGGCCGGCGGACCGGCCGATGTCGGTGCGGATTTCCGCGAACGACTGGGTCGGCGAGGACGGTGTGACCCCGGCCGAGGCGGTGGCGATCGCGCAGGCCTTCGCCGGGGCGGGAGCCGACGTGATCGACGTGTCGGCGGGGCAGACGACGCCCGAGGCGCGGCCGGTCTACGGCCGGATGTTCCAGACCCCGTTTTCCGACCGGATCCGCAACGAGGCGGGGCTGGCGACGATGGCGGTGGGCAACATCACCGAGTTCGACCAGGTCAACGGCATCCTGATGGCCGGGCGCGCCGATCTTGTCTGCCTGGCCCGCCCGCATCTTGCCGATCCGTACTGGACGCTGCATGCCGCGGTGGCGCAGGGCGATCGCGGCGCGGCCTGGCCCTTGCCGTATCTCGCGGGCCGCGACCAGGCCTACCGGCTGGCCGAGAAGCAGGCGGAGGCGATCCGGGCATGAGTTTCGCCGGCAAGCGCGTTCTGGTCACCGGCGGCGGATCGGGCATCGGCCGGGCGCTGGCGCGGGGTTTCGCCGCCGAGGGCGCGGCGGTCACGGTGGCCGGCCGCCGCGCCGAGGCGCTGGCCGAAACCGACGGCGGCCGGGGCATGACCTGCCGCACCGCCGACGTGACCGACGAGGCGCAGGTGGCGGCGCTGTTCGACGCGCCCTTCGACATCGTGATCGCCAATGCCGGCGGCGCGGCGGCGCGACGGATCGGCAAGGTCACGCTGGCCGAATGGACCGCGACGTTGGCGGTGAACCTGACCGGAACCTTCCTGACCTTCCGCGAGGCGCTGCGCGGCATGGGACAGGGCGGGCGGCTGATCGCCGTCGCCTCGACCGCCGCGCTGAAGGGTGGCGCGACGATCCCGGCCTATGCGGCGGCCAAGCACGGGGTGCTGGGGCTGGTCCGGTCCGTGGCGCTGGATGTCGCGCCGCGCGGCATCACCTGCAACGCGATCTGCCCCGGCTTCGTCGATACCGCCCTCGGCCGCGCCGCCGTCGCCGCCGTGCAGGCCCGGCGCGGCGGGACCGAGGCCGAGGCGCTGGCCGAGGTCGTGGCCGGCAATCCGGCGGGCCGGTTCGTGACGCCCGACGAGGTGGCGGCGGCGGCGCTGTTCCTCGCCTCGCCCGGCGCCGCGATGGTCAACGGGCATGCCCTGTCGGTCTCGGGGGGCGAGGTATGAGCGACGGGCTGTCGAAGCGCCGGCTGAAACTGTGGATCCGGCTGCTGGGCGTCACCCGCGCGGCCGAGGCGGAGCTGCGCGACTTCCTGCGCAAGGGCCACGGCACCACGCTGCCGCGCTTCGACGTGATGGCCGCGCTGCACCGCCGGTCGGAGCCTGTGACGATGGGCGAGCTTTCGCGCTACCTGCTGGTGTCGAACGGCAACGCGACGGCGGTGGTGGACCGGCTGGAGGCAGAGGGCCTCGTCGCCCGCTTGCCCGACCCGGCCGACCGGCGCACGGTGCGGGTGGCCCTGACCGAGGCCGGGCGCGCCGCGTTCGAGCGGCTGGCGGCGGATCACGAGGCGGCGGTGGACCGGCTGTTCGCCAGGCTCGACGAGGCCGGGATCGAAGCGATGACGGCACAGCTGAAACGGCTTCGGGGAGGGGCGCGGGCATGAGCGAGATGGCAGGGCTCAGGCCCGAACACTTCCTGTGGGAGCTGCGCGACCGGGTCGCCTGGATCCGGCTGAACCGGCCCGACCGGAAGAACCCGCTGACCTTCGAAAGCTACGCCGAACTGCGCGACACGTTCCGCGCGCTGGCCTATGCCGAGGATGTCGACATCGTCGTGCTGGCGCCGAACGGCGGCAATTTCTGTTCCGGCGGCGACGTCCATGAGATCATCGGCCCGTTGACGCGGATGGACATGAAGGGGCTCTTGGCCTTCACCCGGATGACCGGCGATCTCGTCAAGGCGATGCTGCACTGCGGCAAGCCCGTGATCGCGGCGGTCGACGGGATCTGCGTGGGCGCCGGCGCGATCCTGGCGATGGCGGCCGACCTGCGGCTGGCCACGCCGCGCGCGAAATGCGCCTTTCTGTTCACGCGTGTCGGGCTGGCGGGCTGCGACATGGGCGCCTGCGCGATGCTGCCCCGGATCATCGGCCAGGGCCGGGCGGCGGAATTGCTTTACACCGGCCGGGTGATGACCGCCGAGGAGGGCGCGGCCTGGGGGTTCTGGAACGCGCTGCACCCGCCCGAGGCGCTGGAGACCGAGGCCGGGACGCTGGCGGCGCGGCTGGCGGCGGGGCCGTGCTTCGCCCATGGCATCACCAAGACGCAGCTGAACCAGGAATGGACGATGAGCCTTGACCAGGCGATCGAGGCCGAGGCGCAGGCGCAGGCGATCTGCATGCAGACGCGGGATTTCGAACGGGCCTACCGGGCGTTCGTGGGCAAGGAGCAACCGGTCTTCGAAGGCGACTGAGGGCAGCGCCGGGGGCTCTGCCCCCGGACCCCCGGGATACTTGAAGACCAAAATCGAAAGGGCGAGGCGGGTGCCGGACCGCACATTTCTCGACTGGCCGTTCCTGGAGGACCGGCATCGCGCGGCGGCGGCGGCGCTGGAGGCGTGGTGCGCGGCCAACCTGCCGGTCGACCACGGTGACGTGGATGCCGCCTGCCGCGGGCTTGTTGCGGCGCTGGGCGCCGGCGGCTGGCTGCGCCACAGCGCGCCGGAGAGCCCCGACGCGCGGCTTGACGTGCGGATGCTGTGCCTGGTCCGCGAGACCTTGGCGCGACACGACGCGCTGGCGGATTTCGCCTTTGCCATGCAGGGGCTGGGGATGGGCGCGGTCAGCCTGTTCGGGACGCCCGGCCAGCGGGAATGGCTGGCGCGGACGCGGGCGGGGCGGGCGATCGCCGGCTTCGCGCTGACCGAACCGGCCTCGGGGTCCGATGTCGCGGCCACCGCGACGCTGGCGGAGCCGGTGCCGGGCGGCTGGCGGCTGACGGGCGAGAAGACCTGGATCTCGAACGGCGGGATCGCGGATGTCTATGTCGTCGTGGCGCGGACCGGCGAGGCGCCGGGGGCGAAGGGCCTGTCGGCCTTCGTGATGCCGGCCGACGTTCCGGGGCTGAGGGTGGCCGAGCGGCTTCACGTGATCGCGCCGCATCCGCTGGCGCGGCTGAGGCTCGACGGGGTCGTGTTGCCGCGGGATGCGCTGATCGGGCAGCCCGGCTCGGGATTCCGGCAGGCGATGGCGGTGCTCGACCATTTCCGCCCCAGTGTCGGCGCCGCGGCGCTGGGCATGGCGCGCCGCGCGCTGGACGAGGCGCTGGCGCGGGTGGCGGCGCGCCGGGTTGCCGGGCAGGCCCTGGCCGAGATGCAGATGGTGCAGGGGCACGTCGCCGACATGGCGCTGAAGATCGATGCCGCGGCGCTGCTGGTCTATCGCGCGGCCTGGGCCAAGGATGCCGGCGCGGCGCGCATCACCCGCGAGGCGGCGATGGCCAAGCTTTACGCGACCGAGGCCGCGCAGGAGGTGATCGACGCCGCCGTGCAGCTGTTCGGCGGCGAGGGCGTGCGCGCCGGCGGCGTGGTCGAGGGGCTTTACCGCGAGATCCGGGCGCTGCGGATCTACGAGGGGGCGAGCGACGTGCAACGGCTGGTGATTGCCCGCGCGGCGCAGGCGGAGGCCGCGCGATGAGCTGGACGACGACCATCCCTGTCGAGTTCCGCCATTGCGACCCGGCCGGGATCGTTTTCTTCCCGCGCTATTTCGAGATGGCCAACTCGGTCGTCGAGAACTTCTTCGCGGCTGAACTGGGCCGGCCTTTCGCCGCGGTGATCGGGGGCGGCAACGGCAGCCCGACGGCGCGGATCACGGCGGAGTTTCATCGGCCCTCGCGGCTGGGTGACGTGCTGGAGTTCGAACTGGCCGTCACCCGGATCGGCCGGACCTCGGCCGCCTACCGGACCGTCGGGCGCTGCGGCGGCGCGGCGCGGCTGACGGTGGAGGCGGTGCTGGTCTGGACCGATGCGGCCGGCCGGCCGGAACCCTGGCCCGCCGATCTGCGCGCCGGGCTGCACAAGCATCTGGAAGAGGGCGGCGATGGCTGAGACACCGCACGAGATCCTGCATCCGCGACACTGGAAACCCGCGAAGGGCTATGCCAACGGCATCGCCGCGCGCGGCCGGATGGTGTTTACCGGCGGCCTGGTCGGCTGGGATGGCGACGAACGGTTCGTCTCGGACGATTTCGCGGCGCAGGCCGAGCAGGTGCTGAAGAACATCGTCGCGGTGCTGGCCGAGGCCGGCGCCCGGCCAGAACATCTGGTGCGGCTGACCTGGTACGTGACCGACAAGCGCGACTACCTCGCCGCGCTGCCCGCGCTTGGGCGCGCCTATCGCGCGGTGATCGGGCGGCACTATCCCGCGATGGCGCTGGTGCAGGTGGCCGCGCTGGTCGAGGATCGCGCGAAGGTCGAGATCGAGGCGACGGCGGTGATCCCGGAGGAGGACCGATGACGCGAATGGCCCTGGGCCCCTCGGCCCATGTCGACAGCTTCGCGCGCGACAACCTGCCGCCGGCGGAGCAGTGGCCGGAGATCCGGCTGGACGGCTTCGCCTATCCCGAGCGGCTGAACGCCGCGGTCGAACTGACCGACCGGATGGTGGCGCAGGGGTTCGGCGACCATGTCGCCCTGATCGGCAACGGCCGCCAGCGAACCTACAAGGAACTGTCGGACTGGACGAACCGGATCGCCCATGCGCTGGTCGCGGATTACGGCGTGACGCCGGGAAACCGGGTGCTGATCCGGTCCGCGAACAATCCCGCGATGGTGGCCTGCTGGCTGGCGGCGACCAAGGCGGGCGCCGTGGTCGTCAACACCATGCCGATGCTGCGCGCGGGCGAACTGGCGAAGATCGTCGACAAGGCCGAGGTCGTCCTTGCCCTGTGCGACACGCGGCTGATGGACGAGATGGTGACCTGCGCCAAGGGATCGCGTTTCCTGCGCGCGGTCGTGGGGTTCGACGGTACCGCCAACCATGACGCGGAACTCGACCGCGCCGCGCTGGGCAAGCCGGTGCGGTTCGATGCGGTCGACACCGGGCGCGACGACGTGGCGCTTCTGGGCTTTACCTCGGGCACCACCGGCGATCCTAAGGCGACGATGCATTTTCACCGCGACCTGATGATCATCGCTGACGGCTACGCGAAGGAGGTGCTGGGGGTCACCCCGGACGACATCTTCGTCGGCTCGCCGCCCCTGGCCTTCACCTTCGGTCTGGGCGGGCTGGCGATCTTTCCGCTGCGGTTCGGGGCGGCCGCCTGCCTGCTGGAAAACGCCAGCCCGCCGAACCTGATCGAGATCGTCGAACGCTATCGCGCAACCGTCTGCTTCACCGCGCCCACCGCCTATCGGGTGATGCTGAAGGCGATGGGCGAGGGGGCCGACCTGTCGAGCCTGCGCGCCGCCGTCAGCGCCGGAGAGACCCTGCCCGCGCCGGTCTACGAGGACTGGATGGCGAAGACCGGCAAGCCGATGCTTGACGGCATCGGCGCGACGGAGATGCTGCACATCTTCATCAGCAACCGCTTCGACGATCATCGCCCCGCCTGCACCGGCCGGCCGGTCACGGGGTACGAGGCGAAGATCATCGGCCCCGACGGCGCGGAACTGCCGCCGGGCGAGGTCGGGCGGCTGGCGGTGCGCGGGCCGACCGGCTGCCGCTATCTCGCCGACGACCGCCAGAAGGGCTATGTGCAGGACGGCTGGAACATCACCGGAGACGCGTTCTGGCGGGACGCGGCGGGCTATTTCCACTTCGCCGCGCGCAACGACGACATGATCGTGTCGTCGGGCTACAACATCGCCGGACCGGATGTCGAGGCGGCGCTGCTGGCCCATCCCGACGTGATGGAATGCGCGGTGATCGGCGCGCCGGACGAGGAACGCGGCCAGATCGTCGAGGCGCATGTGGTGCTGGCCGACGGGGTGGCCCCCGATCCTGCGACGGTCCTGCGCCTTCAGGAGCATGTGAAGGCCACGATCGCGCCCTACAAGTATCCGCGCCGGGTGATCTTCACCGGGGCGTTGCCGAAGACCGCCACGGGCAAGATCCAGCGGTTCCGGCTGAAGGGCGGGGGCGGCGCGGCCTAGCCTTTTGCCGGGCGGGGCCGCCGGGCGTCGGCCGATCCCGTCGCCCATCTCGAAGTTGCACTTCCCGAAATCGCCGTTCCGGCGGTGCGAAGGCTGTCGTCCATACCTGCCGGGCGGGCCGCGACTTTGCGCGGCGCGGGGCGGCCATGATTGTCGCGCATAAGGAAACGGATTGTTGCCGAGGCGCTTCGATCCAGTCCGAAAGTATATGCTAGCTTAACCATACGTCGTGCCGAAAAGCGGCGTAACTTGAATGAAAAGGGGGACACCCATGTTGTCATTTAAGTCAATCGTTCTGGCGGGATTTACCGTCTTCACAGTGATCGGAGCCGTTCCTGCCCACGCCTTGGGCGGGGGTTGCACGTCCAATTGCGAACCGCCTGAGCCGCCTCCGGAGGAGCCCAAGGTCAAGGGCAACAACGGCTGGGGCAATGGTGCCGAAGGCATCAACAATGGTAGCTTCAAGGGCGGAACGAAAGAATCCAAGCGCGACGAGACCTGGACTGAAGGCGACGGGCCGGTACCGGCCAACGGAAAGTTCACGACGCGCTAATTCAAGGACAGGCTCAAAGGATGGAGCCTGCTGCGGGCGCCGGGATAACTTCCCGGCGCCCGTTCTCGCTTGCACCGGAGCCATGTCGAAACGGTGGGTGGCGGGGATCAGATCGCGACGCTGTCGTATTCCGCCAGGGCAAGGCGGCCCAGGACAAGGGTTGCAATCCGCCGTAACCGACAGGGCGCCGTCCTCGGCGACCGAGATCATGTAGCGCCCCGGGTCGTCGATCTCGACCGGCTTGCCCGCGCCGTCGATCAGGCCGGCCCAGCGCCATTCCAAGGCCGTCAGTCGCCGGATCGGGCGCTCAGCCGGTCGAGTTCGGCGATCGCGGTGGCCATCACCGGATCGGCGCCGGCGCGCTTGGCCAGTTCGGTCTCCAGCGAAACCGGAACCCGGATGTCGGGTGTCACGCCTGTCGCCTCGATGTTCGGCGTGGCGCTGCCCGCGAAGGTCGTGCGGCCCATCGTGTACTGGAACGTCACGCCGCCCGGCATCGCGATCCGTTCGACCGGGCCGCCCGCGCCCGTCGAACCGTATTGCCCGATCACCGTCGCCCGTCCGGTCAGTTGCAGGAACTGGGTGAAATACTCGCAGGCGCTGGCGCAGCCCTCGTCGATCAGGACGACAAGCGGCCCGGTGTAGGCGTATTTCGGTTGCGGTGCGCTGACCCGGACATCGGGCGCGAAGGCCTTGATCTGGGTGCCCGCCGCGGCGTCGAAATAGTACCAGCCGAACAGCCTCAGCGGCAGCGGGTTCTCCTCGGTGAAGAAATGCGAGGCCATGACCAGGGCGAGTTCGAGAAGCCCGCCGCCGTTGCCGCGCAGGTCGAGCACCATGCCGGCCGAGGAAACCGTGCTTTCGACCTTCAGCGCCTCTTCCAGCACCACGACCTTCGGCACCAGGAACGACATGAAGCTGTTCCAGGTGAGGATCGCGTAGTCGCCGCGCTGTTCGTAGGCGATCGGCAAGGTGCCGGTGGCCGGGCGCGCGGGGGCCGCGCCCGTGTCGTAGCCGCCCGCCTCCATCGTCGCGCTGCGGATCGCCGTTTCGCCCGGCAGGCGGAAGTCGACGGTCACCCTTTGCCCGGCCGGGAAGGCCAGCAGCCGTTCGACCCGGTCGCGCCGTTGCAGGGCCGGAACGCCGATCGACCGGCCGATCGGCAGCGATGCGATCCGTTCGTCCATCGTTATCCCGTCGACGCCGACGATCTCGGTGCCCGGAACCCAGCCCGCGGCGGCGGCGGGCGACCCCTCGCCGACCTGAAGCACCAGGATCCGGCCGTTCGCGGCGTCGTCGCCGGAGGTTTCGATGACCGATGCGCCGAGATTGCCGCCGTACCGGCTGACCAGGTCGGTGGCCAGGGCGCGGATGGTCGCGGGATTGGTATAGCCCGGATCGGCAGCGACATGGGTATCCCCGATCGAAAGCGCGAGATCCCGCAGCGCCAGGTAATAGGCGCCGATGTCCTCGGCCGCGTCGGCGGCCGCGACCCGGTCAAGATGGGCGGCGCGGATCGCCTGCCAGTCGAGGCCGCGGAAGTCGGTGTAGGCATAGCGCGTGTCGAGCGTGTCGAGCAGCGCGTGATAGCTGTCGAGAATCCCGAGGCCGGAGAAATCCGGCGTCGCGGCTTCGGCGCGCTCGATCGCGTCGGCGACCGCCTCGCCCGCCCGTTCGAACCGCGCGGTGCCGTCGGGCGACAGGATTGCCAGCGTGTAGCCCGCGGGCAGCCGCGCGACGCCATCGTCCGGCGTGAACCACAAACCGTCCGCCCCGCGGGCCATGGGAAAGCCCTGCCGGTCGTCCGGGGCGTGAACGATGAACCGCCCCTCGACGATGCCGCCGGTCGCCAGGTCGGTGATGTAGGAGGACAGCCCGCCAAGCTGCTCGGCCTGTTCGAGATAGGAATCCCCGGCAAGGTTCGCGGCGGCCAGAAGGGCGAAGACGCGCACCCCGGGGTCGTCCGCGCCATCGTTGTCCAGATCCACCGCCGGACCCTCGGGCAGCCTTGGCAGGTTGACGCGATAGCGCCCCGGCCCCGGAAACAGGGGCTCGGTCAGATAGCCGATGATCTGGCCGTCCTTGCCGGCAAGGCGTTCGGGCTGGCCGGAAATCGTGTGCCCGACGTTCAGCAGCGTGACGGTGAGGTTCGGAAACAGCTCTTCCTGCAGCAGGAAGTTCTTCGACGACAGGGCCCCCGTGACATGGGTTGGCCCGTCCCCCGCCACCGCGATCTCGGCGGCCGGCCGGGTGGTCTGGCCCGTCGTCTGGGCCAGGGCGGCGCCGGCCGGCAGGCACAGGGCAAACCCGGCGATCGGGCGATGTGAATTCATCATGTGCCCTCGTCGTGATGCCGCCGGGTCCGCCGGGTCATCTGGCCCGCTGCGCAAGCGGATCGAAAGGGCGAAGAAATGCATTCGCCGCAAGGCTTCGCGGAATGCGCCGGGCGCGATCCGGTTTTCTATCGTCACGCTGCGCGAAACCGGTCATATCGGGATCGGCGTATCGTCGGGCCCGGGCCGGCGATGCCCGTCCGCTGGAGGAGCCGATGCAGACAGGGGGAGCCGTCGATGACTGACGGGAAGGACCGGAGCGCGCCGCGGCCGGGGCGCGCGCGCGGCCGCGAGATCGTCGATGCGATGTTGCCGGTTGTGCTGCTTGTCGTCGTGCTGATGCTGGGCTTCAGCACGGTGCAGCCGTTCCTGCCGGCGATCCTTTGGGGTGTGTTCCTCAGCGTGTCGCTCTGGCCCTTGCATGACCGGTTGGCGCGGCGGCTGGACGGGCGGCGCGGCATGGCCAGCCTGTTGATCGCCGCGCTGCTGATGGTCGTTCTCGTGCTGCCGATGGTCGGGCTGTCACGCTCGTTGATCACCTTCATCCCCGATGCGCTTGTCTGGTTTTCCGAGGAAGGCGCGCCGATGATCTCGCCCGACGAGACGGTCACGGTGGAACGCGACCTGTTCACCGGCGAGATCAAGTCGGCCTGGGACACGCTGCGCGCCGAGGTACGGTTCATCGCCAATCATTTCGGCGCCGAACTGCGCCCCGCGGCGTTCTGGCTCATCCGCGAGGGTCGTCTGCTGGGCGTCTTCGTGGCGGAATTCGTGCTGGGTGTGCTGATCGCCACGATCCTGCTGCACCGCGCCGAGCCGCTTGGCGGCGCGGTCTTCTCCATGCTCGAGAGGATCGGCGGCGGGTTCGCCGCGGACCTCGGGCGCAGCGCGGCCCAGACGATCCGCTTCACGGTGCTTGGGCTGCTGGGGTCGGCGGCGGTGCAGACGGGGGTGGCGTCTTTCGCCTACTGGCTGGCCGGGGTGCCGCATTGGCCGGTCCTGTCGCTCGTCACCTTCATGCTGGGGCTGGTGCAGATCGGGCCGATCCTTGTGTGGCTGCCGATCGCCTTCTGGCTCTGGTCGGGCGGGCATGTCGGCATGGCGGTGTTCATGGTGATCTGGGGCTTGCTGGTGGTCGGGCTGTCGGACAACCTGGTGAAATCGCTCGTCGTCGCGCGCGGGGCGAACATCCCGGCGATCCTGGCCTTTCTCGGCGCGGTGGGCGGGCTGCTGACCTGGGGCGTCGTGGGTCTGTTCCTTGGGCCGGTGATCCTGGCGGTGTGCTACCAGTTGACCCTGAAATGGCTGGAGGCCGAGGCCGACGACACGGCCGGGCCCGGCGCTTCGCCACCCGGCGGGGGCTGACGCGGCGGCGGCCGGCCGCTAGATTTCCCCGGTGTCGAGGACCGGCGCGGCGTCGAGATCCTCGGCGTCCAGCATCGCCGCGACGCGTTCCAGCGCGGCGATCAGCGCGGCCTGCTCCCAGTCCTCCATCGTCGAGAACTTGCGCACGAAGCGCTGTTGCAGCGGATCGGGGGCGTTGGCGATGGCCTGCCGGCCCCGGTCGGTGGTGACGATGTTGGTTTGACGGCGGTCGGTCTGCGACCGTTCGCGCACGACCATCCCCTGCCGCACCAGCTTGTCCACCAGGGCGGTCACCGTCGCCTGCGAAATCCGCATCCGCTGCGCGATCTCGGTCGCGGTGCAATTGTCCTTGGCCGCCACGATCTGCAAGGCCCGGAACTGCGGCGCGGTCAGCCCGACCGAGCGGGCCAGCTCGCGGCCGAACAGCTCGGTGGCCCGCAGGATGCGGCGCAGGGCGATCAGGCTGGCATCGACACGATCCATGCCCGGATGCTGGCAGAGAGCCGCGCCCGGATCAATGGCGGGCGACGCGAGCTTTCCTTTCGAATATCTAAGCTGTACCAGATGCCGGAGGCTGCGCTTTGCCCCCGAAAACGCAATCATAATAAAGAAATAATCCTTGGGTGTTGCGATTTCTGCCCCTGCATGATACTTAGCATATCGAAACAATTTGGAGGTACGGCAGCAGATGCGACACGCACTTGAGTTCTTTCGGAAATCCACCCCCGCGCTGCGCGAACCCGTGGCCGAGGACGGCGCCGAGATCTGGGAACTGGTGCGCGCCTGCAAGCCGCTCGACGAGAACTCGATGTACTGCAACCTGATCCAGTGCGACCATTTCCGCGAAACCTGCGTGGTCGCCGAGCGCGACGGTGCGATCGTCGGTTGGGTTTCCGCCTACGTGCTGCCCTACGATCCCGAAACCCTGTTCGTGTGGCAGGTAGCCGTGGCCGAGGCCGCGCGCGGCACCGGGCTGGGCGGGATGATGCTGGGCGACCTGCTGGGCCGCGACGCCTGCCGCGGCGTGCGGCGCGTACAGACCACGATCACCGCCGACAACGATGCCTCCTGGGCGCTGTTCCGTCGGTTCGCCGAAACCCGCGGCGGCGACTTCGCCTTCCAGGCGCATTACACCCAGGCGCTGCATTTCCGCGAGCGCCATCAAACCGAATACATGGTCACCGTCGACCTTGGCGAGCGGATGCGCCGCGCGGCCTGAGTCCGGCCGATGTGGCGCCCGCCCGTCCTCTTCATCCCGATTCCCACTCCCGAAGGAGCCGACATGCCGACGGAAACGTCTGCCGACATTGCCATTTTCAATCGCCGCGAATCGGAGGCGCGCAGCTACTGCCGCAGCTTCGACACGGTGTTCACCCGCGCCAGCGGGTCGGAACTGACCGACGCGACGGGCCGCAGCTATATCGACTTCCTCGCCGGGTGCTCCTCGCTCAACTACGGGCACAACGACCCCGACATGAAGGCCGCGCTGATCGAGCATATCGCCGGTGACGGGCTGGCGCACGGGCTCGACCTGCATACCGATGCCAAGGCCGCGTTCCTCGACGCGTTCGAACGCCATGTGCTGGTGCCGCGCGGCATGGATCACAAGCTGATGTTCACCGGCCCGACCGGGGCCAACGCCGTCGAGGCGGCGATGAAGCTGGCGCGCAAGGTCACCGGGCGCACCAACGTCATCGCCTTCACCAACGGCTTTCACGGCGTCACCCAAGGGGCGCTGGCGGCCACCGGCAACGGCTATCACCGCGGCGCGGCCGGGGTGTCGCTGAACGGGGTCACCCGGATGCCCTACGACGGCTATTTCGGCGAGGCCGCCGATACCGCCGATTTCCTCGAGGCGATGCTGGCAGACCGGTCGAGCGGGATCGACGCGCCCGCCGCGATCCTTCTCGAGACGGTGCAGGGCGAGGGCGGCCTGACCGCCGCGCGGCCCGAGTGGCTGGCCCGCGTGGCGCGGCTGGCGCGGGATCACGGCGCGCTGCTGATCGTCGACGACATCCAGGCCGGCTGCGGCCGCACAGGCACGTTCTTCTCCTTCGAGGGGATGGGGTTCACGCCCGACATCGTGACGATGGCCAAGTCGATCTCGGGCTTCGGGCTGCCGATGGCGCTGATGCTGGTCCGGCCGCGCCACGATGTCTTCGGCCCGGCCGAACACAACGGCACGTTCCGGGGCAACACCCATGCCTTCGTCACCGCCCGCGTCGCGATCGAGAAGTTCTGGGCCGACGCGCGGTTCGAGGACGACATCGCGGCGAAGGCACGGCTGCTCGACGTCGTTCTGGGCGAGATGGCCGAACTGGTGCCCGGATCGCGGCGCAAGGGGCGCGGCATGATGCAGGGGCTCGATGTCGGATCGGGCGAGCTTGCGGCCGCGATCTGCGCCCGCGCCTTCCGCAAGGGGCTGATCATCGAGACCTCGGGCAACGAGGATCAGGTGGTCAAGGTTCTGGCGCCGCTGACAACGCCGGCCGAGGTCTTCCGCAAGGGCCTGTCGATCCTTCTGGATGCCACGCGCGACGTGGCGGACACCAGCAAGCTGGCGGCGGAATAGGCCATGATCGTCCGGGATTTCAACGATATCGTCGAGAACGACCGCGACCGTGTCGTGACCGATGCGCGCTGGTCCTCGGTGCGGATGCTGCTGGCCGGAGACGGGATGGGGTTTTCCTTCCACATCACCTTTCTCGAAGCCGGGTCCGAGCACGAGTTCGAATACAAGAACCATTTCGAGAGCGTCTACTGCATGCAGGGCACCGGCTCGATCACCGACCTGGCGACCGGCGAGACGCACGAGATCCGCCCCGGCGTGATGTATGCGCTCGACAAGCATGACCGCCACATCCTGCGCGCGCGCGAGGAACTGGTGATGGCCTGCGTCTTCAACCCGCCGGTGACCGGAACCGAGGTGCACCGCGAAGACGGCTCCTACGCGCTCGAAACCTGATCAACAGAGGCCCCGGCCCGGCCGGGTGACAATCCGTGACATCCGAAAACCATACCGTCGAGAAGATCGGCGGCACGTCGATGAGCCGCATCGGCGATCTTGCCGACACGCTCATCATCGGCGACCGCGCGGGGACCGCGCTCTATCGCCGGATCTTCGTGGTGTCCGCCTTCGGCGGCATCACCAACCTTCTGCTGGAACACAAGAAGACCGGTGCGCCCGGTGCCTACGCCCTGTTCGCCAATGACGACAGCGATCACGGCTGGCTCGACGCGCTGACCCGCGTGGCCGCGGCGATGTCCGAGGCGCATGGCGCGATCCTCACCGACGGGGCCGATCTTGCTCTGGCCGAGGATTTCGTGCGCGACCGGATCGAGGGCGCGCGCAGCGTGCTGTTCGACCTGCGCCGGCTCTGTTCCTACGGGCATTTCCGGCTGTCGGCGCATATGCAGGTGGTGCGCGAGCTGCTGTCGGGGCTGGGCGAGGCGCATGCCGCCTTCGTCACCGCGCTGATGCTGCGGCGCAAGGGGGTGAACGCGCGCTTCGTCGACCTTTCGGGCTGGCGCGACGATGCCGAGGTGTCCCTGGATCAGCGGATCGCGACCGGGCTGGCGGATGTCGACCTGGCGCGCGAAATGCCGATCGTGACGGGCTATGCGCAGTGCCGCGAAGGCCTGATGCGGGAATACGACCGGGGCTACTCCGAGGTCACGTTTTCCGCCATCGCCGCCGCGACCCGTGCGCGCGAGGCGATCATCCACAAGGAGTTTCACCTGTCCTCGGCCGATCCGAAGCTGGTGGGCGAGGCGGCGGTGCGCAAGATCGGCCATACCAACTACGATGTGGCCGACCAGCTTTCGAACCTCGGGATGGAGGCGATCCATCCGAACGCGGCCAAGACCCTGCGCCAGGCCGACATTCCGCTGCGGGTGACGAACGCCTTCGATCCGCACGATCCCGGTACGCTGATCGACGATGCGCCGGCCGATGCGCCGGCGGTGGAAATCGTGACCGGGCTCGAGGTCGTCGCGCTGGAGCTGTTCGAACCCGACATGGTCGGGGTCAAGGGCTATGACGCCACCACGCTGGAAGCGCTTCGGCGGCACCGGGTGCGGATCGTCTCGAAAAGCTCGAACGCCAACACGATCACCCACTACGTCGAGGCGCCGTTGAAATCCGTGCGCCGGGTCGCGGCGGAACTGGAACGGGCCTACCCGTCGGCCGATATCGGGGTGCGCAGCCTTGCCATCGTCTCTGCCGTGGGGCGCGACCTGTCCGGCCTGCGCGCTTTCGGCAGGGGGCTCAACGCGCTGGAGGACGCGGGGATCGAGGTGATCGCCGCCCACCAGACGCCGCGCAACGTCGACATCCAGTTCGCGGTGCCGCGCGATGCCGCCGACCGCGCGGTGATCGCCCTGCACCGGGCGCTGGTCTCCGGCGCCGCGGCCGAGCCCGTGCCTCGCGCGGCCTAGCCGGAAGCCGGGGCCTGCCCGCCGGCCTCAGTGCAGGAAAACGAGCGACAGGCCGCCGACCAGGATCAGGCTGAGCGCCCAGACGACGTCGAGATTGAACCAGCCGCGCGACAGGAACCGCAGCCCCAGCCAGTGGTAGACCCCCAGCGCGATCACGCCGCCCGAGGCCGTCATCGCCAGCGTGTGCGCGGCGGCCACCAGGATCGCGATCGTCGCATTGCCGCCGATCAGCGTGTCTGCCGCCGCGTGGCCGGCGTCGCTTTCCACCGTCTGGCAGATGCCCAGGTAGATCGGCACCAGCATCAGGCCGGCGCCATGCGCCGTCGCCGCCAGAAAGGACCACAGCGCGAGCCGGGTCGGCGGCACGCGCGCCAGGAACCGCGGATGCCGGCGGTTGACGAGCAGGTAGAGGCCAAGCGCGATCACCAGGCAGGCGGCGCCGATCTGGATCTCGCGCTGGAACTCGGCCAGCACCAGAAGCGCCGCGAACGGCAACAGGATCGCCAGCATCGCCCCGAGATGCCCGGCGGCCAGCGCCGCGAGCGCGCGGTAGAGGCTGCCCTGCCGCCGTTCCATCAGCGCGGCCGATACCGCCAGCGGCCAGCCCATGCCGGGGTTGACCCCGTGATAGACGCCCGAGGCGACAACGGCCCACCAAAGGGCCGCTGCCGTGGTCGTGTCCGCCACCCGTCAGACGGAGGGGTAGCAGAAACTGTCGGTCGAACAGTCCCCGCCTTCGAGCCGGATCTGGTGGCTGCGGTAACCTTCGGGGAAATCGACCCAGAAATCCTCGGCCAGCGTCAACCCGCCGTTCTCGCCGACATGCGCCATCACCATCGCCGCGCCACGATCGCCGGGATAGAACTGGTCGTCCCAGGTGGAGTAGAGCGAGTTCGTCCAGTAGACGCGCTTGCCGTCGCGGCTGATCTCCACCATCTGCGGGCCGTAGCCGAAGGTGCGCCCGTTCGGGTGCTTGTGCTTCGCGACGATCCCGCCGATCTGGACCTTGCCGGCAAGCTTCGGGTTCATCGGGTCGGAAACATCGTACTGATGCATCTCGCCCGTGCCCCAGCAGGAGACGTAGAGGAACCGGTCGTCAAGGCTGAGGTCGATATCCGTCACCAGTGGCGGCACCGCCTCGAACCCCTTCAGAAGCGGCGGCAGATCGTCGGCCGCGGCGGGCTGCGGCGGGATCGTGACGGTCTTCTTCGCCTCGAACGTGCCGTCGGGATTGCGCCACCAGGTCCAGATCGAGCCTTCGAGGTTGGTGGTGTCCACGACCACGCCGCAGAACCCGTATTCCTTCACCGGATCATGCGCCGGGCGCACTTCCAGCGCCATCTGGTGGTTCTCGCCCAGGTCGATGGTCTGGACGTTGCGGCGCCCGCGCAAGTCCCAGAAATGCAGCCGGTGGCCATACTTGTTCGACAACAGATCCTCGGGCACGAGCCCGTTCTCGAACTGCGGCGGCAGGCCCCATTCGGAACTGACCATGTAGTTGCGCGGCAGGTTCCACCAGAAATCGTACTGCTTGTCCTGCGGGCCGCGGTCCATCTCGTAGCGGCCGATGACGTCGAAGGTTTCGCAATCCATGATGAAGATGCCCGGCGGGCCGTCGGTGCCGTCGGGGCCGCCGCCGCCCAGCGTGCTGACATAGATCCCCTCGGGTCCGCAATGGATGGTGTGCGGGCGCGAGTAGCCGGTCTTGGCGAAGACCTCTTCGGGTTCGATGATCTTGTGAATCTTCGCCTTCAGGGGCTCCTTCACGTCGACCACGTAGATCCGCGACGACCGGATGCCGGGAATGATCAGGTAGCGGCGTTCGAGGAAGGCGTGCCCGGTCAGCGGCGACAGCGCCGAGGAACAGGCGTTCCAGCCGAAATGGTGAAACTCGTCGCCGGTATTGGGCATGATCACCTGGTGGACGATCCGGCCGTAGGTTGCGGATTTCGGATCGACGTCGACGATGGCGAGGCCATCGGGTTTCGACCCGTCCGGACTCAGCATCAGCGTGAAGGCCAGCGTTTCCGCCGGCGCCTCCATCGCGAGCTTGGGCGTTGCGTGAAATGTCGGATCGGGCCTCAGGTTCATCTGCAATTCCTCCCTTGGAACACACGCACCCTTCGTTGTCCCCGGTGCGCGCCCGTGAAAGGGTGTCACAGATGCGGGTTTGGGGCAAACCTTGGGAGGCGGCCGATCCTGCCCCGAAGGACAGCGGCCGCACCGGGAACGATGCGACAGGAAGGGAACCGACCGGATGATGCTCAACGTATACCTCGCGGGCGAGATCCACAGCGACTGGCGCGACGCGATCGTGGCGGCCTGCGACGGGCTCGATATCGACTGGTCCGGCCCGGTGACGGATCACGCGGCCTCGGACGATTGCGGCGTGGCGATCTTCGGCGCCGAGGACGACAAGTTCTGGCATGACCGCAAGGGCGCGCTGCTGAACGCGGTGCGCACCCGCACCGCGCTGGGCCGCTGCGACGTGCTGGTGGTGTGTTTCGGCGAGAAGTACCGGCAGTGGAACGCGGCGTTCGACGCGGGCTATGCCGCGGCGCTGGGCAAACCGATCATCGTGCTGCAGCCGCCGGAACACGACCACGCGCTGAAAGAGGTGGACGCGGCCGCCAACGCGGTGGCGCGGACCCCGGACGAGGTGGCACGCGCCCTGCGCTACATCGTCACCGGGCGGCTTTAGCGCCGCCGCCGGCACCGGCGATTCTGCACGCAAAGCCCGTCCCGGCGGCCGCACGGGTGGGCGCGCACCCCCGATCCCCGCAAGGCTCGCGCGGCGCCGGTACCCCTTGGCGAATTCCCGCCACGTCCCGATGTCAGACCGGCACCATTCCGCCAAGGCGGAAGGGCGCCGGATTAAATGATATCAACGGGATAACCCTTTTCCGCCGATGCCTCGGCGCCATTCCGCAAAGCCGCCGCTTTCCTGCCGCAATCCCTTAACACTCTCGCCCCGGTCCTGCCCCAATCTCTAACGCATCTGGCGGACGGGGCCTGCCCCACACGTCGGTTTTTTTGATCCGGCGGCGCAGACGAAGGCCGATTTCAGGGCCGCGCGGCGCCGGGAAGTGCATAGGGAGAAAACGATATGGCCACGGAATATTCGGGAACCGATCGGTTCGACATCGCAAGGCTGGGAAGCGGTGCGCAGATCGTTGACATGGGGGCCGGCAACGACCGGATCATCTCCTACGGCGATGCCGGAGAACCGGACCCGGCACAGACCGAGGGCGCGGAGGGCCGGGTGACGCCCGCGATCCCGCCCGGCGAGGCGAACGACACGCTGACCGGCGGCGCGGGCAGCGATACCTTCGAATTCCGCGCCCTGCTGGATGCCCGGCCCGAGGTGATCGCCGAACACACCCGCGACGATGGCAGCGTGAACTGGCGGGGCGTCGCCGGCGAGAACGACAATGTCCACGATCACTGGGTCAACGGCTTCGGGCTCGACACGATCACCGACTATTCGAAGGCCGAGGGCGACAAGATCGTCATCAAGGGCCACACCGCCCAGATCGCCGAGATCACCTACGGCAGCGACGAGGGTGGCGCCTATTCGCTGATCACCGTGATCAGCCAGCAGGGTGACGGCGGCGCCGGCGGCGCCAACACCGCCACCGGCGCGCATGACGAGGATCCGCTGGGCCAGATCAAGGTTTATGGCGACAAGGTGACGCTGGCCGACGTGAAGGTGGAGAACACGTTCGACGGGATCGACCGGCTCGAGCGGGCCGATACCGTCTACGCCGCCAACGATCTCGGGATCACGCAGGAGGTCTTCAGCAACACCGACGGCACGGCCTATCACGGCATCCTCGAAAAGCAGCGGGACGTGGTGCGGATCGGCGAGGGCGCGCAGAGCGTCGATGCCGGTGGCGGCGACGATGTCATCTACAGCTATTCCGATGGCGGCGAACCGGACCCGGCGCAGGGCGGCGACCGGATCAACCCGGCGGTGCCCGAGGGCGCGGCCGATGACATCATCGCCGGCGGGCAGGGCAAGGATACCTTCGCTTTCCGCCTGCTGCTGAACGCCACCGACGAGATCCTGGCCAAGCACACCCGCGACGACGGATCGATCAACTGGCGCGGCGTCGCCGGCGAGAACGGCAATGTCCACGATCACTGGGTCGAGGGGATCGGCAACGACACGATCCTCGATTTCTCGAAGCAGGACGGCGACAGGATCGACATCCGCGGCCATACGGTCGAGATCGCCTCGATCACCTATGCCGAGGACGAGGGCGGCGACTATTCGCTGATTGCCCTGCGGTCGCAGCAGGGCGACGGCGGCGGCGCGCATGACGAGGATCTTCTGGGCACGATCAAGGTCTATGGCGACAAGGTCACCAAGGACGACATCAAGCTGAAGGCCAAGGTGTTCTACGGGGTCGATGATCTCGAGGATATTGCCGAGGGCGCGGCGCAAAGCCTGGCCGACAACGCGCCGCCGCCGGACAGCCAGCCGCAGTGGATCGCCGAGGCCCCCGAGGCGATCGACCTGGCCTTCACCGGTACCGATCGCGGCGACACGATCAAGGCCGGCAGCGGTTCGCAGTCGGTCGAGGGCGGCGGCGGCCGCGACAGGCTGATCTCCTATGCCGATGCCGGAGAACCGGACCCGGCGCAGGGCGGGGCGCGGATCACCCCGGCGCTGTCGCCCGATGCCTCGGACGACGTGTTCACCGGCGGCGCCGGCGCCGACCGGTTCGAGTTCCACGCGCTTCTGAACGCCACCGCCGCCGTGCTGGCGCAGCACACCGGCGAGGACGGCAAGATCAACTGGCGCGGCGTCGCCGGCGAGAACGACAACGTCCACGATCACTGGGTCGAGGGTTGGGGCGACGACGTGATCACCGACTACTCGAAGGCCGAGGGCGACAAGATCGTGGTGCGCGGCCACACGGTGCAGATCGACAGCATCGACTACGGCACCGACGAGGGCGGCGCCTATTCGCTGATCACCGTGATCAGCCAGCAGGGCAACGGCGGTGCGGGCGGCGCGAACACCGCGACCGGCGCGCATGACGAGGATCTGGTGGGCACGATCAAGGTCTACGGCGACCAGGTGACGAAGTCCGACATCAAGGTGCAGGCCGCCGGTGTCTTCGACGGGATGGACCGGTTGCCGGGCGTCGACAATCTCGCCGCCTACAATGGCGGGGTGCAGGAGATCACCTCCAACACCGATGGCGAGGTGATCGTGACCGCGCCGGAAACGCTGGAGACGGTCGATCACGTCACCGTTGGCTGGGGCGCGCAGACCGTCGATGCCGGGGCCGGCAAGGACAGGATCCGGGTGCTCGCCGACGCCGGCGAACCCGATCCGGCACAGGGGGGCGACCGGATCACCCCGGCGATCGATCCCGCGCTGACGACGGACGTGATCCGGGGCGGCCAGGGGCGCGACATCTTCACCTTCAACATGCTGCTGAACGCGACCGACGTGGTGCTCGCGCGGCATACCAAGGCGGATGGCAGCATCAACTGGCGCAAGGTCGCGGGCGAGAACGACAATGTCCACGACCACTGGGTCGAGGGGATCGGCGACGACGTGCTGCTCGACTTCTCGCGCCAGGACAACGACAAGATCATCATCCGCGGGCACACCGTCGAGGTCGAGTCGATCACCCACGGCGCGGACGATGGCGGCACGTTCTCGTTGATCACGCTGCGGTCGCAACAGGGCGATGGCGGCGGCGCGCATGACGAGGATTCGCTGGGCACGCTCAAGGTCTACGGCGACAAGGTGACGGCGGCGGACCTCAAGGTGCAGGCCAAGGTCTTCGACGGGATCGACGAGCTCGGGCCGCTGGATCAGCCGGTCGTGTTCTACGGCGATGACGGGGCCAACGCGCTTGTCGGCACCGACGAGGCCGACAACATGCACGGACGCGGCGGCAACGACCTGCTCAGCGCCGGCGCCGGCAACGACTTCCTGTTCGGCGGCGGCGGCAACGACACGCTGGAGGGCGGCGACGGCGACGACTGGCTGGAAGGCAGCTGGGGCCGCGACGAGATGGACGGCGGCGCCGGGGACGACATGCTGCTGTCGGACGGCTGGAACGACATGCTGACCGGCGGCAGCGGCGCCGACGGCTTCGTCTTCGGCGCGAAGATCCGCAAGGCCACGATCACCGACTGGGAGGACGGGCTCGACATGATCCACCTGACCGGGGTGGCGGCGGTCGACGCGTTCTCCGACCTCACGATCACCACGCTGTCGGACACGTCGCAGCGGGTGAGCTTCACCAACGACAAGGGCGAGACGGCAACGATCGACGTGCTGAGCGCGTCCGAGGTGTCGCTGACGGCGGACGACTTCTTCCTCTGATCCGCGGCCGGCTGACAGGCGAGGCGGGGCCGGGATGGGCGACCATCCCGGCCCTTTTCATGTCGCCGGGCGCCGGGCGGCTACAGCCCCGGCAGCCACAGCGCGATCTGCGGAAAGGCGATCAGCAGCGCGACCAGCAGCAGCGAGCAGCCGATGAACGGGAAGGCGGAGGTGTAGATCGTCCGCATCGTCGTTCCCGGCGGCGCGACGCCCTTCATCACGAACAGCAACAGCCCGAAGGGCGGGGTGGTGAAGCTGATTTCCAGCGCCAGCAGCATGATCAGGCCGAACCACACCGGATCGAAGCCCAGCGTCATCGCCAGCGGGAAGAAGATCGGCACGGTCAGCAGCATGATCGAGATCTGTTCCATGAACATGCCCAGCAGCAACAGCACCGCGAACATCACCAGCAGCATCGCCAGTGGCGCGAGATCGTAGGAAATCGCCCAGTTGACCAGCCCGCGCGAGGCGCCGGAAAACGCCAGAAGCTGGCTGAACGTGGCCGAGCCGAAGACGATCAGATAGGCCATCAGCGTCACCCTGAGGGCGCCGGTGACCGATTTGCGCATCGCCTCCCAGGTCAGGCAGCGGAACGCCGCGGCCAGCAGGAACACGCCCAGCGCACCGAAGGCCGCCGCCTCGGACGGGGTGACGAAGCCGCGGATCATCAGCACGATGATCACCACCATGACGCCGATCATCGGCACCACGTCGCGCAGGAACAGGCCAAGCTTCTGCCCCGCCGACAGCGGCGTGACGTCATAGGCCGGCGCGGCGTCCGGGTCGCGCCGGGTCTGCAGCCAGATCGTCGCGATGTAGAACCCGGCGAGGATCAGCCCGGGTATCACCCCGGCGATCAGCAGCCCCGCGACGTCGATCTGCGCCAGCGTCGCCAGGAGCACGGCCAGCGCCGAGGGCGGGATGATGATCGCCAGCCCGCCGGTGCCCAGGATCGGGCCGATGCTCATGTGCGGCTTGTAGCCCCGGCGGTTCATCTCGGGCACCATCAGCGAGCCCAGCAGCGCGGTGGACCCCATGGATGAGCCAGACAGGGTGGAAAAGGCCGTCCCGCCCAGCACCGTGACATAGCTCAGCCGCCCCGGCAGCCGGCCCAAGAGCTTGTCGATCGCGTTGAACATCCGCCCGCCGAGGCCGGTGTGAAAGAACACCTCGCCCATCAGCAGAAACAGCGGGATCGGCACCAGCGCGTATTTCGTGATCTCGCCCAGCCCGTTGTTGAGAAGCTGGACGACGCCGCGCTCGCCGCCCATGAATACCCAGGCGCCGAGGATGTTGGCGGCCAGAAAGGCCAGCGCCACGGGCATGCCCACGGCCATCAGCGCCACGATCGTGCCCAGCAGCAGGGCCAGGGCCTCGTACCATTCCATCATTCGTGGATCCCCGGCTCGCCGGTATGCATCAGGTCGTCCCCGAAGACGAAGCGCGAGAACTCGATCGCCATCAGTCCGAAGCTGAGCGGGAAGGCGATGGTCAGCAGCCAGCGCGGGAAATAGTAGGCCCGCGTGTCGTAGTCGCCGCGTTCGATATTGGTCAGCAAGAGGTCGGTGCCCTTCCACGCGAGGATCGCGCAGACCGCGACGCAGGCCAGCGCCACGGCCCGGCTCAGCAGCCGGCGCGGGCCTTCTGGCAGGGCGGAGGTGACAAGCTCGATGTGAACATGCCCCTTCTCGCGGACCAGCCAGGGCGCGCCCAGCATCGTCATGTAGAGAAGGCCGTACTCGGCCGAGGTGAAGAGCCAGGCGAAGGGTTGCAGCCCGGCGTTGCGCATCAGCACCGAGACGATGACCGAGATCATCATCCAGACCAGCAGCGCGCCGGCCAGAACCGCCATGCCGTAAAGAAGCCAGCCATAGGCCTTGCGCATCGTCACGTCCTCGTGCCGCGGGGTGGCCGGGCCCGCGCTGCGGCGGGCCCGGCCGGGTCATTGCGTCCGCGTCACTTTGCGGCGTCGAGATCGTAGAACAGTTCGATCAGCCGGTCGTAGTTGCCGGTGCCGCCGGGCTGTTCGGCCATCAGTTCGCGCATCCGCTCCCAGGTCTTTTCGCGGGCGGCGGCGAGGTAGTTGGCCTTCGCCTCGCCCTCGAGCGAAACGACCTGCATGCCGGCGGCTTCCAGCGCGGCGAAATCCTCGTCGCGCTTGCCGCGCAGCGCCTCGACGCTGTCCTTCTCGTGCTGGATCGCGACGTCCTGAAGGATCTTCTGCGCCTCGGGGCTCAGGCTGTTCCACTTCTCAAGGTTGATGATCACCCCGAGGTCGGTGGAGAAGAAGCACGGCTCGATCCGGTAGTTCAGGAACTCGTTCCACTTCAGGTCGATCAGGCCGATCTGGGTCCAGCCGGTGGCGTCCACGACGCCGCGCTGAAGCGCGGAATAGACCTCGCCGGTGGGCAGGTCGATCACCTGCGCGCCGAGGTAATTGGTGAAGAACGCGTTGTAGACGTTGTTGCCGCGCAGCTTCAGCCCCTCGACCTTGAGGTTGCCGTTCTCGTCGAATTCCGGCGCGTTGCGGGTCCACAGGTTGTAGCACACGCCCGAGTCGAACCAGCCGAGGTATTTCAGCCCCATCTTCTCCTGGTGGATCTGGTCGATCAGCTCGATGCCGCCGTTCTGCCGGGTCTCCACCGCGGTCAGGTTCGAGGCGACCATCGCGTCCTTCTCGGGCAGCGCGCCGCCATAGAACGACCCGGGCGTGTAGACCATGTCGACGATCCCGTCGCGCACCGCGTCGGGCTGCTGGAACATGCCGATCGCCTCGGGGCCGCCGCGCACGTCGATCTGCACCACGCCGGCGCCGGCCTCGTTCACCTTGTCGACGAAGGACAGGAAGCTCTTGGTGTAGATCAGCGTTTCGGGGAACGCGTGCACCGCCGAAAGCCGATCCTCGGCCTGCACGGCGCCCGCGAACATCGCGGCCCCGAGGGCGAGGCCGCCGAGATGGGTGAGTTTCATGGTCTTCCTCCTCTGTTGCGGGGCGGCCGCGGCCGGTTCCCTGTGGTTGGTCGGCGCCACCCCGGCACCGATGCGCGCGCCCGACAGGCGCGGTTTCACGCCGCGCCCCGGGGCCAGGCCCAGGGCGCGGTCTGTCGTCTCGCCGCGCGGAACCGCGCGATGTCTTCGGCGTGCCGGCCGGTCAGGTCGATATCGTCCCAGCCGTTCACCAGCTTGGTGCGCCAGATCTCGTCCAGCACGAAGCCGATCGCGAGATCGCCGAGCGTGATCGTGCCGGTTTCGAGATCGACGGTGGCCTCTGCCGCTCCGCCATCCAGCGCCGCGGTCAGCGCCGCGATGTCCGCGGCCGTGACGCGGGCCGGCAGCAGCCCGTTGTTGACCGCGTTCGCGGCGAAGATGTCGCCGAAACCCGGCGCGACGACCGCCCGGATCCCGGCGTCGACCAGCGCGTAGACCGCCGCCTCGCGCGACGAGCCCGATCCGAAGTTGCGCCCCGCGACGAGGATCGAGGCGCCCGGATGGCGGTTCAGCGGAAAGCCGGGATCGGGTTGGCCGGCCGGGTCGCGGCGCAGGTCGTGCAGCAGGAAGCCGCCATAGCCTTCGGCGCGCGGCTGCGACATGAACCTTGCGGGGATCAACTGGTCGGTATCGAGATTGTCCAGCGGCAGGGCGACGGCCTGCCCGCGATGCACGCGCCAGCCCGCCATCACGCCGCCCTCCCCGCCAGAAGCGGGCGCACATCGGTGATCTCGCCCGCGACCGCCGCCGCCGCGACCATCGCGGGCGACATCAGGTGGGTGCGCGCGCCGCGGCCTTGCCGGCCACGGAAGTTGCGGTTGGTGGACGAGGCGCAGCGCCGGCCGGCGGCGACGATATCGCCGTTCATCCCCACGCACATCGAACAGCCGGCCTCGACCCAGTCGAGCCCGGCGGCGATGAAGATCCGGTCGAGCCCCTCCTCTTCCGCCTGCCGCTTGACCGGTGCCGAACCGGGCGAGACGATGCCGGGAACCCGCGCCGTGCGGCCGGCCAGCACCGCGGCGGCGGCGCGCAAATCCTCGATCCGTCCGTTGGTGCAGGAACCCAGGAACACCTGGTCGACCGGGGTGCCGGCGATCGGCCGGCCGGGGACAAGCCCCATGTAGTCCAGCGCCGCGCGCGCGGCCTCGGCCTTGTCGTCGGGCAGCCGCGCTGGATCGGGGATCGTGCCGCCGACCGGCACCGCCTGTTCCGGGCTGGTGCCCCAGGTGACGGTCGGGGCGATTTCCTCGGCGTCGAACACCACGGCGCGGGAGAACGCCGCGTCCGGGTCCGACCGCAGCGCCAGCCAGTCCTCCGCCGCGCGATCCCAGTCGCCGCCGGCGGGGACGAAGGGGCGGCCCTTGAGATAGGCCAGCGTGGTGTCGTCCGGCGCGATCATGCCGAACCGCGCGCCGCCCTCGATCGACAGGTTGCACAGCGTCATCCGGCCTTCCATCGACAGCGCGCTGACCGCGGCGCCGGCATATTCGACCGCGTGGCCGCGCGCGCCGTCGGCGCCCAGCCGGGCGATCCAGTTCAGCGCGATATCCTTGGCGGTGACGGCAGGGCCAAGCCGGCCCTCCACCCGGATCCGCATCGCGGCGGGCTTTCTTTGCCAGATCGTCTGGGTCGCCAGCACATGCGCGACCTCGGTCGCGCCGATGCCGAAGGCCAGCGCCCCGAAAGCGCCGTGGGTCGAGGTATGGCTGTCGCCGCAGGTGATCAGGAGCCCCGGCAGGGTCAGCCCCTGTTCCGGGCCGATGACATGAACGATCCCCTGCCGCGGATCCGACAGGTCGAACAGCGGCACGCCGTGCCGGGCGGCGTTGTCGCGCAGCCGTTCGATCATGGCCGCGATCTGCGGATCGGCGATCCGCTCGCGCCCCCGCGTCGGCGCGTAATGGTCGACGACGGCCAGCGTCAGCCCCGGCTCGGCCACCGCCAGCCCGCGCTCGGCCAGTTTCGCGAAGGCGTGGTGCGACCCTTCGTGCACAAGGTGCCTGTCGACCCACAGCAGCGACGCGCCATCGGCGCGGCGATGCACCTCGTGCGCGGCCCAGAGCTTGTCGAGCAGGGTGGCGGGCGCGGTCATGCCCGATCCCCCTGATGCTGACCGATCGCCGGTTCCCAGTGCCGCGCGCTGCCGCGCCCGACCCGGGTGAGCGGCATTTCCAGGCGGAACATGTCGGGGCGATAGAGCCCGGACAGGTATTCCACCCCGTTGCCGTCGACATCGCGCACGATCCGGTGCAGCGACAGAAGCGCCGAACCCACCGCGACCTCCAGCGCGGCGGCGACCTCGGGCGCGGCCAGGGTGGCCGAGACCGACTGGTGCGCATCCTCGATCCGCACGCCGCCGCGTTCCAGAAGCTTGTAGAGCGGCGTGGTGGCGAGATCGTTCTCCGAGTAGTTCCGGGCGATCGCCTCGGGTACATAGGTCGTCAGGTGCGAGAACGGCGTGCCCTCGGCGATCCGCACGCGGGTGGCGATCTGCACCTTCGAGCCGGCCGGCAGCCGCATCGCGCGGGCGACGAATTCGGGCGGCGCGCTGTAGGCGAAGGACAAGAGCCGCGCGGTGGTCTGGCCCATCTCGACCAGTTGCGGCATCAGCGTGGTGAAATCCATCGCCACCGCGTTGCGAGGCTGACCGGACAGGCGCACCACGGTGCCGCTGCCGGCGCGGCGCTCGATCATCCCGGCGGCGGCCAGCGCCTCCAGCGCGCGCCGCACGGTGACGCGGGACACGCCGAAGCCCTCGGCCAGCCGCTGTTCGCCGGGCAGGCTGTCGCCCTCGGCCAGCCGGCCGCCCGCGATATCCTCACGCAGCGACAGGTAGACCTGCCGCGCCTTCGCGCCTTCCGGAAGCATCGCCGTGCCGTTCCTGTCCACCCGCCCGGTCCCCGTTCGCACCGGTCCGATGCTATCCCGGTGCCGTCAAAAAGCAAGAAGATGTATTTTGGACGCCGTGGAATTCTGACTTAACAAGGATACGAAAGCTGTATTACAGATAATGCAGGTCGAGGGAGGGGACGATGCCGATCGTGGAGCTGCACCTGCTGGCGGGCTATGACGCCGAGGCCAAGGCCCGGCTGGGCGCGGCGCTGACCGACGCGGTGCGATTCGTCGTTCCCGCGGCGCCCGAGGCGGTGACCGTGATGATCCATGAGATGCCCGCGGCGCACTACTACCGCGGCGGCGCCCGGCGCAGCCCGGCCGCCCCGGCGCCCGATCCGGCGGAGCTGGTGCGCCGCTACCTCGCCGCGATGGAGGCGCGCGACCTTGCCACGGCCGAGGCGATGCTGGCGCCGGGTTTCACCATGCGGTTTCCCGGTACCGCGCCGATGACCCGGTTGCAGGAGCTGATCGACTGGGCGAGGCCGCGCTACCGCTTCGTCACCAAGACCTACGAGGGGTTCGACGCGATGCCGGGCGGCGCGGCGGGCGGCGCGGTCGTCTATTGCCGCGGCACGCTGTCGGGCGAATGGCCGGATGGCGCGGCGTTTTCCGGCATCCGGTTCATCGATCGGTTCGAGATCGCCGGCGGGCTGATCGCGCGGCAGGACGTGTGGAACGACATCGCCGAAGTGAAGGCGCAGGGCGCATGAGCGGGATCGACCCGATCACGCTGTCGGTTCTCGCCGGGCGGATGGAGCAGATCGCCGACGAGATGGACGCGACGCTGTTTCGCGCCGCGTTCAACCCGATCATCGCCGAGGCGCATGACGCAAGCCACGGGCTGTACCACGCCGCCACCGGCGACACGCTGGTGCAGGGCAAGTCCGGTCTGCCGATCTTCGTGGGCGTCATGGCCTTCGCGGTGCAGGCGGTGATCGAGAAGGCGGCGGCGGAAGGCGACCTCGCCGACGGCGACATCTTCATCTTCAACGATGCCCATATCGGCGGCACGCACCTGTCGGACATGCGGCTGGTGCGGCCCTATTTCCGCGACGGGCAACTGTTTTGCTACCTCGCCTCGGTCGGGCACTGGCATGACGTCGGCGGCGCGGTGCCGGGCAACTACAACCCCGCCGCGACCGAGGTGTTCCAGGAGGCGTTCGTGCTGCCGCCGGTGCGGCTGGCCCGCGCCGGGCAGGTCAACCAGGACATCATCGACATCCTTCTGCGCAACACCCGGCTGCCGCAATCGGCGATGGGCGATCTGAACGGCCAGCTTGGCGCGCTCGACCTCGGCGTGAAACGGATGGACGAGCTCCTGGACGAATACGGCGCGGATACGGTGCGCGGCGCGCTCGACGCGCTGGGCCACCGGGCCGAGGCGCTGATGCGCGCGGAACTGGGCGCGCTGCCCGACGGGCGCTGGCAGGCGGAGGATTTCCTCGACAACGACGGGATCACCGACACGCCGCTGCCGATCCGCGTGGCGCTGGAGATTTCCGGCGACCGGATGGTGCTGGATTTCGCCGGTTCGGCGCCGCAATGCGCGGGCCCGGTGAACATCGCGTTGCCGACGACGGTGGCCGCGGCCTATGTCGCGATCAAGCACATCTTCCCCGGCCTGCCCGCCAATGCCGGCGTGATGCGGCCGATCGAGGTGCGGGTGCCCGAGGGCTCGATCCTGTCGGCCGAGTTCCCCGCGCCGACCGGCGGCTATACCGAAACGATCCTGCGGATGATCGATGTCGTGTTCTCGGCCTTCGCGCAGGCCGCGCCCGACAAGGTGGTGGCCAATGCCTATGGCACGATCAACGCGCTGTCGATCGCCGGCAGGCGGCGCGACGGGCGGCCCTGGGTGATGTTCAGCTTCTACGGCGGCGGGCATGGCGGCTCGCCCGAGGGCGACGGGCTGAACCACGGCAACGCGCCGATTTCCACCGCGACGATCCCGCCGATGGAAATCCTCGAGGCCGCCTATCCGGTGATGTTCCGGCAATGGGCGCTGCGGCCCGATTCCGGCGGCGCGGGGCGGCACCGCGGCGGGATGGGCGCGGTCTACGAGATCGAGGTGCTGGAAGAGGGCGGGGCGGAGGCGTTCCTGTTCGGCGAACGCGGACGGTTCGCGCCCAAGGGCATCGCCGGCGGCGGCGCGGCGGCGCTGAACCGCTTTGCCTACGAGTCCGGGGACGGGGGCTGGCAAACCCCGCCGCTGGCCTCGAAGATGCGCGGCATCCGCCTGCGCCAGGGCCAGGCGGTGCGCCTGGAAACACCGGGCGGCGGCGGCTACGGCCCGGCGGCCGACCGCGCGGCGGACCGGGTGGCCCGCGACGTGGCGCGCGGCCTTGTGACCGCCGAGGAGGCCGACCGCGCCTATGGCCCGGCCTGGCGGGAGGTTGCGCCATGACCGGGCGGATGGTCGGCGTCGATGTCGGCGGCACCTTCACCGATGTCTTCGTGCTGAACGAGGCCGACGGCAGCGCCGCGGTCGCCAAGGTGCCGACCACCAGGCCGGACCAGTCGGGCGGCTTCCTCGACGGGATCGGGCGCGAGGTGGCCGATCTGTCGCGGATCGCCGTGGTCGTGCACGGCACCACCGCCGGCACCAACGCGCTGTTGGAGCGCAAGGGCGCACGGACCGGGGTGATCACCACCGAAGGGCTGCGCGACGTGCTGGAGATGCGCCGCCGCGACCGGCCGCGCACCTGGGGCCTGCGCGGCGATTTCGAACCGGTGGTGGACCGGCGCGACCGGCTGGAAGTGCCCGAGCGCACGCTGGCCGATGGCACGATCCGCACCGCCGTCGATCTCGACGCGGTGCGCGCCGCGGCGCGGGCGCTTCTGGATCGCGGCTGCGCCTCGGTCGCGGTGCTGTTCGCCAATGCCTATGCCAACCCCGCCAACGAAGCGGCGGCGGTGGCGGCCGTGCGGGACATCTGGCCCAATCCCCATGTCTCCGCCTCGCACGAGATCCTGCCCGAGATCCGCGAGTTCGAGCGGTTTTCCACCACCGCGCTCAACGCCTATCTGCAACCCGAGGTCTCGGGCTACCTTGGCCGGCTGGAAGGCGCGCTGCGCGCCGGCGGGTTCGACGGCGAGTTCATGATCGTGCAGTCGAACGGCGGCGTGATGGGCGTGGACACCGCCTGCCGCCTGCCGGTGCGCACCGCGCTGTCGGGCCCCGCGGCGGGGGTGATCGCGGCGGGCTACATCGCCGCCTCGGCCGGGTTCGAGAACGTGATCACCGGCGACATGGGCGGCACCAGTTTCGACGTCTCGCTGATCGCGCGCGGCCAGTCGATGCTGGCGCCGCAGACGGCGATCGACTTCGGCATGGTGATCCGCACCCCGATGATCGAGATCACGACGATCGGCGCGGGCGGCGGATCGATCGCCTGGGTCGACAGGGGCGGGTTGCTGATGATCGGGCCGGAAAGCGCGGGGTCGGATCCCGGCCCGGTCGCCTATGGGCTGGGCAACGACCGGCCCACGGTCACGGACGCCAACGTGGTGCTGGGCCGGATCGACCCGGAGAACCCGATCGGCGGCAAGCTTGACAGGCTGGACGTGGACGCGGCGGCGCGGGCGATAGATGCCCATGTTGGCACGCCGCTGGGCCTTGACACGCTGGCGGCGGCCGAGGCGATCCTGCGGGTTGCCAATTCGCGCATGGCCGGCGCGATCCGGCTGGTCTCGATCGAACGCGGCTTCGATCCCAAGCGCTTCGCCTTCATGCCCTTCGGCGGCGGCGGCGCGCTGCATGCCGGGGCGATGCTGGCCGAGGTCGGCATCGCGCGCGCCATCGTGCCGCGCTATCCGGGCGTGACCTCGGCGATGGGCTGCGTGATCGCCGACATGCGGCAGGATTTCGTGCAGACGATCAACAGCCTCGTCGACACGCTCGACCCGGACGCGCTGGCGGGCTTCATGCAGGATCATGCCGACCGGGGTCTGGCGATGCTGACCGCCGCGCGCAGCCGGTTCGAGGCGCGCGAGGTCCGGTACGAGCTGGACATGGCCTATGTCGGCCAGACCCATACCGTGCCGGTGGCGCTGACGGTCGAGATGCGCGAGGGCCGGGTGCTGCCGCCGGATCGCGAAACGATCGCCGCGGCCTTCGACGCGGCCTATGGCGCCACTTTCGGGCGGCTGCTGAAGAACGGGGTGCGGCGGATCCTGAACCTGCGCAGCGCGGTGATCGGGCGGCGGCCGAAATTCGACCTCGAGACGCTGGCGCCGCAGGGCGCCGGTACGACCGCGCCGAAGGCCACGCGCCCGGTGCATTTCGGCGACCGTTGGCACGACACCGCGATCTACGACAGGCTGGCGCTGCCGGTGGGCGCGGTGATCGCCGGGCCCGCGATCCTCGAACAGCCCGATACCACGGTGCTGATCGAACCGGGGCTGGTGGGTCGCGTCGACCGGTTCGGCAACACGATCATCGAACCGGGGGAGGATACGCCATGACCGCGCCGGCACGGCTGGATCCGGCGCGCAGCGCGCTGCTGACCATCGATCTGCAGAACGATTTCCTGCATCCCGAGGGCGCCTATGGCCGGGCCGGGCAGACCGCGCCGGCGATCGCCGCGCTGCCCGGACGGATCGCGCCGCTGGCCGCGGCGCTGCGGGATGCCGGCGGTGTCTATGTCTCGGCGCAGTTCACGCTGGTGCCGGGGCCGGGCGGCGCGCCGCTGATCGCGCCGCATCTGATGGCGCTGCGCCCGGTCCTGGGCAAGGGCGATTTCGCGCCGGGGGGCTGGGGCCACGCGCTGGTCGATGCGCTCGCCCCGGCCGACTACGTGATCGAGAAGGTGGCCTATTCGGCCTTCTGGCAGACCCGGCTGGACTACATCCTGCGCGCGCTGGGGATCGACACGCTGATCGTCGGCGGGATCGTGACCAACGGTGGCGTCGCCTCGACCCTGCGCGACGCGCATCTGCGCAACATCGACACCGTGATGCTGACCGACGGCTGCGCCGCCTTCCGCGACGAGGTGCATGAAGCGACGCTGGTTTCGCTTGCCACCGTCACCCGCCAGATGACCTGCGCCGAGGCGCTGGAGATGATCGGGGCCGCAACATGAGCCTGCGGGACCGCCTGCGCCGCCCCGACATCCTGACCGCCCCGGGCGTCTACGACGGGCTGACCGCAAGCCTTGCCGAGGCGGCGGGATTCGAGGCGCTGTATCTCAGCGGCGCGGCGGTGGCCTATACCCGGCTCGGCCGTCCCGACATCGGCCTGACCTCGGTCACCGAGATGGCCGAGACGATGACGCTGATCGCCGACCGGGTGACGCTGCCGGTGATCATCGATGCCGATACCGGCTTCGGCAACGCGCTCAACGCGCAGCGCACCATGCGGCTTTACGAACGTGCCGGCGCGGCGGCCCTGCAGATCGAGGATCAGAGCTATCCGAAACGCTGCGGCCATCTTGCCGACAAGGCGCTGATCGGCGCGGGCGAGATGGCCGGAAAGATCGCCGCGATGGCCGATGCCCGCCAGTCCGAGGCCACGCTGATCATCGCCCGGACCGACGCGATCGCGGTCGAGGGCTTCGCGGCCGCGATCGATCGCGCCGAAACCTACCTGGAGGCCGGGGCCGACGTGCTGTTCGTCGAGGCGCCGCAAACCGATGACCAGCTGGCCCGCGTGGCCGAGACATTCCGCGACCGCGTGCCGCTTCTGGCCAACATGGTCGAGGGTGGCGCGACACCGATCCGCAGCGCCGGCGATCTGGAGCGGCTGGGCTTTTCCATCGTGATCTTTCCCGGCGGCATCGTCCGGGCGCTGGCGCGCACCGCCCAGGATTATTACCGCAGCCTGCACGATCACGGCAGCAACCGGCCCTTCGGCGACCGGATGTTCGATTTCGCCGGGCTGAATGCGGTGATCGGCACGCCCGAAATGCTGGCCCGCGGCAAGCGCTACGATGGCGACGAAGGCTAGCATCGCGCCGCTGCCCGCGGCCTTCGATCTCGACTGCGGCACCTTGATCGTGGGGGCCGGCGCCTGCGGGCTGGTCGCCGCGCTGGCGGCGCGCGAGGCCGGGCAGGAGGTGCTGGTGATCGAGGCCGACACGGTGCCGCGCGGCTCCACCGCGCTGTCGGCCGGGCTGATCCCCGCGGCGGGCAGCCGCGCCCAGGCCGAGGCAGGGATCGCGGATGACCCGGCGCTGTTCGCGGCCGACATCCAGGCCAAGGCGAAGGGTGAGAACGACCCGGCGCTGGTCGACCTACTGGCGCGGAACGCGGCGCCGACGATCGACTGGCTGGCCGAACGCCACGGCCTGCCGTTCAGCGTGGTGACGGATTTCGACTATCCCGGCCACAGCCGCCGCCGGATGCACGGCCTTCCGACCCGGTCCGGCGCGGAACTGATCGACGCGCTCCGCGCCGCCTGCGAGGCCGAGGGCATCGACATCGTCTGTGGCCGCCGGGCGCGGGTTCTCTATCACGAGGGCCGCGCGGTGCGCGGCCTGGGCGTCGTGACCGGAGACGGCGGGATGGAGACGATCGGCTGCGATCGCCTGATCCTTGCCTGCAACGGGTTCGGCGGCAACCGCGATCTGGTGGCCCGGCACATGCCCGCGATCGCCGATGCGCTTTGGTTCGGCCATGACGCCAACCGCGGCGAGGCGGTGACCTGGGGCGCCGCGCTGGGCGCCGATCTGGCGCATCTGGGGGCCTACCAGGGGCACGGCAATGTCGCCCATCCGCATGGCATCCTGATCACCTGGGCTGTGATCACCGAGGGCGGCGTGCAGGTGAACCGCGCCGGAGAGCGGTTCTGGAACGAGGCGCAGGGCTATTCGGAGGCGGCGCGCGCGGTGCTGGCCCAGCCCGGCGGCGAGGCCTTCGCGATCTTCGACGCGCGGATCGCCGCCGTCGCCCGGCAGTTCGAGGATTTCAAGCGCGCCGAGGCTGCCGGCGCGGTTCGCCGGGCCGACACGGTCGCGGAGCTTGCGGCGGACCTGGGCCTGCCGGGCGACACGCTGGCCCATAGCCTCGCCGCGATCCCGAATGGCGGCACCGACCGGTTCGGCCGACGGTTCGGGCCCGTCCGCCTCGCCCCGCCCTATTGCGGGGTGCGGGTGACCGGGGCGCTGTTTCACACCCAGGGCGGGCTGCGGGTGAACGACCTGGGGCAGGTTCTGCATGCCGATGGCACGGCCTTCGCCAACCTTTATGCCGGCGGCGGCGCGGCTTGCGGCGTGTCGGGCCGGGGCGACAGCGGCTACCTGTCGGGAAACGGCCTTCTGGCGGCGGTGGTGCTGGGGCGGATTTGCGGCAGGGCGGGGCTGCCCGGCTGAGGCCGGGCGCGGCCCGTCGGGTCAGATACGCGGCGCGACCGGCCCGAAGTCGAACCGCCGGCCATGCGTGAGCACCTCGATATCGTCGACCTCGAACGACCCTTCGAGATCGCCGAAGATCGAGAACGCGATCTCGAACGGCACGACGCCCGAGCGCGTTTCATGCACCGTGCCCACGGGGATCGACGCTGCGCCGGAATTCACCTGGAAATCGAACCGGCAGGTGACGTCCAGCGACACTTCGATGCCGGTGGTGAAATCGACGCGCCCCTCGCCCTTGTCGCGGCCCACCAGCGTGAAGGATGGCGGATCGGGAAACACGAAGTCCTTGAACTCGATCCGCTCGACCTCGCAGCGGAACGGCACCTGCGCGCCCGCGTCGATCGCGATCTCCATCGTCTTGACGAAGCCGGCAAGCTCCTGCCCGATCTCGCCGTTCAGTTCCGCGGTCTTGCCGTCCTGAACCTGCACGGCGAAGACCGCGGCGTCGAACTGCGCCCGGCTCTGGAACCGCGCCATCGCCTCGTCGAGGCGGGTTTCGCACACCAGCCAGTCGGACGCGTCGCAATAGTCGATCCAGTCGCGATCCTGCGACACGACCAGAAGCGTCGACTCGCAGGACTCCGCGAAGGAATCGAGCGCGTGCAGCGCGATCGCGTCGGGCAGACGGTTGCGCTGCGACCGGCCTGCGGCGAAGGGCGGCTTGCGGTCTAGGTAGTCCGACAGCAGCACGCCGGAAGAAACCAGTTCGCCCGCGTTCACCACCGTGCAGCCGGTCTCGCGCATGAATTCCTCGAACCGGCGCGCCGCGCAGGCCTCGGGCGTTTCCGATCCGACGGTTTCGGATTGCAGCGTGTCGTAGTCGTCCTCGCCGATGTTGCGGGCGTTCTTCAGCCCGCGCGCCGCGCTGGTGAACACCTGGTCGGCGGCCGCGATCTGCGCGGCCATGCGCTCCTTGACGTCGTCGACCACGACATCGGCAAGCACCAGGCTGACATTCGATTCGCGGAACTGACGCAGCCGCGCCAGCAGCCCGGCCTCCAGCGCGAAGCCGTGCTGGGCGAACACCTCCGCGTCGATCGACAGCGCGGCGAGTTCGCCGTGGACCACGGCCTCCTCGACCTGCGAGGGGGTCATTCTGGGCATGGCACCGCCCGATCGCGATCATGCCGGCGACGCGGCCGGCGGCCATGGAATGGCGCGCGCATCTCAGACCCCCCTGAAGGCCCGGTTGCAGCCCTTGCCGTTTCGCGCCTTGGAAACATAGGCATCCGCACCGCAGGTCTGGCAGGTCCACTTGGCGAAATTCGCATCCTGCCCGACGCGGTGCCACTTGCAGCGCCCGCGCCCGCCGGACCGGCGGCGCCCGATGATCGACGCGATCAACGACCCGACGAGGGAGACGACCAGCAGAAGGGCAAGGCCAATGCGCCATTCCTCCGCCCCGATCCAACTGATCGTCGCGTCGATCAGACCGCCGAAACTCTGTTCCATAATGTCGATCCCCAAGGCTCGTAATTGAAATGACAGGGGCGGCGCCGAAATTGCCATCAAGCCGCACAAGACGGAACCCCAAAATTAACGCTTTTCGCCGAGGCTGTCAGCCGGCCTGATGGCCGCTTCGGACACCGCGGCCGCGACCCGCGGCATCCGGAGGTGTGCGGCGGTGCTGCGACGGGCCGCGCCGCGGGGCGGCGACATCCGCGATCGCCGGCTCCCGGCGTAAACCATGCGCGCAGTTGTCCGTTGACCCGATGCGCGGGGCAGGCGTAGTTTCGCCCCTTGTTGACGAGTTCAGAGGGGCTGTCGGTGCGGACGGCCGCCCTCGAGTGGTGGTTATGTCGTACAGTTTCGTGAACGGGAGTTCGGGTTCCGCGCTGGTTGTGGCGGTGGGGGCCCTGTCTGACCTCGACGGCGACGGGATCGCCGAGACGGTCGTGCAAAGCACCGAGGCGGACGATCTGTCCGCGGCCTCGGTCCACGTGATCCTTTCGACCGGGCTGGAGGCGCTCGACGCCGCCGATGGCGCCGACGGCGTGATCGACATCGCCGGCATGTCCGCCGCCTACGGCTACACGATCACCTTCGCGGGGCTCGATTCGGCGGATGGCGGGATCACCACCGCGAACGCCGGCGATGTCGACGGTTCCGGCGATGACGATCTGCTGATCGTGCCGGTCGATCCGGTGCCCGGCCTCACCGGCGCCCTTGTCTTCGGCGAGGCGCTGGCCATGCTCGACGGCGATGACGGCGCGCAGGACGGCGTGATCGCGCTGGCACAGGTGCCGCAGTCAGGGGGCTACCTGTTTGCCGGCCCGGGCAGCATCGCCGCGGCCGGCGACACCGACATGGACGGCCGCGCCGAACTGCTGCTGGGCGGCGGCGGCGATCCGGGCACGACCCTCGTTTTCGATCACGAGGATCTTGGCGCGCTCGACGCGGCCGATGGCGCGGCGGACGGGCGTATCGACCTGGGAGAGGTTCCGCTGGACGACGAGCGCGAGACCTACCGGTTCATCGGCATCGCGGACCGGCTGGGCGCATCGGGCTTCTCGATCGATGCCGGCGCGCTCGAGGACGACGGGTTCTTTCTGATCGGCGACGATTTCGGACTGAACGAGTTCGGCAACGCCGGTCTCGGCGGTCTTGGCGGTGCCACCTACCTCGTCTTCAAGAGCGAGCTTGCCGCGCTGGACGCGGCCGACGGCGCCGAGAACGGCATCATCGATGTCGGCCTTATCGGCGACGACCATGGCTATGTCTTCGGTCATGCGGCGGAGACCGCCTTCACCGGCTGGAGCGTGGCCGCGCCGGGGGATGTGACAGGCGGCGTGGCTGCCGACATCCTGATCGGTGCGTTTCGCGGTGGCCGGCCGGACCACCGGACCGAGGCCTACCTGGTGGCCGACATCACGCCCGAAACGCTCGCCGCCCTCGATACCGGCACCGGCGACGGCGCGGCCGACCGGGTGATCGACCTGGCCGATCTGGGCGACGTTGCGGGCAACTATACCTTCGTCGGCGGAATAGCCGACAATCTCGGCCAGCGGATCGTCGCTCCGGGCGACATCGACGGAAACGGCAAGGACGATTTCGTCATCGCGGCGCCGGATGCCAGGCCGGCGAGTTTCCAGATGAACGGCGATGGCCAATACACGCTGGTCTTCGGCGAGCGGCTTTCCGACCTCGACGGCGCATCGCCGGACGGCGAGGCGGAGCTGGGCGATGTCGACGGAACCACGGGCTACGAGTTCGTCAACTCCGCCGGCTCGCTGGAACATGGCGGGGTCGCGGCGATCCACGGCGCGGCCGGCCCCCGGCTGCTCTTCGGCAGCAGCGGCGCGGACGCGGCCTATCTGGTGGGCTACGCCGATCTCGCCGCGCTCGACGCCGCCGGCAGCGCTCTCGATCTCAACGACATCGGCGACGCCGAGCGGCCGGGCCGGATCGATCTCGCCAATGTCGGGGCCACGCATGGCGGCTTTGTCCTTCTGGGCGAGGCGGCGGCCACCGGCAGCATCGTGCAGGTCGCCTCTGCCGGCATCATCTCGGACATGGCGGCGGACGATCTGCTGATCGCGGCCGACGGCGACCGCACGGTCTACGGCGAGGCGCGCAGCGATCACGGCGTCGTCTACCTGATCTCCTCGGGTGAACTCGACGCGCTGGACCGGGCCAATGCCGGCACCCCCGGCGAAGAGGACGGAACGATCGACCTTGGCGATGTCGCCGCCTCGGCCGGTGGCCATGTCTTCATGGGCGCGGCGGATGGCGACGCGATCGGCCGGTCGATGGCGACGTTGGGCGATATCGACGGCGACGCGAAGGCCGATTTCCTGATCGGCGGCGACGGCATCGCCTACCTGGTCTTCGGCGGCCAGCTGGACGCGCTGGACGCGGCCGATGGCCAAGGCGACGGGATCATCGATTTCGGGGTCGTCGGGTCGCTTGTCGCCGGCACGGCGGAGGGCGTCTACGCGTTCGGCGGGATCGCGGGGCCCTTCAGCGTCGCCTCGGCCGGCGACCCCGACAACGACGGCCAGCAGGACATCCTGATCCGGACCGAGGATCTGCACGATTCCTTCCTGATCGATGTCGATGATCTCGCGGCGCTTGACGAGGATGGCGACGGGGTGATCGATCTTGCGCCGATCTGCTTCTTGCGCGGAACCCGGATCATGACCGACCGCGGCGAGGTGGCGGTGGAGGATCTCGCGCCGGGCGACCTGGTTCTGACGATGGACCAGGGGTATCGGCCACTTGTCTGGATCGGGCGCACCCGCCGCGAGGCGGTGGGCCGCATGGCCCCGGTCCGGATCGCGCGCGGCGCGCTGGGCAACCACCGCGACCTGTGGGTGTCGCCGCAGCACCGGATGCTGTTGCGCGGCTGGCGCGCGCGGCTGCACGACGGCAGCGACGCGGCCTTTGCCGCCGCCATTCACCTGGTCAACGACGGCTCGATCCGGCAGGTCGAGGGCGGCCGGGTGGAGTATTTTCACATCATGTGCGACCGCCACCAGGTGATCTTCGCCGAAGGTGCGGCCACCGAAAGCTTCTATCCCGGCCCGCAGGCATGGAAATCTCTGCCCGAGGCCGCGCGCGAGGAACTGCTGGACCTGTTTCCCGAACTGGCGCCCGAGGCGGCGCTTCGCCGGCCGGGCGCGGGCGGCCCCGGCGCGGTGCCGGGCTATGGCGGGCTGGCCCGCCCCGTCCTGCGCCGCGGACAGGCCGCCCGCGCGCTGCGGCGGCTGCAGGCCTGAGGCCGGATCGGGTGGTCAGCCATCGGCCGCCGTGCCGCGCAGCCGGTGGCCCTCGGGATCGAAGGGCGGCCGGTCGAGGATCCGCGCGGTGTGGTCGCGCCCCAGGATCGCGACATGCACCGTGTCGCCGGGCCCGGCCATGCCGGCCTTGAGATAGACGATCGCGAGCGACTTGCCGACGCCGTAGCCATAGGCCCCCGAGGACACCTGCCCCAGAGGCGTGCCGTCGGGCAGGAACACCGGCTCGCCGCCCGTCGCGTCGGCCTCCCCGGCGTCGATCTCCAGCATCGCCATCACCTCGCGCGGGGGATTGTGGCGGATCGCTTCCCAGCCGGACCTGTTGAGAAACTCCTTGTCGTCGCGGATCAGCCCGGCGAGCCCGCTTTCCTGCGGCCAGTATTCCGGGCCGTAATCGCGCCCCCAGGAGCCATAGCCCTTCTCGACGCGAAGCGACATCAGCGCCCGGCTGCCGACCGGCCCGGCGCCGAACGCGCGCCCCGCCTCCAGCAGCGCGGCGTAGAGCGCGGGCTGGTCGGCCTCGGCGCAATACAACTCCCAGCCGAGGTCGCCGGTGAAGCTGACGCGCAGCGCGACGCAGTCGATCCCCGCGACCGTCATCCGGGCGGAGCGGAAGAACGGGAAGGCGGCGTTCGACAGGTCGGCATCGGTCAGCGGGGCAAGCAGGTCGCGCGCCCGCGGCCCGGCGACGTTGAAGCCGCAAACCGCCTCTGTCAGGCTTTCGAACACCGTGTCCGCGGGCAGCGGCACCTGCCGGAAGAAGCGCTGGTGAAACCGCTCGGCCATCCCCGAGCCGATCACCCGGAACTCGTCCTCCCCGATCCGGGTGACGGTGAAATCGCCCGCGACCCCGCCGCGCTTCCCGATCAGCGGCGTCAGGCAGGATCGGCCCAAGTCGCTCGGCATCCGGTTGGCGAAGACGGCGTTCAGCCAGTCCTCCGCCCCCGGCCCGGCAACGCGGTACTTGGCGAAGTTCGAGATGTCGACGATCCCGGCGCGGTCGCGCAGCATCCGCGCCTCGCGGCCCACGGTTTCCCACCACGGCTGGCGGGTGAAACCGGCGCTGTCGGGCACGGCGGCGTCGAAATACAGCGGATGTTCCCAGCCGTAGGTCAGCCCGAACACCGCGCCCAGCGCCTGCTGTGCAGCGTAGGCCGGGCGGGTGCGCACCGGGCGGCCGGCCGCGCGCTCCTCGCCGGGGAAATGGATCTTGAAACGGTGCGCGTACTGGTCGGCGACGCGCGCCTTCGTGAAGGCCTTGCCCGCCCAGTCCCCGAACCGCGCGAGATCCCAGCCGAAGAGGTCGAGGCTTGGTTCGCCCTCGACGATCCATTCGGCGGCGAGCCTGCCAAGACCGCCGTTCTGCGAGAAACCGGGGATGATGCCGCAGCAGCAGAAATAGCCCGTCAGTTCCGGCACCGGGCCGAACAGCGCCGAGGCATCGGGCGACCAGATCATCGGCCCGTTGATCACCCGCTTGATCCCGGCCGCGCCCACCGCCGGCACCCGGCCGATCGCGCGCATCATGTTCGGTTCGATCCGCTCCAGATCGTCGGCGAACAACTCGTGCCCGAAATCCGGCGGGGTGCCGGTTTCGGCCCAGAACCGCATGTCGCGCTCGTAGGCGCCGACCAGCAGGCCCAGCCCCTCCTGCCTGAGGTAGTATTCGCCGTCGCGATCCGCGACCGAGGGCAGGCGGCGGCCGGCGGCGGCGATCTCGGGGATCGTCTCGGTCACGAAATACTGGTGCTCGGTCGGGATCAGCGGCAGGTCGACGCCGGCCATCGCCGCGACCTCGCGCGCCCACAGACCGGCGGCGTTGATCACCCAGGGCGTGCGGATGTCGCCCTTGGCGGTGCGCACGATCCAGCTGCCGTCGGGCTGCGCCTCGGTCCCGGTCACCGGCGTGAACCGATGGATCTCCGCCCCCCGCCGGCGCGCGCCCAGCGCATAGGCGTTGGTGACCCCCGAGGGGTCCACGTTCCCGCCATCGGGTTCGAACATGATGCAGCGGATGCCGTCGAAGTCGACCAGCGGGTGCAGGCGTTCCGCCTCGTCCCGGCCGACCTCGTGAAAGTTCATGCCGTAGCGCCGTGCCTTGGCGGCCTGCAATCGCAACTGGTGTTCGCGCGCCTCGGTCTGGGCGAGGTAGAGGCTGCCGGGCTGGAACACGCCGCAGCTTTGCCCGGTCTCGGCCTCCAGTTCCCGGTAAAGCCGCATCGTGTAGTGCTGCAGCCGGCTGATATTGGTCACGTCATGCAGCCCGTGGATGTTCGCCGCCGCGTGCCAGGTCGACCCGCTCGTCAGTTCCGACCGCTCCAGCAGCACCGCCTCGGTCCAGCCGAGCTTGGCAAGGTGATAGAGGATCGAACAGCCGACGACGCCGCCGCCGATCACCACCGCCTGGGCATGGGTTCGCATCCCTTGGTCCCTTCCGTTCCTCGCCGCCGCAGGGGCCGGCCCGATCGCGGATCGATCCGCCGCGCCGTGCCGACCGGCGTCGCCTGCCCGATCACACTAGAATGGGCCACGCCCGGCGAAAGCGGGAAATCCGACATGATGGCATGATTATCCGGCTGTCGGGCGCGGTCGCGGACTGCGGGATGCCGCACCCCCGGAATCCGCCGGGGACGCAATGCCGCCTGGCCGGGGCGCGCATGCCCCGTCGCGGCCTTCTGGGGCCGTGGCACCCGGCGATCGTGGACCGGGCGCGCGCGATGCCCGGAACGTGCGGCGCGCGATAGCCCGAATCTCGATCAAATCTTTCGACGTCGATCCGAATTCTTCAGCTTCCCGCCATCTTTCGGCCACGATCCGACCGGCTTTCTGTCCGAAGGAACCAGTTGCGGGGCCGGGACGGGGATCTGGCCCCCCTGTTGCGCAATGGGGATCTGTCTTGAGAAATGCAGCGCACATGGAAACCGTTGAGCTTGCCAACGCGTTCGGGGATGAATTGCCGCCTGGCACGAAGCTGTGCCAGGGCCAGTACACGATCGAAAGGTATCTGAATTCCGGCGGGTTCGGCATCACCTACCTGGCCCGCGACAGCCTGGGCCGGAAGGTGGTGCTGAAGGAATGCTTTCCCGGCGCGATGTGCTGCCGCACCAACGAGACGGTGCGCCTGCGCTCGCGCGGGAGCGAGCCGGAATTCGGCAAGATCCTGGAACTGTTCGAGAAGGAAGCCCGCGCGCTTTCGGAACTGAGCCATCCCTACATCGTCGGGGTGCACCAGATCTTCAAGGACAACGGCACCGCCTACATGGCGATCGATTTCGTGCCGGGCCGCGACCTTCTGCAGGTGATCGAGGAAGAGCCCGACAGGCTGGGCCCGGAGCAGATCAGGCAACTGCTGATCAAGGTGCTGGACGCGATCAGCTACATGCACGATCACGACATCCTGCATCGCGACATCTCGCCCGACAACATCCTGCTTGAGGCCGACAACACACCGGTGCTGATCGACTTCGGCGCGGCGCGCGAAAGCGCCACGCGGGTCAGCCGGGTGCTGTCGAAGATCCTGACGGTGAAGGACGGCTACTCGCCGCAGGAATTCTACCTTGCCGGCAGCGACCAGCAGTTCTCCTCCGATCTCTACGCGCTTGCGGCGACCTTCTATCACCTCGTTTCGGGCAGCCCGCCGCCCAGTAGCAACCTTCGGATGTCGGCGGCGGCGAAGAACACCAAGGATCCGCTGGAGCCCCTGGCGCTCGATACGCCGGGCTACGACCGCTACTTCATCGACGCGATCAACAAGTGCCTGAGCATCTTTCCCGGCGAGCGGCTGCAAAGCGCGCGGGAATGGCGCGACCTGATCGATGTCGAGCGCCGGCGCCGGGTGCTGATGGAAAGGGCCAAGACCGACAAGGCGATGGAGCAGCGCGTCGCGCGGCTGGTGCGCGAGGTGCAGCAGGAACTGACGACCGGCAGCGCCCCGGTGCCGGAGCGGCAGGCCCGCAAGGGGCTGCCGTCGCTGCCCTCGGGGCGGAGGGCCCGGCCGCGGGTGCCGGCCGCCGAGGACAGCACCTGGGACATCCTGCGCGAACCCGTGCCCGACCTGACCGAGGCCGGCGGTCTCGTCGCCGCGGCGCCGGGCGAGCAGGCCGACGGCGCGGACAGGGCGGCCGGGCGATCCGGCGGCGCGGGCCCGCTGAAGCGGCTGCTGGGCGGCACCCTGCAGATCTTCCTGGTGCGCCCGGGCCGCGCGGCGGCGATGTCGAACGAGGAAAGCCCATGATGCAGCTCAGGAACCTGATCGCCCGCAAACGGCCCCGCACGGCGGAACCGGAGGCAAGGGCCGAACCCGCCCCCGCGGTGGAGGCGGCCGATATCGTCATCGCCCCCGTGGCCGAGGGCCCGGCCGACCCCGGCCCGGCGGCGCTGCCCGAAGCGTTCGTGGCGCAGTCCCGCCCGGTGATCCTGCCGGAGGCGGTGGACGGCGCCCCTGCCGTTCCGCCGGAAGCGGACGAACCGGCGCTGCCCGACGACCCGCGGGGAACCGCGCTGAACCGGCAGGAGCTGGCCGGCGCGCGCCTGCGGCAGGCCGGGCGCGTCGCCGCGCCGGCCGGCGGGCGAGCCAATATCTGGGATATCGATCCCGTCGACGGGGCCGACGCGGGTGACGATGCCGCGATGCGGGCCGCCGTTGCGACTGCCGCGCGGGCCTCGATCCCGGAACCGGTCGCCGAACCCGCCCCCGAACCCGCCCCCGAACCCGCCCCGGAACCCGCGCCGGAACCGGCCCGACGCCGCCGCCCGGCCGGCGCCGCGCCCGCCGCCGAACCCGCCGCGTCGACCGGCCGGATCAAGACCCGGATCCTGGGCTTTCACGCCGCAGAGGTCGAACCGGCCCCGATCGACGGCCCGCGGGCCGCGCCGGCCGAGGCGGCGCTGTTTCCCGCCGGCTGGATCGTCGTGGTCGAGGGCGCGGGCCGTGGCCACGCCTTCGCCGTCGCCGCCGGCGTCTCGACCATCGGGCGCGGCGAGGATCAGACGATCCGTCTGGATTTCGGCGATCGCAGCATCTCGCGCGAGAACCACGCCTCGATCGCCTATGACGAGGAACAGAACCGTTTCTTCATCGGTCATGGCGGAAAATCCAACATCGTCCGCCGGAACGGACACCCGGTGCTGTCGACCGAAGAGCTCGACCATGCCGACCTGATCCGGATCGGCAAGACGACGCTCAGGTTCGTGGCGCTGTGCGGCCCCGATTTCACCTGGGCCGAGGAGACGGAGGCGCAGGGCCAGGATGACACGGACGGCTGAGATGGAACTGGAAACCGCCGCGGCGCTGGCGCAGGGAACCCGCGCCCGGCAGGAGGATGCGCTGGCGACGGCCTTTCCTCGTGGCGGTGAGGTCGGTTTCGCGGTTCTGTCGGACGGGATGGGCGGCCATGCCGCCGGCGATCTTGCCAGCCGGATCATCGTGACCGAGGTCTTCGCCGAACTCACGCTGCGTCTGGCGCGGCCGGGGCTCGACCCGGCGGAGATTCCGGGTCTGTTGCGCGACGCGGTGACGGTGGCCAACCACTGCCTGCGCGACCGGATCGCGGCAGAGCCGGAAACCCGCGGAATGGGCGGCACGGTGATCGTGCTCGCCGTCGCCGGCGACCGGCTGTTCTGGATATCGGTCGGGGATTCGCCGCTTTACCTCTACCGCGGCGGGCAACTCCTGCGGCTCAACGACGATCACTCGATGGCGCCGCAGATCGACCTGATGGCCCGGCAGGGGATGATCGACGCCGAGACCGCGCGCACCCATCCGCAGCGCAACTGCCTGACCTCGGCGCTGATCGGGGCCGACATCCCCGAGGTCGACTGCCCCGACGAGGCCTTCGATCTGCGCCCCGGCGACCTCGTTCTGGCGGCAAGCGACGGATTGCAGTTCCTGCCCGACGCGGCGATCGGCGGCATCCTGAAGCGGGCGCGGCGCAAGTCCAGCGGGCGGATCGCCGACGCGCTGATCGCGGGGGTGGAGCGGCTGGCCGACCCCGATCAGGACAATGTCTCGCTCGTGGTGATCAAGGCCGGGGCCGACGCGCGCCTGGCCCGGTCGCCGGTGCGCCGGCATCTGGGCGGTCTCTTCGGGGCCTGGCAGGCGGATCTGGCCCCGGCACGGGCCGCCGTCGCAAGGGATGGTTGAGATGGAACTGAACGCCCCCGACACCCACGCCGCGCTCGAGATGATCGAGCGCGCGCTTGCTTCGGAATCGATCCCGCCCCGGATCGCGCGCAGTTGCGAACGCCTCGCCGAACGGCTGCGCCGGCCGGTTCGCGTCGGCCTTCTTGGCTACGAACCCGACCAGCGCGCCCGGCTGTTCACCAGCCTCGTCGGCGACGGGCTGATGCCCGCGGGTGGCGACTGGCCGACGATCGAGGTCAGCTTTTCCGCGCGGCCGCGGACCTGCGTCACCCTGTCGGACGCGACGCGGCTGGTCGTTCAGGGCCTGCCCGAGGACGATCTGCTGGAACGCGACCCGGCCTTCGTGCAGATCGAGGCGCCGTTCGGCATCCTGCGCCGCATCTCGCTGCTCTACCTCGCCGTGGGCGAGGATCCCGCGCAGCAGGCCCCGGCCCTGGCCTGGGCGGCGCGGCGGCTGGACGTGGCGATCTGGTGCACCCGGCGGTTTTCATCCGCCGAGGCGGCGATCTGGGCCGCGGCGCCGGAGGGGCTGAAGAACCACGCGCATCTGCTGGTCTTCGGCGCCGAGGCGGAGGCCGCGGCCCTGCGCAGCCGCCGCCCGGCGGATTTCGCCCATGTCGTGGCGGTGCCCTGCCCGGAACTGTCCGACGCGGTGAGCGGCGTGGCCGCGGTGCCCGACCCGCGCGGCCTGATCGCGCGGCTCGAGGCCGATATCGCCGAGGCGCAGCGCGAGGACATCGATTCGGCGAAGCTGCTGCTGCACCGGTTCGGTCTGGTGCCCGAGGCCGGCGGCGCGGACGCGGCCGGGACCGGCCCCGACCGTCAGGAGGCGGCGGACGCCGCCGACAGGAACGCAGCCGCGCCGGCGGCACCCGTCGCCACGCGGCCGGAGGCCAGCGAAGAGGACGGGCGACGGGCGCTTCTGTCGGAGCCGGTTCTCTATCTCAAGCGCAGGGCGCGCAACCTCTTCGAAACCCTCGACTGGCAGGATGACGGCGAGGGCGACTGGCCGGCGGAGGTGCTGCAGCATTGCTGCGACACCGCCGACGGCCTGCGTGACCGCGCCGCGACCTGGCCAGAGGACGATGCCGAGATTCTCTACCTGCGGGACTTCGTGAACGAAGCCTCGGACATGGCCGTTCTGTTGCAGGTCGAGGGCGGCGCGGAACAGGCGCAGGATGCCGCGGCCCTGCTGGTGCAGTTGCGTAGCGAGTTCGAAAGCAAGCTTCCCGTCGGATTGCCGATGGCCTGCTAGGGAGACCGTTGATGAACGCCGAAGCGAGACTTGCCGCCCCCGCCGACGGCCGGCCGCCGCAGACCGGGCTGCTGCGCTCGGCCTATGCCGGGCTGGGGGACTTCGCCGCGCGCATGAGCCGGCTGGAGGCGGTGGTCGACGGGCTCGGCACCGCCGACGGCGAGACGACGCATCTGGCCGCGCGCAAGCTCAAGCGCCAGATCCGCGAATTCGAGCCGACGGTGACGATGATCGGCCAGGTCAAGGCGGGCAAGACCACGCTGGTCAACGCGATGATCGGCTGGCCCGACCTGCTGCCCGCCGACATCAACCCCTGGACCTCGGTCGTGACCTCGCTGCATCTCGATCCGGCGGCGCGCAGCGCGGCCACCAAGGCGAAGTTCCGGTTCTTCGACGAAGAGGAATGGGGCCGGCTTCTGAACCGCGGCGGGCGGATCGGCGAACTGGCCAGCCGCGCCGGCGCCCACAAGGAGCTTGAGAAGGTTCGCGCCCAACTGGAGGCGATGCGCGCCAAGTCTCGGCAGCGACTGGGCCAGAAGTTCGAGCTTCTGATGGGGCAGGAGCACGAATACGGCTTCTTCGACGAGGAACTGATCCAGCGCTACGTCTGCCTCGGCGACGATCTGGGCGACGACGCCGCGCCGGAAACCCAGCAGGGCCGGTTCGCGGACATCACCAAGTCGGCCGACCTGTATCTCGGGCAGTCGGAACTGCCGCATCGGCTGTGCATCCGCGACACGCCCGGCGTGAACGACACCTTCATGATCCGCGAGCAGATCACGGTGAACGCGATCCGCGAGAGCCGGCTGTGCGTGGTGGTCCTGTCGGCGCACCAGACGCTGTCGACCGTGGACATGGCGCTCATTCGCCTGATCTCGAACATCCGCTCGCGCGAGGTGATCATCTTCGTCAACCGGATCGACGAACTCGGGGCGCCGGTGCGCGAGGCCGAGGAGATCCGGCAAAGCATCGTGGCGACGCTGAAGGCGCTGAACGGCCCGGAGGACGCGCAGATCATCTTCGGCAGCGCCTATTGGGCCAGCCACGCGCTCAGCGGCCAGTTCGACAAGCTGGGCGTGGCCAGCGGCAAGGCCCTGGTGGAATGGGCCGAGCACCATGTCGACGCGGCCGCTCCGGGTTCGGTGGCCGAAACGATCTGGCGGATGTCGGGTATCCCGGCGCTGTGCGACGCGATTTCCGAGAGGATCGTCGCCGGCGAGGGGGGCGAATTCGAGGAACGCATCCTGCGCGCGGCGGGGAACCTTGCGAACGGTCTGGCGGCGCAGCGCGAGGTCGCCGCACGGCGCATCGGCGGCGCCGAGGTCAAGCCGGTGGCCCGCGCCGATGTCGGCCGCGAGATCGACGCGATCGCGGCACGCACGAGCCATCGGCTGGAGACCAAGCTGGCGGCGCTCGTCACCGATCTCGACCAGCGCCTTGCCGGCTCGCGGCAGTCGTTCCTGGGCCGGGCCACGGCCTCGCTGATCAAGCACCTGGAACTCTACGGCGAAAGCGAGGTCTGGAGCTACGATCCGACCGGCCTGCGGCTGTTGCTGCGCTCGGGCTACCGGGTGTTCACCACCAAGGCGGTGAAGGCCAGCGAGGAGATCTATGCCGCGGCCGCTGCCGAGATCCGCGATCTTTATGTCGGGGCCTTCGGTCTGGACGAAGGGTCGGTGGACCTGACCGCGCCGGTTGTGCCCAAGCCGCCGCCGCCGGTGATCCTCGGCTCGACCATAGCGCTCGATGTCAAGGGCAACTGGTGGACGAGCTGGTGGCGCCGGCGCCGAGGCTACCAGGCCTTCGCAGAGGAATTCTCGCGCCTGATCGAGGCCGAGACCGAACCGTTCCTGGCCTCGCTCAGGGCCGAACACGCCGTGCCCTACGCCACCGCGGTCAAGCTTGCGCTGAACGACTTCATCGAGGGGCAGAGGGCGCAGCTTCTCGACCTGGCCGACCAGACCGATATCGAGATCGGCCGGCTGAAGGATCGTGCCGGCCAGGCCGACACGCAGCGCGACGAACGGCTTCAGGCCGCGATGGCGTTGCTGTCGGAATACAGGGCCTGAGGCGAAAGGAGACGAAGCGATGACGTCCGAACCCCTCGGCGGCCAGCCGCCCGCCGCCGATCCGCGCAAGCCCCGGATCGCGCTGATGGGCGAGTTCAGTGCCGGCAAGAGCACGCTTGCCAACATCCTGATGCGCGAGGCGCTGTCACCGGTGCAGATCACCGCCACGCAGCGCCCGCCGATCTGGTACGCGCATGGCGACGGGCCGCCGGTGCGGATCGACATGGACGGGACCGAGACGGTGATCGACGCGCAGGCCGTCAACGCCGCCGCGATCGCCGATACCCGTGCAATCCGGGTCTTCGCCGAGGCCGATATCCTGGAAGCCTGCGACATCATCGACATGCCGGGCAGTTCCGACCCGAACATCACGCTCGATATCTGGCAGGGGATGCTGCCGCTGGCCGACGGGGTGCTGTGGTGTTCCCCGGCGACCCAGGCCTGGCGCCAGTCCGAGGCCGCGATGTGGGAAGAGGCACCGCCGGAGTTGCAGGCCAACAGCCTGCTTCTGCTGACCCGGATCGACAAGATCCTCAGCGCCCACGATCGCCAGCGGCTTGTCCGTCGCGTCCAGGGCGAAGCGGGGGCGATGTTCCGCGCCGTGTTGCCGGTTTCGCTGACCGAGGCGCAGGCGGCGGGCGAGGATCCGGACCTGTTGCGCGCCAGCGGGCTCGAGGCGGTGCTGGAGTCGCTCCTGGCGATCATCGGCGGGCTCGAGGCGAAAGTCGCCGACCCGGCGCAGGCCGCCCCGTGGACGCTGG
>JANSXY010000021.1 GCA_024742695.1 Paracoccaceae bacterium | reverse complement strand
GTGAAACAGCTTGGTCGAGGCCGAGGAGGTCGCCTGCGCAAGGTCGGACTGTTCGGCCAGCACCACCGACAGGCCGCGCCCGGCCGCGTCGCGGGCGATCCCGCAGCCGTTGATGCCGCCGCCAATGATGAAGAGATCGGCGATCCCGTTCTCCGGACCTGTCATTGCTGTCTCCGGCTTGCCGACGCGCCGGACCCTTGGCGATTTGGCCGCCCGCGTCAATCGCCGCGCGACATCGGCTTGACAGCGCCGTGCCGTCGTTGCCCCCTTGGCCGGATTGCGGAGGGTATTGGCATGACGGCACGGATCGATCTGAACTCGGACCTCGGGGAAAGCTACGGCCCCTGGACGATGGGCGACGATCAGGCGCTGCTGGGCATCGTCACCTCGGCCAACGTGGCCTGCGGCGGCCATGCCAGCGATCCCGAGACGATGTTTCGCACCCTGGTCACCGCCGCCGAGCGCGGCGTGGTGGTGGGCGCGCATCCCGGCTATGCCGACCGAGAGGGCTTTGGCAGGCGGGTGATCCCGATGGCGCCGGCGGAAATCGGGCGGATGGTGGCCGCGCAGGTCGGCGCGCTTCAGGGTGTGGCGGCGCTGGCCGGGGCGCGGGTGCGCTATGTCAAGCCGCATGGCGCGCTCGCCAATCTCGCCGCCGACGATGCCGAGGTCGCCCGTGCGATCGCGGCCGCCGTGGCGGCGCTGCCCGGCAAGCTGGCGGCGCTGGCGATCTCCGGCACCGCCTTCGAGGGCGCGGCGCGTGCCGCCGGGCTTGACACCTTTTCCGAGGTCTTCGCCGACCGCGCCTACCTGCCCACCGGCCGGCTGGTGCCCCGGTCGCGCCCCGACGCGATGCTGCACGATCCCGGCGCGGCGGCGGAGCGGCTGATCGGCCTTTTGGAAACCGGCCGGATGCCGGTGATCGGCGGCGATCCGATCACGCTGGCGGCGCAGTCGATCTGCGTGCATGGCGACGGCCCCAGCGCGGTGGCGATGGCGCGCGGCGTGCGCGACCGCCTGGCGGCGGCGGGGGTGACGATCCGGCCGTTCCTCGATGCCTGACGCGACTTTCCCGCGCTTCGTCCCGGTCGCGGATTGCGGTTTGCTGGTGGAATTTGGCGACACCGTCGGCGGACCGGCCCATGCCGGGGTGCTGGCGCTGGATCGCGCGCTGGCGGCGCGCCCGGTGCCGGGCCAGCGCGAAACCGTGCCCGCCTATGTCAACCTGATGGTGGTGTTCGACCCGGCCGAAACCGACCACGCCGCGGTGACCCGGGCGGTGCGCGAGCGGATGGCGCATCCGCCCGAAGCCCGGTCGACGGGCCGCCTGCACGAGGTGCCGGTGTGCTACGAGGCCGAGTTCGCCCGCGACATGGCGGCGGTCGTCGATCAGACCGGGCTGAGCGCGGAGGCGGTGATCGCCGCGCATCTCGCGGGCGAGTACGAGGTGCATCTTTACGGGTTCGCGCCCGGCTATGCCTACATGGCCGGTGTTCCCGAACCGATCCGGCTGCCGCGCAAGCCCGCGCCGGTCCGCGGCATCCCGGCGGGGTCGGTGATCATCGCCGGGCCGCAATGCATCGTCACCACCGTGACCATGCCGGCAGGCTGGTGGGTTCTGGGCCGGTCGCCGGCGCGGATCCTCACCAGCGATCCCGACCGGCCCTTCCTGTTCGACGTCGGCGACCGGGTACGCTTCACCCGCATCGACCGGGCGGATTTCGACCGGCTGTCGGGGGACGGGGCATGAGCCGGGCGGTCCTGCATGTCGCCCAGGCCGGTCCGCATGTCTCGGTCCAGGATGGCGGGCGCCTGGGCTGGCTGCGCTACGGCGTGACCGAATCCGGCCCCATGGATCGGCTCGCCTTCGCCCGTGCCAATGCCGCGCTGGGCAATCCCGCGGGCGCGGCCGGAATCGAGATCTCGCTGGGCGGGCTGACCGTCGACTGCGCCGAGGGGGCCGTGACGCTGGCGATCGCCGGCGGCGGCTTCGTCGTCGAATCGGCGTCGGGCACCGGCGGCTCCTGGACGGTCGTGACCCTGCGCCGCGGCGAGCGCCTGGTGATTCGCCGCGGGCCCTGGGGGGCCTGGACCTACCTGCAACCGGCCGGTCGCCTGGTGGCCCGGCCCTGGCTTGGCAGCGTTGCGACCCATGCGCCCTCGGGCATCGGCGGGGGGATGCTTGCGGCGGGGCAGGAGATCGTGATCGAAGACGCGCGGGTGTTGCAAAAGGTCGAGGGCGGGCTGCCCTGCCCGGTCGCCGCGCGGCCCCGCCACGAGGTCGCCGTGGTGCTCGGCCCGCAGGACCGGTTCTTCACCCGCGAGGCGATCGCGGCGCTCGTCGGCGCCCCGTACCGCCTGACGGATGCATACGACAGAATGGGGGTACGATTGCGCGGGCCACAACTTGTGCCCGAAGGCGCCCTTTCCATCCCCTCCGAACCGATCCTGCGCGGCTCGATCCAGGTCGCCGGTGACGGCGCTCCGGCGGTGCTGCTGGCCGATCACCAGACCACCGGCGGCTATCCGAAGATCGCCACCATCGTCTCCGCCCATCTTGACGGATTCGTGCAATTGCGCCCGCACGAGGTCGTGCGGTTCCACGCCGTGACCCCGGAAGAGGCGGTGGGGCTTGCCCGTCTCCGGTCCGGACGACGGCAACCTTTCGTCCGGTGAGACCCGGTTAACCGGAGTCTGTCTACCCTCCGCCTCGGCAGTTGCGTCACCGGGTGGCGCACGATTAAGTCATGAAGTTCGAAGAATCTTTTCTGGGGTGGAGATTGGTATGCGGCCAGAGCGGAAGCGCCTGACCGCCGGTGTATCGGCGGCCCTTGCAGTCACGGCCCTCGCGATCCTTCCGGTCGCGGCGGCGGGAACCGAAGCGCCCGTGCGCCTGCCCCCGGCAGGCCAGTGGGACCGCTACGCGGCCTCCTCCGTCGACAGCGTGGTGGACCTGGCGCCGATGCGCCGCAGCGCCGACGCGACGGCGGCCGACGGCACCGGCTTTCGGCTGACAACGCTGCATCCCGAGGTCAACACCTGGTACCTGCTGGAACGCACGCCGCCCGCAGGCAGCTGGACCCGGCCCGACCAGTGGCATCTGGAGAACGCCGATCCGGCGCGCTGGCGCGTCCGGCTCGAACCCGGCGACGCGCCGGGCCTGATCATCGAGGGCGGCGGCGAAACCACCACCTGCCGGCCCTGGGACGAGACCGCCGGGCCGAGCGAGATGGAAACCGCCGCGCGCAGCGGCCTGCCCTTCGCCCCGGTCTGCGGCCAAAGGCTTTATCTGCGCAACGCCGTCGCCGGAAACCGCACGAACCGCGAGGCGGTGTCCGACTTCCTGCGCCAGAACGTGATCTTCGGCGACAGCCTGGTGAACCTGATCAAGGGCAGCTTCTACGAGGATGCGTTTCTCGAAAGCGCCTTCACCGCGCAGGACGCCCCGGTGGGCGAGGTGGTGGCCAGCCTCGGCCAGGCCCGGCTGGACCGGCGGCCGGTGATGCGCACCTCGATGGGCCTGCCGCTGATCGGCGCCGAAGGCGGGATGGAGGCGGGCAGCTGGTACGCGGTGCAGGAGGCCGAGGGCGTCTTCGCCTCGGCCATGCAACCGGGCATGATCGACGCCGATCTGCTGGGCGACCGGGCTGTGAACTGGCTCGACGGGGTGGAAAGCAACGCCGACGTCTACCTCGTCGCCTTCGATCTCGACCGCTTCGAACTGGGCTACGAACTGGGCACCGATCACCCGACGCTGGGCTGGTCCTCGCGCCCGCAGCGTTCGGGCGAGGATTGGCGGCTGCCGGGGCCCGACGGCTTCGACCGGTCCGCGCCGCTGGTGCGTACCGGGATGCTCAGTCCGGCGCTGACGGCGCGGGTGGCGGCGGCCTTTGCCGGCGGGTTCAAGCGCGACCATGGCGCGTTCCGCTTCGGCGACTACGCGACCTTCAATCGCGGCCACCACTACGGCATGCTGTCGAACGGCGTCACCTTCAGCCGCCTGCAGCCGAACCTCGCCACCGTGACCGTCACGCTGGACGGCGAGATCGACATGAAGACCTGGACCGAGGCCGAAACGCCGACGATCCCGAACCTCGCCTTCGCCCGGCAGAACGGCGTTCCGCTGGTCGAGCGCGATCCGCAGACCGGGCTCGTGGTGCCCGGCGACCGGGTGACAAGCTGGGGCGGCGGCAACTGGTCGGGCTCGGCCGAGGCGCAGTTGCGCACGTTGCGCGCCGGGGCCTGCCTGCGCGAGGCCGGCGGCCGGCAATTCCTGATCTACGCCTATTTCTCCGCCGCGACGCCGTCGGCGATGGCCCGCACCTTCCAGGCCTATGATTGCGACTACGCGATGCTTCTGGACATGAACTCGCCGGAGCTGACCTATCTTGCCGTCTACCGGCCGCGACCGGCGGGCGACGGGATCGAACCGCTGCACCTGTCGAGCTACATGGCGGCCTCCGACCCGGCCGGGCGCGGCGGCGAACGGATCCCGCGCTTCGTCGGGTTTTCCGACAACCGCGACTTCTTCTACCTGCTCAGAAAGGAGTGACCCGATGCGCGGCCTCGCCATTCTCGGCCTGATCCTCGCCCTCGCCACGCCGTCCGCCGCGCAGACGCTGGCCGAGAACAACGAACGCATGTTCCGGCAGATGCAGCAGGAACGCGGGGTGACCAACGCCCAGATCAACCGCATTCGCGAGATCTTCGCGCAAAGCCGGGTGATGGGCCAGGGCAACCCGGCGGTCACGCGCTACGCGATGACGCAGGAAGAGGCGCGCGCGCGCCTGCCCGCACCGCCCGAACGCTACTACCGCAACCGCCAGTTCGAACGGATCTGCGGCCGGCCCTACATGGCCCCGCTCTACGATCCGGCGACCGAGCGGCCGGAGGATGCGAAGGTCTGCGTGGACATGTTCGAATACCCGAACATCCCGCTGGCCTACCCGGTCGTCTGGGTGAAGGCGAACGAGGCGGCGCAGCTGTGCGCGGCCGAGGGCAAGCGGATGGGCGACGCGCATGAATGGGAAGGCGCGGCGGCCGGCGCGCTGCTGGAGCCCGACTATCGTTTCGACCTTGCGCAGGGCGCGGGCATGTCGGGCGCGGTGAACCGGATGCGGCAGGCCCACAACGCGAAATGGGGCCCCAGCCGCAGCTGGACCTACGGGCCGCAGTGGCAGCGCGGGATCTGCGCGCAGAACAGCTCGAAAAGCCCCGGCTGCAACGGCGGCAGCTGGACAGGATGCGGATCCAACACCTACCCGACCGGCAGCTTCCCGAATTGCAAGAGCGCGCTGGGCGTCTACGACCTCGAGGGCAACGCGGCCGAACACATGAACCTGCCGCTGGCGCCGGACCAGATGGCCTCGCGCGGGTCGAAGTCGCTGGGCGTGACCGAGATGAAGGGCAGTTGGTTCATCTGGGACAAGATCCGCGCGCACGAGGAATGGGCGCGCTGGCGCGCGCCGTTCTGGCATGGCTCACAGGTGATGTCGCCCGCCAGCCACTCGAACTATCACCTGGGGTTCCGCTGCTTCGTCGACGTGAAGTGAGCCGCGGCGCGGCCCCATCGCTCAGCGCGAGGCGAGCTGGATCACCGGCGCGGGCAGCGGCCCGTCGGGGTTGAGGATCCGCGCGTAGCGCGCGGTGGTCAGCAGATCGTCGAGATCGGCGGCGCGGCCGTTGACATAGGCGGTGCGCGCCACCAGCCGGATCCCGTGGCTGTAGTCGGAATAGGTCGCGCCATGCACGGTGCTGACCGGCTGGATCGGCGCGCCGGACCGGCGGTGCCAGCCGTAGATCGCCACCCGGCCCGGCGCGTTCTGCATCCGGCTGGCGATCACGACGTCCTTCTTGTGCCCCGCCACCAACCCGCCGGCACGGCCCAGCTGGCCCTCGATCGTGGCGTTGTGGCGCAGGAAGTAGTCGGTCGACGACATCTGCGGGCCCGGCGGCATCGGCGCGGGCGACAGCCGCACGTCGGACTGCGCCCAGATCGCATCGACCATCCGCGGCGTCGGCAGCACCATGTCGAACCGCGCCGCGATCTGCCGCGCCGCCGGCAGGCCCAGCGGCACCCGCACATGGTCGCGGTCGGATCCCAGCGCGAGGTAGTCGGGCGTCACGCAGATCACGATTTCGGCCGGCTGGCCGGCGGCGTCGGTGCCGGTCAGCCGCACCGGGCGCAGGCCGCGCAGGTCCGAAGGCATGTTGCCGCGCGCCAGTTCCGCGACGATGCGCGCGTCGCGTTCGGTTCCCGACAGGCCGCCCAGCGCCGCGAAGAACGCCGTGCCCTCGGCCGCGCCCGGCCGCCGCGACGGCATCGCGCGGGCCAGCGATTTGCGGCACAGCCGGGCGTCCGCCACGCGGGGGCCCAACACCGGTTCCGCCACCGGCGCGGGCGCGCGGGCGGCCGGGGGCTGGGCGGGGGCCGGGGCCGGGGCGGCGGCCAGAACGGTGTCCTCCGTCGGCGCGGACGCCACGGTCGCGCGACGCGCCGCGCGCTCCACCCGCTCGGGCCGCGGCATCGGCGCCGGCGTGGCGGCAAGAACGGTCCCGGCCGGATCGGCGGCGGGGCGGCGGGGCGGCGCGGCTTCGGCGAGCCGCGGCAGGACCGGGCCGCGCGGTGCGGCGGCGACGGACGCGGTCGGGCGCTCCGGGGCGACAGCGGGCGCGGCAGCCCGGCGCAACGGCCGGTCGGCCAGGAAATCGGGAACCGGGGCGGCGCGCATCGCGGGCGGCGCGGCATCGGGGCCGGGCAGCGCGGCCAGCGCCAGCGGCGCGGTCGGGCGCGGACCGGGCATCGGCGCGATCGGCCGCGGCGCGGCCGGAACGGCGGCGGTGACGTTGCGCACCACGCGGGCCGGACTGTCGGCCTGGGCCGCGCGCGCGCGGGTCAGCCGCGCGACCTCGGCCATGTCGATGTCGAGCGGATCGCGACGGTCGGCTTCGGGGGCGGCCGCCGGCGCATCATCCGCCCCGGGCATCGGCACCAGCACCAGCGCCGCCTCGGGCGCGCGCGCGGCGGCAAGATCGATCGCAACCGGCACCACGGACAGCCGCTCTGGCGCGGCCTCCGGCGCGCCCGACACGGTTCGGGCGATCACCGCCGCGCCGCACAGGGCCAGCGCGCATCCGGTCAGCAGCATCCCGCGAGCGGATGCGATGCCACCGAACGGGCCGGGAAGGGAAAACTTGCGAGCCGTCATGATCATCCGGTCTAGACACCGCGGTCGTGCACGACAACACGGGCCATACCGTCCACACCCCCTTTGGGCGGAGAACCGCCGGCCTGTCCCTTTCGGCAGTTCCATGCGAGATTTTCCCACAGGTTCATGAGATTATTGCAGAATTTACCCGCACAAGGTGCAATGGCCGCGGGCATGGGCCGCAAGCGCCACGCCCAGAGAGGATTCGCATGACCAGATTGACCGCCCCGGCCGCCCTGACCCTTGCCCTGTTCGCCACCGCCGAGACCCGCGCGGACCCCGCCGATTCGGCGCTCCGCTGCGTCGAGATCGCCGGGCCGGCCAGCGCCGGGGTGCCGGTGAGCGCCGAGGCGGCGCGCGCCGCGCGCGAGCGCCTGGTGGCCGCGCAGGCCGACTGCCGCGCCGCCGAAACCAGCCAGAACGCCGAGGCGCTGTTCCACGCCGCCACCATCGCGCAGCTGTCGCGCGACGGCGAGAGGGCCTTCGCGCTGCTGGAACGGGCCGCCGCGCTCGGCCTCGCGGCGGCGGAAACCCGGCTGGGCGACATGGCCAATTTCGGGCTGCCGCCGGTCGCCGAGGATGCGCAGGCCGCCGCCGGGCATTACCGCACCGCCGCCGGGCTGGGCGACCCGGCGGCGCAGACGACGCTGGCGCTTCTGCACCGGATCGGGCGCGGCGTGCCGCGCGACACCGCCGAGATGGTGCGGCTGCTGCAACAGGCCGCCGATGCCGGCTACCACTTTGCCCAGTACCGGCTGGCTCAGGTCTACCTGACCGGCGAGGGCGTGCCGGGCGGCGCGGACCCGGCGCTCGGCATCCCCGATCCGGTGCGCGCGGCCGACCTCCTGTCGCGTGCCGCCGAAGCCGGCAACACCACCGCCGCGCTGGAGCTCGCCGCGCTTTACGCCGATGCCGCGGCGGGGCTCGGCGCCGATCCGGCGCAGCGCGCGCGCCTCGTCGGGCTGGCGGCCGAGGCCGGCGACCCGTCGGCCATCGCCGCGCTCGGCGTGCTGCACGAAACCGGCCAGGGCGTGGATTACGATCCCGCCCGCGCCGCCGATCTTTACGTGCGCGCGATGGAAAGCGGCAAGGTCGCCTTCGAGGACTTGCGCCGCGGCGCAGCCTACTGGTGGGACAGGCAGACCGCGCTGGCGTTCCAGCAGATCCTGCAGGATCGCGGCCTTTACCTTGGCCCGCTGGACGCGGTGGTCGGGCCGGGCACCGCCGCCGCCGCGCGGGCGCTGGCGGGCAACTGATCCGCGCGGCACACGTAAGGGCCGGGGATCGCCCCGGCCCCTGTCGGTCGCGTGGCGTTGGCCCCGCTCAGGCCCGCTGCCGGCGCCGCGCCAGCGCGAGGCCGCCCAGCGCGGTCAGCAGCAAAACGCCCCCGGCGGGAACAGGCACCGGCGAGATCGCGACATTGTCGATCAGCCCGCCGTAGGTTTCCGCCCGGCCGGTCGCGGCGAAGTCGAGGTTGTAGGTTCCCGCCTTGGTGACGTCGAACAGCCCCGTCACCCGGGTCCATTGCCCGACGGCGGTATCCCGCCCCGGTCCGGTGATCGAGCCGGACAGCAGGTTCATCAGGTCGGTGCCGATCGAGTAGGCGATCCCGTTGGACCCGGCATCGTGGGTCCGGGGGCTGTAGTAGAACGACAGCAGGTAGCGGCCGACGTCGAAGGCGATGGACTGGCGCATCGTCGAGTTCGAATTGCCGTCGTTGGGATGGCTGTCGAGTTCGACGTAGCTGCGGCCATGCTGGGCGTCGATCTGCCCCAGCGTCCGGTTGGTCTGGATCTCGATGCCGTTGCCGTCGACGGTGCGCCAGCCGGGGATCGTATCGAAGACCGCCCAGTTGCCGACACGGGGGTGGCGTTCGAAGCTGCCGTTGACGACGGTCGCGGCCTGCGCCGATCCGGCCAAGGTCGCGAGGCTCAGGGCACAGGCGCCCAACATGGTCTTGAAGCTCATCATTACCTTCCAAAATGCACTTTGCCCGGCTGAACGGGGCAGAATGAAGTTACACGGCAGACTTCGCGAGATGGGCGTCATGCCTGCCTGATCAAGGGTTTAACAGATCGGAAACCAAGGACGGGCAACTGGCATACTTAACGGTGGGATCTTGACCAAAAAGGCAGGAATACCGTTGGGCGGCCCGCAGCGTGGCGGCGGCAATCGCGATCGATCGGCCGGATTGTCGATGGTTCGGCGACGGCCCGACGCGCGGCCCGATGCGCCAGAACGCGCGGGTCAGCGCGCGTCAGGCGGAAAGGCAGCCGGGCGGCCGGAAAGGCAGCCGGCCGGCGCATGGCGGGCGGATGACCGCCGCATTGGCGGTCCAACCGGCGTCAAGGCCGACACGCAGGGGCGGTTCGTGGAGGGCGACGGCGCGACGCGCGGGAGGGCGCGCGTCAGCTCGTCGGGTCGAAGGGCACCTGGCTGGCGAATCGCGGGCGGGTGACCACGGCATTGGCCGTCCAGCTCGCGTCGAGGCCGACGCGGAAGGGCGGTTCGTAGATCATGTAGGTTTCCACCAGGACGACGGTGTCGCCGATCGCCATCGCCGGGATGATGTTCGCCTTGGTTTGCAGGGTCAGATCGGTCAGCGCGTCGTTTTCCTTCGTGGCGTGCGACCAGTTCACCTTGAACTCCTGATCGGTCGCGTCCCAGCGGACCGAGGTGACGCGAATCCAGCTGGGATGGTTCGAGAAGGTCAGGTAGTCGAACACGCCGTTCAGCCCGTCGATATCGTCGGGGGTGAGCGAATCCGTCTCGCGCGAGATCATGTCGGACAGCGTGTAGGAGGCCTTCATCGCGATGTTCTGCTGGCGGAACGCGTCGAAGAACACCAGCGTCGCGAGCAGGGCCCAGAACAGCAGCGGCAGGATCAGCGCCGCCTCGACCGTCATCGAGCCGCGGGTGCCGGTCAGGAACTTTCGGATCGGTCGCATCGCGGTTGCCTCAGGGTTCGTTGACGAAGGCCGAGGCGGCGACCAGCGCGTAGTTGCCGGCCCCGTCCTTGGGAAGGTTCATGCCCAGCCCGGTGGTCGGGAAGAACGGCGAGAACTTGGAACAGACGCGCACCACCATCAGCTCGTTGGCGATGCCCGGAACAAGCTGGGTGACCGGCTGGATCGGCTGCGACTGGTCGGTGCAGGTCACCGGGCCCGGCGGCAGCGCCCAGGTCGCGGTCGACACCGGCAGAAGCTCGACCGACAGCGAGGTGAGGCAGCCGGGAATGATCAGCGCCGAGTCGCAGATCGCGATCTTGAGATCGTTGTGCGTGGGCGCCGCCCAGGCTCCCAGCCGCAGGCTGCGGACGGTGATGTCGACCCCGCGTTCCAGCATCACGTGCCGGGTCATCATCAGGCCCGATTCGATCGACGAGCAGACCAGCGTGATGAAGAACGGAAACCAGATCACGAACTCGATGGTGGAGGCGCCGCGGTCCTCGCGGCGAAACCGCCGGAACAGGTGGGCAAGCCGGCTCATTGCGTCAGCCTCAGCGCGTTGATGGCCGAGGCGATGCCGGCGAAGGCGTCGGAAATCGAAAGCCCCTGCGCATCGTAGTAGAACGCGTCCGACGTCGCGCAGGATCGCATCACCGCCTGTCCGGCCGACGGCGCCTCGAAGCCGATCGCGAAGACCAGCACGCCCTGGGACTTGGCCGCGGTGCAGGCCGCCAGAAGCTGGCTGTCCTTGGCGCCGTAGCTCGTCCGGCGCACCGCGTCGTTGTAGAAGCCGATGTCGCCGAAGATCTCCTTGACGTAGCGATTGTCGTAATACCGGATCGTGTGCTTCGCCCAGACCTCGGGCCAGCTGTAGACGTCGTAGCTGCCGCCGATCTGCGAAAGCTTGTACCAGGTGTTGTTCGAGGTGCGGTAGAAGTCGTAGCTGCCCGACCGTTCGGGGTAGTGGTAGTAATCCCGGCCGTCGGCGCCCTCCACCAGCGGCGAGTCGCCGCTGCGGTAGGGATCCTTCACCGCGTAGGTATTGGTGTTCTCGCCATCGGTCATCACGACGATGACCTTCATCGCCTCGCCGTCGTTGTAGTCGAACGGCCGGCCCGCGAGGTCGGCGCTGACCTTGCCGGCGGCGATCCGGTCGGTCACCACCGGGCGCAGCGCCGGGTCGAGCAGGGCGACGCCCCATTTCATTCCGACATCGATGGCGGTGTCACCGTAGGCCGTCAGCAGCCCGATCCGGTTGGTCAGCGCGGTTTCCGAGGTTTCCCAGGCCATCATCGTCGTGGTGGCGTTTTCCTGGCATTCGACGAACTGCGGGCTGGTGTTGGAATAGCGCGCATCGGCATGGGCGGTGCGCGGCAACGCCTGGCCGGGCATGATCGCGGCCGACGCGTAGTCGGAACTCACGAAATCGGCGCAGGCCGAGGCGGCGTGTTCGTTCGACAGGTTGAAATGCTGGGCAAGGTCGCTGCCGATCACCGCCTGCTGGTTGTAGGGCACGATGTTGATCGACAGCTTGCCCGCCGGCACGCCCGGCCCCTGCACGGTATCGAACATCGTCTCGACGAAATCGGTGGCCGCTTCGTGCAGCAGCTCGATCTTCGACTTCGTGGTGCCCGAGGCGGCCCAGCCCATCGAGCCCGACACGTCGAGCACCAGAGAGATATCGACATTGCCGATCCGCTCCTCGGCGGTGCCGAGCGCGGGGGCGGCGAACTGGTCGACCCCCATGTTCCTGACGAACATCGTCGGCACCTCGACCGAGGTCGTGGCCGAAACGGTGCGGAAGTTGAACCCGTCCTCGACATCCACGGTCACGGCGACATCGCCAAGCCCGGCCTTGTCGAAATAGTCGTCGACGACATCTTCGGGCACCAGCGTCTGGCTCATGTCCGCTGCGGCGAGGATCGCCCGGTCCAGCGTGTTCTGCATCATCGTGCGGCGATGCTCGAACCGCGACAGGTCGACGGCGAGGCCGGCGACCAGAACCATGATCAACAGGCAAAACAGCCCGAAGATGACGAGCGAGCCGCGCTCGTCCCGCCGAAACCGTCGCAGCGCCGCCGCCGGCCCGACACGGCGGGATCGCAGCACCTTGAACCGACCCGAAATGCAATCGTCTGTCCACCGCACGGGAACACTCCTGACGCAAATCACGAACCAAACGCCATGACGATCCCTGCGAAAAAGGGCGCGAACGGGGCCGGATCGTGGCGAAAATGTGGCGCGGGCGGGGCGGCGCGGCGCAAAGCCGGCGGCACCCGGAAGAACGCCGGCGAAAGACTATCGCAAGGACTCGCACGACAGACGGCTCAGCCGCGTACCGATCCCCGCCTTCCGGGCAACAGATCGCGGTTTTCCAAGGCTTTGGCGCCCAGGCGGCAACGATCGTTTGCGGCCCGAAACCGGCCCGGCCTTGTCACATTCCGACCAGATCGGGCAACGAAGGGCAAGCCCCCGCCCCCCGGCGGCTGCACTTGTGGGCAGGCCGTGGAATACCGCGAATTCGAGATAATCCGCGATCCGGACAGGCCGCCCCGCGCCACCCTGCCGAAACCGGCAGGTCGGCGCGGTCTCAGCCGCCCGATGCGACCGCCCCGGCCAGCAGCCCAAGGCATGACACCGCGCCGCAAAGGGGAACAACGGCGGGAACCGAGAATCCCGGCGCCGGCCCGGCCCCGCCCCGCAGCTTCAGGCCCGCCAGCGCGACGTTGACCATGAAGAACACCGCCAGCACCAGCGCCGAGGTCAGCTGTGCCAGCGCGCCCAGCGGCGCGAGGACGGCAAGCCCCAGCACCACCGCCGCCACCATCACCGTGGCCCGGAGCGGCGTGCGGGTCCGGGTGGAAACCCGGCCGACCCAGCCCGGCAACCGTCCGGCGCGGGCCATGCCATAGGCCACCCGCGCGGCCATGACGAGGATGATGACCACGCCGTTCATCGTCGCCATGATCGCGATCAGCGTGATCGCGAGCGGCGACATCCCGGTCAGCCTTTCGAACAGCAGGCTGATCGGCGCGTCCGTCGCCGCGATCTCGGCCACCTGGATCGCGCGCACCGCGACGAAGGCGACGAGCACGTAGATCAGCGTGACCAGGACCAGCGTGATGGCGATCGCCCGCGGCAGGTCGCGGCGCGGATGCCGCGCCTCCTCGACGAGATTGACGATGTCGTCGAAACCGATGAAGGCGAAGAACGCGATCAGTCCCGCGCCCAGAACGCCCGAAACCGCCGCCGCGTCGCCGGGCGGCGGCACCAGCATCCCCGGCAGCTCGGCCAGTGCCGCCGGTTCGGCGGCAACGCCCAGCGCCACGATCACCGCGAGCCCGGCAACCTCGATCACCGTCATCGCGCCGGCGACAAGGATCGATTCCCGGATGCCGCGGGCCGCCACCGCCGCCATCGACAGGACGACCGCCGCGATCAGCAGCGGCCTCGGCAGCGCCACAAGCTCGGCCAGGTAGCCCGCGGCGCCGACCGCGATGGCCGCCGCCGCGATCACCGCCTCGGCGAGCACGGCAAGGCCGACGACCACGGTCAGCCAGGGCCGGCCGAAAGCGGCCTCGACATAGACGGCATCGCCGGCGGCCTGCGGAATGCGGGTGGAAAGCTCGGCATAGGAGGCGGCGGTAAAGGCCATGACGATCGCGGCCAGCAGGAAGGCGGCGGGCGCGTAGGGCCCGGCGCGCACCACCGCCTCGCCCACCAGAACGTAGATCCCCGCCCCGACGGTGACGCCAAGACCGTACAGCACCAGCCCGGCCAGCCCTACGCTGCGCCGCAAAGCGACCGGTTCCGGCCTTGCCTCGTCGGTTCCACCCATCTTCCCCCCTAAACGGATGGTCCATCCGGGCGGATCGGTTCGCCTTGACGCCGATCAAGGCCGCGGCACCGGGCCACCGGCTAGGCTTCGGACATGCGGACCGGCGGGAGGAAGTGCGATGGCGGCCGAGACGCCTGCGGGCCTGTCCGCCCGTGACCTGCGGCAAAGATGCGATCCGGCAACCGTTGCACGGGCCGCCGGGCGGGAGACGGCCGATCACCCGCTGATCGGCCAGGATCGGGCGCTGGCGGCGCTGCAGCTTGCCGTCGACATCCCGCATGGCGATTTCAACCTGTTCGTCCTCGGCCCGCCCGGAACCGGGCGGCACACCGCCGTCGAGCGGGTGCTGCGCGCGGCGGCGGCGCGGCGGGCCCAGCCGCCCGACTGGGCCTATGTGAACAACTTCGACGCGCCGCACCGCCCGGTCGCGATGCAGTTGCCGCCCGGCTTCGCCAGCCGGTTGCGGCAAGAGATGGAACACGTGGTCGACGACCTGGCCAGCGACATTCCCGCGCTGTTCGACTCGGACGAATACCAGGCGCAGCGCCGGGCGATCGACGAGGAATTCGGCGGCCGGCAGGAGGCGGCGATGGCCGAGTTCGCCGAGCGCGCCCGCGCCGAGGGCATCGCCATCGTCCGCACGCCGATGGGCTACATGGTCGCCGCGCTGCGCGACGGAAAGGTGCTCAAGACCGAGGATTACAGCAAGCTGCCCAAGGCCGAGCGCGACGAGATCGACGCGAAGATCCCCCGCTTTCAGGAGGGGCTGGCCGAGATCCTGCGCAACGCGCCGAAGCTGGAACGCGACCACCGCGCCCGCGTCGAGGCGCTGAACGCCGAGATGGCCGAACGCGCGGTCTCGGCCCGGATCGACGAGGCCGGATCGGCGCTGGGCGCGGTGCCCGAGATCGCGACCTACCTTGCCCGCGTCCGCGCCGACATGATCGAGAACCCGGAACTGTTCCTGCAAACTGCCAGGCAACGCGGCAACGGCCCGTTTCCGGAACCGGTGCACAAGGCGCATCAGCACCCGGCCTTTCGCCGCTACATGGTCAATGCCGTGATCGCGCGGCAGCCGGGCGCCAAGGCCGCGGCACCGGTCGAGACGGAAGACCTGCCCACGCTCGACCGGCTTGCCGGCCGGATCGAGCATGTCTCGCACATGGGCTCGCTGATGACGGATTTCACGCTGATCCGGCCCGGCGCGCTGCATCGCGCGAACGGCGGGTTCCTGGTGCTCGACGCGCGCCGGGTGCTGTCGGAACCCTATGCCTGGGACGCGCTGAAGCGCAGCCTGAAGAAACGCGCGATCACCATCACCTCCATCGCGGAACGGATGAGCCTGATCTCCACCACCTCGCTGGAACCCGATCCGATCCCGCTCGACCTGCGGGTCGTGCTGGTCGGCGACCGGATGCTGCACGCGCTTCTCGTGCTGCTCGATCCCGACTTTCCCGAACTGTTCAAGGTGCAGGCCGATTTCGAGGATGTCGTGGCGCGCGACGATGACAGCCTTGCCGGCCTCGCCGAACTGCTGCGCTGCTACGGAGTGCAACAGGGGCTTCTGCCCCTGGCCGATACCGGCGCGGCGGCGCTGGTGGACGAGGCGACGCGGATCGCCGGCGACGCGAGGAAGCTGACGCTTCGGCTGAGCGAGTTGACCGACATCCAGCGCGAGGCCGAACACTACGCGCGCGGCGACGGGGCGGCGGACGTGACCGGGACGCATGTCGCCCGCGCGGTCGAGGCGCGCGACCGCCGCGCGGCGCGAATCCGCGACCGGATGCAGGAGGCGATCGGTCGCGGCATCCGGATGATCGACACCGCGGGCGCGAAGACCGGCCAGATCAACGGCCTGTCGGTCGTCGGGCTGGGGGATACGCGGTTCGGCCAGCCTTCGCGGATCACGGCGCGGGTGCGGATGGGCAGCGGCAAGCTGATCGACATCGAGCGCGAGGTGGACCTGGGTGGGTCGCTGCATTCCAAGGGCGTGCTGATCCTGTCTGGCTACCTGGCCGCGACCTACGCGCTGGATGCGCCGTTCTCGCTGCACGCCAGTCTCGTCTTCGAGCAAAGCTACGGCGGCATCGAGGGCGACAGCGCCTCCTGCGCCGAGCTTTACGCCCTGCTCTCGGCGCTGTCGGGCCTGCCGATCCGGCAGGGGCTGGCGGTCACCGGATCGGTCAACCAGCTGGGCGAGGTGCAGGCGATCGGCGGAGTGAACGAGAAGATCGAGGGGTTCTTCGACATCTGCGCCGCGCGCGGCCTGACCGGGGACCAGGGCGTCCTGATCCCGCAGGCCAATGTCGAGCACCTGATGCTGCGCGACCGTGTGGTGGAGGCGGTGGCCGAGGGCCGGTTCCGCATCCTGCCCGTCACGACCGTCGATACGGGGATCGAACTGCTCACCGGGATCCCGGCGGGGCAGCGCGGGTCCGACGGCGCGTTTGCGAAGGGCAGCGTGAACGCGCTGGTGGAGGAGACGTTGCGCGGCTTCGCCGAAGCGCGCCGGCAGTTCGGCGCGCGCCCCGGCCCGGCCGATCCCGGGGCGGCGCCATGAGCGCGCCCGCAGCTCGAGGCCGGCGGCTTCTGATCGCGGCGACGAGCTGCGCGGATGCCGAGGCCGCCCTGCCGTTCGCCGCGCCGCTGCTGGGCGCGGGGCCGCGCCGGCTGGCCGGGCTGATGGTTGACGAGGGCACCGCGGCGCTGGCCGTCAGCGCGGCACAACGGCTCGTCCTGCCCGGCGGCGCGCTTCGGGCGCTGCCGGATGCAGAGGCGGCGCGGTTCTGGGCGCGCGGCGAGGCGCGCGGGTTCCGCGACCGGCTGGCCGCGCTGGCCGGGAAACTTGGCGCGGACTGGTCGTTCGACACGGCGGCAGGCGACATGGTCGCCGGGGCCTGTGCCGCCCTGGGACGCGAGGATCTGCTGTTGCTGGGGCATCGGCCGCTGGGTCCGGTGCCCGGCCGTGTCCTGCTGATCGCCGGCGGCCGTTCGGCGATGCCCCGCACACTGGCCGCGGCGCTGGCGCGCGCCCGGTCCACCGAGGTCAGGGAGCCTTCCGCGGCCGGGACCGCGGCCGATCTTCTGGCCCGGCTGGATCGCAGCCGCGCCGCCGCCGTCGTGGTCGACACCCGGTCGGCGCCGTTTCGCGATGCCGCGGCGCTGCGGCTGGTGTTCGCCGCCGCGCGCTGCCCGGTGCTGGTTCTGGGCGGCGGGCGGATCGACGACGCGGGCCGACACGGGACAAGACAGGAGGCCAGTGCATGACCCGTCGCAATCCGATCTCGACCCGCACGCGCGAGGCGCGGATCTCGGCGATCAAGGAAATGTCGATCCTTGGCGCCAGGGTGCCGGATGCCGCCTCGCTGGCCTGGGGCCTGCCCTCGTTCCGCACCCCCGAACCGATCCGCGCCGCCGCCGCCCGCGCGCTGGCCGAAGATCCGCGGGCCGGCATGTATGCCCTGCCGGCCGGCCTGCCCGAACTGCGCCGCGCGGTGGCCGCCGAACATCGCCGCCGCACCGGGATCGGGATCGACCCCGAACGCCGGGTGACGATCACCGCGGGCAACATGCAGGGCCTCGACACCCTGTTCCAGGTGCTCGTCGATCCCGGCGACGAGGTGATCGTGACCGATCCGGGCTTCGTGTCGCATATCCAGCAGATCCGGTTCTTCGGCGGCGTGCCGGTCTACTGGCGGATGGACGAGGCGGCGGGCTGGCAGCCCGATCCGGCCGACCTGCCCGGCCTCGTGACCGCACGCACCAAGGCGATCGTGATCGTCACCCCCTCGAACCCGACGGGGCGGATCCTGACCGAGGCGACGCTGCGCGCGGTGGCCGATGTGGCGCTTGCGCACGGGCTGATCGTCATCGCCGACGATCCCTACCGGCATTTCACCTACGAGAACCGCGCAAGGTTCTTCGATCTGGCCAGCCTGCCGGAACTGGCCGACAACCTCGTCTATCTCTTCACCTTCTCCAAGGCCTACGCGATGAGCGGCTGGCGCGTGGGCTACGCGGTGCTGCCCGAGGCGCTGATCGACGCGGTCGTGAAGGTGCACGACAAGACGATGATCTGCGCCCCGCGGCTCTCGCAGATCGCCGCGCTTGCGGGGCTGGAGGGGCCGCCCGATCACCTGGCGGAGTTCGAACGCGTGCTCGGCCGCCGCCGCGACCTGATCTGCGAGCGCCTCGACCGGCTGGACAGCGTCTTCGCCTACGCCCGGCCCGAGGGCGCCTACTACGTCTTTCCCCAGCTTCTCGACACTGCCGACGACGTCGGGTTCGCGCATCACCTGCTGGACGCGGCGCATGTGACGGTGACGCCGGGCAGCGCCTTCGGCCCATCGGGCGCGGGGCATGTGCGGATGGCCTATTGCGTGGGCGAGGACGTGCTGAACACCGCCTTCGACCGGCTCGACGCGCATTTCGGCCCCTAGCCGGTGCGGCCGATCCGTTCGCCACGCGGCAGCGGCCCGCGCGAGGCGCGAACGAAGGGCAGCGCGCAGGCGAGGCCAAGAAGGCTGACGCCAAGAACGCCCAGTCGCATCGCCTCGGGCCCCCAGGCTCCGATCATCCCGATGATCGCAACCGATCCGAGCCGCGCCGCGGTGATGTCGAGGCTGGCGGCCAGCGTTTCCTGCCCGTCCGGCGCGTGGCGCAGGATCAGCACCGTCGAGGGCGCGTTGCCCAGCGCGAAGCCCGCGCCAACGATCAGGGCCGCCAGGCACGGCATCAGCACCGGTGCGCCTTCGGCGAAGAACGCCAGGAAACCGACCATGAGCAGGATCGGCGAGGCCGCGAGGAACCCGCCCACAAGCGGCCCGTCGAAGCGGTTGCGCAGCGTCAGCCCGACGGTCGTGAAGCTGGCCCAGAACAGCCCCAGCACGGCGGCGCCCAGCGCCGCATCCTGCCCGCGTTCGTTCAGGTGCAGCGGCACGACGAACAGGAACAGAAGGATCGTGCCGTAGTTGAACCCGACATAGGCGAACAGCGCCGGTCGCCCGGGCAGGCCCCAGCGCCATCGGCGCGGCACCGGCGCGGCGGCCGGCCCGACGCCGTCCGGTCCGGCCGCCGGGTCCGGGCCACCGGATGGCCGCCCGGCGACGGCCAGTCCGATGGCCGCCAGGGCCACCGCCGAGATCAGCACGAAGATCGCCTGCCAGCCGAATTCGGCGACAAGCGGCACTCCGGCCAGCGGTGCCAGCGCGACGATGAAGCCGGACAGAGCGTTCCACAGCGCCAGCGCCCGGCCCGGTCGCCCGGCCGAGGCCCGCGTCAGCAGAACCGGAATCGACGGCGACAGCAGCCCGCCGCCGATCCCCTGCACCAGTCGCCCGACCAGGAGGCTGGACAGGTCGCCGGCCAGCGCCACGATCGCGCCGCCCAGGGTGAAGCAGACCAGCCCGGCGACGAAGACGCGCATCGCCCCCAAACGCCCGCCCAGCCATCCGCCCAGCAGCACGGCCCCCGCCACGGCGATCCCGTAGACATTGGCCAGCAGCACCAGATCGCCGCGCGCGAGGCCGAACACCCGTTCGAGCCCCGGCATCGCGATCGGAAACAGCGCGATTTCCAGAACGTAGGCGCTGCTGGCCACGGTCGGCGCGACGATGGACGCCAGCGTCGTGCGCCTCATGCGTCCGCCCCGTCGGCGTGCCGCTCACATGACCGACACGGGTTTTTGCACCACGACACTCGCAACCTCCGACTCGTTCCTGCGTGTTTCCCGCCGCTTCGAAACCGTCTCCAGCACCCGGTGGCTGGCATCGAAGGGCGAAGCGGTCAGCGCCGCGATGTCGCGTGCCGACATCCAGACCAGCCACTCCTCGGCAAAGACCGCGCCATCGCGGGTCTGCCAGGTTCCCGGCGCTCCGTGAAAATAGCAATGCCGCGCCGGCGTGCCCGTCAGCGCGTGCCGGGCATCGACGAAACCGAAGACGTAGTCCGGCCCCCATGTCGCCTCGGCCAGTTCGAAGGCGAGCCGCGACAACAGCGCGATGACGCCGCCGCCGCGCAGGCTTCGGGCGCCGCCGGCCAGCCAGAACTCGCCATGGTAGCAGACCCGCCCGGCAATCTGCCCGGCCACGGTATCGATGTGATAGCTCGCCTCCTCGGGGTCGGCGACAAGCCCCGGCGTGACGTATTTCAGCCGGTGTTCCGCCAGGTGCTCGGCCAGCGTCGCGTCGCCCAGCGGAAGAAGCCGCATGGCCTGGGTATGGATCAGCGCCCCCTCCTCGTCGAAGCCGGCGATCCAGAACCCGTTCGAGGCGTCGACATAGCTGCTGGCGCTGTCGAACATCGGGTAGATCGGCCGATCCGCGATCTGGCTTTTCCGGATCCGCCGGTAACGCACGAAATCGGTGCCGATCTCGACATCCAGACCGGCCTCCTTGATCGCGTTGACGATGGCGGACATCCGCAGGGTACGGGCATAGTGATCCAGGGCATTCATGACACGGCGCTCCTCTTTACGATTACAACCTATGCGCGAAGACTACACGCAAAGGCCGCAAAGCGGACCATGAATTCACATCCCCCCGGCATCGTCGTCATCCGGCGCGTCATCCATCAGCAGGTGGCCGGGGACGGCCGGGGGCGGATCGCTGCCCAGCGCGTCGATCGCGATCCGGTTGGTGATCGCCGCCAGCATCACCAGCGCCTGGCTGCCGTCCGGCAGAACGCAGCCCGCGAGCAGGCGCTGGAAGCTCACCGGCTCCGGCGCCCGATCGTCGCGCGGCAGGTGCACGTGCAGGTGATCCAGCCGGATCGCGCCACCGTCATGCACCTCGCGATAGGCATGGGCGATGAACCGGTTGAAGGCATCGCCCGCCCGGTCGGTATTCCACGGCGTGCCCATCGCGCTGCGCGCGTAGTCCAGCCCGAACCAGCGGGCATAGGCGGAACGGGCGCCGACCTCGGCGAAGATCCAGTCGTCGCCGGTACGGCGAAAGATCACCATGTAGGGCCTGAGCGCCGCCATCGCGGGATGGTCGAGCCGGGCCAGCGCCTGCCCCCAGGCCGCGAACCCCTTTCGGATCAGCGGCAGCCCGTCGTTCGCAAGACTGCCCGGGGAATGCTGCTGGGAATGGAACCGCCGACCGTCGCGCCCGACGAAGCGCGCATGTTCGAACCCGTTCACCCGGCGGATCGTATAGGGGCTGCGGCTGTTCCAGGAATCGCACCAGGCCAGGATCATCCGCGCATCGGGCAAGCCTTCGGATCCGGCCCGTGTCAGGCCGTAGCGCTGCCCCTCCAGCCGCAACAGCGGGGTGCCACGCAAGGCTTCGAGATCGTCGAGGTTGCGGCGCAGGGTCTGCCGGGTGATCCGAAGCCGGCGCGCGGCCGCGGACAGGTTGAGTTCCTCCGCCACGGCGACGAAGGCCCGAAGCATGTCCAGGGATATCCGCGGCCGGGCCGGCATCGTCGTCGAACCTCGTCACTCGTCACGCGGCGCCCGATCGGCCAGGGGCGCTCCAAACTGGATGAAGGATCATCCACTTTCGCCCAGAAGATCATACGGCGCCGTTAGAAATTTCACGAATTGTCATTGCCCTATCTTTCGGGACTTATCAACCGGAAGTGGCGCTCGGGCGCGCTGAGGCGAGCAGGATGGTAACGATGGCATGGACGGATTGCGTTGAACAGGATCCCGGACCGGAACGGTTCTCGCGTCCCGAAACGACGAACCGCGCCATCGGCGCGGTGCTGCGCCGATGGCGTTGTACTGTCGGCGCGACACAGAAGGACGTGGCCGATGGCATGGGCATCTCGTTCCAGCAGCTTCAGAAATACGAAAGCGGGATGAACCGGATCTCGTTGCTGCGGCTGATGGAGTACTGCGCAGCCCTCGGCGTGTCACCGCACGCGGTGCTGGCCGAGATCCTCGACGCCTGCGATTTGCAGGGTCCGCCGATGACCGGCCCGAAGCAACGCGCTGCGGCGGCACGCCGGTGACGGCGCGGCCGGGCAGCGACGGCCGACGCCTCAGTCCAGCGCGGCCGCGAGGGTATCGGCGCCGTATCGCACCGGGTCGGTGACCGGCAGGCCGGTTTCCTCGGCAATCGCGTCGATCGCCTGCCGCGCCGCGGCCTCGTGGAGCCTGGCGGTGTTCAGCGCGATGCCCCGCACCTTCGCCGCCGTCAGCACGCCGTTGGCCGAGGCCGTCATCTCGTTCAGCGCGATCACCTCGGGCAGCGGCGGGATGCGGACATGGTCGAGCGTGTCGAGCGTTTCCATCCCGGCGCGGTGGCACAGGATCATCGCGTTGCAGGCGCTGCCGCGCATCAGCGGCAGCGTCGCCGTGGATCCCGGATGCAGCAGCGAGCCCTGCCCCTCGATCACCACCACGTCGTTGTCGGCAGCCTCCAGCACCATGCGCTCCACCGCGCCGCTGGCGTGATCGACGCGGAACGCGTCCAGCGGGATGCCGCTGCCCATGATCGTTATCCCGGTCTGGCCGGAGGCGAGGAAGGCGGCCTTGCGACCGCGCGCGACGAGGCTGCGGTGCAACTCCAGCCCCGCGGTCATCTTGCCCACCGCCATGTCGGTCCCGACCATCAGAACGCGGGTATTGCCCAGCTGCGCGGCCTTCGCGGTCCCGATCGGCGGCAGGTCGCCCACCGGGGTGCGGATGTCCCAGATCCACTGGCCGGGTTGCAGATCGTGGCCGAAATGGGTGTTCAGCCGGTCGTGCAGCCCGTTCACGATCGACAGGCCCGATTCCACGGCATGTGCCAGCACCGCCATCCATTCCGGCGGCACCCGGCCGCCCGAGGGCGCGGTGCCCAGCACCAGCACATGCGCGCCGAGCGCCATCGCGGCGTCGAGATCGGCGACGATCGGCACGTCGCTGGGCACCGTGCAGACCTCGCGCACCCGCTTGCCCGCGGCGTGGCTGTCGATCACGGCCACCACGGGGTTGCGGCCATAGCGCAGGATGCCTTCGGCCATCTTTGCGTTCAGAAGGCCCATCGTGGCCTCGGCGTAGATCGCGATAGGGGTGGCGGGATCAAGCATCGCGGGGGCGTCCTCCGTGGCCGGGGCGATCCTCGGGCAGGGTGACGCCGCCTTCGAAGGGCGCGCCGGTGGCCGGATCGGGATCGAGGTTGAGATGGGAATCGAGGTCGATGTAGTCGAACAGCGCGCCCAGCGAGGCCCCGGCGGCGATCGCGACCGAGCTTTCGCCCATGCAGCCGATCATCGTCTTCAGCCCGAAGGCCCGCGCCGTGGCGACAATGCGCAGCGCCTCGGTGATGCCCCCGCATTTCATCAGCTTGAGGTTCACCCCGTCGACGCAATCGGCGAAGCCGGGCACGTCCTGCGACATCCGGCAGCTTTCGTCGAGGAAGATCGGCAGGGCGCGATCCCTGAACAGCTCGGGCAACTGGTCTTCGGCCCCGCGCACCAGGGGCTGTTCGACGTATTCGACACCGCGCTCGGCCAGCCAGCCCATCATGTGCCGCGCATCGGCCAGCGACCAGCCGCCGTTGGCATCCACCCGCAGGGTCGCGCCCCGCGCGGTTTCCACGACAGCGGCGAACATCGCCTTGTCGGCCTCGATCCCTTCCGGCGAGCCCAGCTTGATCTTCAGCGCCCGCGCGCCCCGGTCGAGCAGGAGCGGCACGCGCTCTCGCACCACCTCGGGCGGGTTGATCCCCACGGTGACGGAACTCACCACCGCCTCGCGCGCGAGGCCCAGCAGGCGATAAAGCGGCATTCCGGCCTGCTTGGCGCGCAGATCCCAAAGCGCCATGTCGAGCGCGGCCATCGCGCAGGGCGCGACGCCGGCGGCGTGCATCGCCGCCCAGGTCTTGTGGATCGAGACGTCGGGCGCGCCGAATGCCTCCAGCATCCGCTGGCCTTCGGCGGCCGTGTCGGCGCCCTCGGTCGGGCCGGGCGCCATCTCGCCCCAGCCGGCATGGGTGCCGTCGGTGACGGAGACGAACAGGTTCTCGCCCCCGGCGATCTCGCCGCGGCTGATCCGCAGCGGAAAGCGTTTCTTCAGATACAGCGTGCGGAACTCTGTCTTCATGCCCTTCCCCCCGTCAGGCCACCCAGGAAACTGGTCAGGTTCGCCCCCAGCGCGTCCGAGACGTAGCCGCCTTCCTGAACCACGACCAGCGGCAGGCCCGTGGCCGCGATCGCCGCCGCGATCCGGGCGAACCCTTCGGTGGTGACGGCGAGGCCCCTGAACGGATCGTCGACATGGGCATCGAGGCCCAGCGCCACCACGATCGCGTCGGCCCCGAAATCGCCGATCCGGGTCAGCGCCCGGTCGAGCGTTGCAAGGTAGGCCTCGTCGCCAGTGCCGCGCGGCAGCGGCAGGTTGAGGTTCGCGCCCAGCCCCGCGCCCTCGCCGCGTTCCTGCGCATGGCCCCAGAAGAACGGGTAGAACCGCGCCGGATCGGCATGGATGGAGACGGTCAGCACGTCGCCGCGCGCGTAGAAGATGCCCTGCGTGCCGTTGCCGTGATGCACGTCGACATCCAGCACCGCGGGCCTGAACCCGTCGTCCAGCAGCGCCTGCGCCGCCACGGCGGCGTTGTTGAGAAAACAGAACCCCCCGGCGAGATCGGCGAAGGCGTGGTGGCCGGGCGGGCGGCACAGGGCGTAGGCGCTGCGCCCCCCGGCCGCCACGGCGGCAGCCGCGGCCAGCGCGGTCTGTGCCGACCAGTAGGCGGCCTGCCAGGTCTCCGCCGAGATCGGGCAGGCGGTATCGGCCTGATGGTAGCCCGCCTGCCCGACGGCGGACAGCGGGTAGCCATCGGTCCGGTTGGCGGGATGGATGTTGGGGATCACCTCGTCCCCCGCGCCCTCGATCCGTCGCCAGCGCGCGTGGATCGTGCGCAGGAAGGTCAGGTATTCCGCCGTGTGCACCGCGGCGACCGGGCCAAGCCCGCGATCCTCGGGCGCGGCAAAGCGCAGGCCCGCCGCCTCCGCCCCGGCCCGCAGGATATCGACGCGGGCGGGCACCTCGGGGTTCGGCAGGACCGTGCCGTTGGCCATGAAGTGCCGGGGATCATGCGCGGCCTGGCGGGGATCGAGAAAGGCGTGCATCACGGGTCTCGCATCAGGGTATCGAAGGCGTCGCCGCCCAGAAGAAGCGTTCGGTCACGGTCGGCCCGGTCGAATCCCAACCGGTCGTAGAAAGCCAGCGCATCGGCATTCTCGGCGTAGACCGACAGCTTGAGAAACCCGGCGCCCCAGCGCCCGGCGCCAAAGCGCGCGACATGGGCCAGAAGCCGCCGGCCCAGCCCGGTGCCGCGCCGTCCGTCGGCCACCCAAAGGTCGGACACGTAGACACCGGCCACCCCGCGCGTGGTGGAGAACAGCGGCGAGGCCAGCACCGCGCCCTCCGGCCCCGGCCCGGCGAGAAAGCCGTAGGCGGCGGGCGCGGGGCCGGAACAGGCGCGGTCCAGCGCGGCGGCGTCGGCGCGATGCGCGTCGCCGAGGTCGTCCGACAGGCGGCACAGCGCGCGGTGCAGGGCCGGCATGTCCCCCGGCCCGGCCGGTCTGATCGCGGGTGCGTCCATCTCAGAAGGCCGTTCTTTCCCTGCCCTTCAGCCCCAGCATCGCGCGGGCCTCGTCGGGGGTGGCAACGCTGCGGCCCATCCCCTCGACCAGGGCGCGGATCTTTTCCACCTGTTCGGCATTGGATTTCGCCAGCACCCCGCGCGAGATGTAGAGGCTGTCCTCCAGCCCGACCCGGACATGGCCGCCCATCGCCGCCGACATCGTGGCGAGCGGGATCTGCGCCCGCCCCGCCGCGAGGACGGAGAACTGGTAGGCGTCGCCGAAATACTTGTCGGCCAGCCGCTTCATGTGGGTCAGCGTCTCGGGTTCCGGCGCCATGCCGCCGAGGACGCCGAAGACGAATTGCAGGAAGATCGGGCCCTCGACCAGCCCGCGATCGACGAAATGCTTCAGCATCGTCAGATGGCCGGTGTCGTAGCATTCGAACTCGAACCTTGCGCCGCGGTCACGGCCCATCCGGGTCAGCACCGCCGCGATGTCGCGCGGCGTGTTCTTGAACACCAGGTCGTCGGTGTTTTCCAGAAACGGCTTTTCCCAGTCGAACTTCCACTCCGAATAGCGCGCCGCCATCGGGTAGAGCGCGAAGTTCATCGTTCCCATGTTGAGCGAGCACATCTCGGGCTCGGCCCGCATCGGCCCGGCAAGGCGCTGATCGAGCGTCATGATCGCGCTGCCGCCGGTCGACAGGTTCACGATCGCGTCGGTGCGCGCCTTGATATCGGGCAGGAAGGCCATGAAGTGATCAGCGCTGGCCGAGGGGCGGCCATCCGCCGGATCGCGGGCATGCAGGTGCAGGATCGCCGCCCCGGCCTCGGCCGCGCCGACCGCCTGCCCGGCGATATCCTCGGCCCTGTAGGGCAGCGCATCCGACATCGTCGGCGTGTGGATCGATCCGGTGACGGCGCAGGTGATGATGATCTTCGACACTAAAGCCCGGCCTCCTCGACGAACCGGTCAAGCGACCGGGTCAGCTTGTCGATGATCTCGTCGACCTGCGCCTCGGTGGTGATCATCGGCGGCGCGACCAGGAAATGATCGCCGTCATGCCCGCCGCGCGAGCGGCGCGCGTAGATGATCAGCCCGTTGTCATAGGCGATTTCCGCCAGCCGGTCATAGGCGTTCAACGCCTTCGGCAAGGGCGCCATCGTGGCCCGGTCGGCCACCAGTTCGAAGGCCTGAAGCATCCCCATGCCGCGCACGTCGCCGATGATCTCGTAACGCTGCATCAGCGCCGAAAGCCGCTTGCCCAGCAGCCCGCCGACGGTCACGGAATTCGCCATCATCCCCTGCCCCTCGATCTCGTCGATCACGGCAAGGCCGGCGGCGCAGGCCAGCGGGTTGCCGGCATAGGTGAAGCCGTGCAGGTAGTTGCCCGCGTCCAGAACCGTCTCGACGATCTCGTCCTTCGCGATCAGCGCGCCAAGCGGCATGTAGCCCGAGCCGAACCCCTTGGAGATCGTCAGCATGTCGGGCACCACGCCCCAGTGATCGGCGGCAAGGAACCGCCCGGTGCGCCCGCCCCCCGAGATCACCTCGTCATGGATGAGAAGCACGCCATAGCGGTCGCAGATCTCGCGAATCCGTTCCATGTAGCCCGCCGGCGGCACCAGCGCCCCGGTCGAGGCGCCGCCGACCGGTTCCACGATGAAGGCCAGCACGGTCTCCGGCCCTTCGGCGCGGATCCGGTCCTCCAGCATGTCGGCGTAGTGATGGCCGGTGGCCGGATCGTCGATGTCCAGCCCGTCGAGATAGGCGCGCGGCGCCGGGATCTTCGGCATCTGCGCCATCAGCGGCTCGAACGGCGCCGTCATCGGCGTGTAGCCGGTGACCGACAGCGCGCCCAGCGTGCAGCCGTGATAGGCCGGGAAGCGCGAGATCACCTTCCAGCGTTGCGCCTCGCCTTTCGCCAGCGCGTGGCTGCGGGCGAGTTTCATCGCGCTTTCCACCGCCTCCGACCCGCCCGAGACGAAGAACACCCGCCCCAGCCCCTCGGGCGCGATCCCGGCCAGCCGGTCGGCCAGCCGTTCGGAGGGTTCGGTTTCGAAATGCAGCCGGTAGCCGAAGGTCGCCACCTCCATCTGCGCGCGCATCGCCGCCAGCACGGCCGGATTGGAATGGCCGATGTTGCACACCATCGCCCCGGACGACCCGTCAAGGTAGCAGCGCCCCTCGGTATCCCAGATGTAGACGCCCTCGGCCCGGGCCAGTTGCGGCCTGCGGCGGCGGGTTCCGTAGAACAGTCGCGACGGTTTCATCAATCCACCCAGAAGGCCTTTTCCAGATCGGTGAACTCGCTTGACGGGCCTTCGAACTTGTTGCGGCCCAATTCCAGCACGTAGACGTAATCGGCAACCTGCAACGCGTGGCGGATTTCCTGGTCGACCAGAAGGATCGTCAGGTCATCCTTCTTCAGGTCGGTCAGCATCTCGTAGACTTCCTCGGCCAGCATCTTCGACAGGCCGGCGGTCGGTTCGTCGACCAGAAGCATCTTCGGCTCCGCCATCAGCGTGCGGCCGATCTCGACCATCCGCTGCTGGCCGCCCGACAGTTCGCCGGTGGCCTGCTTGCGCTTGTCGCGCAGCGCCGGGAAGCGTTCGTAGTTCGCCTCGATCTTGCGGCGGATCTGCGCCCGGTCGCGCCGGAACGTCCAGCCGCCAAGCTCGAGGTTTTCCTCCACCGTCATGTCCTTGAACACGCCGGGCTGCTGCGGGATGTAGGCCAGCCCGACGCGGATCTTCTCGTGGGGCGGGATGTGCAGGATGCTTTGCCCGCCCAGCAGGATGTCGCCCTTGTTCGGGGCGAGAAAGCCGAACGCGGCCTTCAGGGCGGTCGATTTGCCCACCCCGTTGGCGCCCAGGATCGTGGTGATCTGCCCGCGCCGCGCGGTGATGTGCAGGTCGGACAGGATGTTGAGATCGCGGTAGTAGCCGACCGACAGATCCTTGAGTTCCAGAACAGCCTCGGTCATGCCGTGTGCTCCTCGTCCGATCCCAGGTAGGCCTCGATCACCGCGGGGTCGTTCTTGACATCGTCGGGCAGGCCATCGGCGATCAACTCGCCGAAGTTCAGCACCAACAGCCGTTCGGAGAGCGAGAAGATCGCGTTCATCTGGTGCGAGATCAGGACGATCGCCTTGCCGGCCGCCTTCACCCGCCGGATGTAGGCATAGATCACCTCCATCAGCTTCGGATGCACCCCGGCGAAGGGTTCGTCGAGGATGATCACGTCGGGATCGAGCATCAGGAGCCGCCCGAGTTCCAGAAGCTTCTGCTGCCCGCCCGAAAGCGCCTGCGCGTATTCGTTGCGCAGGTGATCGATGGTCAGGAACTCCAGCACCTCCATCGCCTGGTCGGTCAGGCTTTGTCCCTGAGGATGGTGCCCCAGCGCCAGCGCCGGCACATAGAGGTTTTCCAGCACCGTCATGCGCCGGAACGACCGGGTGACCTGGAAGGTGCGCCCCAGCCCGGCGCGCGCGACCTCGAAGGGCGCAAGCTGGTCGATCCGGTGTTCGTTCAGATAGACCGTTCCGCTGGTGGGCTTGATCGCGCCGTCGAGGATGTTGGTCATCGTCGTCTTGCCGGCGCCGTTCGGGCCCAGGACGCCGATCAGTTCCGGGCCGTTGATCTCGAAACTGACGCCCTTGAGCACGTGGTTGCCGCCGAAGCGCTTGTGCAGGTTGTTGACCTTCAGGTGGATCATGACCGCGCCTCCCCGGCCCGGCGCTTGGCCACCGTTTCCTCGGCCACGCCGGCGCGGCGGAACCGGGCGATCACCGGCGCGATCAGGCCGTTGCGGAAGAACCTGAGCACCACCATCAGGAGGATGCCGAAGAACACCAGCCGCCAGGTCGTCATGTCGATCTCGACCCCGCCGATGGTGAACGAGGTGCGCAGCACCTCCAGCATGATCTGCAGAAAGATCGCGCCCAGCGCCGCGGCCACGAAATTCTCGATCCCGCCGATCACCGCCATCGCGACGACAAGGCTCATTTGCAACAGGAACAGCATGTTGGGCGTGATGATCTGGACGTAGTGCGCCTGCACCGCGCCCGCCGCCGCCGCCATCGCGGTGGTGATCGTGAACACGTAGACCTTGTAGCGCGTCGTGTTCACGCCCAGCGCCGCGGCCGCGTCCGGGTCTTCGCGCAGCGCCCGCACGAACAGCCCGAAGCGCGACCGCGCCAGCCAGGCGAGGATCGCGAGGCAGGCCACCAGCAGGAACAGCATCGCGTAGTAGGGCGGGATCTTGTCGGTCTTGTCGAATGTCCGGCCCAGCACGGTCACGCCGTTCTCGAACAGGGCCGGCAGTTCCAGCCCGGCCTGGCCGCGGGTGATGTCGATCTCGGCCGAGATCGTGGCCTTGACGATTTCCGAGAACCCGAGCGTGAACAGCGCCAGGTAGGCGGCCCGGAGCCGAAGCACCAGCAGCCCGACCAGAAGCCCCGCGACGCCGCCGGCGATGGTGCCCAGAACGATCCCCAGCAGCACCGGCATTGGGGTGACGGAAACGCTGTCACCCCAGCCCGCCATCGCCTGGCGCAGGCAATCCTGCGTCAGCGTGGTCGAGGTCACGCCGATCGGGTTCACGATCACGAACCAGTTGCCGAAGAAGGCGAACTCGGTGCACAGGCCCGTCGGTTCCGCGGTGATGTAGAAATAGTGGCAGAACAGCGCCGTGGTGTAGGCGCCGATCCCCATGAAGGCCATGTGCCCGAAGGAAAACTGCCCGGCGTAGCCGGCCAGCATCGACCAGCTCGACGCGAGGATCGCGTAGAAGAAGGCCGTGATCAGCACGTGCATCACGTAGTCGTAGTTCGCGCCGGTGTAGACCAGCGGGAAGGCGGCGAAGAAGGCCAGCAGCAGGACGCCGGCGATATCGGGAATCCGTTTCATCCGCGTCCCCCCGTCACTGCCCGTGCGCGCCGGAGGCGAAGCGCCGGCCGAAAAGCCCGGTGGGCCGCAACAGCAGCGTCAGCGTCAGCACGATCATCCCGTAGGCCGGGATGTACGAGGCCGCCTTCTGCGCGTCCGGGATGCAGCCGGTGCCCGCCGCCTCGACAAGACCGACAAGGATGCCGCCAACGAAGGCCCCGGGAAGCGAGCCGAGCCCGCCCAGCACCACGATCACGAAGGACCGCATCGCCGGGATCGCCCCGACCTGCGGCAGCCAGGAAAACGCCTGCACCAGCAGCGCGCCGGCGAGCGCCGCGATCATTCCGCCCAGCGCGAAGGCCAGCATGTTCATCCGGTGCGGATCGATCCCCGCGATGGCGGCGGCGTCGCGATCCTGGCTGACGGCACGCAGCGCCTTGCCCGTCCAGGTCCGGTGCAGAAGGTAAAGCAGCGCCAGCAACACCAGGATGCAGGTGACGGCGGCGACGAAGCGCGGATTGGAGATCGAGATCGTCTCGAACAGCTCGAGATTGCCGCGCGAGGCGCGGATCCACAGCGGGTCGCTGTCCTCGGGCCAGCGGATGCGCGGAAAGTCGATGAACCGTTCGGCCTTCACCGGGCTCGCGCCGTGGATCGCCTGTACGAAATACTGCAGCGTGAAGGCCAGCCCGAAGGTGGCGAGGATGCCGTATTCCACCGGGCGGTCGATCTTGCCGGTATACATCGGGGTCAGCATCAGCCGTTCGAAGAGCGCGCCGATCAGGAAGGCGATGGCGCAGGCGCCCATCACCGCCAGAAGCGGGTTGATGCCCGGCAGCCAGACCGCGGTGATGTAGTACACCAGCATGCCGCCGATCATGTAGAATTCGCCATGCGCGAAGCTGACCACGCCGAGGATCGAGAAGATCAGCGTCAGGCCCAGCGCCATGAACCCGTAGATGATGCCGATGATCAGCCCGTTGGTGATCTGGCTGGCCACGAACGAGCCGTTGGAAACGCAGTTGTTTTTCGGATCGGCAAAGGCGAAAGCCCCGGCGATCAGCACCACCGCCAGAAGCGCGAAGGCAACGATGATCCGGCCGGTCAGTTCCGGCGTCTTCGCCCAGAGCGCGCCGATCCCCACCGGGCCCAGCGCGGCCCCGGCCATGGCGCCGACGAAATTGGCGTTCGTGGTGTCGAGGTCTCGTGCGAAATAGCGCCGGCGCAACAGGATGCTGCCCAGAACGCCCCAGGCGATCATCCACAGGATGACGCCCCAGAAGATGGCTGGAGTTTCCACGTTTGTCCCCGTTCCCGCCCGGTTTCGCGCCGGATCGTTTCTGGTTGCAGGCCGGGCGCGGCTGCCGCGCCCGGCCCCTTTTCCGTTACTGGTTGACCAGGATCGGATCGGCCGTCTTGTAGGCGTCCGGATAGACGATCGCCGCATCGGTCGAGGACTGGCCCTCTTCCTGGTACTGGATCATCGTCAGCGCCGGATCGGGCCACTGGTGCCACCACTCGTCGCCCTTGCCGTCCTCGCTGGGATCCTTCTGCGTGCCGTAGGGGAAGTAGATCTTGCCCAGCGTACCGTCGTGCTCGATCGCCTCCAGCGCGGCCACGATCGCGTCGCCGTCGGTCGAACCGGCCTCGCCGATCGCCTGCGCGAGGATCGCGATGGAATCGTAGGCCTCCATCGCGTAGCTTTCCACGTCGGACTTGCCGGTCTTTTCCTTGTAGGCGGCCGCGAAGGCCTTGCCCTTCTCTGTGAACTGGCTTTCCGGCACGCCGATGCGCTGCACGAAGGCATATTGCCCGTCGGGCACGTTGGTCCAGTAGGCGCCCGATTCCAGCGCGTCCTGGCCGGTGACGAAGGGCAGGTCCATCGGGCCGATGCCGGCGTCGGCGGCCTGCTGGGTGAAGTTGTACGCGGCTTCACCGGTCACCAGCGTGATGATCATGTCCGGGTCTTCGGCCTTGATCCGCTCGACGATGCCGGCGTAGTCCTGCGTGCCGATATCGACCGAGAAGATCACGCTGTCGACGCCGCCCTCGCCCAGACCGCGCTTGGTCTCTTCCGAGGCCGGGATGCCGTAGTCGGTGTTTTCCGTCAGGATCGCGACCTTCTCGATCCCCGGCAGGGTCAGCGCGAACTGGTAGATCGTGCCCGAGGCCCAGGACGACAGCGGCGCGATGCGGAAGATGTACTTCTGCTTGTCGCCGGTGATCGTGTCGTTCCAGGTTTCGGCGAAGACCACCGGGACGCCGCGCGCATCGGCCACATCCTTGGCCGCGACGCCGACCGACGAATGGTAGCCGCCGCCGACGGCGACGACGCCATCCTGCGCGATCAGGCGTTCCATCACCGCCGCGCCGCGTTCCGGCAGGCCCTCGCTGTCGCCGATGATCACCTCGATGTCGCAGCCGAGGACACCGCCGGCGGCGTTGATGTCGGCCTCGGCAATCATCATCGCGTCGCGCATCGCCTCGCCGCCGACAACCGTACCGGGTGCCGAAAGCGGCGCCAGCGCGCCGATCTTGATCGGGCAGTCCTGCGCCTGGGCGGCGCCGCCCAGCATGGCCATCGTTCCAACCGACGCCAGCAACGCGCGACGGACAATCGTGATTCTCATTTCGAAACTCCCCTTGGATCGTGAGGCGCCCGACCTCTGTTCTGACTGTCTTGGGCGACATGGGCTGCGGTGCACGGGACGCAGCCGCCTGCAACCGGGCCGGGCACGGCCCCGCCACCGGCGCGTCCCTCGCTGCGTCGGCACGACTGCCCTTCCCGATCTCCGGCGGCGTCTGCATCGACATCCACCGACACCGAGACTGAGGCCTGTGCAAGACGTCGTCTTTCGGAAATCGGACATTCTTGCTAGAAATCCGCCATGATGCCCAGAACGCCTCCACGGCCCGGACACGGCCCGCCGGGTGATCCGCACATCCGGCCGGAGCCCGGCGCCAAGCGCATCGGGGCCACGCTGTCGGCCGCGATCCTGCTGTGCCCGACCTTTCCGCTGATGTCCCTTGCCGGCATCGTCGAAAGCCTGCGCCATGCCGGCGACTACGGCGACCAGTCGCGCCAGCGGTTCGTGCGCTGGGACATCCTCGGCAGCCGCACGGTATCGAGTTGCGGGATCGCGGTGGAGGCGACGGCGGACTACCCGCATCCCGCGACCTTCGACTACGTGTTCCTGATCGGCGGCCTGATGAAGGATATCGGCAAGGTGCCAGACCGCCACCACGCCTATCTGCGTGCCGCGCGCCGGGCCGGATGCACGATCGTCGGGGTCTGCACCGGCAGCTTCGTGCTGGCCGGTCAGGGTCTGCTTGACGGCAGGACTGCCTGTGTCCATCCCTACCACCGCGCGGAATTCGAAGCGGCCTTTCCCCGCGTCAAGATCGTGTCCGACAGGGATTTCGAAGAGGCCGACGATATCGTGACGGTGCCCGGCGGCATCTCGATCCTGCCGCTGATGACGCGAATCATCGGCGGGCATTTCGGCCCGCAGGGGTCGGCCAAGACGGTGCATCAGCTGGCGATGCCGGTCACCCGGCTGGTCGGCGCGCTGGACGGAACCGGGCTGGCGCAGAACCTGGAAATCAGCGATCCGAGGATCCAGCGCGCGCTCGTGGTTCTGGAAAGCCAGTCGGCGCGCAGCCCGTCGATCAGCGATCTCGCGCGATCCCTGGGGCTGAGCGAGCGGCATTTCCTGCGGCTGTTCAAGGCCCAGGTCGGCACCGCGCCGAAGGACTACCTTGTCGATCTGAAGCTGCGCGCGGCGGTCTGGATGCTGCGCAACACCGCGCGCAGCGTCACCTCGATCGCCTATGCCGCCGGGTTTTCAAGCGGCGCCAGCCTGGCCGACCATTGCCGCCGGCGGCTGAACCGGTCGCCCACCGCGATCCGGCGCTCGGCCTGACCGCGCCCGCTGCCCGCCGCGAACCGGACTTCGGCGATGGACGCCGCCGCGAGGCGCGCCTAGCCTGCCGGCATCGGTCAGGAGGAATCGGCGATGGTGGACCTTGCCCGGCTTGATGCCACGGCCCAGGCCGACCTGGTCGCGCGCGGCGAGGTCACGCCCGACGAGTTGCTCGACATGGCGCTCGCCGCGGTCGAGGCGCTGAACCCGCGGCTCAACGCGGTGGTGCTGGCGCAGGAGGCCGCGGCGCGCGCCGCGATCCGCGCCGGCCTGCCGCGCGGTCCGTTCCGCGGCGTGCCCTTCCTGCTCAAGGATCTCGGCTGCGAGGCGGTGGATTTCCCCTCGCACAACGGCTCGCGGCTTCTGCAAGACACCCGCTACCCGGTCGACAGCGCGATCTTCGAACGCATTCGCGCCACCGGCGTCGTCACCTTCGGCCGCACCACCAGCCCCGAGGGCGGGATCGGCCCGGCGACGGAATCGGCCGTCTACGGCGGGCCGACGCGCAATCCGTGGAACCCGGCGCACACCTCCGGCGGCTCGTCGGGCGGCGCCGGCGCGGCGGTGGCCGCCGGGATCGTGCCCTTCGCGCACGGCTCCGACGGCGGCGGATCGGTGCGCATCCCGGCCGCGTCCTGCGGGCTGTTCGGCTTCAAGCCGACCCGCGCGCGCCTGCCCGACGGCCCCTATGCCGGCGAGGGCTGGGCCGGGATGGCGATCGACGGGTTCCTCACCCGCTCGGTGCGCGACACCGCGGTGATGCTGGACGCCTGCGCCGGCCCCGATCCGGGCGCGCCCTATGTCGCGCCGCCGCTGACCTCGGGCCATGCCGCGGCGATCTCGCGGCCGCCGCGGCGGCTGCGCGTGGCGCTGTGCGACACCCGCTTCACCGGCGCGCCGGTGCATCCCGACTGTCGCGCCGCGGTCGCCGCGACGGGCCGGCTGCTGGAAGGCCTGGGCCACGTCGTCGAACCGGCGCGGCCCGAGGCCGACGTGCCGGGCATGATGCGGGCCTGGACGAAGATCGTGGCCTGCGGCACGGCCTTGTCGGTGCGCAAGGCGCTGAAGGGCCGGCCTTTGGCCGAGGGCGAGGTCGAGGGCGTCACGCGCGGCGCGATCGCCTATGCCGGGACGCTGTCGGGGGCCGACTACCTCGAGGCCGTGGGCAAGATCCACGCCTTCGGGCGCGAGATGGCCCGGTTCTTCGGGGCCTGGGACATCCTGCTGTCGCCGACCCTGGCCGAACCGCCGGCCGAGATCGGCCGTTTCGCGCATGATACGGGGGACTACGTGCATTTCCGCACCGGCCCCGGCATGGTGTTCGACTACTCGCCGTTCTGCGCGGTGTTCAACGCCTCGGGCCAGCCCGCCGCCTCGCTGCCCCTGCACTGGACGGAAACGGGCCTGCCGGTGGGTATCCATCTCGCCGCCCCGTTCGGCCACGACGAGGAACTGATCGCACTCTGCGCAGAGATCGAGCGGGCGCAGCCCTGGGCGCACCGCCGCCCGCCGATCCACGCACAGACGGCCGGAGGCGACCGGGCGTGAGCGCGCGGCGGCGCGGGCCGAGGCGGAACCTGACCGGACGCCGCCAGGGAAACCCCGTCAGCGGGAACCCGGCGGATTGGTGGCTTCCATGTCGGTCGGATAAGGCTAACACTGGCTCGTGAAAGGCCGGTACACGGCCTCATGATGTTCGCTCAGTGGCCTGCCTCGATCGTCAGATGCATTTCCGGGCCCCGACAGGAGTGAGATGTGCTTGAGATTGCTACTCTGGACATCGACCCCGCCGCCCGCGATCTGCGGGTCAACGGTTCGTTGGTGGCGATTGGCGCGCGCGCGTTCGACGTTCTGGTACATCTTCACACCCACTCGGATCGGGTCGTCTCGAAACAGGAACTGCTGGAGGAGGTCTGGGGCGGGCTGACCGTGGAGGAAGGCAACCTCACCGTCCAGATCAGCGCGCTGAGAAAGCTCTTGGGAGCCAAGGCCATCGCGACGGTTCCCGGCATCGGCTACAAGCTTGTCACGGCCTCGGAACCGGCGCACGGAACGGCCCAGGCGGGTCCGCCCCTGCCGGTGAAACCCTCGCTGGCCGTGCTTCCCTTCGCCAACCTGACGGGACGGTCGGGCCAGGACTACCTGATAGACGGTATCGTCGCCGACCTTGCCGGTGCGTTGAATCGGGTCTCGGGCATCTTCGTGGTCTCCACGACCTCGAGCTTCGCCTTCAAGGGCCGCGTGGTCTCGCTGGCGGATGTCGGCGCGAGCCTCGGCGTGCGCTACATCCTCGAAGGCTCGATCCAGCAGGCCGGCGAAACGCTCCGCATCACGGTGCAACTGTCGGAGGCGGAGAACGGTCGCACCATCTGGTCGGATCGCTTTACCGGAACGACGGCGGATATCTTCAACCTGCAGGACATCATCTCGGAGAAGACCGTCGCGGCGATCGAGCCGAGCCTTCTGTTCGAGGAAAGCCGCCGCGCCCGCGCCAAGCCAACGGAAAGCCTTCAGGCCTATGACCTGACCCTTCAGGCCGCGCCGCTCGTGCTCCGGGTCTCCAGCCTCGCGGATTTCCGGCAGGCCGTCGAGATCCTCGACCGGGCCCTCGCGCTGGATCCCGACTACGCGCTCGCCAAGGCGCTGAAGGTGCGCGCCCATGTCATGGCGGCGGGCAGCCGGGCGATCACCCACGCGGAAGGGGCCAGGGCGATCCCGCTGGCCCGGGAACTGCTGGATACCCATCAGAGCGACCCGTTGGTGCTCGCCTATGCCGGGCACATGATGGCCTATCTCGGCGATGAACCCGCGATGGGCCTCCAGACGCTGGAGACGGCGAAATCGCTCAATCCGAACTCGGTCCTCGTGCGCGTGTCCTCGGGCTGGATCAACGCCTATGCCGGCCGGTACACCGAGGCGATTGCCGATTTCGAGCATGCCTACCGGATCAATCCCCTCGACCCGAATCTCGGCCATTGCCGCAGCGGGCACGGCTTCTGCCTGTTCGGGCTGAAGGACTACGCGGGCGCCGTGTCCCTGCTTGAAAAGGCCTTGGCGGACGATCCCGGTTTCGGCACGACCGAACAGGCGCTCGGCGCCGCCTACGAACTGGCCGGCCGACCGCTCGAGGCGCAGCGCGTCATCGCGCGCTACGTGAAGGCCCATCCCGGCAATACGATCTCCTACTACCTGCGCACGACACCATTCCGGGACGAGGATTTCCGCATGCGCATGGTCGCCGGGCTGCGGGCGGCGGGCATACCCGAAGGCTGACCGGTGACGCGCCCTTCCTTCACCCTCCGTCACGACAGTCGCGACGTCCTGATCGACGGCGCGCCGGTCACGCTCGGCGCGCGCGCCTTCGACGTGCTGGCCCACCTCGACGCCAACCGCGACCGGGTGGTATCCAAGGCTGAACTGCTGGAGCAGGTCTGGGGCGGGCTGACCGTGGAGGAAGGCAACCTCACCGTCCAGATCAGCGCGCTGCGCAAGGTGTTGGGGCCAAAGGCCATCGCGACGGTGCCGGGCGTGGGCTACAAGCTGGCCATCGGCGCAGCGCCCGACCATCGACCGGCACCGACGGCCCCGCCCCTGCCCGACAAGCCCTCGCTTGTCGTGCTGCCCTTCGCCAACATCTCCGGCACGGCGGAGAACGCGTATCTCGTCGATGGCCTAGTCACCGACATCATCGCGAGCCTGTCACGGCTCTCTGCGCTCTTCGTCGTCGCCGCCTCGACGAGTTTCCGCTTCAAGGGCGAGCCCGTGGACGTCGCCGATCTCGGGCGGCAACTGGGCGTGCGCTACGCGGTCGAAGGGTCCGTGCAGCAGGCCGGCCAGATGCTGCGCGTCACGGTCCAGCTGGTCGAGGCCGAGACCGGGCGGACGATCTGGTCGGAACGCTTCGCCGGCGCGAGCGGCGACGTGTTCGCATTGCAGGACGAGATCGCCGCGCGCGTCGCCGGCGCGGTCGAGCCCAGGCTGATGTTCGCCGAGGCCGGGATCGCGCAAGCCAAGCCGACCGCGGACCTCGGCGCCTATGACCTCGTGCTGCGCGCCCTGCCGCATGTCTACGGGGTCCGCACGCTGGAGGATTTCCGCAAGGGCGTCGCCCTTCTGGATCAGGCCATCGCGCGCGACCCGGCCTACAAGATGGCCAAGGCGTGGAAGGTGCGCGCCTACCTGATCGCGCGCGGAGCGCGCATGATCTCGTGGGAGGAGACCCTCGAGGTCGCGCCGCTGGCGCAGGCCCTTCTGGCCGAGGCGGGCGACGACCCGCTGGTGCTGGTCTTCTCGGGGCAGTTCCACGCCTTCTCCGGCTGGGGCCAGCAGGAGGGCGCCGAGGCCGTGCGCCGCGCGCGCCGACTGTGCCCCAATTCGGCGCTGGTGAACCTCTCGGCGGGCTGGCCGCTCAGCTATATCGGCGCCTATGACGAGGCGATCGAATCCTTCGAGGCGGGCATCCGGCTCGATCCGCTGGGCGACATGGCGGTCTATTGCCGGATGGGGGCGGGCTTCTGCCATGTGCTGGCGGGGCGGACCCGGACCGGCATCGAGATCGGTGAGCAGGTCGTCGCCGAGCTTCCGTCCTACGGCAGCGGCGTGAACTTCCTGCTCTTTGCCTATTGGGCGGCGGGCCGGATCGAGGACGCGCGCCGCATGGCCGGCGAATTGCGGCGCATCGTCCCGGACGTCACGCTGAGCGCTGCGCTGGAAAGCACGCCCTATCGTCAGCCCGAGCAGCGGCGATTGATGATCGACGCCTTCCGCGGCGTGGGCCTGCCCGATTAGCGCAGAAGGTTGTCGACGGCGCGGCGCGCGGCCTCGCGGCGCGCGATCTTCTCCAGTTCCGTCTGCCCATCCGGCGCGCTGCGGGTGAAGGCCGCGGGCAGCAGGTCGACGAGACGCCAGACCTGCGCCTCGACGAGATCGCGGGCCTTCATCATCTGGCGGCCGCGGGCGTTGAGCTCGGTGTTCGTGTTGAAGGTGGTCATCGGCCTGGCTCCGGGGTTGGGTCTCGTTGCGTTGATCCCAACCTGCCAGAGCCCCGGTTAAGCGTCCTGAAGCCGGCCCTAAATCATCCTTAAACGTTCCAAAGCGGCCCGAACCACGCAAGGCTTGCAGCAGGTTCGGCGGCAGGAACGGGCCACGACATGATCCACCCGGACTCCTGCGCCTGCGGCGCGGGCACCGGCGGATGGGCGACACGGGCTGCTGCATCACGTTCCACGTCTGCCCGGTTTGCGCCTCGGCCCTGCACTGTGACGTGGGGGCGATGCCGGACATCGTCGGCATTCCTGTCGGCGTCTTCGCGTTCGACGCCGAGGTATCACACCGTGCTGTCCGCCCCGGTGTGACCGGGCAGAAGCTGCACCGCGCGCGTCGCCCGCCGGTCTTCCGGCGGATCGCCGCGGCGGAGGTCACTGGAAAAACGCGACGACACCATTCTCCTCTGCTAGCGTACGTCCCGAGGGGCCGCCAAACTGCCGATGGACAGCGTTCGTTTTTCAGAATTCACGTTGCAGCGGCGCGCGCGGCGGCTGGTTCGAGGCGACGAAGACGTGGCCATCGGCGCGCGTGCCTTCGATCTTCTTGATCTTCTCATCGCCTGCAAGGATCGCGTCGTCGCGCGCGACGAGATCATGTCGGCGGTCTGGCCGGATTCCGTGGTGGGCGAGAACAACCTGAACGTGCAGGTTGCGAACCTGCGGCGTCTGCTCGGGGCGGGTGCGATCGTCACGGTGCCGGGCCGCGGCCTGCGCTTCGCGCTGGAGGTCACATCGGCGGGTCCGCTGGCGCTCGGCCTTCCCGATCGGCCGTCGGTCGTCGTTCTGCCCTTCGCGGATCTCGGCGGCGACGCCTCGCTGTCCTGGCTCGCCGACGGCTTCGTCGAGGAGATCACGACCGAGCTCTCCCGGTTCCGGGATCTGTTCGTGGTGGCGCGCAACTCCGCCCTCGCCTACCGGGACATGCCCCGCGACCTGAGGCTCATCTCGCGCGAACTGGGTGTGCGATACGCGGTGGAGGGAAGCGTCCGCGCCACGTCCGAGCGCGTGCGCGTCACCGCGCAGCTGATCGACGCCCATTCCGGCGGGCATGTCTGGGCCGAGGTCTTCGACCGCCACCTTGTCGGGCATTTCGACACGCAGGCACAGGTCGCCCGGGCCATCGTGACCTGTCTCGCGCCGCAGATCGACCGGGCCGAGGCCGAGCGGATCCGCACCGCCGCGCCCGAAGATCTCACGGCGCATGGCCTTGCGCTGCGGGGCTGGTCCGCAATCTCGGCCGGGGACATGGCCTATGATCCGGCCCCGCGCGAGTCGGCCGCGGCCCTTGCGCGCGAAGCGCTGGACCGCGATCCGAACTCGGGCCCGGCATGGCGCGTGCTGGCATGGGTCGCCTGGTGGAACGTCTACCACGCCACCACGTCCTCGGTCCCCGCCACGCTGGCGGAGGGGATCGACGCAGCCACGCGGGCCATCGCGGCCGATCCCACCGACCACCACGCCCGCCGGATTCGGGCGCTGCTGCACTTCATGAACCAGGACACGGAGATGGGCCTGCCCGAGCTGCGCCAGGCCCACGACATGAACCCGAACTGCGCGGTGACGCTGGCGTGGCTTGGGCTTTACGAGGGGTTCCACGGCGATGTCGAGCGGGGGGTGCCGCTGGCCGAGGCCGCGCTGCGCCGCTCGCCGCGCGATCCCTCGCGCGGTTCGCTGCTTGCCGCGCTCGGCTTCGCGCAGTTCGCCGTGCGAAACTACGGCGCGGCCGCGCAAGCGGCGGAGGCGGCGCTCGCCGAGGCCGCGGGAAGCGCCACGCCCCTGATCCTCGCCGCGATCTCCTGGGTGGGCGCCGGCCGCATCGAGCGGGCGGAGGCGGCATATGCGCGGGTCGCCAAGATCGCCCCGACCCTCGTGGAGGCCCGGCTCGCGGGGCGTTGGCTCACCTCCAACCCCGATTACCTTGCCCGCGCGCACACCTTCTTCCTCATCGCCGCCGGCCTCGCCCCGGCAGGTGCCGCCGAATCGCTCCGGTAACGGGACGCGGTTCGCGCCGATTTAGATCGTTTTAGTCCGGCTGGGTGACGTCGCTCTCGCGGCCCGGTCACTCTTCCTGTCACCGGGACGGCGACACGCGGGGCCCGTCGAAGGGGGAGAAAACACCATGCCTTTCTACCTGTACCAACTGGCCTATTCCAGCGATGCCATCAAGGCGATGGTCGCGAGCCCGTCCGACCGCGAAGCGGCCGCGCGCAAGCTCGTCGAGGCGCTCGGCGGCAAGCTGCACCACATGTTCTTCGCCTTCGGCGAGTACGACGTCGTCTGCCTGATCGAAGGCCCGGACGACATGTTCATGATGGCGGGCGCCGCGGCCGTCGGCTCGACAGGCACGGTCTCGGCCTCGGCAACGACGAAGCTCATGACCTCGTCCGACGCGATGGCAGCCATGAAGAAGGCGGGCGAGGTCACCGGCGCGTACGCGCCGCCGCACAAGTAAGGCGGTCTGGCGGCACTCGTCGTTGCAGCGCGGGGATCATGACCGGACATGAACGGGCAGGACCACGATTGGATCACGGTGCATCGGATGCGCTTTGCCGCGCCGGTCGCCGCCCGGGATCGCAGCTTTGCCGCTGCGCCCGGCGCCTCGGTCTGGCGGTTCTGCCCGCAGCACGTGCCCGGCCCAGACGGGCTGACGACCCTGACCTCCGACATTTGGGGCGGGCTGGGGATCTGGGACAATCGTGCCGAAGCCGAGGCGATGCTTGCCGATCCGGGTGCCGGAATGCCCTGGCTGACCGAAGCCGTCGCGGCATGGCACTGCCTCGCCATCCCGATCTCCCACCGGGGCAAGGTGAACTGGCGCGGCGATATCGAGGACGGCACCGCCGTGCGTCCGGCCCCGGCCGATCCCGGCGGCCCGCTTGTCGTGCTCACCACGGCAGGGTTCCTGTCGCGGGAGGACTGGATGCTGCCCCGCATCCGGCTCTTCGTGGAAGGCGTGTCCGAGGTCATGGCGTGGTACGGCGCGCTGCCTTCGAACCTGCGTAACGATGTGTTCAACGGCGCGGACGGGCGCAGCGGTTTCACCTGCTCGCTCTGGCGTTCGGACGAGGCGATGCGCGAGGCCGCCTATCACGACGGCCGCCACCGCGCCCGGATGGAGCAGAACCGCGCCGGACTGATGTTCGATTACTCGTCCTTCACCCGCCTGCGCGCGCTGCGCAGCCATGGCGACTGGGACGGCGATCCGTTTGCCGAATTGCAGGAACGAGCCATGTCATGACCCGGGCCATGATGGAGACACGCATGTCCGCCGATCCCGAACCACGCCGCCGCATCTATACCGACTCCGTATCCGACAGCTCCCGCTGGGACGCCTTCGTGCCGCGCGCGGGGGATATCGTGGTCTCGACCCCGCCCAAGTCGGGCACGACCTGGACGCAAGGCATCCTTGCCATGCTGATCTCCGGCGACCCGGAGGTGGACGCGCAGACCTCGATGCGATCGCCCTGGATCGATTTCAAGGTTCGCGATCTCGGCGAGGTCATGGCGAGGATCAAGGCGCAGGAGCACAGGCGGCAGGTCAAGACGCACACGCCTTTCGACGGCATCCCCTTCTGGCCCCAATTGCGATACGTCACGGTCTATCGGCACCCGATCGACGTGCATTTCTCCTATCGCAAGCATCTGGCCAACATGGCCCGCGACGTGGGACAGGCCCCCCTGTCCGAAAACCCGTCGGAGAGCTTTCGGGAGTTTCTTGCGGAAGAGGTCGATCATCGCGGCCTCGGGGCCATCCTCGACCACTACCGATGCACACTGGCGCGCGAGCCACGCGAGAACCTGATCCGGCTGCACTATGCCGACATGCTGCGCGATCTTCCGGGGGCTGTTTCGTCGCTGGCCGCGCATGTCGGCATCGCCCATCCGGGCGGGACCATGGCGGCGATCACCGAGGCGGCGACGTTTGCCAGCATGAAGGCCAACGCGGCCCGGTTCACGCCGTCCGCCGGCCAAGGGTTCTGGAAGGCCGATTCCGGGTTCTTCGACAGCGCGACATCTCGAAAGTGGGAGGGCGTGCTGACCGACGATGACCTTGCAGCCTATGACGCCAGGATGAACGCGGAACTGACCGTCGAGGAACGCGCCTGGCTTGAATGGGGAGATGCCGGCGGTGGCTGAGGGTCAGACGCCCCGCACCACGGCAGGCGGTCAGCAGTGCGACGCATCGCAGGCCGCCAGGCACCCCGGCAAACGTAGGGGGCGGGCGGACCGGCATTGGGCGATCGATGTTTCTCGGGCGTCGAGATCTGCATGGACATGATCTCGTGCCGCAGCGGCGCGAAGGAGAACCGCCTTGCCTGAAACGCCCGACCCCTTCGTCCACCATCCCGAACTCCGCGATCGGATCACGGACCCCGAAACCTCGCTTTTCCGGACTTTCCGCGCCGAGGATCTCATCGTGCAGGAACCGCATCTGCGGGACTGGGTTTATCCCGAGGAAAGGCGCGCAGCGATCCGGGGCGAGGCGCTGGCCGGTCATTCGGGCGACCTCTGGATCTTCGGCTACGGTTCGCTGATGTGGAACCCGGCTCTGCGTTTCGCCGAGGTGCGGCGCGCGCATGTGCCGGGCCATGCCCGCCGCCTGATCCTCGTGGAATACCGGGGGGCGCGCGGAACGATGGATGCGCCGGGCCTGATGGCGACACTGGATGCGGGCGACGGCTGCGATGGGCTGGCCTTCCGGATCGCCGCCGAGGATGTCGAGACCGAGACCGATATCCTCTTTCAGCGCGAGATGCTGGCGCCCGGCTATCTTGCCCGGTTTGTCCCGGCGCGGATCGGCGACGAGACTGTCCGCGTGCTGACCTTTCTCGCCGATCACGCCGTGCCCGATGTCCGCCCGGACCTCACGCATGACGAGCAGGTCCGCTATGTCGCGCACGGGGCCGGAGACCTCGGCACCAGCCGGGACTACCTCGCCGGTATCGTCGGGCATCTGGGCCAACTCGGCATCGTCGACCGATCTTGCACCGAACTTCTGGACGCGGTGGACGCCTATCTCGCGGCGTCCGTCGGATCGGAGCCCGCCCGATGACCGGCCCCGTCCCTTCCTCGACGGTCACAACGACGTCCGCCTGCGGCTGATGAAGTCGCGCGCTGATGGGCATTGCGTGGATACCAGGATGCAGGGGGGCCAACGCGGCGCCCTCTGCAACGAAGCGCCGGCAGTTCAGGCCGGGCGGAAGCCTGCGGTTCCGGCGGCTGCCTCGAAGGCCCTGCGGGCCGAGCCGATCGGGGCCATGCAATCCATTGCGGCATCCGCAAGGCGCAGCGCCCGGTCCCGCGCGTCATCGGCGACGGGCCACTTTCGCCTGAGCCAGAAGCGGACCTGCTCGATCGTACTGAATTTCTGGATATCGCCCTGCGGCGAAACGATGAATGTCAGGGGCGTTCCCCAATTTGTCTCAATCACGTCCTAAGTTCTTCCATGTCGTCCGGCCGGATCGTTCCGGCCAAAAAAATATTGGGCCGACAATGTCGGCCCAATCCCGCTGCAAAACCCAAGCCTTGATCAGGCGAGGACCAGGTTCGTTGCCGATTCCCGGCCGTTCCGATCCCGTTCGAGATCATACGTAACGTTCTGACCGTCGTTGAGCTGATGGATCCCGGCGCGCTCGAGGGCGGACACGTGGACGAACACGTCCTTGCTGCCCGCCTCGGGTGCGATGAAACCGAAACCCTTGGAGGAATTGAACCACTTCACGGTGCCATTGGCCATCGTGTTGTTCCTTGTCTTTGTGCCGCCCACACAGCGCAGCGGCCCGGCAAAGCTGAAAATCGAAAGCTGAGCCGTTAGGAACAGTGTCCGAAGATAAGAGATGCAAGCAACAGGTGGGCACTGCGCGGGCGGATTGCTAGGCCTGCCGAGAAGACATTTCCCAAGTATCGCCTATCCATCTGATCTTGGCTAAATCTATTCCTGTTCAACCAATCGGGTTTCGGACCGAGCAGGGGCCTTCTTGGTCGATTGATCCTGTCCGGCGGCAGGGGCCACCTCGCCGATGGCGGAGGGGCGGCGCGGTGCCAGTCGGCGCCAGCTTGGCTTCCGTCCCGCGCCGGGCTTTGCCTTCCGGCTCAGAAATTCAGCGAGGTCGAACGGGGTTTTCGGTGTCGAGTAGCCCATGCCGTTTCCTTTGTGTGGAGGTGTGCAGTCGTCACGAAAGCAGTGCGGTGGATCGGTCGCCCATGATTTGCGGGTGGCATTCGGGGCCGCCCGTGCGCATCCACACGTGCCGGGCGTTGACCCGGCGTGTTCGTGATATGGGAACGCGACCGCGTCATTGTAATGGGCTGTCGTCCCGATCTTCCGAACCCTTCAGCCAACCCTGCGGTCACGAAGGGGCTGGCCCGCTCGAGGATCTGCGAGACGAGAAGGGCGCTGACGTCGCCATCGAAGGCGCAGGACAAGCCTGTTCGACTTCTTGTCGGTGCGACGAACGACGCGTCCGTCCGAACGCAGGAGGCGCGCATTGCCGCGATCGATCGCGAGCGCGCGCTTCCCCTGGAAGACCCCGACGAAGCGCCAACACCGGCACCGGACTTCGAGGATGTGCTCGAACGGCTTCGCGGCTTTCTCACAAGTCCTTGTGAAAAATGGACAAATGGCGGCTTCGCCACGCGCCACGCCGTCCTTGGGCCGGTGTTCGGGGACAAGCTGGAATGTTGCAGGAAAACGGGCGTTCGAACCGCGCGATTAGGCCCGCTTTTCAGCGCCCTGTATCATATCGCGGCGGACGAGACGAATTTGGTGGAGCCAAGGTCCCCCATCATGATTTCCCATGCCTTCCGGTGACTTCCAGAAAATCTTCCTGAATCATGGCCATAAGCGGTTTGGTCGTCCAGTTCGTTCTGGTATGTTCCAGTAGGTTCCCGGCATTATTGGGGGATACGATGGGGGATATGCTGGATGACGATGCATGGGGTCCGCAAGCCAAAGACGTCGCTCACGGCCCAGTTCGCGAGGAACGTGACGGCACCCGGTGAGTACTGCGACGGGAACGGGCTTTACCTGCGCGTGAACCCTTCCGGCTCGAAGCAGTGGGTGCAGCGGATCGTGATCCGGGGGAAGCGCTCGGAGATGGGGCTCGGTGGTTTCCCGCTGGTCGGGCTGGCTGAGGCCCGCAGCGCCGCCCTCGACAATCGCAGACTTGCCAGAGCCGGCGGCGACCCGCTGGCCGAACGACGCCGTGCCCGCGAGGTCCCCAGCTTCGAGGCGGCAGCCCGGAAGGTGCACGAGATGCACGGGCCGACCTGGCGCAACGACAAGCACCGGAAGGACTTCATAACGTCCCTGGAACTCTACGCCTTCCCGAAGATCGGCTCGAAGCGCGTCAGCGAGGTCTCCACGGCGGATCTGCTCGTCGTGTTGAGCCCGATCTGGACCAGCAAGGCCGAAACCGCCCGACGGGTGCGCCAGCGCATCGGAACGGTGCTGAAGTGGGCCATCGCCCAGGGCTGGCGCGAAGACAACCCCGCGGAAAGCGTGACGGCAGCCTTGCCCAAGGTTGCGAAGGCGCCCCGGCATCGCAAGTCTCTGCCGTACCGGCGCGTCGCGGAATGCCTTGCCACTGTCTGGGCCTCGAATGCCAGCCAATCGACAAAACTCGCCCTCGAGTTCCTGATCCTGACGGCGGCGCGGTCGGGAGAGGTTCGCCACGCAACCTGGGACGAGATCGATCTCCACGGCGCGGACAGCCTCGATGTCGCGGCTCGGGTGACCTGGGTCGTCTCCGCCGAGCGCATGAAGATGAAGCGCGAGCATCGTGTGCCGCTGTCGACGCGCGCGGTCGAGATCCTGCGCCGGGCCGAGGATCTGCGCACGTCGAGCGGTCTCATCTTCCCCAGCCTTCGCGACAAAGCGCTGTCCGACATGACCCTGTCGAAGCTGGTGAAGGAACTTGGCTTCGAAGCCGACGTACACGGGTTTCGGACGTCGTTCCGGACCTGGGCGCAGGAACAGACCGACTTTCCGGCAGAGGTCGCAGAGGCGGCCCTGGCGCATGCGACGGGCGATGCCGTGGTGAAGGCCTATGCGCGGTCCGACGTGTTCGAGCGGCGCCGCGCGATGATGCAGGCCTGGTGCGACTACCTCGCCGGCGGAACGGATGCTCAGCCCTCAAGAAAGGAATAGCGTCATGACGACGGAACGTCCTCCGCGTGGCCTTCTCGACATCGAGATTGCCGACGATGAACCCGAACCACTCGATTGCGAAGAATGGTTACAACGGGAGTTGGGGAAAATCCCGGATCATCTTCGGCCCTTGTTGGAACTCGGGCTTCAAGCGGACATCGCGCTCAGGATGCACGCCCTTCAGAAGAAAGGCCGCGGACGCCCGCAGGCCCAGGAGGGCTACAGCACGGACGAGTTGCGCGCTGTCATCTGTTGGTGGGTCGTCCAAATGATGCGCCAACGCGGTGAACCGATCACCAAGCGCACGACTTCAAGGCGCGAACTGATTAGGCGCGCCCGTGAAGTGCCAGGATGCGATGAGCTTTTCCCGCAGACAGTGTCAGAAAAGCGGCTCGCGCGGTCGATAGGCGACGGGATGAAGAAGCTTCAGATCGATCCAAAGACCTGGCGCTCGGAAAGGTGCGAAGAAATGCTCCCAGTTTTCCGCGACTAGCGCGGCACGCCGCCTGCTCCCATGATTTCCAGCGAAGGCCAGAGAAGGCCGAGGCAGCAAAGGGGCGAGCAGATGGCCAAGAAGATCCTGAGGCGCCGCGAGGTTGAGGCGCGTTTCGGCGTGTCGCGATCGACGATCTACGCATGGATGGCGAGCGGCGACTTCCCGCGGCCCGTCCGGTTGGGGCCGCGCGCGGTAGGCTGGCTGGAGACCGACGTCGAACGGTGGCTGCACACGCGCAACGGCACGGGCTGGGCGACGAAATAGCCCCCCCCGGGGGCCAGGGGTTTCTCCTCGGGGGGCCAAGTTCAGCAAAGGCGAACGCACGGGGCAACCTGTTTCCGAAAGCGCCGAGCCACACTCCAGACGACGAGGCTTCGAGATGACGAGAATGGGTGTCCCATTCCCGCTGAGCAAACGCGCGCGTCCCTGCGCCGGTGGCTGGGTCGATCACTGCCCCGCGCATGACGACCGTGAGCCGTCGCTCAGCATCCGCGTGGCCAGTGACGGCCGGCTTCTGCTCTACTGCCATGCCGGGTGCCGCTTCGAGGATATCCTCTCGGCCGCGGGTATCTCGGGCCGGCAATCGCCGCGCGTCTCTCCAGCCATCCAGCGCGAGATCGCCGCACGGGACAGCGCAGACCGCCAGGCACGCGTGCTGCGGGCACAGGCGATCTGGCAGCAGGGGCTGCCGATCGAGGGCAGCCTCGCGGAGACGTACCTTGGCTCGCGCGGGATCACGCTTTGGGGCGAGGATCAGAGGTTCCAACCGGCCCTGTGGTACAGTCAGGGTGGCGCATACCGCCCTGCCCTCGTGTCACCGATCATTCGCGACAATCTTCGGGTCGGGGTGCACCGGGTCTTCCTCGACGACAGCGGGCGCAAGCTTGGCCGAACCATGCTCGGCGATTGTCGCGGGGGTGCGGTGCGCCTCGGCGGCACGGGAGGCCGGCTTGTCGTGGCGGAAGGTGTCGAGACCACGCTGGCGCTGCGCCAACTGACGCCCGATCAGCCCGGCGAATTCTGGGCGGCCCTCTCCACCGGCAACATGGCGATTCTCGGGTTGCCGCCCGAACCCGGCGAACTCGTCGTCGGCGCCGACGGCGAACAGGCCGGAAGGGACGCGGCGCAGGCCTTGTGTGCGCGCGCTGCCCGCTTGGGCTGGCAAGCGACGATGATCTCGGCGCCGGACGGCAAGGACTTCAACGATGTCCTGATGGAGCAGATGCGCCATGCGGATTGACCTGTCGACCGGCGTCCCGGTGAGCTTCCTGCGCGCCGACGTGATCCGCGCGGCGATCGTCTCGGCCGCGAACATCGCCGCCGCACCGGCGTCCCCGTACCTCGTGAAGCGATGGCTCGACCGCGACGGGATCTCCCTCGTCTACGGCAAGAGCAACGTAGGCAAGACGTTCTTCGCGGTCGACATTGCCTTCCACGTCGGCGCCGGAAGTTCCTGGAACGGCTGCCGGGTACGGCAGGGCCGTGTTCTCTACGTCGCGGCGGAAGGGCAAGGCAGCGTCGCGCGGCGGTTTCTGGCGGTGCAGCGCGGAAAGCCCGATCTGCACGCAGCGGCCCGCGAACACGTTGATCTCCTGCCTCTTCGTGTGGACCTCCACGGGCCCGAAGACGCGCAGGCGATCATCCAGGCGTCCGGCGAGCGCGGATACGCGCTGATCGTCATCGACACCCTGGCCCGCAGCTTCGGCGCGGGCGACGAGAACGCCAGCAACGACATGGGCGCGTTCATCGCGAACATCGCCGCACTGAAGGACCACTTCGGCGGCCACGTCATGATTGTCCACCACGAGGGCAAGGATTCCTCGCGGGGCGCACGCGGGCATAGCAGCCTGCGAGCCGCAGTCGACACCGAGATCGCCTTGAAGGCCGACGGTCTCATCAAGTCCGCGACGCTCGAGAAGCAGCGGGACGGCGCGACCGGTCTCGAGGTGGCCTACACGCTCGACGTCATCCCTCTTGGGTACGACGAGGATGGCGACGTCATCGACAGCTGTGTCGTGCAGCCGACCGATGTGAAGCTTGCAAGGCGGAAGACCCGGCCGACAGGCCGCACCGAGGTCGCACTGCAGGCCCTGCACGAAGCGCTGCGCCGTCATGGTCGCATCGTTCCATCGGGCGACAACTACCCGACGAACCGGCGGATCGTCTCGATCGACCAGTGGCGCCACGAGGCCCAGCGGATGGGCATCGGAGACGGCGTTGACGGCGATGCGGCCCGAAAGCGCTTCGAGCGTGCCCGCGACTGGCTCCTCGAGCACGACTTCATCCGGGTCTTCGACCGCAACACCTGGTTGATCGACGAGGATCCGGACGGACAGCGGACAGGCGCGGACGCAGACGCCCCTGTCCCGGACATCCATCCCGGGACGGACGGGGACAGCAGCCCAGAGGGCTGTCCCCTGTCCCGGTGTCCCGACCCAGAAACCTGACGGCAAGCGAAAGGAAGCACGCCATGACGCCCAAAGAGCTTGAGGACATCCCGGCCGAGCTGCACAACGACTTCTCGGAGGCGATCGACACGGCGCCCCATATACCGCCGCGGTTCTACGACCTGGGCAAGGTCTACTGGAAAGGCCGGCAGTGGGTCGTGAATGACCACGGGATCGAGCGCCACGATGGCAAGACGTACCAGATCCCGGTGGACCACATTCGGAACCTCCAGCCATGTGATCTCGAACGGCTCCGAAAGAAGCTGTGGATCGACTTCGAGGACTTCATGGCGGCCTATCGGTTCGCGCTGCTGTTGCTCGACGCTGGAAGGATCGGCCCGTCGTCCCCACGGTACGGCCAAGGCAACAGCTGACCGACGGCCACAGACAGTCGGCGGGTCTCTGACCACTATGCGGCCGCGCACTTCCGTCACTTGTGGAATGATGCGCGGCCGCTTCGTACGTCTCGCAGTCGCCGGAGCAGTTGGTTGGACGCTTGTTTCGTCCGAGGTCGACGACACAAGCAGGCCAGACCTTGCCTCTCTGACCTTGCCGGTTCTTACGCCCGAGCGGGAAGACGAGCGCGCCCTCTTCGAAGCGAATTGCGCAGCCTGTAACGGCGAGAACGGGGCGGGTTCCGAGCAGGGGCCGCCGCTCGTTCATCGCATCTACGAGCCGAGCCACCATGGCGACATGGCGACGTGGCATTCCCACTCGCGGCAACGCAGGGTGTCCAGTTGCATCACAGGCGGTTCGGCAACATGCTGGCCATCGACGGTGTCAGCGATCGGGATGTTCAGCGGATCTCCGCCTATGTCCGCGCCTTGCAGCGCGCCAACGGGATAGAGTAGCGATGACCTTCAACCTCGCGCTGGTCTAAACCGTTTGTCGCAGAGTCAGCTTCCTAGTTTGGACTGACGAGACGGACCTTGGGAAGGCTGGTCCTCGTACGGTCACGTAAAATCCAGTTGTCTCGACGCGTTGCCCCAACTATTTCATAACCATGAGAAAGATCGCGGACAGATCTGCAGCGAAGCGTTTGACGGCGCTGGTCATGTGCTTTGCGCTCATGATCGCCGGAGTAGCTGCGGCTGTCGCGATGGAACATCCGGGGCATGACAGCAGTGGAAGCGTCGCCTGGACGTCGTCCGATTCTGGGTCGATGAACCACGCGTCGCACCATATGACATCCGGGAAATCCGACGCGGAGTGCTGTGAACCCGACACCACGGCTGCGTCGAGTTGCCATAAGTCAGCCTGTTGTCTTTCCGAACTGCAATACTCGAACGTTACGCCGTCTTTGGAGCAAAGCCGAAGCGCCTGCGCTCAGTCGATGGCAAATCTGGTCGGACCTTCGATCAACACCCCTCTCCCTGAACGACCTCCCCGACTTTCCTGACAGGTTCTTGCGGATTCGAACCCTCGAGCGGCTCGGATCCATCTTGATTTTGGGCCGATCCGCAGCGGATCGGCTGTCAGGAGGTTGCAATGCGTGGACGCTACACGGCTCTCGCGATCCTTGCCTTGGCGGGCGGCTCCGCAGGTGGCATCACCCTAGAGAGGTTCTACCTCAACCCTGCGAGTATGGACGGGTCAGATGGCCCAGAAATTCTCTATTGGGTCGCGCCAATGGACCCGAATTTCCGGCAACCCGGCCCGGGCAAGTCGCCCATGGGAATGGATCTGATCCCGGTTTACGCCGGTCAGGAACCTTCCAGTGATCCTTCGGAGGTCTCGCTCAGCGCCGCCGAAATCAACGCCATCGGGGTACGGACCGCACTGGCGCGGATGACGGATGTGGCGCCGAAGATCGAAACCGTCGGATTCGTCGGCTACGACGAGCATCTCACCAGCCATGTTCACACGCGCGTCGATGGATGGATTGAGGTCCTGAATGTCAGAGCCGTTGGCGACGTCGTTCGAAAGGGCGACGTGCTGTTCGAGCTCTTCTCGCCGGAGTTCGGTGTCGCAAGTTTCGATTTTCTGAGGGCCTTGGAAAACAGCACGGGGCTATCGCTCGAGGCGGCGCGCAACAAAATGCGCAGCCACGGTGCCACCGAGCGGCAGATCGCAGAGATCGAGGCATCCGGAGAGGTCGCGCGTCGCATAACCGTCGAAGCCCCGAGGGACGGTATCGTGGTGGCTCTCGAGGCCGCGGACGGCATGTTCCTGCAGCCGGGAACGCAGGCGGTGTCGATCACGGATCTGAGCCAGGTGTGGCTGATCGTAGATGTGTTCGAGCGTGACATCTCGCGCCTTTCGGAAAACATGACTGCTGTCGCCAGCTTCGAGCATCTTCCGGGGCGAGTCTTCGAAGGCAGGATCGACTACGTCTATCCCGAGCTCGACCCGCGCACGCGAACCCTTCCCGTGCGCCTGCGGTTCGACAATTCGGAAGGCCTGCTTCGGCCCGGCATGTTCGGGAACGTGAGCCTCCTTCCCAATACAAGCCGTCAGGTACTGACAGTTCCGTCCGAGGCCGTGATCCGCACCGGATCGGCGGAGCGGGTCATCCTGAAGACGGGCGAGGGCACGTTCCGGCCCCGGCTCGTCACGACGGGCCTGCGCGACAGTTTCGGAGAAGGCGGCCGCACGGAAATTCTGCAAGGCTTGTCTCCGGGTGAGGAGGTCGTGGCCTCCGCCCAGTTCCTGATCGACAGCGAAAGCGCCCTGAGTGCGGGCTTCATGCGGATGGCGCCGACAGATGAAGAGCCCGCGCGCGGGACAGGCACGCTTGTCGCGCTGGACCGTGACCGGCGGGTCGCGACGCTTCGCCATGGTACTTTGGAAAGCCTCGACTGGCCGGCCATGACGTCCGAGTTCCCGGTGCGCGCGGACGTGTCGCTGGACCGGCTGCGGGAGGGAGAGCAAGTGTCGTTCCGCGCCGCCCGGGGCGCCGACGGTCTGCTCGGCCTGATCGAGCTGGGTCCCGATGATGGGGTCGCGGCGACGGGAACGGGCATGGCCCTGGCCGTGACGCCCGAAGGCAAGCTGAAGCTCAATCATGGCCCTGTTCCAGATCTTGGCTGGCCAGCAATGCAGATGGACCTCGATGTGGCCGGTCTCGATCCGGCAAGCGTTCCACTCGATACGCCAATCGAGTTCGATCTCGCCAAGGATGAGAACGGAATGTTCTCCATCATCGCCGTGCGCGCCGAGGGCGAAGATGCACCTGCGGTGGGGAAAGTTGACGAGACGCCGACCGCGGCGGCTCCTCCTATTGTCATTTCAGGAACGATTGACGCCATCGACCCGGCAACTGGACAGGCAACGATCACCCACGGACCGATCACCGAAATCGGCATGCCAGGCATGACGATGGCGTTCGCTGTGGACCCGGAACTGGACCTCTCTGGAACCGAAACAGATCAGGAGATGACCCTCACCTTTGCAAGGCCGGATGGAATGACCATGGTGCTGAAGGCTGCCGCGCCTGTCGTCCCGAGTGCGCCGCCAATCACCGTCACCGGTACTATCGACGCCGTCGATGCAGAGGCCGGGCGGGCGACCATAACTCACGGTCCGATCATGGAGATCGGGATGCCGGGGATGACGATGGCGTTTGCAGTCGACGCCGATCTCGACCTGGCCTCTCTGCCGACCGGGACGGAAATGTCGCTCACCTTTGCGCGCCCGGACGGCATGACGATGGTGCTGGCAGCTGCCGAACCCGTGCAGCCGCCGATGGAGGTATCGGGCACCATCAATGCAGTCGACCTCGATGCGCGGATGGCCAACATCACCCACGGACCCATTGCCGAGATCGGCATGCCGGGTATGACCATGGATTTCGCCATCGCCGATGACATCGATCCGGCCGCCTTGCCCACCGGGGAAGAACTCACCCTGCTTCTGCATAGGAACCCCGACTTTTCGATGACACTCGTAGGCACCGCCGCTGTGCGGAGCGTATCGCAATGATCCCCGCCATCATCCGCGCCTCGATCGCGAACCGCTTCATCATCGTGGCGCTCGCGCTCATGATGGCGGCGGCCGGGGTCTGGGCCATCCGCGAGACGCCGGTGGACGCGATCCCTGACCTGTCCGACGTGCAGGTAATCGTGCGCACGCCTTATCCCGGTCAGGCGCCGCAGGTGGTCGAGAACCAGATCACCTATCCACTGGCCACGGCGATGCTGGCTGTGCCGGGCGCGCAGGACGTGCGCGGCTTTTCATTCTTCGGGGACAGTTTCGTCTATGTCGTCTTCGAGGACGGCACTGATCTTTACTGGGCGCGCTCTCGAGTACTGGAATATCTCGGACAGATTACGGGAAGCCTGCCTGAAGGCGTTTCCCCTCAGCTAGGTCCGGACGCGACCGGCGTCGGATGGATCTACCAATACGCCCTGATCGACCGCACCGGGAACCACGATCTGTCGCAGCTCCGTACGCTTCAGGACTGGTTCCTCAAATACGAGCTTCAAGCCGTCGAAGGCGTCTCGGAGGTCGCGACCATCGGCGGAATGGTTAAGCAGTACCAGGTCGTCGTCGATCCAAACAAGCTGCGCGCCTACGACATCACGCTCGCGCAGCTGCGCGGGGCGATCCAGGCAGCCAACCGAGAAACCGGTGGCAGCGTGATCGAGATGGGCGAAGCGGAGTTCATGATCCGCTCGTCGGGTTACATCGACGAGCTTGCGGATCTCGCCAGCGCACCGCTGATGGTCAACGAGCGGGGCGCGGCGCTGACACTGGGCGACGTGGCCGAGATCCGGCTCGGGCCGGAGATGCGACGCGGCGTCGGCGAGTTCGACGGCGAAGGCGACGCTGTGGGCGGCGTTGTGATCCTGCGCTGGGGCGGCAACGCACTGGCCACGATCAAGGCGGTGGAGGCGCGGATCGAGGAGTTGCGCTCGAACCTGCCCGAGGGCGTCGAGATCGTGACAACCTACGACCGCTCGGGCGTCATCGAACGGGCCATAGCGAACCTTCAGAAGAAGCTGACCGAGGAATTCATCGTGGTGGTGCTGGTCTGCGCCGCGTTCCTTCTGCACCTGCGCTCGTCGCTGGTGATCCTCTTGTCGCTCCCCCTGGGTATCTTCGCGGCCTTCATCTTGATGAAGGCGCAGGGCGTGAACGCCAACATCATGTCCCTGGGCGGCATCGCCATCGCCATCGGCGCCATGGTTGACGCGGCCATCGTGATGATCGAGGCGATGCACCGTCGGCTCGAGAAGGAAAAGCTGACGGCTGAGAACCGTTGGCGGATCGTGCAGGAATGCGCATCCGAAGTCGGACCTGCGCTGTTTTATTCGCTCGCCATCATCACCGTCAGCTTCCTGCCGGTCTTCGTTCTGGAAAATCAGGAAGGACGGCTGTTCAAGCCGCTGGCCTATACCAAGACCTATGCCATGGCGGCAGCGGCGATCTTGTCGATCACGCTGGTGCCGGTGCTCATGGGATACTTCATTCGCGGTCGGATCCTGCCAGAGCGCAAGAACCCGCTCAATCGCGTCGTCGTCTGGATATATCGCCCGTTCCTTGACGCGGCCATCGCCTGGCCCTGGGCGACGACCTTGCTTGCCGTCGCTGTTGTCGCCTCGATGTGGTATCCGCTCCAGCGCCTCGGTTCGGAGTTCATGCCGGAACTGAACGAGGGCGATTTTCTCTACATGCCGTCGCTCTACCCCGGTGTTTCCATCGGCAAGGCGCGCGAGGTACTGCAGCAAACTGACCGGCTGATCGCAACCATCCCCGAAGTGGAGACGGTGCACGGCAAACTCGGACGCGCGGACACGGCAACCGATCCGGCGCCGCTGACGATGATCGAAACCACGATCCAGCTGAAACCCGAGGAGGAATGGCGCCCCGGCATGACGATGGAGAGGATCCGTGACGAACTTGACCGTGTGGTTCAGGTGCCCGGCGTCACGAATGTGTGGATCCAGCCGATCAAAAACCGGATCGACATGCTGGCGACGGGCATCAAGACGCCCGTCGGCGTGAAGATCTCGGGCGCCGACCTGAACGTGATCGAACGGATCGGCATCGCGGTCGAAGAGGCCGTTCGCGGCATAGACGGCACCGCCTCGGCCTATGCCGAACGCCCCATCGGCGGGCGCTTCATCGAGATCGACGTGAAACGCGACGCGGCCGCCCGCTATATGATGAGCGTCCGCGACGTGCAGGACGTCGTGCAGACGGCAATCGGCGGCATGCAGGTGTCGGAGTCCGTCGAAGGGCTCGAACGGTTCCCGATTAATCTGCGCTACCCGCAGTCCTGGCGAGACAGCCCAGAGCGGCTCGAAACCTTGCCCGTGGTCACGCCTTCGGGTGCCCATGTCCCGCTCGCCGCGCTCGCCGATATCCGGATCGTCGATGGCCCGGGGATGATCCGGTCCGAGAACGCCCGGCGCACGGGCTTCGTCTTCATCGACATCGCAGGCCGAGACCTTGGCAGCTATGTCGCCGAGGCGCGTACGCGGGTCGCCGAAGCGGTGCCCTTGCCTCCGGGCTATTCGCTCACCTGGTCGGGCCAGTACGAATACATCGAACGGATGCAGGAACGGCTTACAATCGTGGCTCCCGCAACGCTTCTGATCATCACGCTGATGCTCTTTATGGCTTTCAACCGGGTGATTGAGGTCGGGATCATTCTCGCGGCCCTGCCTTTGGCGTTAGCCGGGGGCGTCTGGTTCCTTTGGTATCTCGCCTTCGACATCTCGGTGGCCGTGCTTGTCGGCTTCATCGCGCTCGCGGGCGTCGCGGTCGAGACCGCCATCGTGATGCTTCTCTACCTCAATCTCTCTTGGGGAAAGCGCCGCAAACTCGCTCAGGCCGAAAACCGCAAGCTGACCCGCGACGACATCGAGGAGGCCGTCTTCGAAGGCGCGGTGCTGCGGGTGCGCCCCAAGGTCATGACGGTGGCCACGATCTTTGCGGCTCTCATCCCGATCATGTACGGCACCGGCACCGGGTCCGAGATCATGCAGCGGATCGCGGCGCCGATGATCGGCGGCATGGTGACAGCGACCTTGCTGACCCTTTTCGTGATCCCATCGATCTTCGTGATCTGGAAGGTGCTGGCCCTGCGCCGCGTAAATCGCGAGATCGCTCCCCTCATTCTGCGGCCTGAACAGTCTATGCCTGCCGAATAAACAAACCCGTAAACCAACTGATGGAGCTTCCGATGAAGACACTCACTGTAGCCCTCGGCCTTCTGGCTCTGATGTCCATGCCGGCCCTCGCCCAGATGAACCATGGCATGGACCATTCCAACATGCCGATGTCGTCCAAACAGATGGAGGGCGCGGTCCCCGCAAAGGCCGTGGTCAACTCGATCGGCGACGGCACAGCCAATGTCAGCCATGATCCGATCCCGGAGATCGGCTGGCCTGCGATGACCATGGACTTGCCCGTTCTCGAGAACGCCGAAATGATGGGGGAGATCTCCGCGGGCGATGAAGTTACGCTTATGCTCGTGAAGGGATCGGACGGCATGTACGCGATCGGCGCGATGATGCCGAACTGAACCACGCAACGCAGCGACCGGCCACTCCGCGCCGGTCGCCCATACTTCAATTAACTGGCCGAGACATGTACCGAAAACTCTCCCGCATACTTACCGCGACCGCGATTTGCCTGTCGGCAACTCCGCTTTTTGCGCATTCCGAAAAAGAAGGCATTACGCCGGCAGATGGAGCGCGGCTCACCGAAACGCCGGAAATGATCCACATGGTGTTCGATGACCCGATGCGGATCACCATGGTGCGTCTGGTGAACGCGGACGGTACCGAGATGCCGATGGAGCGCGGCACCGGGCTGGAGCCGTCGCTGGAGTTCCATGCCGAGCCAGCGCCGCTCGCACCGGGCAGCTACACGGTCGAATGGCGTGGGCTGGCGTCTGACGGGCACGCCATGCAGGGCAGTTTTTCCTTCGAGTTGGCCGACTGAGACCGGATGCTGGCCGCGCTCACCTCTGCCGATGCCGTTACATGGCTTTCGATCTGCTTGAAAACGCTCGCCTATGCGGCGACGCTCAGCGCCATCGGAAGCGTGCTTGTGCTTGCGACATTGCGCGAACTGAGCGAACACGGGCGCGCAGCGCTCCGCCTGACAGCCGTCGCCTCAGTGCTCGCCGCGGCTCTTTTTTCCGTGCTACGGCTGCCGGTGCGGGCCAGTTTCCTTATGGGCGGCACCTGGGACGGCGCAACTGACCCAATGATCCTTGGGATGGTGGTGGACAGCCCACTTGGGACCAGCGTAGCACTGCGACTCGTGGGGCTTGCACTGATACTCGCGGTCCTCTGGAGCGCGCGGGCGGGCCTTGTCCTCGCTGTGTTGGGCGCGTGCATCGCGTCCGCGTCCTTCGCGCTGCGCGGCCACGCGCTCAGCGAGCCGCAGATCATTCTCGGCGCGCTCATCACGCTGCATATCCTCTGCCTTGCGTTCTGGGTTGGCGCCTTTGCGCCGTTGGCGAGGGCGGCGCGGCTCGACCCTCCAGAGCGGGCCGGCGCCCTGGCCCACGAATTCGGGCGGCGGGCGCTTTGGGCCGTGGGCCTTGTCGTCCTTGCTGGCGGGTTTACGCTTGCACTCCTCGGCGCTGCGACGCCATCCGCCCTGTCCAGCCCCTATGGGCAGATGTTCGCTGTCAAGCTTGTCCTCTTCGCTGGCGTTTTGACGTTGGCCGCCGTCAACAAGCTCACGCTGACGCCCGAGCTTCTAGCAGGGACGCCGGGAGCTGGCGCGCGCCTGCGCCGCTCCATCGGCGTTGAGGCGGGATTGGTGGCAGGCATACTTGTCGCGACAGCAGCACTTACCACGCTCTCCGCGCCGCCGGGCAACGACGACAGCGCGCAGACCGCAATTTACGCGCCACCCGAGGGGCGGGCCCACCAGACGTTTGGAGACGCTTCATGACCCGCATAACACGCCGACAATTTCACGGCTCCGTGCTGGCCGCCGCTGCCGCCGCCACACTGCCGACCTTCGCACGAGCCAAAACCGCGCCGCTCCTGAACGCCCGGGAGGGCAGCGCCCGCCTAGCGCCGGCCGAGTATCCGGAGACGCGGATCTGGGGCTATGACGGCACCGTGCCCGGCCCAGCGCTGCGCGCGCGACAAGGCGAGCGGATGACAAAGAGCTTCCGCAATGACCTCCCCCAGGCCTCAAGCGTGCACTGGCATGGCATCCGGATCGAAAATGGCATGGATGGGGTCGCCGGGCTGACGCAACCAGCCGTCGAGCCGGGGGAAGAGTTTCTCTACGATTTCGCGCTGCCGGACGCGGGCACCTACTGGTACCATCCCCACAACCTAACCTACGAGCAGATGGCGCGCGGCCTCTACGGCGCGCTGATCGTCGAGGAAAACGAAGGTGCACCGGACGTCGATCTGGACGAGGTCCTGTTGATCGACGACTGGCGTCTCACCGACGACGCCCAGATCGCCGAAGGCTTCGGCAACATGCATGACTGGGCCCACGGGGGCAGGATCGGCAACTGGATCACGGTGAACGGAAACGGGCGCTGGTCGCGCGAGGTGGCGCACCATACCCGCATGCGCCTGCGTCTTGTGAACACGGCGAATGCGCGGATCTTCACTTTGGAGGCGCGCGGGCTGCAGGGCTGGGTCGTCGCGCTCGACGGCATGCCCCTCGAGGCGCCGCAGCCACTTGGCGAGCTCACCCTCTCGCCGGCGCAACGGGCCGACCTTATCGTAGACGTCGTTGCGGGGATCGGTGAGGAAGCGTTCCTTGTGAGCTTCGAGCGGGACGGGGGTTACGCCATCGCCGCCTTCCCGGTTGCGGGCGTTGCGCGACAGACCCGCCTCTCCGCACCGGGCGCCTTGCCGCCAAACCCTGTCCCCGTCCTTGGATCGCTCGAGACCGCTGCGCGGGCTGAACTGCGAATGGAAGGCGGCGCCATGGGAAGCATGCGCGGCGCGATGATGGGCGGTCGCATGATGGGCATGCGTGACATGGCGGTGGAGGGCAAGGTCTGGGCCTTCAATGGGATGGCGGACATGGGGGATACGCCCCTGCTTGACGCGCGCCTGGGAGAAACCGTGAGGATCGCCATGATCAACGACACCGCCTGGCCGCACGGGATGCATCTGCACGGGCATCACTTCCGGCGGATCGGCGTGGGCGGTCGCTTGGGCCCATTGCGGGACACAATCCTGATGAACCGGGGCGAGACCGTCGAGATCGTCTTCGTCGCGGACAACCCCGGCGATTGGCTACTGCATTGCCATATGCTGGAGCATTCGGCCGGCGGAATGATGACCTGGCTGCGCGTTGCCTGACGCGTAGCCCGAAGGATAACTGAGATTGGAGACAAAACACATGGATCGCAGACACTTCATCCTCACCGGCCTCGCATCGGGTTTGAGCGCGGCGACGCTCGCCCGTCCGGCACTCGCAACGCCTGGTCAAATGGAGGTTCTTAAATCGCCGACCTGCGGCTGCTGCTCGGCCTGGGTCGACCACGTGGTGCGTGCTGGCTTCGATGCTGTAGCGCGCGACGTCGATCAGGAAACACTCTGGACGATTAAAGCCCGCGCAGGCGTTACACCGGAACTGACTTCGTGCCACACAGCGTTCATCGACGGCTACTTCGTCGAAGGTCACGTGCCGGCCGGCGATGTGCAGCGGTTGATGGCGGAGCGCCCTGACGCGCTTGGCCTAACGGTGCCCGGCATGCCGATCGGCTCGCCCGGAATGGAGATGGGCGACCAGCACGACGCCTATGAAACGCTGCTCGTTCTGCGCAACGGCGCGACCGAGGTCTTTGAGCGGCACGCATAAGGCGTCCGCCACAACCCTTCACGCCGGAGCGCTAGCAAATCGACAACTCGGCTCAGAGTTGGGAAGCCCAGCGGGGATGTTCGTCGTCCACAACGAAGGGATGGGCATGACGCCGCTCGCCCTTGATGTGGGGGTGGTCGAGCGGCAGGTTGTCGTGGGTGTGTTCGAGGATCTCGGGGTCTTCCTTCGGCCAGAGGCGCAGACCCAGCAGAGCTCCAACGCCGGCAAGCGCCGACAGCGATCCCAGCGCAGTAACCGGCCCGAACTGCGTCATCAGCCAGCCCGACAGAGGATAGGTCACGAGCCAGCAGGCATGGCTCAGCGCGAACTGGGCGGCGAAGAGCGCGGGGCGGTCCTCGGCATGGGCCGAGCGACGAAGCAGCCGGCCGGACGGCGTGAGGACCGCGGAATAGCCGAGGCCCACGAGCAGCCAGACCCCGAGCAGGAAGTGCCAGTCGAGGCCGAGGGCCGCGATCTCCCCGGCCAGCGCCAGTAGCGTCAGCACCATGATCGCGGCACCGCCGATCATCACGGGTCGATCGGGCACGCGGTCGAGCAGGCGCGGCAGCGTCAGTGCCGCCAGCATCGAGCCCGCGCCGAAGGCGAACATGGTCCAGGCGAGCGCGCTTTCGTCGAGGCACAGCGTGCCGCGCACCAGCACCACCGAGTTGACCAAGACCATCGCGCCGGCCGCCGCCGCCGCAAGGTTCAGGGCCAGCAGCCCGCGCAGGCGCGGCGTAGCAAGGTAGATGCGGATGCCGCGTGTAGTCCGGTCGTAGACGCCGCGCGGCTCGGACGGCTTCGGGCTCGGCAGCAGGACCGACACCACAAGCAGCGCCGAAGCGGCAAAGCCCACGGCTGTGCCGAGGAAGAGGGAGTTGTAGCTCATAACTGCGAGCAGCAACGCGGCAAGCGTCGGGCTGACGATGTTTTCCAGATCGTAGGCCAGCCGCGACAGCGACAGGGCGCGGGTGTAGCGCGCCTCCTCGGGAAGAACATCGGGGATCGTCGCCTGGAAGGTCGGCGTGAAGGCGGCCGAAGCCGATTGCAGCAGGAAGATCAGGACGTAGACCTGCCAGACCTCGGTCACGAACGGCAGGCAGAGTGCCGCGCCCGCCCGCACCACGTCGAGCCCCACCAGCAGCGCGCGGCGGTTGACGCGGTCCGCGAAGGCTCCCGCAATGGGCGCGATGCCGACATAGGCCACCATCTTGATGGTGAAGACCGTGCCCAGCACCATCGCCGCGCCGTCGCCCGCCAGATCATAGGCCAGAAGCCCCAGCGCCACCGTCGCAAGGCCGGTGCCCAGCAGGGCCACGACCTGTGCCGCGAACAGGTGGCGATAGGTGCGGTCGGCAAGGATCGTCAGCATGGGCGGCCTCAGAGAAAGCGGGCGATGGCCTTCAGTTCGTCGCGATCCGCGGGGGCATGGTCGGCGTCGAGGCAATGGTCCATGTGATCGTGGATCAGCGCCCGCTTGGCGTTCGCGACGGCCTTCTCGACCGCTTGCAGCTGCTGGGCGATCTCCAGGCAGGGCCTGCCGTCCTCGATCATCCCGATCACCGCCCGCAGATGCCCGTCGGCGCGTTTCAGCCGGGCGATCAGGGCGGGATGGGTTGCGTGGATGTGCGGCTTTGTCATAGAAATACGCTATCCTCCCTGGGGGGATAGAACAAGATGGCCCCGCGACGGGCCACGAACATGAGCGGGCGAACAGGCAAGACCGATGAGACCCTTGGCGACATTCGGACGACAGGCGTTTGTAGCGCTTTTCTGCCTGTCGCTGGTCGTCTGGTCCGTCATGCCCGTCGCGACCCACGCACCAGCCGTGTTCGAGACGATCCAGGATCACCTGGAGATGATCGCTGATCACGGGCATTCCCACGGGTTCGAGGAGGACCTCTACTGGGCGATGCACGGTCACAGCCATGATGTGGCGGACCACGACCACAGCCAGGCGCTCTTGGTGCTCGGAGACCGAAGCCATCCGACCTCCGCCTACCGGGATGCGTGGCGGCTGAAGGCCTCGCCGGGCGGTGGGCACCACACATTCAGGATAGACCGACCTCCGCGTGCCTGATCGGCGCCGCGCCCGCGCGCGGCCTCACCGATCATCAATCGCACAAACGGAGACCATTTCATGAGTTACAACTCAACGGGCCTGCACGCGCTCGCGTCGCGACGCGTCACGGCCATCCTTCTGACAGCCCTTGCGCTCTACGCCTCCAGCGTGGCGCAGGTGCTCGCCCATGACGTCACCCCCGGTGACGCGGGCTACATCCAGGAAATCTGGGGGGTGCACGTCATCTCCTTCATCTATCTCGGCGCCAAGCACATGGTGACGGGCTACGACCATATCCTGTTCCTTCTGGGCGTCGTCTTCTTCCTCTACCGGATGAAGGACGTGGCCATCTATGTCAGCATCTTCGCCGTGGGCCACTCGGCGACGATGCTGGCTGGCGTCTGGTGGGGATGGGGCATCAATTCCTACATCATCGACGCCATCATCGGCCTCAGCGTCGTCTACAAGGCGCTCGACAACCTCGGTGCCTACCAGAAGTGGTTCGGCTTCCAGCCCAACACCAAGGCCGCGACGCTGATCTTCGGCCTTTTCCACGGCACCGGCCTCGCCTCGAAGATCATCGAATACGACATCTCCGAGGATGGCCTTTTGTGGAACCTGCTGGCCTTCAACGTCGGGGTCGAGGTCGGACAGATCCTCGCGCTCTTCGCGATCCTCGTCGTGATGGGCTACTGGCGAAGGTCCGAGCGGTTCATGAGCCAGGCCGTCGTCGCCAACGTCATCATGGTGGGCCTCGGCATCTGGCTCACCGTCTACCAGATCAACGGCTTCCTCACGGTCGCATAAGGAGAATTAGGTATGCAACTCATCGATAGAATGCGCGACACGATGCAATTGACCGCAGAGAAGCCCGATCCGGCGCTCCTGCCGACGCCGAAACAACTGCGGCGCTCGACCATCGCCGCCGTGATCGGCGCGGCCTTCATCGGGGTCGGCGCCTACCTGCCGGCCGAATACGGGATCGACCCGACCGGCGTGGGCAATGTCCTCGGCCTGACCGAAATGGGAGAGATCAAGCAGCAACTCGCGCGAGAGGCGGCGGAGGATGAGGCGGTCCACGGCGGCGGCGAGCAGTCATCAAGCTTGATAGACGACCTCTTCGGGCTCTTCGTCGGCGCGGCCCATGCGCAGGAAGCGTGGACCGAAACATTGACCTTCACGCTGGCGCCGGACGCGTTCACCGAGGTCAAGATGGTGATGGCCGCAGGCGATATCGTCGAATACTCGTGGGTCGCGGAAGGCGGACGGATCAATTTCGATCTGCACGCCCACGGCGACGGCCAGTCGGTGGACTACGACCGCGGCCGCGGCGCGACCGACGGCGCAGGCAGCATCGAGGCGCCGTTCTCAGGCGAGCACGGCTGGTTCTGGCGCAACCGCGACGATGCCGACGTGACCGTCACGCTGAACCTGCGGGGCGTCTACAGCGAGATAGTTCAAAGCGAGTGATGGATGGCGCCTGCGGGAAACCGCAGGGGCTTCCGGCGGTTCCGTCGGCGATCACCATCTTGCAGCGGGCCGGCTTCATCAGTGACCGCGCCGAAGGCCACCGCCTTGCATGCGACGAGCCACGAGCGAGCGCAAACGAGATGTGAACAAGTACTGCTCACAACACTGCGCAATTATATGAAAAATAATACAAACCTCCACCATCCATTACGGGACAGATCTGGTGCCTTCATCCAGCGGCAGTTGTGCGGCCGAATTCAAACCTGGCCGCTGAAGTCGATATCGGCTGCTACGGGCTCGAAGCCGTCGATCGCTGCGTCCAGCCTGAAGGTCCGCTGTGTACACGAAGAAGTCGTCGACGCTCTTTGGCCTTTACAAACCAATCTCCAACCCATTTGCCTCGCCCGAGCCGTCCCGGCATCATCCTCAAGTCCCGTCCAACGGACCGGTCTGCGGCTAGTCGAAGCAGGTCAAGATCCGGCTTAGGGTGTCCCCTTGATCTTCGTGTTCGCTCCTTGGAATTGGCACGAGTTCGCACTGCAAACCGATGAGCGCTAGAGAATCAGCCAAATGCTCTAGGCGGCGGCTCGGGTTCAGCCATGCAACCACTGCGGATTGCTGCCAAAAGGCACGTTGAGACGGTGAGTCCGGTGCAGAACAGGACTGCGCACGCGAGACAGCGACAGAACGAGTGGGGGATAAGATGGCGGGCACGCGGCCACATACTCGCGGCAAATCCTCGAATTTAAAAGGAAATTTTCAAAGTATTGGTGGAGCCAAGGGGAGTCGAACCCCTGACCTCTTGAATGCCATTCAAGCGCTCTCCCAACTGAGCTATGGCCCCACCGGAGGTCCGGGCGTCTCCGCCCGTGTCGCGCCGTATAGGCAAGGCCGGCGCGCTGTGCAAGCGCAAATCGCGCCGGCCGGAACCCGGTATCAGCTTTCCTCGTCGGACGAGGCGACATCGGCGATCTCGTCGAGCGAGACGTTGTCGTCCTCGTCATCCTCGAGCAGATCGTCGTCGAGATCGACATCGGCGGAATCCTCGTCGATATCGGTATCGGCATCGAGATCGTCGACCTGGCTGGCACGGGCCTGCGGCGGGGCCTTTTCGGCGATCAGGGTACGGCCCCGGCCTGAGGTCAGGCTTTCCAGCGAAAAGCTGTGGCCGCATTCGGGGCAGGTCATCGGGTCGTGCCGCAGATCGTAAAACCGGCTCGCGCACTGCGGGCACAGGCGCTTTACGCCCCATTCGTCCTTGGGCATGGAACACTCCTTGCATCGCGGGTGGTCGAGTCGCGCTCCACTGCCACAGGGCGCGGGGCGTGTCAAAGCCTTTCCGGGCGCGCGCCGAACGGGCTTTCCGCCGCGGCGGGCTTGGCTATTGTCACGGGGTGAAACGACCACGCGAGGGGGCGGAATGACCGAGATCTGGTTGCCGGGGGAACCGCCGGTCGCGGTGCTGCTGCGCCGCTCGGCGCGGGCGCGGCGGTTGTCGCTGCGGGTCTCGCGGCTCGACGGGCGCGTGACGCTGACGATCCCGGCCGGCGCCAGCGAGGCCGAGGCGGCGGCCTTCGCCCGGTCGAAGGCCGACTGGGTGCGCGCGGCGCGCGCGCGGGCGGCGCCGGTCGTTCCGGTCGGGCATGGCACGGTCCTGCCGGTTGCGGGCCGGCCGCTCGCCGTTACCCCCGCCCCGGTGCGCGCGGCCCGGATCGAGGCCGCCGCGCTCCTCGTCCCGTCCGATCCGGCCCGCGCCGGGCCACGGGTGGCCGCCTTTCTCAAGCATGTCGCGCGCGCGGCGCTGGCCGAGGCGGCAGACCGGCACAGCGCCGCCCTGGGCCGCCCCCATGCCGGGATCGTGCTGCGCGACACCCGCTCGCGCTGGGGGTCGTGCACGCATGAGGGGCGCCTGATGTTTTCCTGGCGGCTGGCGATGGCGCCGCCCGAGGTGCTGGACTACGTGGCCGCGCACGAGGTCGCGCATCTGCAAGAGATGAACCATTCGCCCGCGTTCTGGTCGGTGGTGGCGCGCCTTCTGCCCGATCACGCGCGCCACCGGCGCTGGCTGAGGCACGAGGGCGACGCGCTGATGCGCTACGACTTCACCGGCCTGCGCTAAGATCGCGGCCGCCCGCGCAGATTGACGCCCCGGCGTGCTTCGTGCTTGCCTCGCCGCCATGGTCACGCCGCCCCGCCAGTCCGAAACCACGCCCGCCGCGCATGACCGGCTGTACCGGGCGCTGCGCCAGCAGATCCTGCATGGCGAGTTGCTGCCCGGCCAGGCGCTGACGCTGCGCGGGCTGGGCAAGGCCTACGGGGTGTCGATGACCCCGGCGCGCGAGGCGCTGCGCCGGCTGGTGGCCGAGGGCGCGCTGACGCTGTCCTCCTCTGGCCGGGTGGCGACACCGGAACTTTCGAACGAGCGGATCGAGGAACTCGCGGCACTGCGCGCCCTGATCGAGCCGGAACTGGCCAGCCGGGCGTTGCCGCGCGCGCACATGGCCCTGATCGAGCGGTTGCAGGCGATCAATTCCGCCAATGCCGAGGCGGTGGTGAAACAGGACGCGGTCAGCTACATCCGCACCAATCTGGAATTCCACCGCACCCTCTACCTGCGCGCCCAGGCCCCGGCGATGCTGGCGATCTGCGAAACCGTCTGGCTGCAACTGGGCCCGACGATGCGCGCGCTCTACACAAGGCTGCGGCGATCGGAGCCGCCGCAATACCACCGGATGATCATCGCCGCGCTGAAAGCCGGCGACGAACCGGCGCTGCGCCTGGCGGTGCGCACCGACGTGACGCAGGGCCTCAGGCACCTGGCGAGCTGAGTGGCGCTACGGCCCGAGCCAGGCGAAGGCGCGGGCGAAGACGGCCTTGCCACCGGTTTCCACGGGCACCGAATGCGGCAAGAGGATGCGGTCGAAATCCCAGCCGAGGATCCGGTCGCGCGCCGCCCGCGCGGCGGCGCGGTCGCGGAACGTGGCCCGCAGATCGGGCGGGATACCGCCGCCCGGCGCCATCAGCCCCGCCGCGCCCTTCAACAGCCGCCAGATCAACGGCTCGCGCGCCGGGTCGTGGCGTTGCAGAAGGTCGGTCAGGATCAGGCTGCGCGACGGGCGGTGCAGGAACACCACCTCGTCAAGCCAGGCATGGCCGGCGAACAGGCACTGGTCGATCACCCCGGCCCAAGCCGGCGGCGGCGCGTCGGTGAGGATCGCGTCATGCCGGATGTCGGGGTGGCGTTCGGGAAACCGGGGCGACACCCGGATCTTCGCGGCCGGCGCCAGCCCCGCCCAGTCGGCGGTGAAGGCGCCGTGGATGCGGTTCGGCGCGACGATATGGCCGATCTCGCCCAGCGCGGCGAGCGCGGCCACACGTTCGGGCGTGGGCCGGACAGGCGAATGCAGCCACAACTCGCCGCCGGGCAGCCGCACGATCACCGCGCGGGTGTCGAACGGGATTCCGAAGAACCGGATCCGGTCGCCGAGCTGCGTCCAGATACCTTCCGCGACGGGCCGAAGCCCGCCGCCGTCAGGCATGGATCGCGCCGTCCCCGCAGGCCAGCGCCGCCTCGCGCACCGCTTCCGAGAAGGTCGGGTGGGCATGGCAGGTCAGCGCCAGATCCTGCGCCGAGGCGCCGAATTCCATCGCCACGCAGACCTCGTGAATGAGGTCGCCCGCCGCCGGCCCGATGATATGCGCGCCGAGGATGCGATCGGTCACCTTGTCGGCGAGGATCTTGACGAACCCCTCGCCCTGGAACACCGCCTTGGCGCGGCCGTTGCCCATGAAGCTGAACTTGCCCGCCTTGTAGGCGCGGCCCTGCTCCTTCAGTTCCTCCTCGGTCGCTCCGACCGATGCGACCTCGGGCGTGGTGTAGACGACGCCGGGGATCACGCCATAGTTCACGTGGCCATGCTTGCCGGCGAGGATCTCGGCCAGCGCCATGCCCTCGTCCTCGGCCTTGTGCGCCAGCATCGGCCCGGTGATCGCGTCGCCGATGGCGTAGAGCCCCTTGACGCTGGTGGCGAAGTGGCCGTCGGTCCTGACCTGGCCGCGCGGCTCCATCTCCACCCCCAGCGCGTCGAGGCCAAGGCCCTCGGTATAGGGCCGCCGCCCGGTGGCGACGAGCACGACATCGGCGGCCAGCGAATGCTCGCTGTCGTCCTTGCGCAGCTTGTAGGACACGGTGGCCTTCGTCTTCGTCGCGCTCACGCCCTGCACGGCCGCGCCCAGAACGAACTTCAGCCCCTGCTTGCCGAGGATGCGCTGGAAGGTCCGCGCGACCTCGGCATCCATGCCGGGTGTGATCGCGTCGAGATACTCGACCACCGTGACCTCGGTACCGAGGCGGGCATAGACCGATCCCATCTCCAGCCCGATGACGCCGGCGCCGATCACCACCATCGACTTCGGCACCTTCGGCAGAGCCAGCGCGCCGGTCGAGGTGACGACAACCTTCTCGTCGATCTCGACGCCGGGCAGCATCGAGGGTTCCGATCCCGTCGCGATGACGATCGACTTCGCCGCATGGGTCTCGTCGCCGACCGTGACCTTGCCGGGTTCCGGGATCGTGCCCCAGCCCTTCAGCCAGGTGACCTTGTTCTTCTTGAACAGGAATTCGATCCCCTTGGTGTTCTGGCCGATCACGTCGTCCTTGTAGGCCAGCATGCGCCCCCAATCGACCTTGGGCCTGGCGCCCATGATCCCCATCTTCTCGAAATTCTCGTGCACCTCGTGCAGCTGGTGCGAGGCATGCAACAGCGCCTTCGACGGGATGCAGCCGACGTTCAGGCAGGTGCCCCCCAGCGTCTCGCGGCCCTCGACCACGGCGGTCTTCAGCCCCAGTTGCGCGCAGCGGATCGCGCAGACATAGCCGCCGGGGCCGCCGCCGATGATGATCACGTCGAATTCAGCCATGATGTCTTCCTCCGTATCGGGCGCGGGGCCGGACCCCGCGATCAGGTCAGGGCGGCGATGTACAGCGCCAGGGTTGCCAGAAAGCCCACCGCCCAGACGAGCGACCGGCCGGGCACAAGGCCCATGCCATAGGCGGGCAGGTAGAGGATGCGCGCGGCCAGAACCGCCCAGGCGCAGGCCGCGGTGACGCCGGTCGACTGGCCGGTGACGGCCACGATCAGCGCGGCGGGGGCGAAGAACACCAGCGCCTCGGTGCCGTTTTGCAGCGCCCGTTGCAGCCGCCCGGCCGCGCCGGTCAACTGCCGCGCCTCATCGCGCGGGGACAGCGCGTATCCGGTGCCGACCTGCAGGTTCGCCGCCACGGCATAGGCCGAAAGCGTGACGGCATGCCACAGGCCGAGCAGCGCGAGGACGGTGAGTTCCGGGGTCATGCCATCGCCAGTTCTTGACGGGTGCCGGCGCGCGCGAGACCGCGCGCCGGAAGCAGATCACAGGTCCAGCAGCAGCCGCTGCGGGTCTTCCAGCGCGTCCTTCACCCGCACGAGGAAGGTCACCGCGCCCTTGCCGTCGACGATCCGGTGATCGTAGCTCAGCGCCAGGTACATCATCGGACGGATCACGATCTGGCCGCCCACCACCACCGGCCGATCCTGGATCTTGTGCATCCCCAGGATTCCCGATTGCGGCGGGTTCAGGATCGGCGAGGACATCAGCGAGCCGTAGACCCCGCCGTTCGAGATCGTGAAGCTGCCGCCCTGCATCTCGGCCATGGAAAGCTTGCCGTCGCGGGCGCGGATGCCCAGTTCGCCGATCTTCTTCTCGATCGCGGCGAAGCTCATCTGGTCGGCGTCGCGCACCACCGGCACGACAAGGCCCGACGGCGTGCCGACCGCGACACCCATGTGCACGTAGTTCTTGTACACGATGTCGCCGCCGTCGATCTCGGCATTGACCTCGGGCACCTCCTTCAGCGCGTGGCAGCAGGCCTTCACGAAGAACGACATGAAGCCCATCTTGACGCCGTGCTTCTTCTCGAACGCGTCCTTGTAGGCCTTGCGAACCTCCATCACCGCGGTCATGTCGACCTCGTTGTAGGTCGTCAGGATCGCGGCGGTGTTCTGCGCGTCCTTCAGGCGGCGGGCGATGGTGGCGCGCAGCCGCGTCATCTTCACCCGTTCCTCGCGCGCGGCATCCTCGGCCGGAACCGGGGCGCGCGGCGCGGCGGCCGAGGCCGGGGCGGCCGAAGCCGCGGGCTTGGCGGGCTGGGCGGCGGCGCGGGCCACGTCTTCCTTCATCACCCGGCCGTCGCGGCCGGTGCCGGTGACCTGGTCGCGGCTCAGACCGGCCTCGGCCATCGCCTTCTTCGCGGCGGGGGCATCCTCCACGTCCCGGCCCGCGGCCGGGGCGGGGGCCGCGGCCGGCGCCGGCGCGGCCTCGGCCTTCGGGGGGGGCGCGGCGGCGCCCTCGCTCACCACCGCCAGTTTCGCGCTGGCATCCACCGTCGCCCCCTCGGGGGCGAGGATCTCCGCCAGCACGCCGGCGACGGGCGAGGGCACCTCGACCGACACCTTGTCGGTTTCCAGTTCGCACAGCATCTCGTCTTGCGCGACGGCGTCGCCCACCTTCTTGAACCAGGTGGACACGGTCGCTTCCGTCACGCTTTCGCCCAGCGTCGGAACCATCACGTCGGTCATCTTGCCCTCGTTGGCTTCTGGCGCGGCTGCGGCGCCCTTTGTCTGTGTTTCGGGGGCCGGGGCGGCACCCGCGCCGCCCTCGGAAATCTGCGCGAGCAGCGCGTCGACGCCGACGGTCGCGCCCTCGGGCGCGACGATCTCGGCGAGGACACCGGCGGCGGGGGCGGGCACCTCGACCGTGACCTTGTCGGTCTCCAGTTCGCACAGCATCTCGTCGGCGGCGACGGAATCGCCGACCTTCTTGAACCAGGTGGCGACGGTGGCCTCCGACACGCTTTCGCCAAGCGTGGGTACGCGGACTTGCAGGCTCATCTCATCCTCCGATCGTCAGCGCCTCGTCGACGAGCGCCTCCTGCTGTGCCTTGTGCTGGCTGGCCAGCCCGGTGGCCGGGCTCGCCGATGCGGCGCGTCCGACGTAGCGCGGGCGCTGGTGGCGGGCCTTGATCCGGGTCAGCACCCATTCGAGGTTCGGCTCGACGAAGGTCCAGCCGCCCTGGTTCTTCGGCTCTTCCTGGCACCACACGATCTCGGCGCCCTTGAAGCGTTCCAGTTCCTTGACGAGCGACTGCGCCGGGAACGGGTAGAACTGTTCCAGCCGCAAGAGGTAGATGTCGTCTATGCCGCGCTTGTCGCGCTCGGCCAGAAGATCGAAATAGACCTTGCCCGACGAGATCACGACGCGGCGGATCTTCTTGTCGGCCGCCAGTTTCGTGTCGGAATGGCCCTTTTCGGCATCGTCCCACAGCACCCGGTGAAAGGTCGACCCGGTGGTGAAATCCTCGGCGTCCGAGATGCACAGCGGATGCCGCAGCAGCGATTTCGGCGTCATCAGCACCAGCGGCTTGCGGAAGGTCCGATGAATCTGCCGGCGCAGGATGTGGAAGTAATTCGCCGGGGTGGTGCAGTTGGCGACGATCCAGTTGTCTTCCGCGCACATCTGCAGGAACCGTTCCAGCCGGGCCGAGGAATGCTCGGGCCCCTGCCCCTCGAAGCCGTGCGGCAAGAGCATCACGAGGCCCGACATCCGAAGCCACTTGCGCTCGCCGGAACTGATGAACTGGTCGAACATGATCTGCGCGCCGTTGGCGAAATCGCCGAACTGCGCCTCCCACATCGTCAGCGCGTTCGGCTCGGCCAGCGAATAGCCGTATTCGAAGCCCAGCACCGCGTATTCCGAGAGCATCGAGTCGATGACCTCGTAGCGCGACTGACCGGCGCGGATGTGGTTGAGCGGGTAGTAGCGATCCTCCGTCGTCTGGTCGACAAGCGCGGAATGGCGCTGCGAGAAGGTGCCCCGCGCGCTGTCCTGCCCGGCCAGGCGCACCGGGTAGCCTTCCAGCGCGAGGCTGCCGAAGGCCAGCGCCTCGGCCGTGGCCCAGTCGAAGCCGCTGCCGGTCTCGAACATCTTCTTCTTGGAGTCGAGCTGGCGCGCGACGGTCTTGTGCAGGTCGAACCCCTCGGGCGCCGTGGTCAGCGCGCGGCCGATCTCCGCCATCGTCTCGGGCGAGATCGCGGTCTTGCCGCGCTGGTATTCCTCACCCTCGCGGTTGAGGTGCGACCAGCGGCCATCCAGCCAGTCGGCCTTGTTCGGCTTGAACACCTTGCCGGCCTCGAACTCCTCGTTCAGATGGGCCTGGAAGGCGGCCTTCATGTCCTCGATCTCGCCTTCCGGGATCAGCCCGTCCTTGACCAGCCGCTCGGTATAAAGCTGCAAGGTGGTCTTGTGGGTCTTGATCCGCTTGTACATCACCGGGTTGGTGAACATCGGCTCGTCACCCTCGTTGTGACCGAAGCGCCGGTAGCAGAACACGTCGATCACCACGTCACGCCCGAACTTCTGCCGGAACTCGGTCGCCACCTTGGCGGCGTGGACGACCGCCTCGGGATCGTCGCCGTTCACGTGGAAGATCGGCGCCTCGACCATCAGCGCGATGTCGGTCGGATAGGGCGAGGAGCGCGAGAAATGCGGCGCGGTGGTGAACCCGATCTGGTTGTTGACGATAACGTGGATCGTGCCGCCGGTGCGGTGGCCCCTGAGGCCGGACATGCCGAAACATTCCGCCACAACGCCCTGCCCGGCGAAGGCCGCGTCGCCGTGCAGCAGGATCGGCAGCACCGCGCGGCGTTCGCCGTCGCCCAGCTGATCCTGCTTGGCGCGCGCCTTGCCCAGCACCACCGGGTTCACGGCCTCGAGGTGGCTGGGATTCGCGGTCAGCGACAGGTGCACGGAATTGCCGTCGAACGTGCGGTCGCTGGACGCGCCGAGATGGTATTTCACGTCGCCCGACCCGTCGACATCCTCGGGCTTGAAGCTGCCGCCCTGGAATTCGTTGAAGATCGCGCGGTAGGGCTTGGCCATCACGTTGGCCAGCACCGACAGCCGGCCGCGGTGCGGCATGCCGATCACGATGTCCTTCACGCCCAGCGCGCCGCCGCGCTTGATGATCTGCTCCATCGCCGGGATCAGCGCCTCGCCGCCGTCGAGGCCGAAGCGCTTGGTGCCCATGTACTTCACGTGCAGGAACTTCTCGAAGCCCTCGGCCTCGACCAGCTTGTTCAGGATCGCCTTGCGGCCCTCGCGGGTGAAGGTGATCTCCTTGCCGTAGCCCTCGATCCGCTCCTTCAGCCAGCT
>JANSXY010000060.1 GCA_024742695.1 Paracoccaceae bacterium | reverse complement strand
TTCGACCTTCCGGCCAAACGGCGAAGCTGACACCTTCATCATCGGAACTCACGCCCCTAGAAGGCCGATATGCATAGACCAAGTCGGTCAAGACCAAGCCGCCCGCATATCTCTTCAGTAAACCAACAATGTCAAAGAGCGTGAGAAGCAAACAGGAACCGTGGCGCCATTACTGGCGCTACCGCCCCGCCTTCCTCTCGATCTGGCTTCGGCCTTGGTACGTTTCCGCCCCGCAGCCCCCGAAGCGGCCTCGCCGCGTCGGTGAGGGGCTATTTACGGAGGGCCGCCGGGGTCCGCAAGGGGTTTTTTCCGCGCCCGTGACATTTTTTTGTCAAAGCCCGTTTCTTCCACAAAATCTGGTATTTATCCCCAGAGCGGCGCCCAGGGCGCGGGGTCTGGGAAAGGTTGTTGCGCGGAATCGGCCGCCCGGCGACCGATCCGTGCGCAGCACCCGGCAGCCACGCCCCTACCGCGCCGCCGCGAACCGGCGGATCGGCAGCCTCAGGGCCAGGAGCCCCAGAATCGCCCCCAGGTACAGGAAGGGTTCCAGCGGCCAGGCCTTGACCAGCCACAGGTAGTGTACGCCCCCCGCCAATGCGGCAAGATAGGCCAGCCGGTGCAACCGGCGCCAGGCCGCGGCACCCATTCGCCGCACCGACCGGTCGTTCGAGGTGAGCGCGAGCGGCAGGAGCGCGAGAAGGCCGAGCATCCCGACCGTCACGTAGGGGCGCTTCGCGATGTCGGCGAGCGCCTGCTGCCACAGCAATCCCATGTCGAGCACCAGCCAGACGAGGAAATGCAGCAGGATGTAGGCGAAGGCCACCAGCCCGACCGCCCGGCGGAAGCGCAGCAGGTTCACCCCCGCGAAGCGCCGCAGCGGCGTGATGCACAGGCCAAGGATCAGCAGTTGCAGCCCCCACAGCCCCAGCCGGTGCTCCATCTCCTTCACCGGGTCGATGCCAAGCCCGCCGGTCGCCGTGGCCCAGATCAGCCAGGCCACCGGCACCAGCCCCGCGGCATAGACCGTGGCCGTCGGCATCCGGCGCGCGCCGCGGTTGATCGCCTCTGCCAGCACCATCAGTAGTTCTTCGCCAGGTCCATACCCGCGTAAAGCCCGGCGACCTGATCGGCATAGCCGTTGAACATCAGCGTCGGTTCACGCCCGCCGAACACGCCCGCGCCGATCCGCCGTTCGGTCGCCTGGCTCCAGCGCGGGTGGTCGACCTCGGGGTTCACGTTGGAATAGAAGCCGTACTCGCGCGGCTGCATCATGTTCCAGGTCGTTTGCGGCTGCGTGTCGGTCAGGCTGATCCGCACGATCGACTTGATCGACTTGAAGCCGTATTTCCACGGCACAACCAGCCGGATCGGCGCGCCGTTCTGGTTCGGCATCTCCTCGCCGTAAAGGCCGGTGGCGAGGATCGTCAGAGGATGCATCGCCTCGTCGAGCCTGAGCCCCTCGCGATAGGGCCAGTCGAGGATCGGGCGCTGCTGGCCGCGCATCTCCTCCGGCCGCACCAGCGTCTCGAAGGCCACGTATTTCGCCCCCGGCCGCACCCCGACCCGGTTCAGCAGCGTCGCCAGTTCGAACCCGATCCAGGGAATGACCATCCCCCAGGCCTCGACGCAGCGGAAGCGGTAGATCCGTTCCTCCAGCGTCACGCCCTTCGTCAGGTCGGCAAGGTCGTAGCTGCCGGGGCGATCCACCATCCCGTCGATCTTCACCGCCCAGGGATCGGTCGTCAGCGCACCGGCATAGCGGCGCGGGTCCGACTTGTCGGTGCCGAATTCGTAGAAATTGTTGTAGCCGGTGATCTCGTCCCATGTGTTGGGCTCCGCATCCGTCGAATAGCGCGACGGCTGCGCGGCGAGTTTCGCGGCGGCCGGGCCGGCAAGCGCGACGCCGGCGGCACCCGCCAGCAGCGTGCGGCGGCTGAGCCAGGCGGCCCGCGGCGTGACATCGGCCCAGCTCGGTCGGGGGGCGGGGCGGTAGGGCATGGCGATCTCCTTTGATCCTGCGTCCGATATAGCGTGCGGGCCTATCAACCGGGCGTCACGTCTGCGTGCCGGATTTGTAACCTGCGCGGCCGGCGCGGCAACCTGGCCTGTTTCCCGCGCTCGCGTTTCGCGGCATCATCGGAGCACGGCGCAACCGATGGAGGAGACGATGCGCAAGACGATGACAGGGGCCGTGCTGGCCGCGGCGCTGGCGCTGCCGGCCGCGGCGGAAGAGCCGATCACCTACACGGTCGAGGACAGTTTCGACAACGTGGCCTTCGCGATCGAAAGCGCGATCGTCGGCCGTGGCCTGGTGATCGACTACGTGAGCCATGTCGGCGAGATGCTGGAACGGACGCGCGCGGACGTGGGCAGCGACACGGTGCTGTTCACCCAGGCCGACGTGTTCCTGTTCTGCTCCGCCACCACCTCGCGCGAGGTGATGGAGGCCGACCCGATGAACGTGCAGCACTGCCCCTACGGCATCTTCATCGCCGAGATGCCGGACGCCGAGGGCCGGATCACCGTGGGCTACCGCGACTATCCCGAGGGCGCGATGCAGCCGGTCGAGGATTTGCTGGGCAGCATCGTGGCCGAGGCGCTCGGCCTTTGAGCCGTGCCGCGGTCACGTTGCAACACGCCTGCGTGACTTGAAATCCGAAACGGCCCCGGCTTAGTCCCGGCGGCCGTTTCGTCAAGACCGCCAGTGGCTTCCGATCGCCTCATCCGATCGGACGGATGCCCCGTAGTCCCCGCGTTGCCGAACGAACGGCAGCGTTCATCTGTTTGGGAGACTACAAACATGATCCGCAGAACTTTTCTCGCCCTGACCGCAACGGCCGTGATGGCGGGCCCGGCCTTCGCCGGCGGCCATGCCAAGGACATCGTCGATACCGCCGTGGCGGCCGGCTCGTTCTCCACGCTCGTCGCGGCGGTCGAGGCCGCCGGGCTCGTCGAGACGCTGAAGGGCGAAGGCCCGTTCACCGTCTTCGCGCCGACCGATGACGCCTTCGCCGCGCTGCCCGAGGGCACCGTCGAGAACCTGCTGAAGCCCGAGAACAAGGATCAGCTCGTCGCCGTGCTGACCTATCACGTCGTGCCCGGCAAGGTCATGTCGACCGATCTGTCCGAGGGCCTGATGGCGGCGACCGTGCAGGGCCAGGAGGTGACCATCACGCTCGAGGGCGGCGCGAAGGTCGACGGCGCGGCGATTTCCGCCGCCGACATCGAGGCCACGAACGGCGTCATCCACGTCATCGACGCGGTGATCCTGCCGAAGTGACCGGCCATCCGGCCAGCGGGCGGGGATGGCCCCGCCCGCAACAACTCTGACACCACAAGGAATAGGGGACACCCATGTTCAAACGCACGTTTCTGAAGGGCGCGGCAGCAGCCGGCCTGCTTGCCGCCGTCGCCGCCTGCGCACCGATGGGCGAGCCCGACATCGTCGACATCGCCGCCAGCAACGACAGCTTCTCGACCCTCGTTGCCGCCGTGCAGGCCGCCGACCTCGTCGACACGCTCAAGAGCGAAGGGCCGTTCACCGTCTTCGCGCCGACGAACGAGGCCTTCGCGGCGCTGCCCGCGGGCACCGTCGAGAACCTGCTCAAGCCCGAGAACAAGGATCAGCTCGTCGCCGTGCTGACCTATCATGTCGTGCCCGGCGCCGTGACGTCCGACCAGCTTGCCGGTCAGCGTCTCAACGTCGCGACCGTGCAGGGCAAGACCGTGCATGTCGACGGCCGCAACGGCGTGCATGTCAACAACGCGCGCGTGACGACGGCCGATATCGCGGCCTCGAACGGCGTGATCCACGTGATCGACAAGGTGCTGCTGCCCTGATCGACCCGCGCCGCCCCCGCGATACGGCTTGACGTCGCGGGGGCGGCGCGCCGAGGTTTCCCCG
>JANSXY010000053.1 GCA_024742695.1 Paracoccaceae bacterium | reverse complement strand
TCAAGGCAAGTTCAGCCGCGGCCAGAAAAAAGAAGGAGCCAACCCATGCCTTGACCCCCAGCTGACCCGAAAACCATAATCAAAGGTGGGTCACTTCTCGATGGAAAACCCGGGTCAGTTCTGGGTGGAAATCAACACGCCACGGCCCGGGCGGCCACGGCAGAGGGCCTGCGCTCGAAGCGGCATCGCTTCGCAAGCGGCCGGGAGGCGGGCGGCACCCCGTTCAGCCGGGGACAGATCCACAAGATCCTGACCAACCCGGTCTACCGCGGCCTGATCCGGCACAGGGACAGGACCTGGCCGGGCCGGCATCCCGCGATCATCGACGCGGAGACCTGGGACCGGGTGCAGGCGACGCTGCAGGCGGCCAGCGCCCGGCGACGGGGTGGTGGCGCCGACGGATCGGGGGCGATGGTTGCGGCCACTCCGACATCGCCGCTGCTCGGCAAGGTCCGGGACGAGACCGGCAACCTGCTGACGCCCACGCATGCAAGACGGCACGGCAAGCGGTATCGCTACTACGTCTCGAACCGGCTGATCTCCGGCGGGCCCGATCCGACCGGCTGGCGGCTGCCGGCCGCGGCGCTGGAGCGATCCGTGGCTCAGGCCCTGTGCGACCATCTCGACCGCCTGGCCCGGCGGCATGCGCTGGTCGCGGCCAGCTCGGCGACCGACCTTGCCGAGATCGGAGACCGGGTGCGTGACCGGCTCGGCACCCTTCGGGCGGCGGGCATCGCCAGTGTTCTGGCCCTGGTCACGTCCGTCCGGCTCGGCGCGCAGGACCTGGCGATCGACCTGGCGCCGGAGGCCGTCGCCGATACCCTCGGGCTGCCCGACGATCGCCTGGCCCCGGGCCTGCTGTCGCTCCGCGCGCCGATCGTCTTGCGCCGGCGCGGGGTCGAGACCAAGATCATCGCGGGCGACAGCGCGCCCGCACCGGACCCGACGCTCCTGCGGGCGCTGCGCAACGCGCATCGCTGGGCCGGGCTGATCCGGGCCCGGGTGCCGATCCGGGAGATCGCGCGGCGGGAACAGGTCGGCGAGAGCTACGTCGCGCGCGTGACCCGCCTCGCGCTTCTCTCGCCGAAGATCCAGCAGGCGATCGTCGAGGGGCACCAGCCGGTCGATCTTAGCCTCGCCCGGCTGCTGCGCCTCCGGCTGCCGCTCGATTGGCGCGCCCAGGAAGCCCGGCTCGGGATCACCCGCCACGGGGTCTGATCTCCGACGGCGCGTCCCTGTTCTGGTGTGGCGTTTCCCTGTTCGGCGGAGGGGAATTCCCTGTTCGGTGGCTTAGGGAATTGGTCCATAAGGCCCGGAGATCGCAACAGGAGTCCCTATCCCCACGCGTCCGAAACGGCCAGATGGCTGGAAATTCCCTGTAAAACGGCCCGGAACAGGGAAAAACAGGCAAACCCCACCGCCGACATCGCCCCACTGAGACCGGCGGCGAAAGGACGCGGGAAAACGGCCCCGAACAGGGTCTCTGTCGCACAGGCCCATGCCAAACCGCCCGACATCGCGGGAAATCTCGCGAGAGATCGGGAAATGCAGAGATATCAAGGGGTTGGTGGCGGACAGAGAGGGATTCGAACCCTCGAGACGGTTTCCCGCCTACACACTTTCCAGGCGTGCGCCTTCGACCACTCGGCCATCTGTCCGTAGGCGGCTGTTTACACAGGGGCCGGGTGGGGATGCAAGGGCCGAGCGGCTTGTCTCCGGCGACCGCGCGTCCTAGGGTTCCCACTGGCAGGGGGACCGCAGGGGGACATGCTGGAGGATCGCGAACTGAATGCCAGGCCGCAGGCGGCGGCGCGTGGGCGGTTGGGCGAGCGGCTTCGGATGCAGTCGGTCTTTCTGGGCATCATCGCCTTTGCGGTGGTGCTGTTCCTGCTGGTGCAGGCGCGGTTCATCCTGATCTCTCTGGCGGCGGCGATCATCCTGTTCAGCCTGACCGCCGACGCGATCACCGCGGTGGGCCGGCTCAGGATGTTCGGGGCGCGGATCCCGGCCTGGCTCGCCTCGGTGGTGGCGCTCTTGCTGATCGCGGCGGGGCTGACGACGCTGTCGGCCGTCCTGCTGGGGCAGGCCAACACGGTGCTGGCCACGGCGCTGAGCTACACCGACCGCTCCGCGCAGGCCATCGCCTCGCTGTTCTCCTGGCTCGGCGCGGATGTCGAGGCCGCGATCCTGCAATCGATGCGGTCGATCGAGATCGGCAGCTACCTGACCACGGTGGCCAGCCAGGCCGGCAGCCTGCTGTCGGCCACGGTGCTGGTGATCCTGTTCGTGGGCTTCCTGTTCGCCGAACGGATCTGGTTTCGCGACAAGCTGCGGCATCTCTACGGCGATCCCGAGCGCGCCGACCGCGTCGGGGTGATCATCGGCACGATCATGCGGCGGGTGAACCGCTACCTCATGGTGAAGGCGCTGGTCAGCGGCGTGACCGGCATCATCGTCTACGCGATCGCCCGGGTTTCGGGGCTGGACCTGGCGGTGGCGATGGCGATCCTGACCTTCGTGCTGAACTTCATCCCCTCGATCGGCTCGATCGTGGCGACGGCGATGGTGGCGCTGATCGCGCTGGTGCAAACCAACGATCCGGTGCTGGCCTCGGTGCTGTTCTTCGCGATCGGGATCGTGCAGTTCACCATCGGCAACGTGATCGATCCGATGCTGATGGGTCACGCGCTGCGCCTGTCGTCCTTCGGGATCATCATGTCGCTGGCGTTCTGGGGGGCGGTCTGGGGCCTGCCGGGGATGTTTCTTGCCGTGCCGATCATGGTGGCGACGATGATCGCCTGTTCCAACATCCCGATGCTGCGGCCGCTGGCCGTGCTTCTGTCGCGCGAAGGCCTGCCGGAGGTCGATACCGGCGCCCCGTCGGCCGCCGCCCCGCCTCAGGGCTGAAGCGCGATCACCACCCGGCGATTGCGCTTGCCCTTCTTCTCGACCTTGGCGATCGCGATCGGCCCGATCTCGCCGGTGCGGGCGACATGGGTGCCGCCGCAGGGCTGAAGATCGACCTGGTCCGGCCCCGCCCCGATCCGGATCAGCCGCACCCGGCCCTGGCCCACCGGCGGCGCGACCGACATGGTCTTCACCAGGCCGGGGTTGGCGGCGAGTTCGGCATCGGTAATCCAGTCCTCGGTCACGGCGAGGTCGCGCCCGATCAGCGCGTTCAGCCGCGCCTCGATCCCCGGCAGGTCTTCCGGCGGCTCCGGCATGTCGAAATCCAGCCGGCCGCGTCCCGGCGCGATCTGCCCGCCGGTCACCGGCAGCGGGATCACCACCGACAACAGGTGCAGCGCGGTATGGGTGCGCATGTTCAGATAACGCGTCTCCCAGTCGATCGTCTGCACGACCTCGGTGCCGACCGGCGGCGGCGCGGCGCCTTCGGCGGGCAGCAGCAGCACGGCATCGCCTTCGCCCTTCACCGCCCGAGCCACCGCCATCTCGCCCCCGGCCCAGGCGATCCGGCCGCCATCGCCGGGCTGGCCGCCGCCCTGCGGATAGAACAGCGACGCGTCGAGCGTCACGCCGCCATCCTCCGTCACCGCGGTGACGCGGGCCGGGGCCTCGCGGCGATAGGGATCGGTGCGGAACAGAAGCTCGGTCACAGGTCGTCCTCGTCGGGGCGCGCCGGCGGCGCGGTCGTGTCGGTCGCAAGGCGGGCGCGCGGCGGATCGGCCGCGTCGCCGGTCGCCGTCGCGGCGGGGGCGAAGACGGCGCGCAGCGCCTCGGGGTTGCGCAGGTGGATGTCGCGCTGGGCGAAGGGAATCTCGATCCCTTCCTCGGTGAACCGCCGCGCGATCTCGTGGTTGATGTCGTTGCGCACCGAAAGGATGAAGTTCACGTCGCGCAGCACCGCGCGGATCGTGAAATCGAGGCTGTCGGCGCCGAAGCCCTCGAAGGTGACGCTGGGCGGCGGGTTGATCACCACCAGCGGATGCGCCTCGGCGATCTCGCGCAGGATCGTGTCCACCTTCCGGGTATCGGTGCCGTAGGCGACGCCGATGTTCAGCACCAGCCGGCCGTTCAGGTTCGACCGGGTCCAGTTCGTCACCGGCCCCGAAACCAGATCGGCGTTCGGAACGATCACGTCGGTGCGGTCGAAGGTCTCGATCCGGGTCGAGCGGACGGAGATCGACTTGACGATCCCCATCTGGCCGCCGACCTCGATCCAGTCGCCCTCGCTCACCGGGCGTTCGATCAGCAGGATGATGCCCGACACGAAATTCGACACGATGTTCTGAAGACCGAAGCCGATGCCCACCGACAGCGCGCCGGCGACGATCGCCAGAGACGACAGGTCGATCCCCGCGGTCGAGACCGCGATCAGCGCCGACAGGAAAATGCCCAGGTAGCCGACCCCCGAGGAGATCGCGTTCTGCCCGCCCTTGTCCATCCGCGTCTTGGGCAGGATCGACGACCGCAGCGCGCCCTGCACAAGCCGGGTCGCGGTGTAGCCGATCGCGAAGACGATCGCGAAGGTCAGGAACACCTCCGGCGAGATCCGCGTCTCGCCGAACTGCACGCCCTCGCGCGCCCGGGTCCAGATCTCGGACAGGTCGGCGACGCGGGCGCCCCAGATCAGCGCGAAGACCGGGATCGCGACAAGGAACAGCGCGAAGCCGATCAGCACCGGGATCAGCTGGTCCTTCGCCGCCTCGTGCGCGCCGGTGAGCACCGCGTAGGCGTCCTCGACCAGTTGCTGCACCAGGATCAGCACGCCGACCAGCCCCAGCGACAGGATCATCGGCCAGACGATGGCGTTGGCGGCCGGCACGTAGCCCACCGCCGGCAGGATCAGCCCCAGGGCCGCAACGACCAGCGTGGCGCTGCCCATGAGCCGGGTGATCCGATCACGAAACGCGGTTTCGCCCTCGTCCGTCGCGACGCTGAGCCGGCGCAGCATGACGCCGATCCGGTAGAGCAGGAGCGAGGCGACGGCCACCACCGGCGCCCCCCAGACCGACAGCGCGGCCTCCGACGGCGACGGGCGAAACTCGCCGATGAAGGCCAGCCGCAGCACCTCGCCGGCGACCAGAAGGCCCAGCATGTTGACCAGGAAGCGGCCCTGTCCGGTCTCGGCCTCGGACAACAGGCCACCGCCGCCACCCGGCTGTCCGAACAGATGCCCCGACAGCCAGCGCGCGGCGAACACCGCGAAGGCCGCAGCCGGCAGGGCGGCGATCAGCGCGCCGACCAGCGGGCCGGTCATCCCCGTCGCCTCGATCGCCTGCACGAACAGGAACATCCCGCCGACCGGCAGCACCACCTGACCCAGCGACAGCGCGAAGGCGGCCAGACGCCGCGCCTGATCGGATCCGCGGCCCTGCAGCCGCCGCGCCAGCATCCGGAACACCGCCGGCCCCCGGACGAGAAAGGCCACGGCGACGACGAGATAAAGCAGGATCACCGGCAGGTTGTCGCGCAGATCGGCGCGTCGCACAGGGTTGCCCCAGGCCGCGCCGATCTCGCCCCAGATCGTCTCGATCCCGCGGGTCAGCAGCGAAAACCCTTCGGGCCAGGTCGTCGGGGCCAGGGGCGAGGGGTAGAGTTGCAGCTTCTCGCTGGCCTGCCGGCTTCGGATCGTCGCGTCGATCTCGCGGATGATTCCGTCGGCGCGGCTGTGGGCCTCGACCGCGGCGATGCCCGGCGCCTGCAACCGCGCGAGCTGGTCGTTGAGTTCCGCACGCCGGTTGGCGATCTCCTGCGCCTCGGTCGCGCCCTCCTCCGGCGGCGGGCCAAGCGCGGAAATCTGGCCGCGCAGGGTCTCGATCCGCGACTGGTTGGCGCTTTGCGCGGCAAGGAACCGGCCGCGCCAGTCCGCGATATCGGTGCGCAGCCGTTCCAGCGCGTCGTTCGAGGCGAGATCCCTTTCCAGCACCTCCTCGGCGCGCTGCGCGTCACGCTCCCACGCTTCGTAGTCGATCGCGGCGTCCGCCGCCGTCTCCTGCGCCAGCGCCGGGCCGGAGACGACAGGCGCCGCGAGCGCGATCAGCAGCGCGAGAAGACAGGCGAGAACCGCGCGCATCACCCTTCAAAGACCTCCGGCAGCGCGCGCGGCGAACGGTCCAGCCAGGCGGGCACCGGCAGGCCCTTGCCGCGCAGGAACTCGGGGTTGAACAGCTTGGACTGATAGCGCGTGCCGTAGTCGCACAGGATCGTCACCACGGTGTGCCCCGGCCCCATCTCCCGCGCCATCCGGATCGCCCCGGCGACGTTGATCCCCGACGACCCGCCAAGGCACAGCCCCTCGTGTTCGAGAAGGTCAAAGACCACCGGCAGCGCCTCGGCGTCGGGAACGCGATACGCCATGTCCGGGCGAAAGCCTTCCAGGTTGGCGGTGATCCGGCCCTGGCCGATCCCCTCGGTGATCGACGAGCCCTCGGATTTCAGCTCGCCCTCGGTGTAGAAGCTGTACAGCGCCGCGCCCTCGGGATCGGCCAGACCGATCTTCACGCCCTTCGGCTGCAGCGCCATCGCCACCCCGGCGAGCGTGCCGCCCGAGCCGACGGCGCAGACGAAGCCGTCGACCTTGCCGCCGGTCTGCTCCCAGATCTCGGGCCCGGTGGTCTCGACATGCGCCTGCCGGTTGGCCACGTTGTCGAACTGGTTGGCCCAGATCGCGCCGTTGGCTTCGGTCCTGGCCAGCGCCTCGGCGAGCCGGCCGGAATAGCGCACGTAGTTGTCGGGATTGCGATACGGCACGGCCGGCACCTCGACCAGTTCCGCGCCCGCAAGCCGCAGCATGTCCTTCTTTTCCTGGCTTTGCGTCTCGGGGATCACGATGACGGTGCGAAAGCCCATCGACGCCCCGACCAGCGCCAGCCCGATACCGGTGTTTCCGGCGGTTCCCTCGACGATCGTGCCGCCCGGGCGCAGATGCCCCCGCGCCACCGCGTCGCGGATCATGTAAAGCGCCGCGCGGTCCTTCACCGACTGGCCGGGATTGAGGAATTCCGCCTTGCCGAGGATCTCGCAGCCCGTCAACTCGGACGCGCGGCGCAGCCGGATCAGCGGTGTCCGGCCAACCGCATCGGCAAGATCCCTGCACAGCCGCATCGCGCCTCTCCCCGTTCGCTGACCCTGTCTGCGAGCCCCTTCCTAGGACGGGCCGGGGCCGATCACAACCGCTCAGCCGCGCGAAACCGGTGACGGCGGCGCGCCGGCGCGCAGCGCCGCGCGGTTCCTTTCCAGCCACAGCGCGCTGATCAGCACCGGCGCCGCCGCCGCCTCGGGCGAGGCGGCGATGTCCATGAACGCCGCAAAATCCAGCACGTGGCCGCGGATATCCTCGGCCTCGTCATCGACCCCGGCGATCCGGGCCGCGGTGTCGGGCAACTCGGCGATGCCGACATAGGAATACAGGAATTCCGATTTCACCCCCGGCGAGGGATAGTAGCGACCGACGAGATGCAGCGCCCCAATCTCCAATCCCGCCTCCTCGCGCGCTTCGCGGCGGGCCGCGGCCTCGGGGGTTTCGCCGGGATCGATGCGCCCGGCGACCGGCTCCAGTAGCCAGGGGTTGCGGTCGCCGCGCGCGTAGGGCCCGCTGCGGAACTGCTCGATCAGCAGCACCCGGTCACGATGCGGATCGTAGGGCAGAACGGTCGCCGCGTCGCCGGTGATGAACACAGCGCGATTGACCGTCTCGCTCATCGCGCCATCGAACCGGCGGAACGCCAGGTCGTATTCCTCGACCGAGAAGAACCGCGCATAGGGCTGGCGGCGCCGCGCCAGCGCGACATCGCC
>JANSXY010000028.1 GCA_024742695.1 Paracoccaceae bacterium | reverse complement strand
TTCAAGGCAAGTTCAGCCGCGGCCAGAAAAAAGAAGGAGCCAACCCATGCCTTGACCCCCAGCTGACCCGAAAACCATAATCAAAGGTGGGTCACTTCTCGATGGAAAACCCGGGTCAGTTCTGGGTGGAAATCAACAGTTGCAGGGCAAAAAGTGGAAAAGTGGTCGCGTCGATTGGGGGTCATGCCCGAGCGGTGGGGCATCCGTGAGATGAAGACGAAGTGGGGAAGCTGCAACCCGCGGAATCGGACGATCTGGCTCAATCTTGAGCTCTCGAAGAAACCTGTCGAGGCCGTCGACTACATCGTGCTGCATGAGATGGCGCACCTTGTTTCACCCAGGCATGATGCACGGTTCTTGTCTCTACTGGACGAGCACATGGCAACCTGGCGACAGATTAGAAAAGAACTGAACGCCTTGCCACTATCTGCCTGGCCTTACTGACGCCTTCGCCGCGATGTCTGCGGCAAATGGCTGCTGACAATGCCCTCTACCGTCAAAATGGGGCAGGTGGCCACGAAACGGTTGTCAAAATGGCCACCGGAACTGTGCAGTGGCCACGAATCGCTAGCCGATCCAACACCAATTAGCCTGGCCGTTCACCCCGAACACTTCGAATGGCCGCAGTCGGCGCAGGTCATGCAGCCCTCGATCATCCGCATCGCGTAGGAGCCGCAGGCCGGGCAGGACGGGCCGCGCGGGCGGTCGTCGCCCACCGCCATGGCCAGTTGCTGGGGATCGGTCTTCAACCCCAGCCCCTCGCCGTCGATGAAGCCGATCGAGACGAGGTGGCGTTCGATCACGCCGCCGATCGCGGCGAGGATCGAGGGGATGTACTTGCCCTGCATCCAGGCCCCGCCGCGCGGGTCGAACACCGCCTTGAGTTCCTCGACCACGAACGACACGTCGCCGCCGCGCCGGAACACCGCCGAGATCATCCGGGTCAGCGCCACGGTCCAGGCGAAATGCTCCATGTTCTTGGAATTGATGAACACCTCGAAGGGCCGCCGCTTGCCGCCCTGCACGATGTCGTTGATCGTGATGTAGATCGCGTGTTCGCTGTCGGGCCACTTCAGCTTGTAGGTCGCGCCCTCCAGCGTGGCGGGGCGGTCGAGCGGGTCGGACAGGTAGATCACGTCGGCGCCGCTGTCCTGCTCGGGTGCCGCGTCCTGCGTCTCGGATACCGACAGCACGCTGCCCGTCACATCGTTGGGCCGGTAGGTGGTGCAGCCCTTGCAGCCCATGTCCCAGGCCGCCATGTAGACATCCTTGAACGCGTCGAACGAGATGTCCTCGGGGCAGTTGATCGTCTTGGAGATCGACGAGTCCACCCATTTCTGCGCCGCGGCCTGCATCCGAACATGATCCTGCGGGGCCAGCGTCTGGGCGTTGACGAAATACTCCGGCAGGGGCGTGTCGCCGAACTTCTCGCGCCACAGCTGCACGGCGTAGTCGATCACTTCCTCCTCGGTCCGGCTGCCGTCCTTTTGCAGAACCTTGCGGGTGTAGGCATAGGCGAACACCGGCTCGATCCCCGACGAGACGTTCCCGGCGTACAGGCTGATCGTGCCGGTGGGCGCGATCGAGGTCAGCAGCGCGTTGCGGATGCCGTGCTGGCGGATCGCGTCGCGCACGTCCGCGTCCATCGCCTTCATGTGCCCGGTGGCGAGGTACTTTTCTGCGTCGAACAGCGGGAAGGGGCCTTTTTCCTTCGCGATCTCGACCGAGGCGAGGTAGGCGGCCCGCGCGACGCGGTGCAGCCAGCCTTCCGTCACCTGCGCGGCCTCGTCGGACCCGTAGCGCTGGCCGATCATCAACAGCGCATCGGCCAGCCCGGTCACACCCAGCCCGATCCGGCGCTTGGCCTGCGCCTCGGCGGCCTGCTGCGGCAGCGGAAAGCGCGAGGCATCGACGACATTGTCCATCATCCGCACCGCGGTCGCGACCAGCGCGTCCAGCGCGTCCTCGTCCAGCCGCGCCTCCGGCCCGAACGGGTCGGCGACCAGCCGGGCCAGGTTGACCGAGCCTAGCAGGCAGGCGCCGTAGGGCGGCAGCGGCTGCTCGCCGCAGGGGTTCGTCGCCGCGATCGTCTCGACGTAGTTGAGGTTGTTCATCGCGTTGATCCGGTCGATGAAGATCACGCCGGGTTCCGCGTAGTCGTAGGTGGCGCGCATGATCCGGTTCCACAGGTCGCGCGCCTGAAGCGTGTGATAGACCTTGCCGCCGAACGCCAGGTCCCACGGCCCGTCGGCCTTCACCGCCTCCATGAACGCGTCGGTGACCAGAACCGACAGGTTGAACATCCGAAGCCGCGCCGCGTCCTGCTTGGCCTCGATGAAGGCGAGGATGTCGGGATGGTCGCAGCGCATCGTCGCCATCATCGCGCCGCGCCGCGAACCGGCGGACATGATCGTGCGGCACATCGCGTCCCAGACATCCATGAACGACAGCGGCCCCGAGGCATCCGCCGCAACGCCATGCACCGCCGCGCCGCGCGGCCGGATCGTCGAGAAATCGTAGCCGATGCCGCCGCCCTGCTGCATCGTCAGGGCGGCTTCCCTCAGCATGTCGAAGATGCCGCCCATGCTGTCGGGGATCGTGCCCATGACGAAGCAGTTGAACAGCGTCACCGACCGGTCGGTGCCCGCGCCGGCGGTGATCCGGCCGGCGGGCAGGTACTTGAAATCCTCCAGCGCCGCGTAGAACCGGTCCTCCCAAGGCTCCGGCTCCGCCTCGACGCTGGCCAGCGCCCGCGCGATCCGGCGCCAGGTATCCTCCACCGTCAGGTCGATCGGCGCGCCGTCGGCCTCCTTCAGACGGTATTTCATGTCCCATATCTGTTCGGCGATGGGGGCGGCGAAGCGGGTCATCGGACGTCCTCGGCGGTGCTGGCGGCGGAACGACAAGGATAGGGCCGCGGGACCGTCCGGTCAACGTCGCGGCAACTTGATCTCGGGGGTGGGGCGCCTATCATGCCCAACCGGTGGGGGTTTTCATGGCCGGATTCGTCAATCTCTTGAAACTGTGCGTCGGCGCCGAGTCGGTCGAGGATCTGGCCGGCTGGCAGGCGCAGCGGTTCGGCGCGGGCACGCCCTGCCACGTCACCCGGATGTGGCCGCGCCGCGAGGCCGAGGTGCTGGCGGGCGGCTCGCTCTACTGGGTCGTCAAGGGGCTGGTGCTGTGCCGCCAGCGGATCGTCGGGCTTGAGGAACGGCTGGGCGCCGACGGGATCACCCGCTGCGCGATCATGCTCGATGCGCAGATCGTGCGGACCGAACCGATGCCGAAACGCCCGTTCCAGGGCTGGCGCTACCTCGCGCCCGAGGCCGCGCCGCCGGACCTGAAGCCGGGGCGGGAGGCCGAGGGCCACCTGCCGCGCGACCTGGCCGCGGCGCTGGCCGAGATCGGGCTGCGCTAGGCACCGCCCGTCACATCCCGTCCGGCAGTGCCACGCCCAGCCGCCCGGCCAGATCCGCCAATGCCGCGCGGTCGCCGGCGCCCAGATCGGCGGCGCGCGACAGGTAAAGCTGCGCCTGGCTTTGCAGCACCAGCCCGTCGGCCAGCACCTTGAGGTGGTTGGCGCGCAGCGTCTCGCCGGACGAGGTGATATCGGCCACCGCCTCGGCGGTCAGGTTCTTCACCGTGCCCTCGGTCGCGCCCTGGCTGTCGACCAGCTGGTAGTCCGCCACGCCGTGCTCGCGCAGGAATTCGCGCACCAGCCGGTGATACTTCGTGGCGATCCTCAGGCGGAAGCCGTGCGCGCGCCGGAACGCCGCCGCCGCCGCGTCGAGATCGTCCAGCGTGTCGACATCGACCCAGGCCGCCGGCACCGCGATCACCAGATCGGCATGGCCGAAGCCCAGCGCCGCCAGTTCCGCGACCTGGTCGCGCCAGTCGGCCAGCGTGTCGCGCACCAGGTCGGTGCCGGTCACGCCCAGGTGGATGCGGCCCGCCGCCAGTTCGCGGGGGATTTCCGCGGCCGACAGCAGCACCAGCCCGACCCCCGCGATCCCCTCGACCGCGCCGGCATATTCCCGTTCCGCCCCGGTGCGCCGCAGCGTCACGCCGCGCTCCGCGAACCAGCCGAAACACTGTTCCATCAGCCGGCCCTTCGACGGGACGCCCAGCTTCAGCATGGCCCCAGCCCCCCGAGATCGGCCACCAGGCCGGGGCGGATCACGCCGCCCACGGCGGGGATCGACCGGCCCTGGCCCAGCACAGCCGTCAGCGCGTCGTAGCGCCCGCCGGAGGCGACGGGGGGCAGGCCGGGCCGGTCGGCGTGGAAGGAAAAGACGAAGCCGTCGTAGTATTCCAGCGTGGTGCGGCCGTGGCTGGCCTCGAAGGCGAGGGTGTCGACGCCGATCCCGCGCGCGTCGAGTGCGTCAAGCCGCGCGGCAAGCCGCTCCACCGCCGGCGCGATGGCGGGCAGGGCGCGGGCCAGGTCGCGCAGATGCGCCAATGCGGCGGGCGCCGGGGCGGCGAGATCGAGGATGTCGTCGAGCAGCCCAACCTCTTCGGCCGAGACCGGCGGCGCCGCCGCATCCTCGGCCAGCGCGGCGAGCCGGGCGTCGATTTCCGCCTCGGTACGCAGGCCGATCAACGGGGCGCCGGGATCGGGCCGGGTGCCGGCCGCAAGCCCGGCCAGCAGCGCCGCGCGGCTTTCCGGCACCGGCACCCGGCCGCCGAACCGGTCGAGTAGCGCCTTGAACCGCTTCGGCCGCCAGACATGGCGCAGAAGTGCGGCCTTGCGCCGCCCGGTCGTCGACAGCCCGCGCACCGCGGCCAGCAGGATGCCGATGTCGCCGGTCGCCGGCGTCAGGCCCAGCGGCGCGAGCAGCCGCGCGAACAGCGCGAAGACCTCGGCATCCGCCGCGACCGGGTCAACCCGGTCGAAGACCTCGTAGCCCACCTGAAGGTATTCCGCCGCCCGCGCGCCGCGATGCTCCTGCTTGCGGAACACCTCGCCCAGGTAGCAGTAGCGCGCCGGCTCCGCCCCGTCGGCCATGTGCATCTGCACCACCGGCACGGTGAAATCCGGCCGCAGCATCAACTCGCCCCTGAGCGGGTCGGCGGTGACATAGGCGCGGGCGCGGATATCCTCGCCGTAAAGGTCCAGCAGCGTGTCCGCCGGTTGCAGGATGTCGGCCTCGACCGGCTGCGCGCCGGCGGCTTCGAAGGCCGCGAGGATCGTCGCGCCCTCGGCCCGTGCCCGCGCCTTGCCGGTCATCGCGCCCGCCCGGCGCCGTCTTGGCGGGCCGGCCCGTTCATTCCGCGAGCATCCGGCGCACGGCCCCGACCAGGTCGTCGCCCGGCACCTCGACCTGCGCGGGCCGATCCTTCCATTCCTCAAGCGTCGCGCTTTCGGCGATCTTCGCGCCAAGGACCAGGTCCTTCAGCACCACGACGCCGCGCGCGTGCTCGTCCGAGCCCTGGATCACGGCGACCGGGCTTTGCCGCTTGTCGGCGTATTTAAGCTGGTTGCCGAAGTTCTTCGGGTTGCCCAGGTAGACCTCGGCGCGGATACCGGCGCGGCGCAGCGCGCCGGCCATCGCCTGGTAGTCGGCCATCCGGTCGCGGTCCATCACGGTGACGACGACGGGGCCGGCGACGCGGCCGCCGATCCGGCCCTTTTCGCGCAGCGCGGCCAGAAGCCGGTCGACGCCGATCGACACGCCGGTCGCCGGCACCGCCTGCCCGGTGAAGCGCTTCACCAGGTCGTCGTAGCGCCCGCCGCCCGCGACCGATCCGAACTGCCGCTTGCGGCCCTTCTCGTCGAGGATCTCGAAGGTCAGCTCCGCCTCGAAGACCGGGCCGGTGTAGTAGCCGAGGCCCCGGACGACGGAGGGGTCGATCTCCACCCGGTCGGCGGCGTAGCCCTGCGCGTCCAGCAGCGCGGCGATGGTCTCCAGGTCCTCGACGCCCGCGCGCCCGGTGTCCGAGCCCGACGTCAGATCGTGAAGCCGCGCGACCGTCGCCGCGCCATAGCCGCGCTTGGCGGCCATGAAACCCATGACGATGTCGGCCTGATCGCCCGACAGGCCCGCGCCGTCGGTGAAATCGCCCGACTCGTCCATCCGGCCCTTGCCCAGAAGCGCGCGCACCCCGTCCTCGCCCAACCGGTCGAGCTTGTCGATCGCGCGCATCACGATGCCGCGTTCCTCGGCGAATTTTTCGGGATCGGCCGGGTCCAGCACCCCGGCGACCTCCATCACCCCGTTGAGAACCTTGCGATTGTTGACCCGCACCAGGTAGTCGCCCCTCGGGATGCCCACCGCCTCCAGCGCGTCGGCGAGCATCGCGCAGATTTCGGCATCCGCCGCCACGCTGCCCGCGCCCACCGTATCCGCATCGCATTGGTAGAACTGGCGAAACCGCCCCGGCCCCGGCTTCTCGTTGCGCCAGACCGGGCCCATCGCGTAGCGCCGGTAGGGCATCGCCAGGTCGTTGCGGTATTGCGCCGCGACGCGGGCCAGCGGCGCGGTCAGGTCGTAGCGCAGCGCCAGCCAGTCGCCATCCTCCTCCTGCCAGGCGAAGACGCCGGCATTCGGCCGGTCGACATCGGGCAGGTATTTTCCCAGCGCCTCGACGGTTTCCACGGCGGAGGTTTCCAGCGGGTCGAAACCGTAGCGGTGATAGACCTCGGTGATCGCGCGCAGCATCTCGGCCCGCTCGGTCACCTCCGCGCCGAAATAGTCGCGAAACCCCTTCGGCGCTTCCGCGCGCGGCCGTCTCGCCCCCTTGTCCTTCGCCATGTTCCCGCGTCCCGTGGCCCTTGCAAGCGTCGCGGGCGTCCTTAGCCGAAGGGGGCGGGGGCGGCAAGCGCGGCGGGACGGCTTGCGAGGTGCATCGGGCGGCGTGTATCGCTGGACGGAGGCAAACGAACGGGGGCGGGATGGAAGAGGCTCGGATCATCGCGGCGGAAGAACGGATCGCGGAACTTCTGCGCAGCGTCGACGACCTGTCCACGGTCGTGGCCCGTCAGGCCGAGACGATCGACCGGCTCGAACGCCGCGTCGCGCTGTTGATGGAGCGCGAGGCGGGGCGCGAGGCCGATCTCGGCGGCGGCATCGTGCTGGGGGACGAGCGCCCGCCGCACTGGTAGGCCCGTCGCCACCCGTGACCATGCCCTTGCCCTTGCCCTCGTCCGGAGGCGGTGACACTGTGTCGCTCGCGTCATTCCGGCGCGGTTTCCTTGTCCCAGAATGCGCCTTTCGCTTCGCCCCGATCTTTCCGGCATCCATTTGCCGACCGTCGCCCTTTCGGTTCTGGCGGGCTGGGCGGGCGGGATCGTGGCGGGCTGGTTGCACCTGCCCTTGCCGATGCTGCTGGGCTCGCTCATCGCGGTGGCGGCGCTGGCGGTGGCCGGGGTGCGGCCGCTTGGCCACCTGCCGCAGTTTCCGCAGAAGGTGCGGCAACTTTTCATCCCGGTGATCGGGGTGTCCATCGGCGGCGCCTTTCGCCCGGAGATCATCGAGGAAGCAAGGCACTGGTGGCCCTCGCTTCTGGCGCTGTGCGCGGCGATCCCGCTGATGCACTACCTGGGCTACCGCGCGCTCGCGGCGCTGTCGGACATCGACCGCAAGACGCTGTTCTTCGGCGCCGCGCCGGGCGGGTTGATCGAGGCGGTCCAGATGGGCGAAGAGGCCGGGGCCGATCCGCAGATGCTGACCATGCTGCAATTCCTGCGGCTTATCCTGACGATCGTGCTGGTGCCGCTGGCCTTCACGCTGCTCACCGGCCACGCGGTGGGCTCCGCCGGCGGGGTCAAGATGACCGGGGCCGAGGTGCCGCTGGGCCCGGCCGACGTGGCGATCCTGATCGCCTGCGCGGTGGTCGGCGCCTGGGCCGGGGTGAAGCTGCGGATGCCGGCGGGCTGGATCTCGGGGCCGATCATCGTCTCGGGTCTCGTTCACCTCGTCGGGGTGACCGAGACCGTGCCGCCGGAATGGCTGCTGGCCGTGACGCAGGTGGTCATCGGCACCGGGCTGGGCGTGCGCTTCGCGGGCATGCCGCCGGGGCGGGTGTTGCACGCGCTGCGCTATGCCGGGCTGAACGTGGCGATTTCCGTGGCGGTGGCGCTGGGCGTCGCCGTGCTGCTTGGCCCGGTGGTGGGCGAACCGGTGGCGGCCGTCTTCCTCGCCTTCGCGCCGGGCGGCCTGGCCGAGATGAGCCTGATCGCGCTCAGCCTCCAGATGAGCGTGGTCTATGTCACCGCCCACCACGTCGCGCGCATCCTGATCGCGGTGACGGTGGTGCGGCTGTTCGCCCACCGGGTTTCGGGCGACGGACCGGGCCGCGCCTAGCGAAACACCGTCATGATCTCGTCCAGCGGCTTCTTCATCTTCGCCGCCGCCGGCACCGTCGCGTCCGCCGCCGGGTAGCCCACCGGCAGGATCATCACCGGTTTCTCGTGCTCGGGCCGGCCGCAGAGCGGGCCGAGGAACTTCATCGGGTTCGGGGTGTGGGTCAGGCAGACCAGCCCGGCGTGATGGATCGCCGCGATCAGGAAGCCGGTGGCGATCCCCACGCTTTCGGGCACGTAGTAGTTCTTGTAGCGCGCGCCGTCCTGCGTGATCCCGTAGCGCTGGGCGAAGACGACGATCAGCCAGGGGGCGATTTCCAGGTGCGGTTTCTCCGCCCCGGTGCCGATCGGTTCCAGCGCGGCCAGCCATTCGTCGCCGGCGCCGCCCGAGTAGAAGGCGCGTTCTTCCTCTTCCGCCGCTTCGCGAATCCGGGCCTTCATCGCCGGATCGGCGATGGCGGCGAAATGCCAGGGCTGGTGGTTGGCGCCCGACGGAGCGCCGCCCGCCGTGGCGATGCAGGCGGCGATCACGGCCTCGGGCACCGGATCGGGTGCGAAATCGCGCACCGAGTGGCGCCTGGCCATGCGGTCGCGAAATGCCTCGGCCTGTGCGCGGGACTGCTCCGGCGGCACCTGCACCCGGTCGGGCAGGGGCAGCGCCCGGTACTCGATCTCGCCGCTTCTGTACACCGCTTGCCTCCCTATCCGCCGCCGATCAGCGCCCCTGCCGCGAACACCAGCGCGCCGCCCAGGACGACCTGGAAGGTGGCGCGCAGGAACGGCGTTTCCATGAACCGGTTCTGGATCCACACGATCGCCCAAAGCTCGACGAAAACCACGGCGATGGCAATCGTCGTCGCGGTCCAGAAATCGGGGATCAGGTAGGGCAGGGCGTGGCCGAGCCCGCCCACCGCCGTCATGATGCCCGAGGCGAAGCCGCGCTTCATCGGCGAGCCGCGCCCCGACAACTCGCCATCGTCCGAGGCGGCCTCGGTGAAGCCCATCGAGATGCCCGCGCCGATCGAGGCGGCGAGACCGACGAGGAAGGTGGTGTGGGTGTCCTGCGTGGCGAAGGCGGTGGCGAAGATCGGCGCGAGGGTGGAGACCGAGCCATCCATCAGCCCGGCCAGCCCCGGCTGCACCCAGGTCAGCACGAACTGCCGCTTCGAGGCGCGTTCCTCCGACTCGCGGGCATCCTCGTCGAGATGTTTCTCGGCCAGTTTCCCGGCCTTGGCCTCGTGCCCGGCCTCGGCGGCGGCGAGATCGCCCAGCAGCTTTCGGGTGGCCGCGTCCGAGGTACGCTGCGCGGCCTTGCGATAGAAGGTCTCCGCCTCCGTTTCCATCGCCGCGGCTTCCTCGCGGATCCGTTCGATGCCGAGGTTCTCGACCAGCCAGACCGGCCGCCGCGCGTAGTAGCCCGCGACATGTTCGCGCCGGATCAGCGGGATGACCTCGCCGAACCGGCTGCGGTGCAGCTCGATCAGGCGCTGGCGGTGGCCGTCTTCCTCTTCCGCCATGCCGTCGAAGACCTTGGCCGAGGCCGGGAACTCGCCGCGCAGCTTCTCGGCGTAAAGCCGGTAGATGCGCGCGTCGTCTTCTTCGGAGGAGATCGCGAGCGCGAGGATTTCCTGCTCGCTGAGATCGGAAAAGCGGCGTCGCCCGCCGAAGCCGGGGATCATGGAAGGCCCTCCAATTCTTTAGAACGATTCCAAGCTATCCCCTCGCCCGAGCGACTGCAAGGCGGCAACCCGACGCGTCGGCAGGGTCAGGCGAGATCGCGCACCACGAGGCTGTTGTTCGGTCCGGGCTTGACCTCGAACCGCCCGGTCTTTGCGATCAGGTCCGACAGTTTCGCGCTGCCGTAGGTGCGCGGGTCGAAATCGGGATTGGCCTGGGTGATGTACTGGCCGATCTGGCCCAGCGAATACCAGTCCTCGTCGCCGCCGATCGCGCGCATCGCGGCGATGACCAGCGGGATCGCGGATTTCGGCGATTCCTTCTTCGGCTTGGCCTCGCCCGATCGCGGCTTGCTGGCCGGTTCCGGCCCGTCGGCCTCGGCCATCAGGTTCTCGACATAGATGAACCGCTTGCAGGCCTTGCGGAACGCCTCGGGCGTCTTCTGCTGGCCGATCCCGAAGACATCCAGCCCCTGTTCGCGGATCCGGCTGGCGAGCCGGGTGAAATCGCTGTCCGACGAAATCAGCACGAAGCCGTCGAACCGGCCCGAATGGAGGATGTCCATCGCGTCGATCACCAGCGCGATATCGGACGAGTTCTTGCCCACCGTGTTCGCCGGCGAGTGGTAGGGCACCAGCGCCAGATGGGCGAGCTTGGCCTGCCAGCCCTTCAGGTGCGGGTTGGTGAAATCGCCGTAGATCCGCCGCACCGAGGCCTCGCCGAGCGACGCGATCTCTTCGAAGATCGCGTCAGCCCAGGCGGCGGAGGTGTTGTCGGCGTCGATCAGGACGGCGAGCAGCGGAACGCCGGCGCGCGCCACCTCAGTAGACCACGACCGAACGGATCGACTCGCCCCGGTGCATCAGGTCGAAGCCCTCGTTGATGTTGTCCAGCGTCAGGGTGTGGGTGATCATCGGGTCGATCTCGATCTTGCCCTCCATGTACCACTCCACGATCTTCGGCACGTCGGTGCGGCCGCGCGCGCCGCCGAAGGCGGTGCCCTTCCAGACCCGGCCGGTGACCAGCTGGAACGGCCGCGTCGCGATCTCGGCCCCCGCCGGCGCGACGCCGATGATGATCGACTGGCCCCAGCCGCGATGGGTGCATTCCAGCGCGTCGCGCATCACCTTCACGTTGCCGGTGCAATCGAACGAATAATCCGCCCCGCCGATCTGGTCGAAGGGTGTTTTCGTCATGTTGACGATCTCGGCCACGACGTTGTCGCACTCCTTCGGATTGACGAAATGCGTCATCCCGAATTTCTCGGCCATCGGCTTCTTGGCGGGGTTGATGTCGACGCCGATGATCATGTCCGCGCCCGCCAGCCGCAGCCCCTGGATCACGTTCAGCCCGATCCCGCCGAGCCCGAAGACCACCGCCTTCGCGCCGATCTCGACCTTGGCGGTGTTGATCACCGCGCCGATGCCGGTGGTCACGCCGCAGCCGATGTAGCAGACCTTGTCGAACGGCGCGTCTTCGCGGATCTTCGCCACCGCGATTTCCGGCAGCACGGTGAAGTTCGAGAACGTCGAACAGCCCATGTAGTGCAGGATCGGATCGCCATCGAGCGTGGAAAAGCGCGAGCTGCCGTCGGGCATCACGCCCTGGCCCTGGGTCGACCGGATCGCGGTGCACAGGTTGGTCTTCTGGCTCAGGCAGGACGGGCAGGCCCGGCATTCCGGCGTGTAAAGCGGGATCACGTGGTCGCCGGGTTTCACGCTGGTCACGCCGGCGCCGACCTCGACCACCACGCCCGCGCCCTCGTGGCCGAGGATCGCGGGAAACAGGCCCTCCGGGTCCGCGCCCGACAGGGTGAATTCGTCGGTATGGCAGATACCGGTCGCCTTGATCTCGACCAGAACCTCGCCGGCCTTCGGGCCGTCGAGGTTCACCTCCATGATCTCCAGCGGTTTTCCGGCGGCGGTGGCGACGGCGGCGCGGGTGCGCATGGTAATCCTCCCTCGATCGCGATTTTCGGGGAGCCTGCGGGAAAGACCTTGCCGATGCAAGGCCGCGCGGCGGCTCACGCGGTCTTGACGCCGGGGCCCTCGACAGCGCCGGGTGCCGGCGGTACCGTGAACGAAAAGAGAACATCCAGATGCCCGCCCGCCGTATCCTGTCGTTGTGGTTTCCCCGGCTTGGCGCCGAACGGCTGGCGCGGCTGCGCCGTGGCCTGCCGGAGGGGCCGCTGGCCACCGTCACCGACCTGCCCGCGGGGCAGATGCTGGTGTCGCTCTCGGCGGCGGCCGAGGCGGCGGGGCTGACGCCGGGGCAATCGCTGCGCGACGCCCGCGCGATGTGCCCGACCCTCGCGACGGTGCCGCGCAATGCCGCGGCGGAGGCGGCGTTCCTGGCCGCGCTGGCGCGCTGGGCCGGGCGGTTTTCGCCCTGGGTGGCGGTGGAACCGTCCGCGGCGCTGCTGATCGACCTGACCGGCGCGGCGCATCTGTTCGGCGGCGAGGAGGGGGTGCTGGCCGAGGTCGCGGGGGATTGTGCGCGGTTCGGCCTGACCGTGCAGGCCGGCATTGCCGACACGCCGGGCGGGGCCTGGGCGCTGGCCCGCCATGCCGCGCCGGAGGGCGACGCGCCGCACCGGTCGGGCGACGCGATCGACCAGGAGGCGCGGGCGACCCGGTCGCGCGCGGCGAAACGGCACTGGACGAAGGGCGGCAGCGCCGGGGCGCGGCCGCAGGCCGCCCCGGCCGCCCCGGCCGCGCGCATCGCGCCGCCCGGCCGGCTGCGCCAGGCGCTCGCGCCGTTGCCGCTCGCCGCGCTGCGGCTCGACGAGGCGTCGCTGGCGGGGCTGGCCCGGCTTGGGCTTCGGCGGGTCGAGGACATTCTCGGCCTGCCGCGCGCGGCGCTGGCGCGGCGCTTCGGCGCCGGGGTGTTGCGCCGGCTTGACCAGGCGCTGGGGCTGGAACCCGAACCGGTCTCGCCGCGCGCGCCCGCGCCGCGCTTCGCCGTCCGGCTCAGCCTGCCCGATCCGATCGGGCTGGGCGAGGACATCATGGCCGGGCTCGACCGGCTGCTGCCGGCGCTGTGCGACCGGCTGGCCGCGCAGGGCCGCGGCGCCCGGCAGGTGCGGCTGACCTGCCTGCGCGCCGATCACAGCCGCCAGGTGCTGGACTTCGGCCTCGCCCGCCCCGCCGCCGATCCCGACCGGCTGCGCCCCTTGCTGATGCTGAAACTGGCCGAGATCGACCCCGGTTTCGGCATCGATGCGCTCAGGCTCGAGGCGGTGGCGACCGAACCGGTGCACCCGGTCCAGCACCGTGGCCACCTGGAGGCCGCCGCCGCGGCGCTGGAGCGCCACGCGCCGGGCAGCGCCGTGGCGACCGCGCTCGACGACCTGGTCGGGCGGCTGGGCGCGCGGCTGGGGATGGAGGCGATCACCCGGCTCGCGCCCGCCGACAGCCATATCCCCGAGAAGGCCGCGCAGGTTCTGGCCGCGGCCTGGTCGGAGCCGGCGGCGGCCTGGCCCGCCCGCGGCCTCGCGCGCCCGCTGGTGCATTTCCCGCCCGAACCGGTCGCCGCGCCCGACGGCCCCGCGCCGCCCGCGCGGTTCCGCTGGCGCCGGCGCGAGATCGTCGTCGCCCGCGCCGACGGGCCGGAACGGATCGCCCCGGAATGGTGGCTCGACGATCCCGCCTGGCGGTCCGGCCCGCGCGATTACTGGCGGGTGGAGGCGGAGACGGGCGAGCGGTTGTGGCTTTACCATGCCCGCGGCGGCGAAACCTCGCCCGGCTGGTTCTGCCAGGGCGTCTTCGGCTGACGCGGATCCCGAAACGTTCCGCCGCGCCCCCGTGCGGGCGCGGAATTCGCGGGCAGTGTCGGCGCCGGGGGCGGAAAATGCCCGCCCGGATGCCCGCCCGTGTAGCCAGACAAGCTTCGTGCTGCTAAGGAACGCCTTAGTGAAATAATCGTTCAGGGAGGAAGACGATGAAGACCAAAACGATCGCCATGGCCACCTGTGTCGCGCTGGGCGCGGGCGGCGCGCAGGCCCAGGAAGTGCTGGAGATGACCTCGGCCTTCGGGAAGAACCTGCCGATCCTCGGCACCGCGGGGGTCAACTTCGTCGAAAAGATCAACTCGATCTCGACCGAGGTGGAGTTCGAGCATTTCGATCCCGGCGAACTGGTGCCGACGCTGGAGGCGCTCGACGCCGTGTCGAACGGCTCGGTCGATGCCGCCTACACGACGTCGGGCTACTGGCAGGGCAAGATGAACGCGGCGGGCCTGTTCGCCGCCGTGCCGTTCGGCCCGGAGCCGGGCGAGATGCTGGCCTGGATGCTTTACGACGACGGCATGCGCTATTTCCAGCAGATGTACGACGACAACGGCTATAACGTGAAGGTTCTGCTGTGCGGCACCTACGCGCCGGAAACCTCGGGCTGGTTCAAGAACGAGATCGCCACGCTCGAGGATCTTCAGGGCCTGAACATGCGCTTCTTCGGCCTCGGCGCCGAGGTGATGCAGAAGCTCGGCGTGTCGACCTCGCTCTTGGCCGGCGGCGACATCTTCCCGGCGCTGGAGCGCGGTGCGATCGACGCGACCGAATTCTCGATGCCGATCGTCGACGCCAACCTCGGGTTCTACAACATCGCCAAGTACAACTACTTCCCCGGCTGGCACCAGCCGGCGACGATGTTCGAACTGCTGATCAACAAGGATCGCTGGGAAGAGCTTGACGAGATCGCGCAGAACCAGATCGAGATCGCCTGCCTCGCCAACGTCACCACCAACTTCGCCGAGGGCGAGGCGAAGAACTGGCCCGCGATGGTCACCAATGTCGACGAACACGGCGTAACCATCAAGCAGTGGAGCGAAGAGCAGCTGAACGCCTTCGAAACCGCGTGGCTCGAGGTCGCCGGCGAACTTGCCGCCGAAGACCCGTTCTTCGCCGAGGTCTGGAACGACCTGCAGGAGTTCCGGGCCGGCTATTCGACCTGGTTCAACAACATCTACCTGCCGCGTCCCTACAACAGCGTCGCCAACCGCTGACCGGACCGAAAATCAGCCGGGGCGCGCCTGACCGGCGCGCCCCGCGTGTCGTCGCGTCGCGCGAGACGGGGGGAGAGGCATGCAAGAAACCGACGAGCTTATCCAGCTCAGCGATCCTGGCGAACGGGGGCGTGAGGCGCACAACCGCGGCGACCGTTTCGTCGTGTCGCTGTCCAACATCGCGGCCTGGACCTTTCCGATCCTGATGATCGCGATCGTGGCGCAGGTGATCCTGCGCTCCAGCGGGGTAAACCAGGCGTGGCTCGACGATCTGCAATGGTGGCTTTACGGCGGCTCGGCGCTGATCGCCATCGCCTACGCGGTGACGACCGACAGCCATGTCCGCGTCGACATCTTCCACGAGAACTTCAACGATCGCAAACGCGTGCGGATCGAGATCTTCGCGCTGGTCTGGCTATTCCTGCCCTTCGTGATCCTGTGCTGGGACATCACGCTGCCCTACGCGATGCAATCGCTCCAGATCGATGAGGGATCCTCCAGCCCGAACGGGCTGCACAACCTTTGGATCCTGAAGATCTTCATGAACGTCGCCTTCGTCGTCATCACAATCGCGACCTGGGCCGCCTACGTGCGCCAGCTGGCGCGGATCGCCCGGCCGGTCCTGTGGCGCCAGCTGCTGTGGGCGCTGCCCTCGACGATGTTCCTGGTCAACCTGATCGCCTATTACGCGATCTGGTGGGCGTTGCGGCTGACGACGCCGGCCGAGGTCAGCGACCGCGAGCTTTCCCGCCACCCGATCTTCGGCGAAGTCGCGATCGGCGCCGAGGAGGTGAAGTACACCATCATGATCACCGTCGTCCTGACCGCCGCCCTGCTGGGCGTCGCCCGCTGGATGGATCGCGGCGCTAGGACGGAAGGGTAGGGGACGATGGCGGTGCTGCAATTCCTGGGTCAGTACCTGACCCTGAACGAGATCGCCGTGATGGCGATGTTCGGAACCTTCATCTACCTGCTGTTCCGCGGCATCCCGGTGGCCTTCGCGCTGGTCGGCGTCAGCCTGATCTTCTCGCTGATCGCCGAGATCGCGCTCGATCCGTTCCGGTCGGAGTTCCGCGGGATCATCGAGTTCGATCGCACCGGCATCGATTATCAGCGCCTGCAGGCGCTCTCCAGCCGGCTGTTCGGCAATATCGTGCAGAACCCGGTGCTGGTGGCGCTGCCGATGTTCATCTTCATGGGGTTGATGCTCGACCAGTCGGGCGTCGCGCAGCGGATGATGATCTCGATGCAGCGGGTCTTCGGCACGATGCGCGGCGGCCTGTCGCTGTCGGTCCTGCTGATCGGCATCATCCTCGCCGCCTCGACCGGGGTGATCGGCGCCTCCGTCACGCTCCTTGGGGTGATGGCGTTGCCGGCGATGATGGCGCAGAACTATTCCAAGCCGATCGCCACCGGAACCATCGCCTCAGCCGGGACGCTGGGTATCCTGATCCCGCCCTCGATCATGCTCGTGATCATGTCCGACCAGCTGGCGATCTCGCTGGGCGACCTGTTCATGGGCGCGTTCTTCCCGGGCCTGATCCTCGGCGCGCTCTATATCGCCTTCATCGTGGTTCTTGGCTTCGTCAGCCCGCGGTCGATGCCGGCGCCGGACAAGACCGAGGAGGTCGGCTGGGCGGCGCTGCGCGACGTCTTGATCGCGGTGGTGCCGCCGCTGTTGCTGATCCTGCTGGTGCTGGGGTCGATCTTCGCGGGCTTCGCCACGCCGACCGAGGCCTCGGGCCTCGGCGCACTGGGCGCGACGGTGCTGGCCGCGGTCAACGGCAAGTTCAACCTCAAGGTGCTGCGCGAGGTCAGCCGCTCGACGCTGAACACCACCGGCTACATCGTCGGGATCTTCCTGGCCGCCAATTTCTTCGCCTTCGTGCTGCGCCGCTATGGCGGCGACGAGATCGTAGAGGGGCTGGTGCTGTCGGCCTTCGAGGATCCGTACATGACGGTGGCCTTCATCCTGTTCATCGTCTTCCTGCTGGGCTTCCTGCTGGACTGGATCGAGATCACGATCATCATCATGCCCTTGATGCTGCCGATCATCCACGCGCTCGACCTGGCCGTGCCGGGCTTCGACCAGGTGCGTGACCCGGCGGTGGTCTGGTTCGCGATCCTCGTGGCGGTCACGCTGCAGACCTCGTTCCTGACCCCGCCGGTGGGCTTCGCGCTGTTCTACCTCAAGGGCGTGTGCCCGCCGGGGGTGACGCTGGGGCATATCTACAGGGGGATCATTCCCTTCGTCCTGTTGCAGCTCACCGGCCTGCTGATCGTCTTCAACTTCCCGGCGCTGACGACCTGGCTGCCCTCGGTCGCCTACGGCGACTGAGCGCAGTTCTTCCGGCCCGCGCGCGGTCGGTCGCCCCGCCGCGTCACTCCGCGAGGTGGCAGGCCACGCGGGTGGCGCCGAGGGTGCGCATCTCGGGCCGTTCGCGCTTGCAGCGCTCGGTCGCCAGCGGACAGCGGGGATGAAAGGCGCAACCCGACGGCGGGTTGATCGGATCGGGGATCTCGCCCTTCGGCGGGTCGATCTCGCGCCCGAAACCGTCCATGCGCGGCGCGGCGTCGAACAGCATCCGGGTGTAGGGATGCTTGGGCGCCTCGAACAGCCGGTCGCGCGGCGCCTCCTCGACCAGCCGGCCGAGGTAGAGCACGCCGATCGTGTCGGCCATGTGCTGCACCACGGTCAGGTCGTGGCTGATGAACAGGTAGGTCAGGCCCAGGTCCTCGCGCAGGTCCGACATCAGGTTGAGCACCTGCGCCTGCACCGACACGTCAAGCGCCGAGGTCGGCTCGTCGCACACGATCAGCCGCGGGCCGGAGGCCAGCGCCCGGGCGATGCAGATCCGCTGCCGCTGCCCGCCGGAGAATTCGTGCGGGAACCTGTCGGCATCCTCGGCGGCCAGCCCGACCTGTTCCAGCAGCCGTTCCGCCAGGCCGGCGGTCTCGCCGCCCCGCGCCCGGACCGGTTCGTTGACGATGTCGCGCACCCGCCAGCGCGGATTGAGCGAGGCGTAGGGATCCTGAAAGATCATCTGCACCTCGGCGCGCATCGACGCGGTGCGCGCGCCGTCGGTTTCGGTCGCGAGGTCGACGCCCGCGATTTCCACCTGCCCGCCCGAGGGCCGCAGCAGCCCCACCACGATCTTGCCGATCGTCGACTTGCCGGAGCCGGATTCGCCCACCAGCGCGTAGACGCTGTTTTCCGCCACCTCGAACGACACGTCCGAGACGGCGGTCAGCAGCGCCTTGGGCTGGCGTTCCAGAACCCGGTTCAGCCAGGGTTTCGACACGTCGAACACCCGCGTCAGCCCGCGGACGGAGACCAGCGTGCTCATGCCCCCGCCTCCTGCCGGTCGGCCGGGGCCGCCAGCGGGAACCAGCAGGCGGCGCGGCCGCCGCAATCCTCCACCCGCGGCGTCGGATCCTGCCGGCAGCGCGCCTCGGCCCGGTCGCAGCGGGGATGGAAGGCGCAGCCCGGCGGCAGCGCGCCCAGCCGGGGCATCGCGCCGGGGATCTGCCGCAGCCGGCGCCGACCGTGGCCGGCCAGCGGGGTCGAGGCCATCAGCCCGGCGGTATAGGGGTGGCGCGCCGCTGTCAGCACCTCGCGCACCGGGCCGATCTCGGCCAGGCGACCGGCATACATCACCGCAACGCGGTCGGCGGCTTCGGCGATCACGCCCATGTCGTGGGTGACCAGCATCACCGCCACGCCGCGCTCCCGGCACAGCCGCTTCAGCAGCGCCACGATCTGCGCCTGCACACTGACGTCCAGCGCGGTGGTCGGCTCGTCGGCGATCACCAGGTCGGGTTCGGCGCACAGCGCCAGCGCGATCACCACGCGTTGCCGCATGCCGCCGGAAAACTCGTGCGGATAGCTGTCGATCCGTGCCGCGGCGGCGGGGATGCCGACCTCCTCGAGCGCGGCGATGGCGCGGCGCCGCGCCTCGGCATTGCCCACCGGCATGTGTTCGAGGATCGTTTCCGTCAGCTGTTCGCCCACCGTCAGCAGCGGGTTCAGCGAGGTCAGCGGATCCTGGAAGATCATCCCCATCCGCTTGCCGCGCAGCCGCCTGAGCGCCTCGCGCCCGATGTTCTGGATCGGCTGGCCCGATAGCAGCACCTCGCCCCGCGCGATCCGCGCCGGCGGGTCCAGCAGCCCGATCACCGCGTTGCCGGTCATCGACTTGCCCGCCCCGGATTCGCCCACCACGCCGAGGATCTCGCCTGCGGCAATGTCGAAACTGACCCGGTCGACCGGGCGCAACACGCCGCGGCGGGTGGGGATTTCCACGACGAGGTCGCGGACGGACAGGACCGGGGTCGTCATCTCAGCCTCGGGTTCAGCGCGTCGCGCAGCCAGTCGCCCAGCAGGTTGATCGACAGCGCCAGCGCCAGCAGCGTCAGCGCCGGGAAGAACAGGATCCACCATTCGCCCGAGAACATGAATTCCTGCCCGATCCGGATCAGCGTGCCGAGCGAGGGCTTGGTCGGCGGCGCGCCGACGCCGAGGAACGACAGTGTCGCCTCGGCGATGATCGCCAGCGCGAGCGAGATCGTGGCGATAACCAGCACCGGGTTCAGGACGTTGGGCAGGATGTGGCGCGTCATGATCGCGAAGGGCGACCGCCCGACCAGCCGGGCGGCCTGCACGTATTCCTTGTTCTTCTCCACCAGCGTCGCGCCGCGCACCACGCGGGCGAACTGCACCCAGTCCGACAGGCCGATCGCCAGGATCAGTACCCAGATCGCCATCTGGTCGCGGTATTCCGGCGGGGTGATCCCCTTGGCGATGCCGAAGATCAGCATCGCCACGAGGATCGCGGGGAAGGTCAGCTGCACATCGGCCACCCGCATGATGACCGTCTCGGTCCAGCCGCCAAGGTAGCCTGCGAGCAGGCCCAGCAGCACCCCCAGCACCATCGCCAGCAGCACCGCCGAAAAGCCCACGAACAGCGAGATCCGCATCCCGTAGAGAATGGTTGAAAACACGTCGCGGCCCTGGTCGTCGGTGCCCAGCCAGAAGCTTTCGCCGGTGAACGCGTTGGGCTGGCCGGGCGGCGTGAAACCGTTCATCAGGTTCAGCGTCGCCGGGTTGAAAGGATCGTGCGGGGCCACGAGCGGCGCGAAGACCGCGGCCAGCACCAGCACGGTGACGACGAGGAACGACACCATGGCCACGGGCGCGCGCCGGAACGACCACAGGAAATCGCTTTGCCAGGCCCGGCGCAGGCGGCCGGGCGGCGGTGGCACGGATGCGGGCCGCGCGTCGGTCATGTGCCCCTCCCCGCCGTGCGATCCACGCGCAGCCGCGGATCGATCGCGAAATAGAGCAGGTCGACGATCAGGTTGATGCCGACGAACATCACCGAGATCAGCATCAGGTAGGCGGCCATCACCGGGATGTCGACGAACTGGATCGCGTTGATGAACAGCAGGCCGACGCCGGGCCACTGGAACACCGTCTCGGTGATGATCGCGAAGGCGATGATCGACCCCAGCTGCAACCCGGTGATGGTGATCACCGGCACCAGCGTGTTCTTCAGCGCGTGGTGGAAGTTGATCGCGCGGTCGCGCAGCCCGCGGGCGCGGGCGAAGCGGATGTAATCGGTGCGCAGCACCTCCAGCATCTCGGTACGGACCAGCCGCATGATCAGCGTCATCTGGTAAAGCCCCAGCGTGATCGCCGGCAGGATCAGCGCCTTGAGCCCCGACTGGGTCAGGAACCCGGTCGTCCACCAGCCGCCGAGGCCGGTGACCTCGCCGCGCCCGAAGGAGGGCAGCCAGCCAAGCTCGACCGAGAACAGGTAGATCAGCAGGATGCCGATCAGGAAGGTGGGCAGCGACACGCCGATCAGCGACAGCGTCATGATCGCGTTCGCCGCCGCGCCGCGTCGCCGGATCGCGGTGAAGATCCCCAGCGCGATGCCGCCGACAAGCGCCAGCAGGCCGGACACGAAGGCCAGTTCCAGCGTCGCGGGCAGCCGTTCCATCAGGATGTCGGCCACCGGACGGCCCTGGCGGTAGCTCAGGCCGAAATTGCCCTGCGCGGCCTGTCCGAGAAACCGCCAGTACTGCACCGGGAACGGTTGATCGAGGCCCAGCGTCTCGCGCAGCCGCTCGATATCGGCCTGGGTGCGTTCCTGTCCCAGCATGTTGTCCACCGGGTCGCCGACGAAGCGGAACATCGCGAAGGCGACAAGCCCCACGACGAACAGCACCAGCACCGACTGGGCGACACGGCGGATCACATAGGCGAGCATGACAGGTTCCGTTGAAGCGACGTGCCGCGCCCCGCATGGGGGCGCGGCACCGGCGGGCGGGCCGGCGCGGCCCGCCGCGCGTGGATCAGTTCATCGTGAAGAACTTCATCTTCGGGTCATCCTCGGGGCTCACGTCGATGCCGACCTTGTCGGCCATGCCCCAGTTCAGCACCTGGTGGTGGATCGGGATGTAGAGCTGTTCGTCCTGCACCACCTGCCAGATCTCTGCGACGGTCGCGTTGCGGGCGTCGAGATCGGTTTCCGAGGCGAGTCTGACGATCTTCGCGTCAAGCTCGGGGTTGGAATAGCCGGTGCCGTTCCAGCTGCCGCGCTCGTCGGTGCGGGTGTGGACGAGGAAGTTGAAGATGTATTCCGAGTCGTAGGTCGGAACGCCCCAGCCCAGCATGTAGAAATCGGTCTCGCCGTTGGTGATCAGCGGGAAGTGCTGCGCCTTGGGCTTGGCGTCGAGGTTCACGGTGACGCCGATCTGCGCCAGCATCCCCACGGAGGCCTGGCAGATCGCCTCGTCGTTGATGTAGCGATCGTTCGGGCAGTCGAGCTGGATCGAGAAGCCGTCGCCATAGCCGGCCTCGGCCATCAGCGCCTTGGCGGCCTCGATGTCGGTCTTGGCGGAGGCGTCCATCTCGGCGGTCCAGCCGTTGACGAAGGGCGGCGCGATCATCCCGGCGGGCTGGCTCTGGTCGCGCATCACGACCTGCTTGATGGCGTCGCGGTTGATCGCCATCGACATCGCCTTGCGCACCCGCGCATCGGCCAGCGGGTTCGCGCCCTCGACATTGTCGCGCGCGATGTCGTCGGCGCCCAGGTTCATCCCGAAGAAGATCACCCGGTTCTGCGGCGCGGTCTTGACCACCAGGCCATCGGTGCTCGCCACCCGGCCGAGATCCTGCACCGGCACGTCCTGGATGAAATCGACCTCGCCGGACAGCAGCGCGGCGACGCGGGTCGCGGCGTTCTGGATCGGCGTGTAGACGATCTCGGTCACGTCCAGCGGGAAATCGTTCTTGCCCCAATACTCTTCGTTGATCGTCAGCACGGTGCGCACGTCGGGTTCGCGCGACACCAGCTTGTAGGGGCCGGTGCCGTTGGTGTTGGTGGCCGCGAAGGTCGTCTCGCCGCCCTCGATATCCTGAACGTCGACCGCGCCGTTCGCCTCGGCCCAGCCCTTGTCCATCATGAACAGGTTGGTCAGGTTCGACGGCAGGATCGGGTTCGGCCCGTCGGTGACGAATTCGACGGTGTGGTCATCGACCGCGCGAACCTCGACGACCGAGGACAGCAACTCCTTCATGTTGGAGTTTTCCGACTTGGCGCGGTTGATCGAGAACACGACATCCTCGGCGGTGAAATCCGCACCGTCGTGATAGGTGACGCCCTGGCGCAGGTTGAACACCCAGACATTCGGGTCGTCGGCCTTCGGCGCCCAGTCGGTCGCCAGCGCGGGCTGGAACGCTCCGGCCATGTCGCGGATGATCAGCGGCTCGTACATCTGGTGCGCGAGCGTGTGGGTCGGCCCCTCGTTCTGGGCGTGCGGGTCGAGCGTGAGCGAGTCGCCCGCGCGGGCCCAGCGCAGCGTTTCGGCCGTGACCGGCAGGGCCGTGGTGGCAAGCAGCACGGCGGCGATTGCGCCAGTGACTTTCATGGCAGTCTCCCTGTTCGTTGATTCGGCCGCTGTGGCGCGGCTCATGCCCAAGGACTAACTGATCTTTCGGGCAAATCAATCCGATGCCCCGGGGAAGGGCCGCCGCCGCCGGACGGCGCGGCGATTGCGGCTTGCCGCCCGGCCGGCTTTCGCGGAGGGTTCGCGCATGACGGCCGGCCACAGGACATTCGTCGCCATCGCGCTGCCCGAGGGCATCCGCGACGATCTCGCGGCCCTGCAACGCGGCCTCGCCATCGGTCGCCCGGTGCCGCCGGAGAACCTGCACCTGACGCTGGCCTTTCTCGGCGACCAGACTGACGAGGCGCTGGAAGAGGCGCATCTGGCCCTGTCGGGGCTGCGCGCCGCGACGTTCGACGTGCAACTCGCCGGTGTCGACGTTCTCGGCGAGCAGGCGCCGCGGCTGGTCTTTGCCGGCGTTGCGCCGAACCCGGCGCTGGCACAGCTTGAACGGGCCGTGGTGCAGGCCCTGCGCGCCGCCGGCCTGAGGTTCGCCCGGCAACGTTTTCGCCCGCATGTCACGATCGCCCGGCTGTCGGGCGCGCCGGGGTGGTCGGAGATCGGGGCCCTGCGTCACTACCTCGCGGGACACGCGGGCTTTCGCCCGCCGCCGTTCCGGGTGGACGGGTTCGGGCTTTGGCGGTCCCATCTGTCCCGCAAGGGTGCGCGTTACGAGGAACTGGCCCGCTACGCCCTTTCGGCCGGCTGACGTCCCGCTGCCCGGCGCCGGGGCCGATTCGATCAACTAGTCAAGCCTGAAAATCCGATAAAATCAGACTCTTGGCCCTCGAAAACGGTGGCCGGCTTCCTATCTGAGAGAAATTAGGAATTCGATAACCATGTTTTTCGGGCCCGTCCGATCCGCGTGTTCGCGCCGGGCCGTGCCAAAGGGAGTTTGACATGCATTCGCCAAAGCGGACGCTTTCGCTGCCGAGCGGGCGTACCCTTCATCCGACGAAGCCGCGATTTGCCGGAACCCTCGACAGCGAGGAGATCGCTTTCTGCCGCGACAACGGGATCGCCCTTGCCTTCGATCCGGTGCAGCAGGGCTGGGTGACACTGGATTGCGAAGACGATCTGCGGCTGGCGCATGTCCGCCACGTGGAAGATCGCAAGACGCGGGAGGAAGCCACGTCGCGCTTCACCTTCCGCCGCTGGCGGCCCGACGACCTGCCGGCCTATCTCGCGCTGCTCGACGATCCCGATGTCTGGGCCTACCTGCCCGAGGCCTACCCCGACCCGCTGGATGAGGATACCGCGCGCGTCCTGATCGAGATTTCGGCCTCTCAGGGTCATCATGACGTCTGCGCCGTGGAACATGACGGCCAGGTGGTCGGCCAGGCGCGGCTCGCCTTCCCCGAGAAGTCGCGTGACCGCGACTCTGCCGAGATCAGCTATTGGCTGGGACAGGCGCATTGGGGCCGTGGCCTGGGCAGCGACATCGTCGCGCTGTTCACCGATCGCGCGTTCTGCACCTGGCTGTCGCTGCGCGAGCTCTACGCGCTGGTCCATGCGGACAACGCCGCTTCGGCGCGGGTTCTCGAAAAGGCCGGCTATCGCCACTCCGGGCAAAGCCGCAAGGATCCGTCGCTGCGGATATTCCGGATCGCCCGCGCCGACCGCGCGGTCTGACCGGCGTCCCGGGCGCCGCCGCGACAGGGCGACGCGGCGGCGGCTTTTTCCGGTTCCACCCTACCGGTCGGGCCGCCGCTGGCCTAGACTGGCCGGCGAAGCACGGAAGCGCGTCGGTGGGCCGGTGAAAAGCTGCGACAAAGCCCATGCGATGGCGATCGACAGGGTCGCCGTCGAACTTTCCAGCGATACCGGCTGCGGGCTCGATCCGGCCGAGGCGCGGCGGCGGCTTTCCCTGCACGGGCCGAACCGCCTGCTGGAACAGAAGCCGCGCGGCCTGCTTCCGATCCTCGGGCACCAGTTCGCCAGCGCGATCGTCTGGCTTCTCGGCATCGCGGCGGTGCTGTCCGTGGCGATGGGCGACATCCCCGAGGCCGTCGCGATCGTCGCCGTGTTGATCGTCAACGGGACGATCGGCTTCGTCACCGAACTGCGCGCCACCCGGTCGATGGAGGCGCTGGCGCGGATGGCGCAGGTGCGCGCCCGCGTCCGCCGCGGCGACGGCGACATCGAGATCGAGGCGCAGGACCTGGTGCCCGGCGATCTCGTGGTGCTGGAGGCCGGCGACATGGTCGCCGCCGATCTCAGGCTCGTCGCGATCGCCAATCTCCGGGTCGACGAATCCGCGCTGACAGGCGAGTCGGTGCCGGTGGCCAAGGCGCTGCCGCCGGTCGCCGAGGATGCGCCGATCGGCGATCGGGCGTCGATGGCCTACAAGGGCACGGCGATCACCGCCGGTTCCGGGCTCGGGCTTGTCGTCGCGACCGGGATGGCCACGGAAATCGGCCGGATCAGCGCGCTCGTCGCCGGGGCGGAGGGCGCCGCCCCGCCGATCGAGCGGCGGCTGAACGCGCTGGGCCGCCGGCTGGGCTGGCTGACATTGGCGGTGGCGGTGCTGATCATCGGCGCCGGCGTGATCCAGGGGCATTCGCTGGTCGCGATGGTGCAGACCGGGGTGGCGTTGGCGGTGGCGGCGGTGCCCGAAGGGCTGCCGGTGGTCGCGACCCTGTGCCTGGGCCGCGGGATGTGGCGGATGAGCGCCCGCAACGCGGTGATCCGGCAATTGTCCTCGGTCGAGACGCTGGGCGCGACGACCGTGATCCTGACCGACAAGACCGGCACGATCACCGAGAACCGGATGGCGGCGGTGCGCTATCTGTTCGACGAGGACGAGATCGAGGTGGCCCGCGTCGAGGGGCAGGTGCGGTTCCGCCTGGGCGGACAGGCCTGCGACCCGGCGCGGGAGCCGCGGCTGGCCTGGGCGCTGAGGATCGGGGCGCTGTGCAGCAACGCCGCCTGGGATGCCCGTACCGCAACCGGCACCGGCGACCCGATGGAAGTCGCGCTGCTCGTCGCGGCGGATGCGGCCGGGCTGGGCCGCCCCGACCTGCTGGGCCGTTTCCCGGAACGGCACAACCACGCGTTCGATCCGTCCCGCAAGATGATGGCCACCGAGCATGACGACGATGGGCGCCGGCTTGTCGCGGTCAAGGGCGCGCCGGAAGAGGTGATCGCCGCCTGCACGCAGGTTCTGGGCCGCGACGGCGCCCGCCCTCTGGACGCGGCGGAGCGCCACGCCTGGCTCGGCCGCAACGCCCGCTCGGCCGCCGGCGGCCTGCGGCTGCTGGCCCTGGCGATGAAGCATGATGACGACGGCGCGGCCCCCTATGAGGGGCTCACGCTGGTTGGCCTTGTCGGCCTGCTCGACCCGGTGCGCGCCGGCGTGCCGGAGGCGGTGGCGGCCAGCCGCGCCGCCGGGGTGCGCGTGGTGATGCTGACCGGTGACCATGCCGGCACCGCAGAGGCGATCGCGCAACGCGCCGGGCTGGCCGAGGGGGCGTTGCACGTGGTCGAGGGGGCCGAGGTGCGCGGCATCGTTCCCGACGACCGGAACGCGGCGGACCAGGAAAGGGTGCTGGCCGCCGATGTCTTCGCCCGCGTCGCGCCGGAAACCAAGCTCGCCCTCGTCACCGTCTACCAGGGGGCCGGGCATGTCGTCGCGATGACCGGCGACGGGGTGAACGACGCGCCGGCGCTCAGGAAGGCCGATATCGGCGTGGCGATGGGCCGGCGCGGTACCCAGGTGGCGCAGGAAGCCGCCGACATGGTGCTGCGCGACGACGCGTTCGAGACGATCATCGTTGCGATGCGGCAGGGCCGGGTGATCTTCGACAACATTCGCCGCTTCGTCGTCTACCTGATGTCGTGCAACGTGAGCGAAGTCATGGTCGTGGGGCTTGCGGTGGCGGCCGGGCTGCCAGCGCCGCTGCTGCCCTTGCAGATCCTGTTCCTGAACCTCGTGACGGATGTCTTCCCGGCCTTCGCGCTGGGGCTGGGTGCGGGCGACGATACCGTGATGTCGCGGCCCCCGCGCGACCCGGCGGAGCCGATCGTCGACCGGGCGCGCTGGATCCAGATTGGGGTTCTCGGCGCGGCCATTACGGTGGCGACGCTGGGCGCCTTCGGTCTCGCGCTGGGCTGGCTCGGCCTCGCGCCGGCGCAGGCGGTCACCGTCGCCTTCGTCACGCTGGCGCTGTCGCAACTGGTGAACGTGTTCAACCAGCGCGATCCGGCGGCCGGCCTGCTGCGCAACGACGTGATGCGCAACCCCTTCGTCTGGGCCGCCCTCGTCCTCTGCCTTGGCCTGACCGCCGCGGCGCTGTGGCTGCCGGGCTTGTCCGATCTGCTCGATCTCGCGCCGCCGGGGCGGGCGGGGCTGATCCTCGCCGCCATCGCCAGCCTCGTGCCCCTGGTTCTGGGCCAGGTGTGGCTGGCGACCCATGGGCGGCGGCTGCTTGGCGGTGCCGGGCGCTAGCCGCCGCCGATGCTTTCGGCGGCGACCGAGACCGCCTTGAGGACCGCGTAGACCTCGCGTCCCGGCGCGAGGCCCAGCGCGGCGGCCGACCGCCGGGTGATCCGCGCCAGGATCGGCGCGCCGCCGAGCGACAGTTGCACCATGACCCCCGGCCCCTCGCCCTCGCGCAGCGCCACGACGCGGCCGGGCAGGACGTTCAGCGCCGACAGCGCCTCGGGTCTGCGGGTGGCGATCATCACGTCCTGCGCGAGGATCCGGACCCGCAGCGCCGTGCCCGGCGTGGCCGGAACCCGCGGCAGCCAGACGGGGCCGGCGGCGGTGTCGAGCCGCGTCAACCCGTCGTCCTCCTGCGCGGCGACGCGGGCGGGCAGGATCGCCCCGGCCTCGCGCAGCCCCATCCCCGGGGCCAGCGCCGGGTCCGACAGGATATTCGCCGCCGGGCCGGCGGCGGTGCAGCGCCCGGCCTCGATCAGCACGATGGTGGTCGCCAGCCGCGCGACCTCGGCCAGGGAATGGCTGACATAGAGCATCGGCAGCCCGATCTCGTCGCGCAGCCGTTCCAGGTAGGGCAGGATTTCCGCCTTGCGCGCCTCGTCGAGCGCGGCGAGCGGTTCGTCCATCAGCAGAACCCGCGGCTTGGCGAGGATCGCGCGGCCCAGCGCCACGCGGCTTTTCTCGCCGCCCGACAGCGCGCCGGGGCGGCGATCCAGCAGCGGGCCGATCCCCAGCAATTCCACGATCCGGTCGAGCGTCGCTCCGGGTTCGTCCACCGGCGCGAGGCGGTTGCCGTACAGCAGGTTCTGCCGCACCGTCAGATGCGGAAACAGCCGCGCGTCCTGAAAGACATAGCCGACCCGGCGGCGGTGCGGCGGCAGGCAGATGCCGCTGTCCGTGTCCAGCAGCACCGTGCCCTCGGCCACGATCCGGCCCGCATCGGGGCGCAGCAGCCCCGCGACGGCATTCACCACCGTCGTCTTGCCCGCGCCGGAGCGGCCGAACAGCGTCGTCAGCCCCGCCGGCGCGTCGAAGGCGAGATCGAGCGCCACGCCGGGCAGCCGGTGCGTCAGGCGGACCTCCAGCGTCATCGGCCCGCGATCCGTCGTGCCACGGCCCGGCCCAGCCATTCCGAGGCCAGAAGCGCCGCCATCGCCACCGCCACCGCGATCAGCACCAGCCGCGCCGCCTGCGGCTCGCCGCCCGGAACCTGCAGGAAGGCATAGATCGCCGAGGGCAGGGTCTGGGTCTGGCCGGGAATGTTGGAGACGAAGGTGATCGTCGCGCCGAACTCGCCCATCGCCTTGGCGAAGGCGAGGATCGCGCCGGCGAGGATGCCGGGCAGGATCAGCGGCAGGGTGACGGTGGCGAACACCCGCACCGGCCCCGCGCCGAGGGTCGAGGCGGCCTCTTCCAGCTTCGGATCCACCGCCTCGATCGCCAGCCGGATCGCCCGCACCATCAGCGGAAAGGCCATAACGGCGGCGGCCAGCGCCGCGCCGGTCCAGCGAAAGGCGAAGACGAGGCCGAACCACTCGTCGAGGAACCGGCCGACGGTGCCGGTGCGCCCGAAGGTCAGCAGAAGAAGATAGCCGGTCACGACCGGCGGCAGGATCAGCGGCAGGTGCACGATCCCGTTGACCAACTGCCTTCCCGGAAAGCGCCAGCGCGCCAGCGCGTAGGCGGTGAAGATGCCCAGCGGCAGGCTGGCCGCGACGGCCCAGAACGACACGCGCAGCGACAGTGCCACCGCGCGCCATTCATCGGGGGACAGCCAGTCGGTCAGCATCGGCCGGTCCTGGCGCCGCGGCGCGCTGCCGGAAGGCCAGCGGGCGCGGCGGGCGCGGCGGGCGGGATCGGGTGCATCCCCATCGCCCGGCGTCAGTCGAGGGCCACGAAGCCCTGCGCCGCGAAGGCGGCTCCGGCCGCGTCGGCGAACAGGGCTTCGAAGAACGCCGCGTCGTCCGCGTCCACCGCCCCGGTCAGCAGCGCGGCGGGGTAGACGATGGGCGGATGGCTGTCGGCGGGAAAGGTTCCGACGATGGTGACGTTGTCCGCCGCCGCGGCGTCGGTCGCATAGACGATCCCGTAGGGCGCCTCACCCGTGCCGACGAGCGCCAGGGCCGCGCGCACGTTGTCGGCCTGCGCGACCGAGGGCTGCGTCGCCTGCCAAAGTCCCAGCGTCGTCAGCGCCGCCTTGCCGTATTGCCCGGCCGGGACCGAATCGACCAGTGCCATCGCCAGCCGGCCGTCGCCGAGCAGGCCAGGCAGGTCCGTCTCCGGGCCGATCTCGATCGGCCGTGCATCCTTGCCGTGGCCGATCAGGACAAGCGTGTTTCCCACGAGGTCGCGCCGCGCCCCGCCGGCGACCAGCCCGGCGCGCTCGACCTCGTCCATCCAGGCGGTGCTGGCCGAGATGAAGATGTCCGCGGGTGCGCCCGCGATGATCTGCTTGGCCAGCAGGCTGGACCCGGCGTAGCTGATCGTCACCGCGCGCCCGGTTTCGGCCTGCCAGTCTGCGGCGATCTCGTCCAGCGCGGTCTTCATGGACGCCGCGGCAAAGACCACGACCTCTTCCGCGATGGCGGGAAGCGGCATCAGGACGAAGGCCGCGGCAAGCCGGGCCCGGCGGAAGAACACAGACGGCACGGGATCATCCATCGTTATATTCGACAGACCATAACGCAGGCGCCAACCGCTTCGTCAAGCGTTATGTCCCGTCGGAAATAACCTTTGCGCCGCCGGGTCGCAGCATCGCTTGCAGCGCCGCGATGTCGTCGGCACCGGCGGTCGCCGCGGCGGCCTCCAGCGCGCGGTAGCGGGTCAGCACGGCCTCGCCGGCCTCGGTCAGCCCCGCGCCGCCGCCGCCCGATCCGCCGCGGGCCGAACTGACCAGCGGCTCGGCGAAGGCCGCGTTGAGCGTTTCCACCAGCGTCCAGGCTCGCTTGTAGCTCATCCCCATCCGCCGGCCGGCGGCGGCGATCGATCCGGTCTCGCGGATGCCTTCCAGCAGGTCGGCCTTGCCCGGTCCCAGCATAACGCCGGGCGCGAACTGCAGACGCAACCGCAGGCGCGGCGGGGCGGAAAGCGGGATCTGTGTCATCGTGCCAGTTTCCGCGCCGGGGCGCGGCGAGGCAAGGGCCCAGGCCCCCCGCGCCGGTCGTCAGGCGCCGGTCGTCAGGCCATGTCGCCGCGCACCGCCTCGGCCGCCGCCCGGAGCGCGCGGATGTTCGCGCCGTAGGGGGCCGGGTCGTCGGCCGATCCGCCCCTGAACACCGCCGAACCCGCCACCAGAACGTCGGCCCCGGCAGCGGCGACCAGTGGCGCGGTTTCGGGCGTCACGCCGCCGTCGATCTGGATGTGGATCGGCCGGTCGCCGATCATCGCCCTCAGGCGACGGGTCTTTTCCACACCCGACGGGATGAACTTCTGCCCGCCGAATCCGGGGTTCACGGTCATCACGAGCACGAGGTCGCAAAGGTCCAGCACGTGCTCCACCGCCTCGACCGGGGTGCCGGGGTTCAGCACCACGCCCGATTTCACGCCCTGCGCCCGGATCGCCTGCAGGGTGCGGTGGATATGCGGCCCGGCCTCGACATGGGCGGAAATCAGGTCGGCCCCGGCCTCGGCATAGGCCTCGATGTAGGGATCGACCGGCGCGATCATCAGATGCACGTCCATGAAGGTCTTCACATGCTTGCGGAACGCCTTCACCGCGGGCGGACCGAAGGTGAGGTTCGGCACGAAATGCCCGTCCATCACGTCGACATGGACCCAGTCGGCGCCCTGGTCCTCCACCGCCCGGATCTCGCGGCCGAAATCGGCGAAATCGGCGGACAGGATCGAGGGCGCGATCCGGATCTTGCGGTCGAATGTCATGCTCTGCTCCGTTCAGGGCTGCCGGACCGGCCGGGGGCCGACCCTCGTCGCCGCCCGAATACCCCCGAACCGGCAGGTATTGCCAGCGCTTCCTCGGCCTTCGGCCGCCACCGGACCTGCAATTGCGAATAAGTTGCAATCCATTTGACTTCTTGCGAACCGTTCTCATATTGTCGTCAGCGAAACAGGATGGAGGATACCGGACATGACGGTGCCGGGAACGATCTCGCGACGGGCCGCGCTGGGCGCGCTGTGCGGGGCGGCGGCGCTGACCCTGCCGCGCGCCGCGCGGGCGGCCGCGCCGCTGCAGGTGGTGGCGACCACGGGGATGATCGGCGATGTCGTCGCGTCGGTCGGCGGGGCCGAGGTTCAGGCGCGATCGCTGATGGGGCCGGGGCTGGACCCGCACGCCTTCCGCCCGACGAGAACCGATATCCTGGCGATGGCACGGGCCGATATGGTGGCCTGGCACGGGCTGGGGCTGGAGGCGCAACTGGAGCCGTTCCTCGCCGACCTTGCCGGCACGAAGCCGGTGGTCGCGCTGGGCGAGACGGTGCCGGAAGACCGGCTGATCCCGCATGACGAATATGCCGACGCGCACGATCCGCATGTCTGGATGGACCCCGAGCTCTGGGCGCTGGTCGCGCTGGCCGCGCGCGATCACCTGGCCGAGGTCCGGCCCGGGGCGGCGTCGGCCTTCACCGCCAATGCCGAGGCCTACGGCGCCGAGGCGGCGCGCCTGCACGGCTACGCGCAGGAGGTTCTGGCGAGCGTGCCCGAAGCGGCGCGGGTGCTGGTCACCGCGCATGACGCCTTCGCCTATTTCGGTCGCGCCTACGGGTTCGAGGTGCTGGGCATCCAGGGCATCTCGACGGAATCGGAGGCCGGGCTGAACCGGATCGGAGAGCTTGTCGAGGTTCTGGTCGGCCGCCGGATCGGCGCGGTCTTCGTGGAAAGCTCGGTCTCGGATCGCAACATCCGCGCGCTGATCGAGGGCGCGGCGGCACGCGGCCACGAGGTCATCGTCGGCGGCGAGCTGTTCTCGGACGCGATGGGCCCGGCGGGCAGCTACGAGGGCACCTGGGTCGGCATGATCGACCACAACGTGACCACGATCGCCGGCGCGCTGGGCGGCCGGGTGCCCCAGCGCGGCCTGAACGGCCGGCTGTCGGCGGGGCTGTGACGGCGATGGGCGAACCGGGCCGAGATACCAACCCCGCCGCGCTCGCGCTGCACGCGATCTCGGCGGGGTACGGCGATGCGCCGGCGATCGAGGCGGTCGGCGCCAGCTTTCCGCAAGGCACGATGACGGCGATCGTCGGGCCGAACGGCGCGGGCAAGTCGACGCTTGTCAAGACCGTGGTGGGCGCGCTGGCGCCCGCGGCGGGCCGGATCGAGGTGTTCGGCCAGCCGCTGGCCCTGGCGCGTCACCGGCTGGCCTACGTGCCGCAGCGCGCCAGCGTGGACTGGGACTTTCCGATCCGGGTGATCGACGTGGTGCTGATGGGCCTGTGGCGCGAGTTGGGGCTTTTCGGCCGGGTGGCGGCGCGGCATCGCGCCCGCGCGACCGAGTGCCTGGCGCTGGTCGGGATGGAAGACTTCGCGCACCGCCAGATCGGCCAGCTGTCCGGCGGCCAGCAGCAGCGGGTGTTCCTGGCGCGCGCGCTGGCGCAGGGGGCCGATCTCTACCTGCTTGACGAACCCTTCGCCGGCGTCGATGCCGCGACCGAGGCGGCGATCGTTGCGGTGCTGCACCGGCTCCGGGCCGAGGGCCGCACGCTGGTTGCCGTGCATCACGATCTTGCGACGGTGACGGAGTATTTCGACCGCGTGCTGATCCTCAATCGCCGCCCCGTCGCCGAAGGGCCGGTGGCGCGGGCCTTCACCAACGCAGCCCTGGCCACGGCCTATGGCGGCCGGTTGCCGGGATTGCCGGCGGCGGCGGCCACGGCGGCGGAATAGCATGCTCTGTCAGGCGCTGACCCTCGGGCTTGGCTACAACGCGACGCTGGTGACGCTGGGCGCGGCGGGCCTTGGGTTCGCCGCCGGGGTGACCGGCGCATTCCTCGTGCTGCGCGGCCGGGCGCTGCTGGGCGACGCGATCGGCCATGCGACGCTGCCGGGCCTTGCGGCGGCCTTCCTGGTGATGGTGGCGCTGGGGCTGGATGGCCGCGCGCTGCCGGGGCTGATGCTGGGCGCGGCGGTCTCGGCGGCGCTGGGCGCCTGGGCGGTGGATCGGCTGGCGCGCCGCACCCGGTTGCCCGAGGACGCCGCGATCGGCGCGGTGCTGTCGGTGTTCTTCGGGGCGGGCGTGGTGCTGCTGACCGTCGTGCAGGCCTTGCCGACGGGGCGCGCGGCGGGGCTTGAATCGATGCTTCTGGGCGCTACGGCGGGAATGCTGCGCGACGAGGCGCTGACGATTGCCGCCGGGGCCGTTGCCGTGACGCTGGCCGCCGTGGCGCTGGGCCGGTCGATGCTGTGGTCGGCCTTCGATCCGGCCTTCGCGCGGGCCGCCGGCCTGCCGGTGGCCGGGATCGACCGTGCCGCCACGGCGCTCGCGGTCGCGGTGACGGTGATCGGGCTGAAGATCGTCGGGCTGGTGCTGATCGTGGCGCTGCTGATCATCCCGGCCGCCGCCGCGCGGTTCTGGACCGACCGGGGCGGGCGGATGGCGGCGCTGGCGGGCGCGTTCGGCGCGGCGGCGGGCTATGTCGGCGCCGCGATCTCGGCCACCGCGCCGGCGCTGCCGACCGGGCCGATCGTGGTGCTGGTGGCGACGGCGGTCTTCGCCGTCTCGATGCTGGCCGCGCCGCGCCGCGGGGTTCTGGCCCGCGCGCTGCGGCGCGGGGCGGGGGCTGGGCCGGCGCCGAAGGCGGCGCCATGACCGCGGCGGGGGAGTTTCTGGGCTTCACGCTGGTGCCGATGCTGATCGGCACGCTGGCCGCGGTGGCCTGCGCGGTGCCCGGCGTGTTCCTGCTGCTGCGCCGCCAGGCGCTGCTGGGCGACGCGATCAGCCACACCGTGCTGCCCGGCATCGTCGTGGCCTTCCTGCTGACCGGGCGGATCGCCACGGTGCCGATGCTGCTGGGCGCCGCCGGCGCGGCGGTACTGGCGGTGCTGCAGATCCAGCTTCTGATCCGCGCCGGGCGGGTGGAGCCGGGGGCGGCGATGGGCATCGTCTTCACCGCGATGTTCGCGGCGGGGGTGCTGCTTCTGGAACGCACCGACACCTCGGGCGTACATCTCGACGTCGAGCATGCGCTGATGGGCAGCCTCGAAAGCCTTGTCTGGCTGGAGGCGCGCGGCTGGTCGTCGCTCGCCGATCCGGCGGCGCTGGCGGGGCTGCCGGCGGAACTGGGGCGGATGGCGCTGGCCGCCGCGGCGGTGGCGGTGCTGGCCGTGCTGGCCTGGCGGGCGCTGGTGATCGCGACCTTCGACGCGGGCTTCGCCGCCGTCCTTGGCCTGCCGGTTGCCGCGATCGGGCTGGGCCTGACGCTGTCGGCGGCGCTGGCCGCGGTGGCGGCCTTCGACGCCGTCGGTTCGATCCTGGTGATCGCGATGTTCGTCTGCCCGCCCGCCGCGGCGCGGCTGATGACCGAACGGCTGGGCCCGATGCTGGCCTGGGCGCTGGGCTTCGCCGTGCTCTCGGCGGTGCTGGGCTTCGTGCTGGCGGGCCATGCGCCGCTTTGGCTGGGCTTTCCCTCGGCGCTGTCGGCGGCCGGAATGATCGCCGTCGTTTCCGGGGCGATCCTCGGCCTCGCGGCGCTCTTCGGCCCGGCCCGGCGGCGCATGGCGGCCTGACGCGGGCTGTGCCGGGGCTTGCGCTTCGCCCCGCCAGGGCGTTCTATGCGGCCCGGAAACAGCGATGAACCCGATCCGCGGCATTCTTCTCAAGGTTCTGTCGGTCACCGTCTTCGTGGCGATGGCGGCGCTGATAAAGGCCGCCCGCGGCGAGGTGCCGCCGGGCCAGGCGGTGTTCTTCCGCTCCGCCTTCGCGGTGCCGGTGATCCTGGTCTGGCTGATCGCGACCCGCAAGCTGGGGCAGGGGCTGGCCACGCGCAACCCGCTGGGCCATTTCTGGCGCGCCGTGGTGGGGACCACGGCGATGGCCTGCGGTTTCGCCGGGCTGGGGCTCTTGCCGCTGCCCGAGGTCACGGCGATCGGCTATGCCGCGCCGCTGCTCACCGTGGTTTTCGCCGCGATGTTCCTGGGCGAGCAGGTGCGGGCCTTTCGGATCTTCGCCGTGGTGCTGGGGCTGGCCGGGGTGCTGATCATCCTGTCGCCCCGGCTGACGGCCTTGCAGGGCGGGCACATGGAGGCGACCGAGGCGCTGGGCGCGATGATCGTCTTCACCGGCGCGGTCTTCGCCGCGCTGGCGCAGATCTTCGTGCGCAAGCTGGTGGCCGAGGAAACGACATCGGCGATCGTCTTCTGGTTTTCAGTCAACGCCGCGCTCCTGTCGCTCGTCACCCTGCCCTGGGGCTGGGTGATCCCCACGCCCGAAACGGCGGCGAAGCTGGTCGCGGCGGGGGTGCTGGGCGGGTTCGGGCAGGTGTTCCTGACCTCGTCCTACCGCCATGCCGACGCCTCGGTGATCGCGCCGTTCGAATATGTCTCGATGCTGCTGGCGCTGGCGGTGGGCTATGCGTTCTTCGACGAGGTGCCGACGCTGACGGTTCTGGCCGGCGCGGCGCTGGTGGTCGCCGCCGGCATCCTGATCATCTGGCGCGAGCACCGGCTGGGGCTGGAGCGCAAGCGGCAACGCCAGTCGATGACGCCGCAGGGGTGAGGAGCGCCCGGAAAACGCTCCAGTGGAGCGTTTTCAGCGACGAACGGGCGGAGCCCTGGGGGCCGCCCGGACGACTGTCCGGTGGACAGTCGTCAGGCCCGAACGCCCGAGGCGCAAGCCGAGGGCCGGGGAGCGCCCGGAAAACGCTCCAGTGGAGCGTTTTCAGCGACGAACGGGCGGAGCCCTGGGGGCCGCCCGGACGACTGTCCGGTGGACAGTCGCCACGCCCGCACGGCGCGGGCGCGCGAGGCGTCGCTACCGATCCGCCGTATCCATCCAGATCGTCACCGGCCCGTCGTTGACCAGCGCCACGGCCATGTCGGCGCCGAAGCGGCCGGTCTCGCAGGGCACGCCCTCGCGGCCGAGCGCCTCGGCGAAATGCAGGTACAGCCGCTCGCCCTCGTCCGGCGGGGCGGCGGCGGAAAAGCCGGGGCGGTTGCCGCGCGAGGTGTCGGCGGCGAGGGTGAACTGGCTGACGACCAGCGCCGTGCCGCCGATATCGCGGACCGAACGGTTCATCTTGTCCGCCTCGTCCTTGAAGATCCGCAGCTTGGCGATCCGCGCGGCCAGCCGCTCCGCCTCCGCCTCCGTATCCCCGGCCATCGCGCAGACCAGGATCAGCATGCCCGGCCCGCATTGGCCGATCACCGCGCCGCCGACGCTGACGCTGGCCTCGCTCACCCGCTGGATCAGGGCGCGCATGTCACAGTTCCCTCGCCCAGGGCGGGTTGGCGCCAGCGCGGCTGACGGTGACGGCGGCGGCGCGGATGCCCAGGCCCAGCGCCTCGGCCAGCCGCGCCTCGGGCAATTCCGCCAGCGCCGGCTTGGTCAGGCAGCCCGCCCGCGCCAGTGCGGCCAGAACCCCGGCATTGAACGTGTCGCCCGCACCCACGGTATCGGCCACCTCGACCGGCCGCGCGGGCACGAAGACCTCGCCCGCCGCGGTATAGCCGGTGGCGCCCTTCGCGCCCTCGGTGATCAGCACCGCCTTCGGCCCCCGGCCCAGGACCGCGCGGGCCAGTGTCGCGGTATCGCCCGCGCCGTCCAGCCAGCGCAGATCCTCGTCCGACAGTTTCACGATATCCGCCGCCGCGATCATGCCCGCGATCCGGTCGCGATAGGCGGGCTCGTCGGCGATGAAACCGGGGCGGATGTTCGGGTCGATCATCGTCACTCGGCGCGCCGCCTCGGCCCGCATCAGCCCCGAATAGACCGCGCCGCAGGGGTCGGCGGCCAGGCTGATGCCGCCGAAGAACATCGCCGTGATCTCGGGCGGAAAGGCCGGCAGGTCGCGCAGCGTCAGCATCCGGCCCGCGGTGTTCTCGTCGTAAAAGGCATAGCGCGCCTGGCCGTCCTCCAGCGTGACGAAGGCCAGTGTCGTGGGCCGGTCGGACCGCGCGGCCATGCCGGCATCGACCTGCGAGGCCTCCAGCGACCGTTCCAGCATCTGGCCGAACAGGTCGGTCGACAGGCCGGTGAAGAACGCCGCCGGCGCGCCGAGACGGCCGAGCGCGATCGCGGTGTTGAACACCGCTCCGCCCGGATAGGGGGCGAAGGCCGTCTCGCCCGCATCGGTCCGGCGCGGCAGCATGTCGATCAGCGCCTCGCCGCAGCACAGGATGGTTCCGTCTCGCATCGCAGCCCCCATTGCCTTTCGGGGGGCTTAGCCTGCCGGGCGCGAGACGGCAATGGCCGGGCCGGTTGACGCAAATCAAGGCGGGTGCCGCGGTCACGGCGCTCAATCCCGGGTATAGCAACCGGACTGCAAAGGAGGCCGTGACATGGTTGAAAAATCGCATACGAGTGGCTTCTGGCCGTCGCTTTACGAACCGTTCCGCAGCATGGGCACCCGGCTTGCCGAATGGGTGGCCCCCGCGTCGGAGGCCTCGACCAATGGCGATGGCTACCGGATCGCCGTCGAACTGCCCGGCGTCGAGGAGAAGGATATCGAGGTCAGCGTCGATGACGGCGTGGTGACGGTGAAGGGCGAGAAGACCGCCAGCCGCGAGGAGAAGGGCGAGACCTGGTATTTCTCGGAACGGCAGTACGGGTCGTTTTCACGCAGCTTCCGCCTGCCGCCGGATGCCGACGAGGCCGCAGTGAAGGCCGATCTGAAGGATGGGGTGCTGACCGTGACGGTGGCCCGCAAGGCGGCCGAGGCGCCGCCGAAGTCCAAGGCGGTGCCGATCAACCGGGGCTGAGGCCAGCCGCGCATCACCGCCCGCGGCGGCGGTGATGCGCCACCCCCGCGAGGATCACGATGATCAGCGCCAGCGCGGTGAACAGCGATTTCACCTGCGTCGCGATGCTTGCGCTTTCGACAAGTTCTTCCGTCAGGCCGCCGGGCCCGGCCTGCAGCATCCGCGCGACCAGCGCGTTCTCGGCATGGTCGAAGGCCGCCGCGAGAATCGCGGGCAGGGCCGCCAGCCCCCGGTAGCGCCCCGCCGGGGCCATCCGCAGCGTCGCCCAGGCGAGGGTCAGCGCCATGAACGGCGGATAGAACCGGTCGAGCCGCAACTGAACCCGAAGGTAGAAGTCCCGCCCCTCGTCGCTCAGCGCCGCAAGGAAGGCGCGCGCCGTCTCGAGATCGTAGCCCCCCGGGCGCAGGTCGAAGATCGGCAGGCCGCCGGCGGCTTCGGCGACGCGCGGCGCCGACCATGCGACGATCGCGATGTATAGCCCGATCGTCACCGCCACGACCGCGCCGTAAAGCAACTGACGCACCATGCCGCCCACTTGTCACACAACCCTGGCGGGCAGCGTAGCGAAGGGCTTGCGGGAACGGAAGCGCCCGCCGCTACCCGGCCTGTTCGCCGAACCAGACCGCGGCGGCGACCAGCGCTGCGGCCAGAAGCACCGCCAGGGCGATCTTGACCCACGACCACGGCCTTTCGCCGCGGACCTTGCCGGTCTGGCCGTTCACCACGAAGCGGTAGCTCTTGCCGCGAAACCGGTAGGCCGCCGTCCAGATCGGCAGCAGGACGTGCTTGAAGGTCTCCGCCGACCAGTCGGTGTCGATCGCCTCGATGCGCTGCTCGTCGCCGCCGATGTCACGGCGCACGTCGGACTGGATCACCCGCGCCATCACCTCGCGGCCACGGTCGTGCGCGTCGGGCAGGGCGACCGTATAGCCCTCGGCCTCGAAGCCGGCGAGGTAATCCGGCGTATAGGCGACCAGCGCCGACAGGTTCCACGGTTGCAGGGCCTCGGAATGGCTGCGCGGCAGGCTTTCCGCGCCCAGGATCAGCACATCGTCGAAATCCCGCGCCACGTGGCCCTGAACGCGGGTCCAGCGTACCTTGCGCACCCGTTCCTGCACCGTCTGGCGCTTGCCGTTGCGGGTGACGCTGCGGGTGCGCGTTTCGTAGTAGGCGTCGCCGCGCTGGCCGCGATAGCGGCTGCGGGTGCGCGCGTCGAAGGTCCAGAACGGCGCGTAGACGCCGCGCATCCTGCGGCCCTTGCGGGCGAATTCCGCGACGCCGGAGGGCGCGAACCACAGCCGCCCCAGCCAGTCGGCCAGCGCCGCGCGGGCCTCGGACTCGGTCAGCGCGAAAGGGATCAGGCCCTGCGGCTTGATCAGCCGGTGGGTGCCGGTTCCGGTCACCACGGGGGTGGCGCAATAGGGGCATTCGGTGGCGTGAACCGCGTCGCGGATCTCGATCAGCGCGCCGCAGTTGGGGCAGGACAGCGTGCGCAGCTCTTCCACCTCGGCCGCGGGCAGGCGATGCGACAAGCCCTCGGCGAGGTCGAGTTCGCGCAGCCGCGCGGCGCCGCGGCCGACGGCGGCGGGGATCGCCTGTTCATGGCCGCAATGGTCGCACACCAGATGATCGACGCCGGGCGCGAACCTCAGGTCCGCGCCGCAGGCCTCGCAGGGGTAGTGTTGCTCGACCCCGTCCCTGGCCACGCCTCACCCCGCGGGTGGCGGCGGCGGCGGCATCACGGTGAACAGCCGCGCAAGCTCGGCCACGTCCTCGGCCCTCGTCCAGCCGGCATAGCCCGGCGCCCAGACCAGGCTGTCGCGGGTGAAGCGCCCCTCGGTCACCATCCGGCCCAGATCGCCACGCCCGAACGGGCCGGTCGTCTGGCCCGCCTCGGCCACGTGCCACACCGTGTCGGCGGGCGGCGGCGGGGGCGCCGGCGGGGCCATCGCGGCGGGTTGCGGCGCGGCGGCCGCGCCCCAGGGGCCGGTCTGCGCCATCTGCGCGCCCATGCCCATGCCCATGCCCGCGCCGATCGCCGCGCCCATGCCGGAACCCGGCGTTTCGGCGGCCTTGCCCATCGCCTCGGCGGCGGCGAACTGGCCGTAGCGGTGCAGATCGCCCGCGATGCCCATCGAGGTCCGGGTGTCGAGCACCTTTTCCACCGCCTCGGGCAGCGAGACGTTCTCGATCCAGAACTCCGGCAACTCGATCCCGTAGGCGGAGATGACCGGCTTGATCGCCTCGGCGACCAGCTTGGCGAGGTCGGCGGTGTTGGCGGCCATGTCGAGCACCGGGATGCCCGATCCCGCCACGATCCGGCTGAACGCCTGCACGATCACGTTGCGGATCTGAAAGCTGATCTCGTCGGCGGTGAACTCGCCATCGGTGCCGACGATCTCGGTCATGAACCGGCCCGGATCGGTCACCCGCATCGCGTAGGTGCCATAGGCGCGCAGCCGGATCGGCCCGAATTCGGGATCGCGGCAGATCACCGGGTTCTTGGTGCCCCATTTCTGGTTGGTGAACCGGGTGGTGTTGACGAAGTAGATTTCGGACTTGAACGGCGAACGGAAGCCGTGATCCCAGTGCTGCAGTGTCGTCAGGATCGGCATGTTGTTGGTCTCCAGCAGGTAGAGACCGGGGCCGAAGACATCCGCAAGCTGGCCTTCGTGCACGAAGACGGCCGCCTGGCCTTCACGCACCGTCAGCTTGGCGCCGTACTTGATCGCGTGGCCCTGCCGTTCGAACCGCCAGACCATCGTGTCGCGGGTGTCGTCGGTCCAGTGGATGACGTCGATGAACTCGCCGGAGAGAAAGTCGAGAATGCCCATGATGCCTCCGATGGTCAGGTCAGGTCTTCGCCGAGAAGCTCGGCGGCGATGATTTCCACGACCGGGCGCGCCTCTTCCTCGGTCATGCCGGGGCTGAGGCGGCTGTCGTAGAGAATGCGCAGCAAGAGTTCGTCATGCCTGGTCAGCAGCCCGAATTCCTCGTCGTCGTTGAAGATCGAGGGGCGCGCGGCCGGGCTGTCGTTGGCAAGGCCGAGGCCCTGCGCGATCTCCTCGTGAATGCACGAAAGCCGCAGCGCGTCGGGATGCTCAGCCCGGATCACGGCCACCGCCTTGGCATAGGTCGGCGCATTCGCCTCGGAGAACGCGTAGACCAGGCAGAAGGTCGACACCGGCATCGTCTCGATCGTGCGAACCGCGCCCTGGCCGATGCCGGGCACCAGTTCGGCCAGTCGCGGGCCGATGGCGCGGCGTTCGTCCTCGGTCAGGATCAGCACGTGGAAATTCGCCTCGCCCTGGGTCACCCGCATCGGGTGCCGCGCGATCCGCGACAGGCGCGAGACGTAATCGGCCAGCGCGGCCCGGTCGCGCCGCGCCTGCGCCGCAGGCACCGCCGCGCCGATTTCCAGGTTGAATCGCACCGGCTCTTCCCAGCGCCTGAGGCGGCTTTTCGTCTCGCGCTGGTAAAGACCGCTCAGCGTGGTCACGTATTCGTCGTAAAGCGCGATGCGGATGAAGTTTTCCACCAGCTGCCGGGTGACGAAAGGCGCATCCTCGGTGCCGCCGTCGGTGCGCAGCAGCCCCTGGCCCTTCAGGTTCGACTCGACGCGCGCGAAATGCGCCCGCATCTCGGCCGAGGCCGGCGTGATCTGCGGCCCGGCCGGGGGATCGGGGGGGATGCCCGGCGGCTGGGCGCAGCCCGCCAGTGCCAGCGCGAGAGCGGCGGCGAGACAGGCGTGGCCGTGCGGCCGCCGGGCCGTGTGCCGGGCTGCGTTCAAGCGGAGGTTCCGATTGTGTCGCCGGTGCCGCTGCGCTGGGCGCGGGCCGCGGCCAGCGTGTCGCGCAGTTCCGCCTCCATCTTCTGCAGGTCGGCCTCGGCCGCCGCGCGCTTGGCCTTGCCCTCGTCGGCGATCCGGAGCGAATCCTCGATCGTCGCGATCAGTTCGGCATTGGCGGCCTTGACCGCCTCGATGTCGAACACGCCGCGCTCCATTTCCTCGCGCACCACCTGGTTGGCCTGGCGCAGGTTCTTGGCGTTCGCGGTCAGAAGTTCGTTGGTCAGGTCGCTGGCCTCGCGCACCGCCTTCGCCGCCTCGGACGAGCGCTGGATCGTCACCGCCTGGGCCAGTTGCGTCTCCCACAGCGGCACGGTGTTGACGAGGGTGGAGTTGATCTTGGTCACCAGGCTCTTGTCGTTTTCCTGCACGAGCCGGATCGAGGGCAGCGACTGCATCGTGACCTGGCGGGTCAGCTTGAGGTCGTGCACCCGGCGTTCGAGGTCGTCGCGCGCGGCGCGCAGGTCACGCAATTCCTGTGCCCGGATCACCTGCTCGGCCTCCGGCGCGGCGTTCACCTCGGCTTCCTTGGCCGGGATCGTCTCGGTGTCGAGTTCGGCCAGCTTGGCCTCGCCCGCGGCGATGTAGATCGCCAGCTCGTCATAGAAGGCCAGCGTGCGCTCGTAGAGCAGGTCAAGCGCCTTGATATCCTTCAGGAGCGTGTGTTCGTGGTGCAGAAGCTGGTCGGTGATCTTGTCGATCTGGCCCTGAACGGTTTCGAACCGCGCGATGAAATCGGCGAAGGGCGCGGCGCGGCCCAGCAGGCGTTCCCACCAGGACGCCTTGCGCCGGACGTCGAGTTCCGAGACGGAAAACCCGCGGATCGTGGTGACGATCTCGCGCAGGGAGTCGCCGGCCGGGCCGACATCCTTGTTGCGCACGTCGTTCAGCATCGCCTGGCTGATCGATTGCAGATCGGCCTGCGCGGCCGAGCCGAAGCGCACGATGGAGCCGGTGTCTGTCAGGTCGATCTCGGCCATCCGGGCGCGGATCGTCTCGGCCATCGCCGGTTCGGCCTCCCGCAACGGGACAACCGCGGTGGCGGGGGCGGGTTCGGGCAGCAGCGCGGCCGAAACCTTCTCGATCTCTGCGAGGTCCTGGGCGGCCTTGTCTCGGGTCGTCTGGCTCATGTCCGGTCTCCGTTCTGGATGTCAGTCACACCTTCGCGCGCCAGCCGGTCGCGCAGCACCTCGATCTCGATGTCGAGATCGGTTCGATCGTCGGCGAGAAGCGCCTTGCTCCGCGCCGTGAAGTTTGCTTCGAGATCGTCGAGAAGCGCGAGGTAGTCGTCGCGCGCGGCGGTCTCTCGGTTGCGGACCCACAGATCGGCGAACTTCGACGTCGCGTCGCGGGCCCCGGCAAGGTAGACGCCCAGGTAACGGCGCGCGGCGGGCAGGTCGCGCGGGTCGTCCTCCACCTGGCGGATCATCGCGCGGGCGGTGGCCTCGAACCGGGCCACGCGGTCGGCCAGGCTGCGCTCGCCGGTCCGGCGGATCGCCTCGGTCATCGCGGCCAGCGTGCGCTCGGCCTCTTCGGTGACGCGGGCCACCCGGTCCTGCTGGAAGCGGTCGATCTCGTCCACGCCCTTGTCGCGCCACGGATCGAAGCCGAAGGACGCGACATGCAACACCACCCCGAGCACCGCGACGATGCCGGCGTTCAGCAGGCTGCCGCCGGGGCCGAGCGCGCCAAGGAACAGCCCAAGGCCGACCAGCGCCGCGCCGAAGGCCTTGCGCGGGATCGCCGGGCGGCGGGCGTTGCGGCGCGCCTCGAACGCCTCTTCGGCGGCCAGGCCGTCGCGGGTGAGCCAGGCCGCCAGCACGATCGCGCCGAACGCGATGAGATCGAGGGCCAGGCCCGGCGGATCCTCGCCAAAGGCGGTGAACAGGAACGGAAACGGCGCGAGAAACAGCATGTTGGCGCGTGCGCCGGCCCGCCGGGGCCGGCGCCCGGCCAGCGGCGGACCGCCGGGCGCGGGTTTGCCGGGTTCGCCGGCCGGGGCCGGGCCCGGGCTGTAGCGGCCGCCGAACCGTTGCGCCATCACAGGCCACCGGAGGCGGCGACATACAGCGTCAGCGCCAGAAGAAGGAAGAAGGCGAGGCCCTGCAGGCCACGATCGGACATCACTCTAACCTTGCCGTCGAACAGACTGCGGACAGCCTTCGGTATACGCGAGCGGCACGGCGCTGGCCAGCGCCTTGCGGCCTTTCGCAATGCCGTCAGGACGGTTTGCGCGGCCCCTTGCCGCCGGGCCGGCGCGGCCCGTCCTGCCGCGGCCCGCCGGGTTTGCCGCCCGGCTTGCGGTCGGGCCGGTCGGCGCCGGCCGTTGTGGTGCGGGGTTTCCGGTCGGGCCGATCGGCGCCGGGTTTTCCGGCGAAGCTGCGGGCGGGCCGGTCGCCGCCGGCCGCCGCGGCGCGGGGTTTCCGGTCGGGCCGGTCGGCGCCGGGTTTCCCGGCGAAGCTGCGGGCGGGCCGGTCGCCGCCGGGCGCCGCGGCGCGTGGCTTGCGGTCGGGCCGGTCGGTGCCGGGTTTCCCGGCGAAGCTGCGGGCGGGCCGGTCGCCGCCGGCCGCCGCCGCCCGGGGTTTCCGGTCGGGCCGGTCGGAGCCGGGTTTTCCGGCGAAGCTGCGGGCGGGCCGGTCGCCGCCGGCCGCCGCGGCGCGTGGCTTGCGGTCGGG
>JANSXY010000040.1 GCA_024742695.1 Paracoccaceae bacterium | reverse complement strand
CCGCCGCGCCGGTCGCCCCGGCGAAGGCCCCCGATCCCGCGCCGGCCCGGCCGCAGCCGCAGGCCCGGGCCCAGACCGAGCCGGTGCCCACGGCGAAGCCGGTGCCCGCGCCGTCCGCCACGGCCAGCGCCACGCCGAAGGCCTCCGCGCCGGCACAGGCCCCGATCCGGCCCGAGGCCAGGGCGGCTGCCGCCGCCGCGACGACCGCGCCGGCCCCGGCTGCCCCGGCGAAGCCGGCGGTACCCGCCGCCGCCCGCCCGGAAAACAATCCGGTCGCGCCCGCGACGGTGGCGAAGCCGGGGGCCGCGCCGGTGACCCCGGCCAAGGCCACCGCCGCGCCGCCTGCCCGACCGGAGACGCCCGCCGCATCGGTGCCGAAGCCGGCGACGACGACGACGACGGCGACCGCCGCCCCGAATCCGGCGCAGGCGCCCGCGCCGACCCGCCCGGCGGAAACGGCGGCGAAACCGGCGGCCACCGCCGAGCCGAAGAAACCCGCCCCGGCGCCCGGCCCGGAAGCCGCGTCCTCGGCCCGCCCCGCGGCCGGGCCGGCAACTGCAGCGCCCGGCGCCGCCCCGCACCAACCCGCCACGCCGGATGGATCGGCGAAGCCGGCACCGGCCGCGCCCGCCCCGGCATCGGCGAAGGCGGCCGATGCGCCGAAGCCCGCCGCCGCGACCGGCAAGACCGAGGCCGCGACCGCCGCGCCGCGGATCGATGGCGGCCCCGAAAGCCCGGCGCAGGCCGAGCCGCCGGCGCAGCCCGACGCCGCCACGAAGCGCGACGGGCCTGCCGAACGGACGACCCGCGATGCCGAGCGGCCCGAGGCCGACGCGGCGGTTGCCGAGGCGGTGGAAGAACCCGATCGCGGCCCCGGGCAGCCCTTCGCGGCGAAGGCCGAGATCCAGCAGGGCAAGCCGCGGCCCGCCTCGATCGACGCGCCGATCGAGGGCAGCACCGGCCCGGTTCTGCGCAAGGCCGAACCGGAGGCCGGCGCTGGCCCCAGGACGACGTTCCACAAGCGGCTGGGTCCGGAGGATTTCGCCGGCCAGCTCAAGCAGGGCCTGTCCGCGGTGCGCCGCAACCTGCTGCTGGTGTTCACGCTGACCTGCGCGACGAACTTCCTCGTTCTCGCGATCCCGATCTACCTGTTCCAGATTTCCGACCGGGTGCTGACCAGCCGTTCGGTCGACACGCTGATCATGCTGACGGTGGTGATCGTCGGCGCGGTCGTGCTGCAATCGATCCTCGACGCGGTGCGCCGGTTCATGCTGATGCGGACCGCGGTGGAAGTCGCCGCGCGGCTTGGCGCGCCGATCCTCAGCGCGGCCGCGCATTCCTCGCTCAACGGGTCGGGGCGCGAATACCAGACGCTGGGCGACCTTCAGCAGCTGCGCAGCTTCCTCGTTTCCGGCACGCTGATCTCGTTCCTCGACGTGCCCTTCGCGCCGCTGTTCATGCTGGTGATCTTCCTGATCCATCCCGATATCGGGATGATCGTGATGGTCACCGCGGTGATCCTGTTCGTGATCGCGCTGATCAACCAGCGGGTGACGGCGCAGCCTTTCGCCGATGCCACGGCCGCGCAATCGCGCGCCAACCTTCACCTCGACTCGATGGCGCGCAACAGCCAGGTGATCAACGCGATGGCGATGATCCCCGAGGCGGTGTCGATCTGGGGCCGCGATACCGCCGCCTCGCTGACCGCGCAGGTCCGCGCGCAGGATCGCAACATCGTCTCCGCCGCCGTGTCGCGCGGGATCCGGCTTCTGACCCAGGTGGGGATGCTGGGCTGGGGCGCCTACCTTGCGCTCCAGGGCGAGATGACCGGCGGCATGGTGATCGCCGCCTCGATCATCGCGGGCCGCGCGCTGGCGCCGATCGAGGGCGCGATCGAGGGCTGGCACGCCTTCCTTCTCAGCCGCGCCTCCTACGGCCGGATCGTGCGGCTCCTGACCGGCTCGCGGTTGCAGTTCGAACGTCTTAGGCTGCCGCGGCCCGAGGGCCGGCTGGACGTGGAGCGGCTGCTTTACGTGCCCGGCGGCACCAAGCAGGTGATCCTGAACGGCATCAGCTTTTCGCTGAAGCCGGGAGAGACGCTGGCGGTGATCGGCAATTCCGGCGCCGGCAAGACGACGCTGGGCAAGATGCTGGTCGGTTCGATCCTGCCGACCTCGGGCAATGTCCGGCTGGACCTGATGGACCTGCGCAACTGGGATCCGCGGCAGCTGGGCGAGAATGTCGGCTACCTGCCGCAGGACGTGCAGCTGTTCCCCGGCACGATCAAGCAGAACATCGGCCGGATGCGCGCCGACGCGACCGACGAACAGATCCACGATGCCGCGGTGCTGGCCGATGTGCACGACATGATCGCGCAGCTTCCGCAAGGCTACGAGACGATGGTCGCCGCCGACGGTGCGCCGCTGTCGGGCGGCCAGAAGCAGCGGATCGCGCTGGCCCGCGCGTTCTTCGGCAACCCGCGCTTCGTGGTGCTGGACGAACCGAACTCCAACCTCGACGTGGCGGGCGACAAGGCGCTGGCGAAGGCGATCGAACATGCCCGTGACAGCGGGATCACCACGATCGTGATCACGCAAAAGCCCGCGCTGCTCAGCGTCGTGGACAAGATCATGCTGCTCAACAACGGCAATGTCGCGCTGTTCGGGCAGCGCGACCAGGTGCTGGCCAAGCTCAACGGCGGCAACACGCCGGCACCGGCCGGGCAGGTTGCGCAGGCTCCGGCATCGAGGGCGATCAATGGCTGACATGACCAATCTTACCGGCGATGGCGACTGGTATGCCGGCGTTCCGCGCTCGATCACCCGGCATGCGGTGTTCGGGCTGACCCTGATGCTTGTCGCCTTCGGCGGTTTCGGCCTTTGGGCGCTGCGCGCGCCGCTGGCCGCGGCGGTGATCGCCCAGGGCAGTTTCGTCGCCACCGGCCAGAACAAGATCGTGCAGCACCTCGAAGGCGGGATCATCGCGGACATTCTGGTGACCGAGGGCACGACGGTGCGCGAGGGCGAGACGATCCTGCGGCTGGACGAAACCCTGGCCGAGGCCAGCAAGCGCGAGCTTCTGGTGCGGCGGCACCGGCTGGAGGCCACCGAGGCGCGGCTGCTGGCGCAGAACCTGGAGAAGGACGAACTGGTGTTCTCGGACGCGCTGCTGGCGCTGTCCGACGATCCCGAAGTCGCCTCGATCCTCGACGGCCAGCGCCTGGCCTTCGAGGTCGCGCGGTCGGGCTTTGCCAACGACATCGCGCTGATCGAACGCAACATGGACGCGATCGAGGCGCGCCGCGTCGGTTACGAACAGCAGCTTTTGTCGGTGCGCAGCCAGCTCGAGATCCTCGAAGAAGAACTGGCGGCCAAGGACGACCTTCTGAGGGAGGGGCTGAGCCTGCGCGACGAGGTCTCGGCGCTGCGCCGTTCCAGGCTGGAGGCCAGTGGCCAGATCGCACGGCTGGAGGCCGAGATCGCCGAGATCGACCGGATGCGCGAGAAGTTCCTGACGCAGATCGGGAAAACCCGCGACGAATACGGCCGCGCCACACTGAGCGAGTTGCAGGCGATCCAGGCCGAACTTGAAAGCGTGCGCGAACAGGTGCGCCGGGCCGAGAACGTGCTGCTGCGGACCGAGGTACATGCCCCGGTGTCGGGCATCGTCGTCCGGCTTTACTACCACACCGCCGGCGGGGTCATCGAAACCGGCCGCCCGATCGCCGAGATCCTGCCCGACGACGCGCCGCTGATCATCGAGACCCTGGTGCCGCGCAACGATATCGACAACGTGCGGGTCGGCCAGCTGGCAACGGTGCGCCTGACCGGGCTGAACCAGCGGACCACGCCGATCCTGAACGGTTTGGTGGATTACGTCTCGGCCGATGCCGTCGCTTCGGGTGAACAGGCCTATGCGCGCGAGGTCTATGTCGTCCGCGTCACGCTGACGGGCGAGGAACTGGCCCGCGTGTCCGGCTTCTCGCCGAAGCCCGGCATGCCCGTCGAGATCATGATCAAGACCGAGGAACGGACCTTCGCGCAGTACATCGCCAAGCCGATCGTCGACAGCATGGCCCGCGCCTTCCGCGAACAGTAGCGCCGGGCGCGGCCTCAGCCCAGAAGGTCGGGCCGCAGGATCATCACCACGCCAAGCGCCAGCAGCACGGCGCCGCCGACGAGATGCGAAACCCTCGCGAACCGCCCGGTCGTGGTGACGGCGCGCAGCGTCACCATCGCGACGACGAACAGAAGCGTGTCGTCGAGCAGGAAGACCGCGATGTAGAGCACGAGATAGCCGTAATGGGCCGCCCCGGGCAGATCGTGCATCGCCAGCGCCTGCGTGTAGATCGCCGGCAGGCCGGCCGAACAGGCGAGTTCGACGAGGTTCACCGCGACGGCGAGCGCCGCGATGCCAAGCGCGGCGACGGCAAGGTTCGGCTGTTCCACCAGCGCCCGCATCGACTGCGACACGGTCCGCCGCCGCGCGCCGGCCGTGATCCGGCAAACGCCCTCGGGGTTCGTCCAGTATTCGCGCAGGTAGTAAAGCCCCGCGCCGACGGCCAGCGCGCCGATCGCGATCCGGATCCAGCCCACGGCGCCCAGCCACAGCACGACGTTGAGCCAGGCCGCCATCACCGCGAAGTACATCACCCCCGTCATCGCCAGGAACACACCGCCCAGAATCCACATCCGGCGCGCCTCCTTCGTGCCGATCAGAAGCCCGATCAGCAGCGCCAGCACCCACAGCGCGCAGGGGTTGAACCCGTCCACCGCCGCCAGGACGAGGGTCAGCAGCGGCAGCGACAGCGCGCCGGTTTCGACAGGGCCGATCCAGGGCAGCGCGATCCGGCCGGGCAGCGGGGCCTGCCCCGATCCCGGCGCCGGCCCGGCGCTGGACGACGCCGTTCCGGCAAGCAGCGGCCCCACCACGTCGACGCAGGGCACCTCGCGGCAGCGGGCGATCATCTCGCGGTAGCGCGCCTCGGATATCCCGCCCTGGGAAAAACCTATGGCATGGTCGCCCCCGACCACGACCAGCGGCACCGCGGCGCGGTCGATGCCGAGCGCCGCGAGTGTCGCATCGAACACCGCGTCGTCGCGGTCCGAGGCGCCAAGCTCGATCTCGACGATCCGGATGCCGGGGGCCTCTGCCGCGATCGCCGCCAGAGTGTCCTTGGCCCGGCCGCAATGCGGGCAGCCCTCTTGCCAGAAGACGAAAACCGGGATTTCCGCCGCCCGCGCCGGGCCGGCCCCGGCGCCAAGGCCGGCCAGAACGGCGGCCAGAACCGCAAGGAAAACGATCCGCAAAGACAGTGCCCGTGCCAGCATGGCCGGATCCTAGGCGCGGCCCGCCGCGCCGCCTTGATCCCGGTCAAGCGCTCAGTGCGCCGGCCGTTCCGCCCAGCCCGCGAAGATCTTCTCGAGGAACACGACCGCGTAGTACAGGACGATCCCCAGCGCCGCGAGCGCGATCAGGACGGCGAACATCAGCGGGTAGTCGCCGTTCGTCTCGCCCGACTTGAACAGCGCACCAAGACCGCGGCCATGCGGCGAGACGATCTCGACCAGGTTGGTGCCGATGAAGGCCAGCGTGACGGACACCTTCAGCGCCCCGAAGAATTCCGGCAGCGTCTTGGGCAGCGCGATCTTCCAGAAGATCGTCACCCGGCTGGCGCCGAGCGAACGCAGGATGTCGCGGTATTCCGGTTCCAGCGTCGACAGGCCGATGCCGACCGACACTGCGATCGGGAAGAACGAGATCAGGAACGCCATCAGCACGGTGTTGAAATCGTGCTGGCCGATGAAGATCAGCGCGATGACCGGCACCAGAGTGGCCTTCGGGATCGCGTTGAACCCAACCAGAAGCGGGTAGAGCGCGTCGCGCGCCACCCGCGAAAACCCCATCGCCATGCCCAGCAGCGTGCCGACGATCACCGCGATTCCCAGCCCGGCGACGGTGCGCCACAGCGTCTGCCACGACATTTCCAGGAACAGTTCGCGGAATTTCCAGAACGCCGGCGGCAGGTCCGACGGCGAGGCCATCTTGTAGTTCGGCCAGTCGTTCGCCCAGACGATGAATTCCCAGAAGGCGAGGAACAGCAGGATCGCGGCCAGCGGAACCGCGGCGGATTTCAGCCCCTTCATGCGGCGTCCTCCGTCGCGTCCTGGCGGCCCTGCGCGATCTTGATCTGGTCGCGCAGCAGGTGAAGCATGTCGGTGCATTCGGGCGTATAGAGCCCGTCCAGCTCGCGCGGGCCGGGATAGGCCACGTCGAGCACGTATTGCGTGGTTGCCGGGCGGCCCGACAGCACGATCACCTGGTCGCCCAGGAAAACAGACTCGCGCAGGTCATGGGTGATCAGCACGCAGGTGAACGGTTCCTGCCGGCGCAGGGCGTGCATCGTCATCCACAGGTCTTCGCGGGTGAAGGCGTCGAGCGCGCCGAACGGTTCGTCCATGATCAGAACCTCGGGCTTGTGCACGATCGCGCGGCACAGCGAGGCGCGCTGCCGCATCCCGCCCGACAGTTCCGAGGGGCGCTTGTGCTCGAACCCTTCCAGCCCGACGAGGGCGAGAAGCTCCGCCGCGCGGGCCTCCTTCTGCGCCTTCGGCATCGTCGGCGCGACGATCTCCAGCGGCAGGATGACGTTTTGCAGGATCGTGCGCCATTCCAGCATGACCGGGTTCTGGAACGCCATGCCGACGGTCTTCTTCGGCCCCTTCACAAGTTCGCCGTGCAGCCAGACCTCGCCGCGGTCGGGCTTCATCAGGCCGGCGATCAGCCGGGTGAGGGTGGACTTGCCGCAACCCGACGGGCCGACGACGGCGCAGAACTCGCCCTCCGGCACCGAGACGTCGAGGTTGTCGAGCACCGGCAGAGGGCCATGCGCCGTCTTGTAGGCGTGGGTCACGCCCTTGATCTCGATGAGATTGGTCATGGCTGTCCCGCCGTCTGAAGGCGCCGGCCCCCGCGATGCCGGGGCCGGGCCGGGATCACTTGAGCATACGGGCGTCGGCCAGGGGCAGGAAACTCGCGTCGAAATAGAGACCGGCGTCGGGTTCCGCCTGGAACTCGTAGACTGATTTCGTCTGCTCGATCGCGGTGGCCATGCGGCCCGCGTCGATCCCGCCGATACCGTTCGCCTGGACGTAGTCGGTCAGCACGTTGGCGTCGATCGCCATCTGCAGCCGCTCGGTCTCCAGCGCCGGATCGGCGGCCGGGTTGCGTTCGATCAGCGATTCGATCGCCTTAGCCGGGTCGGCGATCGCATCCTTCCAGCCCATCGCCACGGCGGTCAGGAAGCCGGTCACCGCCGCGGGGTTCTCGGCGGCGAAGTCGGTGTTGACGATGATCGCGTTGCCGTAAAGCGCCACGCCGTGATCGGCCATCAGGATGACCGAGATGTCGTCCGCCGGCACGCCGAGCCGCTTGAGGTTCAGCGTCGAGGAGAACGAGAACCCGGTGACCGAGGCGACCTTGCCCTCGGCCAGCATCGGTTCGCGCGTCGGGAAACCGACCGGTTCGACCGGGATCGCGGCCATGTCGAGGCCGTTCGCGGCGGCGAAGATCGGGAACTGCGCCCAGGCGCCGTCGGGCGGCGGCGCGCCGAGGATCTTGCCGGGCAGGTCGGCCGGGCCGGACACGCCCAGCGACTTGCGGCCCACGACCGCGAAGGGCGGCTTGTCGTAGATCATCATCACCGCCGTCACCGGCGCGCCGGGGTTCTGGTCGAGGAACCGCATCAGGCTGTTGATGTCGGCGAAGCCGATCGGGAAGGCGCCGGTGGCAACCTTCGGAATCGCGTCAAGCGATCCGGAGCCCTCTGAAATCTCGACCGCAAGGCCCTGCGCGGCGAAATGGCCGTTGTCGATCGCGGCGAAATAGGGGGCCGAGGGGCCCTCGAACTTCCAGTCAAGCGCGAAGGGCATGCTGGTTTCGGCCGCGGCGGGCAGCGCGAATGCAACGGCTGCGGCGACGGCGGCGATGGTACGATGGAACACGTGTCAGTCTCCCTGTCTGGTGAGTCGCGTCTACCGGCATACGATCACTGGCGCCGGCCGTGCGCGATGCACGGCGCCGACAGCCCGCCCATGCCGGCGGCACTCTGCCCAAATCCTAAGCGGCATTGCGGCGGCCGCACAAGTCTTGTGCAACCATCGGGGCCAGGTTGTCACAAATTGATGCGAAACCGCAGGAAGCCTTCGGAGGTCTCGCCTATCGTTTCGATGTCGAGGGCATCCAGCCGGCCGACGTGTTCGGCGCCGCGCGGGCCGGTCTCGAACAGGACCGAGGTGCCGGGCAGCCGCCGGAACCGCCACGCCGGCGGGCCCGGTGCGTCGATTTCCTCACGCTCCGTCACGTAGCGCAGGAGCAGGTCGCGGTTCGTATCCGGGCCTTCGAAGATCACCGTGTCGCCGCCGGTGCCGGGGAAGTTGCCGCCACCGCCCGCACGATAGCTGTTCGTCGCCACCGCGAAGACATCGTCATCGGCGACCGGGCGCCCGGCATGCATGAGCGCGGTGATCCGGCGCGCCGACGGGTCGAGCAGCGCCCCGGCCGGGCAATACCTCGGCGGTTGCGACAGGTCGATCTCGTAGCTGACACCGGCAATCACGTCGAAATTGTAGCTGGCGAACTCCGGGTCGATCAGCGGCTGGTCGGCCCGCCCCGGCTCGATCCGCCGGAACACCCCGGCGGCCCGCTCCAGCCAGTCGCGCAACTCGGCCCCGGTGACGCGCACCGCGCGGATCTTGTTGGGATAGATGTAGAGATCGGCGACGTTGCGGATCGCCAGCGGCCCGGCCGCGACATCGGTGTAGTTCTGCGGCCCGCCGCGCCCGCCGGTCTTGAACGGCGCCGCGGCGGACAGGACAGGCAGCCCGGCATGCTCGGTTTCCGCCAGCATCCGCGCCACGTAGTCGCGCTGCGCCTCGGCCACGATCCGGATCGAGGGGTCGTCGCCGAGCAGGGCGAAGTAGGAATGCAGCGGCACCCGCGTCCGCCCGACCGCGCGCCGGACATAGGCCAGCGCGGCCTCGTGATCGTCGCGGGCGGCGTCCAGCACCTCGGCCACCGTGTCGGCGGGCGGCCCGGCATGGCTGCCCGGCACCGGGCCGGCGATCGGCCGAACCTCTGCCCCCTGCGCGATCACCCGCCAGCCGCCGGCCCCGCGTTCCAGCATCAGGTCGATGACGCCCAGGTGCGAACCCCAGAAGCCCGGCATCACCGCCGGCTTGCCGCAGATCGTGCCGGCCACCGGATCGACGGCATCGGTCGCGGCGAATGCGGGGCCGGGAAAGACAAGGTGGCTGTGGCCCAGCACCACCGCGTCGATCCCCGGCAGCCGCGCCAGCGGGATCGCGGCATGTTCCATCCCCTCGCGGTGTTCGGCAGCGCCGATGCCGCAATGCGCCAGCGCGACGATGACATCGGCGCCCGCCTCGCGCATCCGCGGCACCCAGGCGGCCGCCGCCTCGACCATGTCGCGGGCGGTCAGCCGGCCGTCAAGGTGGTGGCGATCCCAGACCGTGACCTGAGGCGGGGCAAGGCCGATCACGCCGATCTTCAGGGCATGGTGCCGGCCCGCGCCGTCGATCACCTGCCGGTCGAGGATCGCGTAGGGCGGCACCAGCAGCCGGTCGGCCCGCGGATCGTCCCCGCGCCGGGTGACAAGGTTGGCCGACACGACCGGAAAGGCGGCCCCCGCCAGCGCCCCGGTCAGGAAATCCAGCCCGTAGTTGAACTCGTGGTTGCCGATCGTCGCGGCCTCGATCCCCGCGGCGTTCATCGCGGCGATCACCGGGTGCGGCGCGCCGCTGTCCAGCCCGCGTTCGTAGGCGATGAAATCGCCCAGCGGGTTGCCCTGCAGGAAATCGCCGTTGTCGACGAAGACCGCGTTCGCCGCCTCGGCCCGCGCCGCCCGCGCCAGCGCCGCGGTCCGCGCCAGCCCGACGCTGTCGCTGGGCCGGTCGGCGTAATAGTCCCAGGAATAGACATGAACGTGCAGATCGGTCGTGGCCATGATCCGCAGATGCGCCTGGCCCGGCGCCGCGCGGGTCGTGAAGGGATGCAAACCGGCCACCCTTGTCCTGCCTCAATCTCCACCCTTGCGGTGGTATTCTATGTCTTGCCCGGACGGGCGGGCAACGCCCGCAGCGCGGCCCAAGGCCGCCCGTCGGGCCGAGTTATCCACATCGCCGCCGCCGGGCCAAGCCGCCGGGCCGGATGCGCGGCGATACGGCCCGCGGGGGTTGCCTATCCGCCACGGCCGACCCTTTGCAAGCCCGCGCCGCCGTGGCACAGGAGGGGGCGAGCGGGCGGGAGGCGAGCATGCGTCACGGCGAACAGGTGACCTTCGGGGGATCGGGGCTTGACCGCGCGGCGGAGCTTCGCGGCGATCCGGCGCGGCTGGCCGCGCTCGTGGCCGACGATCGGGCGCGGGTGCTGCCGCTCTGGCGCGGCAAGCCGCTGCTGGACGGCGGCGCGGCGCTGGGCTGGCTGGCACCGGGCCACGCGGTGCTGGCCGAGGCGGCCGAGGCGCCGATCCTCTTGGGGCGCGACGCGGCCGGGCCGCGGTTCTGCGCGGATGTTTCGGCCTTCGAACCGCCGCAGGCCGACCTGCCGCCCCCGGGCGTGTTCTTCGACCCCTCGGAACAGCGGCATCCGGCGCTGCCCCGGGACTGGCGCTTTGCCGAGTTGCGCGGGGTGATGGCCGATCTCACGCCGCGCGATGCGGAACTCGCCGCGACCGCCCGCGCGCTCTTGTCGTGGCATCGCAGCCACCGGTTCTGCGCGGCCTGCGGCGCGCCCTCGGACCCGGTCGGCGGCGGCTGGCAGCGCCACTGCGCGGCCTGCGGCGCCAGCCATTTCCCGCGCACCGACCCGGTGGTGATCATGCTGGTGGTGCGCGGCAACCGCCTGCTTCTGGGCCGCTCGCCGGGCTGGCCCGAGGGCATGTTCTCGGCGCTCGCGGGCTTCGTCGAGCCGGGCGAAACGATCGAGGCCGCGGTGCGCCGCGAAGTCGCGGAAGAGGCCGGCATCGTCGTCGGCCGGGTGCGATACCTCGCCAGCCAGCCCTGGCCCTTCCCGGCGTCGCTGATGCTGGGCTGTCTCGGCGAGGCGGAGACCGACGAGATCGTCCTCGACCCGGCCGAACTGGACGACGCGCGCTGGTTCACCCGCGAGGAGGTGGCCGATATCGTCGCCGGTACGCATCCCGAGGTGCGCCCGCCCCGGCGCGGCGCGATCGCCGCCTTCCTCGTGAATGCCTGGCTGGCCGACCGGCTGGACTGACCGCGGCCGGGCGGCACGCGGCCCGCTACCGGCGCTGCGGATCGGCGGGATAGACCCCCAGAAGCGACATCTGCGAGGTGAAATAGGCCAGCTCCTCGAGCGCGAGCTGGACGTTGCGGTCGTCCGGGTGGCCCTCGATATCGGCGTAGAACTGGGTGGCCGAGAACGAGCCGTCGACCATGTAGCTTTCCAGCTTGGTCATGTTCACGCCGTTCGTGGCGAAGCCGCCCATCGCCTTGTAAAGCGCGGCGGGAATGTTGCGTACCCGGAACACGAAGGTCGTCATCATCGGGCCGGGGCCGCGCCGCGCCAGGTCGGCCTCGCGCGACATGATCAGGAACCGCGTCGTGTTGTTCGACTTGTCCTCGATATGCCGGGCCAGCACGTCGAGCCCGTAGATCTCGCCCGCGAGTTCCGAGGCCAGCGCCGCCAGCGCCGGCTCGCCATGCTCGGCGACATGCCGGGCCGAGCCGGCGGTATCGGCCCCGGTGACCGGCTGGATCGCGTGTTCGCGCAGGAAGCCGCGGCACTGGCCAAGGAGAACCGTGTGGCTCATCGCCCGCTTGATCGCCGACAACGGGGTTCCCGGCACCGCCAGCAGGTTGATGTGAACCCGGACGAAGGCCTCGTCGACGATGTGCAGCCCGCTTTCGGGCAACAGGTGATGGATGTCGGCGACCCTGCCGTAGGTCGAGTTTTCCACCGGCAGCATGGCATAGTCCGCATCGCCGCGGCGCACCGCCTCGATCGCGTCCTCGAAGGTCCGGCAGGGCAGCGCCTCCAGGTCCGGGCGCGCCTCGTGGCAGGCCTGGTGCGAATAGGCGCCGGGTTCTCCCTGGAAGGCGATCCGTCCGGTCATGGTTCCTCCGCCGATCGGAGCCCGCAAAATGCCGCAGGCCATTTCGCCGCGCTAACTATACCTTGAAACCGGGCAGGGGAAGCGGATACATACCCCGCGAATGGGATTGCCAGGTTCGGGACGCGACATGTTCGACACGATGACCATCACGAAAGCAGGCGGCGCGCTGTGCGGGTCGCTTCTGATCTTTCTCTTGGCCAAGTGGGCCGGCGAGGGCCTGTATCACGTTTCCGCGGGCGGCCACGGCGACGAGGTGGTGCAGGCTTACGTCATCGACACCGGCGCGGATGACGGCGCGGCGGATGTCGTGGTGGAGGGGCCGAGCTTCGAAGAGGTCTTCGCCGCCGCCGATGCCGCCAAGGGCGAACGCGTCTGGGGCAAGTGCCGCGCCTGCCACAAGCTGGACGGCGGCAACGGCACCGGGCCGCATCTCGACGGTGTCGTCGGGCGCGCGATCGCCGCGGTCGGCGAGTTCGGCTATTCCAGCGCGATGGCCGAACATGGTGGCGACTGGACGCCGGAGGCGCTGAACGCCTTCCTCGAAAACCCCAAGGGCTGGATGCCCGGCACCAAGATGAGCTTCGCCGGCCTGCCGGATGTCGAGGATCGGGCGAACCTGATCGCCTATCTCGAAACCTTCGGCGGCTGACCGCCGCGAAACCGGACGGACAGGGCGCCTTCGGGCGCCCTTTTCATGCGCGGCGCGGCCGGCTCACGAAATCTTTTTGCGCCCTGCGCCTTGATGGCTGGACTTGCCGCGCTTTAGCTTAGTTCATTGCAACCAGCTTTCGGGTGGAGGACGGGATGGCGCATCGACGGGCGACGGCACGGGCAGGGGCGATCGCGGCGGAGGGGCCGGATATCCGCCGGCTCGGCCTGGGGCTTCTGGCCGGGGCGGCGCTGTTGCTGGCGGCGCCTGTCGCGCGCGGGCAGGACGCGGTGATCACCGCGCACGGGATATCCACCTTCGGGGATCTGAAATACCCCGCCGACTTCGCCCATCTCGACTACGTCAACCCGGATGCGCCGAAGGGTGGCGAGATCTCGCAATGGGCCTTCGGCGGGTTCGACAGCCTCAATCCCTACACGATCAAGGGCCGGGCGGGCGCGCTGTCGACGGTGATGCTGGAAAGCCTGCTGGAAGGCACCGCGGACGAGGTCGACGCGGTCTATTGCCTGCTGTGTTCGACGATCGAGTATCCCGAAAGCCGGGATTGGGTGATCTTCAACCTGCGGCCCGAGGCGCGGTTTTCCGACGGGACGCCGCTGACCGCCGAGGACGTGCTGTTCACCTACGAGACCTTCCTGGAAAAGGGGCTGACCAGCTTCCGCGCCGTCCTCGCCCAGCAGGTCGAAACCGTCGAGGTGCTGGATCCGCAGCGGATCAAGTTCACCTTCAAGGCGGAGTATCCCAAGCGCGACCTGATCCAGTCGGTCGGGGGCTTGCCGATCTTCTCGAAGGCGGATTTCGAATCCACCGGCCGCGATCTCGAGGAAACCAGCAACGAGCCGTTCCTGGGTTCCGGCCCCTACCTGCTCGACGACATGGACATCGGCAAGTCGATCTCGTGGAAGCGCAACCCCGACTATTGGGGGGCGGACCTGCCGATCAAGCGCGGCCGGCACAATTTCGACCGGATCCGGGTGGAGTATTTCGGCGATTACGAGGCCGCCTTCGAGGGCTTCAAGGCCGGCGCCTACAGCTTCCGCAACGAGGCGTCCTCTCTGATCTGGGCGACGCGCTACGATTTCCCGGCGCTGGAAAAGGGCTGGGTGGTCAAGGCCACGCCCGAGGACGGCACGCTGGCCACCGGCCAGTCCTTCGTGATGAACCTGCGGCGTGAGAAGTTCCAGGACGCGCGGGTGCGCGAGGCGATCGCGCTGATGTTCAATTTCGAATGGTCGAACGAGACCCTGTTCTACGGGCTGTACGAGCGCATCCATTCGTTCTGGGAGAACAGCGACCTCGCGGCCACCGGCCTGCCCACGGCCGAGGAGCTGGCGGTGCTGGAACCGCTGGCCGACCAGTTGCCCGCGGGCGTGCTGACCGACGAGGCGGTGATGGGGCCGGCTTCGGGTGCGCGGCAGCTGGACCGCGGCAACCTGCGCCGCGCCGCCGCGCTTCTGGACGAGGCCGGCTGGATCGTCGGCGACGACGGCATGCGGCGCAACGCGGCCGGCGAGACGCTGGTCATCGACTTTCTCAACGACAGCCAGACCTTCGACCGGGTCATCAACCCCTATGTCGAGAACCTGCGCCGCCTTGGCGTCGACGCGCGCCACAACCGGGTGGACAACGCCCAGGCCGTGAACCGCGAGCGCAGCCACGACTTCGACATCATGACCCACCAGTTCCCGATGAGCTACGTGCCCGGATCGGGGCTTCAGCAGTATTTCGGCTCTGGCGGGGTGGAGGACGTGTTCAACGCGATGGGGCTGTCCGATCCGGCCGTCGACACGCTGATCGCCGGGATCGAGGCGGCGACGACGAGCGAGGAGCTTGCGGTGCGCGTCAAGGCGCTGGACCGGGTGCTGCGTGCGCACCGCTTCTGGGTGCCGCAGTGGTTCAAGGACAAGCACACGATCGCCTATTACGACATGTTCGAGCATCCCGAAACGCTGCCGCCCTATGCGCTGGGCCAGATGGATTTCTGGTGGTACAACGCCGAAAAGGGCGCGGCGCTGAAGGCCGCGGGCGCGTTCTGATCCGCGTCACCGACAGGGCAGGCGAAAAGGCAGGGAACCGGCGGGCATGGGCGCCTATATCCTGAGGCGACTGATGCTGATGATCCCGACGCTGTTCGGGATCATGGTGATCAATTTCAGCCTGACGCAATTCGTGCCCGGTGGCCCGATCGAACAGATCATCGCCCAGATGGAAGGCCAGGGCGACGTCTTCCAGACCATCGCCGGCGGTGGCGACGCGGGTACGCAGGGCCAGGAAATGGCTGGCAGCGGCGACGATCGCTACCTCGGCGCGCGCGGCCTGCCCCCGGAATTCATCGAGCAGCTTGAACGGGAATTCGGCTTCGACAAGCCGCCGGTCGAGCGGTTCCTGCTGATGATGTGGGATTACCTGCGCTTCGATTTCGGCGAAAGCTGGTTCCGTTCGATCTCGGTCGTGGACCTGGTGATCGAGAAGATGCCGGTGTCGATCACCCTGGGCCTGTGGTCGACGCTGATCGCCTACCTGATCTCGATCCCGCTGGGCATCCGCAAGGCGGTGAAGGACGGCACGCAGTTCGACACCTGGACCTCGGGGGTGATCATCGTCGCCTACGCGATCCCGGGTTTCCTGTTCGCGGTCCTGTTGATGGTGCTGTTCGCCGGCGGATCGTACTGGAAGATCTTTCCGCTGCGCGGCCTGGTGTCGGACAACTGGGAGGAACTGACGCTGTGGGGCAAGGTGATCGATTACCTGTGGCACATCACGCTGCCGGTCATCGCCTCCACCATCTCGTCCTTCGCGACGCTGACGCTGCTGACCAAGAACAGCTTCCTTGACGAGATCAACAAGCAATACGTGATGACCGCCCGCGCCAAGGGCCTGGCGGAGCGGCGCGTTCTTTACGGCCATGTGTTCCGCAACGCGATGCTGATCGTGATCGCGGGGTTCCCGGCGCTGTTCCTGGGCGTGTTCTTCGGCGCCTCGATCCTGATCGAGACGATCTTCTCGCTCGACGGGCTGGGGCGCATGGGCTTCGAGGCGGCGGTGGCGCGCGACTACCCGGTGATCTTCGGCACGCTCTACGTCTTCGGGCTGATCGGGCTGTTCGTGGGGCTGCTGTCGGACCTGATGTATGTCTTCGTCGATCCACGGATCGATTTCGAGCGACGGGCGGGCTGATGGCGCTGATCCGGCTTTCCCCGCTCAACCAGCGACGCTGGCGCAACTTCAAGGCCAATCGCCGGGCCTACTGGTCGCTGATCATTTTCTCGGTGCTGTTCGTCGCCTCGCTGTTCGCCGAGGTGATCGCCAACGACAAGCCGATCGTGGTCAGCTACCGGGGCGAATTGTTCGTTCCGGTCTACAAGTTCTACCCGGAAACCGCCTTCGGCGGCGATTTCCGGACCGAGGCGATCTACAAGGATCCCGGCGTACAATGCCTGATCGTCACCGGCGGGCTGGAGGATTGCTGGGACGATCCCGAGGCGATCATCGCGGATGCCGGCGACGGGATCGTGAACGGCGAGGCGATCGAGAAGGGCTGGATGATCTGGCCGCCGATCCCCTACAGCTACAACACGATCAACAATGTCGGCACCGCGCCCTCGGCGCCGGATGGCAATCACTGGCTGGGCACCGACGATACCGCGCGCGACGTGGTGGCGCGGCTGATCTACGGGTTCCGCATCTCGATCATGTTCACGCTGATCGTCACCACCTGCGCCAGCCTGATCGGCATCGCGGCGGGCGCGGTGCAGGGCTATTTCGGCGGCTGGGTGGACCTGACGTTCCAGCGGCTACTGGAAATCTGGGGTTCGACCCCCTCGCTTTACGTCATCATCATCCTGTTCGCGATCCTCGGGCGAAGTTTCGAACTTCTGGTCTTCGTGTCGATCCTGTTCGGGTGGCCCGCGCTGGTCGGCGTGGTGCGGGCGGAGTTCCTGCGCGCGCGCAACTTCGAATACGTCCGCGCCGCCAAGGCGCTGGGCGTTTCGGACCGGGTGATCATGTTCCGCCACATCCTGCCCAACGCGATGGTGGCGACGCTGACGCTGTTGCCCTTCGTCGTCACCGGCACGATCGCGGGCCTCGCCTCGCTCGATTTCCTCGGCTACGGCCTGCCCTCGTCCGCGCCGTCGCTGGGCGAGATGACGTTGCAGGCCAAGCAGAACCTGCAGGCGCCATGGTTGGGCTTTTCGGCCTTCTTCACCTTCGCGATCATGCTGTCCCTGCTGGTGTTCATCTTCGAGGGCGTGCGCGACGCCTTCGATCCCCGGAAGACGTTCAAATGAAGCGGCTTCTGGAGGTGCGCGACCTCACGGTGACGTTCCGCCAGGATGGCGCGACGATCCCCGCGGTGCGCGGCGTGTCGTTCTCCGTCGGCGCGGGCGAAACCGTGGCGCTGGTGGGCGAATCCGGTTCGGGCAAGTCGGTCACGGCGCTGTCGACCGTGTCGCTGCTGGGGCCGAACGCGCGGGTGGCCGGGTCCGTCCTTTACGAGGGGCGCGAGATGATCGGCGCGCCCGAGGCGCAGTTGCGCGCGGTGCGCGGCAACGACATCAGCTTCATCTTCCAGGAGCCGATGACATCGCTCAACCCGCTGCACACGCTGGAAAAGCAGATCGCCGAATCCCTCGCCCTGCACCAGGGCCTGCGCCGCGAGGCGGCCCGCGACCGGATCGTGGAACTGCTGACCCAGGTCGGTATCCGCGACCCGGAGACGCGGCTGGCCGACTATCCGCACCAGTTGTCGGGCGGGCAGCGCCAGCGGGTGATGATCGCCATGGCGCTGGCCAACAATCCCGAACTGCTGATCGCCGACGAACCGACCACCGCGCTCGACGTGACGATCGAGGCGCAGATCCTCGAACTGCTGGCCGATCTGAAGGCCGCGCGTGGGCTGAGCATGCTGTTCATCAGCCACGATCTGAACATCGTCCGGCGGATCGCCGACCGGGTCTGCGTGATGCAGGGCGGCGAGATCGTCGAACAGGGGCCGGTGGAGCAGATCTTTTCCGACCCGCAGCATCCCTATACCCGGTTGCTCCTGGCTGCCGAACCCAAGGGCGGGCCGGAGCCGGTGCCGGCCGACGCGCCGGAGCTTGTGCGGGCCGACAACCTGCGCGTCTGGTTCCCGATCCAGCGCGGCCTGATGCGCCGCACGGTCGGGCATGTGAAGGCCGTCAACGACGCCTCGTTCAGCGTGCGCGCGGGCGAAACGCTGGGCATTGTCGGCGAATCCGGTTCGGGCAAGACCACGCTGGCGCTGGCGGTGATGCGGCTGATCCGGTCCGAGGGGCCGATCCTCTACATGGGGCAGGATATCTCGGCCGTCACCGGCCGGGCGCTGCGGCGGCTGCGACGCGACATGCAGATCGTCTTCCAGGATCCCTATGGCAGCCTGTCGCCACGGATGACGGTGGAACAGATCATTGCCGAGGGGCTGGGCGTGCACGGGGTGGAACCGGGCCGCGACAGGCGCGCGATGGTGGCGGAGATCATGACCGAGGTCGGGCTCGACCCGGCCGCGATGGGCCGCTACCCGCACGAGTTTTCCGGCGGCCAGCGCCAGCGCATCGCGGTCGCCCGCGCGATGATCCTGCAACCGAAGGTCGTGGTACTGGACGAGCCGACATCGGCGCTGGACATGACCGTGCAGGTGCAGATCGTCGAGCTGTTGCGCAACCTGCAACGCCGGCACGGGCTGGCCTACCTGTTCATCAGCCACGATTTGCGGGTGGTGCGGGCGCTGGCGCACAAGGTGATGGTGATGCAGCGCGGCGACGTGGTGGAGGCGGGATCGGCCGAGACCGTCTTCGCCGCGCCCGAAAGCGGCTACACGCGGGAACTGTTGGCCGCGGCCTTCGGAACCTAGCGCGGTGACGGTGGTCTGGTAATGCGTATCCTGTTGATCCACCAGAACTTCCCCGGCCAGTTCCTGCACCTGGCCCCGGCGCTGGCCGCCCGCGGGCACCAGGTTCTGGCGTTGACGGTCGAGGGAAACGAACGCCCCTCGCCGGTGCCCCGCGTGCTCTATCGCAAGCCGGAGAAACCCGAGGGCGGTTCGGCCCTGGCCCGGACCTATGGCGAGATGGCCGAACGCGGGTTGCGCGCCGCCCGCGCCGCCGCCGCGATGACCCGTGACAAGGGCTACGTGCCCGACGTGATCCTGGGCCATTCCGGCTGGGGCGAGACGCTGTTTCTCAAGGATGTCTGGCCCGAGGCGCGGCTGATCGTCTACTCGGAGTTCCTGTATCGCGCCGGCGGGCTCGACGCCGGTTTCGACCCCGAGTTCCAGCGCCGCGACCTTGCCGCGCGCCTTCCCGTGACAGCGCGGGCCGCGCATCTTCTGCAGGCGCTGGTGCAGGCCGATGCCGCGTTGGCGCCGACCCGCTGGCAGGCCGATACGGTTCCCGCGCCACTGCGCGACAAGATCGCCGTGATCCATGACGGGATCGATACCGACCGCGCGCGGCCGGATCCGGCGGCGCGGTTCACTCTGCCCTCCGGCCGGGTGCTGGCCCCCGGCGACGAGGTGCTGAGCTTCGTCAACCGCAACCTCGAACCCTATCGCGGCTACCACGTCTTCATGCGGGCGCTGCCCGCGGTGCTGGCGGCGCGCCCGGAGGCGCAGGTGGTGATCGTCGGCGGCGATGGGGTGAGCTATGGCGGCAGGCCGGCCGACGGCCGCAGTTGGAAACAGGTTCTGCTGGACGAGCTGGGCGACCGGCTGGACCTGTCGCGCGTGCATTTCACCGGCAAGCTGGCCTATGCCGACTACCTGGCGCTGTTGCAGGTCGCCCGCGCGCACGCCTACCTGACCTATCCTTTCGTCCTGTCCTGGTCGCTGATGGAGGCGATGGCCGCCGGCGCGCGGATCGTCGCCTCGCGCACCCCGCCGGTGCAGGAGATGATCCGCGACGGCGAGACCGGGCGGCTGGTGGAGTTCTTCGACATCGCGGGCTGGTCGGCGGCGTTGATCGACGTGCTGGCCGATCCGGCCCGGGCCGATGCGATGGCCGCCGCGGCGCGGGCGAAGATCGTCGCGGACTACGACCTGCGCCGCGTCTGCCTGCCCCGGCTGATCGACTTCGTCGAGGGGCGCGCCGCGGGCTGACCGCGGTCAGATCGCCGAGGAATGGCCGGCCTTCGACAGGTCGTAGGCGTCGAACACCCGCGCGATCATCCGCGTCAGCGGCCGGCCCTTCGGCGGCACGAAGAGGCCCGCGTCGGAAACCTCGACCATGTCCTCGAACGTGTGCTTCGCCTCGTCGAACATCCGGGCAAGCTGTTCCGGCCTCGCGCCCCAGTCGCGCACCATCTCGGCCGTGTCGATCCGGAAATCGCACATCAGCGCCTCGATCATCCGGGCGCGCAGCAGATCCTCGCCGGCAAAGGCATGCCCCCGCGCGGTCGAGAACCGGCCATCGCGGATCGCCTTGACATGGTCCGAGGTACCGGAGGCGTTCTGCGCGAAACCCTGCGGGAACCGCGAGATCGACGAGGCACCAAGCCCGACCAGCACCGGCGCGGTATCGTCGGTATAGCCCTGGAAGTTGCGGCGCAGCCGGCCGGCCTTCAGCGCCACCGACAGGCCGTCATGCGGCCGCGCGAAATGGTCGATCCCGATCTCGTCGTAGCCGTCCCAGGTGAAGAGCTGCCGCGCCGTCTCGAACAGCTTCAGCCGTTCCTCCGGCGTCGGCATCGCGTCGGACGGAATCATCATCTGGCGCCGCGCCATCCACGGCACATGCGCATAGCCGTAAAGCGCCACGCGGTCGGGCGAGAGCGACAGCAGCTTTTGCACCGAATCGGCGATCCGGGCCTGCGACTGCTTGGGCAGGCCGTACAGGATATCGGCGTTGAGCGAGGCCACGCCGCGCGCGCGAATCATGTCCACCGCCCGCTTGGTGGCCTCGTAGCTCTGGTCGCGGCCGATGATCGCCTGGATGTCGGGGTCGAAATCCTGCACCCCGATCGAGGCGCGGTTCATCCCCGCGGCGGCAAGCGCGTCAAGCCGCTCGTCGTCGATCTCGTTGGGATCGATCTCGACGCTGAATTCCGCATTCGGGCCAAGCGGCACCGCGTCGAAGACCGCGTCGGCCAGCGCCCGCATCTCGTCGGCGGGCAGAAGCGTGGGCGTGCCGCCGCCCCAGTGCAGCCGCGACAGCCGCACGCCCGGCGCGAGATGACGCCTGAGCAGCGCGATCTCCTGCCGCAGCGTTTCGGCGTAGCTGCGTACCGGGGCCTCGGACTTCGTGCCCTGCGTTCGGCAGGCGCAGAACCAGCACAGCCGCCGGCAGAACGGAACGTGCAGGTAGAGCGAGATTTCGGATCCGGCGGGGATCGCCTCGATCCAGTCGCGAAACCGGTCGGGGCCGACATTGGCCGAGAAATGCGGGGCCGTCGGATAGCTCGTGTACCGCGGCACACGCGCGTCAAAAAGCCCAAGTCGTGTCAGTTGCGATTCAACTTGCATTTGTCTACGCTTACTGACAGCGCGGAACAAAGCCCTTGACCTAGATCAATCGATGACAGTGCAGGACCTCTTGCCAAGCTCCCTGGATTGTGGGGATTGCCCGATCCGCCACCGTGCCGTGTGCGCGCGGTGCGAATCGGACGAACTCAAGCGTCTGGAGGAGATGAAGTACTACAAGACCTACGAGGCCGGTCAGACCATCGTGTGGTCGGGCGACCGGATGGACTTCGTGGCCTCCGTGGTTTCCGGCATCGCGACGCTGACCCAGACGATGGAGGATGGGCGCACCCAGATGGTCGGGCTGCTGCTGCCGTCGGATTTCGTCGGTCGGCCGGGGCGCGACACGGCGGCCTACAACGTCACGGCGACGACCGATCTGTTGATGTGCTGCTTTCGCAAGAAGCCGTTCGAAGAGATGATGATCGCCACGCCGCATATCGGCCAGCGGCTGCTGGAGATGACGCTGGACGAGCTGGACGCGGCGCGGGAGTGGATGCTGCTTCTGGGCCGCAAGACCGCGCGCGAGAAGATCGCGAGCCTGCTGGCCATCGTGGCGCGGCGCGACGCCTCGCTGAAGCTGAAGTCGCCCGAGGGCAAGATGGTCTTCGACCTGCCGCTGACGCGCGAGGCGATGGCCGACTACCTTGGCCTGACGCTGGAAACGGTGAGCCGCCAGATCTCGGCGCTCAAGCGCGACGGCGTGATCGAACTGCAGGGCAAGCGCCACGTCACGGTGCCCGATTTCGACCGGTTGCTGGACGAGGCCGGCGATGACAGCGATGGTGGCTTCCTGGTCTGAGCCGTCAGCCGGCCTCGAAGACCCTTTCGAAACCGCCCCAGATCATCCGCTTTCCGTCGAAGGGCATGTCCATCGTCTCGTGCCAGCGCTCGTCGGTTTCGAACGAGGCGAAGCAGCGATCCGCCGTTTCGCGGTCGGGCCAGAGGATCCAGCCGAAGACGACGGCCTCACCCGGTTCGCGCTTGACCGCCATCGGGAAAGAGGTGTGCACGCCATCCGGCACGTCGGCCTCCCAGCATTCTGCCGTGGCGAGGGCGCCGTAATCCTTGAACAGCGGCCAGGCCTTCCGGGCCGATGCGATATAGGCTTCCTTGTTGGCTTTGGGGACGGGGGTGAGGAATCCGGAAACATACGTCATCTGTGTGCCTTTCGAACCAAGTTGCGGGAAGGCTACACGCTCACTACGTTGATATCAACATGAAGAACCCGAGATCGTCCGCCTTTCCCCCCGAAACCGTGCGCGAGGTGCGCGACCGCTGCCTTTGCCTGCATGCGCAGCGCGCGGCGCGGGCCCTGGCGCGACGGTTCGATGCCGCGTTGAAACCCTTCGGGCTGACCAATGGCCAGTTCTCGCTCCTGATGGCGCTGAACCGGCCGGACGGGCCGCGGATTTCCGATCTCGCGCCGTTCCTGGCGATGGATCGCACGACGCTGACCGCGGCGCTCAAGGTGCTGGAACGGCGAGGGCTTGTCGAAAGTGCCGCGGATGCCGAGGACCGAAGAAACCGCAGGCTCGCGCTGACCGACGCGGGGCGTGACCTGCTGGTCGCGGCGGTTCCGGCCTGGCGTGCCGCGCATGACCGGCTGGACGCGGACCTCGGCGGAACCGATCTCGACGCGCTGCGCGAGGGGCTTGGCGGCCTCGGCCGGATCGGACCGGGTGAGGACACGCGTGAGAAAAAAGGGCGCGCCGGCTGACCGGGCGCGCCCCTCATGGCCTGGCGGCGCTGCGGATCAGTGCGCCATCAGCACCGGCACCTTCGCCTGTTCCAGCATGTTGCGGGTCGCGCCGCCCATGATCGCCTCGCGGAAGCGCGAATGGCCGTAGGCGCCCATCACCACCATGTCGCCGTTGATGTCGGAAACATGGCGCATCAGCACGTCGGAGACCCGCGGCAGGGTCTTGGCCAGCACCGTGACCTCGGCCTTGGCGCCGTGACGGACCAGCATCTGGCACAGCGAGGCGCCGGGGTCGGCGCGTTCGGCGCCATGCGGCGGCGGATCGATGATCGCGACGTCGACGAGATCGGCGGCGCGCAGCATCGGCAGCGCGGCACGGATCGCGTTCAGCGCCTCCTGCCCCTGGTTCCAGCCGCAGACGATCCGGCGGCCGAAATCCGCCGCGAGCCCGCCCTCGGGCACGATCAGAACCGGGGCGCGACCTTCGAACAGCGCGGCCTCGACGATGGCCTCGGCATCCTGCCCGCCGGCGGCGCCGTAGGGCTTGAGCTGCACGACCAGGTCGGCGAATCGGGCCCGTAGCGCGACCAACCCGCCCATCGCGCCCAGTTGCGCCACCGCGGATTCGGCGCCCCATCGGATGTCCTCGACCGCCAGGCGCTCACGCACCGAAGCCTCGGTCGCCGCCGCCTCGGCCTGGGCGCGTTCGAAGGTCTCCTGCTGGATGAATGCCGTGGCCCCGGCGTAGTAGTACCCCGTCTGGGTCCGGTCGATGCCGATGCACAGCACGTCAAGATGGGCGTCCTCGCGCCGGGCCATCGCCACGGCGGCGTCGATCTGCGCGCCCTGCGACTGCGCGTCGGTCACGATCGTCAGGATCGATTTGTAGGCCATGCTGCGTCTCCTCCGGTCAGCGCGTTCAGTGCGGTGATCCTATCGCGCGCGCGGGGGGCGGCCTTGATTCCGATCAACACACGACGATGCGCCGCGGCGACGGAAACCCGGCGCGCGCCGGCCGCAGGCGTCACGCCGTGTTGACATGGATCAATGACCCCGGCGGCCGATGGTCGGACAAGGCAGGCAGTCTAATAGCGTCGGGCAAGGACCGAGTCGGCCCCCGTATATCCGGCGCATAAGGTGACGAAGGGACGCATAATGTGGGATTACATCAAGCTGATCGCGCTTGGCGCCATCGCGGTTCTGGCCGCGATCGCCGCCAACTACGCGCGTGATCTGGCCTATGCGGTGAACGCGCTGACCGTCATGCTCGCGGCTTTGGCGGTGTTCATCTACGTGCTGCGCAACATGGGCGAGGAGCGCCCGGTGCCGGTCAACGAATACAACGACGGCGTCGTGCGCGCCGGCGTGATCGCAACCGCGCTCTGGGGCGTCGTCGGGTTTCTCGCCGGCACGTTCATCGCGTTCCAGCTGGCGTTCCCGCAGCTGAACTTCGAGTGGGCGCAAGGTTACATGAACTTCGGCAAGCTCAGGCCGCTCCACACCTCGGCGGTGATCTTCGCCTTCGGCGGCAACGCGCTCCTGATGTCATCCTTCTACATCGTGCAACGCACCTCGGCCGCGCGGCTTTGGGGCGGCAACCTCGCCTGGTTCGTGTTCTGGGGCTACCAGCTGGTGATCGTGCTGGCCGCGACCGGCTACATCCTCGGCGCCACCCAGTCCAAGGAATACGCCGAACCGGAATGGTACGTCGACTGGTGGCTCACGATCGTCTGGGTCGCCTACCTGCTGGTGTTCATGGGCACGCTGATGAAGCGCAAGGAGCCGCACATCTACGTGGCGAACTGGTTCCTGCTGTCGTTCATCATCACCGTGGCGATGCTGCATGTCGTCAACAACCTGTCGATCCCGGTGTCGATCTTCGGCTCCAAGTCCGTGCAGGTCTTCGCCGGTGTGCAGGACGCCATGACGCAATGGTGGTACGGCCACAACGCGGTGGGCTTCTTCCTGACCGCAGGCTTCCTCGGCATGATGTACTATTTCGTGCCGAAACAGGCCGAACGCCCCGTCTACTCCTACAAGCTGTCGATCATCCACTTCTGGGCGCTGATCTTCATCTACATCTGGGCCGGCCCGCACCACCTGCACTACACCGCGTTGCCCGACTGGGCCTCGACGCTGGGGATGGTGTTCTCGATCGTGCT
>JANSXY010000038.1 GCA_024742695.1 Paracoccaceae bacterium | reverse complement strand
GTAGACGCTGTCAGGCCCGCTTTCCTCGCGGATCTTCAGCATCCCGTCGCCGATCTCGTTGATCGCCTGTTCCCAGCTGATCCGCTTCCACTCGCCACCCTCTTTCTTCATCGGGTACTTGAGCCGGCGTTCGCCGTGGGCGTGTTCACGCACGGCCGCGCCCTTGGCGCAGTGGGCGCCCAGGTTGAACGGGCTGTCCCAGCCGGGTTCCTGGCCGATCCAGACGCCGTCGGACACTTCGGCGACCACGGTGCAGCCGACCGAACAATGCGTGCAGACCGACTTCTTCAGGTCGATCTGGCCCATGACGGCCGTCGCGGCCTTGGCCTGGGTGACGGTGCCGCCGGTGGCGGCGATCGCGGCGAGGCCACCGATGGCCAAGCCGGAGCCGCGCAGGAAGGCGCGGCGGTCGACCGAGGCGTTCGCGGCCTCGGACAGGATACTTGCCCGCTGGGGGCGTCGCGCAACCCCGTTGGTCTTTTTCCTAAGCATGTTTCTCTCTCCCTTGCTCGCTTCGCCGCGCGGGCATCGCTTGCTTGGTGTGGCTCATGACCTTGGGCAGTCGGGCGTCACGCAACCAGTCGCCTTTGGCCGGTTCACAGGGTCCGGGCGCGCCGGGCCTTGCCGTGGTGTGGCGTTCGGGCCGGTTCAGAACCGGGCGGACGCGAAATAGGCGCGGGTATGCGCCGTGTCCTGCATCTTCTCGGATGCCAGGTCGGGGGCGTTCGCCTCCGCCTCGGTGCCGCCCGCCGCCAGTGCGACGGCCGCAGCCGGGGCGGTGGTTCCCGCCAGCCTGAGGAAGTCGCGCCGCGTGGCGCCGTCTTCCGTCTTCATGAGAGCCCTCCTCTCGGTCTTGGGGCGCGGCCGCCCTGGCCGTGATCCCCGGTTGTGGCGGTCCCCCGCCGGTGATGCGGGGCGCGCCGTGGCGCGCCTCGCGGATCGCGCCGTCAGTCTCCGCTCATCCGGAACGCCTCGGCCTCGATCTCCATGAACGCGCGGCCGACGGTGCCGACGGGCGCGTAGAAGACCGAGTTCTTGGCCCCCTCCAGATCAGAGAAGAAATGCCCAGCCCAGGGGCCGATGTGGCGGTTGAAGAATTCCTTCTGGCCGGCCAGCCCGACCGGTGTGGCGAACCGTCCGGCGATCATCGCGCCCATCATCTCCATCAGGCTGGCGATGTTATCCTCGGGTTCGAACACGTTCTCGGCGCGGGCGAGACCGCGGCGCGTCATGTCCTGGCGCAACAGCGCCAGCGGCTTTTCGTTCAGGAACCCGGTCAGGTAGTAGCTGGCATAGGGCAGAAGCTCGCCGCGGCCCAGCCCGATGAACAGCCGGTTGAACTCGCTCTCGGCGGCCTGCGGCTTGGTCAGCTTCGCGACCCGCGCCAGCGTCGAGATCGCCTGGCCGAGCGGACTGTCGTCGCCGACAAGCCCCGCGGTCTGGTCCAGCAGCATCCGGTCCGGCGGGCCGGCGAGGATCAGCCCGAGATAGTTGTAAAGATCGGCCCTGAGGCGATCTTCCTCGGCGATCTCATGGGCTTGTGCGGCGGTCATCTCGTCCTTTCCGTCATGTCGTCTGATCGAAGCGGAACCGCATCCGGCGCGCCGCAAGGGCGGCCGGCGGGGCGGGCGGATCGGCCTGAACCGCGGCCGGCGCGGCCTCGGCGATGTCCACGGATGCCGGTTCGGCGTCGCGGTCGGGTTCGGCGCAAGGGTCGTCATCGAGCGCGGCCGCCACGACCGCGTCGGGCTCTTCCGCCGCGTCGGGGGCGGGCGCGTCGGCCGCGTCGACCAGCCCCGACAGCATGCCCTTGCCGACCCGGTAGACGGTTTGCAGGTTCTCCACCACGGTGGCGGCGTCGGTATAGTCGTCGTCGTAGTCGACCAGCCCGTCGAGATTGGCCAGCACCGGGTTGGTGCGCCACAGCTGCCGCAGCGCCCGGGTCTTCAGCCGCTGCGGCAGGGCGGAGCGCAGGAAGGCCCGCACCTCTTCCGCGCTTTCCAGCGCCTCGGGTTCGGGCAGGCCGGCCTCGGCCAGCAGTTCCCCGTCGCTGCGCTCGGCCAGCCGCGCCTCTTCGTCGGCCTGCTGACGGGCCGCCTCGGCCGCCCGTTCGGCGCGGGTCTCGGCCTCGACCGCCGCCTTGCGGCGGCTCCAGAAATCCGCCGCGGTCATGACAGGCGCCTCCGCTTCAGCGCCGGCGAGGCGTAGATGTCGGCGGCCTTGCCGACGCGCGGATCGCCGATGCCGTCCTGCACGAGGTCGACGCGCTTGCGGTCGCGCTTGCGCTTCACGAAGACCTCTTCCTTGTGGAATTCCTGGATGAAATCGTAGACCCAGGCGGCAAGGCCGGGCGGCATCGGCACCTTCTCGACGATGTCCTCGCCGCTGTCGCAATAATCCTGCGCCTCGTAGGGCGAGGCGGTGACAAGCGTCACGTCAAGCGGCCGTTCGCCGGTGCCGGGGCGCATCACCACGTAGACGCTGGGCACATCGGCGGCGAGGCCGTGCAGATAGGCCTCGGTTTCGGCCCCGTGCAGTTCCAGCGTCACGGTCGCGGCGTGGTATTCCACCGCCTCGTCCTCGCGCCGCAACTCCCGCCAGTCGGCCTGCCCCGCGCCGGGCAGAACGGCCGACGCCGTCCAGTGCCACTTCGCCCAGCGCGTGACACCCGGTGTCCGGCGCAGGACGATGCCGACCGGCATCGTGCGGTACATGCTCGGATTGTGGATCAATCCCGCGGTTCCTCCCTGTCCGCAGACTGCGGCATTCGGCCGCCCCGGGCCAAGTCTTTTCGTGTGCAACGGTATCCCGAAGGCCGGGGATCGGACAATTTGGGGCGCTTGCCCCGCGGCGCGGCGGCGGCTGGGACGTTTTGTCTACCCCGAGTGTTTTTGTCTGTTACCGCGTCGTGGCCGGCCCGGCGAATCAACCGGGCCGAATCGCGGCCTGTCCGCCCCCGTGCGGCACCGCCACGCCGGTCGGAAACCGGTTGTGAGGCGTTCCGAATCATGTCTAGCATCCGGCTGCGCCGCGCCCGTTCCGCCCTGTCCGAGGGCTTCCCGGCACCGGAGGAAGAATGGCCAAGTCATTGATAACATGCAGCTGCCTGGGAAGCCAGGCGATCGATGCCGAGGGCCTTGCGCGGACCACCGGTCTGGAGGTCGCCGCCCCCTGTTCGGAGCTTTGCCAGGGGCAGATCGACCTTGCGGCCCGCGCGCTGCAGGGCGGCGAGGCGATAATCTGCTGCACCCAGGAAGGCCGCACCTTCGAGGCCCTGGCAGAGGAACTGGGCCTGCCCGCGCCGCCCTTGCTGGACCTGCGCGACCGGGCCGGCTGGACCGACGATACCGGCCCGACGCTACCCAAAATGTCCGCATTGGTGGCCGAGGCGCTGCTGCCCGCCGCGCCTGAAAAGACGCTCGACGTGGTTTCGGAGGGGATGTGCCTGATCCTCGGCGCAGCCGAAACGGCGCTCGCGGCGGCCGAGGCGCTGCAGGATCATCTCGGCGTCACCGTGCTTCTGGCGTCGGCCGAGGAGATCCCCGACACGCGGGCCTTCGACGTGGTCGCCGGCCGGCTCAGGCAGGCGCGGGGCGCGCTGGGTCAGTTCGAGGTGGTGATCGACGGGTTGCGCCAGGTGGTGCCCGGGGGCCGCGGCGGTTTCGGCCTGGCCGACCCGCGCGACGGCGCGGTATCGCATTGCGACGTGATCCTCGACCTGCGCGGCGTGGAGCCGCTGTTCCCGGCGCATGAGAAGCGCGAGGGCTACCTGCGGGCCGATCCCGGCCGGCCGGCGGCGGTGTCGGCGGCCGTGCTCGCGGCCTCGCACCTTGTCGGCACCTTCGAGAAACCGCTTTACGTGCGCACCGAGGCGTTGCTCTGCGCCCATTCGCGGGCGGAGCAGACCGGCTGCACCCGGTGCCTCGATCTGTGCCCGACCGGGGCGATCACGCCGTCGGGCGATCACGTCACCGTCGACCCGATGGTCTGCGCGGGGTGCGGGGCCTGTTCCGCCGTCTGCCCCTCGGGCGCGATCACCTACGACGCACCGCCGGTGGACCTGACGATGCGCCGGGTGCAGGTGCTGGCCCGCGCCTATCTGGAGGCTGGCGGCGCCACGCCGCGCCTGCTGGTGCACGACGGTCACGGGGCCGAGATGATCCGGCTGGCCGCGCGCCATGGCCGCGGCCTGCCGGCCGACGTGATCCCGCTGGACCTGCCGGCGATCGGCGCCTTCGGGCATGCCGAGATCGTCGCGGCGCTGGCGGCGGGCTTCGCGTCGGTCCACCTGCTGCCGGGGCCGGGGGCGGATCGCGACGCGCTGGCCGCGCAACTGGCGCTGGCCGGCGCGATCGGCGGCGCGGCGGCGGTGCATCTTCTGGACACGACCGATCCCGACGCGATGTCCGAGGCGCTGTTCGCCGAGACGGCGCCGGCGGCGGTGGCAAGCCCGGTACGCCCGATGGGCACCCGGCGGCAGATCGCCCGGCAGGCGGCGCGGGCGCTCAACCCCGGCGCCGAGCGGATCGACCTGCCGCAGGGCGCGCCCTACGGCGCCGTTCTGGTGGATACGGAGGCTTGCACGCTGTGCCTGTCCTGCGTGTCGCTCTGCCCCTCCGGCGCGCTGGGCGACAACCCCGACCTGCCGCAACTGCGCTTTCAGGAGGATGCCTGCCTGCAATGCGGCATCTGCGCGACGATCTGCCCGGAGGATGCGATCACGCTGAAGCCGCGCCTCGACCTCACCGAGGCGGCGCTGCGCCAGGAGGTGCTGAACGAGGAGGAACCCTTCGCCTGCATCGAATGTGGCGCGCTGTTCGGATCGAAATCGACGATCGAGCGTATTACCGAGCGGCTCAGGGGCCATTCGATGTTCGCCGACGAGGCGAAGCTGAAGATGATCCAGATGTGCGACAATTGCCGGGTGAACGCGCAGTTCCACTCGGAAAACAACCCGTTCGCCGGTGGCGAGCGCCCCAGGCCGCGCACCACCGAGGACTATTTCAGCAAGCGGCGCGATCACTGATGGACGAGCGGCGCCCCCAGATCGGCCGCGGGCAGTGCGGCGACATAGGCCACGAGCGCCGCGACCTCGTCGAGCGTGACCTCGACGGGGGCGATGGGCGGCGGCCGGTCGTCGGGAAACAGCGGGTCGAGTCCCTCGACGATCATGAAGGCGCCATGCGGCTTGAGCGCGTAGAAGGCGGCGAACCGCGCCTCCCAGTCCGCGAGGCTGCGCAGCACCGCGAAACTGGGGGTGGAGCCGATGCCGGACATCCGGCTGTCGTCGTCCACCGTGTGGCAGCGGGTGCATTTTTCGCGCGCGACGTCGTGGCCCAGCACCGCGTCGCCGGTCATCTCGACCACCGCGACCGCGACCGCGCGTTCGGCCGGCGGGGAAAACAGCGCGGCGCCCTCGGGCGCGTAGCCCAGAACCGTGCGCCTGCCGATGTCGGAGGTCAGCCAGTCCGCCAGCCGTTCCGCATCGGCGTCGCCGGGGGCGGCCAGGGACATGTGCCAGACCTGGCCGGCCCCCTCGAACAGCGCGCGGCCTTCGGCGCCCAGCACGATGTCGGCCGCGGCGGGGTCGTCGACCGGCTCGACCCGCACCTGGGTCTTGAGCGAGAACCGCGGCAGGATGTAGGACAGAAGCCCGGTCTGGGTCAGGGCGGGCGGGGCGTGCAGCCGCACGATCCGGTCCTCCGCCCCGGCCGACGCCGGCAGGAGCCCCAGGCAAAGGCCAAGGATCGAAATGCGCGCTGCCATGGCATCAGCCTAGGCCCCGGCCGCTGCGCCCGTCAATCGCAAGCAGGGAGAGTGCGATGAGCGAAGACTACAACATGTCGATGCGGAAATTCCTCAAGCAGGTCGGCGTGACCTCGCAGCAGGCGATCGAGGAGGCGCTGCGCGGCGCCGGTCCGGCGCCGGGAAAGAGCTATGCGATCAAGGCCGTCGTCACCATCGAGGAACTGGGCATGACCCACGAGGTGACCGGCGAGATCAAGGGGCAGGAGTAGCGCCGTGGCCGCAAGCAGGGAGGCCGTGCTCGAGGCGCTCAAGGCGATCGCCGATCCGTCGGGCGCGGGCGATATCGTGGCCAGCGGCGTGGTGCGCGCGCTCAATGTCGATGCCGCCGGCACGGTGCGCTTCGTCATGGAAATCCCGCCCCGGCAGGCGCAGGCCTACGACCAGGTCAAGGCCCGCGCCGAGGCGGCGCTGGCCGCGCTCGACGGTGTCGCGGGCGTGTCGATCGTGATGACCGGGCACACCGAAAAGGCGCCGCCGGACCTGCGGCCCTCGCGCCCGGCCGAACCCAAGGGCCCCGAGAAGATCCCCGGTGTGGACCACATCATCGCCATCGCCTCGGGCAAGGGCGGGGTCGGCAAGTCGACCGTCTCGGCCAACCTCGCCTGCGCGCTGGCGCAGGAGGGCCGCCGCGTCGGGCTTCTGGATGCCGATGTCTACGGCCCCTCGCAGCCGCGGATGCTGGGCGTCTCGGGGCGCCCGGCCTCGCCCGACGGCAAGACGATCCTGCCGATGCGCAACCACGGCGTCACGATGATGTCGATCGGGCTGATGACGAACGAGGACCAGGCGGTGGTCTGGCGCGGGCCGATGCTGATGGGCGCGTTGCAGCAGATGATGATGCAGGTGCAGTGGGGCGCGCTCGACGTGTTGCTGGTCGACCTGCCGCCGGGCACCGGCGACGTGCAGATGACACTGAGCCAGAAGGCGCAGGTGGATGGCGCGATCATCGTCTCCACCCCGCAGGACGTCGCGCTTCTGGACGCCCGCAAGGGGATCGACATGTTTCGCCAGCTCAAGGTGCCGATCCTCGGCATGATCGAGAACATGAGCACCCATATCTGTTCGCAATGCGGGCACGAGGAACACGTGTTCGGCCATGGCGGCGTGGCGCGCGAGGCCGAGAAGCTGGGCGTTCCGCTGCTGGCCGAGGTGCCGCTGGATCTGCAGATCCGGCTTGCCGCCGACGGCGGCGCGCCGATCGTGGTCAGCGCCCCGGACGGGGCGCAGGCCCGCGCCTTCCGCGACGTCGCCCGCGCGCTGGTGGCGCAGGGGGTGGCATGACCGCGGCGCTGACCTTCCCGCCGCTGATGTGGGGCGAGGTCGCGCCCGGCGATGCCTTCGACCATGCCTGCCTGCGCGCCGCGGCCGGCTGCGACGCCGGGCTGGTATCGCACCGGATTTCCGCCGACCGCGTCGAGGCGGCGCTGGTCTTCGCGCCCGAGGTGCCGCTGGCCCGCGCGATGGCGATGCTGCCGCTGTGCGGCGTGGGGCTGCAGAACGCGCTGGGGGCTCTGGCCCCGCCAGAGGTCGCCGTGCATCTGGACTGGGACGGCGGCATCCGCGTCAACGGCGCGTCCTGTGGCCGGTTCCGGGCCATGGCCTCGGATCCCGCGCCCGACCGGGTGCCGGACTGGCTGGTCATCGGCTTCGCGATGCCGCTGGTGCCCGAGGGCGACGATCCCGGCGCCACGCCGGACCGCACGACGCTGTTCGCCGAAGGCTGCGCCGAGGTGGTGCCCGGCGATCTGGTCGAGGCCTGGGCCCGGCACAGCCTGAACTGGATCACCCGCTGGGAGCACGAGGGGGCGAGGCCCCTGCACGCCGAATGGCGCGGCCTCGCGCACGGGATCGGCGAGACCGTGCGCCGCGACGGTCTCGCCGGCACCTTCCTTGGCGTCGACGAGGATTTCGGCATGCTGATCCGCGACGGGCAAACCACCCACCTGGTCCCGCTGACCGCGCTTCTGGAGACGACCTCATGAACCTCGCCCGGGCGATCCATTTCGATGAAAGCGACATGCGGGTCTTCGCCAGCCCGGCGCGCACCGGCGAATGGTGCATCCCCGGCGGCTTCGAATTCTCCGACTGGACCGAGGCCGACCTGACCGGCAAGGCCAGGCAGGCCTTCGCGAACGGCTGGCTGGGGCTGGAGACCGGCGGGCGGGTGACCTTCGTCGCCGTCACCCGGATCGAGGAGGCCGAACTGGCCACCCTGACCGACCTTCTGGCGCAGCATTTCGTGACCTACTACGGCGCGCCCTCGATCGAGGCGGCGCGCGGCGTCGCGGCCGAAGAGATCGCGCACATGGTCGACCTGTGCGACGGGCACGCGCCGAACACGCTGCTGACCGTGGCGCGCGACCTGACCGAGGCCGGCGTGAAGGAAAGCTTCCGGGTGATAGAGCCGCAGGACGCCGGGCTGGAGCAGTTCGCGATCCATTCGACGCCCGAGGGCTAGAGGCCGCCGGCACCCGGCGGCGTCACTCCGTCGCCGGGGCCTTGCCGGGCGCCGGGCGCAGCCAGGTTCGCGCGAAATCGTCCGCCGGCACCGGTTTGCCGAACAGGTAGCCCTGTGCCTGGTCGCAGCGCAATTCGCGCAGCCGCTGGGCCTGCGCCTCGGTCTCCACCCCCTCGGCCAGCACCTTCAGCCCGAGGCTGCGCGCCATCGCGATGGTGGCGGCGATGATCGCCTGGGTGTTCGGATCGTCGAGAAGGTCGCGCACGAAGGACATGTCGATCTTCAGCTTGTCGGTGGCGAACTGCTTGAGATAGGCGAGCGAGGAATACCCGGTGCCGAAATCGTCGATCGAGATCCGCAGCCCCAGGTCCTTCAGCCGGCGCAGGGTCTCCGCGGCACGGTCGGGATCGGTCATCATGCTGCTTTCGGTGATCTCGACCTCCAGGGCCTGCGCCGGGGTTTCGTTCCGGCGCAGCGCGGCCTCGATCCGGTGCAGGATCGCCGCGCTTTCCATCTGCTCGGCGGCGACGTTGATCGCCAGCCGGTCGAGGCCGCACAGGCCGGCCTCGCGCCAGTCGCGCAACTGCCGGCAGGCGCGGTCGATCACCCAGTTCCCGATATCGGCCAGCATCCGCCGCTCCGCCGCGATCGGGATGAATTCGTCGGGCCGCACGAAGCCCCATTCCGGGTCGCGCCAGCGCAAGAGCGCCTCGGCGCCTTCCAGCGCGCCGGTCTCCAGGCTGACGAAGGGCTGGAAGAACAGTTCCAGTCGATCCTCGGCCACCGCCTGCGACAGGCGCACGGCGATCTCGTGGCGCTTGGCGACCGCGCGGCCCATCTCGGGGTCGTAGAACCGGTAGCCGCCGCCCTGCGACTTGGCCTCGTACATCGCGATGTCGGCCAGCTGAAGAAGGCTTTCGGGCTGCGTGCTGTCCCTGGGGAAGTCGGCCACCCCGACGCTGACGGAGAGGTTGTGCGCCTTGCCTTCGACCACGATCGGCTCGGCCAGCGCGCCCTTCAGCCGGTGGATGATGCCGATGACGTTGGCGCGGGTGACGTTTTCCACGATCGCCACGAATTCGTCGCCGCCGATCCGCGCCAGTGTTTCCGAGCGGCGCATCACCGCGCGGAACCGGCGCGCCACCTCGGCCAGCGCCGCGTCGCCAACGCCGTGGCCGCGGGTGTCGTTGATTTCCTTGAACCGGTTGAGATCCATGAACAGCAGGCTGAGGGTCTGGCCGTAGCGTTCGGCCCGCGCCACCGCCTGGCGCAGCCGGTCGATCATCAGCGCGCGGTTGGCGAGCCCGGTGAGCGGATCGTAGAAGGCCAGCTGTTCGATCCGCGCGTCGTTGGACTTGCGCTGCGTGATGTCCTGCACGATCGCCACGAACACCGGCGGGTTTTCGTCCGCGGCATAGTGCAGGCTGACCTCCACCGGGTAGGTCGAACCGTCCTTGCGGCGGTGGACTGTTTCGAAGAACTGCTTGTCGATCTTGCCGGCCAGCAGCGGCGCGATCAGTTCGGCGAAGCCATGGGCGGCCAGGTCCGGATCCAGGTCGATCGGGGTGAGACCGGCGAGTTCCTCGCTGCCGTAGCCCAGGTTCTCTCTCGCGCCGCGATTGACCAGCGTGAACTTCAGCGTGCTCGCGTCGAAGACGTAGATCTCGTTCGAGGAATCGTCGAGGATTCGCCCCATCCGCGCCAGTTGCTCGTCCGCGTGCCGGCGCTCGGTCACGTCCCGGCGCAGCGAAACGAAGCGTTCGACCCGGCCCTCGCTGTCGCAGACCGGCATCACGATGCTGTCGACCCAGTAGAGCGACCCGTCCTTGCGGCGATTGCAGATCTCGCCGCGCCAAACCTCGCCATTGTTGATTTTCTGCCAGAAATCCGCCCAGAACTCGGCGGAATGGCGGCCGGAATTGTTGATTCTGTGCGGTGCGCCGACAAGCTCGTCCCGGCTGTAGCCGCTGATCGCGCAGAACGCGTCGTTGACCTCGGTGATCGTGCCGTCGGGGCTGGCCTGGCTGAAGATCGTGTGCTGGCGGATCGTGCGCATCAGGCTGTCGGTCTCGGCCAGCGCCGCGCCCAGCCGCGCCTCGGTCCGGGCCGCCGACGCCGCGCGCCGGTTCGCCGCGATCAGCAGCGCAAGGAGTTCCCCGACGCTGGTCAGGAAATCGATTTCGCCTGCGTCGCGACGGCGACCCTCGGGCAGTCGGACCAGCAGCAGGCCGAGCATCGCGTCCCGCGCCGTGATCGGAACGGTGTAGTGCCCGTCGGGAGCGATCGCGTCGAACATCTGCGCGTGGGTGCCGCCACCGGCGGGTGGTGCGAACGGGATGCGCGCGCACCGGCCGGCGATCTCGGGGCCGAGGCCGTGTTCCGCCGCCAGCGTCAGCGCCGTGCCCGTCTCGTCGGCCAGGAACACGCCGCCGCCGGGCAGATGCGCCAGCCAACTGACCGCGAACAGCTGGTCCAGCGCCTCGTCGAGAAGCGCCGCGAGCGGGCGATCCGCGAGGACGAGCGGCAACAGCCGATGCAGAAGCGCCGATTGCTCCAGCGTCCTTGAAATGGTCACGGCATCGAGGACGGTGATCTGGTTCATCGCACCGTCCCGGCGCGCGCCGCGCGCCGCGTTTGGGTCCGGACCGGTCTGGCGTTCATTCGGGCCTCCGCAACTCGACGGTGCTACATCCAAAAGTATTGAGGCCCACACCCTAACGGTTGATGAAGCCGGCGATGATTTCGCGTCAGTCCGAAGCCGTCCGGCAGGCGGAAGGGGCGGCACGGGCGGCGGAAGCCATGCGTGGCGGTGGGGGCCGCCTGCGGCTATCCGGCCGCCGGGGGCGACGGATCGGCCGCGGCCAGGGCCGCGATCAGCATGTCCGCCTGTGCCGGGCTCAGCGCGATCGGCGTGTCGTGCAGGATCGCCAGACGGGTGAGCGCCTGAAGGTCGACATCGCCGCCATGCGGAACCGTCGGATCGGCGAAGAACACCACCGCGTCGAGATCGCCGGTGGCGACCAGCGCGCCAAGCTGCTGATCGCCGCCGCGACCGCCGCGTTGCAGCCGCCGGATGTCAAGCTCCGGCGCGGCGGCGGCGATGGTGCGTCCGGTGCCGCCGGTGCAGGTCAGCCGGTGCCCGGCCAGCGCCCGGCGGTGGCGCAGCACCCAGGCCTTCAGATGCGCCTTGCGGGTGTCGTGCGCGACCAGCGCGAGCCGCCGCGGCGCGGTGGACTTGGCGCGCGCCCGCGCGGTGCAGGCCAGGATCGCGCGCACCTGGTCGACGAAACCGCGGCTGTCGGCGGGAAACGCGCCGTCCAGCGCCGCGGTTCCCACCGTGAACCCCGCCGCGCCGGCCGCCGCCACGGCGGCGATCCGCGCCTCGCTGTCGATGCTGCCGGCCACGATCACCGGCTTGGCGACCGACTGGCAGACCGCGCGCATCAGCGCTGGCACGTCGCCGGCATGGCGATAGGCCAGCAGGTCGAGACCGTGGACATGTTCCAGATCGGCCAGCTGCCGGGCGGAGGCGACGATCTCGGCCGGGCTGCCCTCCAGCACGCTGGGGTGGCCGGTGATCCGGCCGGGGAACGGGTAGTAGCGCAGCGGGTGGCGGCGGGTGACCTCGGTCACCGCCGCGGCGCGGGTGCCGCCCAGCAGGCAGTCGACGTCGAGATCGACGGCGGCGCGGGCCGAGGCCAGTTCGCTGGCCTCGTCAAGGCTGACGACCTCCAGGTAGGACCGGCCGCCAGCGGCCCGGATCGCGTCCGCGAGGCCGCGCAGGTCGGTCAGCGGCAGGCCCACGTCCTTGAAGCCGATGTGCCGGACCCCGCCCTCCAGCGCCTCGTCCAGCCGCTGCCGCGCGTCCGGGATCGTCCGGTCGCCCGAGGTCAGCATCAGGATGAAATCGAACGCCATGCGCCCCCCGTTCGCCGCCCGATGCGGCGGCCACGGCCACTAGGCCACGGCCGGGGGGCGGCTGGCAACGCCTGATCGCGGTCCCGGTCAGGCCGCTGTCAGGGGCGAGACATGGCCCTCGCGGATCACCGCCGGGTCATGGGCCTTGCGGCCGAAGACCTCGCGCACCATCGGTTCGAAATGCTCCAGCGGCAGCGTGTCGTAGTCGGGATCGAAGGACGACTGGTCCCAGCGCTCGCAGAATTCCGCGCAACTGTCGAAACAGGGATGGTCGCGGAACCGGTCGCGCGCGTTCTCGTCCCAGCCGTAGTGATGGGCGTAGTAGAGCATCTGGAAGATGCCGTGATGTTCCACCACCCAGGCCACGTCCCAGCGCACGAAGGGGCGGATCACCTCGGCCGACATCCTGTCGTGGTTCTGCGGCGCGAGGCCGTCGCCGATGTCGTGCAGCAGCGCGGCGACGATCCAGTCGATATCCGCGCCGTCGCGTTCGGCGCGGGTGGCCGATTGCAACCCGTGATCGAGACGGGTGATGCGGTAGCCTTCCAGCGATGCCTCGCCGGCGCGGCGCAACTCGTCCAGCACCCGGTCGGCCGTCATCGCCTGGAACGGTTTTTCCAGTTCGGCGAGCAGCAGGTATTCTTCCTTGGTGCCATCCTTCATCTGGGTGAAGGAGACGGTGGGCTTGGCTTCGTCCTTCATGTCCGGGTCTCCGTTGCGGGCGTTCCGGTTCCGTATAGCGCAACCGCGGCCTCGGCCCCAGCGGTCAATATCGCGGACTGGTCGGCCAGCACCCGGTCGTAGAGCGCCAGATCGGCGGGCGCGAACAGGCCGCGCGGGCCGGCGAGGTTGATCCAGCCCTGCGCCGCGTCGGTTCCGCGCACCAGCATCGCGTAGTCGCGCCCCAGGCCGGGCTGCCGCACCCCGGGCGTGACATAGCGGATCGCCAGCCCGATGCGCCGGTCGTCGGACCGGTTCGGGCCGGAGGCGTGGAAGCAGCGGCCATGATGCAGCGACATCTCGCCCGGTCGCAGCGGGCCGAACACGGCCCGCGATTCGTCGACCGCGTCGATCGATTGCCCGCGCGACAGCAGGTTGTCCGCCGCGAAGGTATCGCGATGCGCGACCAGGCCGCCGGCATGGCTGCCGGGGATGAACCGCATGCAGCCGGCGGCCTCGCTGACCTCCGACAGCGCGACCCAGGCGGTCACCTCCTCGTCGGTCTCGCCCATGCCCCAGTAGGTGATGTCCTGGTGCCAGGACACGGTCTTGGCGCTGCCGGGTTCCTTGATGAACAGTTCCACCGACCACACCAGCAGGTCGGGGCCCAGCAGGCTTTCGACCGGATCGAGGATCTCCGGCCGCCGCGCGAGGTCGGCCAGCAGCGGGATCACGATCTGGCCGTTGACGCGGAAGAACTGCGCCAGGCCGTGCCCGCCCGCTCCGGCCGCATGATCGGCCTCCAGCGTCTCGACGGCGGCGCGGATGCGCGCGGTCTCCGCTTGCGAAAACACGCGCAGGCCGGAAAGGAACCCGTCGTGCCGGTAGCTGTCGATCTGCGCTGTCGTCAGTCCGCCGCCCATGGCGCGCCTCCTGTCCCGCTGGTGTTCGCGGCGCCAAGGCTGCGGCGGAAACCGTCCCCGGGCCAGACGCGAGCCTTGCCCCTGAGGGCAAGCTGAACTTACTCTCGGGCATGGCCCGGCGGATCCCATCGCTCAACTGGCTGCGCGTCTTCGAGGCGGCGGCGCGCACCGAAAGCTTCGCCCGCGCGGCGGAGCTTCTGGCGATGAGCCCGCCGGCGATCAGCCAGCAGGTCCGGGCGCTGGAGGATCACCTGGGCCAGCCGCTGTTTCACCGCGGCGCGCGGCGCGTGGAACTGACCGAGGCGGGGCGGGCCTTCCTGCCGCCGGTGCGGCAGGCGCTTGCCTCGGTCCAGACCGCGGCCGAAACGCTGTTTCCGCCGCCGGGCACCGAAACGCTGACGTTGCAGGCGGTGTCGTTGCTGGCGCTGGGCTGGCTGCCGCCGCGGATCGCGGCGTTCGAGGCGGCCCATCCGGGCATCCGGGTGTCGCTGCTGTCGGGCAATTCTCCGGCCGATTTCCGGCGTGTGCTGCCCGGTCCGGGGCCGGACCTGCAGATCGTCTTCGGCAGCGCCCCGGTGCCGGGTGCCGGAACGCTGCCGCTGCTGGGCGAACGCCTCGCGATCGTGGCCAGGCCCGACATCGCCGCAACGCTCGACCGGCCGGCGCGGCTGGCCGGCCAGCGTCTGATCGACGTGGCCGCCCACGACAGCGGCTGGCCGCGGATGCTGGCGGCGCTGCCCGAAGCGGCGGGGCGCGGCACCCATACCGCCTTCGTGGATTCCACGCCGGTTGCCTTCGCGATGGCGGCCGAGGGCCTTGGTCTGGCGCTGGAACGGGCGCCGGCCAGCGACGGGCTGCGCACCGCTTTCGGCCTGGCGCGGGCGCCGATGTCGCCCGTCGTCGCGGGGACGGAGCAGTATCACCTGCTGATGCCGGAACGGCGCGGGCCGGACCGGGCGCGGCGGCTCTTGCGGGATTTCCTGTGTGCCGAGGCCGCGGCGGCGGAAGCCGCGCTCAGCTTCGCCCGGTAAGCCGGTTGCCGATCTCGGCCAGCCGCGACGGGCGGCTGGCGCCCGGCCGTGCCTCGGCCCGGTCGGCGGCGGCGTAGAGCGCGTACATGCCGCGTACGCCAAGCCAGCGCAGCGGTTCGCGTTCCCACGCGGCGACGCGGCGGTTGACCCAGGGCAGGCGGGTCAACCCGGTCGACCGGTCGCGCACTAGGTCGGCCAGCGTGCGGCCTGCAAGGTTCGAGGTCGATACCCCGACGCCGACATAGCCGCCGGCCCAGCCGATCCCGGTATCCGGGTCGAGCCCGACGGTCGCGCACCAGTCGCGCGGCGCGCCCAGCACACCGCACCAGGCGTGATCGACCGCGAAACGCCGCGCGGCGGGGAAATGCCGCCAGAGGATCGCGGTCAGCCGCCGCACGGTTTCGGCATCCGGCGTGCCGGCGGCGTCGACGCCGGACCCGAAGCGATAGGGCACCCCGCGCGCGCCCACGGTGATCCTGTCGTCGCGGGTGCGCTGGCAGTAGCAATAGGCATGGGCGAAATCGCCGAAGATCTCGTGGCCCCGCCAGCCGATCTCGTCCCAGACCTCCGCGGGCAGCGGTTCCGTCGCGATCTGCGCGGAATTCAGCGGCAGCCATTCGCGCCGGCTGCCGGGCAGGGTTGCGGTGAAACCCTCGGTGCAACGCAGGATGTGCCGGGCGGCGACGGCGCCGCGCGCGGTTTGCACCGCGCCGGGGTGGATCGCGGTGACCTCGGTCTCCTCGACGATGCGCACCCCCAGCCGCTCGACGGCGCTGGCCAGCCCGCGCACCAGCTTGGCCGGCTGGATCCGCGCGACATTGCCGACGATCATTCCGCCCTGGATACCTGGCACCGAGACGCGGGCGCGGGCCTCGGCCGCGCCGATCTCGAACACCCGGTCCTCCTCGCCCCAGGCCCGGCGATGCGCGACCTCGGCCTTCAGACGCGCAAGCTGCGGGGCGTTGACGGCGACCATCAGTTCGTCGGTGCGCCGGATGTCGGCGTCGATGCCTTCCGCTTCGGCGACGGCCAGAACCTCGTCCACCGTGCCGTTCATCGCGCGCACCATCGCCAGCACCGGCTCGCGCCCGGCCGCGCGGGCGTAGGTCGCGTGGTTCCAGGCGAAGCCGCCGGTCAGCCAGCCGCCATTGCGGCCCGAGGCGCCGAAGCCCGCGAAGTCCTTCTCGATCACCAGGATGTCGAGGCCGGGATCGGCCTTTTTCAGGTACCAGGCGGCCCAGAGGCCGGTGTAGCCCGCCCCGACGATCGCGACATCGGCGCGCGCGGCACCGTCAAGCGGTGGCCGGCGGTCCTGCGGCAGGCCGATATCGGCATACCAGTGGCTGACGCCGCCGATCCTGCGTGCCCCGCTCATGCGGCCGCTCCCGCAAGCTCGGTCGGCGCTGCCGCCGGATCGTTTCGTCTTGCCACGTGCATTCGTGAACTCCTTTCGTTTCACGGCCCGGCTGTTTCGCGGTGCGACAACAAAGGGTTTCCGGCCGCGCCACAATTGCCCGCCGCGCCAAAGAAGGTTAGCGTTCCTTAAACGTTGTGTCGCCATGATTGCCAGTGATTGACGAGTGCGAAGGATTCGCGTTCCGCGTGCGGTTTGGAGGTTTCGGTTGCCCGTGCCGGACATTGGAGGACAAGGATGTTTCGAACCACGACTGTCGCAATCTGCCTTGCATTGGCCGTTCCGCTGGGCGCGCCGCCTGTTCTGGCGGAGGCGCTGAACGTCCAGCGCGGCGTGACCACCACGCTGGAACTGGCGCGCGACAGCGCCGTGGTTGTCGAAAGCGACCTGCCGTTCGCGGAACTGACCATCGCCAATCCCGACATCGCCGACATCTCGACCCTGTCGGACCGGGCGATCTACGTGCTGGGCAAGGAGCCGGGCCGCACCACGCTGATGCTGCTCAGCGGCGAGGGCCAGGTGATGACGATTGTCAACATCCAGGTCACGCCCGACATCGCGGAGTTCCGCGAGCGGCTGGACCAGATCCTGCCCGGCGAGGCGATCGAGGCGCGGACCGCCAATGACGGGATCGTGCTGTCGGGTACCGTGAGTTCCGCGCAGAAGATGGCGCAGGCGATCGAGCTTGCCGGCCGATACGCGCCCGGGCGGGTGTCGAACCTGATGACCGTGGATGTCGCCCAGCCGCCGCCCATCGAGGTCGATCGGTTCCGGGCGGAACTGGCCGCGATGATGCCCGAGGCCGGGATCGAGGCGCGGCTGGCCAACGGCCGCCTTGTGGTGTCGGGCGAGGTGCCGACCGCGGCGATGCTCGACCAGGTCGCGACGCTGGCCGAAAGCTACGCGCCGGGCCGGGTGCAGAACCTGCTGGTTTCCACCGAGACGATCGACATCGACGCGATGGTCGACCAGATCCGCCAGATCGTGCCCGACGAACCCGTCGAGGCCGCCCTGGTCGGCGGATCGATCGTGCTGTCGGGGCGGATGAGTTCGCAGGACGCGCTGGGCCAGGTGATGCGGATCGCCGAGTTGTTCGCGCCCGGCTGGCCGATCACCAATCTCATGACCCTGCGCGAGGAATGCACCGTACGGACCCGCCGGGCCGGCGAGGTCGTGGAGCTTCCGGTGCCCTGCAACGACTGATCCGGCCGCCGGTCAGCCCGCCGGCGCGAAGCTGTCGGGCCGCGCCAGCCGCCATGCCTGTGCGAAGGCGGGCGGCGCGGATTGCGGATCGGCCAGAAGCTGGCCGGGGGCCAGCGCCGGGTATTGTTCCGCATAGCTTGACACGCGATCCTGCGCGGCGCGCCGGAAGACGTGGTGGGGCCGCAACTCGCCGGGATGCGACAGGCCGGCGGCGGCCACCAGTTCGGCCAGCGCGTGCAGCGTGTTGCGGTGGAAATTCGCCACCCGCTCGGCCTTGTCGGGCACGTGGATCGCGCGGGCGCGCAGCGGGTCGGACGCGGTGACGCCGGTCGGGCAATGGCCGGTGTGGCAGGCCTGGGCCTGGATGCAGCCGACCGCGAACATGAAGCCGCGGGCGGAGTTGCACCAGTCCGCGCCCAGCGCCATCACCCGCGCCATGTCGAAGGCCGAGATGATCTTGCCCGAGGCGGCGATACGGACGCGGTCGCGCAGCCCGGCGCCCACCAGCGCGTTGTGAACGAAGTTCAGACCGTCGCGCAGCGGCATCCCGAGATGGTCCATGAATTCCAGTGGCGCGGCGCCGGTGCCGCCCTCCTTGCCATCGACGACGATGAAGTCGGGGGCGATCCCGGTGTCCGCCATCGCCTTGCAGATCGCCATGAATTCCCACGGATGTCCGACGCACAGCTTGAAGCCCACCGGCTTGCCGCCCGACAGCTCGCGCAGCCGCGCGATGAAATCCACAAGGCCGCGCGGGCCGGAAAACGCGCTGTGGCTGGCGGGCGAGACGCAATCCACGCCCATCGGGATGCCGCGGATCGCCGCGATCTCGGGCGTGATCTTGGCCGCCGGCAGCACCCCGCCGTGGCCGGGCTTGGCGCCCTGGCTGAGCTTGACCTCGATCATCCGGATCTGGGCGTCCGCCGCGGCCTCGGCGAAGCGGCCGGGGTCGAACTGCCCGTCGGGCGTGCGCGCGCCGAAATAGCCCGATCCCAGTTGCCAGACCAGGTCGCCGCCATGCACGCGGTGGTGCGGAGAGACGCCGCCCTCGCCCGTGTCATGGGCGAAATGGCCCGCCTTCGCGCCCTTGTTCAGCGCCAGGACGGCGTTGGCCGAAAGCGCGCCGTAGCTCATCCCCGAAATGTTGAGGACCGAGGCGGAATAGGGCTGGGCGCAGCGCCCCTCGCCCACCAGCGTCCGGTAGGGTTCGGCGGGCACCGGGCCGGGGGCCAGCGAATGATGCAGCCATTCGAAGCGGGTATCGTAAACGTCGTACTGGGTGCCGAACGGCCGCTTGTCGAGTTCCTGCTTGGCGCGCTGGTAGACGATCGCGCGCTTGTCGCGGGGGAAGGGCGACCCGTCCTTGTCGGCCTCGAAGAAATACTGCCGCATCTCGGGCCGGATGTTTTCGAGGATGAAGCGCAGATGCGCCGCGATCGGGTAGTTCCTGAGGATCGCGTGGCGGGTTTGCGTCAGGTCGCGAAAACCCAGCACCATGAACCCGGCGAAGACACCGAACAGGATCATCAGCGGCAGCCGCCAGCCGGGCAGCGCCATCGCGAGCAAGAGCGCGGCGAAGGTGCCGAGAACGGCGAGGGTAAGCAGCAGGTAGCGCGCCTCGAAGGGCAGAAGCAGGCGATGCATCGCGGCCTCGTTTCCACAGCCGGGCCAATGCCGCCCGTCGCGGCACCGGGTTTCCGTTTCGGAAACCCTAGGCCAACACGATTGCGGATGCGTTACAACCCGTGCCCGCCGGGCGCTCAGACCCAGCCGATGTCCGACAGCCACAGGTCGGCGCGATGGTCGCGCCCGTAGGCGGCCAGCCCGACGGAGCGGATCGCGGTTGGCCGCAGGGCGCCGAGGACGAGCCCGCCCCTGGGTGCGAAGGTCTCCCACGACAGCCGAACCTCGGCCCAGTCCGGGCCGGTGTCGAACGCGGCCTGCCAGAACTGCCAGGGCAGGACGGTGGCGCGGGTGCGCAGGTGCACGAAATAGCGCTCGCCGTTGCCGCGTACCCGCAGCACCAGCCCGCGCGCGCCCTCGGGCAGGCCGCCCGGCAGTTCGGTCCGCATCTGCAGGAACCCGCCGCGGTTTTCGGTACTCACGTCGCCCGACAGGTGCAGCACCTCGCGCCCGGCCTCGGAAACCCGGCGCGCGCCGCCCTGCGAGACGCCGCCCATCACGGTATCGGCGAGAAATTCCCAGTCCCGCGCGGCAGCGGCGGACAGACCTTCTTGCATCTCGGCCTCCGCCGGTGTGGCCAGGGCCAGCGCGGCCCCGGCAAGGAAGGTTCGTCTTGCGATCATCCGGCCGAGCCTAGCAGTCGCGGGCCGTGCCGCAACGTGTCACTCCGCCACGCTTTCGCGCCACTGCGCCTTTTCCAGCCATCCGGGCGCGATCTCCACTCCCCAGCCCGGCGCGTCGGTCACGGTCGCGTGGCCGTCCTCGATGACGAACGGGTCGCCGCGGAACAGCCCCTCCTGCCACGGATAGTAGTCCGGCCCCTCGATCGAGAATTCGAGGTACTTGCCGGCGTTCGGGATCGCGCGCAGCAGGTGCATCGTGCAGATCGTGACCAGCGACAGGTTCGCGGCATGGGGCGTGCAGGGCAGCCCCGCCGCCGCCGCCCGGCGCGCGACCTCCAGCGTGCGGTGCATGCCGCCCATGTACATCACGTCGGGTTGCACGACATCGACGATCCGCTCGCCGATGATCGTGCGCCAGGCGGTGAACTCGCAATCCTGCTCGCCGCCCGTCACGTCGATCGCCAGCGTGTCAGTCACCTCCTTGGTCTGGTCGAATTCCCAGTAGGGGCAGGGTTCCTCGTAATGCGTGATGCCGTTCTGCTCCAGCATCCGGCCGACCTCGATCGCGCGGGCCGGCGAATAGCAGGAATTCGCGTCCACCAGCTTTTCGATCCCGTCGCCCAGCGCCTTCGCCACCACCGGCACCACCGCCTCGGTCCGGCCCGGCCATTCGTCGGCGTCGCGGCCGCATTCGGCGCCCACGCGCCACTTGAACGCGGTGAAGCCCTTCTCGTCGCGCAGGCGCACGAAGCGCGCGGCCTCGTCCTCGGGCGTGATGTCGCGCTTCATCGAACTGGCATAGGCCCGCACCTTGCCGGGGCTGCCGCCGATCAGGCTGGCCACCGGCTTGCCCTCGACCTTGCCGCGCAGATCCCACAGCGCGGTGTCGAGCCCGGCCATCGCCCGGCGCAGGTAGCTGCCGGGATACTTGTGCTCGCGTTCACCGATCAGGTTCAGCGTGTCGGCGAAGTCCAGCGCATCGGTGCCCAGGGCATGTGGCGCGATCTGGCGGTGAAAGACCTCGCAGGTGATGTCGGCGTTGTAGGTGGAGACCTGGCCCCAGCCGCTCTCGCCGGTTTCGGCGGTGACCCGCACGAAGCCGACGAAGGCGTTGGTAAAGGTTTCTAGCTTCGCGATCTTCATTCCGTCCCCCGTCGGCGGCCCCCGGTTTTCGGCCAGTCTCGCGGCCCGGCGCGAGAATGCCATGCCGGGGGCGAACAGGAAATGTCGTTTCCCGGCATGCAGCGGCCTGCGGCGCGCGCCAGCGTCGGCCCCGGCAAGGGGGCTGGGGAATCGCATGGATCACTGGGACTACATCGTCGTCGGCGCCGGATCGGCCGGCTCGGCCATCGCGGGGCGCCTGGCCGAGGCCGGGCGCCGGGTGCTGCTTGTCGAGGCCGGGCCGAAGCGCCGGTTCCCCTGGACGACGATCCCGATCGGCTACGGCAAGACCTATACCGACCCGCGCGTGAACTGGATGTTCACCTCGCTGCCGATCCCCGGCATGGGCGGTCGGGTCAACTACGTGCCGCGCGGCAAGGTGCTGGGCGGATCCTCGTCGATCAACGCGATGGTCTATTCGCGCGGCCAGCCGGCCGACTACGCCGCCTGGGAGGCGGCGGGCAACCCCGGCTGGGGCTGGGAGGCGGTGCTGGACTGCTACCGCGAGATGGAGGATCACGACCTGGGCGCCGGCCCGGCGCATGGCGCGGGCGGGCCGCTGCATGTCACCCAGCTGACCGAGGCCGAGGCGCATCCGCTGACCCGCACCTTCGTAGCGGCGGCGCAGGAGATGGGGCTGGAGTTCACCCCCGACCTGAACGGCGAGTCGATCGAGGGCGCGGGCTATTACCAGACAACGATCCGCCGCGGCCGCCGCGAAAGCGCCGCGACGGCGTTCCTGCGGTCCTCGCCGAACCTGCGGATCCTGACCGGCCGGCAGGTCACGCGGCTGCTGGTCGAGGACGGCCGCGTCACCGGCATCGCGACCGAGGGCCCCGGCGGGGCCAAGGACTTCCGCGCCGGCCGCGAGGTGATCCTGTCGGCCGGGGCGATCGGCTCTCCGGCCCTTCTGCAACTGTCGGGGATCGGGCCGGCGGCGCTGTTGCGGCGGCTTGGCATCGCGGTGACGCTGGACAGCCCGCAGGTCGGCCGCAACCTGCAGGATCATCTGTGCTACGATCATGTCTACCGCACCGTCCGGCCCAGCCTGAACCAGGATCTCGGCTCGCTGACGGGAAAGATCCGGGTCGGGCTGCGTTACCTGCTGGAAGGCAAGGGGCCGCTGGCGATGAGCCTGAACCAGGGCGGAGGCTATTTCCGCGCCGATCCCGAAAGCAACGTGCCGGACATGCAGCTTTACTTCTCGCCGTTGAGCTATGAACGCGCGGTGCCGGGCAAGCGCGCGCTGATGCGGCCCGATCCGTTCCCCGGTGTCTGCATGTCGATCTCGCCCACCAAGGCCCATTCGACCGGCCATGTCGAACTGGCCGCGCCGGACTGGCGCGCGGCCCCGGCGATCCAGCCGAATTTCCTCGACGACGCGCGCGACGTGGCGGCGATGGTCGCCGGCGCGCGCTACCTGCGGGCGCTGTCGCGCACGCCGTCGCTGGGCGCGGTGATCGAGGCGGAGCTGAAGCCCGGCCCCGACTGCGACGACGACGCCGCGTTCGAGGCAGATGTGCGGGCGCGGGCCTATTCCGTCTTTCATCCCTGCGGCACCTGCCGGATGGGCCCCGATCCGTCCGCCGCCGTGGTCGGGCCGGACCTTCGGCTGCACGGGCTGGCGGGGCTGCGCGTCGCCGACGCCTCGATCTTCCCCGAGATCCCGTCGGGCAACATCAACGCGCCCTCGATGATGGTCGGGCGGATGGCCGCGAACCTGATCCTCGCGCAGCCGTAGGCCGGCGGGGTCCTGCGGCGGGTGAGGCTCCTGCCGAACGGCTGTAGTCGTTCGGCATAAAAACACATTAATTCGAATGGGTTGCGGCGGGTGCGGCAAACCGGCCTATTACAACCATGGGTGTGGGGCGCGCCACGGAGGATTCGATAACCTCCGGCCGCGGCCCGGCGCCGGGACAGCCCGGCGCGACGTAACGAGTGAACGAGGGCCGGGATGTTCCGATCTTCCTCGCGGCATTCAGCGCCGCGCGACCCCGTGCCGGTCTTGGCCGCCGATGCCGCCTGCCGGACGGGCCGCGAACCGCCGTTCCGGGCGGACGCCGGGCGTGTGCCGCTTTCGTCCGATCCCGCGAAACACCGCCGCCGCCCCGTTGGCGCCGCGGCCCCGCACCACCCCGTTTCCCTATCCCCATCGGTCGCGGGCGCGCCCCTGCGCGCGCCACGGCCCAATGCGCCCGACCGGCCAGAATTCGACCAAGGAGAGCAGCCATGAAGGATTTCGAGATGACCGTGCCGATGCAGGACGCCGCCGCCGAACCGGCCCCCGTGGCCATCGACGCGGCGCTGACCGCGCCGGGCGCGCGCGCCTACATCCTTCATGACGCCGCCGCGGGCGACCTGCCCGCCGGCCTCCATCCCGCGAGGTTCGGTGGCGAAGCGGCCGAGGCGGTGCGCGTCGCCGCCGCGGAGGCCGACCTGGCGGCGCTGGCCGCCGCCGGCCGCGCCGAGGCGATCGACCTGCCCGCCGAACCCGAGGCCCGCGCGAAGTTGTTCGCGAAATGGGCGAAGCGGGCGGCCCGGAAGCATCGCAAGGCGGCGCTGCCGCTTCTGCTGTTGCCGCTGGCGGCCTGCGGCGGCGGCGATGACGACGGCCCGCAGCATGTCTCGCGCGAGATCGGCGGCGCGGATTCCGGCACCACCGTCACCATCACCGGGGCCGATGGCGGCGCGACCGTCACGGTCGACAGCCAGACCGCCGGCGCGGACACCGTCGACAACCTCGAACTCGATGCCGACGGCGAGGGTACGCTGACCATCGCCTTCGACGATGCCGACGACACGCTGGTTCTGTCGGCGGCCTCCGACATCTCCGGCTTCACCCGGATCGAGGTGGTGCGCGGCACGGTCGATTTCACCGCCGTCACGCTGCCCGCCGGGCTGACCATCGTCTACATCAATTCCGGCGCGATCTTCACCCACGCGCAGTTCATGGCGATCCCCGCCATCGAAAGCGACAGCGGCGACGGCCACGTCACGGTGATCGTGGCCACGGTGGCCGAGGCCCGGCAGGTTGCCGGCGCGAAGGACAGGATCGACGGCGCGGTGCTGCATATCGACATCGATCGCGGCAGCGACGCGGCCGCCGTGCTCGACGTCGCCGACGCGGCCGTGATCGGCGCGTACCTGGTCGATGGCTACACCCTGTCCGACAGCCTCGCCGATCTCACCGCCGCCGGCGATGCCGTGCTGACCGGGGCCGAAGGCGTGGCGCTGACCGATACCGGCGCCGTCTCCGCCGCCGATCTTGCCGCGCTGGACGCGCGGGTGGGCGGCACCATCGACGCCTCATCGGTGACCGCGATCACCGGCACGCTGGACGCGGCGCTGGCGGCGTTGCGGGCCGAGGGGCTGGACCTTGCCGGTGACATCGCCGTCACCGTCACCGGCACGGCGCTGGATGCCGACGACCTGGCGGCGCTGGATGCGCTGACCACCGGCACGATCACGCTGACGCAGGTGGAGTCCGTCTTTGGCACCCATGCCGCGATCACGGCGATCATCGACTCCAACGAAATCGACACCGATCCCGATCCCGCCGGCGTCGATGTTGAGGTGACCGACACGATCACGGCGGCACAGGCCGATGCCATCGCCACAAGCGGCGATATCGGCGACGGCATCCTGACCGCGACGCTGGAGGCCGGCACGGCCGAGGCGCTGAACGACGCCCTGACCGATACCGAGGTGAACCACTACACGATCACGATTATCGACGAGACGCTGGAGGCCGACGACCTCGCCGCGCTGAACGCCCTCGACGGCAAGACCTCCGGCACCATCGACGCTGCCAGCGTCACCGCGCTGACCGATGCCGGCGCGACGACCGCCGCGGCCTTCGTCGCCGCGGCCGAGGAAGCCTACGGCTCCGACGGCATCACCGGGCTGGGCGACGAGACGATCGCGATGCAGTCGTTCAACGTGACGGTCGACCAGGCGGTGCGCCTGGCCAATCTCACCAGGGCCGAGGTGACGGCAAGCATTTCCGACAGCGCGGCGAACCTCGCCGCCGCCTCCGACGCGCAATTCGCCCTCGTCACCGGCACCGTCACGGCCGACACGGACGCGACGGCGAGCGAGGCCGCGACGCTGCAAGCCTTCACGACCCCCGTCGCCTACGACATCGACGACAGCGCGACGGCCATCGCGGAGCAGATCACCACCGGCGGCACCGCCTTCCTCAACGACGCGCACGACGTCACCGTGACCGGCACCGGAACCGACGCGACCGGCGCGGCCCTCGCCACCACGATCCTCGGCGCCAGCAACTCCGGCACCACGCGGTTCAACGAGATCTCCGGCACCGTCACCCAGATCCTCGCCCTGCCGATCGGCGTAAGCGACACGATCGGGACGCTGACGGTGACGGGCACGGTCACGGCGCAGCAGGCAGAGCAGCTCGACGCGCTTGCGGGGCAGGACAACATCACCGCCGTGACCTACGACGCGATCCCCGAGACCGGGGACGCGACGGTGACCATGGGTGAGGACGGAACCTACACGTTCTCCGCGTCCAACTTCGTCTTCAGCGACGCCGATGATGAAGATGGCGGCACGCTGGCCTCGGTGGTGATCCAGGCCGCGCCGACGGCCGGGACGCTGGAATACAATGGCGGCGCTATCGGTTCGTATCCTTTCCCGGTCGACGCCGCCGATATCGGCCTTCTGACTTTCCGTCCCGCCGATCACGAGAACGGCGCAGGCTACGCCGGCATCGTCTTCACGGTGGTGGACGACGACGGCACCGCCTCCGACGCGGCGACGATCACGGTGAACGTGACGGCGGAGAATGACCCGCCGACGCTCGGCGGCGACGATTCCGGCGATGTGCAGGAGGACTCCGCCCTGACGGCGAGCGGGGCGCTGACGATCACCGACCCGGATGCGGGCGAGAGCCTCTTTGCCGCGGCGGCGGCGACGACGACCTACGGCAGCTACACGCTGACCTCCGACGGGGTCTGGACCTACACGCTCGACAACTCGAACGCGACGGTCCAGGAACTTGGCGATGGCGAGACGACGACCGACACGTTCACGGCGGAGTCGG
>JANSXY010000008.1 GCA_024742695.1 Paracoccaceae bacterium | reverse complement strand
GATCACAACGAACCTCAGCTTCAGCGAGTGGGCCTCGGTCTTCGGCGACGCCAAGATGACAACCGCGCTGCTCGACCGTCTCACCCACCGCTGCCACATCCTCGAAACCGGAAACGACAGCTTCCGCTTCAAGGCAAGTTCCGCCGCGGCCAGAAAAAAGAAGGAGCCAACCCATGCCTTGACCCCCAGCTGACCCGAAAACCATAATCAAAGGTGGGTCACTTCTCGATGGAAAACCCGGGTCAGTTCTGGGTGGAAATCAACAAATACGAGTAGGGTCGTTTATTTTGAAGAATCCAGCCTCTCTCTTTGAGGAAGCTGATGTTTCTTGACATTCGTGGCGGTGATCTCACCGCCCGACGGGACGCGAACGTCGGCAGAGGCTTGCCTCTGCCCCCTCTCTCTGCCGGCTACTTTGCCGGCGCTTTCACTGGAGGCGATATGAACGCACCTCTACCTATCATCGCAACGCATGTCGGGATCCCAACCGACGAAGACGCCCGGGATCTTGCTTTTGCCCGCCTCGCGGCACTTTTGCAGGACGAAGGCGGCACGCTTTCTGCAATCGCCCGTCTCTGCGGATACCCTGGGGTAATGGAGGCCCTCGCTGGCTTGGAGAGCCTCCATCGCGGCCCAAGGATCGACGATCGGGACGTGATCCGAGACGCGATTGCGCTCCTCGAAGCCCTTCGAGAGGTCCTGATCTCTATTCCCTCCGAATGCGAGATCAAGTCGGTGATCCTCGAAACGGATCGGGCGCTGGTCGCCAACCTCGATGCCGCGTTGCGATATGCAGCGGCCCGGATCGACGACAACCTCCGCGCTCTCGAGGCCCTTCTGAAATAAGCAATCGATGCCCCGGCCGCCGCATGGCAGTCGGGGCAATCTCTATAGACCATCAAGAGAACACAGCTCTGTGTTGCAGACAATTTAGGAAGGACGAAATGGTAACTGGAAAAGTAGCGCCGATCCGATTCGGCTTATGGGTGGCGTTATCTTGGTCAATCGACCCCTCAAGCCGCCATGGATGGCGCGTCTGTTAAATCGTCACACCCTTATAACGCCTTGGCTTCAACTCCAGAGTTTTTCGAATTCACGTTCCGCGCAGCTTGCCCTCTCGTCCAGAATCTTAGCGATAATTTCTACGCGTACCAGCTTGATTGTTTTCTGCTTGCCGTCGGGTGTGAAGTAGGGAAGGCGTATCTCCCCAGAATCAATCTTCTCTTTCATTGTCTTTTCAGCATGACCCCAGAATTTACCCGCTTCCTCAAGGGGGACATATGGCCGGAAGTTAAAGTGTTTCAGGAGTATTTCGAGAGTGTCCATTTGAACCTATTCTGTGGAACACTCAAGAAATGGGCTCATCTGCTTTGTATCGGAAATGGCGTTCGGAAGAGATCAAGTTGCCGGGCCAGTAGGCTCATTGAGAACCCGCTTCGTCCATTCCCAAGTCATGAACTTGTCTCCTTGCTGCTCGACATGCTCATAGCGGTAGAGGCACCCGCCGTTCTTATGTCCAGAATGCTTTGCAACAAATGCTGCGGGTATTCCCATTTCGAAGAGGCGGGTAATCCCTTCATGCCTTAGGTCATGGAATCGAAGGTCACATATATTCAGTCGATCACGATGACGGCGCCACGCGGTGCCGACTGAGGTTGCCTTGAAAGGAAAAATATACTCGCTTGTTCGAGGCATTGACAGAATGATTTCCAATGCTTCATCCGTCAGGTTGCACCAGACATTATTCCCCTTCTTCTTGCGCGGATGCTTCATGTCTCGAACGAGGATTTTCTTCTGTTCAATGTTGAGGTCATCCCAGCGCAAGCTGCAGATTTCTGCCAAGCGGCGGCAGCTGAAGATCGCGAAGACAATGATCTTTGCGAGAGGACTCTTTTGGCGCTTGTTGCTGCTCACAGCGTCGAGAATTCTATTCAGTTCGTCGATCGTTGGTCGACGGTTCCGTTCTTCGGACCGGGCAAGAATCTCGTCTTCCCACATCTGTTCCATAGCCTCCTTGAGTGCAGGGACCGGAACGGAGAATCCGCGGCGCGAAGCCCAGTCCAATGTGTGCACGAGGATGGTCAGATATCCGGCGACGGTTTGAGCTTGCCGCTCTTCGGCAAGCATGTCGTCCGCAAGGTTTGTCAGAGCGTCGAGCGACAAATCGCTCAGCTTAGTTTTCCCGAACTTGCTGTCTTTGAGCCAGCTAAGCTGCTGCTTCGCGGAACGTCCGAGGTTCTTGTGTATGGCCAAGCGGGCGTTGATCGCTTCGGCGACCGTGGCGCCGCTGCGTTCAACGGTTTGAATGCTGCCAATTTCGATCTCGGCGAGCTTTCTCTTCTTCCACTTCCTCGCCATGGGCAGCGTCGAGAATGTCTTTGTCAGGTTGAGGGTCTTTCCCCTGGCTGACTTTCGGAGCTGGACACGGAAGGAGGCCTTGCCGTTCTCTCCCGGTATCTCTTGAATGTTAGGCTCGACGCTGCGAGATTTCCCGTTCTTCCTGCGTCGGCCGTCCTGGACCTGAGCCGTCCGGACAGTCTTGCGATGCTTGGCGCGTGCTTCAGTATCGCAGCTTGAAGCGTGGGTCTGTGTCTCCAAGCCCCGGGCGTTACGGGGACCAGGAAAGACGATGATGTCGGCAGACATGGGTGGGCTCCGTGATGTGAGTGCAGCCGTAAGGTTGGGTCGGGTCTTGAAACCCGGAAAACGAGAGGTCCGGTTGGTCCCGGTGGGCCTCTCGAACGGGGGCGTGGGGCCGGGCAGAAATTGCTACGCCGTAGCAACTCCGCTCGCGGAATCAGGAAAAACCCGGCAAAACGCGGCGAATCCGGGGGAATCTGCATGCCGAGTCCCGGTGGGTGAGAGATGGAAAATGTAGAAAAAACAGTGGCTAAGCGGGCGTCTCGCCTTGCCGTGGCACCCATGATGGACTGGACCGACCGGCATTGCCGGGCCTTCCACCGCGTGCTGTCGCGCGAGGCATTGCTGTACACCGAGATGGTGACCGCCGCCGCCGTGATCCACGGCGACCGCGCGCGGCTGCTGGATTACGACGCGGCCGAACATCCGGTGGCGCTGCAACTCGGCGGGTCCGATCCGGCCGAACTGGCCGCGGCGGTGCGGATCGCGGCCGACTGGGGCTATGACGAGATCAACCTCAACGTCGGCTGCCCTTCGGACCGGGTGCAGTCGGGGTGTTTCGGGGCGGTGCTGATGGAGCGCCCCGGCCTTGTCGCCGATTGCGTGGCCGCGATGATCGCGGCGTCGCCGGTCGAGGTCACGGTGAAGTGCCGCATCGGCGTGGACGAGCAGGAGCCGCGCGAGGTCTTGCCGCACTTCCTCGAAACCGTCGCCGCCGCCGGCGTCACCCGGTTCACCGTACATGCCCGCAAGGCCTGGCTTCAGGGCCTGTCGCCGAAGGAAAACCGCGAGATCCCGCCGCTCGACTACCCGCTGGTGGCCGAGATGAAGCGCGTCTTTCCCGGCCTGCACCTGTCGATCAACGGCGGCATCGGCGACCTGGACGCGGCGCGGGGCTTTCTTGACGCGGGTCTCGACGGGGTGATGATCGGTCGCGCCGCCTACCACGATCCCTTCGCGATCCTCGCGCCCGCCGACGCGGCGATCTTCGGCGGCGCGCCGGGACCGGACCGGGCCGGGGCGGTGGCCCGGATGCGGCCCTACATCGCCCGGCATCTCGCCGCCGGCGGCCGGCTGCACCAGGTCACGCGACATATGCTGGGGCTGTTTCACGGCCAGCCCGGCGCGCGGGCCTGGCGGCGGATGCTGTCGGAAGGCGCATCGCGCCCGGGCGCGGGCCTCGAGCTTTACGACGCCGCCGCCGCGCAGGTTTGCCGCGCGGCGGCCTGATCCCGGTTGCTTCGGCCCGGGGCCTTCCGGAGCCTTCCGGGGGCCGCGAGGCCGCCGGTCAGTCGATCAGGGCGTCGGCCCGCTGCCCGGCGCGCTCGTGGTGGATCGGCAGGGTTCGTCCGTAAAGCTGCCGGGTGCGTTCGACGCTGCCCACCATGCCTTGCTCCTGCACGTAGGAAAAGATCGCGACGTAGCGCGGCGTCGGGCCCCGGAGCGGCGCGACGCGGTGCAGAGAGTAGCGGCCCTTGAACAGCTGCAGATCGCCGGGTTCCAGCGTCAGCGAAATCACCTTGTCGGAGGTGCCGTCGAGAACCTTGGCAACCTCGTCGAAATTCTCGTGGTCGCTGTCGCGGATCATCGGGGCATATTCGAATTCGCCGCCGCCCTCCGCGTTCTGCAGGGCCAGCGTGACGGTGAAATTGTTGGTGTCGAAGTGCCAGGGAAACCCGTTGCCCTCCCAGGCTGCGTTCACGATCATGTCCGCCAGCGGGTCGGCATAGCGGAAGAAGCGGTCTTCGGGTTCCTCGAGGCAGTCGCGGATGAACGTGTCGAACCCGTCGCTGTCGAAGACGGTGCGCAAAGGCCCGCCCGGCGCAAAGTTGTCGGCCGGGATGAACGCGTTCGACCTGTCGAAGAACCGGCGTCGCGGATCGGTTTCCGGCAGGCCGGGGTCTTCGGCGGTGAAATAGGCGTTGGTGCGCGAATAGCTGCGGTGGCCCCGGTCGGCCACGCCTTCGGCCTCGGCCACGGCGGCGGCGATCCCGGCCGGCGTCAGGAAGCCCTTGAGCACCGCGCATCCGCGCAACGCAAGCTCATCGCGCACCCGCGCCAGGATCGCATCGCGCAAGGGTCCGGGCGCTGCGATCGGATAGGTTTCGAGGTCGATCAGGTCCGTGGCCGCTTGTCGCATCGGGTCGTCCGTGACTGTGTTGCACCGGTCACAGTGCACCCCCGCGACGCGCCCCGCGCTACCGGGAAGACGACATCGCGGCGTCGTTTTCCGCGAGAGACGTCACGGACCGACGCCTTCGCCGTCACGATGACGAAGACGCCCTCGCAGGGGTCTGCGAGGGCGTTCGTTCGCTGGGCGCCCGTGGCGCGCCGGTTGCGGCGGCACGGGCCGGTCAGGCCGCCGGGCGCCCGGTCGGGGCGCAGCGCCGCCGCCGCCTCACATCCGCGAGGCGACGTTTTCCCAGCTCACCAGCTTGTCGAGGAAGTTCGACAGGTAAGCCGGGCGCTTGTTGCGGAAGTCGATGTAGTAGCTGTGTTCCCACACGTCGCAGCCCAGCAGCGCGGTCTGGCCGAAGCACAGCGGGTTCACGCCGTTTTCCGTCTTGGTCACCTTGAGGCTGCCGTCGGCATCCTTGACCAGCCAGCACCAGCCCGAGCCGAACTGGCCCGCGCCCGCCGCGGCGAACTGTGCCTTGAACTCGTCGACCGAGCCGAAGCTTTCCACGAGCGCCTTTTCCAGGTCGCCCGGCATCTTCTTGTCGGCGCCGGGGCCCATCATTTCCCAGAACTGGACGTGGTTCCAGTGCTGGCTGGCGTTGTTGAAGATGCCGTTCTGCGCCACCGCGCCGGCCTGGTAGGTGCCGCGGATGATGTCCTCGACGCTCTTGCCCTCCCACTCGGTGCCGGCGATCAGCTTGTTGCCGTTGTCGACATAGGCCTTGTGGTGCAGGTCGTGGTGGTATTCCAGCGTTTCGGCCGACATGCCGAGATCGGCCAGGGCATCGTGGGCATAGGGCAGATCGGGAAGGGTGAAAGACATCGCGCGCCTCCTTGGGTCGGGTTTCCGTTGGCCCAGATAAAGGGGGCGCAAGCCGGCCGCGTCAAGGGCGGGTGGGCCGGTCCGGCCGGCAACCGCCGCCCGGCGCTAGGGATTTTTCAAGATCGGCCTGCCAGCATGGCCCGAACCGGCGGTATGTGACGAGTGAGACGGGTATGCGGGAACCCTTGCGGGTCGGAACGCTTTGGATCGGCGGGCGGCTGAGCTGGCTGGAACAGCTGTGCCTCGCCTCGTTCACCGATCATGGCCACGCGGTGACGCTTTACACCTACGAGGGCGTCGACAACGCGCCGCCGGGCGTCGCGCTGGCCGATGCCGCGGCGGTGTTTCCGGCCGACCGGTTTCTTCTGCACAACCGCACCGGCAGCCCCGCGGTCCATGCCGATGCGTTTCGCTACCGGATGATCGCGCGGACCGACCTGACCTGGATCGATGCCGATATCCTGTGCCTGCGGCCCTGGGCCTTCGGCGCCGGCCCGGTCTTCGGCTGGGAACGGCCCGGCCGGCAGGTCTGCAACGCCGTGCTCGGCCTGCCGGCGGACAGCCCGGCGCTGGCCCGGCTCGTCGCGATGATCGCGGATGAATATCCGACCCCGCCATGGCTGCCGCCCGCCGATCGCGCGGCGCTGGCGGCGGCGCGCGACCGGGGCGCGCCGGTGCACGTGGCAGACCTGCCCTGGGGGGTCTGGGGGCCCGCGGCGCTGACCCATATCCTGCGCGCGACCGGCGAGATCGCCGCGGCCCAGCCACAGCAGGCATTCTACCCGGTCGCGTTCCGCGACCGGCGCGACCTGCTGGCGCCGGGCCGCGACCTCGGCGACCGGATCGGTGCCGACAGCTACGGCGTGCATCTGTGGAACCGTCGCCTCAGCCGGCGGCTGATCACCCATCACGGCGGCGTGCCGCCCGAGGGCAGCTACCTCGCGGCGGCACTGCGCCGGCACCGGATCGACCCGGCCGCCGCGCTGATCCCCGACCGGCCGCCGGGGCGCAGCCCGACCGGGATGGGCCTGCCGGCGGCGGCACCGGCACCGGTCGATGCCACGACGGCCACGCCCGCGCCCGACGGTCTCGCCACGCGTCTGATCCAGCGCCGGCCGCCCGATGAGCTGGCCCGCCTGCCGCTGCGCCGCCCCGCGCCGGGTGCGGGCGCCGACCGCGCCGAGGCGCTGGAGCGGCGGCTCGACCGCACCGGCGCGTGGCTGGCGCCGCCCTGCGGCGCGGGGCCCGAACGGCCCCGCATCCTCGCCGTGACCACGATGAAGAACGAGGCGCCCTTCATCCTCGAATGGATCGCCCACAACCGGGTGATCGGGATCGGGCACGCGCTGGTCTACACCAACGACTGCGCCGATCCGACCGTGCCGATGCTGGACCGGCTGGCCGAACTGGGCCATGTCACCCGGCGCGACAACCCGCGCGACCCGGCCGGGCCGGTCAAGCCGCAACATGCCGCGCTGCGCGACGCGATGCGCCAAAGGGTGGTGCGCAAGGCCGACTGGATCGCGGTGATCGATGTCGACGAGTTTCCCGCCATCCATGTCGGGGACGGAACGCTGGCCGACCTCTTGCGCGCGACGCACCATCCCGACGTCCTGTCGCTGACCTGGCGGTTCTTCGGCAACGGCGGGATCGCGCGCTACGAGGATCGCCCGGTGATCGAACAGTTCACCCGGTGCGCGCCGCTGGCGATGGACAATCCGGGCATGGCCTGGGGCTTCAAGACGCTGTTTCGCCGCGCGGGCGCGCGGTTTCGCAAGCTCGGCGTCCACCGGCCGCTCAAGCTTGCGCCGGGGGCGAAGGACGATGTGCGCTGGGTCAACGGGTCTGGCCGGGTGATGCCCGCGCGGCTGGTGCAGCGCGGCTGGCGCAGCGTCGTGCCGATCTACGGGACGCGGCTGGCCTGCCTGAACCACTACGCGCTGCGCTCGGCCGAAAGCTACCTCGTCAAGCGCGACCGGGGCCGGGTGAACCACACCGCCGAGGATCAGGGCCTCTACTACTGGCAGCGCCGCAACTACATCGCCGAGACCGATACCCGCATGACGCATGTCCTGCCGCGCGTGGAAGAGGAACTGGAACGGCTGAAGGCCGATCCGGTGCTGGCCGATCTGCATGCGCGGTCAGTCGCCTGGCACCGTGCCCGGATCGCGCGGCTGAAGGCCGAGCCGGACTATGCCCGGCTTTTCGCCGACCTCCAGCGCACCGCCGAAACCGATGCCGGCGATTTCCTCGAGGATATCCGCCCGCAGGACGAACCCGCGCTGCAACGCGTCGAACGACCACCGGCGCCGGTGCCGCAGGACGGCGGGGCGGCGGCTGGCTACAGCCTCGGCCCCTCCGCCGCGACCTCGAGCAACCGCTCCACATAGCCCGCGACGGAGCGGAAGGCGACAAGGCTGATCTCGCCCTCGCCGGAGCGCCACAGCGCGGCGGCGACCTGCGCCGCGCGGGTGCGGCGGATTTCGCCCTCGGGCAGGCGTTCGACATCGACGGGGCAGAGCTTGGCCACCACGTCGTCGGCGCCCGGGCCGCGGATCGTGAACATCGCGCGGGCATCGGAGACCTCGGTGGCGAGGTGATGGGTGCCCGCCAGCGCCTCGGCCAGCCCGGCCGCCACGCCCGGCGCCTCGGCATGCGGGACGAGAAGCAGCAGTTCGTCGGGCGACATCCAGGCCACCGCCTTGCCGCCGGCGGCCACGATCCGCCGCGGGCCGGGCATCGCGCAGCCGGTCGCGGCCGTCACGGCCTGCGCCACGGCCCTGTCGGAAAGGTCGGCGCGCAGGCTGACCATGCCCTGCGGCCCGGCGGGTTCGATCACCGCGATCGGCTCAGACATTCTGCTTCTCCCCCTCGGGGTCGTAGAACACGGGGCTGACGATCTTCGCCCGGTAGACCTTGCCGTCGATGCCGGGGATGTCCAGCACCTCGCCCATCCGGTCGGGCCCGTTCAGCACCAGCGCCATCGCGATGCCGCGGTCCAGCGTCGGCGAATGGTAGGTCGAGGTCACGCGGCCCTGCGTGTTCTTCTGGCCGTTGGCGTTCACGCCGGTGGCCGGCACATAGGCGCCGTCGGGGATCACGCTGCCGTCCGGCGTTTCCAGTCCCACCAGCTTCCAGCGGTTCGGATCGGTCATGTGCGTCCGTTCCATCCCGCGCTTGCCAAGGAAATCGGCCTTCTTCTTCGAGATCGCCCAATCGAGGCCCAGATCCTGCGGGATCACCGTGCCGTCGGTCTCGTCGCCGATCATGATGAAGCCCTTCTCGGCCCGCATGATGTGCAGCGCCTCGGTGCCGTAGGGCATCACGCCGAAGTCCTCGCCCGCCGCGATCAACTGTTCCCAGAAGGCGCGGCCCTGCCCGGCGGGCACCGCGATCTCGTAGCTGAGTTCGCCCGAGAAGGAGATCCGGAACACCCGTGCCGAAATCCCGCCCAGCGTGCCCTCGGCCCAGTGCATGAAGGGCAGGGCGGCGGCCGACAGGTCGATGTCGCCGCCCAGCTTCTCAAGCACCGCGCGGGCTTTCGGGCCGACCACGGCGACCTGCGCGAACTGCTCCGTCAGGTTGGCGGTGTAGACCTTCCAGTCCCACCATTCGCATTGCAGCCAGTCTTCCATCCAGCCATGGATCCGGTCCGCCCCGCCCGAGGTGGTGTGGCACAGCCAGGTGTCGTCGGACAGCCGCGCCACGACGCCGTCGTCGGACAGGAAGCCCTGTTCGTTGCACATCAGCCCGTAGCGGCATTTGCCCACCGGCAGGGTCGACATCATGTTGGTGTAGAGCATGTCGAGGAAGCGCCCGGCATCGGGGCCCTTCACGACGATCTTGCCCAGCGTCGAGGCATCCAAGAGGCCCAGCCCGTTGCGGGTGTTCCTGACCTCGCGGCGCACCGCGTCCTCGATTCCCTCGCCGGAGCGCTGGTAGCAGTAGGGCCGGCGCCAGTGGCCCACCGGTTCCCAGTAGGCGCCGTGCGCCTCGTGCCAGTCGTGCATCGGCGTGCGGCGCAGCGGCTGGAACAGCTCTCCCTTCGCCTCGCCGGCGATCGCGGCCAGCGAGATCGGCGTGTAGGGCGGCCGGAACGTGGTGGTGCCGGTCGCCGGGATCGGCTGATGCAGCGCCTCGGAAAGTACCGCCAGGCCGTTGATGTTGCTCAGCTTCCCCTGGTCGGTCGCCATGCCGAGCGTGGTGTAGCGCTTGGTGTGTTCGACGCTTTCGTAGCCTTCGCGCGCGGCCAGCTGCACGTCCGACACCTTCACGTCGTTCTGGTAGTCCAGCCACATCTTGGCGCGCAGCGCCGGCCCCGCGCCCTGCGGCATGATCCAGACCGGTTCCAGCGGTGCTTCCGCCTCGGTCACGGCCGTCGGCGCCGCGCCGGTGCCGCCGCCCGCGGCATGGGCATCGGCCAGGCAATCGGCGGCCTGCAGGTGGCCGTTCGCCGCGCCGGCGGCCACGACCATCGCCGCGCCGTCGGCGCCGGTCGGCGGGCGCGCGGGGTCGGGGCGGAACATCGCCCCCGCCTCGTCCCACGCAAGCTTGCCGCCGCAATGCGACCACAGGTGCACGACCGGAGACCAGCCGCCCGACATCGCCACCGCGTCGCAGCCGATCTCCTCCAGCACCGATCCTTCGCCCGCCTGCGCGCAGATCGCCACGCCGGTGACCCGCTTGCCGCCCTTGACCTTCGCGATGCCGCGGCCTTCCAGCACCCGGATGCCGCGGTCGCGCACCGCCTGCGGCAGCGCGCCGGTGACACAGGCGCGGGCATCGACCACGGCGGGCACCACCAGCCCCGCGTCGGCCAGCGCCAGCGCGGTGCGATAGGCATCGTCGTTGTTGGTCACGATCACCGTGCGGTCGCCGGGGCTGACCGCCCAGTTCACCGCGTAGTCGCGCACCGCCGAGGCCAGCATCACGCCGGGCACGTCGTTGCCGGCGAAGGCCAGCGGCCGTTCGATCGCGCCGGTGGCGGCGATCACCTGCCCCGCGCGGATCCGCCACAGCCGGTGCCGCGGCCGGCCATCGCCGGGGGTATGGTCGGCGATCCGTTCATAGGCCAGCAGGTAGCCGTGATCGTAAAGCCCCGCGGCCATCGTCCGGGCCTTGACGCGGACATTGGCCATGCCGCCCAGTTCTGCCAGCGCCGCCGCGACCCAATCTTCCGCCGCCGCGCCGTCGACCGTGACGCCGTCGACCACCGCGCGGCCGCCCCAGTGCGCGGCCTGTTCCATCAGCCAAACGCGCTTGCCCGCGCGGCCCGCCGCCAGCGCCGCGGCCAGCCCGGCGACGCCGCCGCCGACGACGGCCACATCGCAAAAGCCATAGGCCTGTTCGTAGCGATCGGGGTCGCGGTCCTTCGGGGCGCGGCCCAGCCCGGCGGATTGCCGGATGAACGGCTCGTAGACATGTTTCCAGAACGGCCGGGGATGGATGAACATCTTGTAGTAGAAGCCCGCCGGCAGGAACCGCGCCAGCCGCGCGTTGATCGCGCCGATGTCGAAATCGAGGCTGGGCCAGTGATTCTGGCTGATCGCACTCGCGCCGTCGAACAGTTCGGTCGTCGTCACCCGCTGGTTCGGTTCGAACCGCGCGCCTTCGCCCAGGCCGACAAGCGCGTTCGGTTCCTCCGCGCCCGAGGCGACGATGCCGCGCGGCCGGTGATACTTGAACGACCGGCCGACCAGCATCCGGTCGTTGGCCAGCAGCGCGGCGGCCATCGTGTCGCCCTCGTAGCCCTCCATCGGCAGGCCGTTGAAGGTGAAGCGCAGGGGTTTCTGGCGGTCGATCAGGCGGCCGCCCTGTGCAAGACGGGTGCTCATGCTGGGGTGCTCCCGAGATATCCGGTCTGCGAAAAGGGCAGCGCACGCGCCGCGGGGAGGGTGCGAAGCGCCCGCCCCGGGGGGGCGGTGCGGGCGCTGCCCGGGGCTGCCGCCCCGGGCCAGTGGGTTGCGCCCGTGGCGATCATGCCGACCACCCTGCCCAATCCGGGCGCTTCGCCCGGATCTTCGTGACGATCTCGGCGGGCGGTTCCTTGGTCTGGGCGCTGTAGGTGCCGAACACCTCCAGCGTCGCGGTGCAGCGCGCGGCGAGGAACCACTTGCCGCAGCCATAGGCGTGCCGCCAGCGTTCGAAATGCACGCCCTTGGGGTTGGCGCGGGCGAACATGTAGGCCTCGAACGCGTCGTCCGACGATCCCGGCCCGAAGCGCTTCAGATGCGCCTCGCCGCCCGGTTGCAGTTCCGTCTCCTCGGCGGCCACGCCGCAGCAGGGGCAGGTGAGGATCAGCATTCGGTGGCTCCCGCACTACACAGGCCAAAGTTGATTAGATCGTAGATCGCCGCTCCAAAAGCCCAAAGCAGAGTCAATAGAACGGCCAAAAGCAATTCTCTTCTTTCGACTAGTGATACGTCTTCATCGAATTCGATTTCACGAGTGCCAATATCGCTGCTCAACTCATTATACTGATGCTTATCTTCTTTGGATAATTTTTCGTATTCTGATGGCTTCATCCGCTTTGCCTCATGGTAGGAGCTGCCATAGAATGCGCGCATAGCACTACGCTTGTCCTCGACGTTTTTCTTTTCAAAGTAAGCATATGGTACAAGAGCGGCGAGCCCAACTGCACCAACCGCTCCAATAAAATCGCTGCGCTCCAAAACTATGCCAGCTACTAATGTCAACAAAGAAGCGAGGACTCCAAGATATCGGATATTTCGCGATTTTTTTGCTTCCGAATAAAATGGACCCATCAATGCGCCACCCCCGCGGCGACGCTTTCGTCGATGAACTTGCCCTCGCGGAACCGGAACATCGAGAATTCCTCGGCCAGCGGCGAGGCGCCCTTCGCCATCAGTTCCGCCATCGCCCAGCCCGATCCGGGGATCGCCTTGAACCCGCCGGTGCCCCAGCCGCAGTTGACGAACACGCCCTCCACCGGCGTCTTCGAGATGATCGGCGAGCGGTCGCCCGTCATGTCGACGATCCCGCCCCATTGCCGCAGCATCTTCAGGCGGCTGAGCATCGGGAAGGTTTCGACCAGCGCGCGCACCGTCTCCTCGATGTGATGCCACGATCCGCGCTGGGTGTAGTTGTTGAACCCGTCGGTGCCGCCGCCGATCACCATCTCGCCCTTGTCGGACTGGCTGAGATAGCCGTGCACGGTATTGGCCATCACCACGACATCCATGCAGGGCTTGATCGGCTCGCTCACCAGCGCCTGCAACGCTACCGATTCGATCGGCAGGCGGAACCCGGCCATGTCGGCCAGCTGGCTGGAATGGCCGGCGACGACGATCCCCAGCCGGTCGCAGCCGATAGCGCCCTTCGTGGTCTCGACGCCGGTGACCTTGCCGCCCTCGCGCCGGATCCCGGTCACCTCGCAGTTCTGGATGATGTCCATCCCCATCGCCGAACAGGCCCGCGCATAGCCCCAGGCCACCGCGTCGTGCCGCGCGGTCCCCGCCCGGGGCTGCCACAGCGCGCCCAGCACCGGGTAGCGCGGCCCGTTGGTGTCGATGATCGGCACCAGTTCCTTGACCCGTTCGGGGCCGATGAATTCCGTCGCCACGCCCTGCAGCGCGTTGGCATGCGCCGTGCGCAGGTAGCCGCGCACCTCGTGCTGGGTCTGCGCCAGCATCATCACGCCGCGCGGCGAGAACATGATGTTGTAGTTCAGGTCCTGGCTCAGCGTCTCGTAAAGGCTGCGGGACTTCTCGTAGATCGCGGCCGAGGGATCCTGCAGGTAGTTCGAGCGGATGATCGTGGTGTTGCGGCCGGTATTGCCGCCGCCCAGCCAGCCCTTCTCGATCACCGCGACATTGGTGATGCCGTGGTTCCTGCCAAGGTAGTAGGCGGAGGCAAGGCCATGCCCGCCCGCGCCGACGACGATCGCGTCGTAGCGCGGCTTCGGGTCGGCCTTCGCCCAGGCGCGGTCCCAGCCCTGGTGGTTGCGCAGCGCCTCGCGCGCGACCGCGAAAACGGAATAGCGTTTCATCCCACGTCCTGCCCTTCCCGCAGCCCTTCCCGGCCACCCTTGCCCGGCGGCCCGCCGAATCCGCCGGCGGCGGCACTGCGGCCCAGAGGCTACATGACGTGCCGGGCGGCAGGCCACAGGCGAGGAACCGGCACAATGGAGAAAAATGCGACATCGGGCCTGCGACATCTCGGCCAAGTGCCCGAACGTCGCTTCGCTCTTCCGGTCGGGCGGCAGAGTCCCTAAATGGGGACAAACCGGGAGGATACATGCTGTTCTGGATCGTCGCCGCCCTGATCGCCCTTGTCATGACCGGCCTGGTGGTGCTGGCGCTGGTGCGCGGCGGCGCGGGCGAGGAACCCGCCGCCGCCTATGACCTGCGGGTCTACCGCGACCAGTTGAAGGAGATCGACCGCGATCTCGCCCGCGGAATCATCGCGCCCGAGGATGCCGAGCGGATGAAGACGGAAATCTCCCGCCGGGTGCTGGAGGCCGACCGCGCGCTGGCCCGCGCCAGCACGACCGGCCGCGACGATCCTGCGGTCGCGCGCATCGCCGCCGCCGGGGTGGCGGTTGTCGCCGTGGCCGGGGCGATCTGGCTTTACCGGGATATCGGGGCGCCGGGCTACGGCGACCTGCCGATGTCGCAGCGGCTCGAGATGGCGGAGGCCTCGCTCGCGGCGCGGCCGTCGCAGGACGAGGCCGAGGAGACGGCGCGCGAGCGCCTGGGCCCGCCGCCCGAGGTCGATCCCCGCTTCGCCGAACTGATGGAGCGGCTGCGCGCGGTTGTGGCGGAGCGCCCGAACGATATCCAGGGGCTGGAGCTTCTGGCGCGCAACGAGGCGGCGACGGGCGATCCGGCCGCCGGCGCGGCGGCGCAGCGCCGGCTCGTCGCCCTGAAGGGCGAGGCCGCGACGGCGCAGGATTTCGCCGCGCTGGCCGACCTGATGGTGCTGGCCGCCGGTGGCCTGGTCACCCCCGAGGCCGAGGCGGTGCTGAACGAGGTGCTGACCCGCGACGGGCGCAACGGCACCGCGCGCTACTATGTCGGGCTGATGATGGCGCAGAACGGCCGGCCCGACCGGGCGTTCAAGATCTGGGACGATCTGCTGAAATCCAGCGACCCGGCCGCGCCCTGGGTGCCGGTGATCATGGCGCAGATGCAGGAACTGTCGATCTACGCCGGGCAGGAGTGGCAGCCGCCCGCCTTCGCCGCCGCGCCCCCCGCGGTCGCCGGACCCGGCCCCAGCGCCGAAGACATGGAGGCGGCCGCCGAGATGTCGGAAGAGGATCGCAACGCGATGATCCGCGGCATGGTCGAGGGCCTGGCCGAGCGGCTGGCGACCGAAGGCGGCAGCGCCGAGGACTGGGCGCGCCTGATCGGCGCGCTGGGCGTCATGGGCGAGGCCGACCGCGCCGCCGAGATCTGGGCCGAGGCGCAGGGCGTCTTCGCCGAGTACCCGGAGATGCTGGCCACCGTCCGTGCCGCCGCCGAACGCGCCGGGGTCGCCGAGTGATCTGCGAAGGGCCCGAGGCCTTCGTCGCGGCGCTGCCGCCCGTCGCGGCGGTGGCCGGGCTCGATCTCGGCGAGAAGACCATCGGCGTCGCGGTGTCCGACCGGCTGCGCCGGGTCGCAACGCCGCTGACCACGATCCGGCGCCGGAAATTCGGCCTCGATGCCGAGGCGCTGATGAAGATCGTGGCGGACCGCGAGATCGGCGGGCTGGTGCTGGGACTGCCGCGCAACATGGACGGCAGCGAGGGGCCGCGCTGCCAGTCGACCCGCGCCTTCGCGCGCAACCTGTCGCGGCTTACCGATCTGCCGATCACCTTCTGGGACGAGCGGCTGTCGACCGTCGCCGCCGAACGCGCGCTGCTGGAGGCGGATACGACACGGAAACGTCGCTCGGAGGTCATCGACCATGTCGCCGCGGGCTATATATTGCAGGGACTGCTCGATCGGCTCGGGCACATGAGGCAGGCAGATGACATCCAAGGACAGTGACGCCGTCTGGCGCCGCGACGAGATCGAAAGCCCCTGCGTGAAGCTTTGCACCGTGCACCCGGTGGAGCGGATCTGCATCGGTTGCTACCGCACGATCGAGGAGATCGGCGCCTGGAGCCGGATGCTGCCCGAAACCCGCCGCGCGATCATGGATGAACTGCCCGCCCGCGCCCCGCGGCTGGGCAAGCGCCGCGGCGGACGCGCGGCGCGGCGCGGCGAATGCTGACCCCGTTGACGTGAATCAAGTCCCGTCGCCGTCACCCTCGCTAGGCTTCACGATGTGCAGTGTAGCGAGTGAGACATGGTATGGACGACACCTATGACGCGATAGCGATCGGATCGGGCCTTGGCGCCCTCACCGCGGCGGCGCTGTGCGCCCGCGCGGGCCTGCGGGTGCTGGTGCTGGAACGGCTGGACGGGTTCGGCGGCGCGGCGAACCGTTTCGTGCGCCACGGGCAGGTCTTCGAATCCTCCCTGCACGAAACCACGATGCCGGGGGACGGCGATACCAAGGCGGCGCTGTTTCGCGATCTCGGTCTGGACGGCGCGATCGAATTCGTCCCGGTCCCCGCCCTGCAGGAGGTGCGCGGCCCGATGTTCGGCGCACCGTTTACCCTGCCGCACGGCTACGAGGCGATCGTGCAGGCGGTGACGGCGCGGTTTCCGCAGCATGCCGGGGGCGTGCGCGCCTTCCTTGCCGATCTCGACCACCTGCGGCATCTGCTGTCCACCACCGCCGGGCGCGGCGGCCCGGTCTGGTGGCTGAAACATCTGCCCGGCCTTCTGAACGATCTGCGCCATGCCGGGCGCGACTTCTCGCGCAGCCTGGGCGAGATGCTGACGCGGCACTTCGGTGACGACGAACTGGTCAAGACCGCGCTGGTGCCGAACCTGGGCTATTACCACGACGATCCCGACGAGTTGTGGTGGGCGTTCTTCTGCGTGGCGCAGGGCGAATACTATCGCCGCGGCGGCGCGTACATCCGCGGCGGCTCCACCGTGCTGGTCGACCGGCTGCTGGGCGTCGTGCGCGACGCGGGCGGCATGGCGCTTGCCGGCCGGACGGTGGACGGGATCGTCCTTGACGATGCCGGCCGGGCCGCTGGCGTGCGGTTCCGCGACCGGCATGGCCGGACGGATACGGTGCGCGCGCCGATCGTGCTGGCCGGCTGCGCGCCCGATCACCTCGCCACGATGCTGCCGGAAGACCGCCGCGCGGCGTTCCTCGAACCCTATGCCCATCGCGACCGGTCGCTGACCCTGATGATGGCGAGCTTCCTGCTCGACCGGCCCGGGGCGGAGCTGGGCATCACCGCCTATTCCACGGTTCTGATCCCCGGCTGGATGACCGGCCTGAAGGATCTGCGCCCCGCCGCCGCGCTGGCCGCCGACGCGCCGGGCGCGCGGATGCCGGGCATGACGGTGGTGGACTATGGCCAGATCGATGCCGGCCTGCCGGGGCAGGGGCCCGCGCCGGTGTCGGCCACGATGCTGGACCGGCTGGACAACTGGCAGGGCCGGCCCGAGGCCGAGTACCGCGCCCACAAGGAGCGCTGGCTGGCCGCGATCGTCGCCACGCTCGATGCCGAATGGCCGGGTTTCGCCGGCGCGGTGCGCTTTGCCGATCTCGCCACGGCGCGGACGATGGCGCACTACCTCGGCACGCCGGACGGGGCGCTTTACGGATTCGCGCCGAGGCCGCCGCCGCGGCCGGGTCCGCCGGGCCGGGTGAAGACCGAGGTGGCGGGGCTGTGGCTGGCCTCGGCCTGGGGCGGGACCGGCGGCTTCACCGGGACGATGATCTGCGGCAGGGATGCCGCCCGTGCCGCGCTGGCCGGGCACCGCGGCTGAGCCGCGCGGCCGGCCCCTAGTCCGCCGCCAGCCAGTCGGCCGGATCGGTCAGGCAGGGCCGGAAATAGGCGATCATCCGGCCTTCGGGCGGCGCGCCCGCGCCCTCCGCCCAGGGCGCGATCCCGTGCAGGACCAGCCGGTGCAGAAGCACCATCTGCCCCGGTTCCAGAGGGATTTCGCGGCGCGGGCAGGCCGCGAAGACCTCGCGCCGGGCGGCCTGGTAGGCCTCCGTCAGGTCGATCCTGTGCCAGTCCGCCGGGGCATGGCCGGCCAGCGCCCGCGCCAGGGCGGCGCGCATCACCCGGTGGCTGCCGTCCCAGGCGACCAGCGGCGCGGCCCCCGGATCGGCCGGGGTCAGCGCGATGCCGGCGATCCAGGCATGCGGTTCGCGCAGGAACCGGCGGCGGTCCGGCCCGACCGGCAGAAGCCCGTCGAGATGCGCCGCGTCGCGCCTGAGCCGGTAGCCGAAGGCGGCTTCGGCCTCGCCGGGCCATGGTTTCGGATAGCCGGGCCGGGTGACGGACAGTTGCGCGGGATGCAGCGGCCGGGGCGTTGCGGGCAGCCCCTCGGGCGCCGGGCCGTCGGCGATCCGGCCCTCGGCGTCGTTGGGCAGGGCATCGACGCCGGGAAACCACGTGCCGCCGCAGCGCCAGTCGGTGCCCTTCGCCAGCGCCGCGCGCGCCGCCGGCAGGGCCGCGGCGACCCAGGCGAGCCGCGCCGGCGTGGCCGGCGCTACCGTGAAGCCCGCCGCGCCTACCATCCCGCCACCTTGCGCAGCATGTTGAGCGCGACGATCCCGATGAACAGCGCGAACACCCGCCGCAGCCGCCGCGGATCGGTGCCATGCGCCAGCTTCACCCCGACCGGCGTGGTGATCAGCGTCATCGCGATGATCACCGCGAAGGCCGGCAGGTTGACCGCGCCGACGGTCAGCGGCGGCGGCGCAGCCACCGGGAGCAGCAGGAAGGCGATCACCGCGGGGACCGCGATCAGCACGCCGAACCCGGCGGCGGTGGCGACGGCACGGTGGATCGGCACGCCGGAAAGGCTCATCAGTGGCACACCGAAGCTGCCGCCGCCGATCCCCATCAGGACCGACAGGAACCCCACAGCCGGCGACAGCGCGGCCCGGACCGGCCCGCGCGGCATCGCCGGGCCGATCCGCCACTCGGCCCGGCCGAAGCCGAGGTACAGCGCGACGGTCAGCGCCAGCGCGCCGAAGATCGCCTGCAGCGCGGGCGTCCGCAGCCCCGAGGCCACCAGCACGCCGATCACGGCGCCCAGCGCGATCCCCGGCGCCCAGCCCCGCAGGATCGCCCAGTCGACCGCGCCCCTGCGGTTGTGGGCGTGAACCGAGCGCACCGAGGTGACGACGATGGTGGCCAGCGAGGTGGCCAGGCACACCTGCATCAGCTGCGGCCCGCCGTAGCCGAGGTAAGAGAAGGCGTAGAAGAATGCCGGCACCAGCACGATCCCGCCGCCGACGCCCAGTAGCCCCGCGATGACGCCCGCGATCCCGCCGATGACGATCAGCAGGCCCAGCATCGGCAACAGGTCGGCGACTGGCGGCATCGCGTATCTCCCCGGTCAGGGCACCCGCTTAGCGCGCGGCGCGGCCGAAGGCCAGAACCGGCGCGGCGGGGCGGAAAACGCCTTGCCCGCGATGCTCGACGGGAAAGGCAAGGGTTGAACGGGAGGTCGATTGGTGCAACCCTTGGGTGTGGTGCGAGTTGGATGGTTCCATGGTCCGTGGGTTTGCGTGTCTGTGTCTTTTGGCCTCTTTGGCGGGGTGCGAGGCCGTGCGCCTTGACATCGGGTATCCCGGCGGGGTCGTCGGCCACGCGATCGAGCCGAAATTGCCGGCCTTCTCTCAGACATCGCGCGTGAACCGATATCTTGTCGGGCTGGCGATCCTTTCACCCCTGATGGCCGAAAGCGTCACCGACAAGGACATGGCGCAGCAGGCCGCGCGCGAGATCAACCGCAGTCTGGCGTCGTTGGCGCAGCTTGCCGAAGCCGCGGCGCGCGGCCGGCCTACCGACTACACAACGGCCGGGGAATACGCCTTCGAAACGCTCGAATACGACGTGCAGAAAGCCTATTACCGGGCGGCGAAGCAGGTGGCGCTGAACCTGGAGCTCGATATCGACCTCGCCGATCTGGCGACGGCGAACCCGGCCCGGCTGCTTGGCCTGTTGTCCCGGGCCGACGGGCTTTTCGAGACCTCGCGGCGCGGGGCGGCCGTCTATCGAGACACCGTGGCGCTTGTCGACGCTGCCGTGTCGCCGGCTGACGCAATCGGGGCGTCGCAGCGGGTTCGCGAGTATCACAGGCTCCGCACGGTTGCCGGGGCCGATGCCGCCGGCGAGAAACCGGTGTCGGCGCAGTATCGGGCCCTGGTTGAGCGACTGGAAGAGGGCGCGAACCTCACGCTTGATGCCCCCAGGATCGCCGGTCTGCTGCACCATGTCTGGCGGGCCTGCGAGCGGCTCCGTGATCCCTACGGAGCAGAGGCTGGATGCGACAACGCGGACTTCGACGGCTTGCGCGTCGCCTTGATTGCCCTGAACTCGAGGCGGGCCAACGGTAACTGAGCGGCGCGTCAGAGCACCTCGCGCAGGGCCGCCTCCAGCGCGGCGACATCGGGCACGGCGGTGACGAAGGCCTTGAGGCTTTCGTCGGCGAAACCCTCGGCCACGACATGGTCGATCAGCGCCAGGAGCGGCTGCCAGTAGCCGGCGCTGTCGAGCAGGAACAGCGGCTTTCGGTGCAGGCCGATCTGCCGCCAGGTCAGCACCTCGAAGAACTCGTCGAGCGATCCCGCGCCGCCGGGCAGCACCACCACGGCGTCGGCGTTCATGAACATCACCTTCTTGCGCTCGTGCATCGTTTCGGTGACGACATGGGCGCGGGGCAGGGCGCGGTGCGCCTCGCGCGGGATCAGGTGCACCGGGATCACGCCCAGGCTTTCCCCGCCGGCCTCCTGCGCGGCGGCCGCGACCGCGCCCATCAGCCCCACGTCGCCCGCGCCGTAGACCAGCCGCCAGCCGTTTGCGGCGAGCATCCGGCCGGTCTGCGCCGCGGCCTCGGCATATGCGGGCCGGGTGCCGGAACGCGACCCGCAATACACACAGACGGATTTTCCGGGGCTGGGCATGATCGGGCCTCGTTGCGGGGGGTGCCCTGCCGTGATAGCGGCAAGACCTGAGACGCTCAAGCCGGGGATGCGGAGCGGGCCGTTTTGGGGGACGGGACATGGCGGACGAGCGAGCGCGGCAGGCCGGCGCCGGGCCGGGCATGAAGATCGGGATCGGATTGGCGGTGGCGCTGGTGGCCGCGCTGGTCGTGATGCTGCGGATCGACCGGGGCGCGGCGCCGGACCCCGCCCCGGCACCACCGCCGGCCGAGGTCGCCGCGGCCCCCGATGCCGAACCCGAGGCCGAACCCGCGCCCGAAGCGGCGCCAGCGCCGGAGCCGGAAACGGAGCCGCAACCGGCCGCCGAGCCCGCGCCCGCCGCCGCCGAACCCGCGGCAGAGCCCGCGCCGCAGGCGGCCCCGGAACCCGAGGCCGAACCCTCCGCCCCGGCCGCGCCGCCGCCGCCGGACCCGCCGGTTTTCGACACCGTGCGCGCCGAGGCCGACGGCATGACCCTTGTCGCCGGCCGGGCCGAACCGGGATCGAGCGTTGCCGTCCTGGTGGATGACGAGCCTGCCTCGCTCAGCCGCGCCGATGGGCGCGGGGCCTTCGCCGCCTTCTTCCAGGTCGCGCTGGGCCCCGATCCGCGGGTGCTGCGGTTGCGGATGCGGCTGGAGGACGGGCGCGAGATCTATTCCGAGCAAAGCGTGATCCTCGCGCCGCGGCTGCCGCCCGAACCCGAACCGGAACCCGCGCCGGAGCAACTGGCCGCCGCGCCGGCCGAGGAACCGGTGCCCGAGCCCGCGCCGGTGGCGGAACCGGCCCCCGAACCGGCGCCGCAGGCCGCGCCCGACCCCGCGCCGGCCGAAGCGCCGCCCGCCGAACCCGCGCCCGCAGCGGAGTCCGCGCCCGCCGCCGACCCCGAACCCGAACCCGCCCCGCAGGCCGTCGCCGAGGCGCCGGCCGCAGCGCCCGCGCCCGAGACCGGTGCGCCGCCGGTGACGCAGCCCGCGGCCGAACCCGAGCCGCCGCAGGCGGTGCCGGCCACGCCGGCACCCGAGCCCGGGCAGCAACCCGCCGAGGTCGCACCCGCCGACGGCCCCGCGCCGCAGCCCGACCCCGCGCCGGGGCCGGAACCGGCCCCGGCCCCCGTCGCGGAGGCCGCGCCCGCCATCCCGTCGGCCGGCGACGCGGCCCCCGCCGCCGCGCCCCTGCCGCCCGCCGCGATCGTCGTCGATGCCGAGGGGGCGCGGCTGCTGGCCGGCCCGGACGTGCTGCGCAACATCGTGATCGACACGATCAGCTACGATGCCGAGGGCGCCGTCGAGGTTGCGGGACGGGCGGCCGAACGGGCGCTCGATCGCGCGGTGGTGCGGCTCTATCTCGACAACGCGGTCTCGGCCGAGACCGCGGTGGCCGCGGATGGCACCTGGGCGACGACGCTGGGCGATGTCGCGCCCGGCGTCTACAGGCTGCGCGCCGACCAGCTCGATTCGGGCGGCGCGGTGGTCAGCCGCGTCGAAACCCCGTTCCGGCGCGAGGCGCCCGAAACCGTCGCCGCGGTGGCGGCGGCGCGCGGGCTGGACGGCGAGGGGGCGGCCGGCAGGGTTGCCGCCGTGACCGTGCAGCCGGGTTTCACGCTGTGGGGTATCGCGCGCAGCAACTACGGCCGCGGGGTTCTCTACGTGCAGATCTACGAGGCCAACCAGGACCAGATCCGCGATCCCGACCTGATCTACCCGGGCCAGATCTTCACGATCCCCGAGCTGCCGGAAGAGGACCGCGCGCAACCGTAGCCGCCGGCTCTGGCCATTCCCGCGCCCCGGGCCTAGGTAGAGGCCTCGGACAGGAGGCGAGGGCATGAGCGCGACGGAACCGGCCGGGACGGCGGCGGAACGCAGCGGGTGGCAGACGATCCGCTCGGTGGCGCCGTACCTGTGGCCCGAGGGCGAAAGCTGGGTGAAACGCCGGGTGGTGCTGGCGATGGTCGCGCTGGCGCTGGCCAAGGTCGTCTCGGTCTCCACCCCGATGGTCTACAAGCTGGCGGTCGACGCGCTGGCGGGCCCGACGCCCGACGCCGCGACGATGCTGGGCCTCGGCGCGATCGGGCTGACGGTGGCCTATGGCGTGGCGCGGCTGATGACGATCGGCTTCGGCGAGTTGCGCGACGTTCTGTTCGTGCGCGTCGGCCAGCGCGCGCTGCGGCAACTGGCGCTGGAAACCTTCACCCATATCCATCGCCTGTCGATGCGCTACCACATCACCCGCAAGACCGGCGGGCTGAGCCGGATCATCGAACGCGGCGTCAAGGGCGTGGATTTCCTGTTGCGGTTCATGCTGCTGTCGGTCGGGCCGCTGATCCTGGAACTCAGCATGGTCGCGGTGATCTTCGCGCTGGCCTTCGGCCCGTCCTACATGCTGACCGTGGTCATCACGATCGCCGCCTATGTCGCCTTCACCTTCAAGGTGACGGAGTGGCGGGTGAAGATCCGCCGAGAGATGAACGAACAGGATACCGACGCCAACCAGAAGGCGATCGACAGCCTGCTGAACTTCGAGACGGTGAAGTATTTCGGCGCCGAATCGCGCGAGGCCGGGCGCTACGACACCGCGATGGCGGGCTACGAGAAGGCCGCGGTCAAGACCGGGCAGTCGCTGGCGTTCCTGAACTTCGGCCAGGCGCTCCTGATCTCGACCGGACTGGTGATCATCATGGCGATGGCCGCGCGGGGCGTGCAGGCCGGCACCCTGACCGTGGGCGATTTCGTGATGGTCAACGCCTACATGATCCAGATCACCATGCCGCTGGGCTTTCTCGGCACCGTCTACCGCGAGATCCGCCAGTCGCTCGTCGACATGGGCGAGATGTTCGCGCTGCTGCGCCAGCCCGCCGAGGTGACCGACAGGCCCGGCGCGCCGGACATCGCGATTTCCGGCGGCACCGTCGAACTGGACGAGGTGTTCTTCGGCTACGACCCGGAGCGGCCGATCCTGAAGGGCATCAGCCTGACGGTGCCGGCCGGGCAGACGGTGGCGATCGTCGGGCCGTCGGGCTCGGGCAAGTCGACCATCGGGCGGCTTCTGTTCCGGTTCTACGATGTCACCGGCGGCGCGCTTCGGATCGACGGGCAGGATCTGCGCGACATCACCCAGGACAGCCTGCATGCGCAGATCGGCGTGGTGCCGCAGGATACCGTCCTGTTCAACGACACGATCCTGTACAACATCGCCTACGGCCGGCCAGACGCCAGCCGCGACGAGATCGAGGCGGCGGCGAAGGCCGCGAAGATCCACGAGTTCATCGCCGCGCTGCCCGAGGGCTACAACACCCAGGTCGGCGAGCGCGGGCTGAAGCTGTCGGGCGGCGAGAAACAGCGCGTCGGCATCGCCCGGACGATCCTGAAAAACCCGCCGATCCTGCTTCTGGACGAGGCGACCAGCGCGCTCGACACCCAGACCGAGCGCGACATCCAGGACAGCCTGAAGGCGATGGGCAGGGGGCGCACGGTGATCACCATCGCGCACCGGCTGTCCACCATCGCCGATGCCGACCGGATCGTGGTGCTGGAACATGGCCGGATCGCCGAGGAGGGCCGGCACGAGGATCTGCTGGCCCGCGGCGGGCGCTACGCGGCGATGTGGCAGCGCCAGTCGGCCGAGGCGGAGACCGAGGCATCGGACGGCGCGGCGGCCTGAGCCGCCCCGCCGCCGCCGATCACTCGGCCGCGCGCGGCGCCGGCGGGCCGGCCTCGACTTCCGCCTCCGCCTCGAGGTCCGACCAGTGCGGCGCCGGGTCCGGCTGCGGCGCGTCCGTGGTCCAGACCAGATCGCCCGGCCGGGTACGCCGCGCGGCGCGTTCCAGCGCCCGGTCGCGCGCCGCGGCGCTGTCGGGGCCGAACGACAGCGCCGCCAGCGCCGCGCCGGTCCGGTAGGCGCCGATCCCGAGCCAGATCCTCAGCGCCAGAAGCGCCGGGGTCAGGACCAGCGTCAGCACCGTGGCGAGGCCGAGGCCGAAGACCACCGCGGTGGCCAGCTGTTTCCACCAAAGCGCCGTCGGGCTGTCGACCGAATAGCCACCCGCGAAGAAATCGAGGCTGACGCCCAGCATCATCGGCGTCAGGCCGGCCATCGTGGTGATCGTGGTCAGCAGAACCGGGCGGATGCGCTGTTCGGCAGTGCGCACGATCGCGTCCAGCGCGGGCATGTAGCGCGCGTTTTCCTGGTAGGTGTCGATCAGCACGATGTTGTTGTTCACCACGATCCCGGCCAGCGCGACGATCCCGGTGCCGGTCATGATGATCGAGAAGGTCTGATCCATCACCAGCATGCCGATCAGCACCCCGGTGGTGGACAGCACCACCGCGATCAGCACCAGCACCGCGTTGTAGAAGCTGTTGAACTGCGCCAGCAGGATCACGAACATCAGCCCCAGCGCGCCGGCGAAGGCGGTCATCAGGAACTGCCCGCTTTCGGCCTGGTCCTCCTGGTCGCCGCCGAATTCCCAGGCGACGCCCGCGGGCAGCGGCCGCTCGGTTTCCAGCCAGGCTGTGAGTTCGGCGATCCGGTCGTTGGCATTGGCGGGCACCATCCGCGACGTGCCATCCTCCGCCACCGCCTCGCGCAGCATGCCGGGCAGCACGTCGGCCTTGACCTCGTAAAGCCGGGTCTGGTCCACCCGGTCGATCTGGCCGATCTTCGCCACCGGCTCGCGGCTGACGAAATTCGCCAGCGGTACCAGCCCCTCCGAGGTCCGCAGCCGGAGCGTGTCGAGGGTCGACAGCACGCGGTCCGCCTCGGGCAGCCGCACCCGGATCTCGATCTCCTCGTCCGACGATGGCACCCGCATCGTGTCCAGCAAGAGCCCGCGGGTGACGAGCTGCACCATCCCGCCCACCGTCGCCACGTCGGCGCCGAAACGGCCGGCGCGCTCGACATCCACCGCCAGTTCCCAGTCGATGCCGGGCAGCGGGCGGGTATCCTCGATCGCGGTGACCGCCGTCATCGTTTCCAGCTTCGCGGTCACGATGTCCACCGCCCGGTCGAGGGCGTCGAAATCGTCGCCCTTCAGTTGCAGCTGGATCGGCTTGCCCGAGGCCGGGCCGTCGGTCTGGCTCAGCGCCTCGATCTTGATGCCGGGCAGCGCCGCGAGCTTGTCCAGCACCCGGTCGAGCACCAGGTCGCCATCGAGGTCCGGCCTGTCCCTGCGTTCGTCCCAGGGGATCATCTCGATCTGGATCTGGCCCACCGTGTCGCGCGGCGCGCTGGCGCCGCCGGTGTTCTGGTTCAGCCCGCCATCGCCGGCGAAGGAAAACACGCTGGCGATCCCCGGTGTGCCGATCACCATCGCCTCCGCCTCGGCCAGCAGCGCGTCCTTCTCGGCCAGCGAAAGGTTGCCACGAGCGCGGATGTAGACGATCGCCTGCTCGGTCTCGACCTCGACGAAGAACTCGGTGCCGCGATTGTTCGCGCCATAGGTCGCGAAGACCGCCATCACGAAGGCCGCGACGGCCCCGATCGCCACCAGCGGCATCACCGGGTTGCCGGTGATCAGCCGCACGACATGGCCGAAGGCCGTGTGGCGGCCGGGCAGGGCGACGCGGCGGGCGCGGCGTTCGATGCGCGCGGCCCCGAGCGTGACCGAGGCGGCCACGGCGGCGGCGACGAACAGCAGCACGCCGGGCAGCGAGGCCAGCGGATCGCCCGGCGGCCTGGTGCCGCCGGGCCAGCCGGGATTGAGCGTCAGCATCGCCCCGGCGTAGAGCAGCGCCAGCGCCAGCGGCACCAGCGCCGCGCGCACGATCCAGGGCAGCGGCATCAGCAGCGCCGAGGCGCGCTCGATCCGGCGGCTGAACCGGCCGGCGACGCCGCCCATCACCGGCAGGTAGATCAGCGCCACCACCAGCGAGGCCGACAGCACGAAGATCAGCGTGACCGGCAGCATCCCCATGAACTCGCCCGCCACGCCGGGCCAGAACAGCATCGGCAGGAAGGCGCAAAGTGTCGTCGCGGTCGAGGACACGATCGGCCAGAACATCCGCTTCGCCGCCTCGACATAGGCCCGCATCGGGCCCGAGCCCTCGGAAATCCGCCGGTCGGCGTATTCCACCACCACGATCGCCCCGTCGACGAGCATGCCGACGGCCAGGATCAGGCCGAACATCACGATGTTCGAGATCGTCAGCCCGATCACCGCCATCAGCGCGAAGGTCAGAAGGAACGAGGTCGGGATCGCCAGCCCGACCAGCAGGGCCGACCGGCTGCCCAGCGTCGCCAGCACCACGATCATCACCAGCGCGATAGCCGTCAGAACCGAGCTTTCCAGCTGGCTCACCATCGAGCCCACGGCCACCGACTGGTCGAGCGAGGTGCCCACCGAGATCGCGCCTTGCAGTTCCTCCGGCCAGCCGGCCTGCGCCGCGGCCACCGTCTCGCGCACCAGCGCGGCGGTGTCGATGATGTTGTAGCCCTTGCGCTTGACGACCTGCAACGCGACCGTCGGCGCGCCGTTGAACCGCGCGGTGCCGGTCCGGTCCTCGAAGGCCAGGCGGATGTCGGCGATGTCGCCCAGCGTCACCACCCGCTCGCCGTTGGTCTTCACCGGCAGGTCGTAGACATCCTCGGGCCGGTCGAAGGACGACGGGATCTTGACGGCGAAGGCGCCCGAGGCGGTTTCCACCTCTCCGGCGGCGATCAGCTGGTTGTTGTTGCGCACCACGGCGACCAGTTCGCCGGCGGTGACGTTGTAGGCCTCCAGCCGCAGCGGGTCGATCACCACCTCCAGCATCTCGTCGCGATGCCCGGCCAGCGCCGCTTCCAAAACCGGCTCCAGCCCTTCCAGATCGTCCTGCAAGTCCTTGGCAAGGCGCAGAAGCGTGCGTTCGGGCACCCGGCCCGACAGGGTCACCACGATGATCGGGAATTCCGAGAAGTTGATCTCGTTGATCGAATACTTGTCGGCGCCGTCGGGGAATTTCGCCTCGGCGGTGTTCATCGCGTCGCGCACGTCGGCGATGGTGCGCGACTTGTCCCAGCCGAATTCGAATTCCAGCACGATGCCGCCGTAGCCGTCCGCCGCGGTGCCGGACATCCGGTCGAGCCCGTCGAGATCGGAAAGCTCGGTCTCCATCACCTTGACCAGCAGGGTTTCGCTGTCCTCGGCAGAGATGCCGGGGAACGGGACGGAAACGAACAGCGCCGGGATCTCGATATCCGGCTCGCCCTCTTTCGGCAGGCCGATGTAGGACAGAAGCCCCGCGGTGATCGACAGCGCGATGAAGGCCAGGATCATCCGCGCCCGCGAGGCGGCCCAGTCGACGATCCCGGTCATTCGCCCGCGTCCCGCCAGGTGACGGCGACGGGCACACCTTCGGTCACGTAATCCTGCCCGGTCACGATCACCGCCGCCGTTTCCTCCAGCCCGGCGACCCAGACGCCTTCGGGCGTGTCGCGCAACAGGCTTACCGGCGCGAAACCGGCGCGGCCATCGACCACGATGCGCAGCCCCAGCCGGCCGTCGTCGTCCAGCGTGAGGGCCGAGGCCGGCAGAAGATGCGCGCGTTCGCCCTCCGCCTCGATCACGATCTCGGCGGTCTGGCCGTCGCGGATCGAGAGGTTGGGATTGGGCACCTCGATTTCCACCCGGAAGGTGCGGGTGTCGCGGTCCGCCGCGCGCGACAGGAAGCTGACGGTGCCGGCCAGCTCGCGTCCGGTGGCCAGCCGCGCCCCGGCGCGGGCGCCGGGCGCCAGCCGGTCGATCTCGGTCTCGGGTACGAAGCCGACGATCCGGATCGGATCGAGCGCGATGATCGTGGCGCAGAGCGCGCCGGGGGTCATCAGCGCGCCGGTCTCGGCCGTGTCGGTTTCCAGAAGGCCGGCGAAGGGCGCGGTGATCCGGGTGCGGCCCAGTTCCCGCTCGGCCGCCTCGATCGCCGCCTGCGCCGCCTTGAGCCCCGCCTCGGCGGCGAGGATGCCGGTGCGCGCGCCCTCGACCCCGGCCTCGGCGGACGACAGGGCGGCATCGGCATTGGCGATCCGGGTGGCCGAGGCGAACCCGTCCTCGCCCAGCCGCCGCGCGGCATTGGCGGTCAGTTCCGCCTCGGCGAGCCGCGCCTCGGCTTCGGGCAGCCGCGCGCGCGCCTCGATCAGCCGGGCGCGGGCCTCGGGCAGCCGCGCCTCGGCCTCGGCCAGCGCCGCCCCGCGGGTGCCCTCGTCGATCTCGCACAAGAGCGTGCCGGCCTCGACCGCGGCGCCCTTGCGCAGCGGCACGGACACGATCTGCCCGCTGGTCTCGGCCCGCATCTCGACCTCGCGCGCGGCCTGCGTCTCGCCGCGGAGCAGCACGCCGGAGGCCAGCCCGCGCGCGGTGCTGCGCAGCGCAACGACCGAAACGGGGGCCGGTTCGGATGCGGCCGGCGCGGCGGCGGCTTCCGGCGCCGGCGCCGTCTCGGGCGCGGCGCCGGCCATGCCCATCAGCCGGTCGCGTTCGAAGACGGCGAGGTACAGCACCGCCATCACCAGGGCTGCGGTCAGGATCGGAAGGATACGCATCGGCACCTCGAACTGGAAAGGCCGCGCCCCGGGGCCGCGCGCCGGGCGGGCCACGTTTGACGAAAGCTAGGCCTCGCGGGGCCGAAGGGCAACCCCGATGCGGCGCTGCAGCATCGGGGTTTCGCGCCGGCGCCGGCCCGCCCTTGGCAAGCCCGGCGCGCTGCGTGTAAGACGGGCGGGTCAGAAAGGGTGGGCCGGCATGCGCCGGACCCGGACGGGGAGGTCCGCGTGAGCGACAGCGACAGCTTCATCGACGAGGTCACCGAAGAGGTGCGTCGCGACCGCCTGTTCGCGCTGTTCCGGCGCTATGGCTGGATCGCCGCGCTGGTCGTCGTCGCGATCGTCGGCGGCGCGGCCTGGAACGAATGGCGCAAGGCCAGCGAACGGCGGGCGGCGGAAGCCTTCGGCGACGCCGTGCTGGCGGCGATCGCCGCGCCCGACCGGGCCGCGGCGCTGGCCGATATCGCGGTCGAGGGCGACGGGGCCGCGATCCGCGACCTGCTGCGCGCCTCGGTGGCCGACGAGGCCGGTGACCGCGGCGCGGCCTTGGCCGCACTGGAAGCCGTGGCGGCCGATCCCGGCCTGCCGGTGGTCTACCGCGACCTCGCGCGGCTGAAATGGGTGATCCTGTCGGGGCCAGATCTGTCGGCCGCGGACCGCGACGCCGCGCTGCAAGGGCTTGCCGCGCCGGGGGCCCCGTTCCGGGCGCTGGCGCTGGAACAGCAGGCGCTGTCGCTGGTCGCGGCCGGACGGACCGAGGCCGCGCTCGAGACCCTGCAGGCGCTTCGGCAGGATGCCGCCGCCTCGGCGGGCTTGCAACGCCGGGCAGCGCAGTTGATTGTGGCGCTGGGCGGCGACGTGGCGCCCGGCGACGGCGGGTGAAGGGGCAGGGTGACGCGATGCTGGGGCTTTCGCTGAGGTTTTCCCGCGCGGCGATGACGCTTGCGCTGGTCGTCGCGGCGGCGGGTTGCGCCCCCAAGGACGTCCGCCTGCCCGGTGAACGGCTCGATCCCCGCGCGATCATCGGCGCCGGGGGCGAGACCGGCGACACCGCGGCGCGGCCTGTGCCGATCACGCTGCCGGCGGCCGGGGTCAACGCCGACTGGACGCATCCGAATGGCGCGGCCTCGCATAGCGCCGGTCATCCGGCGCTGGCCGCGGCCCCGGCGCGGATCTGGACCGTCGACATCGGCGCGGGCGAGGATCGGCGGCACCGGATCAGCGCGCAGCCCGTGGTTTCCGGCGGGCGGGTCTTCGCGATGGACAGCCGCGCCACCGTAACCGCCGTCGCGACCTCGGGCGCGCGGCTGTGGCAGGCCGATCTTGCGGCGGGCCGCGACGCGATCTCGGGCGGCGGGCTGGCGACCGACGGCGCGCGGGTCTATGCCACCACCGGGTTCGGCGATCTGGTCGCGCTCGACGCGGCCAGTGGCGCGGAACTCTGGCGGCAAAGCTTCGATGCCCCGATCGGCGGTGCGCCCGCGGTGGCGGCCGGGCAGGTGTTCGTCGTCGCGCGCGACGGCTCGGCCTGGGCGGTATCGGCGGCCTCCGGCCGGATCGACTGGGTTATCGCGGGTACGCCGGGCGGTTCGGGCAAGGTGGGCGCCGGGGCGCCGGCGGTCTCCGGCGACCGGGTGATCCTGCCCTTCGCCTCGGGCGAGGTTCGTTCGGTCGCCCGGGCCGACGGCACCGCGCTGTGGGCCGAAATCGTCGTCGGCGGCCGTCTTGGCCGGGCCTATGCCACGGTGCGCGACATCACCGGCGATCCGGTGATCGCCGGCAACACCGTCTATGCCGGTTCGTCCGCAGGGCGGGTCGTGGCGCTCGACCTCGGCACCGGCGGGCGGCGCTGGCAGGCGGAGGAGGGCGCGGCCGCGCCGGTCTGGCCGGTGGGCGGCGCGGTGTTCCTCGTGTCCGACGAGAACCGGCTGATCCGGCTCGACGCGCGCGACGGCAGCACCGTCTGGGCGGTCGACCTGCCCTATTTCACCAAGGACAAGCCGCGCCGCCAGCAGCGGATCTTCGCGCAGTACGGCCCGGTGCTGGCGGGCGGGCGGCTTTGGGTCGCCTCGGCCGAGGGCGCGCTGCGCGGTTTCGATCCGGTCTCCGGCGCGCTGACGGCCGAGGTCGAATTGCCCGGCGGCGCGGCGGCGGGGCCGGCGGTGGCCGGCGGGGTCATGTATGTCGTCTCCACCCGCGGGCAGCTTCACGCTTTCCGTTGAGGCCGAAGGGGTGTAAGGGGGCGGCTTCGATCCAGCCGGGGCCCGTGCCATGACCTTCACGCTCGCCATCGTCGGCCGTCCGAACGTGGGCAAGTCGACGCTGTTCAACCGCCTCGTCGGCAAGCGTCTGGCGCTGGTCGACGATCAGCCGGGCGTGACCCGCGACCTGCGCGAGGGCGAGGCGCGTCTGGCCGACCTGCGCTTCGTCGCGATCGACACCGCCGGGCTGGAACTGGTCGAGGACGAAAGCCTGCAGGGCCGGATGCGGCGGCTGACCGAGCGCGCGGTCGACATGTCCGATATCTGCCTGTTCGTCTTCGACGCGCGCGAGGGCGTCACCCCGGCCGACGAGATCTTCGCCGACATCCTGCGCAAACGCGCCCGCCACGTGATCCTCGCCGCCAACAAGGCCGAGGGCCGGGCGGGCGAGGCCGGCGCCGCCGAGGGCTGGGGCCTGGGCCTGGGCGAGCCGATCCGGATTTCCGCCGAGCACGGCGAGGGGCTGGACGATCTCTACGACGTGCTGCAACCCTTGGCCGACGCCTTCGATGAGGTCGCGCGCAAGGACGCGCCCGAGGTCGATGTCGACGTGACCGGCGAGGAGGACGAGGCGGAGGTGCCCGAGATCACCGCCGCGAAGCCCCTGCAACTGGCGGTGATCGGCCGGCCGAACGCGGGAAAATCGACGCTGATCAACAAGATCCTTGGCGAAGACCGTCTGCTGACCGGCCCCGAGGCGGGCATCACCCGTGACGCGATATCCGTCACGACCGAGTTCATGGGCACGCCGATGCGGATCTTCGACACCGCCGGGATGCGCAAGCGCGGAAAGATTTCCGACAAGCTGGAAAAGCTCTCGGTCGCCGACGGCATCCGCGCGGTCCGCTTCGCCGAGGTCGTCGTGGTGCTTCTGGACGCCGCGATCCCGTTCGAGACGCAGGATCTGCGGATCGCCGATTTCGCCGAGACCGAGGGCCGCGCGGTCGTCGTGGCGGTGAACAAGTGGGACATGGAGGACGACAAGAACGCCAAGATCCGCGAGCTGCGCGAGGCGTTCGAGCGGCTCTTGCCGCAGTTGCGCGGCGCGCCGCTGGTGACGGTCTCGGCGAAGACCGGCAAGGGGCTCGACCGGCTGCATGCCGCGATCCTGAAGGCGCACGAGGTCTGGAACCGCCGGGTGCCGACGGCAAAGCTGAACCAGTGGCTTTCGGCGATGACCGAGGCGCATCCGCCGCCGGCGCCGGGCGGGCGGCGGATCCGGCTGCGCTACATGACCCAGGTCAAGACGCGGCCGCCGGCCTTCGTGATCATGGCGACCCATACCGACAAGGTGCCCGACAGCTACCTGCGCTACCTCGTCAACGGGCTCAGGGCCGATTTCGACATGCCCGGCACGCCGATCCGGATGACCCTGCGCGACCAGGGGGCGAAGAACCCCTACAAGGATCGCAAGAAATCCACCCCGTCGCGGCTGAAGAAGCATGTCGACAGCGGCGCGACGAAGAAGGCCGGCAAGGGCGGTTAGCCCGGCCCGTCCGCGGCCTTCAGCGACAGGATCCAGTCCAGCCGCTCGGCATAGTCCGGCGCGCCGCGCAGCCGGTCGATCATCGCGCGATGGGCGGCGATGCAGGCGGCGTGGCAGTCGGCGAGTTCGGCATCGGCCATCAGACGGTCCAGCACCGGCCGCGCGCGGGACCGGCCCGGCGCAAGGTCGCTGCTGCGGTGGTCGTTGCGGTCGCGCACCCGCCAGTAGCGCCGGCTGACCCGCTTGCCCGCCACCACGACGTCGCCGCGCGCCATCTTAACGAGGAAGGACTCGACCGACCGCAACGGGAAATGATCGAGCGACACGAGGTCGTAGCGCCCGCGCCGGTCGGTGCCGTTCTGGTCGCGGTCGCGGGCCAGGTCGGTCATCGGCCGGCCCGATCCGTCCAGCCAGACCGCCTCGGCGGCGGGCACGGCAAGGTCGGGGCGGTGGTTGCGCACCGCCGCGATCCGGTCGCCCAGCCGCACGATGCTCTTGACCCCGGCGCGGGCCTTCCACTTGCCGGGGCGCGGCGTGTCGTGGTCCGGAAACAGCTCGGTCACGAGCCCCGGTTCGAAGGCGACGCGGCCGTTCGATCCATGCACCAGTTCGCAGGCCGACAGCACGTCGAAGGGTGGCACCGCCGCGAACAGGTCTTGCAGCCGGCCCGTGCCGACACGGATATTGAGAAACTCGTCCACGTCGCAGGACAGGAAGAAATCCACGCGCCGGAACACCGGCATCTGCTGCACGTAGCGCAGCGCGACGGGTTGCAGGTAGCTGCCTCCCTCGCTTGCGGCGGGGTTCGGCAGGTGGGTGATCTCGCCCATCGCGTCCAGCCGGTCCAGCAGCCGGTCGCTGCCGTCGCTGCAATCGTTCGAGAAGACGACGATGTCGGTCACGCCGATCGCCTTGGTCCACGCGACCCATTCGAGGATGAACGGGCCTTCGTCCTTCATGCAGGTGGCGACGAGGATGCGGGGATCGGCGGGCGGCCAGGCCGGCGCGGGCGAAGCCGGTTTCGCCGCCGCCTGCCTGCCGAAGGTCACGACGGTCGATGGCCGGGCCTGCGGCAGCGGCGCCAGCCCGGCGGCGGCCAGCGCGCGGCGCACCCCGGCCACGCCGTCCTCGCCGATCGCCTTCGGGTGCATCTCGATCACCGCAAGGCGCAGACCGGACAGGTCGAGCCCGTAGAACAGCCCGTCCTCGCCGCCCTCGATGTCGCACGACAGCACGGTGGGGCGGAATTCCGCCATGAGATCGGCCAGCGGCAGCGCCGGCACGCTGACCTCCCGCTCATAGGGCCGCGACCCCGGTTCCATCGACGAGGCCCAGAAATCGGCCCGCAGGTAGAAGGGAATCGCGGCCGGCGCGGCGCCGGGCCCGACCACGGCGCCGTGGCGCAGCTCGGCATTGGTCACGCCGTTCAGCCGCAGGGTTTCGCGGATCATCGGCAGGAGGTCCGGGTTCGCCTCGACCGACAGGACCGCGCCCTCGGGGCAGGCGCGCCCGCAGACCGCCGCCACCACGCCAAGCCCGCTGCCAAGATCGAGCACCCGGTCGCCGGGCCGCAACAGCCGCTCCAGCCCCTGCCGTTCGCCGCGCTCGTAGCGGCCCGCGCGCAGGGGCCGCGCGATCCGGTCGCCGATGAAGCCGGGCCGCACCGCGACCCGCACCCCGTCGCAATCGATCACCTCGAACCCGGAACCCAATACGCTCACCATGCACAGCGGCCAGTTTCGCGGCCGGCGAAACTGTCGGGGCCGCGGCGGCGGCTGTCAATGCATCGGAACGGCCGGGGCCGGCCGGCGGTATCGGCGCGGTTCCCCGCGTCCTGTCAGCGGCGGAATTCCTGCTCGCGCACCACGGTGCCCCAGGCCGTGCCTTCGGCCTCGTGCACCAGCCGGAAGCCCTGGCTTTCGTAAAGGTGCCGCGCCGGGTGCAGCCCCGCGAAGGTGGTGAGCCAGGCGCGGCCGCCGCGGCGGGCCTCGGCATGGGCGATGGCCCGGTTCAGGAGCATGCGGCCAAGGCCCGTTCCGCGCCGCCGATCCGCGACGATGAACCAGCGCAGGTGCGCGCCGCGATCCCCCGACATCGGATCGTTCAGGTCGAGGATCAGCGAGGCCGCAAGCCCCGCGTCGTCCCGCGCCAGCAAGACGAGATCGTCGTCGCTGCGGCGGGCCGCGAAACCGGCCAGTTCGCGCGCGACCTTCGCCTCGAAATAGGGGCCGAAGCCCCAGTGCTCGGCATAGTGGCGGCCGTGCAGCGCCACGATGCCGCCCAGCGCGCCGGGAAAGAACTGTTCTGCGATCTGCAAGCTCGCGTCCTCGCCTGCCGGTGCACGCGTCGCGCGCGGGCCGATACCCCTACGCCAGCGCGCCCTCCGGCGTGATCCGGGTCTTGCCGCCCAGCCAGGGCCACAGCGCCTCGGGCAGGTCGACCCCGCCCTCGGCCGTCTGGCCGTTTTCCAGCACCGCGATCAGGCAGCGCCCGACGGCAAGGCCCGAGCCGTTCAGCGTGTGCACGAACTCGGGCTTGCCGCCGGCCTCGGGCCGGTAGCGGGCGTTCATCCGCCGGGCCTGGAAATCGCCGCAGACCGATACGCTGGAAATCTCGCGGTAGGTGTCCTGGCCGGGCAGCCAGACCTCGATGTCATGCGTCTTCTGCGCGCCGAAGCCCATGTCGCCGGTGCACAGCACGACCGTCCGGTAGGGCAGGCCAAGCCGTTCCAGCACCGCTTCGGCGCAGCGGGTCATGCGTTCGTGTTCGTCCAGCGAGGTGTCCGGCGTGGTGATCGACACCATCTCGACCTTCTCGAACTGGTGCTGGCGCAGCATGCCGGCGGTGTCCTTGCCGGCGCTGCCGGCCTCGGACCGGAAGCATTGCGTCTGCGCGGTCATCCGGATCGGCAGCGCGGCGGCATCGAGGATATCGCCAGCCACGGTATTGGTCAGCGTCACCTCCGAGGTCGGGATCAGCCACCAGCCATTGGTGGTCTGATAGCTGTCCTCGGCGAATTTCGGCAGCTGGTTGGTGCCCACCATCGCCTCGTCGCGCACCAGAACCGGGGTGATCGTCTCGGTCAGGCCGTGTTCGGTGGTGTGCAGATCCAGCATGAACTGCGCCAGCGCCCGGTGCAGCCGCGCCACCGCGCCGCGCAGCACGACGAAGCGCGCGCCCGACAGCTTCGCGGCGGTCTCGAAATCCATGCCGGGCTGGACGGCGGACAACTGGTAGTGCTCCTTCGGCGCGAAATCGTAGGCGCGCGGCGTACCCCAGCGGCGGATTTCCACGTTGCCGGCCTCGTCGGCGCCGTCGGGCACGTCGGGCAGCGGGCTGTTGGGGATGCCCAGCAGCGCCGCGCGCAGCCGCGCATCCTCGTCGCCCGCCTCGGCGTTGAGCCGCGCGACCTCGGCCTTCTTGTCGGCCACCAGCGCGCGCAGGCGTTCGAATTCGGCCTCGTCGCCGCGCGCCTTTGCCGCGCCGACCTCTTTCGAAGCGGCGTTCTGCGCGGCCTGCGCGGTTTCGGCGGCATGGATCTTCGCGCGCCGCGCCTCGTCGATCGCCAGCAGGTCGGAGGCCATCGGCGCGAGGCCCCGGCGGGCGAGCGCGGCGTCGAAGGCGGCGGGATTGTCGCGGATGGCGCGGATGTCGTGCATGGCTGGGGCTCCGGGGTCGGATGGCGGATCGCGGCCCCGGTATGCCGCATGCGCGGGGGCGAGGGGAAGGGGCAATTCAGGGGGCGGGGGCAGGTGGTGGCCGATGGGCCGCGGCCGTCGTCCCGCCAGGCCGAACCGCACCGCCCGGCGCTACCGCCGCCCCCGCGCCGGCCGCAGGGCCTTGCCCCCCTTGGCGCGGTGCCGCCCATGCCGCCAGCCCGGAAACGGCGGCAAGGCAAGGGGCCGCGGTTTTCACCCGCCCCCCTTTCGCCCCCCGCGCAAGCGCCTATATCCAGCCTGTCGCCCGGGTCCGGGCCGCCTTGCCAAGGTCTGCCCCCCCGGATAGGGTGCGCCGACTTTTCAAGGGGGGCCCGGCCGGGCGCCCGTGCGACCCAGACGAGAGGACAGAGATGTTCGTCACCCCCGCCTATGCCCAGGCCGCCGGTCCCGATGCCGGGTCCGCCATTGCGCAATTCGTTCCGCTGATCCTGATCTTCGTGATCATGTACCTGCTGCTGATCCGCCCGCAGCAGAAGAAGATGAAGGAACACAAGGCGATGGTCGAGGCGCTGCGCCGCGGCGACCAGGTCATTACCCAGGGCGGGATCGTCGGCAAGGTCGTCAAGGTCAAGGAAGACGGCGAGATCGAGGTCGAGATCGCCGAGGGCGTGAAGGTGCGGGTGATCAAGGCCACCGTCGCGCAGGTGCTGAACAAGACCGAACCCGCCCAGGGCGCGAACTGAAGGCGCAACGATGCTCCTGATCCCGCTGTGGAAGCGCGTGCTGATCCTGGGGGTTTGCGCCCTCGGTGTCCTGCTTGCCATGCCGAACCTGTTCTACAGCCGGGTCGAGGGACATAACGACGCGCTTGTCGCGCTCGACCGGTCCGGTGCCCTGAGCGCCGAGCAGGAACTGCAACTGGCGGCCTGGCCTGACTGGCTGCCCTCCGGCCTCGTGAACCTGGGGCTGGACCTGCGCGGCGGCGCGCATCTGCTGGCCGAGGTGCATGTCTCGGATGTCTATGCCGACCGGATGGACGGGCTCTGGCCCGAGGTCCGCGACGTGTTGCGCGACCTGCGCGACAGCGTCGGCACGATCCGCCGGATCGATGGCACGCCGGGCGAGCTGCACGTCCGCATCGAGCGCCCCGGCGCGATGGCCGAGGCGGTGGCGGCGGTGCGGGAACTGGCGCAGCCGGTGGTCACGCTCACCGGCGTCGGCCAGTCCGACCTCGAGGTCGAGGGCCGGGGCGACCTGCTGATCGTGCGCCTGTCGGAGGCCGAGCGGCAGGCCACCGACGACCGCACCATGCAGCAATCGCTGGAAATCATCCGCCGCCGGGTCGACGAGGTCGGCACCCGCGAACCCACGATCCAGCGCCAGGGCGCCGACCGGATCCTGATCCAGGTGCCGGGCATCGGATCGGCCGCGGAACTGAAGGCGCTGATCGGCACCACCGCGCGGCTGACCTTCCACCCGGTCGTGCGCCGCACCTCGGATGCCGGGGCCGCGGCGGGGCTGGGCAACCGGCTGCTGCCCTCGATGGACGAGGAGGGGCAGTTCTACGTCGTCGAATCCGCGCCCGTCGTCTCGGGCGAGGAGCTGGTGGATGCGCGGCCCGATTTCGACCAGAACAACCGCCCCGCCGTCTCGTTCCGGTTCAATCCCGCCGGGGCGCGCAAGTTCGGGGACTATACCGCCGCGAACATCGGTCAGCCTTTCGCCATCGTGCTGGACGAGGAGGTGATCTCGGCCCCGGTGATCCAGGCCCATATCTCCGGCGGTTCGGGGATCATCACCGGATCGTTCACGGTGGAGGAATCGACGAACCTGGCCGTGCTGCTGCGCGCCGGCGCGCTGCCCGCCGGCATGACGTTCCTCGAGGAACGGACGATCGGCCCGGAGCTGGGCCAGGATTCGGTCGAGGCGGGGCGGATCGCCGCGCTTGTCGGCATGGTCGCCGTGGTGGCCTTCATGATTGCCTCCTACGGCCTGTTCGGGATCTTCGCGAGCCTCGCGCTCAGCCTCAATGTCGGGCTGATCTTCGGCACGCTGTCGGCCATCGGGGCGACGCTGACGCTGCCGGGCATCGCCGGGATCGTGCTGACCATCGGCATGGCGGTCGATGCCAACGTGCTGGTCTTCGAACGGATCCGCGAAGAGATGAAGGTCGCCAAGGGACCGGCCCGCGCGATCGAACTGGGCTATGAAAAGGCGCTGTCGGCGATCATCGACGCGAACATCACCACCTTCATCGTCGCCTCGATCCTGTTCTTCCTCGGGTCCGGCCCGGTCAAGGGCTTCGCGGTGACGCTGGGGATCGGGATTCTCACCTCGGTCTTCACCGCGATCTTCGTCACCCGTCTGATCGTCGTGACCTGGTTCGAACGCACCAGGCCGAAGACGGTGCTGGTATGAGGGGGCAGACATGCGGCGGCTGAGACTTGTCCCCGAGAAGACCGAGTTCGATTTCTTCCGGTTCCAGACCGTCACGCTGGGCGCGTCCGTCGTGGCGGTGATCGCCTCGCTCATCCTCGCGCTGACCGTGGGGCTGAACTTCGGCATCGATTTCCGCGGCGGCACGACGATCCGCACCGAGGCGGTGCAGCCCGTCGATGTCGGCGCCTACCGCGACGCGATCGCGCCCCTGAACCTGGGCGACGTGTCGATCACCGAGGTGTTCGATCCGACCTTCGAGGCGGATCAGAACGTCGCGATGATCCGTATCCAGGCCCAGGAGGGCGCCGAAAGCGTGACGCCCGAGATCGTCGCCGCGGTGCAGACCGCGCTGACGGGGCTGGATGACACGTTGACATTCACCTCGGTCGAATCGGTCGGTCCGAAGGTGTCGGGCGAGTTGATCTGGACGGCGATCCTCGCCGTGGCGGGGGCGACGGCGGCGATCCTGTTCTACATCTGGCTGCGGTTCGAATGGCAGTTCGCGGTCGGCGCGGTGGCGGCGCTCGTGCATGACGTGGTGGTGACGGTCGGCATCTTCTCGATCCTGCAGATCCGCTTCGACCTGGCGATCATCGCCGCGCTGCTGACGATCCTTGGCTATTCGATCAACGATACCGTCGTCGTCTTCGACCGGCTGCGGGAAAACCTGATCAAGTACAAGAAGACGCCGCTGCGCGAGGTCATGAACCTCAGCGTGAACGAGACGCTGAGCCGCACGGTGATGACCTCGGGCACCACGCTGATCGCGCTGATCGCGCTTTACGTTCTGGGCGGCGACGTGATCCGCGGCTTTGTCTTCGCGATCATCTGGGGCGTGATCATCGGCACCTATTCCTCGGTCTTCGTGGCCAAGAACATCGTGCTGTTCCTTGGCGTGAAGCGCGACTGGGGCAAGACCGAGGGGTCGAACGCCGGCACCCAGTTCGGCAGCAAGGATGGCTGAGGCACTGGCCGGCGCGCTGGCCGTGCCGGAGCTGTGGCTGCTGATCGCCGCGGCGGCGGTGGCCGGGCTGGTGCGCGGCTTCGCCGGGTTCGGCACCGGGCTGATCTTCATGCCGGTGGCCGGTTCGGCGCTGGCGCCGCTGGCCGCGATCACCGTGATGACGCTGATGGACGTGCTGGGCCTGGCCCCGCAGGTGCCGCGGGCGCTGAAGCGGGCGGAACGGGCGGAAGTGGGCCGGATGGTGGCCGGGGCCGCGCTGGCGCTGCCGGTGGGGCTTTGGCTGGCCTCCGCCCTGCCGGTCGAGGCGTTTCGCTGGGCACTGTCGATCCTCGCGCTGGGGATGCTGGCGCTGATCGCCTCGGGCTGGCGCTGGCGCGGGACGGTCGGGCCGAGGCTGGGCTACGGCACCGGCGCGCTCAGCGGTTTCCTGGGCGGCGCGAGCGGGCTGGCCGGGCCGCCGGCGATCCTGCTCAACGTCGCCACGGATCGGCCGGCGGCGGTGATCCGGGCTAACCTGATGTCCTATCTCGTGCTGTTCGGGGTGCTGCTGGTGGCGCTGTTCCTTGCCACCGGCGCGGCGGGCCGGGCCGAGGTGGCGCTGGCGGCGATCCTGACGGTGCCTTTCGCGGCCGCCACGCTCGTCGGCGCCTGGATGTTCGACCCGGCGCGCGAAAGGCTTTATCGTGGGGCGGCCTACGGGATCATCGCGGCCTCGGCCGTGAGCGGGCTGCCGATCTGGAGAGGGTGATGCGACTGAACGAGGCGAGTTTCGGCGGGCTGGTGCCGGTGGACGGCTACGGGCCGGGGTTCTTCCGGATCGCCGGGCAGGTGGTCGAGGGGCCGGTGCTGCTGCGCGGCGCCGATCACGTGGCCTGGGGCGGCTACGGCGATACCGAAAGCCTGCTGGCGCTGGCCGGCGATGTCGATGTGCTGTTCATCGGGACCGGGGCGGACACCGCGCATCTGCCCCGGGCGTTCCGCGACACGCTAGAGGCGGCGGGCCTCGGGGTGGAAAACATGGCCACGCCCGCCGCGGCGCGCACCTTCAACGTGCTTCTGTCCGAGGGGCGGCGGGTGGCCGCGGCGCTCTTGCCGGTCGCGCCGGCGGCGGGGTAGGGCCGGGGCATGGACCTCAGCGTTTCCGATCTTGCCGTCGCGCGCGGCGGGGTGCCCGTGCTGGAGGGGCTGGGCTTTGCCGTGGCGGGGGGCGAGGCGCTGATCCTGCGCGGGCCGAACGGGATCGGCAAGACCACGCTGCTGCGCACGCTGGCGGGGCTGCAACCCCCGCTGGCGGGCACGATGAGCCTGCCGGCCGAGGCGATCGCCTATGCCGCCCATGCTGACGGGCTGAAGGCGACGCTGACGGTGGCGGAGAACCTCGCGTTCTGGGCGGCGGTCTACGGCACCGGCGCGTCCGCCGTCGCCGCCGCGATGGAGCGAATGAACCTGTCGCAGCTGGCCCCGCGCCCGGCGATGAGCCTGTCGGCGGGCCAGAAGCGGCGGCTGGGGCTGGCGCGGCTGCTGGTCACCGGCCGCCCGGTCTGGGTGCTGGACGAGCCGACCGTCTCGCTCGATACCGCCTCGGTCGCGCTGTTCGGCGAGGCGGTGCGCGGCCATCTGGCCGCCGGCGGCATGGCGGTGATCGCCACCCATATCGATCTGGGCCTGCCCGAGGCGCGGGTGCTCGATCTCGGCGCCTTCAAGGCGAGGCCGCCGGGCGAGGGCGGGATTTCGGGCGAGTTCGACCGCTCCTTCGACGGGGCCTTCGCATGATCGCGCTGGTGATCCGTGACCTCAGGCTGGCGATCCGCGCCGGCGGCGGCTTCGGCCTCGGGCTTGCGTTCTTCCTGATCGTGACGGTGCTGGTGCCCTTCGGTGTCGGGCCCGAGGGCGCGACGCTGGCGAAGATCGCGCCGGGTATCCTGTGGGTCGGCGCGCTGCTGGCCTGTCTGCTGTCGCTCGACCGGATTCTCGCGCTGGACTACGAGGACGGATCGCTCGACCTGCTGGCGACCGCGCCGATCCCGCTGGAGGGCGTGGTGACGATGAAGGCCGCGGCGCACTGGGTGACGACCGGCCTGCCGCTGACGCTGGCCGCACCGGTCTTCGGGGTGCTTCTGAACCTGCCGCAGCCGGGCTTCGCCTGGGTCACGCTGTCGCTGGCGATCGGCACCCCGGCGCTGTCGGTGATCGGCACCTTCGGCGCGGCGCTGACCGTCGGGCTGAAGCGCGGCGGCCTGCTGCTGTCGCTGCTGGTGCTGCCGCTTTACGTGCCGACGCTGATCTTCGGCGCCGAGGTCAGCCGCCGCGGCGCGATGGGGATGGAGACCGCGACGCCGCTTCTGCTTCTGGCCGGGATCACCGCGGCGGCGGTGGCGCTTCTGCCCTTCGCCTCTGCCGCGGCGATCCGCGTCAATCTGCGCTGAGGCGCCCGCGCGAATTTGAGTTGAGACCCGCGAAAAAGACCCCTACACCCGCCTCATGTCGATCTGGGAATACGCGAACCCGAAAAAGTTCATGCAGACCTCGGGCTGGCTTCTGCCCTGGGTCGCGGCGCTGTCGGCCGTGGCGCTGGTCGTCGGCCTGGTCTGGGGATTCTTCTTCACGCCGGACGACTACAAGCAGGGATCGACGGTCAAGATCATCTACATCCACGTGCCCTCGGCGATGATGGCGATCAACATCTGGGTGATGATGCTGGTGGCCTCGCTGATCTGGCTGATCCGCCGCCACCATGTTTCGGCGCTGGCGGCCAAGGCCGCGGCGCCGATCGGCGTGACGATGACGCTGATCGCGCTCTTTACCGGGGCGATCTGGGGCGAGCCGATGTGGGGCACCTGGTGGGCCTGGGATCCGCGGCTGACCTCGTTCCTGATCCTGTTCCTGTTCTACCTCGGCTATGTCGCGCTGTGGGAGGCGATCGACAATCCCGACACTGCGGCGGACCTGACCGGGGTTTTGTGCCTTGTCGGGTCGGTCTTTGCCCTGCTCAGCCGCTACGCGGTGAATTTCTGGAACCAGGGCCTGCATCAGGGCGCATCGCTCAGCCTCGACAAGGAAGAGAACGTGGCCGACGTGTTCTATTTCCCGCTGCTCGTCTGCATCGCGGGCTTCGTGGGCCTGTTCGTCGCGTTGCTGCTGTTGCGCACGCGCACGGAGATTCGCCTGCGCCGCCTCAAGGCGCTGGAAGCGCGGGAGCGGATGGCATGATGCCCGATCTCGGCAAGTATGCCGCGGCCGTGCTGTCGGCCTACGGGGTGACGCTGGCGCTGCTGGTGGCGATCGTGGCGCTCAGCTGGTGGCGGGCGGCGAAGGTGCGCCGGGCACTGGCGGCGCAGGAAGACCGGATGGGACGCGATGGCTAGGCTTTCGCCGCTGATGATCCTGCCGCCGGCGATTTTCGCCGCGCTCGCCGCGATGTTCTGGTGGGGCATGCATCGCGACAATCCCGACGATCTGCCCTCGGTCTTCATCGACCGGCCGGCGCCGCCGCTGGGCGATCTCGCGCTGGGCGACCTGCCCGTTCTGACCGATGCCGACCTGCGCAGCGGCGAGGTCACGGTGGTCAACTTCTGGGCGACGTGGTGCCCGCCCTGCCGCGCCGAACACCCGGTGCTGTTGCAGATGGCCGCCGAGGGAATTCGGGTCGCCGGGGTCAACATGCTCGACGACGAGGGCAATGCGCTGGAGTATCTCGCCGACGACGGCAACCCGTTCTTCGCGCTGATCGCCGATCCCCGGGGGCGCACCCGCGTCGACTGGGGCGTGACCGGCCCGCCGGAGACCTTCATCGTGCGCGGCGACGGCACGGTGGCGTTCAAGTTCATCGGGCCGCTGGTCGGGTCCGACTACGAACAGCGCTTCGTGCCGGAGCTGGAAAAGGCGCTGGCGGCCGAGGGTTAGGCCGGCGGACATCGCCCGGACCCGCGCGCAACACCCGCCGGATCGACAAAAGGCCCCGCCGAACCCGGCGGGGCCTTTCGATTCGCCGTCGCGGGGCGTCAGGCCGCTGCGAGGTTCCGCAGCACGTAGTGCAGCACGCCGCCGTTCTCGACATAGTCGATCTCGACCTCGGTATCGATCCGGCACTTGAGCTGGATCGTCTTCTCGGTCCCGTCGGCATAGCGGATCGTGCAGGGCACTTCGCTCAACGGCTTCAATTCGCCGCCAAGGCCGTGGATCGAGATCACCTCGTCGCCGGTCAGGCCCAGCGTCTTGCGCGTGTCGCCGCCGGTGAACTCGAACGGGATCACCCCCATGCCGACCAGGTTGGAGCGGTGGATCCGCTCGAAGCTTTCGGCGATCACCGCCTTCACGCCCAGCAGGTTGGTGCCCTTCGCCGCCCAGTCGCGGCTGGACCCGGCGCCGTATTCGATGCCGCCGATCACCACCAGCGGCACGCCGGCGGCCTGGTAGGCCATCGAGGCCTCGAAGATCGAGGTCTCGGCCCCGTCCGGCCCCTTGGTATAGCCGCCCTCGACCCCGTCCAGGATCTCGTTCCTGATGCGGATGTTGGCGAAGGTGCCGCGCATCATCACCTCGTGGTTGCCGCGCCGCGACCCGTAGGAGTTGAAATCCTTGGGCGCGACCTGGCGTTCGGTCAGGTACTTGCCGGCTGGCGTGGTCGGCTTGAACGACCCGGCCGGGCTGATGTGGTCGGTGGTGATCATGTCGCCCAGCAGCGCGAGGATGCGCGCGCCCTCGATATCGGTGATCGCGCCCTTGTCCTTGCCCATGCCGCGGAAATACGGCGGGTTCTGGATGTAGGTCGAGGTCGCCGGCCAGTCGTAGGTTTCGCTGTCGGTGGTCTCGACCGCCTGCCAGCGCTCGTCGCCCTTGAAGACATCGGCGTATTTCTTCCGGAACGCCTCGCGGGTGACGGTGGCATGGACGAGGTCGGCGATTTCCTTGTTCGTCGGCCAGATGTCCCGCAGGTAGACCGGCTGGCCGTCCTTGCCGGTGCCCAGCGGTTCGGTCGTCAGATCGATGTTCATGTCGCCGGCCAGCGCGTAGGCCACCACAAGCGGCGGCGAGGCGAGGTAGTTGGCGCGGACGTCGGGGCTGATCCGGCCCTCGAAGTTGCGGTTGCCCGACAGCACCGCCGTTGCCACCAGGTCGCCCTCGGCGATCGCCGCCGAGATTTCCGGCTGCAGCGGCCCGGAGTTGCCGATACAGGTGGTGCAGCCGTAGCCGACAAGGTTGAAGCCGATCGCGTCGAGATCCTCCTGCAGCCCCGCGGCCTCGAGGTATTCCGACACGACCTGCGAGCCCGGCGCGAGCGAGGTCTTGACCCACGGCTTGCGGTCGAGCCCGAGGGCGCGCGCCTTGCGCGCCACCAGACCGGCGCCGATCATCACGTAGGGGTTCGAGGTGTTGGTGCAGGAGGTGATCGAGGCGATCACCACCTTGCCCGAGGTCATCGCGTAGTCCTCGCCGGCCACCGGCACCGACTTGTCCATCGGCCGCTTGAACGTGTCGGCCATCTGGTGCGCGAAATCGGCCTTGGCGCGGGTCAGCGGCAGGTAATCCTGCGGCCGCTTCGGGCCCGAGATCGCGGGCACGATGGTGCCCATGTCCAGCTCCAGCGTCGAGGTGTAGACCGGCGCGTAGTCGGCGTCGCGCCACATGCCGTTTTCCTTGGCATAGGCCTCGACCAGCGCGATCCGGTCTTCCTCGCGGCCGGTCTGGCGCAGGTAGCGCAGGGTTTCGTCGTCGATCGGGAAGAAGCCGCAGGTCGCGCCGTATTCCGGCGCCATGTTGGCGATCGTCGCGCGATCGGCCAGCGGCAGGTGATCGAGGCCGGGGCCATGGAATTCCACGAACTTGCCGACGACGCCGTGCTTGCGCAGCATTTCCACGACCTTGAGCACGAGGTCGGTGGCCGTGGTGCCCTCGACCATCTCGCCGGTCAGCTTGAAGCCCACGACCTCGGGGATCAGCATCGAGACCGGCTGGCCCAGCATCGCCGCCTCGGCCTCGATCCCGCCGACGCCCCAGCCCAGCACGGCAAGGCCGTTGACCATCGTGGTGTGGCTGTCGGTGCCGACCAGCGTATCGGGATAGGCCACCTCGTCGCCGGCCTGGTCGGTATCGGTCCAGACCGTCTGGGCGAGGTATTCCAGGTTCACCTGGTGGCAGATGCCGGTGCCCGGCGGCACCACGCGGAAGTTCTGGAACGCGGTCTGGCCCCATTTCAGGAACTGATAGCGTTCGATGTTACGCTCGTACTCGCGGTCGACGTTGAGCTGGAAGGCCCGCGGGTTGCCGAACTCGTCGATCATCACCGAATGGTCGATCACGAGGTCGACGGGGTTGAGCGGGTTGATCTTCTGCGCGTCGCCGCCCAGCGCCTTGATCCCGTCGCGCATCGCGGCCAGGTCGACGACCGCGGGCACCCCGGTGAAATCCTGCATCAGCACGCGGGCCGGGCGGTAGGCGATCTCGCGCGGGTTCTGGCCGCCCTTGTCGGCCCATTCCGCGAAGGCGCGGACGTCGTCGACCGACACGGTGCGCCCGCCGTCCTCGAACCGCAGCATGTTTTCCAGCACGACCTTCAGCGCGGCCGGCAGCCGCGAGAAGTCGCCCAGCCCCGCCGCCTGCGCGGCCGGGATCGAGTAATAGGCATAGCTCTTGCCGCCCGCGGTCAGCGTGCGGCGGGTTCCCGCGGTGTCCTTGCCGGTCTGGATGGGCATTGTCCTGGCTCCCTTCGGAGGTCTGGGGTTTGCTGAAATCCTCTTGCCGCAACGGCCGACAGCGATCAAGGGGGCTGGCCGATTTTTTGTATACCGTTGTGCACAATTTGCCATGCCCGGCGGCGAATGCCGGCCGGCGGCTCGCAAAACCTTGATTGGTCAAGCCGCGCAGGCTTGTCTACTCCGGGTCGGCAAGCCCAGGGGAGCGCAGTGCATGATCAGATACATCGCGGCCCTGATGATCGCCCTGTCCGCGGGCGCGCCCGGCGACGCGCAGGAGGCGACCGCGCCGGTGGTGGTGGAACTCTTCACCTCGCAGGGCTGTTCGTCCTGTCCGCCGGCGGATGCGGTGCTGGCCGAACTGGCCCCGCGCGAGGACGTGATCGCGCTGGCGCTGCATGTCGACTACTGGGACTACATCGGCTGGGCCGACAGTTTCGCCAACCCGGCGTTCACCAAGCGGCAGAAGGCCTATGCCCGCGCCGCCGGGTCGCGCACGATCTACACGCCGCAGATGATCGTCGCCGGGCATGACCGGCTGACCGGCGTGAAGCCGATGCACCTGGCCGACGTGATCCGCGCCCATGGCGCGAAGCCCGCCCGCGTGCGGCTCGACCTTTCGCGGCAGGGCGGCACGCTTGAGATCATCGCCGAGGCCCGCCCGCCGCTGCCCGGCCCGGCGGTGGTGCAACTGGTGCGCTACCTGCCGGAGCGACAGGTGGAGATCCTGCGCGGCGAGAATGCCGGGCGGCGGCTGACCTACGCCAACATCGTCACCAGCTGGACGGTGCTGCGCGACTGGGACGGGCAGGGCGTGCTGAAGCTATCCGTGCCCGCGCCGGGCGAAGAACCGGTGGTGGTGATCGTCCAGCAATCGGGGCCGGGCCCGATCCTCGCCGCGGCGCGGCTGCGCTAGGCCGGCCGCTTGGGCCCGCCCCGCCGCGCCAGCCGGGTTTCCCGGTACCAGACGTAAAGCCCCGCCGCGACGATCAGCGCCGCGCCGGCGACCGTCCACCGATCCGGCAGTTCGGCGAAGAACGCGAACCCCCAGAGCGTGGCGAACACCAGCCCGACATAGGCGAAGGGCGCGACAACGCCGGCCTCGGCGATGGTGAAGGCGCGCAGGATGCACAGCTGCCCGGCCACGCCGAGCCCGCCGATCAGCAGAAAGCCCCAAAGCTCGCCCGCTGCCACCGGGCGCCAGACGAACGGCTGCATCGCCGACGTCGCGACGGTGCCGACCAGGGCCGCGTAGGCCAGCGAGGTCCAGATCCCGTCGCGCCCGCCGATCCAGCGGGTGATCAGCGCGAAACCCGCGTAGCAGGCCGCCGCCCCCAGCGGAAACAGCGCGGCGGCGGAAAACACCCCCGCGCCCGGCCGGATCACGATCAGTGCGCCCGCCAGCGCGACGAGGATGCCGGCAAGCCGCCGGGGCCCGATCCGTTCGCCCAGGAACAGCGCCGCGCCCAGGGTGATCAGCACCGGGTTCACGTCCATGATCGCCGTCGCCTCGGCAAGCCCGATATGGGCGAGGCCAAGAAAGAACAGCGAGGTCGCCGCGAATTGCAGGATCGACCGGATGCACTGCGCCACCGGGTGCCGGGTGCGCAGGATGCCCGGCAGGTGCCGCGCCACCACGATCATCACGAAGACGAACTGCCCGGTGTAGCGCGCCCAGACCACCTGCATCGGGTCGTAACCGGCACGCATCAGGTGACGCGCCAGGGCATCCATCAGCGTGAAGAACAGGATGCCCGCCAGCATGATGGCGATGCCGCGGGCATTCTGCGCCAACGCCTGCGGGGCGGGGATCGGGACGGGGGCGGTCATGCCCGGCTTCTAGGCCGGGCGCGGGGCGGCGGGAAGGACTATTCGTCCGCGTCTTCCTCGGCGACGAGGAAGATCTCGCCCTCGGCCTCCATCTCGCGGATCGCGGCGATGACCTGGCCCTGCGCCTCTTCGGCGTCCTTGTCCTTGACCTTGCCCAGGGCCTGCATTTCCTCGCGCAGGCTGTCGGCCATCCGCTGCGAGATGTTGGCGAGGATGAACTCGGCGGACTTGGTATCGTCGCCCTTGGCGCCGGCCAGGGCGGCCACCAGCACCGCCTGGTCGACGTTGCGGATGATCTTCGGCACGTCGCGCGCGTCGATCCGCACCGGGATGTTGGTGAAGGTGAAGATCGCCTTCCGTACCTCGTCGGCGAAGGACCGGTCGGTTTCCTCCAGCCCCTTGAGCACCTCCTCGCGGGTGTTCGCGGGCGAATAGTTCAGGATCGCGCCGACCCGTTCGACCGGCCCGGTATCGAAGGCCTTGGGCGGAACCGCCTCGAGTTGCTGTGACAGCGAAAGGCCGATCCTTCGCACCGTGTCGGGATCGATGGCGCCGGTCTGCGACACCGCGTAGGCGATGCGGCGGGCCTTGTCGCCGGGCAGCCGGCCCAGAAGCTCCGCGGCCTTGGAAACCGAAAGCTTCGACAGCATCACTGCGCCGATCTCGATCGATTCCTCCTCCAGTATCGGCAGCAGGCGGTCGGCCTCGACGCTGGCGATCCGCTCCCACGGGTCGGCCTTGCCGGAATTGCCGGCCAGCCGCCGCAGCCGGCTTGCCGCCGGGGCCGAAAGATGCCCGTCCAGAAGGTCCAGCGCCCCGGCGATGGACCCCGGGAAGGACAGGCCGATGGATTCGATCCTGTCGGCGAACTCGTCGACCACCGCGTGCAGCGTGTCACGGTCGATCGGCTTCATCTGGCCGATTTCCTCGGTCAGGCTGGTCTGCAGGTCTTCGGGAAGCTCGGAGATCGGCAGCTTGGCGCCGTGCGCAACAAGCAGCCGCACGATGATGGCGGCCTTCTGCCGGCCGCTCAGATGCCCGGTGCTTCCGCCGCCGCCGCCGCCCGAACCGATCTTGGGCAGGTCACCCAGTGGGGGCAGGGGGGCAAGCGCGCTCATCGAATATGACTCCGCCGAGGAATTCTCCGGCGGACCTTGCCACGAGGCTGGTTAAGGCCAGCTTACGCCGGCCCGTCCGGGCCTCAGCTGGAGGCGAGGATGCAGGTCTGGCTGGCTTCGTCCCAGACCTTGCCGTCCTCGCAGCTGATCGAGGCGTGGCGTTCGCTGGAACACATGGCGGCGGCCGACAGCGGCGCCGCGGCCAGGGCAAGCGTGACGAGAAGGATGCGCATGGCGATCTCCCTTGTGATGTGCCTTTACAGGCAATCATGCCTCGATTCGGTTTCAAAATCACGCTGCCGTGAAAGGGCGCCGGGCCGGGCCCTTCGGTCAGTCGCTGCCGAAAACGCGGGCAAAGATCGTGTCGACATGCCTTGTGTGGTGGCCGAGGTCGAACAGCGCCTCGATCTCGTCGGCGTCCAGCGCGGCGGTCACCTCGGGATCGGCCTTGAGCTCGGCCCTGAAATCCGCGCCCTGCTCCCAGACCTTCATCGCGTTCCTTTGCACCAGACGATAGGCGTCCTCGCGGCTCACGCCCTTCTGGGTGAGCGCCAGAAGCACCCGCTGCGAATGCACCAGGCCTTTGAACTTGTCGAGATTCGCCAACATGTTGTCGGGATAGATCACCAGCTTCTCGATCACCCCGGCAAGCCGGTGCAGCGCGAAATCCAGCGTGATCGTCGCATCCGGCGCGATCCCGCGCTCGACCGAGGAATGGCTGATGTCGCGCTCGTGCCACAGCGCCACGTTCTCCAGCGCCGGGGTGACCGCCGAGCGCACCAGCCGCGCCAGCCCGGTCAGGTTTTCCGTCAGCACCGGGTTGCGCTTGTGCGGCATCGCCGACGATCCCTTCTGGCCGGGAGAGAAGTATTCCTCGCCCTCCAGCACCTCGGTGCGCTGCATGTGCCGGATCTCGATCGCGACGTTCTCGATCCCGCTGGCGATCACGCCGAGCGTGGCGAAGAACATCGCGTGCCGGTCGCGGGGAATCACCTGGGTGGAAATCGGTTCCGGTTCCAGCCCCATCATCTTGCAGACATGCGCCTCGACCGCCGGGTCGATATTGGCGAAGGTGCCGACCGCGCCGGAAATCGCGCCCGTCGCCACCTCGGCCCGCGCGGCCCGAAGCCGTCGGCGGTTGCGATCCATCTCGGCGTAGAACCGCGCGAAGGTCAGGCCCATCGTCGTGGGTTCGGCATGGATGCCGTGGCTGCGACCCATGCGCAGGGTCATCCTGTGTTCCATCGCGCGGGCCTTCAGCGCCGCCAGCACCCGGTCCAGCCCGGCCAGAAGCAGGTCCGCCGCGCGCACCAGTTGCACGTTCAGCGTGGTGTCCAGCACGTCCGACGAGGTCATGCCCTGGTGAACGAAGCGCGCCTCGTCCTGGCCCACGATCTCGCCCAGGTGGGTCAGGAAGGCGATCACGTCATGCTTCGTCACCGCCTCGATCTCGTCGATCCGCGCCACGTCGAACTCGACGTCCTTCGCGCGCCACACGGCCTCGGCGTTGGCCCTCGGGATCACGCCCAGATCGGCCTGCGCGTCGCAGGCATGGGCCTCGATCTCGAACCAGATCCGGAACTTGGTCTCGGCTGACCAGATGGCGACCATCTCGGGGCGGGAATAGCGGGGGATCATGGGCTGCCTCTTGCATCCGGTGTGCGCGCGCGGCCTGATAGCCCGGCAGGGACAGGGGGGCAAGGTGCCGGGGCTTGGCGACTTCGCGGGGGAATGGCGGGTCACCCGCCGGATCGCCGACCGCGCCGGCGGGCAGTGCCTGCGGTTTTCCGGCACGGCGGCGTTCGCCTGGCGCGGCGCGGCGCTGGCCTATTCCGAAACCGGGCTCCTGCATCTGCCCGGCCACCCGGCGATGCAGGCCGAACGGCATTACCTGTGGCGGGCCGAGGGCAGCAGGATCGTGGTCGAGCATGCCGACGGGCGCGCGTTCCACGCCTTCGATCCGGCCGCGCCGGAGGCCGAGCATCTCTGCCCGCCCGATACCTATCGCGTCGTCTATCGTTTCGCTCGCTGGCCGTGCTGGTCGGCGCTGTGGACCGTGACGGGCCCGCGAAAGGACTACACGATGCTCTCGCGCTTCACGCGGCTCCCATCAGCGCCGGATCGAACGGGTAGCTCGTGAGATTCTCGTGGCCGGTTTCGGTGATCAGCACCTGGTCTTCCAGCTTGATCGAGAAATCGCCGCCCTCGGGGCTGACCAGCGCCTCGACGCACAGCACCATCCCCGGCTCCAGCGCGATCTCGAACGATCCGTCGACCCAGTGATCGGGATAGGGCACCAGCGGCCACTCGTCGCACAGGCCGACGCCATGCATCTTGCACGAGTATTTCTGCGCCCAGTAGCGATCCTCCAGCCGGTGGCCGCCAAACACCAGTTCGCGCACCGTGACGCCGGGTTTCAGCATCTTCATGTTGGTGCGGATATGTTCCACCCCGTGCTGCATGGCGCTGATCATCTCGTTGGTCGGCCGGCCCTCGCCGATCCACCAGGTGCGCGAGATGTCCACGCAGATGCCGTAGCAGCCGATCAGGTCGGTGTCGAAGGCGACGATCTCGTTCGGCTGCACGATCCGGGGGCCGCATTCCTGAAACCACGGGTTGGTCCGCGGGCCGGAAGCCAGGAGCCGCGTTTCGATCCACTCGCCGCCGCGGCGGATGTTGGCCTTGTGAAGCTCGGCCCAGATATCGTCCTCCGACATCCCGCCGCCGGGCACGCCGGCCCGCGCCGCCGCCTCCATCTCGGCCATCGCCGCCTCGCAGGCGTGATGGGCGCAGCGCATCGCCAGGATCTCGTCGGGGCCCTTGATCGCGCGCGTGCGCTCGGTCAGTTCCTCGCCGTCCATGACCTCGAACCCGGCGCGTTCCAGCGCCCGCAGGCCGTGGATCTGGATCTTGTCGACGCCAAGGCGGCGGTTGCCGCCGGCATGGGCGCGCATCACCTCGTCGACCTGGGCGGCGAAATCGCGGGCCGCGGCCGCGCCCTGGTCGCCGGTGGCGAAGTAGAACATCGACGCGCCGGACCGGATCTCGCGCACCAGCGGGTTGAACTCGGCGAGGAACGGCGCGTTCTTGTACTCCCACAGCACCATGTGGCCGTCGGCGCAGACAAGGCAGGCACGGAACGGGTTGTGGGCGTTCCACAGCTGCATGTTCGTCGTGTCGGTGGCGTATCGGATGTTGAGCGGATCGAACATCAGTATGCCGCCCTGGTCGCGCGCCGCCAGCGCCTGCACCAGCCGCCGCCAGCGGAACTCGCGCATCGCGGCGAGATTCGGCAACCCCAGTCCGGCCGCCTCCCATTCGCGGAACGCGAGCTGGGTGGGCCCGATCTCCACCCGGTCGGCATCGTTCGGCGTGCCGTCGCCCAGGCGGTCGCCGCGGCCCGGATCGATCTTGCGCCGGTCGGAATGATGCAGGTTCATCGGCCCCTCCCCTTTGCCGCGATCATCGGGGCCGCGGGTCCGGCCGGCTGGCCGGATCGCGACCGCGCGATGCCGCTTCCGGGACGTGGGCGCATTTTGGTCGGGAAATATCCTGGGGGGAGCCGCCGGCGGCGCCGTCGAGGCGCCGCCGGCGGCCGGGGGGCAAAGCCCCCCGCCCCGCGTCCCCCGGCCCGCGCGATCGGCTAGCAGGGCTCATGGACGAGGTTTTCCAGACCAGGCTGCCGGTATCGCCCTGGGCCGAGCCGGCCACGCGGCGGCTGCCCGGCATCCAGGCGCTCGACCCGGCGGACTGGCTGGAGGTCGACGAGGCCTATGCCGGGCAGATGGCGCTGCGCGACCGGCTGATCGCCGAACGCGAGGCGGAGGTGCATGCGCTGCTGCCCGAGGCCGCGGCGGCGGCTGACGAGCTTTACCGCCGGGTTCTGGCCGAACTGCCGCGGCTGGGCTTCACCCTGGCCGGGGACCGGGCGCAATGCCCCGACGGGCGCGCGGTGACGCTCGATCCGGCGCGGCCGCTCGTCACGCTCGGTCGGCTCTGCCAGGAGGATTTCTGCCTGCTGCAGCCGGGTCCGGATGGCGAACACGTGCTGACCGGCGCGATCCTGTGCTTTCCGGCGGGCTGGGTTCTGGCCGAGAAGATCGGCCGGCCGCTGATGCGGATCCACCGCCCGGTCCGGCCCTACACCGAGGACATCGGCCGCCGGGTGCAGCGGCTGTTCGACGCGATCCGGCCCGAACGGCCGCTGTGGCGCGCCAATGCCCACCATTCCCGCGCGCCGCTCTACCACCCGGTGTCCGAGGCGCAGCGGAAAGTGCCGGGCGCGGCGTCGATGCCCTATGTCCGGTCCGAGCGGCAATGTCTGCTGCGGCTGCCGGAAACCGGCGCGGTGGTGTTCTCGATCCACACCTACCGGGTCCGCAAGACGGACCTGACCGAGGCGCAGGCGCGGGGCTTCGCCGCGCAGCCGATCCACGGCCACGATTGACCGCAGCGGCGGCGGGCCGCCATGCGAAACGGGCGCCCGAAGGCGCCCGTTCCCGTATCGCTTCGCCGCGGTCTCAGACCGAGTAGTACATCTGGTACTCGACCGGGTGCGGCGTGTGTTCGTAGGCGTAGACCTCTTCCCACTTCAGTTCGAGGTAGCCCTCGATCTGGTCCTTGGTGAAGACGTCGCCGGCCAGCAGGAAGTCGTGATCGGCCTCCAGCGATTCCAGCGCCTCGCGCAGCGAGCCGCAGACCGTCGGGATGCCGGCCAGTTCCTCGGGCGGCAGATCGTAGAGATCCTTGTCCGAGGCCGGGCCGGGATCGATCTTGTTCTTGATCCCGTCGAGGCCGGCCATCAGCAGCGCCGAGAACGCGAGGTAAGGGTTCGCCGCCGGATCGGGGAAGCGGGCCTCGACGCGCTTGGCCTTGGGGCTTTCCGTCCACGGGATCCGCACGCAGCCCGACCGGTTGCGGGCCGAGTAGGCGCGCAGCACCGGCGCCTCGAAGCCCGGGATCAGGCGCTTGTAGGAGTTCGTGGAGGGGTTGGTGAAGGCGTTCAGCGTCTTGGCGTGCTTGAGGATGCCGCCGATGAAGTACAGCGCCTCCTGGCTCAGGTCGGCGTACTTGTCGCCGGCGAACAGCGGCTTGCCATCCTTCCAGATCGACATGTTCACGTGCATGCCCGACCCGTTGTCGCCCTTGATCGGCTTCGGCATGAAGGTCACCGACTTGCCGTAGGCATGGGCGACGTTGTGGATCACGTACTTGTACTTCTGCAGGTTGTCGGCCTGGGCGGTCAGGGTGGAGAAGATCAGCCCAAGCTCGTGCTGGCAGGTCGCGACCTCGTGGTGATGCTTGTCGACGCTCATGCCGATCCGCTTCATCGTCGACAGCATCTCGGAGCGGATGTCCTGGCCTTCATCCATCGGGTTGACCGGGAAGTAGCCGCCCTTGTGGCCCGGACGGTGGCCGAGGTTGCCCATCTCGTAGGCGGTGTCGGTGTTCCACGCGCCCTGGTCGGCATCGACCTGGAACGAGACCTTGTTCGGCGTGACCGAGTAGCGCACGTCGTCGAAGATGAAGAACTCGGCCTCGGGGCCGAAATAGGCGGTGTCGCCGATTCCGGAGGCCTTGAGATAGGCCTCGGCCTTCTCGGCGGTGGACCGCGGGTCGCGGCTGTAGGCCTCGCCGGTGTCGGGCTCGACGACCGAGCAGTGCAGGCACAGCGTCTTCTCGGCATAGAACGGATCGATGTAGGCCGAGGCCGTATCGGGCAGCAGCTTCATGTCGGACTGGTCGATCGACTTCCAGCCGGCGATCGAGGAGCCGTCGAACATGAAGCCTTCCTCGAGGAAGTCCTCGTCGACGAGATCCGACATCACCGTCACGTGCTGCAGTTTGCCGCGCGGATCGGTGAAGCGGATGTCGACGTATTCGACTTCCTCGTCCTTGATGGTCTTGAGAACGTCTTTCTTGCTCATGTGAACCACTTCCCTTCTGTCAGAGCTTTGCGGTCGCGGGGCGTGCGGCAGGGCCGGCACCCCGGGTGTCGTGTCAGATCGCGTCCTCGCCGGTCTCGCCGGTGCGGATCCGGATCGCCTGTTCGACGGGCGAGACGAAGATCTTGCCGTCGCCGATCTTGTCGGTGCGGGCGGCCGAGAGAATCGCCTCGATGGCGGCGTCGACCTGGTCGTCGGCCAGGATGATCTCGATCTTCACCTTTGGCAGGAAATCGACGACGTATTCGGCACCGCGATACAGTTCGGTATGGCCCTTTTGCCGGCCGAAGCCCTTGACCTCGATGACGGACAGGCCCTGGACACCGGCTTCCTGCAGGGCTTCCTTCACGTCGTCGAGCTTGAAGGGCTTGATGATCGCCTCGATCTTTTTCACGCGCCGACTCCCCCGTGCTTTTCACTCATCGGCGGTTCTGCTGCCTTTGCCGGGGGCGGACAATGTGACAGGCTGGCGAGGCGCTGCCCGCCTTGGGGATTCACGACGTGCTGCACAAAAATTATGCAAGATGCTGCTCAAATCGGCGGCTTGTGAACACGGAGAAGGCATTTTGACCGAAGTCCTGACATCTGCCCAAATGCGCGGCATCGAGGCGGCGGCGATCGGATCGGGCCGGGCGACGGGCTGGGAACTGATGGAGCGCGCCGGCCATGCGGTGGTGGCCGCGGCGCTGAAATACTGGCCCGATCTCGGCGCGACGCCGGGCCGCGCGGTGGTGCTGGCGGGGCCGGGCAACAACGGCGGCGACGGCTATGTCGCCGCGTCGGCGCTGGTCGATCGGGGCTGGACGGTCGAGGTTTTCGCGATGCCGGCCGGTGGCGCGCCGCCGCCCGACGCCGCCCGCGCCGCCGCGGACTGGGCCGCGCGCGGCCGGGTTCGGCCACTGGCGGAGGCGGGCGCGGCCGGGCCTGCGGACCTGGTGATCGACGCGGTGTTCGGCACCGGGCTGGCGCGGCCGCTCGACGGGGCGCTGGCCGATCTGCCGGGCCTGGCCGCCGCGCCGGGCGGGAAGGTCGTTGCGGTCGATCTGCCATCGGGCCTGTGTTCGGACAGCGGCCGGGTGCTGGGCGCGGCAGTCCGCGCGGATCTGACGGTCAGTTTCCACCGGCCGAAGGCGGGGCACTACCTGGCAGCGGGGCCGGACCATTGCGGCGCGCTGGCGGTGGCCGACATCGGGCTTTCGGCTGCCGCCGAAGGCCATCCGGCGCGGCTGGCCGAAGCGCCGTTGTTCGCGCTGGACAAGGCGCGCACCGCGCACAAGTACGCGCATGGCCATGCGCTGGTGCTGGCCGGCGGGCCGGGCAAGGGCGGGGCGGCGCGGCTGGCCGCCCGGGCGGCGCTGCGGGTCGGGGCGGGGCTGGTGACCGTGGTCGCGCCGCCGCCGGCGATGGCCGAGAATGCCGCTCGGCTGGACGCGATCATGCTGGCGGCGGTGCCCGACAGCTACACCCTGCGCGGCATGCTGCGCGACGAGCGGATCACCTCGGTCACGCTGGGGCCGGGCCTTGGCCTGCCACGGGCGCAGGAGATGGTGCCGGCGGTCCTGGCCTCGGGGCGGGCGGCGGTGCTGGATGCCGATGCGCTGACCGCCTGGCAGGGCGATACCGACCTTCTGTTCGGCCAGCTGCATCCGGGCTGCGTGATGACCCCGCATGACGGCGAATTCGCGCGGCTGTTTCCCGATCTCGCGGAGCGGCTGAACGCGCCGGCGGCGGCCGGGCCGGCCTATTCGCGGCTGGACGCGGTGCGCGCGGCGGCGGCGCGGGCGGGCTGCGTGGTGCTTCTGAAGGGGGCCGACACGGTGATCGCCGCGCCCGAGGGCATGGCGCTGATCCAGGGCGCGGCCTACGGGCGGGCGGCGCCGTGGCTGGCGACCGCGGGCGCCGGCGACGTGCTGGCGGGCCTGATCGGCGGGCTTCTGGCGCGCGGCGCGGCGCCGCTGGCGGCCGCCGCGACCGCCGCCTGGCTGCATGTCGAGGCGGCCCGCGCCTTCGGTCCGGGCCTGATCGCCGAAGACCTGCCCGAGGCGTTGCCTGGGGTGCTGGCCGGCCTCGGCTGAGCCGGGCCGCCGCAAAAGGCTGCGCGGCCTCTCTTTGAGATGGTCGCGGTCGACAGGCCGCCCGCCGCCGGCTTGCATGGCGCCGGGGTTCACGGTGCGGGGCCGACATGTTCACCTGGTGCGAATTGCGCCTTTCGGCGCCTCCCGATGTTTCGGAATCCGATGGCGTCCACCTGGTCCGGTTCCCGGCGCAGGCGGCCGGATCGACCGATCCGGTGCTGACCGTCGCGGGCGAGGGCGACGCTACGCTCACCGTCAGCCTGGTTCTTGGCCGCGATATCCTGTCGGTCGCGGCCGGGCCGGGCGGGCCGAGACTTTCGGTCTTTCCCGACGGTCGGGTCCTGGTGCGCGGCGACGACACGTTGTTTCAGGAGCGGCCGGGGCGACGGGGCGCGCAGCTGGCACATGGCGAGACCAGCGTGACGATCAGCCCGGACGGGCATGTCATCGTGGTCGGACCGGTCGTTTCGCTCGTGGTCGATGCCAAGGGCAACGTGCTGCGCGGAGATCGGGCGCTGGATGCCGCGCCCGCGGTGCGGCCAGCCGAAAGCCCCGCGGAAACGCCCGGCGACGACGACCGGATCGTGCCGTTCCCGCGCCGTGACGACACGCCGTGAAAACCCGAAGCGGCGGGGCGGGGCGGCCATGTCACCATCCGGCCCGGACGGTGGCCGGGATGCGGCGGCGGGGCCGCTTTTTCCTCTCGCCACCGGTAACGCTTCTTGCTAGAAGGGCGCGGATTTGGGGGCGGCCGCGGCGCGCGGGCCGCCCCCGGGCATTGCGGGTGTGGCGGAACTGGTAGACGCACCAGATTTAGGTTCTGGCGCCTGTCGGCGTGGGGGTTCAAGTCCCTCCACCCGCACCAAGGGAAAGAAGGACGAAGGAATGCAGGTCACCGAGACCCTGAAGGACGGTCTGAAGCGCAGCTACACCATCACCGTGGCGGCGGCGGAGCTGGAGGCCAAGGTCACCGAGAAGCTGCGCGAGGCGCAGCCGGAGATCGAGATGAAGGGGTTCCGCAAGGGCAAGGTGCCGATGGCGCTGTTGCGCAAGCAGTTCGGCCAGCGGCTGCTGGGCGACGCGATGCAGGAAGCCGTCGACGGCGCGATGCAGGGCCATTTCGAGGAAACCGGCGATCGCCCGGCGATGCAGCCCAAGATCGAGATGCAGAACGGCGAGACCTGGTCCGAGGGGCAAGACGTCGTCGTCGAGATGAGCTACGAGGCGCTGCCCGAGATCCCCGAGTTCGACGCCTCCGGGATCAGCCTGGAGAAGCTGGTGGTCAAGGCCGATGACGCGGCCGTGGACGAGGCGCTGCAGAACCTCGCCCAGTCGGCGCAGAACTTCGCCGACCGGCGCAAGGGGTCGAAGGCCAAGGACGGCGACCAGGTCGTGATCGATTTCGTCGGCCGGGTCGACGGCGAGGAATTCGAGGGCGGCGCGGCCGAGGACTATCCTCTGGTGCTGGGCTCGGGCAGCTTCATTCCCGGGTTCGAGGACCAGCTGGTCGGCGCGAAGGCGGGCGACGAGGTCGAGGTCGAGGTTTCGTTCCCGGCCGATTACGGCGCGCAGAACCTGGCCGGCAAGGACGCGGTGTTCTCCTGCACCGTCAAGGCGGTGAAGGAACCCAAGCCCGCCGAGATCGACGACGCGCTGGCCAAGCAGTTCGGCGCCGACGATCTTGCCGCGCTGAAGGCGCAGGTGGTCGAGCGGCTGGAAGCCGAATACACCGGCGCCGCCCGCGCGGTGATGAAGCGCGCGCTTCTCGACCGGCTGGACGAGATGGTGAAGTTCGACCTGCCGCCCAGCCTTGTCGAGGCCGAGGCCGGGCAGATCGCGCACCAGCTGTGGCACGAGGAGCACCCGGAGGTGCAGGGCCATGACCACGGCGCGATCGAGCCGACCGAGGAGCATGTGAAGCTTGCCGAACGCCGCGTGCGGCTGGGCCTGCTTCTGGCCGAGATCGGCCGCAAGCAGGAGATCGAGGTCAGCGATGCCGAGATGACCCAGGCGGTGCTGGCGCAGGCCCGCCAGTATCCGGGGCAGGAGCGCGCGTTCTTCGAGTTCGTTCAGAAGAACCAGCAGATGCAGCAGCAGCTGCGCGCGCCGATCTTCGAGGACAAGGTCGTGGATCACATCGTTGCCGGCGCCAGCGTGACCGAGAAGGAAGTCGGCAAGGACGAGCTGCAGAAGGCGATCGAGGCGCTCGACGAGGCCTGATCCGCCCGCCGCGCAGCCTGCCGGGGAAACGGAAGGGGCCGCACCATGGGTGCGGCCCCGTTCGTTTTGGCCTTCGCCGCGTCGGACCCGGCGATCGGGGTGCGAGCCTAGCCGCCGGCGCCACCACCGCCGCCGCCGCCCGCGCCGCCCGCGCCGGCACCACCGGCACCCGAACCGCCTGCGCCGTCGCCATCGCCGCCGCCGCTGCCGCCATCGTTGCCCTCGCCGCCGCCGCCGGTGCCGGAACCGTTGCCACCGCTGCCGCCCGCGGCGCCGCTGCCACTGCCGCCGCCCGTTTCACCGCCGCTGGTGCCGCCGCCACTGCCGGACGATCCGCCGCCGCCGCTGCCGTCGCTGCCACCGGCGCCGCCGCCGGTACCCGAACCGCCGGAATCGCCCGATCCACCGCCGCTGCCGTCGCCGGAGCCACCATCGCCGGACCCGCCGCCGCAGCCGCCGCCGGACCCGCCGCCATCGCCCGATCCGCCACCGGACCCGGTGCCGCCGCTGCCGCCGCCCGATCCGCCGCCGCTGCCGCCGCCGCTGCCGGAACCGCCGCTGCCCGACCCGCCGGAGCCGCTACCCGACCCGCCGGAACCCGAACTGCCGCTGCCGCCGCCGCCGGTGTTGCCGCCGGAGCCGCCGCCGCCGGTTCCGCCCGATCCGCCGCCGCCCTCGCCATTGCTGCCGGTCCCGCCGGCATTGGCGCCGCCTTCGCTGTTATCGCCGCCGACGTTGACCGCGCCAGCCGTGGTCGCTGTCGGCGTGTCGGTCAGAAGCAGCGCGATCTCGGGGCAATTCTCGGCGGCATAGGTCAGCAACTCGCCGAAATCCGGGCGGGCCTGGATCTGGATGATCTGCCGGGTGGACAGATCTTCCGGCAGGCTGCACAGCCCGTAGGCGCGCGCATCCCCGTCGCCCCGGGGGGCCGTCGCCTCTGGCGCCGTCGGATCCGCCGGGATCGAGGCGGTCGCGCCTTCGGACAGGCGCAGGCCGACTTCCGGGCAGAACTCGGCGGCGTATTCGAGCAACTGGCCGAAATCCGCACGGTCCTGGATCCGCGCGATCTGCCGTGCCGACAGATCGGCGGGCAGGTCGCACAGGCCGTAGGACCGCGTGCCCTGTTGCGCCTGTGCCGATGCCGGAGCGATGAGGAGAGCGAGGGCGAGGGCCGATACACCCTGCCATTGGTTCGCCCGCCGAAGGGCGAAGTAACCGATACGCACCATTTGGGTCACCCTGGAGTCACTTAGCCAAAAGTATTTAACTAGACGTTAGTATTAATCAGAACTTGGGAATCTGGCAACAAGACCCCTAAAACCTTAGCGATCTCGCGACGCCTGTGGCGGGTTTGCAATGCGACCCGGGCCGCAGGCCGGTTCGTCGACGAAAAGCCGGCGCCCCGGCCGCGGGGGCGGGGCGCCTTGTTCATCCGCGCGGCGACGGTTTTGTCGGTGGGCGCGGCCCACGCGAAGATGCCTATCGGTTGCCGCGGCCCGGATTGTCGGGATCGGTCTTGGTGCCGTCGCGTTCGTCGCCGTTGCCAAGGCCCCGGTTGTCGCGGGTGTCGCCACCGGTATCGCCGCCGCCGGTGTCGCCGCCACCGGTATCGCCGCCACCGGTGTCACCACCGCCGGTATCGCCGCCCCCGGTATCGCCGCCACCGGTGTCACCACCGCCGGTATCGCCGCCCCCGGTATCGCCGCCGCCGGTGTCGCCGCCGCCGGCGTCGCCGCCGCCGGTGCCGCCGCCGCCCGTACCGCCCGTGCTGCCCCCGGTGTTGTCGCCCGTGCTGCCGCCGGTGCCTCCACCCGTGCCGCCCCCGGTATCGCCGCCCGTGCCGCCATCGGTGCCGCCGCTGCTGTCGCCGGTGCCGTCACCGCCGGTGCCGGGGGCCGTCGTCGCCGTCGTGATCGTTGCGGTCGCGGTTTCCGTCAGCAACAGGGCCACCTCGGGGCAGTTGTCCGCCGCGTAGGTCAGCAGGTCGGCAAGATCCTGGCGCGCGCGGATGCTGGCGATCTGGCGGGCGCTCAGATCGGCGGGCAGGTTGCACAGCCCGTAGCTGCGCGCCCCGTCCTGCGGTTCGGGCGCGGGCGCGGCCGCTGCCGGAATCGAGGCGGTGGCCGTATCGGTCAGGCGCAGCGCGACCTCCGGGCAGTATTCGGAGGCATATTCGACCAGGCGGCCGAAATCGGCGCGGGACCGGATGCCGGCAAGCTGCCGGTCGGTCAGGTCGTCGGGCAACTCGCAAAGGCGGAACGCCCTGTCGGATTGCTGCGCCTGCGCTGCAAGCGGAAGCATCAGGAACACGGCGAGAACGGGGAATAGGCGCCGCATCACTTCATGACAGGAGAGTGTCGATCGGGCCTGGTTCATCTGGATCACCCTGTGGCAATACATTAATTAAGATGTATACAACCATTAAGATTAATACGGGTTTAATAAACCCGCAAGATGTTAGCTAAACTTTGACGAAAGCGAGCGGCGGCGCCGCGAAGCCGGACGGAAAGGCAAGGCTGGGCATTCCGGCCGTCGCCGCGCGGCGGGCCTGCCGCTGCGCGATGGCGTGGCCCGAAGGCAAGCCGCCGGTTCAGTGCAGGTCGGCCACCGGCGGCGCCACCGCCAAAACGCTGCGCCGGATCGCCAGGGTGCGGCGGGCCTCGTCGGCGAGGCCGAGTTTCATCAGCGCGTTGACATAGGCCAGTTCGATCAGGTCGCGCTGCGCCCGGCTGCCGCCCAGACGTTCGGCCGTTGCCATGACCCGCGACAGGTCGGCCAGCGCGGCGTGCCAGTCGCCGCGGGCGATGGCGCCCCAGGCGCGGGCGACGGGACGCACCAGATCGCCGGCGAAGCCCGTCGCGGTTTCGGCGATGCGCGCCAGGCGGTCGCCCTCGCCGGCCATCGCATGGCTGAGCGCGGCGTGCATGTCGGCGAAGCTTTGCCCGGTTTCGGGAAAGAACTGCGCGGCATAGTCGCTGAGATCGCGCCAGCGCCGCGGTTCGACGGCGATGCCGGCGATCTCGGCCCGGTGAAGGATCGCGGCGGTGTCGGTCAGCACGTTGATCGGCAGGCCCCTCGCGGCGCCGGGGCCGACGCCGCCGTCCACCGCCGCCCACATCGCCTCGGCGTCGCCGTCGTGCAGGGCCCAGAGCGCCAGATGCCAGTTGAGATGACCGTGCAGAACGGCGCGCGTGTCGTAGTCCCGCATCCAGTCTGCGAGGTATCGGCGCCCGGCGGCGGTATCGCCCGCCTCGTACTGGGCATGGGCCTTGAAATGCGCCCCGTTGGCGTTGCGCGGGTTGAGCGCGAGGGCCCGTTCCATCAGGTCGAGCGAGGCCCGGACCTGCCCGGTTTCGCACAGCGACAGGGCATGCATCGACATCATCCACCAATCGTCGCCGTACTGCGGCAGCAGCGCCTCGGTGAAGGCCAGCAGCGCCGCCTCGCGGCCGACCTCGCCGGAAAAGCCGATGAGGCCGAAGACATTGGTGCACAGTTGCGCGGCCATCGCGTCGCGCGGATGGTCGCGGACATGGGCCTTCACGGCGTCGCGGGCCTTGCCGGGCTTGCCGTCGAGCAGGAGCGCGATCGCACCGACATGCGCCCGCTCGCGGCTGTCGGCCCGCGCGGCCAGCGCCCCGGCCCGGCCGATGGCGGCCTTCGCCTCGGACATCCGCCCGGCCATGGTGAGCGCCCGCGCCAGCGCCGCGTGGCCGAGCGCGAAGCCGGGATCGGCGGCGATGCAGGCCTCGAACGCCTCGAGCGCGCCGTGGTTGGCGCCAAGGAACAGCTGTACGCCATGATCGTAGTGGCCGCGCGCCGCGTCCGAGCCGGTTGAGATCGCGTTGCCGTATCCGTCGGTCAGGCCCATTCCGCGCCCCTTCGCCCGTCACGCAGCCATCAGCCTATCGCAGCTTCGGCGTCCGGCCAAACGCAAAGGGCCCGCACCGTCGCCGGTGCGGGCCCCCCGGGTTCTGCCATGCGGCCGTGATCAGGCGGTTTCGCCGTCCTCGTCCTGGCCGGCGGCGCCGATCTCGTCGAACAGTTCGGCGATCTCGAATTCGGCTTCGGCCTCTGCCTCGGCGGCGAGATCCTGGATCGACTTGCCCGAGGCCTGAAGCTCGGCCTCTTCGGCCGAACGCGCCACGTTCAGCATGATCGAGACCGTCACCTCCGGGTGCAGCACCACGCTGAGCGCGTGCAGACCGAGTTCCTTGATCGGCCGGTCGAGCACGACCTGCTTGCGGTCGAGGCTGAAGCCCGCCTCGGTCGCCGCGTCGGCGGCGTCGCGGGTGGTGACCGACCCGTAGAGCGCGCCGGCGTCGGAGGCCGAGCGGATCACCACGAAGGTCTGGCCGTCGAGCTTTTCGGCCAGCGCCTCGGCTTCCTTGCGGCTTTCGAGGTTGCGCGCCTCGAGCTGGGCCTTCTGCGCCTCGAAGCCCTTGATGTTGGCCTCGGAGGCGCGCAGCGCCTTGCCCTGGGGCAGCAGGAAGTTGCGGGCGTAGCCGTCCTTGACGGTCACGACCTCGCCCATCTGGCCAAGCTTGGCCACGCGTTCGAGCAGGATGACTTGCATGTCGGTCTCCTCACTTCACGGCGTAGGGCAGAAGCGCGAGGAAGCGGGCGCGCTTGATCGCGCGGGCCAGCTCACGCTGCTTCTTGGCCGAGACGGCGGTGATCCGGGCGGGCACGATCTTGCCGCGCTCGGAGATGTAGCGCTGCAGAAGGCGAACGTCCTTGTAGTCGATCTTCGGCGCGTTGTCGCCGGAGAACGGGCAAACCTTGCGGCGGCGGAAAAACGGTTTTGCGGCCATTTTGTCGGTCCTTTCCTTCGGCGGGATCAGCGGCGCGGGCGATCGTCGCGGTCGCGGCGGTCGCGGTCGTCGCGCTTCTGCATCTGGACGGTCGGGCCTTCGTCATGGACGTCGACCTTGATCGACAGCACCCGCATCACGTCGTCGTGCAGCCGGGCCAGTCGTTCCATTTCCTGCACCGCGGCCGAGGGCGCGTCGGAGCGCAGGAAGGCGTAGTGGCCCTTGCGGTTCTTGTTGATCTTGTAGGCCATCGTCTTGACGCCCCAGTACTCGGTATCGACGACCTTGCCGCCGTTGTCCGCAAGTACGGTGGAGAAGTGTTCGACCAGGCCTTCCGCCTGCGTGCCGGAAATGTCCTGGCGCGCGATGAGAACATGCTCGTAGAGCGGCATGTGTCTTCCTTTTCGTCTCGGGCGGCTTCATAGGGCGGGCGATCCCTTTCCGCGGCCCGTCCACGAGAGGCTTCGCCGGTTCGCATGAAGATGCGGAAAGGATGCGGCCTTATACACGGATCGCGCCATGGCGCAAGACCGGGCGCAAGACCGGGCGGGGATCGGGGCGGGGAACATTGCCAGCCGCCGGCGGGAAGGGTATGCGGAACCCCGGAACCGAAGGGGAGAGGGACATGAGCCGCGCATTGGTGTTTCCGGGCCAGGGGGCGCAGACCGTGGGCATGGGCCGTGCGCTGGCCGAGGCCTACCCTGCCGCCAGGGCGGTGTTCGAGGAGGTCGATGCGGCGCTGGGCGAAAGCCTGTCGGGCCTGATCTGGGAGGGCACGGCCGAGGATCTGACGCTGACCGAGAATGCCCAGCCGGCGCTGATGGCGACGTCGATCGCGGCGCTCAGGGCGCTGGAGGCCGAGGGGATCGCCTGGGACGGCGTGGCCTGTGTCGCCGGGCATTCGCTGGGCGAGTATTCGGCGTTGTGCGCGGCGGGGGCGCTGAGCGTGGCCGACGCCGCGCGGCTTCTGCGGTTGCGGGGCCGCGCCATGCAGGCGGCGGTTCCGGTGGGCGAGGGCGCGATGGCGGCGCTGCTGGGGCTTGACCTCGCGGCGGCGGTGGCGGTGGCGGCCGAGGCCGCCGGCGGCGAGGTTTGCCAGGCCGCGAACGACAACGATCCCGCGCAGGTCGTGCTGTCCGGCCACCGGGCCGCGGTGGAACGCGCGGTCGAGATCGCCAAGGCGAAGGGCGCCAAGCGGGCGGTGATGTTGCCGGTGTCGGCGCCGTTCCACTGCGCGCTGATGCAGCCGGCGGCCGAGGCGATGCAGGCGGCGCTGGCCGATGTGGAGATCGCCGCGCCGCGGGTGCCGTTGGTGGCCAATGTCCGCGCCGAGGGGGTGGCAGACCCGGCGACGATCCGCGCGCTGCTGGTCGAGCAGGTGACCGGCGCCGTCCGCTGGCGGGAATCGGTGGCCTGGATGGCCGGGCAGGGCGTGACCGCGTTCTGGGAGATCGGCGCGGGCAAGGCGCTGTCGGGGATGATCCGCCGGATCGCGAAAGAGGCCGAGACCCGCGCGATCGGCACGCCGGACGACGTGGCGGCGGTGAAGGGGTGATTCAGGGCCCGGATCCTTCGGCGAAGGATCGGGGCTGGCAGGGAAGGAAGAATGACATGTTCGATCTGACGGGAAAATCGGCGCTGGTGACCGGCGCGTCGGGCGGGATCGGCGGCGAGATCGCGCGGGCGCTGCATGGCGCCGGGGCGGCCGTGGCGCTGTCGGGCACCCGCGCCGCGCCGCTGGAGGCGCTGGCGGCGGAGCTGGGCGACCGGGTGCATGTGCTGCCCTGCAACCTGTCCGACGCGGAGGCGGTGGAGGCGCTGCCGAAACAGGCGGCGGCGGCGCTGGGCGCGGTCGACATCCTGGTGAACAACGCCGGGATCACCCGCGACAACCTGTTCATGCGGATGTCGGACGAGGAATGGCAATCGGTTCTGGACGTGAACCTGACGGCGACGTTCCGGTTGTGCCGCGGGGTTCTGCGCGGCATGATGAAGGCGCGCTGGGGCCGGATCGTCAACATCTCGTCCGTGGTGGGGGCGACCGGCAACCCCGGACAGGGCAACTACGCGGCCTCGAAGGCGGGCATGGTGGGGATGTCGAAATCGCTGGCCTACGAGGTGGCGAGTCGCGGCATCACCGTGAACTGCGTGGCGCCCGGTTTCATCACCACGGCGATGACCGACAAGCTGACCGACGACCAGAAGGCGGCAATCCTGAGGCAGGTGCCCGCGGGACGGATGGGCGAGGCCGGCGAGATCGGCGCCGCGGTGCTTTACCTGGCCAGCCCCGAGGCGGGCTACGTGACCGGCGCGACGCTGCATGTGAACGGCGGAATGGCCATGCTGTGAGGCACCCGGACGCCCGGTTGCGAAAGCGTTTGCCAAGCCCGCAGACTGTGCTATAGGCCACCACGATTTGCCGGGGGCGCCCCCGGCCGCCTTGCGTGGCAAGGCAGCAGCCGCTCTTTCGAGCAAGGATGACAGCGGGCAAGCCCGCCCGTGACTGAAGAGGGATAGACATGAGCGACATCGCCGATCGCGTGAAGAAGATCGTCGTCGAGCATCTGGGCGTTGAAGAGGACAAGGTGACCGACACCGCCTCGTTCATCGATGACCTCGGTGCCGACAGCCTCGACACCGTCGAGCTGGTCATGGCGTTCGAAGAGGAATTCGGCATCGAGATTCCCGACGACGCGGCCGAAACGATCCAGACCTTCGGCGACGCGGTGAAGTTCATCTCCGACGCCCAGTAACGGGCCGACGAGCGACGATCTGCACGGCGCCCCGAGGGGCGCCGCTTTCGTTTCCGGCCACGGCCGCGGGGATGCGCGCGGCGGGCCGCCGGTGTGCGGGTGCGAGGGGTCGGCGCGGTTGCACGGCCCGGCGGCGCTGTGTATCAGGCTCAACCAAACGGCAGAATGCGGGGAAGAGATCATGCGTCGTGTCGTCGTCACAGGTCTGGGAATGGTCTCGCCGCTGGCCTGCGGGGTCGAGGCGACCTGGAAGCGGCTGGTCGCCGGGCAATCGGGGGCCGGGCCGATCACGCGGTTCGACACGTCGAACGTGATCACCACCTATGCCTGCGAGATCCCGTTCGGCGACGGCAGCGACGGCACGTTCAACCCCGATGACTGGATGGATGCCAAGGATCGCCGCAAGGTGGACGATTTCATCCTGTACGGGATGGCCGCAGCGCAACAGGCCGTGGAGGATTCGGGCTGGATGCCCGAGGACGAGGAGGCGCGCTGCCGCACCGGCGTGATGATCGGGTCCGGGATCGGCGGGCTGAATTCCATCGCCGACACGGCGGTCCTGATCAAGGAACGCGGGCCCAAGCGGGTGTCGCCGTTCTTCATTCCCGGTGCGCTGATCAACCTCGTTTCCGGCCAGGTGTCGATCCGCTACGGGTTCAAGGGGCCGAACCACGCGGTGGTGACGGCCTGTTCGACCGGCGCGCATGCGATCGGGGACGCGGCGCGGCTGATCCAGTGGGGCGACGCCGACGTGATGGTCGCGGGCGGCGCGGAAAGCCCGATCAGCGAGATCGGGATCGCCGGGTTCAACGCCTGCAAGGCGCTGTCGACGAAACGCGGCGACGATCCGCAGAAGGCCAGCCGGCCCTATGACGCGGATCGCGACGGGTTCGTGATGGGCGAGGGCGCGGGCGTCGTGGTGCTGGAGGAATACGAGCACGCGAAGGCCCGCGGCGCGAAGATCTATGCCGAGGTACTGGGCTATGGCCTGTCGGGCGACGCCTATCACATCACCGCGCCCTCGGAGGATGGCGAGGGCGGATACCGCAGCATGGCCGCGGCGCTGAAGCGCGCCGGGCTGACGCCGGACCGGGTGGATTACATCAACGCGCACGGCACCTCGACGATGGCCGACACGATCGAACTGGGCGCGGTGGAGCGGCTGATGGGCGATGCGGCCGCGACGGCCACGATGTCGTCGACGAAATCCGCGATCGGGCACCTGCTGGGCGCGGCGGGCGCGGTGGAGGCGATCTTCTGCGTGCTGGCGCTGCGCGACCAGGTGGCACCGCCGACGATCAACCTCGACAATCCGGCGGTGGAGCCGAAGCTCGACCTGGCGCCGAACAAGGCGGTGGAGCGCAGGATCGACGTGGCGCTGTCGAACAGCTTCGGTTTCGGCGGCACCAACGCGACGCTGGTGATGGGCCGGGTTTCGGACTGATGTGGCGCAACATCGCCTCCAACCTCTTCACGCTTCTGATCGTGGCGCTGGTCGTTGTCGCGGGGATGCTGGCCTGGGCGCAGCGCGAATACACCGGCCCCGGCCCGCTGGCCGAGCCGATCTGCTTCCGGGTGGAACGGGGTGACAGTTTCCGCAAGGTTTCCGAAGCGCTGGCCGGCCAGGGTGCGGTGACGAGCGCGTTCATCCTGCGGGTGGGCGCCGACTATGCCGACAAGATCGACGACCTGAAGTTCGGTTCCTACCTGATCCGGCCCGAAGCCTCGATGGCCGAGATCGTCGACATCCTGAGCAGCGGGCAATCGACCTGCGGCACCGAGGTCAATTTCCGCATCGGGGTGACGGCGCTGGACGTGATCCTGCGCGAGCTGGACCCCGCGACCGACCGCTATGTCGAGGTGGTGCGGTTCGACCCGGTCGAGGAAGCCGCGCCGCCCGATTACGTGGCGGTGGCCGAGCGCCCCGACGTGCGGTTTCGCGTGACGGTGGCCGAGGGCACGACGGTGTGGCAGGTCGTCGAGGGCCTTAAACGCGCCGAGTTCCTGACCGGGGTGATCGAGGACTTGCCGGCGGAAGGCACGCTGGCGCCCGACAGCTACGAGTTGCGCCGCGGCGACGACCGCAACGAGGTGATCGCGGACATGCAGGACCGGCAGGACCGGGTGCTGGCGCGGGCCTGGGCCGAGCGGGTCGACGGGCTGCCCTACGAGACGCCGGAGGAGGCGCTGGTTATGGCCTCGCTGATCGAGAAGGAGACCGGGGTGGCGGAAGAGCGCGGGCTGATCGCCGGCGTGTTCGTCAACCGGCTGCGCGCGGGGATGCGGTTGCAGACCGACCCGGCGGTGATCTACGGCGTGACGCGCGGGCAGGGGGTGCTGGGCCGGGGGCTGAGGCAAAGCGAGTTGCGGCGCGAGACGCCGTGGAACACCTACGTGATCGAGGGGTTGCCGCCGACGCCGATCGCCAATCCGGGCCGCGCGAGCATCGTCGCGGCGCTGGACCCCGAGGCCACGGACTACCTGTTCTTCGTGGCCGATGGCACCGGGGGCCACGCCTTTGCCGAAACGCTTCAGCAGCACAATGCCAACGTGGCGCAGTGGCGGCGGATCGAGGCGGAGCAGGGCGGAAACTGACACGCAGGAATTTAGTGCTTGACATCGAACTCTACCTGGGGTAGAAAAGAGCAAGCTGGCAGAAATGGGCAGGCGGCACGGGGTGACCCGGTGCCGCCTTTGTCGTTTCCGCCTGCCGGGACCGGGCCCGGAGACGGCCCGACAAGGGCGCAGGTTCGAGGCACATGGATATCGATGACGGCGCGGGCCGGGCCGCGGGCGAGGATCTTCTGGCAGAGGCCGACGAGCTTTTCCGAAGTTCCGCGGCCCTTCTGGCGGGGCGGCTGAAGGCGCTGCGCGCGGGGCGGCTCGACGGGCTCAAGGAGACCGCGCAGGCGACCCGCGACCTGCGGGCCGCGCTGCAACTGGCGCTGGAGGAAAGGACACGTCTTGAAAAACTCCGCAGACACGATGCCGGCGGCGGCGGCGACGCGCTCGACCTTGCCGCCGCACGCGACGAGATCGGGCGCCGCCTGGCTTGCCTCCGCGGCGCCGGAGACGGTTGACGCCTTTCTCGAGGGGTTGAGCGACCGGGCGCTGATGGCGCTGCCCTGGCTCTTCGAGTTCTGGGCGCTGCCGCACCAGTTGCCGCCCGAGGGCGCCTGGCGGACCTGGGTGATCATGGGCGGGCGCGGCGCCGGCAAGACACGGGCCGGGGCGGAATGGGTGCGCGCCCAGGTCGAGGGGGCGGGGCCGAAGGATGCGGGCCGGGCGCGGCGGGTGGCTCTGGTGGGCGAGACGATCGACCAGGCGCGCGAGGTGATGGTGATGGGCGACAGCGGCATCCTGGCCTGTTCGCCGCCCGACCGGCGCCCGGCCTGGGAGGCGACGCGCAAGCGGCTGGTCTGGCCGAACGGCGCCGTGGCGCAGGTGTTTTCGGCCCATGAGCCGGAGTCGCTGCGGGGGCCGCAGTTTGATGCGGCCTGGGCCGACGAACTGGCGAAGTGGAAGCGGGCGGAGGAGGCCTGGGACATGTTGCAGTTCGCGCTGCGACTGGGTGAGGTTCCGCGGCAGGTGGTGACGACGACGCCGCGGTCGGTTCCGGTGCTGCGGGCGATCCTCAACAATCCTTCCACGGTGCTGACGAATGCGCCGACGGAGGCGAACCGGGCCTACCTGGCGGCCTCGTTCCTCGAAGAGGTGCGGGCGCGCTACGGCGGCACGCGGCTGGGCCGGCAGGAGCTGGACGGCGAGTTCCTGGAGGATGTTGAGGGCGCCCTTTGGAGCCATCGCGGGATCGACGCCTGCCGGGTGACGGGTGCCCCGAAGCTGGACCGCGTCGTTGTGGCGGTCGACCCGGCGGTGAGCCATGGGCGCAGCTCGGATGCCTGCGGCATCGTGGTGGCCGGCGCGGTGACGGAGGGGCCGCCGCAGGACTGGCGGGCCTACGTTCTGGAGGATGCGACGGTCAGCGCGGCGCGGCCGGCGGATTGGGCGAAGGCGGCGCTTGCGGCGATGGAGCGGCACGGGGCGGAGCGGCTGGTGGCCGAGGTCAACCAGGGTGGCGACCTTGTTGAAAGCGTGCTCCGGCAGATCGATCCGATGGTGCCCTACCGGGCGCTGCGCGCCGGCCGGGGCAAGGCGGCGCGGGCCGAGCCGGTGGCGGCGCTTTACGAGCAGGGGCGGGTCAGGCACCTGCCGGGGCTGGCGGCGCTGGAGGACGAGATGTGCCGGATGACGGTGCGCGGCTTTGCCGGCGGCGGCAGCCCGGACCGGACCGACGCGCTGGTCTGGGCGCTGACGGAGCTGATGATCCGGCCGGCGGCGGCCTGGCGGCGACCGCGGCTGCGGGGCCTTTGAACGGGTTCAACGGGAGACGATCATGATCCTCGACTATTTCCGGCGCGGGGCGCCGGAGCCGCCGGTGCGCAAGGCCTCGGCGACCGGACGGGTTGTGGCCTGGGGCATGGCCGGGCGCAGCGTGTGGAGCCCGCGCGACGGCGCGAGCCTGGTGCGCAACGGGTTTTCCGGAAACCCGGTGGGGTTTCGCTGTGTGCGGCTGGTGGCGGAGGCGGCGGCGGCGTTGCCGGTGGTCTGCCAGGACGCGGCGCGGCGCTACGAGACGCATCCGGTGCTCGATTTGCTGGCCCGGCCGAACCCGACGCAGGGCCGGGCGGACCTGCTGGAGGCGCTGTTCGGGCAGTTGCTGCTGTCCGGCAACGGCTACCTGGAGGCGGTCGGGCCGGAGGGTGCGCCGGCGGAGTTGCATGTGCTGCGCTCGGACCGGATGGCGGTGGTGCCGGGGGGCGATGGCTGGCCGGTTGCCTATGACTACACGGTGGGCGCGCGCAAGCACCGGTTCGACATGGCCGGGCCGGTGCCGCCGGTCTGCCATGTCCGCGCCTTCCATCCGCAGGACGATCACTACGGGTTCTCGCCGATGCAGGCCGCGGCGGTGGCGGTGGATGTGCACAACGCCGCCTCGGCCTGGTCGAAGGCGCTGCTGGACAATGCGGCGCGGCCCTCGGGGGCGATCGTGTATCGCGGCGCCGAGGGCCAGGGCAGCCTGACGGCAGAACAGTACGACCGGCTGGTGGCGGAGATGGAGGGCTATCACCAGGGCGCGCGCAACGCCGGGCGACCGATGCTTCTGGAAGGCGGGCTGGACTGGAAGCCGATGGGTTTCTCGCCCTCGGACATGGAGTTCCAGAAGACCAAGGAGGCGGCGGCGCGGGAGATCGCGCTGGCCTTCGGGGTGCCGCCGATGCTGCTGGGCATACCCGGCGACGCGACCTATGCCAACTATGCCGAGGCGCACCGGGCGTTCTACCGGCTGACGGTGCTGCCGCTGGCGACGCGGGTTCTGGCGGCAGTGGCGCACTGGCTGTCGCTGCACATGGGCGGCGCGGTGGAGCTGCGGCCCGACCTTGACCAGGTGCCGGCGCTGGCGGCCGAGCGCGACCAGTTGTGGGGCCGGATCGGTGCGGCCGATTTCCTTGACGACGACGAGAAGCGCGCGGCGCTGGGGCTGCCGCCGCGCGCGGGGGCGTGACGGTGATGCGCGGCGGCGGGTCACGCTATCTCAAGGAACCGTTCGATTGCACGCATGGCCCGCGGATCGAGAAGAACGAGGAGATCATGGCGCTGCGCTTCGCCACCGTCGAGGCGCGGCTGGTGCGGATCGAGGCGCTGATCGAACGGCTGGAGCGGCGGGTCTGGATGATCGTCTTCGGGGTGGTCGCGGTGGTGCTGGGCGAGGCGGTGCAATCGCTGGCCGGCTTGCCGGCGGTATGAAGGAGCGGGGTGTGCAGGAGAGACTTGAGACGAAACGGGCGCAGGACGCGGCCGGGATCGTGGCTGAGGGCCTGGCGGTGGCGGGCTATGCCTCGGTCTTCGGGCGGGTGGACGGCGGCGGCGACGTGGTGATGCCGGGCGCCTATGCGCGCGGGCTGGCGCGGCTGGCGGCGCGCGGCGGCCGGGTGCGGATGCTGTGGCAGCACGATGCGACGCGGCCGATCGGGGTGTGGGACGAGGTGCGCGAGGACGGGCGCGGGCTGTGGGTCAGCGGCCGGTTGCTGGCGGATGTGGCGCAGGCGCGCGAGGCGGCGGCGCTGTTGGCGGCCGGGGCGATCGACGGGCTGTCGATCGGCTATCGGGCGGTCAGGGCGGAACGCGATGGCCAGGGCCGGCGGGTGCTGACCGAGATCGATCTTTGGGAAGTGTCGCTGGTGACCTTTCCGATGCAGGGCGAGGCGCGGGTCGGGGCCAAGGCGGCCATAGGCCTGCGCGCGCTGGCGCAGGCGCTTGCGCAGGCGCGGCGGAGGCTGGCCGGGGCCTGACGGCCGGCAGGCCCGAAGGGGCGTTTCCAACGAAAGGTGAGACGATGATGAAGACCGAGACGAAGGCTCGGGCCGGGGCGGGTATGTCCGCCGGCGGCCCGGAAGACGACGAGGCGCTGGCCGCGGCGGTGCTGCGCGACCTCGGCGCGCTGGAAGAGCAGGTCAGCCGGCGGCTGACGGCGCAGGAAGACCGGATCGCCGCGCTCGATCGCAAGGCGGCCGCGGCTTCGGCGCGGCCGGCCCTGTCGCGCGCGGTGCAGCAGGAGGCGCCGCATCGCAAGGCCTTTGCCGCCTATCTGCGCCACGGCGACGACGACGGGCTGCGCGGCCTGGTGCCGGAAGGCAAGGCGATGTCGACGGCGGTGGCGGCGGACGGTGGCTACCTTGTCGATCCGCAGATGGCCGAGACGATCCGCTCGTCCTTGCGGGCCAATGCTTCGATCCGGTCGATCGCCAGCGTCGTGACGGTCGAGTCGGGGTCGTTCGACGTATTGGTCGACCGGTCCGAGCTGGGATCGGGTTGGGCGACGGAAACCGGCGACACGGTCGAGACCGACACGCCGCAGTTCGAGAAGATCACGATCCCGCTGCACGAGTTGTCGGCGATGCCGAAGGCCAGCCAGCGGCTTCTGGACGATGCGGCCTTCGACGTCGAGAGCTGGCTGGCGCAGCGGATCGCGGAGCGGTTCGCGCGGGCCGAGGCGGCGGCCTTCATCTCTGGCGACGGCAACGACAAGCCGATGGGGTTCATGACCCACACCTCGGTGCCCGAGGAAGAATGGTCCTGGGGCAAGATCGGTTTCGTGACGACCGGGGTGAGCGGCGATTTCGCGGCCGCGAATCCAGCCGACGCGATCGTCGACCTGGTCTATGCGCTGGGCGCACGCTACCGCGCCAACGCGAGTTTCGTGATGAACTCGAAGACCGCGGGCGCGGTTCGGAAGATGAAGGATGCCGACGGGCGATTCCTGTGGACCGACGGGCTGGCGGCGGCGGAGCCGGCGCGGCTGATGGGCTACCCGGTTCTGCTGTGCGAAGACATGCCCGACATCGGAACCGGCGCGATCGCGATGGCGTTCGGCGATTTCGCGGCCGGCTACACGGTGGCGGAACGGCCCGACCTGCGAATCCTGCGCGATCCGTTCTCGGCCAAGCCGCATGTGCTGTTCTACGCCTCGAAGCGCGTCGGCGGCGATGTCAGCGACTTCGCGGCGATCAAGCTTCTCAAGTTCTCGGTCTCCTGACCGGGAACGCGGCGCCGGCCGGGCGACCGGCCGGCGCGAACGGGTACTTTTCGCTGGAGACCTTGATGCTGACAGAACTCGATCCCCTCGCCGATGCCGCGCTGCCGGTGGCGGAGTTTCGCGATCACCTGAAGCTGGGCACCGGCTTTGCCGACGCCGATGCGCAGGACGGCGCGCTGGGGGCCTATCTGCGCGCGGCGCTTGCGGCGATCGAGGGGCGGATCGGCAAGGCGCTGATCGCGCGGCGGTTCCGCTGGCGGATCGCGGCCTGGCGCGCGCCGGATGCGCAACCGCTGCCGCTGGCGCCGGTGAGCGAGATCCTGGCGCTGGAGACCGTGGACCGCGACGGCACGGTTGTGGCCGTTCCGCCGGGCCGCTTCGTGCTGGTGCCGGATTTCCAGCGCCCGAAGATCGCGGCGACCGGTGCGGCATTGCCGGCGATCCCGACGGAGGGGACCGCGCAGATCGAGTTCCGCGCGGGCTTCGGCGCGGCCTGGACGGATGTTCCCGTCGACTTGCGGCAGGCGGTGCTGATGCTGGCGGCCCGCTACTACGAGGGCCGCCACGAAGGGGCGCTGCAGGCCGGCGGCACGGCGCTGCCGTTCGGGGTGCTGGCGCTGATCGAGCGCTGGCGCACGGTCCGGGTGCTGGGCGGGGGGCGGACATGAGCCTGCCGCGGCTGACGCGGGCGCTGGTGCTGGAGACGCCGGTGCGGGAGCCGGACGGGGCGGGCGGTTTCCGCACCGGCTGGCAGGACCTGGGAACGCACTGGGCCGAGGTGGTGGCGCTATCTGCGGGTCGGCAGGCGGAGGAAGGGCTGGCGCCGCTGCGCCCGCGCCACCGGATCACGCTGCGCGCGGCGGCGCCCGGCTCGCCGGCGCGGCCGCGGGCCGGGCAGCGGCTGCGCGAGGGGGCGCGGATCTTCGCGATCCGCTGGGTGAGCGAGCGCGACACGGAGGGCCGGTACCTGGTCTGCTTCGCCGAGGAGGCGGTGGCATGAGCTATCTCGGCGGCGCGGCGGTGCAGGCCGCCATCCATGCCCGGTTGATCGCCGATCCCGGGGTGGCGGCGGCGGTGGGCGGCGCGGTTTACGACGAGGTGCCCGCGGGAGGTGCGGCAGGCACCTACGTGACGATCGGCGAGGAGGCGGTGCGCGACAGGTCGGACAAGGACGGGCCGGGGGCGGAGCATCGGCTGACGGTGGCGGTGGTGAGCGATGCGGCGGGCTTCGCGGCGGCGAAGGCCGCGGCGGCGGCGGTGGTCGCCGCGCTGACCGACGCGCCGCTCGACCTCGCGCCGGCGCGGGCGGTCGGGCTGTGGTTCGACCGGGCGCAGGCCTATCGGGCGGCGGACGGCGGCGGGCGGCGGATCGATCTGCGGTTCCGGTTGCGGGTGGAAGGCTAGGAGAACGGAGAGCGAGATGGCGGCACAGAACGGCAAGGATCTGCTGATCAAGATCGACCTGACCGGGGGCGGAGAGTTCCAGACCCTGGCGGGGCTACGCGCCACGCGGATCAGCTTCAACGCGGAGACGGTCGATGCGACGAGCCTGGAGAGCGCGGGCGGGTGGCGCGAGCTTCTGGCCGGGGCGGGCGTGCGGTCGGCCGCGGTGACGGGATCGGGGGTGTTCAGGGATGCCGAGGCCGATGCACGGGCACGGGCGGTGTTCTTCTCCGGGGAGATCCCGGCCTTCCAGGTGATCATCCCCGATTTCGGGATCGTCGAGGGGCCGTTCCAGATCGCGGCACTGGACTATGCCGGCAGCCATGACGGCGAGGCGACCTACGAGATGAGCCTGGCTTCGGCCGGGGCGCTGGGCTTCACGGGGATCTGATGGGCAATCCGTGGCGGGGCGAGGTCGATATCGAGATCGACGGGCGGGTCTGGCCGGCGCGGCTGAGCCTGGGCGCGCTGGCGGACCTGGAGGCGGCGCTGGGCGCGGACAGCCTTGTCGCGCTGGCCGAGAGGTTCGAGACCGGCGGCTATTCGGCGCGCGATGTGCTGGCGGTGCTGCTGGCCGGGTTGCGCGCGGCGGGCTGGGCGGGCGACGCGGCGGCGCTGGGCCGGGCGGAGATCGGCGGCGGGCCGGTGGGCGCGGCACGGGCGGCGGCGGCGCTGTTGGCGCGGGCCTTCGCGCTGCCGGAGGAGGTGGGGCGATGAGCGGGGCGGGCACGGACTGGCCCGCGCTGATGCGCGCCGGGCTGGGCAGGCTGGGGTTGCGGCCGGCGGAGTTCTGGGCGCTGACCCCGGCCGAGCTGACGCTGATGCTGCGCCAGGGTGGCGGGCCGGCGCCGTTGGGGCGTGCGGCGCTGGCGGCGCTGGAGCGGGCCTATCCGGACCGGGGCAGGGAGGCACGGGATGCGTGAGATCGAGGGATTGGACGACCTCGCCGACCAGGCCGCGGCGCTGGAACGCGCGCTGGACGGGGCGCAGGGGATGACCGGGGCCTTCGCGGACGAGGTGGGACGGCTGGGCCGAAGCGTGGCGCTGACCGGGCGCGAGGTGGCCGGTCTTTCCGCGGGTTTCGGATCGGGGCTGAGGCGGGCCTTCGACGGCGTGGTGTTCGACGGGATGCGGCTGTCGGACGCGCTGAAGGGGCTGGCGGCGAGCATGGCCGACAACGTCTATTCGATGGCGATGAAGCCGGTGCAGACCGCCCTGGGTTCGGCGCTGGCGGAGGGCGTGGCGGGCCTGTTCGGCGGCGGGTTCGCGCAAGGCGCGGCCTTCAGCCGGGGCCGGGTGATGCCGTTCGCCAACGGCGGCGTGGTGCAGGGGCCCACGGCGTTTCCGATGGCGGGGGGGCGGCTGGGCCTGATGGGCGAGGCCGGGCCGGAGGCGATCCTGCCGCTGGCGCGGGGCGACGACGGGCGGCTGGGCGTGCGGGCCGCGGCCGGCGCGGCCGGGCGGCCGGTGTCGGTGGTGATCAATGTCACGACGCCGGACACCGCGGGGTTCGCCCGCGCGCAGGGGCAGATCGCGACCGAACTCGCGCGGCTGGTCGCGCGGGGTCAGCGCAACAACTGAGGGACAGATGGGTTTCCATGATGTGCGGTTTCCGCCGCGGCTGAGTCTTGGCTCGGCCGGCGGGCCGGCCTGGCGCACCGAGATCGTGACGCTGGCCAATGGTCATGAGGCGCGCAACGCGCCCTGGGCGCAATCGCGCCGCCACTATGACGCGGGGGTGGGCCTGTCGAGCCTGACCGACATCGCCGAGTTGCTGGCGTTCTTCGAGGCGCGGCGCGGCCGGCTTCACGGGTTTCGCTGGAAGGACTGGGCCGATCACCGCTCCGGCCCGCCGGGCCGGCCTCCCGGGCCGGCGGATCAGGTGCTGGGGATCGGCGATGGCCTCTCGGTGACGTTCGGTCTGGCGAAGACCTACCGATCGGGGGCGGCGTCTGTCCGCCGACCGATCGCGAAGCCGGTCACCGGCACGGTTCAGGTGGCGCTGGACGGGGCCGCACTGCTTGAGGGCGCCGATTTCGAGGTCGACCCTGCGACAGGGACGGTGACCTTCGCCGTGCCGCCTGCGGCGGGCGGGACCGTGACGGCCGGGTTCGAGTTCGATGTGCCGGTGCGGTTCGACACCGACCGGATCGAAGTGTCCGTCGCCTCGTTCCAGGCCGGCGAGGTACCGCGGGTTCCGGTCGTGGAGATCCGGCTATGACGGCGGAGGGCCACGCGCATCTTCAGGGCCCGACGACCACGGTCGTGCGCTGCCTGGCGCTGACCCGCCGCGACGGGCTGACGCTGGGCTTCACCGATCACGACCGGGCGCTGAGCTTCGAGGGGATCGCGTTTCGGCCCGAAAGCGGCACGGCGCTGAGCGCGCTGGCCTTCGGAACCGGCCTCGCGGTGGACAATGCCGAGGCGATGGGGGCGCTGAGCGACGCGGCGATCACCGAGGCCGATATCCGCGCCGGGCGCTGGGACGGGGCGGAGGTGCGGCTTTGGGCCGTCGACTGGCCCGAACCGGAGCGGCGCGTGCTGCGGTTTCGCGGAACGCTGGGCGAGATCACCCGGCAGGGCGCGGCCTTCACCGCCGAGTTGCGCGGGCTGGCGGAAGCGCTGAACCGGCCGCAGGGCCGGCTGTACCAGGCGCGCTGCCCGGCGGTTCTGGGCGATGCGGCCTGTGGCGTCGATCTGGCGGCGCCGGGGCTGCGGGTGGCGGCGACGGTGGCCGGGCTGGAGGGCGGGCGGCAGATGCTCGTCTCCGGCGCCGGGACGGCCGGGACCGGCTGGTTCGCCGAGGGGCTGGTGCAGGTTACCGGCGGGGCGGCGGCGGGGCTGATGGCGGCGATCCGCAGCGACCGGGTCGAGGATGGCGGGTTGCGCCGGGTCGAGCTGTGGCAGGGGGTCGATGCCGCGCTGGTGGCGGGCGATCCGGTCACGCTGGTTGCCGGATGCGACAGGCGGGCGGAGACCTGCCGCGAGAAATTCGGCAATATCCTGAATTTCCGTGGCTTCCCGCATGTGCCGGGCGAGGATTGGCTGCTGACGGTGCCGGCGCGCACCGCGCGGCGCGATGGCGGGGCGCTGCGGCAATGAACCGGGTGGTCACGGCGGCGCGCGGCTGGATCGGCACGCCCTACCGCCATGGCGCTTCCTGCCGCGGGGCGGGCTGCGATTGCCTGGGCCTCGTGCTCGGGGTCTGGCGCGAGGTTCATGGGACCGAGCCGGAGCCGGTGCCGGCCTATGGCCCGGACTGGTCGGAGGTGGGCGGCGAGGAACGGTTGTGGGCCGCGGCGCGGCGGCATCTGGAGCCGCGCGGGCCGGGCAGGATCGGTGCCGGCGAGGTGCTGCTGTTCCGGATGCGCGCCGGCGCGGTGGCCAAGCACCTGGGCATCGCGACCGGGCGGGGGCGGTTCGTGCATGCCTACAGCGGGCATGGCGTGGTGGAGAGCGCGCTGACGCCGCCCTGGGCGCGGCGCGTGGTGGCGCGGTTCGGGTTTCCCAAGGAGGGCTGAGAATGGCGACGATCCTTCTGTCGGCCGCCGGCTCCGCGTTGGGCGCGGGCGTCGGCGGGTCGATCCTCGGCCTGTCGGGGGCGGTGATCGGCCGGGCGGTGGGTGCGACCCTGGGCCGGGCGATCGATGCCCGCCTGCTCGGCCAGGGCAGCGGCGCGGTGGAGACCGGGCGGATCGACCGGTTTCATCTGTCGACTGCGGGCGAGGGCGCGCCGGTGCCGCGGATCTGGGGCACCGCGCGGCTGGCCGGGCAGGTGATCTGGGCCACCCGCTTCGTCGAACATGCGACGACCGAGACCGCGGGCGGCGGCAAGGGTGCGCCGCGGCAGAGCGTGACGCGTTACGGCTATTCCGTGTCGCTGGCGCTGGCGCTGTGCGAGGGGCCGATCCTGCGGGTCGGGCGGGTCTGGGCCGACGGGGTCGAGCTGGGCCCCGAGGAGATCGCGATGCGGGTCTATGCCGGCAGCGCCGATCAGGCGCCCGATCCGAAGATCGAGGCGGTGCAGGGCGCGGGCATGGCGCCGGCCTATCGCGGCACCGCCTACGTGGTGATCGAGGATCTGATGCTGGAGCGGTTCGGCAACCGGGTGCCGCAGTTCAGCTTCGAGGTGGTGCGCGCCGCCGATCCGCCCGAGGGGATCGTGCGCGGGCTGGACCGGTCGATCCGGGGCGTGGCGCTGATCCCGGGCACAGGGGAATACGCCGTGGCCACGACGCCGGTGAGCTATCGTGACGGGCCGGGCCGCTACCGCGGCGCCAACCGCAACGCGCCGGGGCCGCAGACCGATTTCGCGCTGGCGATGGACGTGCTGGGCGAGGAACTGCCAGCGGTGCGATCCAGCGTTTTCGTGATCTGCTGGTTCGGCGACGATCTGCGCTGCGGCCGGTGCCGGATTCGGCCGAGGGTGGAGTTTCGCGGCCAGGAGGGCGCGGAGATGGCCTGGCGGGTCGCCGGGCTGAGCCGCGCGGCGGCGGGCGAGGTGCCGCGGCTGGAGGGCCGGCCGGTCTATGGCGCGACGCCGGCGGATACGGCGGTGATCGAGGCGATCCGGGCGCAGAGGGCCGCAGGGTTGAGCGTGATCTTCTATCCGTTCGTTCTGATGGAGCAGATGCCGGGCAACGGCCTGGCCGATCCCTGGGGCGGGGCGGAGCAGGCAAGGCTGCCGTGGCGCGGGCGGATCACCTGCTCGGTCGCGCCGGGGCGGCCGGGCACGGTGGACGGGACGGCGGCGGCCGATGCCGAGGTCGCGGCCTTCTTCGCGGGCGCGTGGGGCTTTCGCGATTTCATCCTGCACTACGCGCGGCTTTGTGCCGAGGCGGGCGGCATCGACGGGTTCTGCATCGGGTCGGAATTCGTGGGGCTGACGCGGATCCGGGGCGCGGACGGCGGCTTTCCGGCGGTGGCGGAACTGCGGGCGCTGGCGGCGGAGGTGCGCGCGATCCTCGGCCCCGACTGCCGGATCGGCTATGCGGCGGACTGGACGGAATACGGCGGCTACCGGACGCCCGAGGGCGATCTGCGCTTTCCGCTCGATCCGCTCTGGGCCGATCCGGCGGTGGATTTCGTGGGGATCGACAACTACCTGCCGCTGTCGGACTGGCGCGAGGGCGCGGATCATGCCGATGCCCGGGCGGGCTGGGCCGCGATCCACGATCCGGGCTACCTCGATGCGAATGTCGCCGGCGGCGAGTATTTCGACTGGTACTACGCCTCGGACGCCGACCGGGCGGCGCAGATCCGAAGCCCGATCGAGGATGGCGCGCATGGCGAGCCCTGGGTCTGGCGCACGAAGGACATCCGGTCGTGGTGGGGCAATGCCCATCACGAGCGCATCGGCGGGGTGCGGCAGGCCGGGCCGACGGCCTGGCAGGCCGGCGCCAAGCCGATCTGGTTCACCGAGATCGGCTGCCCGGCGGTCGACAAGGGGACGAATGCGCCGAACCTGTTCGTCGATCCGAAATCGTCCGAGTCCGCGGTGCCGCCGTTTTCCACCGGCCTGCGCGACGACCTGATCCAGCACCAGTATCTGCGGGCGATGCTGGACCACTGGGACGCGGACGCGAACAACCCGGTGTCGGGCGCCTACGGAGGGCGGATGGTGGATACCGGGCGTATCCATGTCTGGGCCTATGACAGCCGGCCCTGGCCGCGGTTTCCGAACGACCGGGGGCTGTGGTCGGATGGGGCCAATCACGCGCTGGGCCATTGGCTGAACGGCCGCGCCACCCTGCAGCCGCTGGCCGCCGTGGTGGCGGAAATCTGCGCCGCGGCGGGGCTGAGGGAGATCGACGTTTCGGGCCTGTGGGGCATCGTGCGGGGTTACACGGTTTCCGGCGTCACGACGGCGCGGGCGGCGTTGCAGCCCTTGATGCTGGCTTACGGGTTCGACGCGGCCGAACGGGACGGGCGGATCGTGTTCCGGATGCGCGGCGGACGGCCCGACGCGGTGCTGTCGGGCGACGACCTGGCGCTGCCGGAAGGGGCGGAGACCGCGCTGACCGCCGTGCGCGCGGGCCCCGACGCGGTTCCGGGGCGGGTACGGCTGACCTATGTGGCCGATGGCGGCGACCTGCCGCCGGCGGTGGCGGAAGCGATCCGGGCCGATGCCGGCGGCGCCGATGTCGCCGACAGCGAGCTGCCGCTCTTGCTGACCGGGCAGGAAGCGCAGGGGATCGCGGCGCGCTGGCTGGCGGAAAGCGTGGCGACGGCCGAGACGGTGCGCTTTGGTCTGCCACCTTCGAAATCCTGGCTGGGGGCGGGCGATGTCGTCGCGCTGGAGGAGGACGAGGGTGCGGTGCGGCGGTTCCGGATCGAACGGGTGGAGCAGGATGCCGCGCTGACCGTCACCGCGGCGCGGGTCGAGGAGATGCCGGTGGCCGGCGCGGCGGTGGCGGCGGACGCGCCTGCACCGGCGGTGGCGGTGGCGGCGGCGCTGCCGGTCGACGCGGCATTCCTCGACCTGCCGCTGTTGCGCGGCGACGAGGTTCCGCATGCACCGCATGTCGCCGTTGCGGCCGATCCCTGGCCGGGGCGCGTGGCGGTTTACGCCGGGGCAAGCGAGGATGCGCTTTCGCTCAACGCCGTGGTCGAGCGGGCGGCGCGGATCGGCACGCTGGCCGCGCCGCTGCGGGCCGGCGCGCCGGGGCGCTGGCAGCGCGGCGCGCCCATGTTGCTGACGCTCGATGCCGCGCTGTCGTCGCGGCCCGAACCCGATGTTCTGAACGGTGCAAACCTGGCCGCGGTCGGGGATGGCACGACGTGGGAGGTGATCCAGTTCGCGGTGGCGGAGCTTGTGGGCGTGGGGGCCTGGCGGCTGGACCGGCTGTTGCGCGGGCAGGCGGGGACCGAGGCAATCATGCCGCCGGAATGGCCGGCGGGCAGCACGGTGGTGATGCTCGACGGATCGGCGGTGCAGATCGATCTGCTGGCCTCGGAGCGCGATCTGCTGCGCCGCTACCGCTATGGCCCGGCGGTGGCGCCGCCGGAGGATGCAAGCTACCGCGCCGTCGATCTCGCCTTTGGCGGCGTCGGGCTCAGGCCCTATGCGCCCTGTCACCTGCGGGCGCGACCGGACGGGGCGGGCGGGCTGCGGCTGGCCTGGGTGCGGCGCACGCGGGTCGGCGGCGACAGCTGGGCGGGGCCGGAGGTGCCGCTGGGCGAGGCGCGGGAGGCCTACCTGGTGCGCGTTCTGGTAGGCGGCGCGGAGGTGCGGCGGGCCGAGGTCACCCGGCCTGCCTGGGACTATGGCGCGGAAGACCGGGCCGGGGACGGCGCGGCCGGGGCCTGCACGATCGAGGTGGCGCAACTGTCGGACAGCTATGGGCCGGGGCCCGCAGGGAGGATCGAGATCGATGGATGAAACCGCACGGATCGGGCTGCCGCTGGTGCAGGCGGCGCAGGCGCAGAAACACGTCACGGTGAACGAGGCCTTCGCGCGGCTGGATGCGTTGTGGCCGCTGGTGATCGCGGGCCGTGACCTGGCGGAGCCGCCGGAGGGCGTGGCGGAGGGCACGGTTTACGCGGTGCCGGAGGGTGCCGGCGGCGACTGGGCCGGGCAGGCGGGGCGGCTGGCGCTGGCGCTGGGCGGCGGCTGGGCTTTCGTCCCGCCGGCGCGCGGCTGGACCGCCTGGCTGGCCGGCGAAGGCCGCGCGGCGATACACGATGGCAGTGACTGGCGGGCCGGGGCGCTGACCCTGTCGGAAAGCGGTGCGGGCCTTGCAGCCGGGCTGGTGGCGGGCGAGCACGCGCTTGCGCCGGGCGGCACCGCCATGACCGGCGTGGTGATCCCGGCCGGCGCGATGGTGATCGGCGTGACCGCGCGCGTCGTCGAGGCGCTGACCGGCACGCTGTCGGGCTGGCGGATCGGCACGCCGGGCGCGGAAGACCGGTTCGGCACGGGCCTTGGCCTTGCGGCGGGAAGCTGGGGGCGCGGGATGCTGGGCGCGCCGATGACCTACTACTCCGATGCGCCGCTGGTGCTGACGGCGGAGGGCGGCAGCTTCGACGCGGGGCGGGTACGGCTGGCGGTGCATTACCTGGAAACGCTGCTGCCCGACGCATGAGGCCGGTTCTGATCGGCGATGTGCAGGCGGCGGCGCTGGCGCTGGCGGCGCTGCCTGTGGCGGCGCGCGATGCGGCTCTGGATCGCATGTTCGCCCGTGCGGCGGCGGCGGATCGCTTTCGCAAGCGGCTGGGCCGCGTGCATCCGGCCTGGGGCGATGGCACGCTGGCGGCGGCGGCGCGGGCCGGGGCGGGCAGCCGTAGGGCGGCGGCGGAAGCCTTCCTGTGCGACCCGCGCTATCTTGACGGGCTGCTTCGGGTGCTGGGACGGCTGGCGGCACGGCGGGGAATTGCGCCGCCCGTCCTTCCCCTGTAAGCGCGAACGCCTATGTGATAGGCTCGCAGTCGCCGGACAGGAGGGCATCATGGCCGAGACGAGACGCAAGCTGGCGGAACTGGACCCGGTGTGGTCGCGCATTCGGGCCGAGGGCGAGGCGGCGGTGCAGGATGAACCGCTTCTGGGCGGGCTGATCCATTCCAGCCTGCTGCATCATCCGACGCTGGAACGGGCGCTGGCCTACCGGTTTTCGCTGAAGCTCGCCTCGGGCGAGATGAGCGAACAGATCCTGCGCGAGATCGCCGACGAGGCCTATGCCGCCGATCCCGCGCTGGGCCAGGCCGCGCGGGCCGATCTTGTCGCGGTCTACGACCGTGACCCGGCCTGCCACCGGTTCATCCAGCCGATCCTGTTCTTCAAGGGCTACCAGGCGGTGCAGGCCTATCGGATCGCGAACTGGCTGTGGCGGCAGGGCCGGCGCGACATGGCGTTCTTCGTGCAGATGCGGGTGAGCGAGATGTTCGGCGTCGACATCCACCCGGCGGCGCGGATCGGCCAGGGGATCATGATCGACCATGCCCATTCCATCGTCATCGGCGAGACCGCGGTGGTGGGCGACAACGTCTCGATGCTGCATTCGGTGACCCTGGGCGGCACCGGCAAGGAGCATGGCGACCGGCATCCGAAGATCGGCGACGGCGTGCTGATCGGCGCCGGGGCCAAGGTGCTGGGCAACATCCATGTCGGCGCGAACAGCCGGATCGCGGCAGGATCGGTGGTTCTGGCCGATGTGCCGTGCTGCAAGACGGTGGCCGGCGTACCGGCGCGGATCGTCGGCGACGCGGGATGCGACCAGCCCTCGGTCAGCATGGATCATCGGCTGGCGGAATGAGGCGCCTGGGCGGCCCCGCGGGCCGCCCGGCTTGTCAGGCCAGCATCGCCATCGGGTTTTCGAGGTTCCCGACGATCGCCTTGAGCAGTTCCGCGCCGAGCGCGCCGTCGATCACGCGGTGATCGACCGACAGCGTCATCGACATCACGGTGGCCACGCCGAGCGTGCCGTCGGCCTCGACCACCGGCTGTTTCACACCGGCGCCCACGGCGAGGATCGCGCCGTGCGGCGGGTTGATCACCGCGTCGAAATTCTCGATCCCGAACATGCCGAGGTTGGAGATCGCGAAGCTGCCGCCCTGGTATTCCTGCGGCGCAAGCTTGCGGTCGCGGGCGCGGGCGGCGAGATCCTTCATCTCGGCCGAGAGCGCCGAGAGGGTTTTCGTCTCGGCATCCCTGAGAACCGGGGTGAACAGCCCGCCCTCGATCGCGACGGCGACGGCGACATCGGAGGGCTTGAGCCGGAGGATGCGATCGCCGGCCCAGACCGCGTTGGCATCGGGAACCTGCTGGAGCGCCAGGGCGCAGGCCTTGATGATGAAGTCGTTGACCGACAGCTTCACGCCGCGCGATTCCAGCTGCGCGTTCAACTGGGCGCGGAAGGCCATCAACGCGTCGAGGCGAACCGAACGGCGCAGATAGAAATGCGGGATCGTCTGCTTGGCCTCGGTCAGCCGCGCGGCGATGGTGCGGCGCATGCCGTCCAGCGAGACCTCTTCGTAGGCCCGGCCTTCGTAGATCTTCGCGACCGCGGCGGCGCTGACCGGCGGCGGCGTCGCCGTGGCCGGGGCCGTGGCTGGGGCCGGGGCGGCGGCCGGGGCGGCGGCAGCGGCGGGCGCGGCGGTTGCGGCGGTTGCGCCCTCGACATCCGCCTTCACGATCCGGCCCTTCGGGCCGGTGCCCTTGATCCGCGCCAGATCGAGCCCCTTATCGGCCGCGATGCGCCGGGCCAGCGGCGAGGCGAAGACGCGGCTGCCGTCGCCCGCTGCCGGCGCCGCGGGTGCGGGCGTGGCGGCGGGCGCCGCGGCGGGCGCGGCCGCCTGCGCCGCTTTCGGCGGTTCGGGCGCGGCAGCCGCGGTGCCGATATCGGCCGCGCTTTCACCATCTTCGAGCAGGACGGCGATCGGGGCGTTGACCTTCACGCCGCCGGTTCCCTCGGCGACGAGGATGCGGCCGACGATGCCTTCGTCCACCGCCTCGAATTCCATCGTCGCCTTGTCGGTCTCGATTTCCGCGATGATCTGGCCGGAGGTGACGGTATCGCCCTCCTTGACCAGCCATTTCGCCAGCGTCCCCTCCTCCATCGTGGGCGAGAGCGCGGGCATCAGGATTTCCGTCGCCATCGGGGCCTCCTCAGCGGTAGGTGACCTTGCGCACCGCCTCGACCACCTCGTCGGCGGTCACGAGCGCAAGTTTTTCGAGGTTGGCGGCATAGGGCATGGGCACGTCCTTGCCGGTGCAGTTGATCACCGGCGCGTCCAGCCAGTCGAACGCCCGTTCCATCAGCACCGCCGAGATGTGGTTGCCGATCGAGCAGACCGGGAAACCCTCTTCCACCGTCACGCAGCGGTTGGTCTTCTGCACGGAGGCGATGACGGTGTCGGTATCCATGGGGCGCAGCGTGCGCAGATCGATGACCTCGGCCGAAATGCCCATCTCCGCCAGCCTGTCGGCGGCCTCCAGCGTGTGGGTCATGCCGATGCCGAAGCTGACCAGCGTGACATCCGTGCCCGCGCGGACCACCTTCGCCTTGCCGAACGGGATGGTGAAATCGTCCAGGTCCGGCACCTCGAAGCTGCGGCCGTAGAGGATTTCGTTCTCGAGGAAGATCACCGGGTTCGGATCGCGGATCGCGGTCTTGAGCAGGCCCTTGGCGTCGGCGGCGGAATAGGGCTGGACGACCTTCAGGCCGGGGATCTGCGCGTACCAGGCGGCGTAGTCCTGGCTGTGCTGGGCCGCCACCCGTGCCGCCGCGCCGTTCGGGCCGCGGAACACGATCGGGCAGCCCATCTGGCCGCCGGACATGTATAGCGTCTTGGCGGCGGAGTTGATGATCTGGTCGATCGCCTGCATCGCGAAGTTGAAGGTCATGAATTCCACGATCGGGCGCAGCCCGCCGAAGGCCGCGCCGACGGCGATGCCGGTGAAGCCGTGTTCGGTGATCGGCGTGTCGATCACCCGGCGGGCGCCGAACTGGTCCAGCAGGCCCTGGCTGATCTTGTAGGCGCCCTGGTATTCGCCGACCTCCTCGCCCATCAGGAAGACCTCGCCGTCGCGGGTCATTTCCTCGGCCATCGCCTCGCGCAGCGCCTCGCGCACCGTCATCGTCTTCATCGCCGTGCCTTCGGGCCAGTCGGGCGATGTGTCGGGGGCGGGGGCCGACACGGGGGCAGGGGCCGATGGCGCGGCGGCCTGCGCCGGAACGGCCTGGGCCGCGGCGGGTTCCGGAGCGGCGGCGGGCGCGGCCGCCGGGGCGGCATCGGCGCTTTCGCCTTCCTCTACCAGAACGGCGATCGGGGTGTTGACCTTCACGCCCTCGGTGCCCTCGGCCACCAGGATGCGGCCGACGGTGCCCTCGTCCACCGCCTCGAATTCCATCGTCGCCTTGTCGGTCTCGATTTCCGCGATGATCTGGCCGGAAGCGACGGTGTCGCCCTCCTTGACCAGCCATTTCGCAAGCGTCCCTTCCTCCATCGTCGGGGACAGCGCGGGCATCAGGATTTCGGTTGCCATGTCTGCCTCCCCGTCAGGCGTAGATGTCTGTCCAGAGCTCGGCGGCGGCCGGCTCGGGGCTGGTCTTGGAGAATTCGGCGGCCTCGTTGACGATCGCCTTGATCTCCTTGTCGATCGCCTTGAGGTCGTCCTCGCTGGCGTGGCCGGCCTGGACGAGAAGCTCGCGCACGTGTTCGATCGCGTCGCGTTCCTCGCGCATCTTCTGCACCTCCTCGCGGGAGCGGTACTTCGCCGGGTCAGACATCGAATGGCCGCGGTAGCGGTAGGTCATGACCTCGAGGATGTAGGGGCCCTTGCCGGCGCGGCAGTGCGCCACCGCCTTCTGGCCGGCGGCCTTCACCGCCAGCACGTCCATCCCGTCGACCTGTTCGCCGGGGATGCCGAAGGCCTCGCCCCGGCCGAACAGCGTGACCGACTTGGTCGACCGCTTGACGGAGGTGCCCATCGCGTACTGGTTGTTCTCGATCACGAAGATCACCGGCAGATCCCAGAGTTCGGCCATGTTGTAGGTCTCGTAGACCTGGCCCTGGTTCGCCGCGCCGTCGCCGAAGTAGGTGAAGGTGACGTTGTCGTTGCCGCGATACTTGTCGGAGAACGCCAGCCCCGCGCCCAACGGCACCTGCGCGCCGACGATGCCGTGGCCGCCGTAGAAATGGCGGTCCTTCGAGAACATGTGCATCGAGCCGCCCTTGCCCTTGGAATAGCCGCCCTCGCGCCCGGTCAGTTCCGCCATCACGCCTTTCGGGTCCATCCCGCAGGCCAGCATGTGGCCGTGATCGCGGTACGAGGTGATGCGCTTGTCGCCCTCCTTCGCGCAGGCCTCCAGCCCGACGACGACGGCCTCCTGCCCGATGTAGAGATGACAGAACCCGCCGATCAGGCCCATGCCGTAAAGCTGGCCGGCCTTTTCCTCGAATCGCCGGATCATCAGCATGTCGCGGTAATAGCCGAGGAGTTCCTCCCTCGATACGTTCGACTTGGCCGGTGCCTTGCGTGTCGCCATCGGCGATGCCTCCCCTCTCGCGGAATAGTTCAGCGTTAAACTATCGCATAGCAGATATGGGCGGCGAGGGCGAGGGGGAATCTGGCGGGCGCGTCCGCCGCGGCGTCAGCGCACGATGATCTCGTCGGGACGCACGAGACCGAGGATGTCGCGGGCCTGCTGGTCGAGCAGGTCGAGATCGAGATAGTCGTCCGACAGCCGGCGGGTCAGGTTTTCCATCCGCGCGACCTCGGCGGCCAGCCGGTCGCGTTCGGTGGCGAGATCGGCGGCCTCGGCCTCGATCTGCATCCGGCGGAGAACGCCGTAGTCGCCCTGGATCGCGGCGAAGCTGAAATAGCCGCCAAGCGCGATCGCCAGCGTGATCGCCAGCGCCAGTCCGATCTGGGGGGACGTGTCCGAAACGCTCATGTCTGCCTCACCGGCCCTCTGCCGGGGCCATGGGCGAATCATGTCACAGCCGATTCGGAAAGGGAATCCCCCCGCCGGGAAAAACCGGCGGGGGCGCCGCGGTCAGGCCTTGCCGCGATAGATGTCGACCAGCTTGGCCAGCATCGCCAGCGCATCCTCGCGCGAGCGCTGGAAGCTGTTGCGCCCGATGATCGAGCCGTTGCCGCCGCCGTCGCGGATCGCGCGGGCATCGTCGTAGACCGAATCCTCGCCCTTCTTCGCGCCGCCCGAGAACACCATGATCCGGCGCCCGCCGAAGGCCGCCTGCATGCAGTGCGCCACCCGCGCGGCCTGGGTCGATATGTCGATCTTCTGCGCCTCGTAGACCTTCTTGGCCTCCGCCAGTTCCAGGTGATCGGTCGACAGCTTGATCTTGATGACGTGCGCGCCCAGCAGCGCGGCGATCTGCGCGGCATAGGCGGCGATGTCGATCGCGGTCTCGCCGTCCTTGGTCAGCGCCTCGCCGCGCGGGTAGGACCAGACCACGCTGGGGATGCCGACCGACGCGGCCTCTTCCCTGAGTTCGCGGATCTCCTCGAACATGTCGAGCGCCATGTCGGAGCCGGGGTAGATCGTGAAGCCGATCGCGGCGCAGCCCAGCCGCAGCGCGTCCGACACGCTGGCGGTGACGGCCTGGTTCTTGCCGGCGGTGTCGGACATCAGCGAATTGGCGCTGTTCATCTTCAGGATCGTCGGGATCTGGCCGGCGAAGGTATCGGCCCCGGCCTCCAGCATGCCCAGCGGCGCGGCATAGGCGTTCAGGCCTGCGTCGATCGCCAGCTGGTAGTGGTAATGCGGGTCGTATCCCGCCGGGTTCGGCGCGAAGCTGCGCGCGGGTCCGTGTTCGAATCCCTGGTCGACCGGCAGGATGATCATCTTGCCGGTCCCGCCCAGCTTGCCCTCCATCAGCATCCGGGCAAGGTTGCCCTTCACGCCGGGGTTTTCGCCCTCGTAGTTGGCGAGGATCTTCTGGACGGTTCTGGTGCTGCGCATGGCCGGGGTTCCCTTTGAAACGATCATCCTTCGCCCCGGCTTATGCCGGGCAGGGGGCTTTCGCGCAACGATGGTTCCGCTAACAGGGTGAACCGGCGCGGCTCAGCCGGCGTCCAGCGCCGCGACGCCGGGCAGGGTCTTGCCCTCCATCCATTCCAGGAACGCGCCGCCGGCGGTGGAAATGTAGGTGAAATCCGCCGCCACCCCGGCGCGGTTCAGCGCCGCCACCGTGTCGCCGCCGCCGGCGACCGAGATCAGCCGCCCGGCGCGGGTCAGCTCCGCCGCCTTCGCGGCCGCGGCGTTGGTGGCCGCATCGAAGGGCTCGATCTCGAAGGCGCCGAGCGGGCCGTTCCAGATCAGCGTCCGGCACGCCTCGAACACGGCGGCGATCCGCGCCACCGTCTCGGGCCCGGCGTCGAGGATCATCGCGTCCGCGGGGCAGGCGCCGGCCGCGACCGTTTCCGATGCCGCGTGGGCCTTGAACTCGCGCGCCACCACGACATCGCCGGGCAGCAGCACCGCGCAGCCGGTGGCCTCGGCCTTGGCGAGGATATCGCGCGCGGTGTCGGCCATGTCATGCTCGGCCAGCGACTTGCCGACCTCGACGCCCTGCGCGATCAGGAAGGTGTTGGCCATGCCGCCGCCGATCACCAGGTGATCGACCTTCTCGACGAGGTTGCCCAGCAGGTCGAGCTTGGTGGAAACCTTGGCGCCGCCCACGACCGCCACGACGGGCCGCACCGGATCGCCCAGGGCGGCCTCCAGCGCCCGCAACTCCGCCGCCATCAGCCGCCCGGCGCAGGACGGCAACAGCCGCGCGATGCCCTCGGTCGAGGCATGGGCGCGATGCGCGGCCGAGAACGCGTCGTTGACATAGACATCGCCCAGCGCGGCCAGCGCGGCGGCAAGCTGCGGGTCGTTCTTTTCCTCGCCGGCGTGAAACCGGGTGTTTTCCAGAAGCAGCACGTCGCCCGGCGCCATCGCGGCCACCGCCGCCTTGGCCGGCAGGCCGATGCAATCCTCGGCGAAGGCGACCTTGCGGCCCAGCGCCGCCTCCAGCGCGGGCAGGGTGACCTTGAGGCTCATGTCCTCGACGCGCTGGCCCTTCGGCCGGCCGAAATGCGCCAGCAGCACCGCCTTTCCGCCGGCCGCGGTGATGTCGCGCAGCGTCGGCACGATCCGGTCGATCCGCGTCGTGTCGGTCACCCGGCCGTTCTCGACCGGCACGTTGATGTCGACCCGGACAAGCGCCGTCTTGCCCGCCAGGTCCATCTCGTCGAGCGTTTTCCAGGCCATCGGTCCCTCCCGCTGCGGTTCGGGGCGGAGCATCACCCGATCGTGTTCGCCGCGTCAACGGGGCCTGTCGGCGCGGCCCCGCCATCACCCTTTCCTCGCCCGCGTATCCGCACTAGGGTCGCGCGCGATGACCAAGGAGACGCCGATGGCCGAGATCAAGGACCCGGAAAACACCATCCTGATGGAACTGAAGGACGGCACCGTGACGATCGAGCTTTTGCCCGACGTGGCGCCGAAACATGTCGAGCGGATGAAAGACCTCGCCCGCGCGGGGCTTTATGACAACGTGGCCTTCCACCGCGTGATCGAGGGCTTCATGGCCCAGACCGGCGACGTGGAACACGCCAACATGGAAAGCGGCTGGAACCCGCGCCGGGCCGGCACCGGCGGATCGGACCGGCCCGACCTGCCGGCGGAGTTTTCGAAGCTGCCGCATGATCGCGGCACGCTGGGCGCGGCGCGGTCGCAGAACCCGAACTCGGCCAACAGCCAGTTCTTCATCAACTTCGGCGACAACCATTTCCTCAACGGCCAGTACACCGTCTACGGGCGGGTGATTTCCGGCATGGAGCATGTCGACGCCATCGCGCGCGGCGAGCCGCCGGCAAGCCCCGACCGGATGATCTCGGTCAAGGTGGCCGCCGATGTCTGATCGCCGGTTTCCCCTGGCGGCCGGGCTGGCCGCCCTGCTGATCGCCGCCCCCGCGCTGGCCGAGGACGGGCCGGGCCCGAACCTCGTGATCGAGGTCGGCGGCGCGACCACCGGCACCATCGTGATCGACATGCTGCCCGACGTGGCGCCGAAGCATGTCGAGCAGATCACCGCGCTGGCGGAAGAGGGCGCCTATGACGGCGTCGTGTTCCACCGGGTGATCGACGGGTTCATGGCCCAGACCGGCGACGTGCAGTTCGGCCGGATCGACGGCGAGTTGCGGATGGCCGGGATGGGCGGGTCGAACCGCGCCGACATTCCCGCCGAATTCTCCGACATCACCTTCGACCGCGGCGTGGTGGGCATGGCGCGGGCCGCCGATCCGAATTCGGCCAACAGCCAGTTCTTCATCATGTTCGCGCCGGGCCCGTTCCTTGACGGCCAGTACACCGTCGTCGGCCGGGTGATCGAGGGCATGGAGGTAGTCGATTCGATCAAGAAGGGCGACCAGCGCCAGAACGGCGCGGTGGAAGAGCCCGACTTCATGGCCGCGGTCACCGTCGCGCGCTGACGCCGAAGCGGATCGCCGGGCGCCTCGCGGGGCGCCCGGCTCGCGCCCGGTCACGCTTGCGTCAGACGGGATGGGCAGGCCGCGCGGCGGCTGGCACGATGGCGGCAGGAGGTGCCCCATGCGCCAGATTGCCCTCGCTCTTGCCCTGCTGCTTGCCGCCCCCGCAGCCGCCGATCCCGCGCGCTGGGCCGCCGCCTGGCCCGACACCGATTTTTCCCGCGCCACGGTCGATTTCGCCGAGATCCGTTCCGGCGGGCCGCCGAAGGATGGCATCCCCGCGCTGGATGCGCCCCGGATGATCCCGGTCGCCGGGGAATCCCGGCTCGACCCGGCCGAACCGGTGCTGGTGCTGGAGATGCCCGGCGACACGCCCCGCGCCTGGCCGGTCCGCTACCTGACCTGGCACGAGATCGTCAACGACAGCGCCGGCGGCATCCCCGTGGCCGTCACCTTCTGCCCGCTGTGCAATGCCGCGATGGTCTTCGACCGTCGGGTGGATGGCGCGGAGCTCAGTTTCGGGGTCTCGGGCCTTCTGCGCCATTCCGACATGATCATGTACGACCGGCAGACCGAAAGCTGGTGGCAGCAGGCCACGGCACGGGCGATCGTGGGCGAGATGGCCGGATCGGAGCTTCGGCAACTGCCCGGCTGGATGGAAAGCTGGGGCGCCTTCGCCGCGCGCAATCCCGACGGCTTGGTGATGGATCAGCCCGACTGGCCGCGCAGCTACGGCCGCAACCCCTATGTCGGCTACGACAGCCTGGCCCGGCCGTTCCTTTATGACGGCGCGGACCCGCCGCACGGCATTCACCCGCTGGAACGTGTCGTGCGGGTGGGCGACCGTGCCTGGCCGCTGACCCGCGTGGCCGCGACGGGCGGGATCGCCGAAGCCGGTGTGACGATTTCATGGGTGCCGGGCGAGGCCTCGGCGCTCGATGCCGCGCGGATCGGGCAGGGCCGCGATGTCGGATCGGTGCGGGTGCGCGACGCGGCTGGCGCCGATGTCGTGCATGACGTGATCTTCGCCTTCGCCTTTCACGCCTTCCATCCCGACGGGGAATGGATGATCGGCCCCTGACGGGGCCGATCCGGGCCTCAGCCCAGCGTCACCAGCGCGTGCCGCTTCTTGCCCGCCGTCAGCTTCACCGGCCGGGCGAAATCGGCGGGCGCGAACATCCGGCCGGCATCCGCGGCCGGCTCGTCGTTCACCCGCGCGCCGCCCTCGGCGATCAGCCGCTTGGCGTCCTTGCCGGTTTTCGCAAGGCCCGAGCGGATGAAAAGCTGCGCCAGGCTGATGCCCTCGCCGACCTCCGCCGCGCTCAGCGCCAGTGTTGGCAGGTCGTCGCCCACGCCACCCTTCTCGAACACCTCGCGCGCGGTGGCCTCCGCCGCCGCCGCCGCCTCGGCCCCGTGCAGAAGCGCCGTGACCTCGTTGGCCAGCACGATCTTGGCCTCGTTGATCTCGCTGCCGGCCAGCGCTCCCAGCCGGTCGCACTCGTCCACCGGAAGCTCGGTGTAGAGTTTCAGGAACCGCCCCACGTCGGCATCGGTGGTGTTGCGCCAGAACTGCCAGAATTCATAGGGGCTCAGCATCTCGGCATTGAGCCAGATCGCGCCCTGCGCCGACTTGCCCATCTTGCGCCCGTCGGAGGTGGTCAGCAGTGGCGTGGTCAGGCCCCAGACCTCGTGATCGAGGATCCGGCGGGTCAGGTCGATGCCGTTGACGATGTTGCCCCACTGGTCGGACCCGCCCATCTGCAACCGGCAGCCGTAGCGGCGGTTGAGTTCGAGGAAGTCGTAGGCCTGAAGGATCATGTAGTTGAATTCGAGGAACGACAGCGACTGTTCGCGGTCCAGCCGCGATTTCACGCTTTCGAACGACAGCATCCGGTTGACGCTGAAATGCCGCCCGATGTCGCGCAGGAAATCGAGGTAGTTCAGCCCGTCCAGCCACTCGGCGTTGTTGAGCATGATCGCGTCCGACGCGCCCGCGCCGTAATCGAGGTAGCGGGCGAAGACCTTCTGCATCGAGGCGATGTTGCCGTCGATCGCCTGCGCTGTCAGCAGTGGCCGCTCCTCGGCCCGGAACGACGGGTCGCCGACCTTGGTGGTGCCGCCGCCCATCAGCGTGATCGGCTGGTGCCCGGTCCTTTGCAGCCAGCGCAGCAGCATGATGTTCAGAAGATGCCCGACATGCAGGGATTGCGCGGTCGCGTCATAGCCGATGTAGCCCGGCACCACGCCCGAGATCAGCGCCTCGTCCAGCGCCTGAAGATCGGTGCAGTCGGCCAGGAAGCCGCGCTGGGTGATCACGTGCAGGAAGTCGGATTTAGGATGATAGGTCATCGCACTTGTTCCCCGTCTGGCCGCTGCCGTATATCGGCGCGAACAGGCAAGGGGAAGAGCATGAAGCCAGCCGGTCCGCTCTGGGCACTGGGAACGATGTCGGGCACCTCGCTCGATGGCGTCGATGCCGCGCTGGTGCGCACCGACGGGGTTCGGATCATCGAGTTCGGCGCGACGGACTATCGCCCCTACAAGGAAAAGGAGCGCGAGATCCTGCGCGCCGCGCTGGGCCGCTGGCCCGGCGAGCCGGGGGTGGAAGAGGCCGCCGAGGTCGTCGAGACCGCGCATGCCGCGCTTCTGTCGGGGTTCGCGGGCGGCGATGTCGTGGGCTTTCACGGCCAGACGCTGGCGCATGAGCCGGAGTTTCACCGCACCCACCAGGCCGGGTCGGGCGCGGTGCTGGCCGAGGTGCTGGGGATGCCGGTGGTCTGGGATTTCCGTTCGGCCGATCTCAGGCTGGGCGGGCAGGGCGCGCCGCTGGCGCCGTATTTCCACCATGCCTGCGCGCGCTGGATCGGCGCGGAGGAACCGCTGGCGGTGCTCAACCTCGGCGGCGTGGCGAACATCACCTGGGTCGATCCCGACCAGGACGCGCCGGAGGCCGAGGGCGCCTGTATCGCCTTCGACACCGGGCCGGGCAACGCGCCGATCGACGATCTGATGCGGCTCCGGCGCGGGCTGCCGCGCGATCTCGACGGTGCGCTGGCCGCCGCCGGCACCGCCGATGCCGCGATCGTGCAACGGTTTCTCGCGCATCCCTATTTCTACCGCGTGCCGCCGAAATCGCTGGACCGGTCGGGCTTCGACTGGCTGGTGACGGCGGTGGCCGAGTTGCCGGATGCCGATGCCGCGGCGACGCTGTCGGCCTGCGTGGCCGCCGCCGTGGGCCGCGGCCTGGAACACTTTCCGCGCCCGCCCGCGCGGCTGCTGGTCTCCGGCGGCGGGCGGCACAACGCGACGCTGATGGCGCTGCTGGCACGGGAAATGCCCTGCCCGGTGGAACCGGTCGAGGCGGCGGGGCTGAACGGCGACATGCTGGAAGCGCAGGCCTTCGGCTATCTCGCCGTGCGCGTGCTGCGCGGCCTGCCGACCTCGGGGCCCGCCACCACGGGCGTGGCGGCGCTGGTCGGCGGCGGGCAGGTCAGCGAACCGGCGAAGGCGTAGGGCCGCCCGCGCGCGCCTAGCGGCCGGCCTTCCAGGCGCAGCCCTCGCCGCCCGCGCCCTCCGCCTCCCGGCCGGGAATGTCGAACCCCGGCGCGGCCAGTTCGAACCCCTCGAACCGGAAACCGGGCGACACGGTGCAGCCGACAAGGCTCCATGCGCCCGTCGTCTGCGCCGCCTGCCAGTGGCCGGTGGGCACGATCAGTTGCGGGCATTGCCCGGCTGCCAGGTCGGGGCCGAGGCAGCGCGCGATGGCCGGCCCGGCCGCAGTTTCGGCCACCCGCAGCGTCAGCGGCGCACCGGCATAGAAATGCCAGATCTCGGCGGCGTCGACGCGGTGCCAGTGGCTGCGCTCGCCGGCCTTGAGCAGGAAGTAGATGCAGGTGCCGGCGGGTCGCGCGCCGGTTTCGGCCTTGGCCGCCCAGGTCTGGCGGTACCAGCCGCCCTCGGGATGCGGTTCGAGGCCGAGGCGGAAAATGATCTCGTCGGCGGTCATGGCCTTTAGTATAGCGCGCCCGGCCGCGCCGTTCCAGACGGCGGGGCCGGGCGCGGCCCGGTCAGCGCAGGATCGACCGGCCCGCGTAGTCCGCCGCCTCGCCCAGCATTTCCTCGATCCGGATCAGCTGGTTGTATTTCGCCAGCCGGTCGGAGCGCGACAGCGAGCCGGTCTTGATCTGGCCGCAGTTGGTGGCCACCGCCAGATCGGCGATGGTCGCGTCCTCGGTCTCGCCCGAGCGGTGCGACATCACCGAGGTGTAGCGCGCCCGGTCGGCCATCCGCACCGCGTCGAGCGTTTCGGTCAGCGTGCCGATCTGGTTGACCTTCACCAGCAGCGAATTCGCGCAGCCCCTGGCGATGCCTTCGGCCAGCCGGGCCGGGTTGGTCACGAACAGGTCGTCGCCGACCAGCTGGCAGCGCCCGCCGATGGCCTGCGTCAGCGCGGCCCAGCCCTCCCAGTCGTCCTCCGAACAGCCGTCCTCGATCGAGACGATGGGATAGTCGGCCACCAGCTTTTCCAGGAAGGCAACGTTCTCGTCCGGCGTCAGGCTCAGCCCCTCGCCGGTCATCTCGTACTTGCCGCCCCTGAAATACTCGGTCGCCGCGCAGTCGAGCGCCAGCACGATGTCCTCGCCCGGCGCGTAGCCGGCCTTGTCGATCGCGCCCATGATGAAATCGAGCGCCGCGCGCGCCGACGACAGGTTCGGGGCAAAGCCGCCCTCGTCGCCCACCGCGGTCGCATGGCCGGCCTTGTGCAGTTCCGACTTGAGCGTGTGGAACACTTCCGATCCCATGCGGATCGCCTCGCGGATGTCCGCCGCGGCCACCGGCATGATCATGAATTCCTGGATGTCGATCGGGTTGTCGGCATGTTCGCCGCCGTTGACGATGTTCATCATCGGCACCGGCAGGATCCGGGCCGAGGTGCCGCCGACGTAACGGTACAGTGGCTGCATGGTGAAGTCGGCGGCGGCCTTCGCGACGGCGAGCGACACACCGAGGATCGCGTTCGCGCCCAGCCGGGCCTTGTTGGGCGTGCCGTCAAGTTCGCACATCATCCGGTCGATCGCGACCTGTTCCGTCGCGTCCTCGCCCACGAGGTTCTCGGCGATCTCGCCGTTGACGGCGGCCACCGCCTCCAGCACGCCCTTGCCCTTGTAGCGGGCCTTGTCGCCGTCGCGCCGCTCGACCGCCTCGTGCGCGCCGGTGGAGGCGCCCGAGGGCACGGCGGCCCGACCGGTGGTGCCGTCTTCCAGCGTGACGTCCACCTCGACGGTGGGATTGCCGCGGCTGTCGAGGATCTCGCGGGCATGGATGTCGACGATCGTGCTCATCTTGCTGCTTCCTTGCGAAAGGGGGGGCGACTTCGCCGCCCGTTTACCCGAGCCGGGCCGGCGAGGAAAGGCCGCGGGCCAGACGCCGTTCGCGCAGGAGCGTATAAAGCCCCGATCCGACGATCAGCGCCGCGCCGGCCAGCGTCGCCGCGTCGGGCCGTTCGTCGAAGACCAGCGCGCCAAGCGCCAGTGCGAAGACCAGCCGGCTGTAGCGGAACGGCGCGACCACGGCGATGTCGCCGATCCGCAGCGCGGCGGTGATCGCGGAATAGGCCAGCATTCCGATCCCGAGCGCGAGCCCCAGGTCGCGCCAGTTGCCGCCGGAAGGGCTTTGCATCGGCCCCCCGAGGCCCAGCAGCAGGAGGCCGGCCATGAACACGGTGGCGAAGGCGTAGGCCGAGAGATGCAGGGTCGATACCCGCGCCGGCACCTGCCGGGTGGCGAGGTCGCGCAGCGCCAGCCCCGCGACCGCAAGCACCGCGAAGAGCGAGGCGGGCTGAAACCCGGCAAGCCCGGGCCGGATGATCAGCAGCACGCCGGCGAACCCCGCCAGGATCGCGCTCCAGCGGCGCCAGCCGACCTCGGCGCCCAGGAACACCGCCGCCCCGAAGGTGACCGCCAGCGGCATCGCCTGCAGGATCGCCGAGGCGGTGGACAGCGGCACCAGCGCCAGCGCGGTGACGAAGCCGACGGTGCCGACCAGTTCGCCGAGATTGCGCAGGATCACCGGCCGCAGAAGAAGATCGCGCCAGTCCGGCGGCGCGCCCAGCCGGAACGCCGCGGCGGCGAAGGCCAGGGCTCCGCCCGCGCCCAGCAGGACAAGGATCTGGCCGGTCGGCAGGTCGGCCGACAGCCGCTTGATGAACATGTCCTCGACGGCGAAGCCGGCCATCGCCCCGACCATCAGCACGATGCCGCGCATGTTGTCCGTCACGATCCCGCCCCGCCCCGCCCGTCCGCCCCGTCCGTCCGCCCCGTCCGTCGGCCCCGTCCGCCCGGCCCGGCGATAGCCTGCCCGTGCGGCGGGCGAAAGGGCCTAGCGGCCCGTGCGGCCCTTCACCGGTACGCCGTAAAGCTCCAGCCTGTGGCCCTTCAGCCGGTAGCCCAACTTCTCCGCGATCCGTTCCTGCAAGGCCTCGATCTCGGGGTCGCAGAACTCGATGACGTCGCCGGTCGTCAGGTCGATCAGGTGGTCGTGATGGTCGCGTTCGGCATCCTCGTAGCGGGCGCGGCCGTCGCCGAATTCGTGCTTGTCGAGGATCCCCGATTCCTCGAACAGCTTCACGGTGCGATAGACGGTGGCCAGAGAGATCCGCGCGTCGCGGGCGGCGGCGCGCCGATGCAACTCTTCCACGTCGGGGTGATCCTCGGCCTCCTCGAGCACCTCGGCGATGATGCGGCGCTGGTCGGTCAGCCGCAGCCCCTGCGCTTCGCAGCGTTCGATGATCGTCGGCGTCATCGGCGCCCCCGTGCTCCTCGTCCCGTTGCGCCCGCATCTACGCGATCAGGCGGCGCGGGGAAAGGCTTTCCGCCCGCCGCCGGTGGCCGGCGGCGTTGACACCGGCGCGGGGCCGGGATTGTGTGGCGCGACGCGTGGGGGAGGCGGGCATGCAGCGCAAGCAGGCGATCGACGCCTTCGGGGCATCCTCGCTGGTGCTGTTCTCGCTGGTTCTTGCCGTCAACCAGGTCGCGATCAAGCTGTCGAACGACGGGTTTCAGCCGGTGTTCTCGGCCGGGCTGCGCTCGCTTCTGGCGATCGGATTCGTCTGGGCCTGGGCGCGGCTGCGGGGCCGGCGCGCGGGGCTGGACCTGGCCTACCTGGGCCCCGGCCTGCTGGTCGGCGCGGTGTTCTCGGTCGAGTTCGTGTTCCTGTTCATCGCGCTCGATCTGACGACGGTGACGCGGGCGGCGATCATCTTCTACTCGATGCCGCTGTGGCTGGCGCTGGCCGCGCATCTGTTCATCCCCGGCGAACGGATCGGCCGGGCGAAGGCGGCGGGGCTGGCGCTGGCTTTCGCGGGGGTGATCTGGGTGCTGGCCGACCGCGACGCGGGCGGGCAGGCCAGCCTTGCGGGCGACCTTTGCGCGCTTGGCGCGGCGGTCAGCTGGGCGGGGATCGCGCTGTGCGCCCGGCTGACGCGGCTGAGCGAACTGAAGCCCGAGGCGCAGCTGTTCTGGCAGGTCTGCGTCTCGGCCGTCGTGCTCCTGGCGCTGGCGCCGGCCTTCGGGCCGCTGCTGCGCGATCTCGCGCCGCTGCCGGTGGCGAGCCTGGTGTTCCAGGCCGCCGTCACGGTCTCGGGCGCCTTCCTGTTCTGGTTCTGGATCCTGACGATCTATCCGGCGGCGGCGGTGGCGAGTTTCTCCTTCCTGACGCCGGTGTTCTCCGTGGCGCTGGGCGCGCTCATCCTCGGCGAGCCGATCGGCGCCTCGGTGGCCGGCGCACTGGGGCTGGTGGCGGCGGGGCTTTGGCTGATCAACCGTCCGGCGCGCGGCTGAGGCGGGCGCGGGGGCTTCGCGCCCCCGGTCCGGGCTGCGCCCGGCCTCCCCCGCGGGATATTTGAAGACCAAAATGCCTCAGGTGCCGCAGAAGGTGCGGCGCACTTCCTCGCCGGGGCGCGGCGCGGCGCGGTAGGGATCGTCCGCGGGCCGGTCGAAGGGGCTGGCCAGGGCGGCATGAAGCGCGTGGAACGGCGCGAGATCGCCCGCCACGGCGGCGGCAATCGCCTCTTCCACGCGGTGGTTACGGGGGATGATCGCGGGGTTGGCGGCGCGCATCCGCGCTTCGGCCGCCGGGTCGCCCGCGATCCGGGCCCGCCAGTCGGCGGCCCAGCCTTCGTAAGCCTCCGGTTCGGTGAACTCGGCGGCGGCGGTGCCCTCGGCGAGGCCGCGGAACACGCGGGTGAAATCGGCGCGTTGCCCGGCCATGCGGGTCAGCAGCGTTTCGATCAGCGCGCGATCCTCGGGTTTCGGATCCGCGATGCCGATCTTGGCGGCCATCCGGGCCAGCCATTCGGCTTCGTAGATCTCGCTGAAGCGGTTCAGGTGATCGGTCGCGATCCCGATCACCGCCTCGGTCGGCTGGCCCAGTTCCGCCTCGATCATCGGCACCAGGCAGGACGCCAGTTGCGCGAGGTTCCAGATCGCCACCCGGGGCTGGTTCGAATAGGCATAGCGGCCGTGGCTGTCGATCGAGGAAAACACCGTGTCGGGATGGTAGCCGTCGATGAAGGCGCAGGGGCCGTAGTCGATCGTCTCGCCCGAGATCGCCATGTTGTCGGTGTTCATCACCCCGTGGATGAACCCCAGCGCCATCCAGTGCGCCACCAGCCTCGCCTGCGCCGCCACCACCGCGTCGAACAGGTCGAGCGCGCCGCCGGCCTCGGGGTAGTGGCGGGCGATGACGTGGCGGGCGAGGGTTTCGATCGCGTCCGTGTCGCCGCGCACCGCGAAGAACTGGAATGTGCCGACGCGGATGTGGCTGGCCGCGGTGCGGGCCAGCACCGCGCCGGGCAGGGCGGCCTCGCGCCAGACCGTCTCGCCGGTCGTCACCGCGGCGAGCGCGCGGGTGGTCGGCACGCCGAGCGCGGCCATCGCCTCGGAGACGAGGTATTCGCGGATCACCGGGCCGATCCAGGCCCGACCGTCGCCGCGCCGCGAGAACGGCGTCTGGCCGGCGCCCTTCAGTTGCAGGTCGACGCGCCGGCAATCAGGGGCCACGATCTCGCCCAGCAGCACCGCGCGGCCGTCGCCCAGCTGCGGCACGAAGCCGCCGAACTGGTGGCCGGCATAGGCCTGGGCGATCGGATCGGCGCCCTCGGGCAGGTGGTTGCCGGCCAGCATCGCCACGCCTTCGGGCGTGGCCAGGGCCTGCGGATCGAGGCCCAGTGCCCGGGCCAGCGCGGAATTCACGGCGATCAGACCGGGCGCGGCGACCGGATCGGGCGGCTGGCGGGCGAAGAACCGCTCGGGCAGCCGGGCATAGGAATTGTCGAAGGCGAAGACCGGGATCATGGCCGAAGAGGTAGGCGGGCGGAGCGCGCGCGCAAGGTCACAGCCGGCCGATCCGGTCGGTCAGCAGCCGGTAGAAGCCCTCGGCCTCGACATCGCCAAGGAACATCGCGTTCGGCTCGCGCCCCGACACCCGCCACCAGTCCGCCACCGTCATGCCGGTGGTGAACGCGCCCCGCGTCTCGATCATCACGTTGACATGCCGGCCGGTGAACAGGCCGGGATCGAGCAGGTAGGCGATCACGCAGGGATCGTGCAGCGGTGCGCCCTGGCTGCCGTATTTCGCCATGTCGAAGCGTTCGAAGAAATCCGTCCAGCCGGCGACGGCGTGGCCGACCGGGGTGCCGAGGGTGCGGAACGCCTCCACCCGCGGCCGCGTCGTCAGCGCCTTGTGGGTGACGTCGAGCGGCACGACGACGAGGTTGATGCCGGAGCGGAACACGATATCGGCGGCCTCGGGATCGACGAAGATGTTGAATTCCGCCGCCGGGGTGATGTTGCCGACCTCGAAATAGGCGCCGCCCATCAGCACGATCTCGGCGATCTTCGGCGCGATGTCGGGCGCGCGGGCGAGCGCGGTGGCGATGTTGGTCAGCGGCCCCAGCGGGCACAGCGTGACCGCCCCGGCGGGTTCGGCGCGCAGCGTCTCGACCAGGAATTCGACCGCGTGGATGTCCTGCAGCGGCATCTTCGGGGCGGGCAGGTCGATGCCGTCGAGGCCGGTCTTGCCGTGCACGTGTTCGGCCGTCACCAGCGGGCGCTGCATCGGCGCGTCGCAGCCGGCGAAGACCGGCACGTCGGGGCGCCCCGCCAGTTCGCAGACCACCCGCGCGTTCCGCGCGGTCAGCGCCAGCGGCACGTTGCCGGCGACCGTGGTGATCCCCAGCACGTCCAGTTCCGGGCTGGCCAGCGCGAGAAGGATCGCCACCGCGTCATCCTGGCCGGGATCGGTATCGATGATGATCTTGCGCGGATGCGGTGCCATGGCGCCCTCCTGTCCGAAGGCGAGACTGGCCCCTGCGGCAGGCCTTGTCCAGCGCCGCGGCGGGGGGCGCAAAAAAGTTGAGCAAAGCGGTCAACAAAGCTTGATTTCCGCGTCGGACGTGGTAGTTGATAAAAACACTAGGAAATGCGCAAACGGAGCTTCCCATGACCTCGACCCTGAAGACCTCGCTGGTCGCGCTGACGGCGGCGGCGGTGCTGGCCCCGGCGGCCCATGCAAATGGCGAGCTGAACCTCTACTCGTCGCGCCACTACGACACCGACGAGCGCCTCTACACCGATTTCGAGCAGGCGACCGGCATCACGATCAACCGGATCGAGGGCAATGCCGACGAGCTGATTGCGCGCATGGAGGCCGAGGGCGTCAATTCGCCCGCCGACATCCTGATGACGGTCGATACCTCGCGGCTGCAGCGCGCGAAGGCGGCGGGCATCCTGCAGCCGGTCGACAGCGCGGTGCTGGAAACCCGGATCCCCGACTACCTGCAGGACGATGACAACCAGTGGTTCGGGTTCTCGCAGCGCGCGCGGATCATCTTCTACGACAAGGCCGACGTGCCGAACCCGCCGCTGAGCTACCTCGACCTCGCCGATCCGGCCTACAAGGGCATGGTCTGTCACCGGTCCTCGACCAATGTCTACTCGCAGACGCTCCTCTCGGCGATCATCGAGAACCACGGCGAAGCCGCGGCGAAGGACTGGGCCGCGGGCGTGGTGGCGAATTTCGCGCGCGAGCCGCAGGGTGGCGATACCGACCAGCTGCGCGGTCTCGTCTCGGGTGAATGCGACATCTCGATCTCCAACACCTACTACTTCGCCCGCGCGATCCGCACCGATGTCGACGGGCTGTCGAAAGAGGCGATGGCGGGGATCGGCTGGGTGTTTCCCGCGCAGAACGCCGAGGGCGCGCACATGAACCTGTCGGGCGGCGGCGTGGCGGCGCATGCGCCGAACCGCGACAACGCGGTGCTGTTCCTGGAATATCTCGCCTCCGACCAGGCGCAGGAGTATTTCTCGGCCGGCAATGACGAGTATCCGGCCGTGCCCGGCGTGGCGCTGTCGCCCTCGGTCGCGGCGCTGGGCATCTTCCGGCCCGACGCGGTGGACCTGAGCGAGGTGGCCGGCAACGTGCCGGCGGCGCAGCGGATCTTCAACGCGGTCGGCTGGAAGTAACCGCCCCGCGCGCGGCAGGGACAGGGGCGCGGCCCGGCCGCGCCCCTTTTCGCGTCAGCCGTCGCGCCGGCCCAGCGTTCGCATCAGCAGGATCACCGGCAACAGGCCAACGGCGACGATCACCAGGCTGGGCACCGCCGCGCCGTCCAGCCGTTCGTCCGAGGCCAGCCGGTGCGCCTGCACCGCCAGCGTGTCGAAGTTGAACGGCCGCATGATCAGCGTCGCGGGCAATTCCTTCATCACGTCGACGAAGACGATCAGCGCCGCGGTCATCAGGCTGGGCCGCAAGAGCGGCAGGTGGACCCGCCGCACCATCCCCAGCGTCCCCTGGCCCAGCACCCGCGCCGCGGCATCGACATTCGGGCTGACCGCGGCGATGCCGCCCTCGTAGGCGCCGATCGCCGCGGCGAGAAAGCGCACCATGTAGGCCCCGACCAGAAGCCAGATCGACCCGGTGACCAGAAGCCCGGTGCCGATCCCGAAGCTGTCGCGCATCAGCGCGTCGAGCGCGTTGTCGAAGGCCGCGAAGGGCACCATCAGCCCCACCGCGATCACCCCGCCCGGCACCGCGTAGCCCAGCCGCGCGGTATAGAGTGCCGCGGCGCTGGCCCGGCCCGGCCGGGTGCGGTGGATCGTGCCCAGCATCAGGGCCGCCGCCACCGTCACGATGGCCGCCACCGTCGCCAGGGTGAGCGAGTTGGCGATGAACCCGCGGTAGCGGCGGCCGAACAGGTCCTGCCCCGAATCGACCCCCATCGCCAGCAGCGCGACGGCGGGCAGCACCGCGCCCAGCAGGACCGGCAGACCGCAGGCCAGCACCGCACCCCAGCGCGCCCAGCCCGCCAGCGGCACCGGCGTCATCGGTTCCACCCGCCGGCCGGCGTGGTAGACCGCCCGGCCGCGGTTCGCGCGTTCCAGCGCCGCCAGCAGCAGTGCGAAGCTCAGAAGCCCCAGCGCAAGCTGCGCCGCGGCGCCGCGATCGGCCATCGAGAACCAGCTGGTGTAGATGCCGGTGGCGAAGGTCTGCACCCCGAAGAAGGCCACGGTGCCATAGTCCGCGATCGTCTCCATCGTCGCCAGCAGCACCCCGGCCGCGATCGCCGGGCGCGCCATCGGCAGCGAGGCGCGCCAGAATGCGCCCCAGGCGGTATAACCCAGCGCGCGGGCGGCGAAGAAGGTCGTCGCGCTCTGGCTCTGGAAGGCGGCCCGGGCGAGCAGGTAGACATAGGGGTAAAGCACCAGCGTCAGCATCGCCGCCGCCCCGCCGAGAGAGCGGATTTCCGGGAACCAGTAGTCGCGCGGCCCCCAGCCCATGACCTCGCGCAGCGCGGTCTGCACGATGCCGGGATGATCCAGCAGGTGGGTGTAGGCATAGGCCATCACGTAGGCCGGGAAGGCCAGCGGCAGCACCAGCATGATCTCCAGCACCCTGCGGCCGGGGAACCGGGTCATCACCACCAGCCAGGCGGTGGCGGTGCCGATGGCGAAGGTGCCGGCCGCGACGATCACGACCAGAAGCGCGGTCGCACTCATGTAACGCAGGAGAACCGTCTCCCAAAGATGCGCCAGCGTGTCGGATTGCGCAAGCAGGGCGGCCAGCGCCACGGCGGCGATCGGCAACAGGCAGAACAGCGCGACGGTGCCGGCGAGGGCCATCAGCAGCCGTTCGCCGGACGACATCCGCGGTCGCGGACGCGGCGTGGTCTGTTCCGGCCCGGCCGTCGTCAGGCCGGGGCCGATGCTGTCGGACATGGCCGTTGATCCCCGTTCGCGTGATCCGACCGAGTGTTAGCGCATGCGCGTCGCCGGGTCCATCAGCGCGCCGCCTTCTCGGCGGCCTTGGCCGCGTCCCACAGCGCGTCCATCTCGGCCAGGTCGCTGTCCTCGGGGCGTTTGCCCCGTTTCGCAAGCTCGGCCTCGATCATCTTGAAACGGCGGGTGAATTTCGCGTTCGTTCCACGCAGCGCGGCTTCCGGGTCGATCTTGAGGTGCCGCGCGAGGTTGGCCATCACGAACAGCAGGTCGCCGAATTCCTCCTCGATCTCGGCCTGCGTCAGCCGGTCGCGCGCCTGCGTCAGTTCGCGTGCCTCCTCGACGATCTTGTCGATCACCTCGTCGGTCGACGGCCAGTCGAATCCGACCCTGGCGGCGCGCTTTTGCAGCTTTACCGCACGCAAGAGCGCCGGCAGGCCCGCCGCCACGCCATCCAGCGTGCCGGCCTGCGCCTGGCCGGCCCGCTCGGCGGCCTTGATCGCCTCCCAGTCGGCGCTTTGCTGTTCGGCGCTCTTGTCGCGGCTGTCGTCGCCGAAGACATGCGGGTGCCGCGCCACCATCTTGTCCGAGATCGCGCGCACCACGTCGGGCAGGGCGAAATGCCCGGCCTCCTCGGCCATCCGCGCGTGGTAGACGACCTGCAGGAGCAGATCGCCCAGCTCGCCCGCCAGCTCGTCCCAGGCCTGCCGTTCGATCGCGTCGGCGACCTCGTAGGCCTCTTCGATCGTGTAGGGCGCGATGCTGCGGAAATCCTGCGCGATGTCCCAGGGACAGCCGGTTTCGGGATCGCGCAGCCGCGCCATGATCAGCGCCAGCCGGTCCAGCCCGCCCCCGGGGTCGTGGATCGCGTCGTCGTTGGTCATTGCGCAGCCCCCGGTTTTGGCGTTCTGTGCCCCGATAGTGCGAAACAGCCCCGAGAGTCCACGATGCCCGTCCTGAACAGGATCGCCGATTTCGCCCCCGAGATGACCGCGTGGCGGCGGCATCTGCACCGGCACCCGGAGCTGGAATACGACTGCCCCGAGACCGCCGCGTTCATCGCCGAGCGGCTTGGCGCGTTCGGGGTGGACGCGATCCATCAGGGCATCGCCGAAACCGGCATCGTCGCGGTGATCGAGGGCCGGGCGCCGGGCCGGACCATCGGGCTGAGGGCCGACATGGATGCGTTGCCGCTGGACGAGGCGACGGGGGCGGACTGGGCCTCGACCGTTCCGGGGCGGATGCATGCCTGCGGCCATGACGGCCATGTCGCGATGCTTCTGGGGGCGGCCCGCTACCTGGCCGAGACCCGCAATTTCGCCGGCCGCGTCGCGCTGATCTTCCAGCCCGCCGAAGAGGATGGCGCCGGCGGCGAGCGGATGGTGGCCGAAGGCGTGATGGATCGCTTCGCGATCGACGAGGTCTACGGCATCCACAACGTGCCGAACCTGCCGCTGGGTCATTTCCACACCAATCCCGGCCCGCTGATGGCCGCGGTCGATACCGCGACCGTGCGGCTGACCGGGCGCGGCGGCCACGGCGCCACGCCGCATGAAACCGTCGATCCGATCGTCGCGCTGGTCGGCATCGTGCAGGGCTTGCAGACGATCGCGGCGCGCAACGTCCGCGCGCTCGACGAATTCGTGCTGTCGGTCACCCAGGTGCATTCCGGCACCGCCTCGAACATCGTGCCGGAACACGCCTTCCTGACCGCGACGATCCGCAGCTTCGCGCCCGAGGTCCGCGACCTCGCCGAACGGCGGTTCCGCGAGATCGTGCGCGGCCATGCCGCCGCCTTCGGCGTGACGGCGGAAATCGCCTACGAACGCGGCTACCCGCCCCTGGTGAACCATCCCGGCCCGGCGGCCTTCGCCGCCGAGGTCGCGCGCGAGGTCTCGGGCGCGGCGGCCGTGGTCGATGATGCCGACCGCGAGATGGGGGCGGAGGATTTTTCCTACATGCTGGAGGCGCGGCCGGGCGCCTACCTGTTCCTCGGCACCGGGCCGGGGGCGGGCCTGCATCACCCGGCCTTCGATTTCAACGACGAGGCCGCGCCGGTCGGCGCCACGTTCTTCGCGCGCCTCGTCGAACGCGCGCTGCCGCTGCCGCGGTAACCGCGCCGCCGGACCTTGACGGCGCGCCGCGAAGCTGGCGAGGTCGATCCAGCGCGGCGCAGCAGGGGGTGGGAACCGATGGCACTTGAAGACGCGAAGAACGAGGTCGACGGCGCCTTCACCCGCGCCGATCTGAAGGGTGCGGCCTTCGAGAACGCCTTCGGCGGCGCGCCCTCGTTCCTGCGCCGGCGCTACACCAAGGATCTGTCGGGCGTCGATCTCGCCGTCACCGGCATCCCTTTCGACCAGGCGGTGACGCATCGGCCCGGCACCCGCTTCGGCCCGCGCGCGATCCGCGAGGCATCGAGCCTGCAACCCTACGATCCGCCCTATGGCTGGGGGTTCAACCCGCTGGAAGAGCTGGCGATCGCCGACTATGGCGACATGGCCTTCGACTACGCGAAGATTGCCGAGCTTCCGGGCCGCGTGACCGATCATATCCGCACGATCCTCGCCGCCGGGGCGGGCAGCGTGACGCTGGGCGGAGATCATTTCATTCTCTGGCCGATCCTGAAGGCCTATGCCGAGAAATTCGGCCCGATGCCGGTGATCCAGTTCGACGCCCATTCCGATCTCTGGCCCGACGACGATCTGGAGCGGATCGACCACGGCACGATGATGTACAAGGCGGTGAAGACCGGCGTGGTCGATCCCGCGCGATCGGTGCAGGTGGGCATCCGCACCGAATGCGACGACTACCTCGGCATCCGGGTGATCGACGCGCCGGCGGTGCACCGGCTGGGCCCGGCCGAGGTCGCGCGCCGGGTGCGCGAGATCGTCGGCGATGGCCCGTGCTACATCAGCTTCGACATCGACGCGCTCGATCCCGCCTTCGCGCCGGGCACCGGCACCCCGGTCTGGGGCGGGCTGGCAAGCTGGCAGGCGGCCGCGATCCTGCGCGACCTGGCCGGGATCAACCTTGTCGGCGGCGACGTGGTCGAGGTGTCGCCGCCCTATGACACGACCGGGGCGACGGCGGTGGCGGGCGCGCATGTCGCGATGGAGCTGATCTGCCTGTACGCCTGGACCCGGCGGGCGGCGCCATGAAGACCGCGCTGATCCTGCTGGCGCTGCTGGTGGCGGCGGGCGCGGCCTGGGTGCGGCTGGCGCCCTCGGACCCGGCGCGCTGGCACGTCGATCCGGCCGGGGCGGTGCCGGGGCCGGGGCGCTACGTGGCGGGGCCGGGCGGTGACCGGCCGCCGCTGCCCGGCGGGACCGACACGCTGAGCCGGCTCGCGGCGCTGGCCGGGGCGACGCCGCGCACCCGTGTGCTGGCCGGCAGCCCGGCCGAGGGGCGGATCACCTGGATCACGCGGTCGCGGCTGTGGGGCTTTCCCGACTACACGACCGCCGCGCTCTGCGGCCCCGACGGGGCCGAGGTCTGCATCCACGCGCGGCTGCGCTTCGGGCGCGACGACCTGGGCGTGAACCGGGCGCGGGTGGAGGGCTGGCTGGCGGCGCTGGGTGCCTGAGCCCGCTTGACCTGCCCGGCCCATCGGGTAGAGGAAACCGCATGCTTCCCGCCGACAAGCTTGACCAGATCGTCCGGCGCTTCGAGTTTCTCGAGGCGAAGCTGTCGGCCGGCGCGCCGCCGGCGGAGATCGCCGAGCTGTCGCGCGAGTATTCCGACCTGAAGCCGGTGGTCGCGGAAATCGCCGCCTGGCGGCAGGCCCGCACCGACCTGGCCGAGGCCGAGGCGATGCTGGACGATCCGGAGATGCGCGCGCTGGCCGAAGACGAGATCCCGGCGCTGAAGGCGCGGATCCCCGAGATGGAACAGCGCCTGCGCGTGGCGCTTCTGCCCAAGGATGCCGCCGATGCGCGCCCCGCGATCCTCGAAATCCGCCCCGGCACCGGCGGCGAGGAGGCGGCGCTGTTCGCCGGCGACCTGCTGCGGATGTACCAGCGCCACGCCGAGGCGCATGGCTGGCGCTTCGATCTTCTGGAACTGGCGGAGACCGAACTCGGCGGCGTGAAGGAGGCGATGGCCCGGATCGAGGGCGAGGGCGTGTTCGCCCGGCTGAAATACGAAAGCGGCGTGCACCGCGTCCAGCGTGTGCCGGAGACCGAAAGCGGCGGGCGGATTCACACCTCGGCCGCGACGGTCGCGGTGCTGCCCGAGGCGGCGGAGGTGGAGATCGACATTCCCGCCGCCGACATCCGGATCGACACGATGCGGGCCTCCGGCGCCGGCGGCCAGCATGTCAACACCACCGACTCGGCGGTTCGGATCACCCATGTGCCCACGGGCATCGTCGTCACCTCGTCCGAGAAGTCGCAGCACCAGAACCGCGCGAACGCGATGGCGGTGCTGCGCGCCCGGCTTTACGACATGGAGCGGTCCCGCGCCGATGCCGAACGCGCCGCCGACCGCAAGGCGCAGGTCGGCACGGGCGACCGGTCCGAACGGATCCGCACCTACAATTTCCCGCAGGGCCGGATGACCGACCATCGCATCAACCTCACGCTCTACCGGCTCGATCAGGTGATGCAGGGCGATCTGGACGAGGTGATCGACGCGCTGGTGGCCGACGACCAGGCCCGCCGGCTGGCCGAGATGGAGGCATGACGCCGCCGGCGACGGCGGCCGAAGCGTTGCGCGCGGCCGTGGCCCGGCTGACGGCGGCCGGGATCGAGGGCGCGGCGCGCGACGCCCGGCTGCTGCTGGCCGAGGCGATGGGTCTTGCGCCCGACCGCCTGAGCCTGCACCTGGCCGAACCGTTGGCCGCCGCCGACGCCGCGCGGTTCGAGGGGTTCGTGGCCGAACGCGCGCGCCGCCGCCCGGTGGCGCAGATCCTCGGCCGGCGGCTGTTCTGGGGGCGGGCCTTCCGCGTCACCTCCGACACGCTCGATCCCCGGCCCGAGACCGAGGCGCTGATCGCCGCGGCGCTGGAAGAACCCTTCGCCCGGCTTCTCGATCTTGGCACCGGGACCGGCTGCATCCTGCTCACGCTGCTGTCCGAACGTCCCGGCGCGACCGGGGTCGGCACCGACATCAGCGCGGCGGCGTTGGCCGTCGCGGCGGACAACGCCCGCGCGCTGGGTGTCGCCGACCGGGCCGAGTTGCGGCAGGCCGACTGGTTCGCCGGGGTGGCGGGGCCGTTCGACCTGATCGTGTCGAACCCGCCCTATATCGCCGGGGACGAGATCGCCGGCCTCGCCCCTGAGGTGCGCGACTGGGAACCCGCCGCCGCGCTCAGCCCCGGCGGCGACGGGCTGGCGGCCTACCGGGCGATCGTGGCGGACGCGCCCGGACATCTGGCGCCGGGGGGCCGGCTGTTGCTGGAGATCGGCGCCGCGCAGGGATCGGCGGTGGCCGCGCTGTGCCGCGCGGCGGGGTTCGGCGACATCCGGGTGCTGCCCGATCTTGACGGGCGCGACCGCGTGGTGGCCGCCCGCTGGGGTTGAACCGGGGGTCGCAAGGGCAATCCCCGGGGCACAATCCCGCGAGTCGTGTCATTTGTCGGCAAATTTCCCCTTGTATCGCCGCGCCGGGCATGGTTAGCAGGTCGTGTGAGGCGCGGATGTCTGCATCCCCCCACGGTCCGCCGAAAACGTTGAACCACTCGTTACCCGTCGTTCCCGGTAGGCCTAGCGAAAGATCGCCCGTTTCCACGACAGGTTGCCCGCAGGCGCGGCGCCACGGTCGGGCACAAAAGCACGAAAGCACATGAGATCTTCCAAGTCCCGTTCGCGTTCGAAATCGAACCGCCAGCGCTCGATCGGCAACATCGTCAACCGCGTGTTCGATTCCTCGGGCCCCGAGGGCAAGGTGCGCGGTACGCCGCAGCAGATCATCGACAAGTACCTCACGCTGGCGCGTGACGCGCAGTTGTCGAACGATCGCGTGGCCGAGCAGAACTTCCTGCAACATGCCGAGCACTACACGCGGATGCTGGGCGAGGCGCAGCGAGAATTGCAGCGTGAACAGGAACAGCGGCAGGCCCAGCAGGGCGGCGGCGGCCAGGGACAGCCCGGCCCGTCCGGCCAGGGCGGCCAGCCCGATCGCGGCCGCGGCGACGAACCGCGCCGCGAAAGCCCCGGCACCGCGGATGTGATCGACACCTCCGAACCGGGCGAAAGCACGCTGGTGGAAACGCCGGAAAGCGCGCGCGGGGCCGATCAGCCCGTCGCCGCGGAACCGGCGCCGACCGGCGAGGCGGCGGAGGGCGGCGATCGGGGCAACGCCCCGCGGCGCGAACGCCGTCCGCGCGGTCCGCGCAAGCCCAAGACACAGGATGGCGAGGCGTCGAACCCGGAGCCGTCGGCGGCCGAATAGCCGTCAGCGTGCCAGTTCGCGCGCCAGCGCGCAGAATCCGTCCAGCGATATCTCCTCGGCCCGGGCGGTGGGCTTCAGCCCGGCGGCCTCGATCCGCGTTTCGATGTCCGGCGCCAGGCCGCGCAGGCTGGCGCGCAGCATCTTGCGGCGCTGGTTGAACCCGGCGGCGACCACCCGGCTCAACACGGCGGGGTCGGCGGGGAACCGGGGTTCCGGCAGCGCGGTGATCTGCACCACCGCCGATTGCACCTTCGGCGGCGGTGTGAACGCCTCGGCCGGCAGCGTCATCACGATCCGCGCCTCGGCCCGCCACTGCGCGAGGATCGCCAGCCGGCCATAGGCCTTGCCGCCCGGCCGCGCCACGATCCGTTCCGCGACCTCGCGCTGGAACATCAGCGTCAGGCTTTGCCATTGCGGCGGCCAGGCGGGCGGCGTGAGCCAGCGCACCAGCAACTCGGTGCCGACATTGTAGGGCAGGTTCGCCACCACCTTGTAGGGCGGCGCCAGATGGGCCGACAGGTCGAGCGCCAGCGCGTCGCCCTCCAGCACGGTCAGCCGGCCGGGGTAGGCGGCGGCGATTTCCGCCAGCGCGGGCAGGCAGCGCGCGTCCTTCTCCACCGCCACGACACGCCGCGCGCCCTCGGCCAGGAGGCCGCGGGTCAGCCCGCCGGGGCCGGGGCCGACCTCCAGCACGTCGCAGCCGGTCAGGTCGCCGGCGGCGCGGGCGATCTTGGCGGTGAGGTTGAGGTCGAGCAGGAAGTTCTGACCCAGCCGCTTCTGCGCCGACAGGCCGTGCCGCGCGATCACCTCGCGCAGCGGCGGCAGCCCGTCGATCGCGCTCATGCGGCGCGGGCCCGCGCCATGTCGCGCGCCATCCGCAGGGCCGCGATCAGGCTGGTCGGATCGGCCAGGCCCCGGCCGGCGATGTCGAATGCGGTGCCGTGATCGGGCGAGGTGCGCACGAAGGGCAGCCCCAGCGTCACGTTCACCCCGCCGGCGAAATCGATCGTCTTGACCGGGATCAGCGCCTGGTCGTGATACATCGCCACCGCCACGTCGTAGCGCGCCCGCGCCCCGGCGTGGAACATCGTGTCGGCGGACAGCGGGCCGAGGATCGCCAGCCCCTCGGCGCGCAATCCGTCCAGCACCGGGCCGATCAGGTCGATCTCTTCACGGCCCATCGCGCCGCCCTCGCCGGCATGGGGGTTCAGCCCGGCCACCGCGATCCGCGCGCCGGGGGTCGCGAAATCCCGCGCCATCGCCGCGGCGGTGATCCGGATCGTGTCGCGCAGCAGCGCGGGGGTCAGCGCCCCGGGCACCTCGGCCAGCGGGATGTGGATCGTCACCGGCACGACCTTGAGGCCCGGGCAGGCCAGCATCATCACCACCCGGTCGACCCCGCCCAGATGCGCCAGGTACTCGGTATGGCCGGGATAGGCGAAGCCCGCGCCGTCCTTCAGCGCCTTCTTGTGGATCGGCGCGGTGCAGACGGCGGAGGCCGCGCCGGTCATCGCCAGCTTCACCGCCCGCGCGATCACCTCGATCACCGCGGCGGCGTTGTCCGGGTCCGGCCGGCCGGGCCGGTTCGGCGCTGGGAAGGGATGCGGCAGCACCGGCAGCGCGGTCGCGCAGTGGCTTGCGGTCTCGCCGGGGTCGGCGATCTCGCGCACCGGCACACCGCGCGGCAGATGCGCCGGGTCGCCGATCCAGAAGAACGGCAGCCGCCCTTCCAGCCGTTCCCAGGCATGGGCGGCGATTTCCGGGCCGATGCCGGAGGGTTCGCCACAGGTCAGGGCGACGGGGCGTTCGCCATCGGGCGCGGTCATCGCCGCCTCAGGGGTCGCGCAGGATCGCGTCGGCGCGCAATTCGGCCAGCCACAACTCGGCCTCGGCGGCCAGCCGCTCGTTGACCAGCAGGCCGCGCATCGCCTCGATCCCCGGCACGTCCGACGGCCCGCCGGCGCGCCGCGCGCACAGCATCACCAGCACCGGCGCCCCGCCGCGTGAGATCACCGTCGTTTCGCCGGCATCCAGACCGGCCAGGGCCGCGCGCAGATCGGCGGCCAGCCGCGCCTCGGGCTCGGTCGCGAAGGTCAACTGGCCCTCGGCCTCGACCTCGGCGTAAAGGTCGCCGCAGCGGTCGGCGCGGGCCGCGATCCGCGCGGCATCGCCGGGATCGGCCAGCGCCAGCGCGCCGTATTCGACATGCACGCCCTCGGGCGCGACCTCGGCCGCCGCGCGCGCCGCCCGCAGCAGGTAGATCGCGGCGCTGTCGCCCGACACGACCGGGGCGGAGACCTGGCCGGGCTGCAAGGTCGCGATCGCGCCGCGCACCGGGGCGGGCAGATCGGTCAGTGGCCGCCAGTCGACGCGCCCGCCTTCGGCGGCGGTGTCGGCTGTCGACATCCGCTGCGCCGCGGCGGCGAAGGCGGTTTCGCCGCCGACCCGCGCGGCCAGCGCCGAGGCGCGCTCCACCAGTTCCTCGGGCAACTCTCCGGGTTCCCGCGCCAGCACGATTTCCGACAGCAGCACCCGCGGCGGCAGGCCGCGGCCGGCTTCGATCGCCTGCGCGCGTTCGGCGCCGGCATCGGGGATCGAGATCTGCTGGCTGAACCGCGCGCGCACCATCTCGCGCCAGACCAGACCGGCGCGAACGAAATCGCGGAAGGTTTCCGGCGCCACGCCGGCCTGGCCGATCGCCGCGATGAACTGGTCGGTGTCGAGATTGGCGCGGGCGGCGAATTCCGCCATGCCCGCCGCAACCTGCGCATCGCTGACGCCGAACCCGAAGCGCGCGCCGGCCTGCAACCGCAGCCTGTCGTCGATCAGCGCGTCGAGCGCCATCTCGCGCAGGTTGCCATCGGTGCCGAGGATCTGCAGGAACCGGATCCGCTGGTCCAGCTCGTAGCCGGTGATCGCACCGTTGTTGACATAGAGTACCGGCCGGAAATCCACCGCCTGGGCATGGCCCGGCTGGCCGGCGAACAGCACGGCGGCAAGGAGAAGAGCGGCATCGATCCTGGGAAAAAGGCGCATATGGGGCGGGTCCGTTTTGTCGTCGGTGGCACGCGGGTCGCCGCGATCACGGCCCGCAGCTGTTGCGGTATCTGCGGCCCTGATACCCGGAGCCGAAGCCGTTGAGGGCGACTTCGAAGGCGAACTCCGTGCTCGGGTCGACACTAGCGGAGGACGTGTAGCGACGCGAGAGGGAAAGATCGACCGAAATGCATTCGTTGCGATAGGTCACGCCCAGGCCGGTGTTCGACAGCCGGCCGGCGGTGACATCGTAGCGGGCCTCGATATCGCCGTTCCAGTTGCGCCCCAGCCGGACGCCGCCGTCGAGATAGACCTCGGCCGAATCCTCGGCCCGGTTCTCGCTGGGATCCTCGCCGATCCAGATGTAGCTGGCGGCAAGGTCGAAGTGACGCTGCCGCCAGCCCAGCCGCAGTTCGTCGCGCGCGAGGCCGAACTCGTCGTCGAAGAGCGCGCGGTTGGTCAGTTCCAGCCCGCCGGTTTCCAGCCGCGCGGCGACCAGCCAGTCGGAACTGGTGCCCGACAGGCCGCTGGCGTTGGTGAACTGCCCGAGATCCTCGGCCCGGAAAACCTTGCCCGCCGCCAGGCTGGCCGACCAGCCTTCGGGGGCGTGCCGTGTCCATGTCAGGCCGAGATTGGCGCGCGCGCCCAGTTCGCGCCGGTCGGAGCCGGGAAACCGCGAAATGGCGAACAGGTTGCCCTCGTCGAATTCCAGCACGGTGCTGTCCTCGTTCGGGGCCTCGGTCAGGCTGTCGGGCGCCCAGACGATCTGCGCCACGGGTTCCAGCACCTCGACGGCGCCGCCCGGCGCGACACGGGCGAAGGGCCAGCGCAGTTCCGCGCCCAGCGCCGGCAGGGCGCGCACCAGGTCGGTATCGAAGCTCGGGTCGTCGGCGATCGAATAGGCATCGACCGCGAGATCGGCAAGGCCGGCGATCTGCATGCCATTACGCAGCACCGCGTCCTGCCGCCAGTCGAACCGGCCGCTCACGCGCAGCGTGTCGCGGCCGTCGCCCTCGGCGTTGGCCGGCCCGCGCTTGGCGATCCCGGTGGCTTCCAGCCGCAGGCCGCCGCGCCCGGTGCCGAGCCCGCCGAACCGGCGTTCCCAGGACGAGATGCCGATGACGCGCGGCACCCGTTCCGCCGCCGCGCCCTCACGCAGGGACTCGTAGAACAGCAACTCGGCCGAGATCGCCTCGTCGCGCCGGATCCGGGTGATCTCGGCGTTGTTGGCGATCCGGTCGCTCGACGAGATGCCGTAGTCGAGCAGGTAGGCATCGTCCGAGGTCAGGGTACCCGACAGTTTCAGCCCGAAGCCGTAGGGCAGGGAAAAACTGCCATCGGCATCGATGTAGCCGCGCCAGTCGTCGCTCAGGTCGTCGGTCGACAGCGCGCCCTCGAATGTCAGCCTGCCCTTGCGGAACGCCTGCCGGTAGCGCCACTCCAGCGTCTTGGTGCCATCGGCGATGTAGGGGGTGAGGGTGACGTCGCGGCTGTCGCCGATCGGTTGGAAATAGGGCAGTTTCAGCCCGGTGCCGAACTGCGAGGTGATCTTGAGTTCCGGGGTCAGGAACCCCGCGGCCCGGTCGACGCTGCCATCGGGGATCTTCAGCCGCGGAATGTAGGCAAGCGGCAGGCCGGCAAGCCGGAACTGCGCGCCGTCGAAGTAGATCCGGCTGGCCGTCGTGTCATGCGTGACCCGGCGGGCGCGGATTTCCCAAAGCGGCACCGCGGTTTCGGAACAGACCTGGCAGGACGAGGCGACGGCGCGCGCCATCTGCGTGTAGCGCCCGCCGACGCGCTGGATCTCGGCCGAGGCGATCTGCAACTGCTGGTCGAGCACCATTCGGGCGGAGCGCAGGATGCCGTCCTGAAGGTCGCGATCCAGTTCGGCGCTCTCGGCGACCAGGACGAACCCGTCGCCCTCCGTCAGACGGATCGGCCCGGTGATCTCGATGGTTTCCCCGGTACGGTCGTAGACGATCTCGGTCGCCGTCAGCCGCCGGTTGGCGAAGAACACCTCGACATTGCCCTCGGCCACCAGCCGGGTGTCGAGATCGATGCGCACGCTGTCGGCCACCAGCGTCGCCATCTCCTCGCCATCCTGCGCCGCCGCGGCGGCGGGCAGGGCGGCGAACCACAGCGCGAGGATCAGACGGCGCAGCATCATCCGTCCTCCAGGTGCAACAGCAGCCCGAGCGACAGCATGACCGCCGCGCTGGGCGGACCCCAGGCCGCCAGAAGCGGCGGGATCTGCCCGTTCTCGCCCAGCACCTGCGCGAAGTTGCGCAGGAAATAGATGCCGAACCCCGCGCCGATCGCCATCAGGACCATGCGCCCCGTACCGCCGAAGCGGACATGGCGCATGGTGAAGCCCGCGCCGACCAGCACCATGCTGGCCAGCAGCAGCGGCAGCGCCAGTTCCGTCTGAATCCAGACCCGGTGCTTGCGGCTCGACAGGCCCGCGGTATCGAGCGCCACGACGAAATCGGCCGCATCCCAGATCGACAGGTCCGAGGGCCGGCCGAAGCCGTCGCGGATCCGGTCGGCGGTGAGATCGGACTCCAGCACCAGCCGGTCGTGCAGCACCGCCTCGCGCTCGGGGTTGGTGGCGTCGAGCGCCCAGTCCTTGGCCTCTTCGAGCAACCAGCGCCCGTCCGCGAGGCGCGCCCGCGGCGCCCAGATCCGGCGCACCGGCCGGCCTTCGTGATCGAAGCTGGTGAAGGTCGTCTCGAGCAGCTCCGTGCCGTCCTCGTTGCTGCGTTCGGCATGGACGACGATGTGCCCCGTCGCGCTGCCCTGGCGCAGCCACAGCCCCTCGCGGCTGATCGACAGGGCGGTGCGTTCCTCGCCCGTCAACTGGGCGGCGCGGATCTCGGTGATCCGGCTCGTGGCCGCGACGACCGGGTTGAGGACGGCGACGGCCAGCGCGCCAAGGGCCAGCGCGGTCAGCGCCGGCGCGACGAGCGCGCGCAGCCCCGACCGGCCCGCGGCGCGGATCACCACCAGTTCCGACGAGCGCGCCAGCGCGACGAACTGGGCGATCGCGGCGAGGATCGTGATCAGCGGCAAGATCCGGTAGAGCGTGGCGGGAAGGCCCAGCGCCGCCAGTTCCATCGCTCCGGTCAGGCCCGCGGCGGTGCCGGCCTTGTCGCGCATCTCCTCGGCGAGATTGATCAGGAACACCAGCGCCATGAACACCGCCAGCACCAGGCCCATCGCGCCCAGGAACCGCCGCGCGAGATACAGCGACAGCGTCATGCCGCCACCCCGCGCGATCGACGCGGCCGGGTGCCCAGCCACAAGGCAGCGATGGTGATCGCCGCGGTCAGCGCCGGGTTGAGGTAGAACAGCGGGATCGTCGCCGCCGAGCGCGCCGCGGCGTCGGTCGCGGCGTTGGCGACCAGTTGCAGGAACATCACCAGAAGCGTCGCCGCCGTGATCTGCGGCACCAGCCCCATGCGGCTGAACCCGCCCAGGATCAGGATCGAGAACGCCAGCGCCGGCGACAGCGCCGCCGTCAGGGTGGTAGCGATCCGGTCATGCGCCTCGCGCTGGAACCCCAGCGGGCTGCCGCCGGTGCGTTCGAGATCGGCCGGCGCGGCGGCGAACAGGCGTGCGGTCGACAACTCGCGCGTCTCCAGTTCCTCGCGCCTGGCACCGTCGTCGGGCGGCGCGATGTCGAACGTCAGGTCGGTGAAGCGGGTGACATCCAGCGTCCGGCCGGCCAGGGCGTTCATCGCCACGCCCTCGACGAGAACCAGCGACGTGGCGCCGTCGCGGTCGACGATGTAGGCGCGGTCGGAATAGTAGTCGGCGCGGCCCCCCGCGCCGCGGGAATCCGACAGGAAGGTCTGGCGCAGCTCGCCCAGCTCGGTGATCTCGCGGGCATACAGCGTGATCCCCGGCACCGGGTTGACGAAGGTGCCCTCGACCAGCAGGCCCGCGACGATGTTGCGGTCGATCTCGTCGCGGCGCTCGGCCAGGACCGTGCGGCTGAGCGGCACCAGCCAGTGGATCAGCAGCGACATCACGATCAACACGGCAAGGCCGAAATACACGACCGGCCGCACCAGACGCATCGGCGAGAACCCGGTGGCCTGCATCACCACCAGTTCGCTTTCCCCGGCCAGCCGGTTGGTGGCGTAGAGCGTGGCGACGAAGGCCGCCACCGGCAGCACCAGCCGCGCGGCGTTGGGCAGGTCCAGCAGACTGATCTCGAGGAACACCAGCGCGCTCTGTCCATCGCCGATCAGCTGCTCGAACAGCCGAACCGCCTGGTTGACCCAGAAGACGGCGATCAGGACGAGCGCGAAGAACGCGAACACCGCCAGCATCAGCGACAGCACATATCTGTCGAATCTGGCCAAGGCCATTTCCCTGCAAACATCCCCGCCTACCTGCCTAGCCCAAACCGGGGCGGGGTGAAACTCCTATCTGGCCAAGGCCCGGAGGCCCCGCTAGGCTGCCGCCATTCCAGCCCGGAGTGAGACAGAATGACCACGCCCGCCGCGATCCGATTCCTTCCCGTCGATGCCGCCGCCCTTCTCGAGGCCGGGGGGCGGATCGCCGTTCTGGTGGGCGGCGACGGCCGGCTCGACCCGGCCGCGCGGCGGCTCGACCGGGCCATGAAGGGTGCGGTCGCGCGGTTTGTCGGCTCCGACGCGTTCGGCAAGCTCAAGCCCGGCGAGGCCGCCGACCTCGCCTGGCCCGCCGGGCTGGCCGCCGAGGCGGTTCAGGTCGTCCGGCTGGAGCGCAAAACCGACGTGATCACCGCGCGCAAGGCCGGCGCCGCGATTGGCCGGGCGCTGGGCAAGGCCGGGGCGACGGTGCTGGCCGGGGCCCATCCGCGCGCCGCCGATGTGGCGCTGGGGCTGGCCTTGCGGGCCTACGACTTCACCGAGCATCGCACCGGCGAGCGCGTGGAGCCGGGGCCGGTGGCGATCATGGTCGCCCAGCCCGAGAGGATGGCCGCCGCCGCCGCGCCGATGGCGGCGCTGGCCGAGGGCGTGTTCTTTACCCGCGACCTGATCAACGAACCCGCCAACGTGTTGACGACGGACGATTTCGCCGCCCGTCTTGCCGCGATGCAGGAGCTTGGCCTCGACATCGAGATCCTCGAGGAGGCGGAACTGGAGACGCTCGGGATGCGGGCGCTCCTGGCTGTCGGGCAGGGATCGGACAGCCCGTCGAAAGTGGTGGTGATGCACTGGCGCGGCGGCGCGAAGGGCGAGGCGCCGCTGGCGCTGGTGGGCAAGGGCGTTGTGTTCGACACCGGCGGCATCTCGATCAAGCCCGCCGCCGGGATGGAAGAGATGACGATGGACATGGGCGGCGCCGGCGTGGTGGCGGGCGTGATGCGCACGCTGGCGCTCAGGAAGGCGCGCTGCAACGTCGTCGGCCTCGTCGGGCTGGTCGAGAACATGCCCTCCGGCAGCGCGCAGCGCCCCGGCGACGTGGTGCGCACGATGAAGGGCGACACGGTGGAGGTGATCAACACCGATGCCGAGGGCCGGCTCGTGCTGTGCGACGTGATGTGGTATGCGCAGGAGCGGTTCAAGCCGCGCGGTATGGTCGATCTGGCCACCCTGACCGGGGCGATCATCATCGGGCTGGGGCACGAGAACGCCGGGGTGTTTTCGAACGACGACGGGTTCTGCGACGCCTTCCTCGCCGCCGCGCGGGCGGAGGGCGAGGGCGCCTGGCGGATGCCCCTGGGCGAGGGCTATGACCGGCAGCTCAAATCGCGGATCGCCGACATGAAGAACGTCGGCGGCCGGCCGGCCGGCGCGATCACCGCGGCGCAGTTCCTCGCGCGGTTCGTGAAGGGCGAAACCCCCTGGATTCACATCGACATCGCCGGGGTTGCGATGCCGCCGGCGGAAACCGCGCTGGCCCCGAAGGGCGCCAGCGGCTGGGGCGTGATGGCGCTCGACCGGCTGGTGCGCGATCTCTGCGAAGGCAAATGACCGCCGCGCCGAAGGCGATGTTTTACCACATGACGCGCTCGCCGCTCGAGGCGACGCTGCCGGCCCTTCTGGCCCGGTCGCTCGATGCCGGCTGGCGGGTGGCGGTGCGCGGCGCCGATGCGGCCCGGCTCGCCTGGCTTGACGAACAGCTCTGGCACGGGCCCGACACGGCCTTCCTGCCGCACGGCCTGGCCGGTGGCGACCACGATGCCGAGCAGCCGATCCTGCTGACGCTGGGGGCGGACCGGCCGAACGGCGCGGTCTGCCTGATGGCCGTCGACGGGGCCGAGGTGACGGCGGCGGACTGCGCGGGGCTGGAACGGCTGTGCATCCTGTTCGACGGCGCCGATCCCGCGGCGGTGGCGCGGGCGCGCGACCAGTGGCGGGCGCTGGCGGACACCGGCCTCACGCTGCAATACTGGTCGGAGGAGGACGGTCGCTGGGCGATGAAGACGGAACGCCGCGCGGGCGGCTGACCCCCGTCAGGGCGTCAGCACAAGCCGGTCGCGCCGGAGTTCCACCGCCTCGAACCGGTTCAGCAGGCTCATGCCCAGCAGCGAGACGTCCATCTCGCCATCGTTGACGACCGCGCGCAGGTCGGCCATCTGCACCGGGCCAAGGCTCAGGCTGTCCAGCCGCACCTGCGCGGTCCGCACGATGCCGTTGGCGGTGCGCGCCTGGCCCAGATAGGCCAGGCCATCGGGGTCGATCCCGGCGCGGGCGGCATCCGCGCGGGTCAGCACCACGTGGGTCGCGCCGGTATCGACGACGAAGCGCACCGGCGCGCCGTTGACCTCGGCCATCAGGTAGAAATGCCCGTCGGCCGCCGCCGGAACCTCGATCCGGCCGTCGGCCAGCATCGATTGCCTTGGTAGCACGTCGCGGCGGATGTCCTGCCACAGCCCGACGGCGGCGAGCGCGCCGATGAAGATCAGCCCCCAGATCGCGGCGTGCCGCAGCATCTGGCCGATCCGCCGGCGATGCGACAGAACATAGGCGCCGCCGATCACCAGCAGGATCAGCGAGAGATAGACGAGGCGGGCGGTTTGGTCTTCGCTCATGCCTGTCACTTAGGCGCGCCGGCCCGGCCTGTCACCCTCGCGCGGGTGCGATTTCACGATGTCGCGGCCTCCAGCCGTTCCATCGCGTCCAGCCACAGCGCCTCGGCCCGGTCCATCGCCTCGGCCAGTTCGCGATCCTTGGCGGCCAGCACCTGCGCCTCGTCCGCCCGGTCGGGGCTGTAGAGATCGGGATCGGCAAGGCGGGCATCCAGCTTCGCGCGCATTTCGGCCAGCTTCGCGACGCGGTCCTCGCATCTGCGCGCCTCGCTGCGCAGCGCGGCCAGCGCCTCTCGCGCCGGCCGGTCGGCGCGGGCCTTCGGTTTCTCCGCCGGCCTGTCGGCCGGGTCGCCGGCCAGCAACTCGCGCCGATAGGCTTCCAGGTCGCCGTCGTAGGGCGTGACAAGGCCGCCCTTGACCAGCCACAGACGGTCGGCCACCAGCGACAGCAGGTGCATGTCGTGGCTGACAAGGATCACCGCGCCGGAATAGGCGGTCAGCGCCTCGACCAGCGCCTCGCGGCTTTCGATGTCGAGATGGTTCGTCGGTTCGTCGAGGATCAGCAGATGCGGCGCCTCGGCGGTGGCCAGCAGCAGCGATAGCCGCGCCTTCTGACCGCCCGACAGCCGCGCCACGACCGTGTCGGCCTGCGCCTCCATCAGCCCGAAACCGGCCAGCCGGGCGCGCAGCTTCGCCGGCGCCTCGGTGGGCCAGACCCGGCGCAGATGGTCGAGCGGCGTGTCGCCCAGTTCCAGTTCGTCGACCTGGTGCTGGGCGAAATAGCCCACCCGCAGCCGGTTCGCGCGCCGCAGCGTGCCGCCCATCGGCGCAAGCCGCCCGGCGATCAGCTTCGACAGGGTGGACTTGCCCTCGCCGTTGCGGCCTAGAAGCGCGATCCTGTCGTCCTGGTCGATCCGCAGGTCCAGCCGGCGCAGCACCGGCGTGCCGCCATAACCCACGCTCGCGCCCTCCATCGCGAGGATCGGCGGCGCGAGTTCCTCGGGCGCGGGGAAGGTGAAGGCGCGGGCCTTCGCCTCTTCCGGCGCGGCGATCGGCACCATCCTTTCCAGCATCTTGAGGCGCGATTGCGCCTGCACCGCCTTCGAGGCCTTGTAGCGGAACCGGTCGACGAAGCTTTGCAGATGCGCGCGGCGGTCGGCCTGTTTCTTCGCCTCGGCGGCCTGCACCGCGGCGCGGGCGGCGCGGGCGGCGGCGAAGGCATCGTAGCCGCCTGACCACAGCGTGAGCTTGCGGTTGTCCAGGTGCAGGATCGCGCCGACCGCGCGGTTCAGCAGGCCCCGGTCGTGGCTGATGATGATCACGGTGTGGGGATAGCGCGCCAGATAGCCCTCCAGCCACAATGCGCCCTCGAGGTCGAGGTAGTTGGTCGGTTCGTCCAGCAGCAACAGGTCGGGCCGGGCGAACAGCACCCCGGCCAGCGCCACCCGCATCCGCCAGCCGCCGGAGAAATCCGAACAGGGCCGCGCCTGGTCGGCGGTGTCGAAACCCAGCCCCTTGAGGATCGCGCTGGCCCGCGCCTCTGCCGACCAGGCGTCGATGTCGGCGAGCCGGGTCTGCACCTCGGCGATGCGCGCCGGGTCCGTCGCCGCCACGGCCGCGGCGATCAGCGCCGCGCGCTCGGTGTCGGCCGCCAGCACCGTGTCGAGCAGCGTGGCGGACGAGGCCGGCGCCTCCTGCGCGACGCCGCCGATCCGGGCGCGGGCGGGCAGGGCGATGGCGCCGCCTTCCAACGCCACCTCGCCGCGGATCAGGCGAAACAGCGTGGTCTTGCCGGCGCCGTTGCGCCCGACAAGGCCGACCTTGTGGCCCGCGGGGATCGTGGCCGAGGCCTGCTGGAAGAGCGGCCGGCCCTCGATCGAATAGCTGATGTCCTCGATCCGGAGCATGGCCCCGGCTTGCCGCAAGCCCGCCGCCGCGTCAATCGGGCCGTCGGTGGCTTTTCAAGCCGTGCGCCGCGTGCTAGCAGGCCCGCGCAACCGGGCGGGCAGGGGCCGGCCCGATCAACCAGATAGGCAACGACATGGCGATCGAACGCACCCTTTCCATCATCAAGCCCGACGCGACCCGCCGCAACCTGACCGGCCGGATCAACGCCAAGTTCGAGGAGGCGGGCCTGCGCATCGTCGCGCAGAAGCGCATCCACATGAGCCCGGCAGAGGCCGGCAAGTTCTACGAGGTGCACAAGGATCGCCCGTTCTACGGTGAACTGGTCGAATTCATGGCCTCCGCCCCGGTGGTGGTGCAGGTGCTGGAAGGCGAGAACGCGATCGCGAAGAACCGCGAGGTGATGGGCGCGACGAACCCGGCCAATGCCGACGACGGTACGATCCGCAAGGAATTCGCCCTGTCGGTCGGCGAGAACTCGGTTCACGGCTCCGACGCGCCGGAAACCGCGGCGCAGGAAATCGCCTTCTTCTTTTCCGGGCTTGAAATCGTCGGCTGAAGGCCGGGCGTTCCGGCGGTCAGCGCCGCCGGTCGACCAGGCCGATCTCGTCAAGGGCCGCATCCAGCCGGGTGCGGCCCTTCCGCTTGCCCGCCACCGCGGCCTTGATCGCGTCGAACCGGGTGCGCAGCGCATCCTTCTCGGCGCCGCGGCAATCGTTCCAGGGCCGGCCCTGAAGCCCCATCACCAGCGCGTAGTAGGCGATGAAATGCGGCCGGTCGCCGGCGGCGATCAGCCGTTCATAGGCCGCGTCGGGGCCGAGATCGTGCAACTCTTCGGCGGTGGTGATCCCGGCGCGCGCGAAAGCCTCGGCCATCGCCGGGCCGAGGTTCGGGATCGCGGTGATCGGGCGCGGCATGGCGTCGGTTCCCTTGCGGCCTGCGCCGCAGGATAGGGCCACCGCCGCCGGGCGCAAAGATCAGATCGAGGCCCAGTCGTCGAAGACCGCGCCGCCCATCTGCGGCGTGGCCGGCGCCGCGGGGCTGTGCTGGGCCTTGCGGTCCGCCGCCGGCGCGGGCCGGCCGGTTTCCGCCTGCATCTGGCGCTGATCGTTCGGGTCGGGGCGCGGCGTGGCGCCCTGCTGGGGAATGTCCTGCACGGGTTTCGTCCTGCTCGGGCGCTCTGGCCGCCCCTGCCGCCCGGGGCCGTCCCGCCCCGTGGCGCGGCGCATCTATGCGCGGCCGCGCGGGTCGTCAAGACCCGATCAGGCGGAGCCGATGCAGCCGGCGGGCTTGCGCCGATCGGCCAGGGCCAGAAGGTGTTCGAGCTGGGTGTTTCCGGCCACCAGTTCCGTCAGCGTCAGCTCGTCGAGGGCGCTGTAGAACGCTTCCAGCGCCTGTTTCAGCGCCCGCTGCAGCCGGCAGCACCCCGCCAGCGGGCAGGTGTTGTGCTCGGCGTCGAAACACTCGGCGAAGGGCACGCCGGTCTCGAAGGCGCGGAACACCTCGCCGACCCGGATGTTGTCGGTCTGCCGGGCCAGTTGCATGCCGCCGGCGCGCCCGCGCAGGGTTTCCACGAACCCCAGCTGTCCCAGCGTGTTCACGACCTGTGCGAGATGGTTCTCGGAGGCGTTGCAGGCCTCCGCGATCTCGTGCTTGCGCACGATACGGCCGGGATTGACGGCACAGAACATCAACACTCGCATCGCCAGGTTGGTGCGTGTGGTCAGCCGCATCGGCCCGGACCTCCTTCTTGCCCCCAGGGCCTTCGTAGCACGCGGGCCGGGGCGGTGACTTGACGCAGATCAGATATCGCGGATGCATCTTTGACCTGCGTCAAGGCGCATGCCGGCCTCATATGCAATAATTGGAATGTTGTATCCTGGGGGAAGCGCATGACACGACGGCATGACATTCCGGCCACGCGCCGGGCATTTCTGGGGCTCGCGGGCGGCGCTGCGGCGCTGGGGCTTGCGGGCGGGGCCCCGGCGCGGGCCGCGAAAGTCGCGACGCGCGCGCGCATCGTCATCCTGGGCGCGGGGGCGGCGGGCACGGCGCTGGCGAACCGTCTGGCCGAACGGCTGGAGGGCGCGCAGATCACCCTTCTCGACGGCCGCGCCGAGCATTGGTACCAGCCCGGCTTCACGCTGATCGCGGCGGGGCTGAAGCCGGCATCCTACTCGGTCTCGCGCACGTCGGACTGGCTGCCCGCCAGCGCCAGCCTGATCGCCGAGGCGGCGGCCGAGATCGACCCCGAGGCGAAGGTGGTGACGACGGCCTCCGGCACACGGGTTCCCTACGATTTCCTCGTCGTCGCCACCGGCCTGACGCTGGACTGGGACGCGATCGAGGGTTTTTCGCTGGACCTTGTCGGCAAGGACGGCATCGGTGCGGTCTATGCCGGGCCCGACTACGCCGCCAAGACCTGGGCCGAGATGGACAGGTTCACCGACAGCGGCGGCCGCGCGGTGTTCTTCCGCCCGGCGACCGAGATGAAATGCGCCGGCGCGCCGCTGAAATACGCCTTCCTGACCGAGGATTACGCGACCCGCAAGGGCACGCGCGGCAAGGTCGACATCACCTATTTCGCGCAGTCGAAGTCGCTGTTCGGGGTGCCGATCGTGGCCGAGAAGGTGCGGATGCTGTTCGAGGAACGCGGCATCGGCACCGAGTACAGCCATGTCATGAAGGCGATCGATCCGGGCCGCAAGATCATCACCTTCACCGATGCCGACGGGCTGGAGCACGAGACGGATTACGACTTCACCAACGTGATCCCGCCGATGCGGGCGCCCGAGGTGGTGCGCAACTCGCCGCTGCCGTGGTCGGGCAAGTGGGAGGGCGAGGGCTGGGTCGAGGTCGATCCGCAGACGCTGCGCCACAACCGCTACCCCGAGGTCTTCGCGGTGGGCGACGTGGCGGGCGTTCCCAAGGGCAAGACCGCGGCCAGCGTTAAATGGCAGGTGCCGGTGGTCGAGGATCGCATCGTCGCGCAACTGGCCGGGCAGGAAGGCACCGAGGTCTACGACGGCTATACCTCGTGCCCGCTGATCACCCGGATCGGGCGGGCGATGCTGATCGAGTTCGACTATCACAACAACCTCGTCCCGAGCTTCCCCGGCCTGATCGCGCCGCTGGAGGAGTTGTGGATTTCCTGGCTGATGAAGGAGGTGGCGCTGAAGGCCACCTACAACGCCATGCTGCGCGGCAAGGCCTGAGGAGGGCGGCAAGATGAAGGAACTGACGTTCGAAACCCTGATCGCCGTGTTCGAGGAGATGTTCGGCCGCGGCCTGTTCTGGGCGCTGGCGATCGTCGCCGGGATCATCACGCTGGGCTATTTCTACGTGCTGGTGCGCGACCGGGCGGTCAGCTGGCGGAAATTCCTGCTGGCGCAGATCTCGATGCCCTTCGGCGCCATCGCCGCGGTGCTCTTCGTGCAATGGGTCACGAATTCGGGCTTTCGCGATATCGGCGGGCCGGTGGACGCGATCGTGCTGCTGATGGTGGCGACGGCCGGCGCCATCGGCATCGCGGTCCTGACCTATACGGTCGAGTCGCTGATCTGGCCGAAGAAGGAGGCATAGCGTGACCGACGGCACCGCTGCCACCGGGCCGGCCACGGGCGGCAGCCGGCTGGAACATGCGCCGATCACCTTCTTCGCCACCGTGATGGGGCTGGCGGGGCTGACGCTGGCGCTGCACGCGGCGGAAACGGCCTACGGCCTCGATCCCGTCGCCAGCCGCCTTGCCCGCGTCGCGACCATCGCGGTTTTCCTCGCTGTCACAGCTCTTTACGCGGCCAAGATCGTCTTGCGGACGAAGGCGGTGGTGGCGGAGTGGAACCACCCGGTGCGGCTGGCCTTCTTCCCCACCGTGTCGATCTCGCTCCTGCTGCTGTCGATCACCGCGCTCGACGACTGGCCGGGGCTGGCGCGTGGGCTGTGGCTGGTGGGGGCCGTCGGCCAGGGGGTGCTGACGCTGGCGGTGATCTCGGGCTGGATCGGCACCCGTTCGTTCCAGCACGGGCACCTCAACCCCGCCTGGTTCATCCCGGCGGTCGGCAACGTGATCGTGCCGGTGGCCGGGGTGCCGCTGGGTTACATCGAACTCTCGTGGCTGTTCTTCTCGGCCGGGATGCTGTTCTGGATCGTTCTGCTGACGCTGGTCTTCAACCGGCTGGTGTTTCACGATCCGCTGCCGGGGCGGTTGCAGCCGACGCTGGTGATCCTGATCGCGCCGCCGGCGGTGGCTTTCGTCGCGTGGCTGCGGCTGAACGGGGGCGCGGTGGATGCGACGGCGCATGTGCTGCTGTCGCTGGCCTATGTGTTTGCCGCGATCGTGGCGGTTCAGGCGCCGAAACTGCCCAGCCTGCCCTTCGCGCTGTCGTTCTGGGCGCTGAGCTTTCCGCTCGCCGCGATCACCATCGCGAGTTTCGCCTATGCCCGTGTCGCTGCGTCCGCCGGCCACCTTTGGATCGGCACCGGGTTACTGGCGCTGCTGGTCGCGGTGATCCTGGGCCTTGTGGCGCGCACCGCGGTGGCGATCCGGCGGGGAGAGATCTGCCGTCCGGAATGACCCGCGGGCGGGCCGGAACGAAAAGGGCGCGGGGTAACCCGCGCCCTTTCCCGTCAAGGCCTTGCGGCCCGGACTTACATCTCTTCGGGATGCGGCGTCGTCGCGGTGCGCACCGGCAGGATCGGATGCACGACCTGCGGCTGTTCGCCGGTCAGGGTTTCGAGGAAGGCGACCATGTCGTTCACCTCGGCGTCCGTCAGTTCGGCGCCAAGCTGCGAATAGGCCATCACCTCGACCGCTTCCTTCAGCGTCCAGACCACGCCGGAGTGGAAGTAGGGCGCGGTCAGCGCGATGTTGCGCAGCGGCGCGGCGCGGAACACGTAGTCGTCGCCGGCCGTTTCGGTCACCGCGAAGCGGCCCTTGTCGCCCTCGGGCAGCACCTCGGCCCCCGGCTTCTCGACAACGCCGAACGGGAAGTAATCCTGCCCGCCGAAGTTGATCCCCGCGTGGCACGAGGCGCAGCCGGTATCCATGAACAGTTTCAACCCGTTCTTTTCCTGATCCGTCAGCGCGCCGTCGGCGCCCATCAGGAACTGGTCGAAGCGCGAATTCGGGGTGATCAGCGTCGCCTCGAAGGCCTCGATCGCCACCGCGAAATTGTCGAAGCTGATCGGATCGTCCTCGCCCGGGAAGGCGGCGTCGAAGGCCGCGACATAGCCGGGCATCGACTTCAGCGTCGCAACCACCTGGTCGGGCGTGTTGTTCATCTCGACCCCGGCCTGCACCGGCCCCTTGGCCTGCGCGGCAAGGTCGGGCGCGCGGCCGTCCCAGAACTGTGCGATGTTGAAGATCGCGTTCAGCATGGTGGGCGCGTTGCGCGGCCCCTTCTGCCAGCCGTGACCGATCGAGGTTTCCAGCCCGTCGACGCCGGCGAGGCCGACGTTGTGGCAGGACTGGCAGGAAAACAGGCCCGACCGCGACATCCGCGGGTCGAAGAACAGCATCGCCCCGAGGTCGACCCGGTCACGGGTCAGCATGTTGCCTTCGGGCACCGGCGGTTGCAGCGGAATCGCCTCGAACCACCCCTTCGCCTCTTCACGCAGCGCGGCGTCATCCGCCAGCGCCGGGGCACCCAGAACCGCCAGAACCGCGGCGGTGGATGCGAACACACGTCTCATCGAATTCCCTCCGTTACTGAGAACGGGGTCAGGGTCGCCCTGGGCGGCCGATCTGGAATTGATCTAAGTCAAGCTTCGGGCCACAATCGGCGTGTCGTGAAAAGTGGTAGATATATCAGTTGTATAAGTGGTGCGACACGGCGACGCGTTGTGGCAGGCGCAGCCGGTTTCAAGCCGTTTTCGCGCGGACGCGGGACAGGGTTGAGCGCAGCGTCACGAGGCTGAGCGGCTTGGGCACATGCGCGTCGAATCCCGCATCGATATACGCTTCGATCTGGTGCGCCATCGCGTTCGCGGTGATCGCCACCGCGGGCACCGGCGGCGTGCCGGCCCGCGCCGCTGACGCGTGGATCAGGCCAAGCGCCTCGATGCCGCCCATCCGCGGCATGGTGATGTCGAGCAGGACGAGGTCGAATTCCCCCGGTTCCCAGGCCTCGACCGCCTCCTGCCCGTCGCCGACCATCCGCGCGGCGATCCCCAGCCTGTCGAGCATCGCCGACAGGATCATCCGGTTGGTGGCGTTGTCGTCGGCCACCAGCGCCCGGAGCCCTGCCAGCCCATCCTCGGCCGGGCTGCCCGGCGGCGCGTCGGCCCGCGCGGCCGGCCCGTCCGCTTCCGCCTCGGGCAGGGGCAGGGTGACGCGAAACTCGGTGCCGCGGCCCGGCGCGCTGTCGATCGAGATGTCGCCGCCCATCTGCCGGACCAGTCGGTTGACGATCGCAAGGCCCAGCCCGCTGCCACCGTGCCGGCGCGCGATCGTGGCATCGGCCTGTTCGAATTCGTCGAACACCCGCTCCACCTGCGCCGCCGTCATCCCCGGCCCGGTATCGGCGACGCGGATCGCCAGCGGGCCGCCGGGGCGGGCGGTCAGCGTCACCGAAACCTCGCCCGCTTCGGTGAACTTCACCGCGTTGCCGACAAGATTGTGCAGGATCTGCTGGATCCTGTGCACGTCTCCCAGCCGCGGCAAATCCAGCCCGTCGCCGGCCCACACGGCCAGGTCGATCCCCTTGCGCTGCGCGGTGACCGAATGCAGCGCCTCGACGGCGGCGCAGAGCCCGTCGGGCCGGAACGGCGCGATTTCCAGCGTCAGCTTGCCGGCCTCGATCTTCGACATGTCGAGGATGTCGTTCAGCACCGTCAGCAACAGGGCCCCGGATTCGCGGATCACCCCGGCCATCTCCTTGTGCGCCGGATCGGTCAGCGCCAGGTCGAGAAGCTCGGCCATGCCCAGGACGCCGTTCAGCGGCGTGCGGATCTCGTGGCTCATCGAGGCGAGGAAGCGCGACTTCGCCTCGGTCGCCTCGCGGGCGCGCAGCACCGCGTCGCGCAGCGCCGCCTCGTCGGCGGTCTCGGCGGTCACGTCGCGGATCGCGCAGACCACGCGCACCTCGCTGTCGGGCCGATCGACCGGGGCGGCGTTGATCGACAGGATCTGCCGCCGGCCGTCGGGCCAGTTCAGCGCGTGGCGGACGTCGCGCACCGCCTTGCCGGTGCGCCGCACCCGTTCGAAGGGCATGTCGCGCACCGGCAGCGGATTGCCGTCGAGATCGGTGGCCTGCCATTCCGGGGCGTCGAATGTGCGGCTTTCGATATCCTCGCTGCTCAGCCCGAACAGCAGTTCGGCCTCGCGGTTGGCGTAGACGATGTTGCCCTCTTCATCGAGCGCGGTGATCGCGGACATCGAGGTTTCCATCAGCGTTTCGAGATAGTCGCGCTCCGCCTCCAGCGCGGCTTCCAGCTGCTTGCGCTCGGTGATGTCGATGATCACGCCGATCCGGCTGGCCGGCGCCCCCGGCGGCTGGTGGCCCTGCCGCCGGCCGCGCGACAGCACCCAGATGTAGTGCCCGTCGCGGTGCCGGACCCGGTAGACATGGTCGGACACGCTGTCCCGGTCGCTGCGCAGGCGGTTCCAGTCGGCGCCGATCGGCCCGCGATCTTCGGGGTGCATCAGCGACTGCCAGCGCGCGACGCTCATCTCGCCGAGATCGGCGGCGCTGCCGTAGCCCAGGATCCGCGCGATCCGGTCGTCCAGCAGCAACCCGTCCTCGGCATCGAGCGTCCAGCGCCAGGTTCCGGCCTTGGCGGCGTCGAACGTGTCCTCCAGCTGCTGGGTCGCGGTGCGTTCGGCGGTGATGTCGATCAGCATCGTGACGCGGCCGCCGTCGGGGGTGCATTTTTCCAGCACCTTGACCCAGCGTCCGTCGGACAGCCGCAGCGGGAACGGCGCGCCCGGCGCCCGGTGGCTGGCCAGCCGCGCCGCCACCCACGCCTCGGCGTCGTCGATCGAACCGTCCGCGAGGCGCGTCTGCGCGACGCCGCGGATGATCGTATCGAAGGTCAGGCCGAGGATGTCGTCATGGCCGGGAACCCGTGTCACCCGCCTGTAGCGGTCGTTGCACAGAACCAGCCGGTCTTCGGCGTCGAAATAGGCGAAGGCGTCGGGCAGCGCGTCGACGGCGGCGACCAGCCGCGCGTGGCCCTCGGCGGCGGCCTGCGCGGCCTGCGCCAGCGCCGCCGCCGCCGCCTTGCGCTCCGATATGTCGGTCTGGATCGAGTGGAAGCCGCGCAGCGTGCCGTCGGGCGCACGCAGCGGCTGGATATCCAGTTCAACCCAGTAAAGCCCGCCGTCGCGGGCGCGGTTCAAGAGTTCCGACTTCACCGGCAGACCGGCGGCCAGGTCGGCGGCGATCCGCGCGACCTCGGCCTTGTCGGTCGCCTCGCACTGCAACAGATCGCCGGGGTTGATGCCGTGGATTTCCGCCAGCGTCCAGCCGGTGCGCCGCTCGAAGGCCTCGTTGACCCAGGTGATCCGGCGGTCCGCATCGGTGACGACGACCAGGTTGTGGGTTCGCCGCGCGACCTCGTCGAGCATTTCGCGCCGGCTTGCCTGCCGGTGTTCTTCGCTGACATCGCGCAGGACGATCACCCATCCCAGCGGCGCGTCGTCGATGGCATGGTCATGGGCGACCGCGGTGACCTCGACCCAGCGCCGGTCGCCGTCCGGCGTGGGCAGGGCGAGGGTTTCGGCCTCGCGGCTGCCGGCGGCCACGCCGCCGTGCAGCAGCCGGTCGAGGCAGCGACGGCAGGCGGCGGCCAGGTCCGGCGCCGCGGCGTCGTCCAGCGTTTGGCCCGTCAGGTCTGCCGCGGGCGCCGCCAGGATTTCGGGCAACCGGCTGTGGGCAAGCACGATGCGGCCCCCGGCGTCGAGATCGAGCACCGCGTCGGGCACTGTCGACAGCGTGGTGCGCAGCCGGGTTTCCGCCGCGGCGAGGTCGCGCCGCACCTTCGCGGCCCGCGACTCGGCCTCGGCGCGCAGGATCACCGAGGTCAGGAGGCCGGTGAACGCCGCCAGCAGTTCGACCTCGGCGCGCGAAAACGCCCGCCGTCCCTTCACCGCGTCGAAACCCACCAGGCCGATCCGGCGTTCGCCGTCGATCATCGGCGCGATCAGCAGCGACTGGATGCCCTGCGCCATCAGATGTGCGCGGTGCGGCGCGTCTTCGGGCAGATCGGGGACGGACGGGATGTAAAGCGGCCGCCGCGCCGCGCGGATTTCGGGGTTCATCCGCGCCACCGGCACGCCCTGCAGTTCCGCCTTGCCCGAGGCGACGCCCTCGGCGACCCATTCGTGGGTATTGTCGAAGGTTCCGCCGTCGCGGATCCGGATGACATAGGCGCGATCGGCCCCGGCGAAGGCGCCGATCCGGGCCAGCGCCTGTTCGATCCGGGTGTCGAGCGCATCGCCGGCGGCCAGCAGATCCGAGATCAGCACCGCGACGAGCGCCGCCGCGCTCGTGCCGTCACCCTGTCCGGCATTGCTGAATTTCGGTCCGAGATTCAAACCTGGTCCTTTCGTATCACCGGTATTCCGCAAGGGGGGAAACACTGTGCAAGACGAAACGCCACGCAACCTGGATACGGATAGCGGACACCGGCACGAGCCGGACCTTAGCCGCTGTCGGTTAACAGTTCACCAGTTTCCGGCGGCGCGGGGCGGCGGCGGTCAGCGCGACAGGACAAGTTCCGCGCGCAGCCCGCCCAGCCCGGTGCTGTCGCCAAGGATCAGCCGGCCGCCATGGCTGCGCGCCACATCGGCCGCGATGGCAAGGCCAAGCCCGGCGCCGCTGCCGCGATCCTGGTTGCGCGCCGCGTCGAGACGGATGAAGGGGCGCATCGCCTCGTCGCGCCGTTCGGGGGGAATCCCCGGCCCGTCATCCTCCACCGCGATCCGCAGGCTGTCGGCCTCCATCGTGACCGAGACGCGGGCGAGGCTGCCGTAGCGCAGGGCGTTGCCGACCAGGTTTTCCACCGCCCGCGCGACCGCCAGCCGGCGCAGCGGGGCAGTGCCCGTGCCAACGCAGGCGCCAAGTTCCACGGCCTGCCCGACGCGTTGCGCCTTGTCCACGATCTCGCGCACCAGCGCCACCGGGTCGACCGGCTCGGGTTCGGTATCCGCCGCGGTGCCCCGGGCGAAATCGAGAAACCCGTCGATCAGCTGTTCCATCTCGGCGACATCGTGCAGCATCGCGCGGGTCTCGTCGGTTTCGGGCTGCAGCGACAGGGCGAGCTTCAGCCGGGTCAGCGGCGTGCGCAGGTCGTGGCTGACGCCGGACAGCATCATGGTGCGCTGCTCGATCTGCCGTTCGATCCGGGCCCGCATTTCCAGGAAGGCCCGGCCGGCGGCCCGCACCTCGGTCGCGCCGGCGGGCTTGTAGGTCTCGATCCGGCCGGTGCCGAAGGCCTCGGCGGCGCGCGCCAGCCGGCGGATCGGGCGCAGCTGGTTGCGCATGAACAGGATCGCGATGAAGGTCATCAGAAGGCCGGTGAACACCATCAGCACCAGAAGCTGATGCGGGTTCGAGGCCGAGACCCGGCGCCGGTCGAAGGCGATCTGCGCCAGCCCCGCCTCGGTTTCCAGCCACAGCGTCACGACGCGCGTGTTCGACAGGTCGATCGCCGTGATTCCCGGCAGCGCCGCCGTCAACTCGTCCGACATCACCCGGCCCGACAGGTCGAAGGCCAGCCGCCGGGCGACCGGGTCGCGCTGCGGCGGGCGCGACACCGACAGGTCGAGCCGCCGCGACAGGAGCGCGATGTCGCTGGCCGTCGCCGCCGGGTTGTCGAGCGTGCCGGCGACAAGCCGGATCTCGCGTTCCACCGTGTCGGTCATCTGCCGGGTGACCCCGGCGAAGTGGCGTTGCAGAAACACGATCGACACGACAAGCTGGATCGTGACGATCGGCACGATCAGGATCAGCATCGCCCGGCCGTAAAGGCCGCGCGGCAGGAGCGATCGGGGCAACAGGCGCGCCATGGCGAAAGCCTAGCCGCGCGCGCGGGCAAGAGGAAGCGGGCATGGGCGCCGAAACGAAGGACCAGCCGGGCGGCGCGGGGACGGCCGGTGTCGCGCGGCCGGAACCGGGGCTGCGGCTGCTGGTCGCGCCCAATCCCTCGCCGATGACCCAGGCGGGCACCAACACCTGGCTTCTGGGTTCGGGGGAGGTGACGGTGATCGACCCGGGGCCGGACCTGCCCGCCCATCTCGCCGCGATCCTCGGGGTGCTGGACCGCGGCGAACGGATCGTGCGGATCCTGGTCAGCCACGCCCATCTCGACCATTCGGCCGCGGCCCGTCCGCTGGCCGAGGCCACCGGCGCGCCGGTGCTGGCCTTCGGTCCGCCGGAAGCCGGGCGGAGCGCGGCGATGGCGCGGCTGGCCGCAACCGGCCTTTCGGGCGGCGGCGAGGGGGTGGACCGCGGCTTTCGCCCCGACGCGACCCTGGCCGACGGCGCGGTGCTGGAAACCTCGGCCGGCCCGGTCCGGGCGCTGCACACGCCGGGGCATTTCTCGAACCACCTGTGTTTTGCCTGGGGCGGGGCGGTGTTCACCGGCGATACCGTGATGGGCTGGGCGACCTCGCTGGTCTCGCCGCCCGATGGCGACATGGCGGCCTTCATGGCCTCGCTCGACCGGCTGGCGGGGCTGGGGGCGCGGCGGTTCTATCCCGGCCATGGCCCGGCGGTGGACGACCCGGCGGCGCGGCTGGCCGAGCTTGTCGCCCACCGCCGCGCCCGCGAGGCGCAGGTGCGCGCCGCGCTGGCCAAGGGCGGCGGCACGGCGGCCGAACTCGCGGCCCGGATCTACACCGACACGCCCGCCGCGTTGCAGGGCGCGGCGGCGCGCAACGTGCTGGCACATCTCGTCGATCTGGCGGACCGCGGGCTGGCGCGGGGCGACGGGCCGCTGTCGGCGGAGACGCGGTTCACCGCGGTCTGAGCGAAGCGACGCAACCCCCTTTACGCCCGGCGGCAGGCTTGCTATACGCGCCGCCGTGTTCCGGCGTAGCTCAGCGGTAGAGCAGTTGACTGTTAATCAATTGGTCGTAGGTTCGATCCCTACCGCCGGAGCCAAATCACTCTCAAGTCATTGATTTCCTTGGAAGTCATCGGCGGTGGAGTCGCTTCCCCACCCCTATCCGGCCCGAAAGGGCACGGAATGGGGCACAAGGAAGGGCACACGCCGGGGCACGGAAACGTGCCCGCGCCGTGCTTCGGATTCGTCCATCGCGTCACGATGGAGTGATCCGATGACGACCAGGGCCCGCATTCCCTACCTCGAACGCCGCCCCCAGGGCTTCCTCTACCGCCGCCGTGTGCCGTTCCGCGCCACACCTGCGGACCCGGCGTCGGAGGGGCCGCAGAAAAGAATCCCGGAATCGTTTTTCCGTCTGTCGCTTCGAACGCATGTCGCCTCCGAAGCGAGGGACCTGGCGATGCGCCTCACGGCGATGTTCGACCTGGCCTTCGCGCTGGTGACGGAGCGAGCCATGGACCATCTGCGGCCCGATCAGATCGAGATGCTGGAGGCCCTGGCGCGGTTTCAGATCGCGGCCCATGCCGCCGCGCGCGCGGTGGCGCCCGCCCGGTCGGAAGCCGCGGCACGCCAGGCGGCTGCCTGCGAGCAGGCGACGCAGGCGGTCCTGCGCCGTGCGCTCGCCACCGGGGACCGGGAACTCGCGCGCCAGCCGCTGCGCGAGGTCGCGGCCCGCCTCGGCGTCACGCTCGACGAGGAGACCGAGGACTGGAACCGGCTCGCCTTCGAGGCGACGCGGGTGCTTCTCGACGCCAGTCGGGTTCGCGAGCGGCAGGAACTCGGGGAGTTCGACGAGCCGAGCCCGGTCTTCCGCTCGGCGCGGACCCGGATGGATGCTGCGGGCCGGCGCACGGCGCTAGCATGGTCGCTGACCGTGGCGTCGGCCGCCGTCCCCCCTGCGGTGCCGGTTACCCACTCGGCGCCGGCGGCCGGATCCGTGCCGGTGTATCTGCCGATCCCCTCCGTCCCGGAGCCGCTTCCCAACGACGGGTCAGATGCTGGCACGCCACCATGCCAGGAAGGTCGTTCGTACAACCCGATCGAGCCTGCCGTCGCAGTCCCATCCGCCGCGCCGTCGGATCCTGGGCAAGACGCCCTGGCCCTGCGCGCGACGGTGCGCCCGCCGAAGCTCGGCAACCTTCCCCTCGATCGGCTGTCGCCCTCCATCCGGCAGGTTCTCCGTGAGAAACCCCGCGGGATCAGGCTCACCGAGGCGGTCCAGCTCTTCGACGAGCTGAAGTCGCTTGGCTACGGCAGCGAGTTCGGACAGCTGCAGGCGGCCGATCCCGTCGCCGGCGCCAATTGGGTGCGGGACAGCCGGTCCAAGACCCGGTTTGCACTCCAGTTCTGGCCGGAGTTCGTTGGAGACGGTTCCTTCGAGGACATCGATGCCGGTGCGATCCGTGACGCCCTCGAGGCCCTGCCGCGGATTCCCAAGAAGCACGGTAAGGGGGTGCAGGACTGGGGGTCCCAGCACAGCTTCGTGGACCTCATCGAGCGCTCGGATGCCTGGGAAGAGCACATGGCGGCCGAGAAACTCGACCGGCTCGAGGCGCACGCGACCGAGGCCGACCGGGAGAAAGCAATGCACGAGGGCCGCGAGCCCCGCCTTCGGGCGGAGACGGTCATCAAGCACCGCCGGCACATCAAGGCCGTGGGCGAAATGCTTCTCGCATTCCAGCTCGTCGACGTGAACCCGTTCGAAGTCTGCGCCGTGACCGGCAAGCAGGAGAAGCGCATGAAGATGGCCGAGGAGAGCCGCAGCCGCACGGTCTGGGACGACCGGATCCACGACCTGTTCCGCAGCCCGGTCTTCCAGGGCAATCTCGACGATCCGGGCGAGCCGCTGTTCTGGTCGCCGCTGATCGCCCGGCTGATGGGGCTGCGCGAAGAGGAAATCCTGCAGCTCGCGCCCGACGACTTCGGGCGGGACAGCGGCATCGACTACGTCGACATCAAGCGCTGGCAGGGCAATCATGTGAAGTCGGGGTCGTCGGAGCGCCGGGTGCCGCTGCACCCGACGCTGATCGAGCTTGGCCTCCTGAAGCTGGTCGACCTGCGCCGGCGAGAGGGTCAGAGCCGGCTCTTCCCGAACCTGAAACGCGGCGCAGTCAAGGGCAAGTTCTCGGAAGTGTTCACCAAGACCTTTACCCGATACCGGCAGGAGCACGACGTCTACTGGCCCGGGCTCGATTTCCACGCCTTCCGGACCACCTGCAATGGGGATCTCATGAACCAGGACAAATCGGATGCCGTCCGCTGCGCCATCATGGGACACGAATTCCAGGACGAAGGCGGGCGTTCCTACAGTCAGGGCCTCGGCCTGCGGACCCTTCATGAGCGGCTTTGCGACATCAAGCTTGACGTCTCGATGATCAAATCGCCCTTCCGGTCCTTTTGCGAAGGCGAAATCGGCCCTCCGCACAGGAATGGTCTGCGCGTGGTGGCATAGGTCAGGGGCGGTCGCCCCGGCCGCCATGCGACGGCCGGGGCGTTTGTCGCTTACCTCAGAAGGCCTTCGAGGGCACGGAGGTTGTCGTCGATCCGGGCCCCTGCATAACGCAACGCGGCATCCAGGTTGGCGACCAGCGCTCGATCCGTTTCGAGGATCACCGACTTGATCTCACATACGGAGGGAATGGAGACCAAGACCTCTCGAAGGGTTTCGAGGAGCGCAATCGCGTCTCGGATCACGTCCTGATCGTCGATCCTTGGGCCGCGATGGAGGCTCTCCAAGCCAGAGAGGGCCTCCAATATCCCAGGGTATCCGCAGAGACGAGCGATTGCAGCAAGCGTGCCGCCTTCGTCCTGCAATAGTGCCGCGAGGCGGGCAAAAGCCAGATCCCGGGCGTCTTCGTCGGTTGTGATCCCGACATGCGTTGCGATGACAGGTAGAGGTGCGTTCATATCGCCTCCAGTGAAAGCGCCGGCAAAGTAACCGGTAGAGAGAGGGGGCAGAGGCAAGCCTCTGCCGACGTTCGCATCCCGTCGGACGGCGAGATCACCGCCACGAATGTCAAGAAACATCAGCTGCCTGAAAGAGAGCGGCTGGATTCTTCGAAATATATGACCCTGCTCGCATTTTGCCGGGCACACGCGGCTTGGGTTCTTTTTGACGGCAAATCCGGATCCGGCGCGGTCTCACCAAGAGGACCGCGCCGGATCGGGATTTCGTCATCTCTGGAAACGACCAATATACATCTGACCGGGCAACAAGCCCGGCCCGTTGAATTTCGCAAACTCCTGTTTGCAAACCAATTGTCAAACCTGCCAAAGGAAATCACATGACGAAATCAAAGGGAGGTCGTCCCGCAACATACAGTTCGGCGCAGGTTCTCGCCGCGATCGACCGGATTGAGCAATCCGGCGCCTCGCCGGAGGCGAGTAGCGTCAAGGACGTCTTGTGCAAGGAGCATGGGATCTCTCCGGGAATCAATTTGCAAAGCCTGGGCGAGGAGGTCGCGCGACAGCTCGAGAACCGAGAAAGGGTCAGAACCGAGGCGCTGATAAATGCGTTGCCCGAAACCGTGCGGCGGGAAGGCGCGAAGATCGGCTCCGATATCCAGCAGCGCATCCTTGAGGTCGTCGCGCATCTTGCCAAATCGATCCGTGAAGTGGCCGGTCACGCTATCCAAGAGAAGGATGACGATCTCGACGCTCAGAGGCAGAAGAATAGAGCGCTTCGTGAAGAAATCGCCGGAAAATCAGAAGAGGTCGAACGGCTTTCGGCAGAACTGACCGAGGCCCGCACACATGTCTTTGAGCTCGAGCAGAAGGTCCGCGACCTCGAGGTCGAGAAGGATAGCGTGGCGCGTGAAGAAGCCAGGCTGTTGGACCTCACGACGCGTCTCGAACAGCTCCTTCTTGGGGCGTCTGACCAGACCTCGGCTCGAATGGAAGCGGGAGAATAGTGCGAACGACTGGTCTGTAGCCCGGTCTCGATCCGCGGGTTCGCAATGCACCGCTGCCGACGAGGTCGAAAGACTTCGACTCCGCAGATTTCTTGTTTCAACCGTTTCCGCCGGTTCCGGTTTCAACCGATCTCCTCATCACAAGCAGATGGGTGACTTCATGTTGAAACGATTTTGGCAAAGCCTCAGGAAACCCTTCCCAGTGGAGAATTTTTTTCCGCCCGACGGTAGCACGGTGCCAACGATGCGTGAGCCAACTAACCTTCCGTCTTCCAATCCACCTGGAGCCGATTACCCGGTCGATTGTCTGAGCCCGAAGCTTCGCGAGGTCGTCGGAGCCATTGCCCGGTTGACGCAGGCACCCTCCGCAATCGCGGCACAGTCCGCTCTTGCCGTGGTTTCCCTTAGTTTTGCCGGGCGAACCAAAGTTGAGACGCTGGGATCTTCAAAGAACGCGGCAAGCTTTTTTGTCCTGATCGCGGCATCGGGCGAGCGCAAGAGTGCCGCGGACGAGTTGGCCATGGAAGGCGTCAACAGGACGGTCATGGAGATGCGCACAGAGCACGAGCGCGCGCTCGCCGCACACGAGGCGATCGTTGCCAGCCTCGAGCGGGGGTCAGAGCGTCCATCGCCTCCGGTCTACCCGAATTTCCTTGTAACAGAACCGACCGTCGAGGGTGCATTCAAAGCCATCGAAAGCGGGGCTGGATTTCTTGGCTGGTTCACTGACGAGGCAACCGCGTTCTGGGGTGGACACTCCATGTCGAAAGAGAAGCTGGCTCTGACGGCCGGGATTCTCTCGAAACTTTGGGACGGGTCTTTTTTCTTTCGTCCGCGCGCAACACAGACCGGTGACGGTTATGTACCTCCAACGGCGACGACAATGAACCTGATGTTTCAGCCGATCCTGATTCCAGCCACCTACGGTAGCGAGTTCCTCGTCGGTCAAGGCCTTCTGGCGCGCATGTTGCCGGCCTGGCCGGAAAGCAAGATGGGGGAAAGATTCTACAGGGACGCCGACGCCAGAGATCATGCCACCGTTCAAGCATTTCAGGATGAAACGGCAGCGGCCATTCGCGAAACGCTGTCCGATCCAACCAATCGTACGTTAGGCCTTTCCGAAGGCGCGCGCACTGTTTGCATCAAGTTTCATGACCAGGTCGAGGGGATCCTGGGCCCCGGGAAATGGGCGTCGGAGATCAGCGGATTTGCCGCCAAGGCCCCGGAGCATGCCTGTCGGATCGCGGCTTTGATGACGTTGTTCGAAACGCCCGATGCCGACGCGATAGAGCCGGACACCATGCTCAACGCGTGCGAGATCGTGGAATACCATCTTCTGCAATACAAGCATCTCTGTGCTGCTGCAAAGAATGACACGATAGTGAGCGACGCCCAGAAGCTTCTGGACTGGCTTGTCGAAAACGCAGGGCCGGGCTCGGGTTTCGCCACCGACAAAATCCTTCAGACGGGTCCGCTCGCCACGAGGAACGCGAAGAAGCTTGAGCAGGCCTTGGGAGTTCTGATCGAATACGATTGGGTGTCGAAACTCCCCGAGGGGACCGTTATCGAGGGTAAGAAGCGGCGCAAGGCCTACAGACTGAACCCGAAGGTTCACGCTGCATCACGCGACAAATCCGGTCCTGAGCGCGCTGTTGAACCCCCGGCCGACCTCTGCGCGGCGGCTCGCGCCGGTTGAAGGAAGCTGCGGAAATTGTTGAGAACGGGAGCGTTCCACCCCGTGCGGGTGAAATGAACCCGTTCTCAACACTGCCGGAGAATGAGCTTGTTTTCAGCGAGTTGCGGCGAGGGGCGGCCCCGAGGTCAGAGCCGCAGGGTCGATGTTCGAGACCGTTGGGTTTGTAGAAACTCCCCGAAATCCCGCGTCGCTGTCAGGCCCTGGGCGTGGTCATAACTCGCCATCGTGGTCGCAGGACTGCTGTGGCCGAGGAGGACTGGCGCAAGGTAGCCACCATCGCGGAGTTCCTCCGAGGCCTCGGTCGCGACATTGTCCCGCACACGGTGGATGCTGACACGCACCCCGAAATGTTTCTCCGTGAGGGTTCCGACAAGACGGCCAAGCTGCGCCGAGGAGATTGTTGCATTCTTTTCGAGGAAACTCGGAAACATCGCCGCCCCGTCGTCGAACAACGGGCGATACATGCGCCGGTACTCCTCGATCGCGTCCCAGACGAGGGCGTTCTCGATGACCTTGTCATATTCGGCTCGCGCCTTCCTGTGCTCCCGCTGTTTCAGGGCCTGGCCGGGCAGCCGGATCCGCAGGTAGGGCCTTTCCAGCAGGACCACCGTTCGACCCAGTTCGAAATGGGAGAGAGCACGCGCCCGTTGCGGCACCGCCACGGCCAGGATGAGGAGAAGGCCGTTCCGGTAGTCCCGCGCCACGGCGAGACCGCGTGGCCCGGCGTTTCGCGCGCGACCGATGACGTGCAGGCCAAGGTCGAAAATCGCCGAGGCGCCAATGATCTGGTCGCCCGACTTGGTCCGGCGCCCTTCGGTCCTCCCCTTCGCGTTCAGATCGGAGATCACGTGGTCACAGGCCATGCTCGAAAAGTCCGGATCGAAGGCGGTGCGGTAGCCAGACATAATCCGGCTTAGGTAGTCGCCGGCACTTCGTGAAGACAGCCCGTCCTTCGCGAGGTCACAGGCGTAGGCGTGGAACGCAACCCCGGTGGGCCGGACATCGCGTTCAAGACGTTCGCACCAGTGTTGCCAGCGCGCCGCCGCATAGGCCACTGCCAGGACGTGGTCGGCGCTCCACTTATGCTTCGCCGGCCCAGGTTCGTCCGACAACCTCCTGATCAGGCCCGCCTGCCAGTCGACCGGGAGCTGGTCGATCGCGGTTCTGGCAACCGCGATCTTCGTCCTGGCCGGCGCCTTGGGCTCGCATCGCGAGTCCCGGATCACCCTTCCAATCAACCCCGCGTAACTGGCGCCCCAAAGGACGGGCGCGGCGACCTGAAGGTTGGCGAGGTTCGCCATGGCGTAACTCTTGCCAATTCTGGATACGCTCTCCTCGAGGTGGGTCTCGATCTCATGGCGAGAGGGTGGCACGGCAAGAGGAATGTCCTCACCGCGCCAAGAGGTAAAGGCGCGGAGAGCGTGTACGGCTGCCGATGGATCGAATCCGGCCCGATCAGACATCAGGGACAGCCGCACGTTCTCGAGAAAGGACATCGGCGTCTTCGCACATCGGGAGATGTCGTCCATGCTTATTGGCCTCCATTCTCTGGTTCTCTGGACCGAAGTGATTTCTGATCGGCACGGAACTTCTGCCACCGCTGGAGAGCGGGGAGCCCGTCGAATTCCGCATAGTGCTGCCGGGTCGTCTCGGCCCCTTTGTGGCTGAGGAGGCCCTGAAGATCCGACGGGCAACACAGCTCATGCATAATCCTGTCTCGGCGATTTTCCCTCATTATTTCAGTCCTTTTCTTCCTGTGAATCCCTTTGGTTGCATCGACTTCTGGTCTGCAAGAAACTGCTGCCACCGATCGAGCGCGAGGTTTTCGTCGATCTCTGCATAGTGTTGCAGCGTCGTCTCGAGGCTCTTGTGCCCAAGCAGACGTTGGACGTCAGGTAGGCGGTTCGGATCCTCACGCAGCCAGACCCATCCGACGAAATGCCGGTAGAGATGCGGGTTCATTCGGATGCCGACGATCCTCTTTGTGTGTCGCATAAGCCGCTCGACAAGCCCGACGAAAGCGGCATCGCGCCCGACCGTCGGCCCCTGGGCCGGGAACAGGAACGGATTGGTGGCATCGCCAGGCCGAAGCGCCTTTGGGCGGATCTTGTCGAGATACAGCCGAAGCCGCCGGGACTCGTGCGGCCCCAGAGGGATCACAAGGTCAGGGTCGTCGACATTGCGCAACTCGACCTCGACGTTCGGCACCCGGATCGCGGCCAGATCGTCTTGCCAGGAGATCCACGATAATCGGATTCCGACCAGGTTCTCCTTCCGGGGTGCCCGGGCCAGAAGGATGTCGCTCGCGACAACACACATGACGTCGCGTGCAAGCTCGGCGTCGATCAGGTCCTTCCTTAGGACACCTCGGCAGCGGCGCGCCCGCCGGTCGAGTTCAGCATTGACTTCATCGATCAGGATCTCCCCGACATCGATGAGCCGTTGCTGACGCGCGCCCACGATCTCGCGCAGCTTTGCCCTGTTTCGTTTTGCGATGCCTTTCTCGCCGGATGCATGATCCTTGATGAGGGACGCAATGGCCTCGATGTCCTGCGACTCTCGCCCGACATAGTCCCTCGCCAGTTTCTTCAGGGTCTTGCCGATCGTCGACGCATAGCTGCTGGGATACTCGCTGTCCGAGTTGCCGGCGGCGACGGCCTCCAGGACACTTTCTACAACCTCTGGATCGGTGTATTCGGCGATGCTCTCGATCAGAAATCCGGTGGCGGCATAAAGGGCCTTGGCACCTGCGAGGAGGAGGCCGCGGCGATTGGCAAGGGTGCCGGTCGACCATGTTTCATCTTCGCGAAGAAAGCCTGCGGAACGCCGTTCCTCTTCTGACTTCCTGCGTCCACCTTTCCTGGGCTTCAGAAGTGACTTCTTATCGTCGGCCCGAAGGGTCCTCTCCTTCGAGTCGAGTTGCGCGAGAAAGGCTGCATAGGGCAGACCGTCGCGCGACTCGGTCCCCATCGCCCATCGCGTCACCGGCCCGTCGAACTCCTCGAGGAACGCCGCAAGGACCGACTCCGGCACATCATACTTGTCTCTGCCGTCCGCGAACGGATGGCTGACCGCGGGAAACCGAAAACGAGAGAACTCAGGGCGCGACGAAAGGCGAGTACAAAGCGCGGCAATCCGTTTGACGTGTTTCCGGCAATTAACCTCGGTCTTGTTCGAATCAGACACTCGATGCCAGTAGTAGTCGTGGAGAACCGTTTCGGTGATCTCGTCCGGCATGATTCCACACCGATCGAGGAAGAAAAGGAAAGAGCCCGAACTCAGTTTCAGATCCTGCTTCAAATCCGATTCCTGAATGGCCTCATGGATTTCCCGGAAAAGCCCGGACAGGTCGCGGCTGCCCGCCTTGCGATTGGCGCCACAACCGGTGGCGATCGCCGTGAGGACGTCGGCCTTGTAGGTCGCGAAGCTCCCCGGCGACAGGCCAAGGCTGGCCGGCGACCAGCCGGCAAACCGCTCGAGCATCCGCCTCTTGTCAACCTCTTCGATCTCGGGCACCCACCCCGCCGCACGGACAACCTTCCTGATCCGAGACACGAGCATGGCATTCCGACGGTCGACCGACTCTTGGCCAGTCTTCTTCGAAAGGGTGCCAATGAGAGAAGCGTAGGTCTTGCGGGGCCCCGGCTCGGGCAATTGGCATCCTATCGCCTCGCCGAGCGCATCGAGTGTTTTTTGCGTTGGACGGCGACCGGGTTGGTTGAGGATACCTGCGACCGCCTTTGGGCTGAGGCCCGCCTGAAGCGCAAGCCTCTGGATCGACTGACCCGAGGCAGCGAGATGTTCACGAAGCGCGTCTTGTAGTGTCATGGCTCTTTCTCCTTGTGACCAGGCGCTCAATCGAGATCGGGATCCGCCCTCGGCACTGGGCGAATCCGATGCTCGAAGAGCGCAAGCCAGTCAGGGTGCACCAGCCATGACTTCCCGGCCTTCGTCGCTTCGAGGTGAACCCGTCCGCGCTCGGTCGGGCACCCCTTGACCACCCAGTCACGGATGGTCCGAGGATTGCGGCGAAGCTTTTGGGCAACTTCTTCGATTGTGAGGTATTTCTCTTCGCTCATGGCGCAATTCTCCTTTCGAAAAAGGAACTACGCCCCGAGAGAAGAGATCAAAGCAGATTGGCGAAAATTTCGGTTTGTTTTGACTAACCGCCGCAACGACGGCACCTGCAGACTGCTAATCCCGATAATCCACCAGAAAACTATCCGAATTAGCAGAGCCACAAGATCTCACGTTACGGCGGTGGGAAAGAATAGAGTGATTGCTGAGCGGCGGACTGTTGCCTGCTCGCAACCTTCAAGGTTTGAGGATTAGACAAACTCGGACTATCCCGCCAAGCGATCATGAAGGACATCTGACTGCTGGACGGAACCTTCGCAACCGCGAAGAGGACTGGCCGAGGACGCAGCAAGTAAAGCCACGGCGCCAGAGGTGAAGGTGGAATGCCCCCACTGAAGTGGTCCACCAACTGGGGTAGCTTTGCCCCGTCAATTGGAGGATCCGGTGATGGCTGGGAAGCGAGAGAAGCCCGAAGATATCGTCATGAAGCTGCGGCAGGTTGAGGTTCTGCAGGGTCAGG
>JANSXY010000005.1 GCA_024742695.1 Paracoccaceae bacterium | reverse complement strand
CGCGGGCCCGGTCGAGGAAGGCCTGCGCAAGCTCCACCGGGTCGATCCGCCCCGCCGCGATGCCGCGCCCCAGGTCCGCAGCGCCCGTTTCGCCCCAATCGTTCATCCGCCCCTCCGCCGGTTTTCCCGGCGGACGCTAGCCCAGCGCGCCGGCCGGGAAAAGCCGCGCGTCACAGCCGGATCAGCCGGAACGCGGCCGAGGCCGCCCATCCCGCCGCGATTGCCAGCAGAAGCGACAGGCTGCCGTACAGGAACGGCGACTCGTGCGCGAGCGCCCAGACCATCCGCTCCAGCCCGACCTTGCGAACCTCGATCTGGGCCTCGTACAGATCCACCACCGCCCGGTCGCGGGTGAGGAAGATACGGGCGCGATACGGCCCCTCGACAAGGTTGGCGGGCAGTTCGAAACGGGCGGAGAACAGCGTCTGTTCCGCCAGCGCCACCTCGCCCTCCTCCAGCCGGTAGACGCCGCTTTCGGCGCGCAACCGGATCAATGCCTCGGTGAAGGCCTGGCTGTCCTGCACGTCGGGCGGCGCGCCGACCGACCGGATCGCGCGGGGGATCGACACCGCGTGGCGCAGATCCTCGGTCTGGCTCAGCACCTGTTCGAAGGGCCGCGTGGTGGCGACGGCGTAGAACGCCGGCGCAAGGTCGACCTCCACCGCCTGGGTGTTCACCCATACGCCCGCCACCCTTTCCTTGCGGCGGACGGTGACGGGCGCCAGCGGCCCCTGGAGCGCGATGACGACATCGAGCGGCAGGCCCTCCGGCACCGGCGCCGCGCGCTTGACGGCACCGAAGACGAACACCTCCGACCCGTCGAAATTCGCGGTGATCGCGATCGTGTCCTGGCTCAGGCTGGCCACGACCTCTTCGCCGCGCGCCGGAAGGGCGAGGACGGCCAGCATGATGAGCGCCGCGCGGATCATGCCGGCCCCCCGTGCGCGATGTTGAACACGTCCGCCGGCGTCCACAGCAGGTCGATCGCCAGCTTGGCGCAGACCGCAAGAACCAGCAGCGCCAGAAGAATGCGCAACTGTTCGGCCTTCAGCCGCGCGCCCAGCCGGGTGCCAAGCTGCGCGCCCACCACCCCGCCGACGATCAGCACCAGCGCCAGCAGCATGTCGACGGACTGGTTCGTCACCGCGTGCATCAACGTGGTGAAGGCGGTCACGAAGATGATCTGGAAAAGCGACGTGCCGACGACGACCTTGGTGGGCATCCCAAGCAGGTAGATCATCGCGGGCACCATGATGAAGCCGCCGCCCACCCCCATGATCGCGGCCAGCACGCCCACGGACATGCCGACAAGGATCGGCGGGATGACGCTGATGTAAAGACCCGAGACGCGGAACTTCATCTTCAGCGGCAGGCCGTGCACCCAGACGTGCTGATGCCGCTTGACCGGCCGCGCCGGCTGCCGCGCGCGCCTGAGCGCGCCCAGCGATTCCTTCAGCATCAGCCCGCCGACGGTGCCGAGGAAGACGACATAGGCCAGTTGCACGACAAGGTCGATCTGCCCGCGCGCCTGCAACAGGTTGAACAGCCACACCCCGCCGCCCGATCCGATCAGCCCGCCGATCAGCAGCACCGACCCCATCCGCAGGTCCACCGCCTTGCGCCGAAGCTGCGCCAGCACGCCGGAGACCGACGAGGCGACGACCTGGTTCGCGCCGGTCGCCACCGCCACCGCCGGCGGAATCCCGATGAAGAACAGCAACGGCGTGACGAGAAACCCGCCGCCCACGCCGAACATGCCCGACAGCACGCCCACCACCCCGCCGATCCCCAGAAGGGTGAAGGCATTGGCCGAAACCTCGGCGATGGGCAGGTAGAGCTGCATGGCGACGTAGGGTGACCCGGTGGCGTGGGAGAGTGATGATCCTCGCCGGCGCCGGTGTCAAACCGTCATCCGGCGCCTGCGGTATTCAGGTCACGCAAGTATCGTCGGAGGATGCGGGCAAGCTTGGCCGCGCCCAGCGGCGCCATCGCCTTGGTATGGTCATGGCTGATCGCCTCGTCGCTCATCCCGGCCGCCATGTTCGTGATCACCGAAACGGCGGCGACGTCGAGGCCCAGGAACCGCGCGAGGATCACCTCGGGCACCGTGGACATGCCCACGGCATCGGCCCCCAGCGTCCGGATCGCGCGGATCTCGGCCGGGGTTTCGAACGACGGGCCGGAATACCAGGCGTAGACGCCTTCGGGCAGCGTGACGTCCTCGGCCGCGGCCGCGCGGCGCAGCGCGGCGCGGATCGCCGCGTCATGCGCCGCCGTCATCGGCACGAAGCGCGCGTCCGTCGGCTCGCCGATCAGCGGGTTGAGGCCCGAGAAGTTGATGTGATCGGACAACAGCATCAGCGACCCGGGCGGGTTGAACGGCGTGAGCGACCCGGCCGCGTTGGTCAGGATCAGCCGATCCGCGCCCAGCGCGCGCAGCACCTCCAGCGGCAGCCGCATCGCGTCGGCGCGGCCGTGTTCGTAATAGTGTTCGCGCCCGCCGAACACCGCCACGCGGACGCCTTCCAGCGTTCCGACGGTCAGTTCCGCGGCATGGCCCGAAACGCCCGAGCCCGGAAAGCCGGGCAGATCGGCATAGGGGATGCGCACGCCGTCGACCTCGCCGGCCAGCGAGCCCAGGCCGGAGCCGAGCACGAGGCCCAGCGCCACCGGCGCCGCACCGGCGCGGGCACGGACGGTTTCGGCAAGCGCGCGGGCGGTTTCAGCGTTCCTTGACATAGGCCTCCCCCCCGGCGCGCGGCGGAATCGCCTTGCCGACGAAGCCCGCCAGCACCAGCACGGTCAGGACATAGGGCAGCGCGTCCAGCGCCGGCACCGGCACCTTCACCGTCAGTACGTTTTCCACCACATCTGGCCGCAGCGCGAGCGCCTGGAAGAAGCCGAACAGCAGGCAGGCCCAGAGCGCCGCCCAGGGCCGCCACTTGGCGAAGATCAGCGCCGCGAGCGCGATATAGCCGCGGCCCGCCGTCATCTCCTTGCCGAAACCGGCCTGCAAGGCGGTCGCCATGTAAGCCCCGGCGAAGCCGCACAGGATGCCGGTGATCAACACCGCCGTGTAACGCATACGGATCACCGACACGCCGGCGGTATCCACCGCCCCCGGATTCTCGCCGACCGCCCGCAGCCGGAGGCCGAAGCGGGTGCCGAACAGCACCCACCACGTCAGCGGCACGCACAGGAGCGCGACGTAGACCAACAACGCATGACCCGAGATCACATCGGCATAGAACGGCCCGATCACCGGGACGGGACGCAGCGTTTCCGTCAGCGGCAGCACGATCTCGCCGAACCGCGCGTCGCCCGACAGGGCCGGCGTGCGCCCGCCCTGGCCGAACAGCCGCTGCGCCACCAGAACGGTGATCCCCGAGGCGAGGAAGTTCAGCGCCACGCCCGAGATCAGCTGGTTTCCGCGAAACGTGATCGAGGCGACGCCATGGATCGCGGCCAGGCAGAGCGAGGCGAGGATGCCCGCCCCAAGCCCCATCCAGACCGTGCCGGTCAGCGCCGCCACCGCGCCCGAGGCCATCGCCGCGATCAGCATCTTGCCTTCCAGCCCGATGTCGAAAATCCCGGCGCGTTCGGAAAACAGCCCGGCGAGGCAGGCGAACAGCAGCGGCGTGGACAGCCTCAGCGTGGAGTCGAGGATCTGCAGAAGATCGGCGTAGAACCCCATCGTCACGCCCTTTCCCTGGCCGCCACCGCAACCTCCGGCGGCGGTTTGCGGAAGAACAGCCGCGCCAGCAGCATCCGCACCATGACGTCCAGCGCACCGGTGAACAGGATCACGAGGCCCTGCACGACGATCCGCATCTCGATCGGGATCGTCGTCCACAGGCCAAGTTCCGCCCCGCCCTGGTAGAGAAAGCCGAACAGGAACGCCGCCACCAGCACGCCGAACGGATGATTGCGGCCCATCAGCGCCACCGCGATGCCGATGAAGCCCGCCCCTTCCGAGGAATTCTGGACCAGCTTCTCCGCCTCGCCCATCACGTTGTTGACGGCCATCAGCCCGGCAAGCCCGCCGGAGATCAGCATCGTGATCATGATCGTCCTGAACGGGTCGATCCCGGCATAGCGGGCCGCCGGTTCGGATTGCCCGAAGGCCCGGATCTGGTAGCCCAGCCGGGTCCGCCACAGCAGCACCCAGACCAGGAACGCCGCCACCAGCGCGATGAACAGCGTCACGTTCGCCGGCACCTCGCGGGTGAAGATCAGGCTGAGGCCGGGAATGTCGTGCAGCGTGGGCAGCGCGGCGCCTTCGGGGAAGCGGGCGCTGGCCGGCTCCATCTGCCGCGGCGGGCGCAGCACATCGACCAGCATGTAGACGATCACCGCCGCGGCGATGTAGTTGAACATGATCGTGGTGATCACGATATGGCTGCCGCGCCGGGCCTGAAGATAGGCCGGGATCGCCGCCCAGGCCGCGCCGAAGGCGGCGGCGCCCAGCGCCGCGGCGACAAGCGCGACGGTCCAGTGCGGCCAGACCGGCAGCGACAGCAGCACCAGCGCCACGCCAAGCCCGCCCATCTGCGCCTGCCCCTCGCCGCCGATGTTGAACAGCCGGGCGTTGAACGACACGGTCACCGCAAGCCCGGTGAAGATGAAAGAGGTGGTGTAGTAAAGCGTGTAGCCCCAGCCATAGGGCGAACCCAGCGCCCCGGTCACCATCACGTTCATCGCCGCGACCGGATCCTGCCCGATCGCCAGCAGCACGAGGGCCGAGATGATCGCGGCGAACAGCAGGCTGACCAGCGGCACCAGAACGATATCGGCCCAGTTCGGCAGTTTCGTCATGCCGCCGCCCCCTCGCCCGCGATCCCGGCCATCAACAGGCCCAGTTCCCGTTCGTTCGTGGCCGCCGGGTCGCGTTCGCCCATGATCCTGCCGTCGAACATCACCGCGATCCGGTCCGAGAGCGACAGGATCTCGTCAAGTTCGACGGACACCAGCAGCACCGCCTTGCCGGCGTCGCGCAGCTCGATCAGCCTCTGGTGAATGAACTCGATCGCGCCGATATCCACCCCGCGGGTCGGCTGGCCGACCAGCAACAGGTCCGGCGCGCGTTCCAGCTCGCGCGCCAGAACGATCTTTTGCTGGTTGCCGCCGGAGAAGCTTTTCGCCTGAAGCGTCGGGATCGGCGGGCGCACGTCGAAACGCTTCATCTTCGCCTGCGCCTCGCGCACGATCCCGGCGTTGTCCATGATCAGCCGGTTCTTCTGATACGCCGGGTCGTTATGATAGCCGAAGATCACGTTCTCCCAGGCCATGAAATCCATGATCAGGCCCAGATGCTGGCGATCCTCGGGCACGTGGGCGATGCCGCGCGCGCGCCGGGTCTGGCCGTTGGAATGCCGGCCCGACAGGTCGATCGCATCGCCGTTGACGCGCACGGTGCCGGTGGCGGGGGAAATGCCGCCCAGAACCTCGAGCAGTTGCGACTGTCCGTTGCCCGCCACCCCGGCGATGCCGAGGATCTCGCCCGCCCGGATCGAGAACGAGATGCCCTTGACCCGCTCGACCCCGTCGGCATCGCTCACCCGCAGGTTTTCCACCTCCAGCACGGTGCGGCCGGGTACGGCGGGCGTCTTGTCGACCCGGAGCAGAACCTTGCGGCCGACCATCAGCTCGGCCAGTTGCTCGGGGCTCGTCTCCGCGGTCGTGACCGTCGCGACCATCTCGCCCCGCCGCATCACGCTGACGGCATCGGTGATCTCCATGATCTCGCGCAGCTTGTGGGTGATCAGGACGACCGTCTTGCCCTGCTCCTTCAGCCCGCGCAGGATCCGGAACAGGTGGTCGGCCTCGGCCGGGGTCAGAACCCCGGTCGGTTCATCGAGGATCAGGATGTCGGCCTGCCGGTACAGCGCCTTGAGAATCTCCACCCGTTGCTGATGGCCGACCGAAAGCTCCTCGATCACCTCGTCGGGATCGACCTCCAGCTCGTAATCCCGCGCCAGATCCGCCAGCAGCTTGCGCGCCTTGGCCAGCGAGGGGCGCAGCAGCGCCCCGTCCTCGGCGCCGAGGACGACGTTTTCCAGGACCGTGAAATTCTGCACCAGCTTGAAATGCTGGAACACCATGCCGATGCCGGCGCGGATCGCGGCCTGACTGTCGGGGATCGCGACCGGCTGGCCGCCGATGAGGATTTCGCCCGCATCGGCCTTGTAGAAACCGTAAAGGATCGACATCAGCGTCGACTTGCCCGCGCCGTTCTCGCCGATGATGCCGTGGATCGTGCCGCGTTCGACCCGCAGGTTGATGTCGCTGTTCGCCTGCACCGGCCCGAAGGCCTTTGAGATGCCGCGCAGTTCGATGGCGGGGTTCGTTGTCATCGCGGGCCTTGTCTGCGCAACGCTCCGCGCCCGCCATGACGGCGGGCGCGGGATGGCGCCGCTCGGGGCGCCCGGCCGGACCTCAGAAGTCCAGCGCCGGGCAGCTATCGTTCTCGTAGTACGACACGACGGTGAGCGACCCGTCGATGATCGCGGCCTTGGCCGCCTCGACCTCGGCCACCATGGCCTCGGACACCAGGTCGGCGTTGTTGTCGTCCATGGCATAGCCGACGCCGTCCTCGGCAAGGCCAAGCGTCTGGAAGCCGCCGGTTTCAAGATCGGCCCCCGCCTTCATCGACTCGTAGACCGCGACATCGACGCGCTTGAGCATCGAGGTCAGGACCTGGCCGGGATGCAGGTAGTTCTGGTTGCTGTCCACGCCGATCGACAGGATGCCGCCATCCGCCGCGGCCTGAAGCACGCCCACGCCGGTGCCGCCGGCGGCGGCATAGATGACATCCGCGCCCTGCGAGATCTGCGCCTTGGCCAGCTCCGCGCCCTTCACCGGGTCGTTCCAGGCGGCGGGGGTGGTGCCGGTCATGTTCGGGATGATCGTGATGTCGGGGTTGACCGCCTTGGCGCCCTGTGCGTAGCCGCAGGCGAAATGCCGGATCAGCGGGATATCCATGCCGCCGACGAAGCCGATCGTGCCCGTCTCCGAGGCCATCGCGGCCATCATCCCGACAAGGTAGGAACCCTGGTGTTCCTGGAAGTTGATCAGCAGCACGTTCGGCGGCACCTCGGGCAGCCAGCCGTCGACATTGACGAACTTGGTGTCGGGGAAATCGGGCGCGACATTCGCGATGATGTCGGCAAAGCTGAAGCCGGTGGTGATGACGGGGTTGAACCCCGCCTCGGCGAAGCGGCGCAGGGCCTGTTCGCGCTGGGCTTCGGACTGCAACTCGATATCGCGGTAGCTGCCGCCGGTTTCCGTCGCGTAGCGTTCCGCGCCGTTGAACGCCGCTTCGTTGAACGACTTGTCGAACTTGCCGCCGAGATCGTAGATCAGCGCGGGATCGGCAAGGCCCGCCCCCGCCGAAAGCGCAAGCGCGGTCGCTGCGCCGAGGAACTTGTTCATCAAGGTCATTGGATATCTCCCGGTCAGTTGTATGCCCCTTTCGGGGGGCCGCCTTGATGGCGGCGGATCTCTTTCGGATCGTTTCGATAGTGCCTCAAGGACCGGCCCGGTCAATAGCTATTCGGCGCTGCGCGTCAGTGCCCGCGCCAGGATGATCGCATCTTCGGCGGGACCGCCCGGATCGCGGTAGTACCCGCGCCGAACCCCGGCCTCGTCCCAGCCCGCGGCCCGGTAGAGCGCGCGTGCCGGTGCATTCGACGCCGCCACCTCCAGAAAGGCCGTGTCGGCCCCGCGCCGCGCGGCCTCGGCCGTGAATTCCTCGACGAGGCGGCGGCCCGCCCCCTGCCGTCGATGCGCGGGGTCGACCGCGAGCGTGAGCAGTTCCGCCTCGCCCGCCACCGCGCGGCCCAGCACGAACCCCGTCTCGCGGGCGATCAGGAAGCAGCCAGGGCCCTTCAGAAGCGCATCGAATTCCGCCGCCGACCACGGCCTTGGCCGGGTGAAGCACATCGCGTGCAGCCGGGCCAGCGCCTCGGGCGTCATCGCTCAGGCGTCGAGCAGGCGCGGCGGCGGGTCCGCCGGCGGCGCGGCATCGGCGGCGCGCAGGTAAAGCGGCGCGGGCCGCGGTTGCGGCGCCCCGGCGCGGCGCGCGGCGATCCGGGCGATGGCCTCGGCCAGCGGCATCGCCGGGGCCAGCACCGCACCGCCGGTGAGCGCGGCCGCGGCATCGGCGGCCGAGCCGGTCAGCGGCAGGCCGGAAAGCCCGGCCGCGGCCGCCTCCAGCGTGGCCAGCCGGGGCGCCGCGCCGCCCCCGTCGAAGACCTGGAGATAGACCTCGCCGCGCCGCGCGTCCTCGATCACCGCGACGGGCCGCGCCAACCCCTCGGCCAGCGCCTCCAGCCGGGTCACCCCGATCGCGGGCACACCCAGTGCCAGCGCCAGTCCGCGCGCCGCGGCGACGGAGATCCGCACCCCGGTGAAATTCCCCGGCCCCACGCCGACCCCGATCGCGCCGAGGTCGCGCCAGCCCAGCCCGGCCCCGGCCAGCATCTCTTCCAGCATCGGCATCAGCCGTTCGGCCTGGCCGGTGGTCATCGCCTCCTGGCGCTGCGCGAGGCTTGCATCGCCGCGAAACAAAGCGGCCGCGCAGTGCGCGGCCGACGTGTCGAAGGCGAGGATCGGCGCCTCATGCCGCAACGGGGCGCACCTCCGTCACCTCGGGGATGTAGTGCCGCAGCAGGTTCTCGATCCCCATCTTCAGTGTCAGGGTCGAGGACGGGCAGCCGGCGCAGGCGCCCTGCATGTGCAGGTAGACCACGCCGCGATCGAAGCCGTGAAAGGTGATGTCGCCGCCATCCTGGGCCACGGCCGGACGCACGCGCGTATCCAGCAATTCCTTGATCTGGCGCACGATCTCGCCATCCGGTCCGTCATGTTCCGCATGGCCCGACGCCGGCTGGTGGGTGCCCTCCAGCACCGGCGCGCCGGACTGGAAGTGTTCCATGATCGCGCCGAGGATCGCGGGCTTCACATGGTCCCATGCCACGTCGTCGGCCTTGGTGACGGTCACGAAGTCGGTGCCGAAGAATACCGCCGTCACGCCCGGCACACCGAACACCCGGCGCGCCAGCGGCGAGGCTTCGGCAGCCTCGGACGAGGGGAAATCGGCGGTGCCCGTGGGCAGCACTTCCTGCCCGGGCAGGAATTTCATGGTGGCCGGGTTCGGCGTCGATTCGGTCTGGATGAACATCGCGCACCTCCTGATGATCGACAGGATATGCGGTCACCGGGCCGCCGCGTCAAGGAATGGAACCGTTCTAAACCGCCGGTCAGGTGATCTCTTCCAGCCGTTCCTTCGACATCTCGCCGGGCACGATGGTGATCGGGATCGGCAGGTTGCCCGAGTTGCGCGACATCTGGGTGACGAGCGGGCCGGGCCCGGACTTGTCGGTTCCGGCCCCCAGAACCAGCACGCCGATCCGGGGGTCTTCCTGGATCAGCGACAGGATCTCGGCGACCGGTTCGCCCTCGCGGATCACCAGTTCCGGGTCGATCCCCTGCCGGTCGCGCATCCATTTCGCGAAGACCTCGAAATGCGCCTCGATGCGCTCGCGGGCCTCGGCGCGCATGATGTCGGCGACGCCGATCCAGTGCTGGAACTCCTCGGGCGGGATCACCGACAGGATCGTGACGCCGGCGCCGGTGCGGGCGGCCCGAAGCGCGGCAAAGCGCATGGCGTTCAGGCATTCGCGGCTGTCGTCGAGTACGACGAGGAACTTGCGCATGATCTGCCGGTCTCTCCCTGTCCGGCGGCGATCATCGCCGATGCCGGGCCGCGCTGGCAAGCCCGCTGTCGCCGTGCCGGCGGGGCGGCGCCAGCGCCCGCGCCGCGCGGCCGCCGGCAAGGCCGCCGATCTGCGCCGCGACCAGGCCGATCAGCCCCAGCGCGGCCAGCAGCGGCGCCGACAGCCGGTCGAGCAGCCGGTAGGCCCGCGCCGGGCCAAGCACGCGCAGCGCCGCGCGGGTCTCGCCGCCCGCGGTTTCCGACAGCCGGGCGAGGCGTGCGAGATCGTCGGGCGTGTCGGCGAATCGCAGGATCGCCAGCGTCTCGGTGCCGGAGGTCGCGCGGGAAATGCGCCCCACGTCGCCCGCGATGGCCGACAGCCGCGCGGCGCGCGTCGCGTCGATCAACTCGTCCGCGGCTGCGCCGCCCAATACCGCCGGCGCCCTGTCCCACCGGACCAGCCCGCGCGCCGCGTCGATCAGCGCCGCCGTCATCGGCGGCGACAGCGCGCCGATCCGGCGGGCGGTGCGGGTCAGCGTCGCCCCGGCCTTGACCGCCGCGCCGGCGCCGCCGGAGACGAGGATCGCGCCCGTCGCCCCCAGCCCCAGCGCGGCGAGCCCGATCTCCAGCTCGTCGACCTCCTCGCCCGTCCACCACGCAAGGCCGTTGCGGCGCAGCGCATTGATGTCGCCCAGCGGCGTCATTTCCACCGGCACCGCGCAAGCCCCAAGCTGCGTCAGCGTGGTGCAGGCGGTGATGTCCCAGGCGCAGGCGGCGCAGTCGCCGGCCGCCGCCAGCGCGCCCCGCCCCTCGCCCAGCGCCGCACGCGCGGCGGCGTCGATCTGCGGCGGCAGCGCGATGCCGCGCGCATCGGCGATCCCGATCAGAAGTTCGATGTCCAGCGGGTCGTCCGCGGCCAGCGCCGCCTCGATCTCGGTCGCCAGCCACGCCTCCGAGGCCTGCCGCGCCACCGCGCGATCCAGCGCCCGGCGCGCCTCGTCATGGCTGCGGGCGACGATCGGTTCGGCGAAAGGATGCTGCGACAGGGTCCAGCCCGTCACACTCCAGGTGCCCAGCATCCACGCCGTGACCCCGGCGCGCCAGAGCCGGGCAAGCGCCATCGCGGCCTATCCCGCGCTCGCGGCCCAGTCCCAGTAAAGCTCGCGCGCGCGTTTCGCCATCCGGCCGCTCTGGTAATGGGTGCCGTCGAACTCGCTGACCGGCGTGACCTTGTTCATGTTGCCCGACAGGAACACCTCGTCCGCCTGCCGGAAATCCTCGAAGCCCAGCACCGTCTCGTGCACCGTCACCCCGTCGGCGCGCAGGTTGTCGATATGCCGGGCGCGGGTGATCCCGGCCAGGAAGGTGCCGTTCGGAACCGGGGTGAAAACCTCGCCATCGCGAACCATGAAGACATTGGCGGTGGCGGTTTCGGCGACGTTGCCCATCGCGTCGGCGACAAGCGCGTTGCCGTAGCCCTTGCTCCGCGCCTCGGCGATCATCCGGGCATTGTTGGGGTAAAGGCAGCCGGCCTTGGCATTGACCACCGCGCAATCCAGCGTCGGGCGGCGGAACCGCGTGGTGGTCAGCGTCGTGGCGGCGGTTTCGGGCGCCATCGGTATCTCTTCAAGGCTGATCGCGAATCCGGTGACCCCGGGTTTCGGAACGATCGCCAGGTCGCCGCTTTCGATCGCCCAGTACATCGGCCGGATGTAGACGGCGGCATCCTTCGGGTAGCGCGCCAACCCCTCGCGCACGATCGCCACCATCTCGTCGGTGCCCACCGTCGGGGTGATCATCAGCGCCTCGGCCGAGCGGTTGACGCGGGCGCAGTGCAGGTCGAGATCGGGGGTCAGGCCATGCGCGTAGCGTGCGCCGTCGAAGACCGTGGTGCCCAGCCAGGCCCCGTGATCGGCGGCGCGCAGGATCATCGCGTCACCGTCGTGCCACGCGCCGTCGAACCAGGTGCGGATGTTGCTTCCGGTGGCCATGCGCCCGTCCTCCCTCGCCGTTCGGGGCGAAGTTAAGCAGCGCCCGCCGGCAAGGTCCAGTGGCCGGGCTTCGGCGTTCCCCGACGGCTTGCGGCGGCGGCCGCGATATCCGCTTGCGCCGGCGGATCGGCCGATGGCTAATGCGGCACCGAAGCGAGCCGCAGATGCCCCCGTTCCTCACCTTCCTGCGCGAAAACGCCCGCTGGCTGGCGGCCGGGGCGCTGATGTCGTTCCTGTCGAGCTTCGGGCAGACCTTCTTCATCTCGATCTTCGCGGCCGAGATCCGGGCGGAATTCGGCCTCGGCCATGCCGAGTGGGGCGCGATCTACGCCACCGGCACGGCGGCTTCGGCGGTGCTGATGCTTTGGGCCGGCGGGCTGGCCGACCGGTTCCGGGTGGCCACCCTGGGCGCGGCGGTGCTGGCCGGCATCGCCATCGCCGCCGCCTTCATGGCGCTCAATTCCGCGGCGGCGCTGCTGCCGGCGGTGATCTTCTGCCTGCGTTTCACCGGGCAGGGCATGGCGAGCCATGTCGCCATGGTCGCGATGGCACGCTGGTTCGTGGCCACCCGCGGCCGCGCGCTGGCGGTGGCGACGCTTGGCTTCCTCTTGGGCGAGGCGACGATGCCGCTGACCTTCGTCTGGCTCAAGACCCGGATCGACTGGCAGGTTCTGTGGGCGCTGTCGGCGCTGTTCGTGCTGGCGATGATCCCGGTTCTGTGGCGGCTTCTGACGACCGAGAGGGTACCGCAGTCGCAGGGCGGCACGACGGCGCAGACGGGCATGGCGGGGCGACACTGGCGCCGGGCCGAGGCGCTGCGCCATCCGTTGTTCTGGGCGCTGATGCCCGCGCTGGTCGGCTCACCCGCCTGCGTTACCGCGTTCTGGTTCCAGCAGGTGCATTTCGCCGCGGTGAAGGGCTGGGATCACCTCGCGCTGGTCGCCGTGTTCCCGCTGGGGTCGGCGGCCTTCCTGGTCGCGACGGCGGGCTTCGGCTGGGCGATCGACCGGTTCGGCGCGGGCCGGGTGCTGCCGGTCTACCTGGTGCCGCTGGTGCTGGGCTTCGCCGTGCTGGGCCTGACCGAAACGCTGGCCGGGGCGGCGGTCGGCGTGATGCTGCTGGGCCTTGCCGGCGGCGGCCAGGCGACGCTGCCGGCGGCCTGCTGGGCAGAGTTCTACGGCACCCGGCATCTTGGCGCGATCAAGGCCGCCGTGGCCTCGGCGATGGTCGCGGGGTCGGCGATCGGGCCGGCGATGTCGGGCGCGCTGATCGATGCGGGGGCGGCGATGCCGGTGCAGCTTGTGGCCTATGCCGCGTGGTTCCTGGGTGCGGGGCTTGTCATGCTGGCGCCGCTGGCGCGGGCCTGGGCGGCGCGGCCGGTCTAGCCGCCGCGGCGCAGGTACACGTAGTAGGCCCCCGATCCGCCGTGGCGCAGATGCGCCTCGGCCACCTGCAGCACGATCGCGCCCAAGGGCGGCTGGTTCAGCCAAACCGGCACCTGGTGGCGCAGCACGCCCTGGCGCTGCGGGATCGGGCCGTCATCGGCGCCGCGCCGGCCCTTGCCGGTGATCACCAGCGCCAGCCGCACGCCGCGGGCATGGGCATCGCGCAGGAAGCCTGTCAGTGCCGGATGCGCCTGGGCCAGCGTCATCCCGTGCAGGTCGATCCGTGCCTCGGGCGCGAGCTTGCCGCGGGTCATCTGCTTGTGCGCCTTGCGGTCCATCCGGACCGGGGTGCGGGCCAGCCTGTCGGACAGCGAGGGCGCGAGGTCGTGGCCGAACGCCACGTCGGGCACCGATTCGCCGATCCGGAAATCGGGCAGCGCCGGCTTCGTCCTGTGCGGCACGGGTGTCTTCGGGTCCGCCGCCTCCGGATCGATCCGCCGGGCGTGTTCGGGATGCAGCGCGGTGGTGGCCGCGGCGACGCGCGACCACAGTTCCCGCTCTTCGGGGGTCAGCCTGCGCGGCCGCCGGGTCATGCCGCGCCCGTTGGCCGAAGCGGCCAAAGCGTGACCGGGGCGTTCAGCGCCCCGGCCCGCGCCCCCGCCGCGCCGCCGGTGCCGCAAAACAGGTCGGCCCGGCCCGCGCCGCGGATCGCGCTGCCGGTGTCCTGCGCGATCCGGAGGCCGGGCGCGACGCCGCGAACGCCGGGGCCGATCCAGACCGGCGCGCCCAGCGGCAGATGCGCGGGATCGACGGCCAGCGTCACGTCTTCGGTCACCGGCCGGCCCATCGCGCCGAGAGGCCCGCAGGTGGGATCGACCGCGCGCGGCGCGAAGAAGATGTAGGACGGGTTGGTTTGCAGGAGCGCGGCGACCTCGCCGGGATGGGCGGCACACCACGCCCGGATCGCGGCCAGCGACATTTCGGGCGCGGTCACCGCGCCGCGGCGAACCAGTTCGGCGCCGATCGACCGGTAGGGATGGCCGTTCTTCGCGGCATGGCCCAGCCGGAGCACCCGCCCGTCCGGAAACCTCAGTCGCGCCGCCCCCTGGACATGAACGAGGAACGCCTCCAGCGGATCGTCGAGCCAGGCCAGTTCGAGACCGTCCAGCGCCGCGGAGGCGTCGATCTCGGCGCGGCTGAGCCACGGGCGGGACGCCGGAAGACCGGGCGGCGGGGCGTGCAGCGGGTACCGAAAGCGACCGGTCCGCACCGGGCTGGCATCGATCTCGGGTTCGAAGTAGCCGGTCAGCCGGCCGGTCTGCGCCGGCCCCGCACGGAACCGCGTGGCGAAGAACTCCGCCGGGTCGTCGCCGGCGGCAGGGCGCGGCCATTCGGGGCCGATCAGGTCGAGCGTGCCGCGATAGGCCGCAAGCGCCGCATCGGGCCCCTCACCCGGCCAGCCGGGCAGGCCCGCCGGGCCGGCGGCGACCGGCACGGATCATTCCCCCGTGGCGACCAGCTGCCAGTTCGGATCCTGCGATCCCATCTGCCGCGAGAAGGTCCAGACATCGCGCATCTTCTTGACCGCCTTGGGATCGCCCTCGACGATCTCGCCCTCGGCATTGCGCACGGCCGACGTCATCTCGCCGACATAGCGCACCGAGATGTCGGCCTGCCGGGTGTCGCGATCGAAGGCCGCGTCATGCAGCGCAAGCTCGCGGATCCCGAGGAACGTGGCCTCGACCGTCAGCCCCTGCTCGCGCCGCGCCTCGACGACGGCCTCGAAGCTTTCCAGCACGTCCTCGGACAGGAACGGCCGCACCTTGTCGAGATCGCCGTTCTCGAAGGCCATCAGGATCATCTCGTAGGCGCCGCGAGCGCCCTGCAGGAACTCCGACACGGAAAACCCCGGCTCCGCCATCTTCATCGCGGCAAGGGCATGCGCGGCCTCGCTGCCATCCGGCGCGTGGTCGGAAATGTCGCGGTCGGGCCCGCCCTCGATCACCTCGAAACCGCGGCGCTGCGCCTTTTCGGCGGCAGAGGGCTGAAGCGGTACCGGCGGCTTCTCGAACCCCTCGCGGGAGCCGAGCACGCTGCGCAGGCGCAGGATCAGGAAAACGGCGATGGCGGCCAGGACCAGAAGTTGGATCACGGCGTTGCTCATTGGGCTCCTCGGACCGGCCGGGCCGGGCTTGGGTTGGTAATCTCTTTGCTTCCCACCTATGTAGGCGAGGGGCGGGGGCAAGTCCACCTCGACACCCATGATGAACCGCAACCGCTGAACGGAACGTGACCCGCCGGAGGGGCCAGAATGTATATCTTCCTTGCCTTCCTCGCCGTGCCGCTGATCGAGATCGCGCTGTTCATCGAAATCGGGGGGCTGATCGGCCTTTGGCCGACGCTCGCGATCGTGGTCGCGACGGCGATCGCCGGCATCATCATGGTCCGCAGCCAGGGCGCGCAGGCGCTGGCCGATCTGCGCCGGGCGCTGGAGACGCTGGGCGATCCCGGCCGGGCGCTGGCCGAGGGCGCGGTGATCCTGTTCGCCGGGGCGCTGCTGCTGACGCCGGGGTTCTTCACCGATACCGTCGGGCTTCTCTTGCTGCTGCCGCCGGTGCGCCGCGCCCTGATCGCCGCGGCCGCGCGGCGGGTGCAGATGGCGCGCTTCACCGTCGGCACCCCGCCGCCGGGCGAGGCGCGCGGCCCGCGCGGGCCCGAGGACGTGATCGAGGGCGACTGGCGCGAAATCGACGGCACCGGGCGCGGATCGGACGGCCCGTCGCCGTGGCAGCGGCATTGAGGCGGCCGGTCCTAGGTGCTAGGAAGCCCGCGATCTTGTGACACCGGAGAGTGAGATGACCGAAACCGGCAACGGCGCACAGCCCGCAACGGCCCCGCAGGCGGCACAGCCGCAGGTGAAAATGCAGGTGATGGCGCAGTTCATCCGCGACATGTCCTTCGAGAATGCCGTGGCCCAGCGCGGCCTGGGCGACAGCAACGTGCAGCCGGAAATCCAGGTGCAGGTGAGCCTCGACGCGCGCAAGCGGTCGGTCGAGCACCAGTACGAGGTGATCTGCAAGTTCAAGATCACCTCGTCCAACAAGGGCGACGGCGCGACGCTGTTCCTGCTGGAGCTGGATTACGGCGGCATCTTCCATGTCGAGGGTGTGCCGGAGGAACAGCTGCACCCGTTCCTGCTGATCGAATGCCCGCGGATGATCTTCCCCTTCGTGCGGCGCATCGTGTCCGACGTGACCCGCGATGGCGGCTTCCCGCCGCTCAATCTCGACACCGTCGACTTCCTCGCGCTCTACCGCCAGGAACTTGCCCGCCGCGCGGCGGAAACCAAGGGTGCGGAACCGGCGGCCACGCCGAAGCCCAGCTGACCGGCGGCCCCGGCCCTTCCGCTGGGTTCGCACCGGGGCGGGGCACGGCCTGCCCCGGCCTTGCCCGGTCGCCCGGCGCGCGGTAGTGCTGGGGCGATCCGCCAGCGAGGGGAAGGCCGCCATGCCCGCAGACGATCCTGCAACGCTTGTTTCCACCGACTGGCTGGAAGCCCATCTGAAGGATCCCGACCTGCGTGTGCTGGATGCGTCGTGGTACCTGCCCGACATGGGCCGCGACGCGAAGGCGGAATACCAGGCCGCCCACATTCCCGGCGCGCGGTTCTTCGATATCGACGAGATTTCCGACACCCGGTCGGACCTGCCGCACATGGCCCCGCCGGTGGAAAAGTTCATGTCCCGGATGCGGGCGATGGGGGTCGGCGACGGCCATCAGGTTGTCATCTACGACGGCGCGGGGTTGTTTTCGGCGCCGCGCGTGTGGTGGACCTTCCGGCTGATGGGAAAGCGCGATGTCGCGGTGCTGGACGGCGGCATGCCGAAATGGCGGGCCGAGGGCCGCCCGGTGGAAGACATGCCGCCGATCACCCGCGACCGGCACATGACGGTTCAGCGCCAGGCACACCTCGTCAAGGACGTCACGCAGGTCGCCGCCGCCGCCAAGCTGGGCGACTGGCAGATCGTCGATGCCCGCTCCCCCGGCCGGTTCCGGGGCGACGAGGCCGAGCCGCGGCCGGGCCTTCGCCAGGGCCACATCCCGAATTCCAGGAACCTGCACTACCGCGCGCTGCTGAACGAGGATGGCACGATGAAGGACGCGGCCGGGCTGCGCGCCGCCTTCGCCGGGGCCGGCGTCGATCCGGCGCGCCCGGTGATCACCACCTGCGGCTCCGGGGTCAGCGCGGCGATCATCAACCTGGCGCTGGAAATCCTCGGCCATCGCGATCACGCGCTGTACGACGGGTCGTGGGCGGAATGGGGCATGTACGGCGACCTCAAGGTCGCGAAAGGGGACTGAAGATGTTCGCAACCCTGGCGGAACAGCCGGCCGACAAGATCCTGCAACTGATGGGCCAGTACCGGGCCGATCCGCGGGCCGACAAGATCGACCTGGGCGTCGGCGTCTACAAGAACGCCGAGGGCGTGACCCCGATCATGCGCGCGGTCAAGGCCGCCGAGAAGCGCTGGTGGGAGACGGAAACGACGAAAAGCTACACCGGCCTGGCCGGCGAACCGGACTATCGCGACGCGATGGCCGGACTGGTGCTGGGCGATGCCGTCGCCGCCGATCGCATCGCCTCGGTCGCGACGCCGGGCGGGACCGGGGCGGTGCGGCAGGCACTGGAAATGGTGAAGATGGCCGCGCCCGACGTTACCGTCTGGGTGTCGGACCCGACCTGGCCGAACCACCTGTCGATCCTCAGGCATCTCGGGCTCAAGACCCGGATGTACCGGTATTTCGACGCCGGGACACGCGGGCTGGACACGGCCGGGATGATGGAAGACCTCGCCGGGATGCAGCCCGGCGACGTGGTGCTGGTGCATGGCTGCTGCCACAATCCCACCGGCGCGAACCCGACCGCCGCGGAATGGGACGCGCTGGCGGCATTGATCGAGGCGAAGGGCGCGCTGCCGATGATCGACCTGGCCTACCAGGGCTTCGGCGACGGGCTGGAGGCCGATGCCGGGCCGACGCGGATGATCTGCGCGCGGCTGCCCGAGGCGCTGATCGCGGCCTCCTGTTCGAAGAACTTCGGAATCTACCGCGAGCGCACCGGCATCCTGTTCTCGATCGCCGACGGCGCGAAGGCCCGCGACCTGGCGCAGGGCACGATGGCGCATCTCAACCGCCAGAACTTTTCCTTCCCGCCCGATCACGGCGCGCGGCTGGTTTCGGTGATCCTCGGCGATCCGGCGCTACGGGCCGACTGGGAGGCGGAACTGGAAGACGTGCGCACCGGGATGATCGCGCTGCGCGAGGCGCTGGCCGCGGAATTGCGGCAACTGACGAATTCCGACCGGTTCGATTTCCTCGCCCGGCATCGCGGCATGTTCTCACGGATCGGGGCGACGCCGGAACAGGTGGCGAAGATGCGCGAGGATCACGCGATCTACATGGTGGGCGATTCGCGGATGAACATCGCCGGGCTCAACGCCCGCACGATCCCGGTGCTGGCCCGCGCGATCGTCGCGGCCGGGGTCTGACCGCGGGGTTCGGGCCGGCCCGCCAACCGATCGCCGCCCCATGGCAAGTTCTGGTAACCCCGTCGCGGTAGGCTGCGGGCGACGCCATCGCCGGGCGTGACGCCACGCCGGCGGCCCGGCCCACCGATCGCCGCCCCATGGCAAGTTCTGGTAACCCCGTCGCGGTAGGCTGCGGGCGACGCCATCGCCGGGCGTGACGCCACGCCGGCGGCCCGGCCCTTTGCCATGCGGGAAGGTCGCTGCTGTGTTCGCCAACGGGATTCGAAGGGCGCTGCCGGTTCTGGCCGCCGCCGTCTGCCTCGGCCCGGCACCCGGCGCGCGGGCCGACAGCGCCGAAGACCTGCTGCGCGAGGGCTACCAGATCGCCTGGGGCGGTTTCGCGGCGATCACCACCTGCGTGGACGCCGACGACGTCTACGAACTCGGCCCCTACCGTTTCGTCTGCAACGACGGGCCCGGCGCCTTCCCGTTCCATTTCGGCACCGTCTACCTCGTCGCCCGGATCACCCAGCACGAGGGCCGCGACGTCGTCTCGACGTTCCTGTGCATCGAGGCCGACCGCGCCGAGGACAGCTGCTTTCGCGGCGCGGTCTACCGGCGCTGACAGGCCCGAGGCACGAAAAAGGGTCCGGGCCGCATGGCCCGGACCCCGTCACTCGTGACAGACCGCTCAGCCCTTGGCGAACTCCGGATAGGCTTCCATACCCAGTTCGGAGATGTCGAGGCCGTTGACTTCTTCCTCTTCCGAGACGCGGATCCCCATGACCGCCTTGAGGACGAACCAGACGATCAGCGCGCCGACGAAGGTGAACACGCCGTAGGCCACGATGCCGGTCAACTGGGTCATCAGGCTGGCGTCGCCGTTGTAGAAGATCACCGCGATCGTGCCCCAGATACCCGCGAACAGGTGAACCGGGATCGCGCCGACGACATCGTCGATCTTCAGCTTGTCCAGGAACGGAACCGCGAACACCACGATCACGCCGCCCACGGCACCGATCCACAGGGCGCCGAACAGGGTGGGCGCCAGCGGTTCCGCCGTGATGGACACGAGGCCAGCCAGCGCGCCGTTCAGAACCATGGTCAGGTCCGGCTTGCCGTACATCACCTGGGTGAGGATCAGCGCGGTCACCGCGCCGGCCGCGGCGGCCATGTTGGTGTTGGCGAAGATCCGCGACACGTCGGAAACATCACCCACCGTGCCCATCGCCAGCTGCGAGCCGCCGTTGAAGCCGAACCAGCCCAGCCACAGGATGAACGTGCCCAGCGTCGCGAGCGCGAGGTTGGAGCCCGGCATCGGGTTGACCTTGCCGTCCTTGTACTTGCCAAGGCGCGGGCCCAGCACGATGGCGCCGGCCAGCGCGGCCCAGCCGCCCACCGAGTGCACGACGGTCGACCCGGCGAAATCGGAGAAGCCCATCTCCGACAGCCAGCCGCCGCCCCACTGCCACGACCCGGAGATCGGGTACATCAGGCCGGTCAGCACGACCACGAAGATCAGGAACGGCCACAGCTTGATCCGTTCGGCCAGCGCGCCCGACACGATCGAGGCGGTGGCGGCGACGAACACCAGCTGGAAGAAGAAGTCCGAGCCAACCGAGGCATAGTCGAGCGCGGCATCCGCCGCGGCGACGCCGACAGGGTCGAGCACGGTCTGGCCGCCGATGGCGAAGTAGCCGTTGAAATCGCCGGGATACATCGTGTTGAAGCCGATCAGCCAGTACATGATCGCGGCGACCGAGTAGAGCGCGATGTTCTTGGTCATCTGCATGGTGACGTTCTTGGACCGCACGAGACCGCCTTCGAGCATCGCGAAGCCGGCGGCCATGAAGAACACCAGGAACCCGGCCATGCAGAACAGCAGGGTGGTCATGATGTAGGGGCCGATCTCGTCGAAGGACGGCGCGGCGTCCTGAGCAAGGCCCATGGTCGGAAGCGCGATCGCGACAGCCGCCAGGGGAAGAAGCTTGGTAAGTTTCATCTGTTGGTTACCCTCTGGAGATGACGCTGCCGGTTACAGCGCGTCTTCGTTGGTTTCGCCCGTGCGCACCCGGACGGCTTGGCTCACATCGAGCACGAAGATCTTCCCGTCGCCGATCTTGTCGGTCTTGGCGGTCTTCTGGATGGTGTCGACCACCTGGTCGGCCATGGCGGCGGCGACCACGATCTCCAGCTTGACCTTGGGCACGAAGTTCACGGCGTATTCGGCGCCGCGGTAGATTTCGGTGTGGCCGGACTGCGAGCCGAAGCCCTTGATCTCCGTCACCATCATGCCGCGTACGCCGATGGCGGTGAGCGCCTCGCGCACCTCCTCCAGCTTGAACGGCTTGATCGCTGCAATGATCAGTTTCACGTCATTTCCCTTCCGTTCACCTGTCCCCAAGTGGACCCGTGGCGCCAGTGGGCGGTTTTCGCAGGTGCAGCACAAGGAAGGGGCGGGGCGCGGCGGGCCGTGAATCGTGCTCCGTTGCACAATTTTTGCACAGATTATGCTGCTTGCACAAAAATTAGGCTTAGCGAAAACCGAATCGTGAGGGCAAACCGCTCCACTTCGGCCGTGTTGCGCGGTAGGATCGGACAAAACAGGCAGGCACACTTCGGGTTCAGGGTTTCATGGGCGGCTCCCGCACGAGACGTCCGCCATTGGTGGCGGACCGGCGCTCTCCGTCCGATGCCGCGTCGCGGCGTCGGGCGTCGAAGGCTGCGCCGAAGAAGTCGAAGACGTCGCGCGCCGCGACGCGGCGCAAGACACGGTCCGGCGGGGTGCTGGGGCGGCTGGTCGGCGGGCTGTTCCGGCTGATCTGGCGGCTGGTCTGGGGAATCGGCTGGCGCACGGGGATGATCGTGGCGCTGATCCTCGGGGCGGCCACAGGCTACTACTACCTGTCCCTGCCGAACCACGGCGCGTTGCTGGACGCCCGCGCGCGCGGATCGGTCACGATGCTGGATTCGGCCGGCGAGGTCTTTGCCTGGCGGGGCGAGACCTTCGGTGGCCAGATCAGCGCCGAGCATGTCTCGCCGCACCTGCGCGACGCCGTCATCGCCACCGAGGACAAGCGGTTCTACAGCCATCTCGGCATCTCGCCGCGCGGCATCGCCGGGGCGATCCGGATCAACCTGTCCGAAGGCCGCGGGCCGCTGGACGGGCATGGCGGTTCGACGATCACCCAGCAGGTCGCCAAGCTTCTGTGCCTGGGTGTGCCCTACGATCCCGACACCTGGAAGGACGAGGCCGCCTACGAGGCCGATTGCCGCGCCGGTTCGCTCTGGCGCAAGATCAAGGAAATCCCCTACGCCTTCGCGCTGGAGGCGAGGTATTCCAAGAACGAGATCCTGACGATCTACCTCAACCGCGCCTACCTGGGGGCCGGCGCGCGCGGCTTCGAGGCGGCGGCACAGCGCTATTTCGGCAAGTCGGCCAATGTCGTGAACCCGTCCGAGGCGGCGATGCTGGCCGGGCTTCTGAAGGCGCCGTCGCGTTATGCGCCCACCGCGAACCTCGCGCGCAGCCAGGCGCGGGCGGAACTGATCCTGGGCCTGATGCACGACCAGGGCTACCTGACGGATACCGAATTCGCCGCGGCCACGGCCAATCCGGCGCAGCTGTCCGACGCGGCGGAGGCCCGCGCCGGGGGCTATTTCGCCGACTGGGTGATGGAACAGGGTCCGTCGTTCCTGACCCGCGAGACCACCGAGGACGTGGTGATCAAGACCACGCTGGACCAGCGTATCCAGACCGCGGCCGAAGCGGCGCTGGACGAGGTCTTCGCCACCCGCGTCCGCGAGGGCAGCGAGGCACAGGCGGCGATCGTGGTGATGTCGGCCGACGGGGCGGTGCGCGCGATGGTCGGCGGCCGCAAGACGCAGGTCGCCGGCGCCTTCAACCGCGCCACCCAGGCGCTGCGCCAGACCGGTTCGACGTTCAAGCCGTTCATCTACGCCGCCGCGCTCGACCTTGGCTACCGGCCCGATGACCTCGTGCTCGACGCACCGCTGACGATCGACGTGCCGGGTTCGGGCCCGTGGTCCCCCAAGAACTATTCGAACGATTACATGGGCGAGGTGACGCTGACCGAGGCGCTGCAGCATTCGCTGAACACCGCCGCCGTCCGGCTTTCCGAGGCGGTGGGGCGCGACGCGGTGCGCCAGGTCGCGTCCGATTTCGGCTTCGCTTCCGACCTCGCCGACGGTCCGGCACTGGCGTTGGGCGTGTCCGAATCGACGCTGATCGAGATGACAGGGGCCTTCGCGGGCATTCTCAACGGCGGATCATCGGTGCAGCCCTACGGCCTCGTGGAACTGCGGATCCAGGGCGACGACGGCGCGCTCATCGGCCAGGAAGGCGGGATCGGCGAACGCGTGATCACCGAAACCGCGGCGCGGCAGCTTGTCTGGATGATGTCGCAGGTCGTCGATGCCGGAACCGGCCAGCGCGCCCGTCTGCCCGGCCACCCCGCGGCAGGCAAGACAGGCACCACGCAGGCCGCCCGCGATGCGTGGTTCATCGGCTTCACCGCAGATTATGTCGCCGGCGTCTGGATGGGGTACGACGACAACACGCCGCTGACCGGGGTCACCGGCGGCGGCCTGCCGGCCGAGATCTGGCACGAGGTGATGGCGCGGGTGCACGAGGGCCTGCCCGCGCGGCCGCTGCCGGCCCTGTCTCCCGACGCGTTGCCGCCGCGCGCGCCGCAGGGCTTTCCCGGCGCGGTCTATTCCAGCGACGACATCCGGCCCGCGCCGCAACAGACCGAACTCGATCGGGCGATCAACGGCATCCTCGGGGCGATCTTCGGAACCGGGAACTGAGGCGCGCGGCGCCTCAGCTCGCCTGCCGCAGGTCGGCGATCAGCGCGTCGATATCGCCGCGGCGACGGTCGAGCATGGCGCCGATCTCGGTCCGTTCCGTCGCCAGCATGTTCACCCCCTCGATGATGAGGTTGAAGAACAGGTCGCGCCCCGACTTGTCGGAGACGTGCCAGCGCACCTCGAACGGCGAGGAACCGGGCAGGTAGGCGAGCGAGGTCACCTCGTAAAAGCTCTTGACCGGGCCGACGCCCGTCACCTCGATCCGTCCGCCGGAGAACTCGCGGAACCGGCGGCCGTACTTGCGCGCGACATAGCCGCGAAACGCGGTCGTGAAGGCCGACATCTGCGCGGACGAGGCGCTGCGCGCGGCCACGCCCAGCGCGCTGCGCGCGATGATCGCCACGTCGGCGTAGCGCGAGAAGATGCTCTCGAAATCCCGCAGCATCGCCGCCTCGGACCGGCCGGAATTGATCACCCCGTTGATCTCGCTCACCAGCCGGTCGATCAGCGACCGCGCGGTGCCAATGGTGATCGCCTGCGCCGGCGCGGCGGGCAGCGTCGCCGCCACGAGCCCGGCGGCGGCGCTCAGCAACAGCTGTCGACGGCCGAGATTACCGGAGGTCGGGGTCTTCATAGGGATCGTACGCATTGGACTCATCCTGTTGGCCCAGCTGGAACCGCCGGTTCTGCAGGTACAGCAACCGGGCCTGGGCATAACTGTCAGCGCTCTCATATAGGATCGAATCGACCAGATCCGAGTAGCGGTACCGGTCACCGAGGCGCGCGGCGATGCGTGCGCCCCTCGCGGTCGAGGCTTCGTCGCCCTTCAGCACCATCGAGGTGGGGTTCATCAGCACGTCGACCACCGTTCCGGCAAAGTCGCGTTCGGTCGACGGGCCGATCACCGGAACCTCCAGATAGGCGCCTTCGGGAACGCCCCAGGCATGCAGGGTCTGGCCGAAGTCGGTGCGCGCCGCGGGCAGGCCGATCGAGGTCGCCGGGTCGAAGAGGCCGGCGATCCCGAGGGTCGAGTTGATCGCGAAGCGGAAGAACGTCTGGCCGGCCTTCTCGATCTGGCCCTGCAGGACGTGGTTCACGAAGTCGCCCGGCTCGCCCAGGTTCGAGGCGAAGTTGCTCACCCCGGTGCGGACCGGGCCGGGCACGACGGTTCCGTAGGCGGTGGCGGTGGGCCGCACGATCGCCTTGTCGAGCCCGACGTTGAAGGCATGGGCGCCGCGGTTCTGCGCCTCGTAGGGGTCGCTGATGCCTGCGGCGGGCGGGGCCGTGGCGCAGCCGGCCAGGGCCGCGGCCATGGCGATTGCAAGTGCGGCCTTGCGAAGGCTCGGGACGGTTCGGTCAGCTTGGGTCACGCGGTCACTCGCTCGATTCTGGGGCGGCAACCGCGGCGGGCTGCCCCCTGAGGGATAGGGCGGAGGGCCTTGGAAGACAACCGCGGCCATGTACTCAATGCCGCGAAAAGGTTTCGGCGAGGTGAGCGACGCCGCGCTTGCGGGCACTTTCGCTTGGATCGCCGGGGGGCTAGCCTTGCGCCGGAACGGGAGCAGGAGGCGATTCCATGGCCGGACGGATCGAGGCGAAACTGGCGGAACTGGGGGTGACGCTGCCGTCTGCCCCGGCGCCCGCGGCGAACTACGTGCCCTTCGTGCGGACGGGCAGCCTGCTTTTCGTGTCCGGCCAGATCAGCCAGGGCGCCGGCGGGCTGATCACCGGCAAGCTTGGCGCCGACATGGACGTGGCGCATGGCGCCGCGGCGGCGCGCGCCTGCGGCATGGCGCTGCTGGCCCAGGCCCGCGCCGCGCTTGACGGCGATCTCGACCGGCTGGTTCGGGTCGTGAAGCTCACCGGTTTCGTGAACTCGACGCCGGACTTCACCGATCAGCCCAAGGTGATCAACGGCTGTTCCGATTTCCTTGTCGAGGTTCTGGGCGATGCCGGGCGGCATTCGCGCTCCGCCGTCTCGGCCGCCTCGCTGCCGCTTGGCGTGTCGGTGGAGATCGAGGCGATCTTCGAGGTCGCCTGATGCCCGCCCTGCCCGCCGCCTTCCTCGGCCCGCCGCTCGCGCATCGCGCGCTGCACGACCGGGCCGCGGGCCGGCCCGAGAATTCCGTCGCGGCGGTGCGCGCGGCGGTGGCGGCCGGTTACGGGATCGAGATCGACATACAGCCCTCGGCCGACGGCGTGCCGATGGTGTTTCACGACTACGATCTGAAACGCCTCACCGGCCGGTCGGGGCAGGTCAGTGACCTGACGGCGGCGGACCTGGCCCGCACGCCGCTTCTGGGCGGCGACGACGGGGTGCCGACGCTGGCCGAGGTGCTGGGGATCGTGGCGGGCCGTGTCGCGCTGCTGGTCGAGATCAAGGACCAGGACGGCGCGATGGGCCCCGGCGTGGGCCCGCTGGAACGCGCGGTCGCCGGGGTTCTGGCGGGCTATGCCGGGCCGGTGGCGGTGATGTCGTTCAATCCGCATTCCGTCGCGGCGATGGCCAGGGCCGCGCCCGACCTGCCGCGCGGCCTGACGACATGGGGCTGGGACGAGGTGGAGGCCGCCGAAGACGGAGTCGGCCCCGAGGAGTGCGCGCGGCTGCGCGCCATCCCCGATTACGACCGGGTCGGCGCGAGTTTCATCTCGCACCACCATCTCGACCTCGGCCGCCCGCGGGTGGCCGACCTGAAGGCCGCCGGGGCCGCCGTCCTGTGCTGGACGATCCGGTCGCCCGCCGAAGAGGCGGCGGCGCGGCGGGTGGCGCAGAACGTCACCTTCGAAGGCTATGCCGCGGCCCTGCCCGCTTGACCTGCGCGCGGCGCGCCCCATCCTTCCGGCGCGTTGAGATCGGAACCCGCCCGCGATGCCCGACGCCCCGCTGACCGTCACGCTACATGCCGCCATTTCCGAAATCGGGGAAGTGGACTGGGATGCCTGCGCCTGCCCCGAGACAGCCGATGGCGGCCGGCCGCTGGACCCGTTCACCACCTACCGGTTTCTCGCCGCGCTGGAGCAGTCAGGCTCCGTCGGGCCCGGCACCGGGTGGGAACCGCACTACCTGGTCGTGCGGCGCGGCGACGCGCCCGTGGCAGCGATGCCGATGTATGCCAAGGGCCATTCGCAGGGCGAATACATCTTCGACCATTCCTGGGCGGACGCCTACATGCGCGCAGGCGGGCGCTATTACCCCAAGCTTCAGGTCGCGGTGCCCTTCACCCCGGCAACAGGGCGGCGATTCCTGACCCGGCCGGGGGAAGAGGCGGCGGGCCGCGCCGCGCTGGTGCAGGCGATGGTGCAGATCGCCGCCGACAACGGCCTGTCCTCGGCCCATGTCACCTTCTGCACCGCCGACGAGGCGGAGACGGGGGCGGCGATGGGGCTTTTGCACCGCGTCACCCAGCAGTTCCACTGGGAGAACCGGGGCTACGGGGATTTCGACGGCTTCCTCGCCGATCTGGCGTCGCGCAAGCGCAAGGCGATCCGCAAGGAACGCCAGCGCGCGCAGGCCTTCGGCGGCACGATCCGGCGACTCACCGGCAACGACATCCGCACCGAGCACTGGGATGCGTTCTGGACCTTCTACCAGGACACCGGATCGCGCAAATGGGGCCGGCCCTACCTGACCCGTGCGTTCTTCGACATCGCCCATGACACGCTGCGCGACGACATCCTGCTGGTTCTGGCCGAACGCGGGGGCCGGCCCGTCGCCGGGGCGCTGAACGTGATCGGGCGCGACACGCTTTACGGCCGCTACTGGGGCTGCGTCGAGGATCATCCCTGCCTGCATTTCGAATGTTGCTACTACCAGGCGATCGACGCGGCGATCGGGATGCGCCTGGGCCGGGTCGAGGCCGGGGCGCAGGGCGAACACAAGCTGGCGCGCGGCTACATGCCGAGCGAAACCCATTCGCTGCACTGGATCGCCGATCCGTCGTTCCGCGACGCGGTTTCGCGCTACCTTGATCAGGAACGTGCGATGATGGGCGAAGAAATGACGATCCTGGCCGATTACGGCCCGTTCCGAAAAGTCGATGCCAACGAGTAGTGCGGCCACGCCGCGATTTGCGAGGATCAGAAGATGCCGAAACTCACGCTTTGCACCAACCCGATGTCGCGCGGCCGGATCGCGCGCTGGATGCTGGAAGAGGTCGGCCAGCCCTACGACACCCGGATCGTCGCCTATGGTGACGAGATCAAGGGGCCGGACTACCTGGCGATCAACCCGATGGGCAAGGTGCCGGCGCTGCTGCACGGCGACAGCGTGGTGACCGAATGCGCCGCGATCGTGACCTACCTGGCCGATGCCTTCCCCGAGGCCGGGCTGATGCCCGCCGACCGCGCGGCCTTCTACCGCTGGATGTTCTTCGCCGCCGGGCCGCTGGAGGCCGCGATCATCGACCGCGCGCTGGGCGTGACGGTGCCCGAGGACAAGCGCGCGATGGTCGGCTACGGCGATTTCGACCAGGCGGTTCGGGTGCTGGCCGATCACGTCGGGCGGCAGCCCTATGTCTGCGGCGCGGCGTTCAGCGCGGCGGATGTCTATGTCGGCTCGCAGGTGGGTTGGGGGCTGCGCTTCGGCACGATGCCGGCGCTGCCGGAATTCCTGGCCTACTGGGACAGGCTGAAGGACCGCCCGGCGCAGGCCCGCGCCGCGGCGATCGATGACGCGCTACTGGAAACGAAGGAGTGACCATGCCCGCCACCAGGCTCACCGACCGATCCGTGCTCGACCCGCTGCTCGCCGTCGGCTGGACGGCCGAGGATGGCCGCGACGCGATCCGCAAGACCTATCAGTTCCGCAACTTCGTCGAGGCCTTCGGCTTCATGGCGAAGGTCGCGCTGGTGGCGGAGAAGATGAACCACCATCCCGAATGGTCCAACGTCTACCGCAAGGTCGACGTGGTGCTGACGACCCATGACGCGGGCGGGCTGACCGATCTCGACGTGACGCTGGCGCAAAGGATGGAAGAGCTTGCGGGCGGCTGAACCGCCCGCATTCGCCCGTCCTCGGCGGCGGCTCAGATCGCCGCCAGCATCGCCTCGCCGCCGGAGATCTCGCAGGTGCCGGGGCCTTCCTCCTTGTGGAGAACCTTCACCACCCCGTCCTCGATGAGCATCGCGTAGCGCTGCGACCGGTCGATCAGCCCGCGCGGCGGGGCCGAGAAATCCAGCCCCAAAGCCTTGGTGAAGGCGGCTTCGGCATCGGCCAGCATGGTGATCCCCGCATCCGTCGCGCCGGTGTCCTTGCCCCAGGCCTCCAGCACGAAGGGGTCGTTCACCGCGAGGCAGCAGACCTCGTCCACGCCCTTGGCCTTCAGCCCGTCCATCACCCGGACGAAACTGGGCACGTGGGCGGAATGGCAGGTCGGCGTGTAGGCGCCCGGCACGGCGAACACGACAACCTTGCGGCCCTTGCCGAAGCCGGCCATGTCGACCGGCTGCACATCGCCGGGAATAACCTTCAGAACCGTCGCCGACGGCAGTGCCTGACCTTCCGAAATCGCCATTGTGGATGTCCCTCTCGCGTTGCGTTTCCGACGCCCACGCATATAGGCTGCGCCCCGGAAAGAACCAGTGGGGACGCGGATGGCGGGGATCGTGATCGTGGGGGCCGGACAGGCGGCGGCCTCGCTTGCGGCGAAGCTGCGCGCGCTGGGCCATGACGGGCCGCTGACCATCGTCGGCGAGGAACCGGTCGCACCGTACCAGCGCCCGCCGCTGTCCAAGGGCTACCTGCTGGGCGAGATGCCGCTGGAACGGCTGATGCTGCGCGCGCCGTCGTTCTGGGAGGACCAGCGCGTCACCCTGCGGCTGGGCGCGCCGGTGACCGCGATCGACCGTGTCGCGAAGACCGTGACCGTTGCGGGCGAGGCGCTGGGCTACGACCAACTCGCGCTGACCACCGGCGCGGTTCCGCGACGCCTGCCCAGCGCGATCGGCGGCGATCTCGATGGCGTCTACACCGTGCGCACGCTCGCCGATGTCGACGCGATGGCGGCGGAATTTGCGCCGGGCCGGCGGCTTGTCGTGGTCGGCGGCGGCTATATCGGGCTGGAGGCGGCGGCGGTCGCCCGCAAGCTGGGGCTGGAGGTGACGGTGGTGGAACTGGCCCCCCGCATCCTCTCCCGCGTCGCTGCGGCCGAAACCGCCGAGGCGGTGGCCGATCTGCACGCGTGCCACGGCGTGACGATCCGCACCGGCACCGGGCTGGCCCGGCTGGCGGGCGCGGGCCGCGTCACCGGCGCGGAACTGGACGATGGCAGCACCCTGCCGGCCGATTTCGTGATCGTCGGCGTCGGCATCACGCCGGACACAAGGCTGGCCGGGTCCGCCGGGCTGGAGATCGACAACGGCATCGCGGTGGACGCGCATGGCCGCACGTCGGACCCGTCGATCTGGGCGGCGGGGGATTGCGCTGCGTTCCCTCATGCCGGCGGGCGTCTGCGGCTGGAAAGCGTGGGCAACGCGATCGACATGGGCGAACTGGTGGCCGCGAACATGCTGGGCGCGGGCAAGGCCTATGTGCCGAAACCGTGGTTCTGGTCGGACCAGTACGACATGAAGCTGCAGATCGCCGGGCTGAACACCGGCTACGACCGCACGGTGCGGCGCCCGGCGGGCGACGGCCTGTCGGTCTGGTACTATGCCGGCGACCGGCTTCTGGCCGTCGACGCGATCGACGATCCGCGCGCCTACATGATCGGCAAGCGGCTGATCGAGGCGGGCCGCAGCCCCGATCCGGCCGCGCTGGCCGATCCGGCGACCGATCTGAAGGCGCTGCTGGCGTGAGGATCGTTGGCGGCGCGCGACGCGGGTTGAAGCTGGCCGATGTCGGCGCGGGCGATCCGGCCGCGCATCTGCGCCCAACCTCGGATCGGGTGCGCGAGGCGATCTTCAACATCCTGATGAACGGGCCGCACGGCAACCCGGTAGAGGGCGCGCGGGTGCTCGACCTGTTCGCCGGCACCGGGGCCCTGGGGCTGGAAGCGCTGTCGCGCGGCGCGGCGCGGGTCGCCTTCGTCGACGAGGGCGCGGCGGCGCGGGCGATCCTGCGGCGCAACATCGACCTGATGCAGGCGATGGGCGTGACCGATGTCTGGCGGCGCGATGCCACCCGGATGGGGCCGAACCGGGGGCCGGGCTACGACCTCGTGTTCCTCGATCCGCCCTATGGCCAAGGGCTGGGCGAGGCGGCGCTGGCGTCATGCCGCGTCGGCGGCTGGCTGGCGCCCGGCGCGCTTATCGTCTGGGAGGAGGGTGCGGCGCCGCTGCCGCCGGAGGGGTTCGAGATGCTCGACCAGCGCCGCTACGGCGAGACATGGGTCACGATCCTGAAGGTGACGGAATGAGGCCGGCGGGGGTTCTGTTCGATTGCGACGGCGTGATCGTCGACAGCGAGGGCGCGGCGATCGCGATCATGCAGGACGAGGCGCGGGCGCACGGGATCGAGATGAGTGCCGACGAAATCCGCCGGCGCTTCGTCGGCGGCACGATCCAGTCGACGCATGCCGAACTGCGCAGGCTGGGGATGCCGCTGGACGGCGACTGGGTGGATCGCTTCTACGAACGGCTCTACGCGAGCCTGGCGGCGGGGACGGCGCTGATCGACGGGATCGAGGATCTTCTCGACAGTCTGGACGCCGCGGGGATCCCCTATGCCATCGGGTCCAACGGCCGGATGACGAAGATGGAGATCACGCTGGGCCAGCACCCCGCCCTGATGGCGCGCTTCGGCGACCGGATCTTTTCCGGCCAGGACATGGGGTGCCCGAAGCCCGATCCGGCGCTGTGGTTGCATTGCGCCGGGGCGCTTGGCCTGCCGCCGGAGAGCTGCGCGGTGATCGATGACAGCCCCTCGGGCGTTCTGGGCGCGGTGCGCGCCGGCATCCCGGTCTTTGGATTTGCCGAGCATGACGACGGTGCGGCGCTGGCCGATCTTGGCGCGCGGGTGTTTCACCGGATGGGCGACCTGCGGGCGTTGTGGGGCCTGTGACCGGGTTCAGAACGCGCGGAAGGTCATCGTCGTCAGCGTCCGGCTGATGCCGGGGATGTCGAACAGCTTTTCCGTCAGGTAGTGGCCGACATCGGCGCCCTCGGGGATGTAGAGCTTGGCGATCAGGTCATAGTCGCCGGAGGTCGAATAAAGCTCCGACACGACCTCGCGGTCGTAGATCGCGTCGGCCACCTCGTAGGTCTTGCCAGGCTGGCAGCGGAACTGGACGAAAACGCAGCGCATGGCGGCCTCCCTTCGGTCTTCGGTGGCAGAGTAGGGGGATTTGCGATCCGGCGGAAGCGGCTTCGGCCCGGCGCGCGGCGCTTGCACCGGGGCGGACCGTCTACTCCGTCTCCAGCGCCAGCGGCACCGGCGCGCCGGGCAGATCGGCGGTGTCCAGCACCCGAGTCGGCCGGCCCAGCCGGTTGCGCACCACCCAGTGCAACCGGGTTTCGGCGCGGGTGATCGCGACATAGGCCAGCCGCTTCCACAACGGCAGCCCGGCCTCCGTCCGGCCGGCGCGTGCGGCGGCGAAGAGATCGGGCGCGAAGACCTGCACCTGATCCCATTGCGAGCCCTGCGCCTTGTGGATCGTCACCGCCGCGCCGTGCAGGAAGGCCGCGCCCATCCGCGCGGCGGAGGCGATGAACGGTTCCTCGCTGTCGGGCAGTTCGATCTTGATGATCGAGGCTGCCGACAGCCGCGGCTCTTCCGCGCCGATGACATGCAGGCGGGAGAAACCGGGTTTCTTGCCGGGGCCGAGATAGACGACCTGCGCCCCTTTCACGAGGCCCCGCGCCTCGAGGTCGATGCGCTTCTTGCGATGCTTGAGCGGCAGTTCGATCCCGTCGCAGATCAGCGGCTCGCCGGGCAGCAGCGCGTCCGCCGGCGCGCCATGGGCGGCGCGGAAGGCGTGGATCAGCCGGATCCGGGTCTGGTTGCGCCAGACCAGCACGGGCGAGCGCGCCATCAGGTCGGCATCCACCCGCTCGGCCCAATGCACCCGGTCGTCGCGGCGCGCGGCCTCGGCCACCATCCGCTCGAAATCCTCGAATTCCAGCGCCGGATCGGCCAGCGCGTGGGCGAGGTCGAGGATCGGGCTGTCGCCCTCCTGCCGGTGCACCCGGTGCAGCACCAGCTTGCGCGCCTCGGGCAGCCCGTCGAACACCATCTGGCCGGACTGGTTGACAGGGGCAAGCTGCGCCGGATCGCCGAACAGGACGAGGGTTGGAAAGATCTCTTCCAGATCCTCGAACTGCTTCGCGTCGAGCATCGACGCCTCGTCGATCAGCCCGATGTCCAGCGGCTCCTCTCGGCGTTTCCAGCCGAGGATGAAATCCGATCCGCGCAGGCCGGCGGCGGCGAGCGCGCCGGGCACCGATTTCACCGTTGCGTAGAACGCCTGCGCGCGGTCGAGCGCGGCCTCCGTCAAGCCTTCGATCTCGGGGCGGTCGCCGTTGCCGGCCAGCCATTCGGCGATCCGTTCGTAGTCGGGATCGTAGACCGGGGTGTAGAGGATGCGATGGATCGTCGTCGCCGGAACCCCGCGGTTGCGCAGGACGCTCGCGGCCTTGTTCGTCGGCGCGAGGATCGCGACGGTGCGCCTGTCCTTGCGGCGCCGGCCCTCGTAATCGCCCGAGATCACGTCGACGCCGGCCTCGGCCAGCGCCTTGGTCAGTTCGGCCAGAAGCAGCGTCTTGCCCGATCCGGCCTTGCCGACGACGGCAAGCGCCCCCTGCCCGGCCTCGCCGGCCGGGCGGATCGTGGCGTCGTCGATATCGACGCCGGCGGATCGCAGCGCGGCGGCGAGGCGATCCCATGCCTCGGCCTGGTCGGCGGAAAAGGAAAGCGCGGGCGTGGTCATGGCGGCGAGCCTAGTGGTCGCCGCGGCGCGGGGGAACCGGGAAACGGCCCGGCCGGTTCAGTGCTGGCGCGCGTCGGACCGCGCCGTGCGCAGGAACATGTCGGGCGGGCAGGCGCCCTCGGCCTCGCGATCGCGGGCGATCTCGCCGGCGGCGACGAGAAGCGCGTCATCGATCTGGTCCGCAAGGCGAAGCAGGCCTTCGGACCGCGCGACGCCGCGCAGGTCGGCCAGGACGTCGATGATCCAGTCGTGTCGCATCGACCAAGCCCCTCCACAGACTTGTCCACAGGTATTTACACAACCATAGCGAGAATCCCGATGCGCACAACCCCTTTCGGGATCACGACAAAGGCCCGCGCCGGGTGGCGCGGGCCCTCGCCGCCGCCATACGGGGCGGCACTCAGCGGGTGCGGCCGGCCTCGAGCGCGTCCTCCAGCGTTCTCAAACCGGTGCGCGGGGCCTGCACAAGGACGGCCATGTTGCCGGGCTTGTGCTGGTTCTTCCACATCAGCATGTGCGCATTCGGGATTTCCGCCCAGGGGAACACCTCGGACATGCAGGGATCGAGGCGGCGGTCGAGCATCAGCTTGTTGGCCGAGGATGCCTGCTTGAGATGCGCGAAATGCGATCCCTGCAGGCGCTTCTGGTGGCTCCACATGTGGCGCACGTCGAAGGTGCAGTTGTAGCCGGTGGTTCCGGCGCAGATCACCACCATGCCGCCGCGCTTCACGACGAAGGTGGAGACCGGGAAGGTCGACTCGCCGGGATGTTCGAACACCATGTCGACGTTGACGCCCTTGCCGGTGATGTCCCAGATCGCCTTGCCGAAACGGCGCACCTCGGCGAACCAGGCCGCGTAATCCTCGGATCCGATCTCGGGCAGCTTGCCCCAGCAGTTGAAATCCTTGCGGTTGATCACGCCCTTGGCGCCAAGATCCATCACGAAGTCGCGCTTGCCCTCGTCCGAGATCACGCCGATCGCGTTCGCGCCGGCCGCGTTGATCAGCTGGATGGCGAACGAGCCGAGGCCGCCGGACGCGCCCCACACCAGCACGTTCTGGCCCGGTTTCAGGTCATGCGGTTCGTGGCCGAACAGCATCCGGTACGCGGTGGCCAGCGTCAGCGTGTAGCAGCCCGACTCCTCCCAGGTCAGGTGCTTGGGGCGCGGCATGAGCTGCTGCGCCTGCACCCGGGTGAACTGCGCGAAGGAGCCGTCGGCGCTTTCATAGCCCCAGATGCGCTGGCTGGGCGACAGCATCGGGTCGCCGCCGTTACATTCCTCGTCGTCGCCGTTGTCCTGGTTGCAATGCACCACGACCTCGTCGCCGACCTTCCAGCGCGTCACCTTGTCGCCCACCTTCCAGACGATCCCGGCCGCGTCCGAGCCGATGATCGCATAGGGCGCCTTGTGCTGGCGGAAGACCGAGGCGGGCTGGCCGAGACAGGCCCAGACGCCGTTGTAGTTGACGCCGGCGGCCATCACCAGCACCAGCACCTCGTGGCTGTCGATCTCGGGGACGTCTACGACCTCCTGCTGCAGCGCGACATCGGGGTCGCCGTGGCGCTCCTGCCGCAGCACCCAGGCGTGCATTTGTTTCGGCACATAGCCCAGCGGAGGCAGCTCGCCGATCGCGTAAAGGTCCTTCTCCGGAGCGTCGTAGGGCGCGATGCCGGTATCCGAGTCCAATGCCATGACGGCCTCCGTCCTTTGCTGTCACCTGTCACGCCGCGATGCAGAATCACGGCCACGTGACGGCAAGGGTTAGGCGCGGCCGGGTAACATTGCAATAGGTCATGCCAATGTTTTTGTAATTTTATGTCGCAGCGAGTCGCGGACCACAATCGCACCGCGGCATGGGCGCCGGTAAACCATCTTTTCCCTTGGCTTTCCCTTCAGCCGCAGGATCATGCCCCCGCAGCGCCGTCGTGCCGCATCGCGGCGAATTGACAGGGACACAATCTTTCCCCTATTCCGGGCGCCGGGAAAGATAATTGCCGAGCAAGGAATCGGAGGCCGCGATGACCGAAACGACGAAGGACAAGCCCTGGCTGTTTCGCACCTATGCCGGCCATTCCACCGCGGCGAAGTCGAACGCGCTCTACCGCAGCAACCTCGCCAAGGGCCAGACAGGGCTTTCGGTGGCCTTCGACCTGCCGACCCAGACCGGCTATGACAGCGACCATGTCCTGGCGCGCGGCGAGGTCGGCAAGGTCGGCGTGCCGATCTGCCACCTGGGCGACATGCGCGCGCTGTTCGCGGATATCCCGCTGGACCGGATGAACACCTCGATGACGATCAACGCCACCGCGCCCTGGCTGCTGGCGCTGTACATCGCGGTGGCGGAGGAACAGGGCGCCGAAGTCGCGGCGCTGCAGGGCACCGTGCAGAACGACATCATCAAGGAATACCTCAGCCGCGGCACCTACATCTGCCCGCCGAAGCCAAGCCTGCGGATGATCACCGATGTCGCCGCCTACACCGCGTCGGCGCTGCCGAAGTGGAACCCGATGAACGTCTGTTCCTACCATCTGCAGGAAGCGGGCGCGACACCGGAACAGGAACTGGCCTTCGCGCTGGCCACCGCCTGCGCGGTGCTCGACGACCTGCAGCGCAAGGTGCCGGCCGAGGCGTTCCCGGCGATGGCGGGGCGGATTTCGTTTTTCGTGAACGCCGGCATCCGGTTCGTGACCGAGATGTGCAAGATGCGCGCCTTCACCGAGTTGTGGGACGAGATCTGCCGCGACCGCTACGGCATCGAGGAGCCGAAATACCGCCGCTTCCGTTACGGCGTGCAGGTCAACAGCCTTGGCCTGACCGAACAGCAGCCCGAAAACAACGTCTACCGGATCCTGCTGGAGATGCTGGCGGTGACGCTGTCGAAGAACGCGCGCGCCCGCGCGGTGCAGCTGCCCGCCTGGAACGAGGCGCTGGGCCTGCCCCGGCCCTGGGATCAGCAATGGTCGCTGAGGATGCAGCAGATCCTGGCCTACGAGACCGACCTTCTGGAATACGGCGACCTGTTCGACGGCAACCCGGCGGTGGCCGCGAAGGTCGCGGCGCTGAAGGACGGCGCGCGGGCGGAACTGGCCACGCTCGACGGGATGGGCGGCGCGATCGCGGCGATCGAATACATGAAGGCGCGGCTGGTGGAGGCGAATGCCGAGCGGCTGGCGCGGATCGAAAGCGAGGAAACCGTCGTCGTCGGCGTCAACCGCTGGCGCGAGGCCGAAGCCTCGCCGCTGGTCGGCTGCGACGGCGGGATCATGACGGTGGACCCGGCGGTGGAGGCCGACCAGGTCGCGCGGCTGTCGGCCTGGCGGGCGGAACGCGACGGCGCGGCGGTGGCCGCCGCGCTGGCGGAACTGCGTCGCGTGGCGGAAACCGGCGAGAACGTCATGCCCGCCTCGATCGCCGCGGCGAAGGCCGGGGTGACGACCGGCGAATGGGCCGGGGTGATGCGCGCCGTGCATGGCGAGTATCGGGGCCCCACCGGCGTGTCGGCCAGCCCGTCGAACCGCACCGAGGGACTGGACGAGATCCGCGAGGCGGTGGACGCGGTATCGACGAGGCTGGGCCGGCGGCTGAAGTTCCTCGTCGGCAAGCCGGGGCTCGACGGTCATTCCAACGGCGCCGAACAGATCGCCTGCCGCGCCCGCGACTGCGGCATGGACATCCACTACGAAGGCATCCGCCTGACACCCGAACAGATCGTCGCCGCGGCGGCCGAGGACGGCGCGCATGTCGTCGGCCTGTCGATCCTGTCGGGCAGCCACATGCCGCTGATCGAAGAGGTGATGGAGAGGATGCGCGCCGCCGGCCTGGGCGAGACCCCGGTGATCGTCGGCGGGATCATCCCCGAGGACGATGCCGCGCGTCTGCTGGCGATGGGCGTCGCGCGGGTCTACACGCCGAAGGATTTCGAACTGAACCGGATCATGTTCGACATCGTCGCGCTGGCCGATCCGCAGCCTGTCGCGGCCGAGTAAGCCGCGACCGGGCCTGCCGTAACCGTCTGGCGCAGCCTGCCGGGCTGTCCTAGTCTGGCCGCGACGCAGCGGCGACGGGACGGTCCGGCATGACGACACGATGGCTCTTTCTCGCGCTTTTCGCCGCGCCGGCGCATGCCGCCGGGGCCCCCGAAGCGTTTCTGGCCGCGATCGACGAGGCCCGCGCGACCTGCGAGGTGTTCGAGCAGGGCCGGTTCTCGATGCGGCCGGGCGCGCTGAAGACCGCCGACCTGACGGGAGACGGCAGCGCCGACGACTGGGTTCTCGACGAGGCCTATTTCGATTGTTCCAGCGCCGTGTCGCTGTATTGCGGAACCGGCGGCTGCGCGATCGACTTCGCGGTTGGCGAAACGACGACCCAGGCCTTCGGCAAGGGCTGGGCCGCCGCGGACGACGGCGGGCGGCGGGTGATCTACCTGAACATCCACGGGTCGGGCTGCGGCGGCACCAACCTCGACCCCTGTTTCCAGAAGATGATGTGGACGGGCGCGGCCTTTGCCCTGTTCCCGCCGCAGGGAGGCTGACCCGATGACACCGCATATCGCCGCGAAACCCGGCGAGATCGCCGAAACCGTGCTGATGCCGGGCGACCCGCTGCGCGCGAAATGGGTGGCCGAGACGTTTTTCGACGATGCGGTGCAGGTCAACGGCGTGCGCGGGATGCTGGGCTTCACCGGCACCTGGCGGGGCCATCCGGTCAGCGTGCACGGGTCCGGCATGGGCATGCCGTCGCTGTCGATCTACGCCAACGAACTGATCCGCGATTACGGCGCGAGAACGCTGATCCGCATCGGCTCCACCGGCGCGATGCAGCCGCATGTGAAGCTGCGGGACGTGGTCATCGCGATGACGGCCTCGACCGTCTCGACCCCGTCGAAGACGATCTTCCGCGAGGTGAACTACGCCCCCTGCGCCGATTTCGGCCTTCTGGAACGGGCGGTCGCCGCGGCGCGGGCGGCGGGCGTGCCGGCGCATGTCGGCGGAATCCTGTCGTCGGACACGTTCTACGACGAGCGCGACGATCTGAATGCGCAGCTGGTCCGCCACGGCACCCTCGCGGTGGAGATGGAAGCGGCGGAGCTTTACACCGTCGCCGCCCGCCACGGCGCGCGGGCGCTGGCGGTGCTGACGGTCTCCGACCACCTTGTGACGCACGAGGCGCTGCCGCCGGAGGATCGTGAACGCGGTTTCGCCGCGATGGTCGAGATCGCGCTCGCCGCCGCCTTCGGGACCGGGCAATGACCCGGCTGGCGGATCGCGCCTGGCTGGGCGATGCCGTCAACGCTCTGGTGCGGCGGCATGCCACCGGCGCGGCGGCACCGGACGCCGAGGTGGCGGCCCGGCTCGAGGCGCTGGCGACCGACAACGCGCGCATCCACGACGAGGACTGTTTCAACCTCAACCCCGCGACAAACGTGATGAACCCGGCGGCCGAGGCGCTGATGGCCCGCGGGCTGGGCAGCCGGCCGTCGCTGGGTCATCCCGGCGACAAGTACGAAACCGGGCTGGAGGCGGCCGAGGAGATCGAGGTGATCGCGGCGGAACTGGCGGCCGAGGTCTTCCGCGCCGATCACGCCGAGGTCCGGGTATTTTCCGGCGCGATGGCCAATCTCTATGCCTTCATGGCGCTGGCGCGGCCGGGCGACGCGATCATCGCGCCGCCACCCGAGATCGGCGGCCACGTCACCCATCACGCCGCCGGCTGCGCGGGGCTTTACGGGCTGGTGACCCATCCCGCGCCGGTCGATCCCGCGGGCTACACGGTGGACGTGCCGGCGCTCGCGGAACTGGCGGAGCGGGTGCGGCCGAAGCTGATCACCATCGGCGGCAGCCTGAACCTGTTTCCGCATCCGGTGGCGGAGCTTCGGGCGGTGGCCGATGCCGTCGGCGCGAAACTGCTGTTCGACGCCGCGCATCTGTCCGGCCCGATCGCGGGCGGGGCCTGGCCGAACCCGCTGGACGAGGGCGCGCACCTGGTCACGATGTCGACCTACAAGAGCCTGGGCGGCCCGCCCGGCGGCCTGATCGTGACCCGCGACGCGGCACTGGCGGAACGGCTGGACCGGATCGCCTTTCCGGGGATGACGGCGAATTTCGACGTCGGGCGGGTGGCGGCACTGGCGCGCGGGCTGTTGGACTGGCGCGCGCACGGGCCGGCCTATGCCGCGAAGATGGCCGCCGTCGCCCGCGCGCTGGCCGCGGCGCTGGCGGCCGAGGGGATCGAGGTCTTCGCCGCGGATCGCGGCTTCACCGCCGCGCACCAGTTCGCGCTGCCGGCAGCGCCCTGGGGTGGCGGGCAGGCCGCGTCGCGCCGGCTGCGCGCGGCCGGAATCCTGGCCTGCGGGATCGGCCTGCCCGGCGCGCCGGTCGCCGGCGACATGAACGGCATCCGGCTGGGCACGCCCGAGATCGTCCGCCGCGGCATGACCGAGGCCGAGATGCCCGCGCTGGCCCGGCTGATCGCCGCCGGGCTGCGGGCGAACGATCCCGCCACGGTCGCGGGTGAAACCGCTGCCCTGCGTGGCCGCTTCCGGGGCCTGCACTACGTCACGCCATGAACCAAGGGGAGAAACGCCGATGATCAAGCGCAAACTTGGCGCGAACGGGCCCGATGTCGGCGCAATCGGCCTGGGCTGCATGAGCTTCGGCGGCGTCTTCGGCGCGACGACCGAGGCGGACAGCTTCGCCTGCCTCGACGCCGCGCTGGAGGCCGGGATCGATTTTCTCGACACCGCGAACATCTACGGGGCGGGGCGGTCGGAAGAGGTGCTGGGCAAATGGCTGGCCAGCCGGAAACCGAAAGTGGCGATCGCCACCAAGGCCTCGATCGTGAACGGCCCGCCGCGAAGCATCCGCAACGACGCGCCCCACCTGCGCGCGGAACTCGACGCCTCGCTGAAGCGTCTGGGGCGCGACCATGTGGAGCTGTTCTACATTCATCGCCACCAGCCCGACATGCCGATCGAGGAGGTCGCGGGCACGATGTCGCGGCTGATCGAGGAGGGAAAGATCGGCGGCTGGGGAATGTCGGAGGTCGCGCCCTGGACGCTGCGGCGCGGCCATGCCGTCTGCCCGGTGACGGCGGTCCAGAGCGAATACTCGCTGTGGACCCGGCTGCCGGAACTGGGGATGATCCGCACCTGCGCGGAACTGGGCGTCGCCTTCGTGCCGTTCTCGCCGGTGGCGCGGGGCATGCTGTCCGACGCGCCGCCCGACCCGGCCGGTTTCGCCGGCAACGACTTTCGCCGCACCAACCCGCGCTTCGTCGCGCCGAACTATGCCGAGAACGTCCGGATGATCGACGGCTTCCGCGCCTTCGCCCGGTCGCGCGGCTGGACGACGGCGTCCGCGGCGCTGGCCTGGGTGCTGGACCGTGGCGAACACCTGATCCCGATCCCGGCCACGCGGATCGCGGCGCACCTGGCCGAGTGGCGCGGGGCGGAGACGATCCGGCTGACCGACGAGGACCGGGCCGAGATCGACCGGCTGCTGCCGGCGGGCTTCGCGCATGGCGACCGCTACAGCGACGAGCAGGCCAGCACGGTGGAACGCTACTGCTGAGGCGGCAGGCGTTTTCGTCCCGCAGGATCGCGGACGGCGGAGACCGAAACCGACGCCGCGTCAGGCGCCGTGGCTGCGATCATAGGGGTTCGGTGACGGTGGCTGCCAGCCCGCCAGCGCGCCGGGCGCAGGATCGAAGACCTCGACCAGCAGCGGAAAGCAGGCCGCCGCGTCAGAGGAATGTTCCGCCGAACAGTCGCCGCCCGGGCAGGCCGACAGCGCGCCAAGCAGATCGATCTCGGCGAAGAACTCCAGATAGTCGCCGGGGCGCACCGGGCTCGCCTTCATGAAGTACTGGCCGGTTTCGCGCAGGAAACCCGTGCACATGAAGACGTTCAGAACATCGTGGACATGCGCCTCTGCCTCTGCGCGCGTCAGCCCGGTTTCGGCGGCCAGCGCGCGGGTGAGGTTGGAATGGCAGCAATGGTGATACTGGCCGCCATCCGACAGCAGGCAATGGGTATAGGGATCGCAGCGGGTGCCGATCACGTCGTGCACCGATCCGCCGAAACCGTCGAACCCGTACCAGTCGAGCGTGTCGTGGATGATCGTCGCCATTGGGCGCAGATGCGGGAAGGATGACCACATCCTGTCGCCGGTCGACAGGTGCGTGCCGTGCAGCGCGCGGGTCTTGCCGGAATAGAACCGTTCGCCAAGGTCGTTGGCATTCCACAGGTTGAGGTCGCCGACCTGCGGCCCCTCGACGGAGGTGATGCGAAAGACCTGCCCCGCGCGGACGCTGAAACAGGCGGCCTCGCGCGGGGGGGCGACAACCTCGGCCGTCTTCGTCAGCCCCGGCCGCAGCGCGCGGAACAGGTCCATCGGCGGTGGCGGCAGCGTGTCGGGCGGGTAGCAGACCACGGGCCGCACCGCGCGGCGCGCGGCAGCATCGGCGGGGGCGGCGGTTTCGGGTGTTTCGGGTTTCATGGCAGGCTCCGGCGGCGGCCATGCCAGATCAGCATGAACCGCGCCGGAGGGGAAGGGTCAGGCGCCCTTGCGCCGACGGCGGCGCTTCGGCCGCGCCTCGGCCTCGGCGGCCAGTTGGGCGACCAGTTCGGCCGGGCTGGAAAACTCGCGCTGCGGCGGGCGCTGCGGCTTCGCCGCCGGGCGCTGGCCGGAGCGCACGGGCTGGCCCTTGGCGGCGGGTTTCGCCGGGCGGGCGGTATCCGGTTTCCGGGCCGGCTGTTTTGCCGGGGCCGGCCGCGCGGCCTGCGGCGGGCGGCCACCACGGCCACCGGCGCGCGACCGGCGCTGTTCGGCGATCGCGTTGCGATCGGTCTGCCAGCGGGTTCCGGCCAGAACCGGGATCGGCGCGCCCAGCGCCTTCTCCACCGCCTCGAGTTCCTCCATCTCCAGCGGGGCGCAGAGCGTGATCGCCCGGCCCGCCTTGCCGGCCCGCGCGGTGCGGCCGATCCGGTGGACGTAGTTTTCCGGCACGTTCGGCAGATCGAAGTTGTAGACGTGGCGCACGTCGGGAATGTCGATCCCGCGCGCGGCGACGTCGGTCGCCACCAGCACCCGCAACTCGCCGGCCCGGAACGCCGCCAGCGCCCGGTCGCGCTGGCCCTGGCTCTTGTTGCCGTGGATCGACCCGGCGGCGAAACCCCAGGAGGCGAGCAGCTTCATCAGCTTTTCCGCGCCATGCTTGGTGCGGGCGAAGACCAGCGCCAGTTCGTCGCGATGCGCGTCGAGATAGTCCTCCAGCACCTTGGCCTTGTCGCCCTGCGCGGTGAAATGGATGAACTGGTCGATCTTGTCGGCGGTCTTTCCGGGGGGCGCGGCCTCGACCCGGACGGGATCGCGCAGGTAGGTCGCCGCGACCTCCTCCATCAGTTTCGGCATGGTGGCCGAGAACAGCAGGGTCTGGCGGCGCGTTGGCAGATGCTTGGCGATCCGGCGCAGCGCATGGATGAAGCCGAGGTCGAGCATCTGGTCGGCTTCGTCCAGCACCAGCGCGCGGGTTTCGTCCAGCCGAAGCGCGCGACGGTCGAGCAGGTCCACCAGCCGGCCGGGCGTGGCGACGAGGATGTCGACCCCGCGCCGCAGCCGGTTGGCCTGCGCGTTGAGCGAGGCGCCGCCGGTGACGACGGTCAGGCCCAGCGGCGAGCCGGCCGTGATGGCGCCGAGCGACTCGGCGATCTGCTTGGCCAGTTCGCGGGTCGGCGCGAGGATGAGCGCGCGAACGGTGCCCATCGCGGGGCGGCCGTCGAGCTTCAGCAGGCCCTGGATCAGCGGCAGGCCGAAGGCCAGCGTCTTGCCGGTGCCGGTCTGGGCAAGGCCCATCACGTCGCGCCCCTCCAGCACCTTCGGGATCGCCCGCAGCTGGATCGGCGTCGGCGTGGTGTGGCCGATCGCGGCCACCTTCGCGCAAAGGCGTTCGTTCAGGCCGAGTGAGATAAAGTCGTTCAATGTCATGTCTTTCGTTGCACCCGGGCCATCGGGCCGGGGGCGTATGGGCCAGTCTCGCGCCGCCCCGACCATCGGGGCGCACGCCGCCTGGCGTCGCATGAGTGCGCCGGGCGCTCGCCATGGGGCCGGATTGCCCCGTTGCCGCGCCGCCGCCGGACCCCTGCGTGAAAGTGGGAACCAATCATGGCGCGCGGGATGCGCGCCCTCGTCCACCCTTGGCCCGAACCGGGCCGCCTGCTCACGCGGCAGGAGGGGACGATGCGGACATGGGCGCTTTTGGCCAGCAAGTCAAGCGGCGTGACAGGACCGAAGTATTTACGGTATGAACAAGCGGTATAAAGGGAGGGATGGGCATGGGTGCCACCGCAAGACGCAAGACATCTCTGACGCTTGACGCCGACCTTCTCGATAGCGCACGGGCCTTGGGGATAAACGTTTCTGCCGTTGCGGATGCGGCGCTGGAACAGGCCGTCGCGAAGGCCCGGCGCCAGCGTTGGCTTGACGACAATGCCGAAGCCTTCGCGGCGCAGCGCGAGTGGCATGCGCGCAACGGGCATCCGTTGGCCGAGATCATCCTGCCGCCCGGGGGCGGCGCATGGAGGGACTGATCCGCTACGACGTGGCCGTCTTCAAGGGCACGGCGATGGTGGTGGTGGAATGCGACCTCCTGCCGCCCGACCCCGCCGTCGTCGTCATTCCGCTTCTGCCGGACTATCCGGCTGTCACGCAACTCAACCCCATGGTGCGCTTCGACGGGCAACATCTTGTCCTTGCCACCCGCCTGATCGCTTCTGTCCCACGGGCAGCCTTGCGAAAGGCGGGAAGCATCGCCGATCAGGGGGACGAGGTGCTGCGGGCCATCGACATCCTTCTGACCGGCGTCTGAAAGGAAAAGGGCCGCGGCAGCACCGCGGCCCAACTCTCAGGTTTCCCGACAGCGGTTCAAACCACCCGTTCGACCATCATCTTCTTGATCTCGGCGATCGCCTTCGCCGGGTTCAGGCCCTTCGGGCAGGTCTTGGCGCAGTTCATGATGGTGTGGCAGCGATACAGCTTGAACGGGTCTTCCAGCTGGTCCAGCCGCTCGCCGGTGGCCTCGTCGCGGCTGTCGATGATCCAGCGATAGGCATGCAGGAGCGCCGCCGGGCCGAGGTAGCGATCACCGTTCCACCAGTAGCTCGGGCAGGAGGTGGAGCAGGACGCGCACATCACGCATTCATAAAGCCCGTCGAGCTTGCGGCGATCCTCGATCGACTGGCGCCATTCCTTTTCGGGCCGGTTCGTCGCGGTTTCCAGCCAGGGCATGATCGAGGCATGCTGGGCGTAGAAATGCGTCAGGTCGGGGATCAGATCCTTGATCACCGGCATGTGCGGCAGGGGATAGATCTTCACGTCGCCCTTGATCTCGTCGAGCCCGTAGATGCAGGCCAGCGTGTTGATCCCGTCGATGTTCATCGCGCAGGAACCGCAGATTCCCTCGCGGCACGACCGGCGGAAGGTCAGCGTCGGGTCGATCTCGTTCTTGATCTTGATCAGCGCGTCCAGAACCATCGGGCCGCACTTGTCCATGTCGACGAAGTAGGTATCGACGCGCGGGTTCTCGCCATCGTCGGGGTTCCAGCGGTAGATCTGGAACTTGCGGACGTTGGTCGCGCCCTCGGGCTTCGGCCAGGTCTTGCCGACGCGCATGCGGCTGTTTTTCGGAAGCGTAAGCTGAACCATGGATCATCCCCTCCAGTCGGGGCGGTCGTAAAGCGGCCGCCTGGGCAGTTGCCCGGATTTTCGATAGACGCAGGCCTCGTAGACCTCGGCGGGATCGCGGCCCTGGCTGGTGCTTGCGGTGAACTCCACGTCGATGTCGGTCAGCAGCCCGTCGCTGCCCACCCCCATCGCCGCCGTGCCGCGCAGTCCGGGCGCCGGCCCCAGTTGCGCGAAACACGCATCCTCGGCCCGGTCGACCGGGACGGGGCCGCAGGCCGCCAGCGCCAGCGGCAGGACGAGCGCCCGGGCCTGCCAGCGCCGCATCAGTAGACCCGCGCCTTCGGCGCGATCTTCTTCAGGTCGATCCCGCCGTCTTCGGGTTTCGTCAGCGGATCGACATGGACGCCGCGGTAATCCAGCCGCACGTCCTTGCCGTCGACCCAGGCCAGCGTGTGCTTGCGCCAGTTGGCATCGTCGCGATCCGGGTAATCCTCGTGCGCATGGGCGCCGCGGCTTTCCTTGCGCGCCTCGGCGGAAACGATGGTGGTCAGCGCGTTGGGCATCAGGTTCGCCAGTTCCAGCGTCTCCATCAGGTCGGAGTTCCAGACAAGCGACCGGTCGGTGACCTTCAGATCGTCCATCTTGCCGGCGATCCCGATCATCTTCTCCATACCCTCGGCCAGCGTCCGGTCGGTGCGGAAGACGGCGGCATCCTGCTGCATGGTCTTCTGCATCTCCAGGCGCAGATCGGCGGTCGGCACCGCGCCATCGGCGTGCCGGAACCGGTCGAACCGGTCGAGGATCGCGTCGACCGCCGCCCCGTTCGTCGCCGGCACCGCGTTGTCGGCATCGACGACGGCCCCGGCGCGGATCGCCGCGGCGCGGCCGAACACCACGAGGTCGATCAGGCTGTTCGACCCCAGCCGGTTGGCGCCATGCACCGAGGCGCAGCCGGCCTCGCCCACCGCCATCAGGCCGGGGAACACCGCGTCGGGATCGTCCCTGGTGGGGTTCAGCACCTCGCCCCAGTAGTTCGTGGGAATGCCGCCCATGTTGTAATGCACGGTCGGCAGAACCGGGATCGGTTCCTTCGTCACGTCGACGCCGGCGAAGATCTTGGCGCTTTCGGAAATCCCCGGCAGGCGTTCGGCCAGGGTTTCCGGCGGCAGGTGGTTGAGGTGCAGGTGGATGTGATCCTTCTCGGCCCCCATGCCGCGGCCCTCGCGGATCTCCATCGTCATGCAGCGCGAGACCACGTCGCGGCTGGCGAGATCCTTGTAGGTCGGCGCGTAGCGTTCCATGAACCGCTCGCCCTCGGAGTTGGTCAGATACCCGCCCTCGCCCCGCGCACCCTCGGTGATCAGGCAGCCGGAGCCATAGATGCCGGTGGGGTGGAACTGCACGAATTCCATGTCCTGCAGGGGCAGGCCGGCACGCGCCACCATGCCGCCGCCGTCGCCGGTGCAGGTATGGGCCGATGTCGCGCTGAAATAGGCCCGGCCATAGCCGCCGGTGGCCAGCACCACCATCTTGGCGTTGAACACATGGATCGTGCCGTCGTCCAGCTTCCAGGCCACGACGCCGGTGCAGGCGCCGTCGGTGATGATCAGGTCGAGCGCGAAATACTCGATGAAGAATTCCGCCTTCTGCTTCAGGCTCTGGCCGTAAAGCGTGTGCAGGATCGCATGGCCGGTCCGGTCGGCGGCGGCACAGGTGCGCTGCACGGGCGGCCCTTCGCCGTATTCGGTGGTATGGCCGCCGAACGGGCGCTGGTAGATCTTGCCCTCTTCGGTGCGCGAGAACGGCACACCGTAGTGTTCCAGTTCATAAACCGCCTTGGGCGCCTCGCGGGCGAGGTATTCCATCGCGTCGGCATCGCCCAGCCAGTCGGACCCCTTGACGGTGTCGTACATGTGCCACTGCCAGCTGTCGGGCCCCATGTTGCCAAGGCTGGCCGCGATGCCGCCCTGCGCGGCGACGGTGTGCGACCGGGTCGGGAACACCTTGGTCACGCAGGCGGTGCGCAGGCCCTGTTCGGCCATCCCAAGCGTCGCGCGCAGGCCCGAGCCCCCGGCCCCGACAACCACCACGTCATAGTCATGCGTCTCACGGGCGTAAGCTGCCATCTTGTCGTCCTCGTCTCAGAGCGCGAGCTTGACCAGGGCGAAAAGCCCGGTCGCCATCACCGCGTAGCTCAGGCAGATCACGCCGATGATCAGCCACTTGCGGGCCGCGCCATGCGCGTAATCCTCGATCATCACCTGGGCGCCGTTCTTGAAATGGGTCATGCCAACGACCAGCGTGAGGCCGGTCAGGATCGCCGGGAAGGGCCGCGCGAAATACGCCACCACCTCGTCATGGGGCGCGCCCAGGATCGCGCCGAAGGTGAAGACGAAGATCGGGATCAGCACCGCCAGCGCGGCGGAGGACACCTGCATGCCCCAGAAATGCTCCGTCCCCGTCTTGGCGGAGCCGAGCCCCTGTGCGCGCTTGCGGTCGGTCAGGAATGCCATGCGCCTGCCCCCCTCAGAGAATGATCACGGTGATCAGCGTCAGCACGACCGACCCGCCGATGCAGGCCCAGCCCAGCTTTTCCGCCGTGGGAATGTCGAGCCCGCGGCCCGAGTCGTAGTAAAGGTGCCGAAGCCCGGCGAGAAAGTGGTACCAGACCGCCCAGATCGCGCCGAGGAACACCAGCTTGCCGAACCACGACCGCACGATCCCGTCGACGAGGGCGAAGTAGCCCTCGCCCGAGGCCGCGGCCAGCAGCCACCAGGTGATCAGCAGCGCGGCGACGATCAGGGCGTTGCCGGTGATCCGCGTCAGGATCGAGGTGATCGAGGTCAGTTGCGGGCGGTAGATCTGCAGATGCGGGGACAGGGGCCGGTTGCCCCGGTTCACGTCGGCCATCATCGGCTCCCTTCGTTCCGGTCCCGTGCGGCGGGGCCGCGCGGATCAATGCTTCGTCTTCCATACCGCATTTTTTTGGCAAGTCACGTCGCCAGTGGGCGAAAATACGGGTGCACGCGGCAATGACGGCGAAAAATCCTGTTTTGTGATCACGAATTTCCGGGCTGTGATCACAAAATCCGGCCCTCAGGCCCTGCGTGGGATCAGCACCCAGATGTCGAGGTCCAGAAGCACCTCGGGCAGGTACCTGCCATCCGCGTCCTTCAGCGCGAAGGGCGCGGCGCCGGCCTTGACCGCGACCAGCCGCAGGCGCAGCGCGCCGACGCCCGGCGCCGGGGTTTCGGCCTTGTCCAGCACCTCCGACCAGGCCCGCACGGTGTCGCCCGCGAAACAGGGGTTGGCATGGGCGCCAGCGTTGAGCGCGACGATCATCTGCGCGTTCGCCAGCCCGTTGAACGACAGCGCGCGGGCAAGGCTGATGACATGGCCGCCATAGATCAGCCGCTTGCCGTCTTCGCGGAAGGTGGCGTCGAAATGCACCTTGGCGGTGTTCTGCCACAGCCTTGTGGCCAGCATGTGCTCGGCCTCTTCCACCGTCACGCCGTCGACGTGATCGATGGTCTCGCCAACCGCGTAATCCTCCCAGGCGTGCGGCTCGCCCGCCAGCGTGTAGTCGTATCCGGTGAAATCGAGACCCGGCGGCACGGCGAGATCGGCGGGGGCGACCGCCGTGGCCAGATCGGGCACCACCGGGTCCGGCGCGGGGGCGGCGGTGTCGCGCTTGCGGACCATCACCCAGCGCACGTAGCTCAGCACCGCCTCGCCGCGCTGGTTGCGGCCGGTGGTGCGCACCCAGACGACGCCGGACTTGCCGTTCGAATTCTGCCTCAGCCCGATCACCTCGCTGGTCGAGGACAGCGTGTCGCCGGGCCAGACCGGGGCGAGCCAGCGGCCCTCGGCATAGCCGAGGTTGGCCACCGCGTTGAGGCTGATATCCGGCACGGTCTTGCCGAAGACGAGATGGAAGGCGATCAGGTCGTCGACCGGGGCGGCGGGCAGGCCGCAGGCCCGCGCGAATTCATCGGAGGAATGAAGCGCGCCGCGCGCCGGGTAAAGCGCGTGGTAGAATGCGCGCTCGCCGCCCGAGACGGTGCGCGGCACGGCATGGGCGATGGTTTCGCCAAGGCGGTAATCCTCGAAGAAGCGGCCGGGATTGGTTTTCATGGCGTCGGTTCTTTCCCTTTATCGCGACGTGACGGCGCGCGGGCAGCGCCCGGCCCGAGGGGTCGGCGCGAAAAGCGCTTGCCCCTGGGGGGCGGATCGGTCGCTGCCCGTGCTTGCGCACGGGGAAGGTGGCCGATTGCGGTTCACTGCTCCCCCAGCTTCAGGTCGGGGCTGTAATCTCCATCGACCTCTTTCACCACGGCCTGCCCGCAGCGCATCACGCCCTTCGCCGCGTCGAAGGCGTAGGTGGGCGAACCGTGAAGCTCCCATCCCTTGTTCAGGGCGGCGGTGACCTTGTGGCAGAAGGCCGACGTGTCTTCCTCGGTCAGCAGGCGATAAAGCTTCATCGCGTCACCCGAAGGCCGGATAGCCAAGCCAGCCGTGGACCCAGCCGATCAGCACCGTCAGGACAAGGCTGGCGGCGAGGAAGATCGCGTCCTTGGCGATCGGGCCGGGGGTTCGCGGCGTCCAGTCCGGTTCCGCGCGGTTGATCAGCATCATCGAGATCAGCGCCCATGCCAGAAGCCCGCCGAACAGGATGAAGGACGGCACGTCGCCGTTGACCAGGATATGCGCCGCCGCCCAGAGCGCTAAGCCCGTCAGCATCGGGTGGCGCATCCCGGCCAGCAGGCGGCCCTTCTTCGGCGCCGGGCTCATCATGTAGATCGCCACGACCAGCAGCAGGTTGTTGATCCCCACGGTCGCCGGGTGCCGGCCCCAGAAGAACGCGCCGTCGGCCATCCGGTAGCCGAAGATCATCAGCAGGATCGAGACCAGCAGCGCCAGCGCCACCATCCCCTTGCCGCGATCACCAAGGCTGGCGCGCGCCGCCGGCGCGATCCGCTTGAACCAGTGCGCGCCGGCCCAGAGCGCGACGCCAAGGACAAGTACGATGTTCGACATGGTTTTCCCCCTACGCTTCCAGCGCGGCGATCGCCCGTGCCTTGGCCAACACCGCCTTCGCCGTCACGATATGCAGGTTCTCGACGATCTTTCCATCCACGACCGCCACGCCCTGCCCCGCGGCCATCGCCTCGTCGAAGGCGGCGATCTGGCGGCGCGCGAGGTCAAGCTCGGCCTCGCTGGGCGCGAAGGCGGCATTCGCGATGTCGAGTTGCGCGGGATGGATCAGCGTCTTGCCGTCGAATCCCATGTCGCGGCCCTGTTCGCATTCGGCGCGCAGGCCCTCGTCGTCGCGGAACGCGTTGTAGACGCCATCGACGATGATCCGGCCATGCGCCCGCGCCGCCAGAACGCACAGGCCCAGCCCTGCCTGCATCGCCAGCCGGTCGGCCCGGAATCGCGCGCCGATGTCCTTCATCAGGTCGTTGGTGCCCATTACCATGCCCTCAAGCCGGGGATGGGCGGCGATCGCCGCGGCATTCAGCACGCCCGCCGGCGTTTCCATCATCGCCCAGAGCGGCAGATCGCCGGTCAGCTCCGCCACCGCGTCCAGATCGGTCGGGCCGTTCACCTTTGGCACCAGCACGGCATCGGCCGCCGCACCGGCGAAGGCCGCCGCATCGGCGCGGCCCCATTCGGTGTCCAGCGCGTTGATCCGCACGATCCGCCCGCGTTGGCCATAGCCGCCCTCGGCCAGGAACCGGCCCAGCAGGTCGCGCGCCGCGGGTTTTTCCTCGGGCGCGACGGCATCTTCGAGATCGAAGATGATCGCGTCGGCGGCCAGGCCCTTGGCCTTCTCCAGCGCCCGTTCCTTCGATCCGGGTATGTAGAGCACCGAGCGATAGGGGCGTGTGCGCTGGTCCATGGTCTCCTCCGGGCAACTTTGTTGCGCCAAAGACCACAGGCACGGCACATCCTTCAAGGGCGGATTCGCCGCAGTGCAGAAATTTTTCCGCCCGGCGCGTTAACCCGGTGTTTGCCAAGACCGCCGCAGGCTTGCGAAACCCGCGCGTCAGGAGGGCCACCGGCACGGCAGCCGGATCACGCGAAGAAGCAGGGCGCGGGCGGCATGGAACCGGGTGCGACCCCGACGCCGGACCCTTGGGCCCGGAGCGCCGCGCGGGCGACAGCACCCCCTTGCACGGGGCGTGACACATGAAGCGGACCCTCACATCGGCCGCGGTTTCGGCGGCCATCCTGGCCGGCCTGCCCGGCGCCGCCGCCGCCAACATCCAGTGCGGCGCGCGCGAGCAGGTGGTGGACAGGCTGGCCTCCACCTACGGCGAAAGCCGCCGCGGCTTCGGCCTTGCCGGAAACCAGACGCTGATGGAGGTTTTCGCCTCCGACGAAACCGGCAGCTGGACGATCATCGTGACGCGGCCCGACGGCACGACCTGCATGATCGCCTCGGGCCAGAATTTCGAGGCGGTGCGCGACGATCTGCCAGCCGGGGGCATCAAGTCCTGACCGTCAGCCCCCCGCCTCGGGGTGAAAGAAATCGTGGATCGCGCGCGCCGTCGATTCGGATATCCCGTCCACCGCCATGAGATCACCCAAACCGGCGCGGCTGACGGCCTTGGCGGAACCGAAATGCGCCAGCAGCGCGCGCTTGCGCGCCGCGCCGATGCCCGGGATCTCGTCCAGCGGCGTCGCGCCCACCGCCTTGGCGCGTTTCGCGCGATGCCCGCCGATCGCCCAGCGATGCGCCTCGTCCCGCAGGCGCTGGACGAAATACAGCACCGGGTGATTGCGCGGCAGCGCCATCGCCGGCCGGCCGGGGCGATGGAACTCTTCCTTGCCGGCGTCGCGGTCGATGCCCTTGGCCACCCCGATCACCGCCACGTCTTCCACCCCCAACTCGCCCAGAACCTCCATCACCGCCGAGACCTGCCCGGCGCCGCCATCGATCAGCAGCAGATCGGGCCAGGCCGGGCTTTCGCGATCGGGATCCTCGCGCAGCAGCTTCTCGAACCGCCGGGTCAGCACCTCGCGCATCATCCCGAAGTCGTCGCCCGGCGTCAGCCCCTCGCCCTTGATGTTGTAGCGCCGATACTCGCCCTTCGCGAACCCTTCGGGCCCGGCCACCACCATGCCGCCCACGGCATTGGTGCCCATGATGTGGCTGTTGTCGTAGATTTCGATCCGCCGTGGCGGCGCCTCCAGCCCGAAGGCTTCGGCCAGCCCGTCCAGCAGTTGCGCCTGCGCGGCGCTTTCCGACAGTTTCCGCGCCAGGCTTTCGCGCGCGTTGCGGGCGGCGTTGGCCACCAGTTCGGCCTTCTCGCCGCGTTTCGGCACGGCGAGGTCCACCTTGCGCCCCGCCCTGTCCGACAGCAGGTCGGTCATCAGGTCGGCATGTTCGATCGGGTGCGACAGCAGGATCAGCCGCGGCGGCGTCTTGTCATCGTAGAACTGGCCGAGGAAGGCCTCCAGCACCTCGGCCTCTTCCGCGCCCGATCCCGTGCGGGGATAATAGTCGCGGTTGCCCCAGCTCTGGTTGGCGCGGATGAAGAAGACCTGCACGCAGGCCTGCCCGCCCTCCATGCTGAGCGCCACCACATCGGCCTCGGCCACGCCACGCGGGTTGACGCCCTGCGCCTGCTGCACCTGCGTCAGCGCGCGGATCCGGTCGCGGAGCGCGGCCGCGCGTTCGAATTCCATCGCCTCGGAGGCCGCCGCCATCTCTTCGGCCAGGTGCGCCTGCACCGCCGTGCTTCGGCCCTGCAGGAAGCGCTCGGCATCGGCCACCAGCGCGGCATAGTCGGCCTTCGACACGAGGCCCACGCAGGGCGCGGCGCAGCGCTTGATCTGATACAGCAGGCAGGGCCGCGTGCGGCTTTCGAACACCGCGTCCGAGCAGTTGCGCAGCAGGAACACCTTCTGCAACTGGTTCAGCGTGCGGTTCACCGCGCCGGCAGAGGCGAAGGGGCCGTAGTAGTCGCCCTTTTCCCGCTTCGCGCCGCGGTGCTTCTTGATCTGCGGGAAGTCGTGCGCCTTGGAAACGAGGATGTTGGGGAACGACTTGTCGTCGCGCAGAAGCACGTTGTAGCGCGGCTTGAGCTGCTTGATCAGGTTCTGTTCCAGCAGCAGCGCCTCGGTTTCCGTGCGCGTCGTCAGGAACATCATCGCCGCGGTTTCGCGGATCATCCGGGCGATCCGGGGCGAGTGACCCGAGGGGCGTGCGTAGTTCGACACCCGCGCCCGCAGGTTGCGCGCCTTGCCGACATAGAGAACCCGCTGCTCGGCATCCAGCATCCGGTAGACGCCGGGCGAGGCGTCCAGCGTCCGCAGGCAGGACGCGACCAGCGCGTGGCCGGTCAGCCCCGCGTTCGGCACTGCCGGAGGCTCATACATCCCTTCGTCTGTATCCGTCATGCGATTCCCGGTTCCGAGCGCCCCCGTGCCGGAAAAGGCAAGGGGAATCCTGTCCACGGAATCTGTGGACAAGTCTGTTGGAAACAAAGGGGCCGGGCGGATTTTTCATTGTTTTTAGACCCTTTCGCTGATTTGCCTAAAATTTGTGCGACTTTGCAAATCATTGATATTAGGAAGAAATTTTTTCGCCAGCGTCAAATGCCTGATATGATTGACAGATTCGTAACGCTTTTCTTACGGCTTCGTGAGGCGTGGACAAGTCAAGTCCGGAGGGTGATTTTCGGGTCTTCCTGCCGCTCATTCCACCCCCAGAACGTCCGGCGTGCGCCACGCCAGATGCTGGCCGCCATCGGTGCACATCAGTTGCCCGGTCACCGACTCCGCGTCGAGAAAGAAACCCAGCGCGGCGGTGACATCCTCGGGGTCCGCGCCACGGCCCAGGATGGTGGCCGCGCGTTGGCGGGCGAAGTGATCCTCGCTTTGCCGCGCGCCGCGCAACGTCGGCCCCGGCCCGATCGCGTTGACGCGCACGGCTGGCGCCAGCGCCTGCGCCGCCGTCCGGGTGAAGGCCCAAAGCGCCATCTTGGCCAGCGTGTAGGTCATGAATTCCGGCGTGGGCTTCAGAACCCGCTGGTCGATCATGTTGACGACCAGGGCACGGGCCACCGGCTCGCCGCGCTTCTCGCCCGGCGGCGGCGCCTGCGCCGCGAAAGCCTGCGTGAGCAGGAAGGGCGCGCGCAGGTTGGAGCCGATGTGCCGGTCCCAGCTTTCCGACGTCGCCGTGGCCAGCGTGTCGTATTCGAAGATCGACGCGTTGTTGACCAGAACGTCGATCGGTCCGCCAAGCGCCTCGGCCGCGCGCGGCACCAGCGCCTCGGCGGCGGCCGTGTCCAGAAGGTCGGCCTGCAGGGCCGCGCCCCGCGCCCCCGCCGCGACGATCCCGGCCGTCGTCTCGGCCGCATCGCGTTCCGATCCGGCGTAGTGGATCGCCACGTCGATCCCGCGGCCGGCCAGGTACAGCGCCATCGCCCGCCCAAGTCGCCGCGCGCCGCCCGTCACCAAGGCCCGTGTCGCCATGCCTGCCCCCTATCCACTGAGTGTCACGAGATAGAGGATATAGCAGCCGGTCAAGCCCAGCCCGGCGCGCCGGCCCAGCGGATGCCCGGCCAGGGCCAGCGGCGCCAGCGCCAGCGTCACGGCCCACAGCACCCACAGGTCGAGCCCCGCGATCCTGTCGGGAACGGTGAGCGGCCCGACCAGCGCCGCGACACCGACGATCCCCAGGAGATTGAAGATGTTGGACCCGATGACATTGCCCAGCGCCACGTCGCCCCGCCCCCGCAGCCCCGCGGCCACTGCCGTCGCCAGTTCCGGCAGCGAGGTGCCGATGGCAACGATCGACAACCCGATCACCACCGGGCCCACGCCCAGCCCCGCCGCGATCCGCGCCGCGGCGTCGACCAGCAGGTCCGCCCCGATGGCAAGCCCCGCGACGCCAAGGGCGATCATCAGGACGTGCCGCCAGGCCGGCGCGGCCGGATCGGCCAGCGGCGTGCCGCCCCGGTCCTCGCCTGCGTCCGGCCGTCGGGGGGCCACCGGCGCCTCGGGCCGGGTGCGGCCGGCCAGGGCGCCGCGCACGGAATCGGTCAGCATCGCGACCAGCATCGCCAGCAGCAGCACCGCCCCCCAGGCCGGTACCCGCCCGTGAAGCAGGAAGGCCGAGAACAGGGCCGTTGCCGCCAGCATCCACAGATAGCCGCGACGCGTGTCGCCGTCGGGTTCGGCGAAACCCGAGATCAGCGCCGGCAGTCCGATGACCAGCAGCACGTTGGCGATGTTAGACCCGATGACATTGCCCAGCGCCAGCCCCGGCAGCCCGTCGGCCACGGCGCGGGCCGAGATCACCAGTTCCGGTGCCGATGTTCCCGCCGCGACCACCGTCAGGCTGACCACCATCGCCGGCACCCGGAACCGCAGGCTGAGCCCGACGGCGCCACGCACCATCCCATCGGCCCCCCCGATCAGCAGCGCAAGGCCGAGGATCAGAAGTGCCGCGTCGCCCGCCACGGCCTCAGCTCTGGCGCCGGTCGCGGCAGTCGCAGGGCCCCTTGCCGATGATCGGGCGACCGCAGTGCATGCAGGTCACCGATCCGCGCGGCTTGCGCCGATAGAGAAGGTGCAGCTTGCCGAACATCGCCAGCACGAGGATCAGGATCAGGAACAGGCTGACGATCTTGATCATCACAGCCCGTACCCCGCCCGCATGATGCGCTCCTCCGCCGCCTCCAGCGCGCCGCCGGCCGCCGCCCGGCCCAGCCGGGAAAACAGCGACCGGCGCGGCCCGTAGGCCACCAGCCGCACCTTGTCGCCGTAAAGCGCCTTGAGCTTCGGCACCATATGCGCCACCCCGTCGGCGAGACCCAGATCCACCGCTTGCGCGCCGACCCAGACATCGCCGGTGAACAGATCGGTGTCCCTGGCCAGTTTCGCGCCGCGCCGCGCCTCGACATGGGCGATGAAGGCCTGGTGGATCGGTTCCTGCAGGGCCTTGAGCCGCGCCACGTCGTCGGCCTTTTCGGGCTGGAACGGATCGAGGAAGCTTTTCGACCGGCCGGCGGTATGAACCCGGCGTTCCACCCCGATCCTGCCGATCGCCTCGGCGAAGCCGAACCCGGCCGAGATCACGCCGATCGATCCCACGACAGACGCCGCGTCCACCCAGATGTCATCCGCCGCCGCGGCCAGCCAGTAGCCGCCCGAGGCGGCGAGATCCTCGACGAAGGCGTGAACCGGAACCTCGGATTCCTCCGCCAGCCGCCTTATCCGCGCGCCGATCAGGGAGGATTGCACGGGCGAGCCGCCCGGCGAGTTGATCGCCAGCGCCACCGCCGCCGGCTTGCCGCGCCGGAACGCGCGTTCCAGAAGCGGCGCAAGCGCGGCATCGTTCAGCCCGCCGGCGAACCGGCCGCCCGCGCCGATCATGCCGGACAGGCGAACCACGGAGACGCGCGGCGGGCGGCGAAGCGGAACGGGCCACATACTCATGGCCTTGGGTGTAGTCCTCCGGGTCGGGGGCGGCAAGCCGCCTTGCGCCGCGGCGCGGCCGGTGTCTAGGCTTCGCCATGATCGAGCGGCTGGAAATGTTCATCGCGCTGGCGAACGAGCGGCACTTCGGCCGGGCGGCCGAAAGCCTTGGCATCACCCAGCCCTCGCTTTCGGCCGGCATTCGGCACCTTGAGGATCAGCTGGGCGTTCAGCTCGTGTTCCGCGGATCGCGGTTCCAGGGGCTGACGCCGGAGGGCCAGAGGGTGCTGGACTGGGCGCGCCGGATCGTCGGCGACGTGCGCACCCTGCGCGAGGAGATGCGCGCGGTGCGTTCGGGCCTGTCGGGCAACCTGCGGCTTGGCGCGATCCCGACCGCGCTACCGATGGTCGCACGGCTGACAGCGCCGTTCCTGGCACGGCATCCGAACGTGCGGATGACGATCCTGTCCCGCAGTTCCGAGGAAATTCGCGAAGGGATCGAGAACCTCGATCTCGATGCCGGGCTGACCTATCTCGACAACGATCCCTTGGGCCGGGTCACGGTGGTGCCGCTGTACCGCGAACGCTACTGCCTGCTCGTGCACCGCGACTCGCCGCTGGCCGGGCGGGCCGGGATCGGCTGGGCCGAGGCCGCGGCGGAACCCTTGTGCCTGCTGACCTCCGACATGCAGAACCGCCGGATCCTCAACCAGCACCTGGCCACCGCCGGCTTCGACCCCGCGCCGCGGGTGGAATCGAATTCCTCGCTTGCCCTCGTGGCCCATGTCGAGGCCGGCGGCTGGGCCTCGATCGTGCCGGAGGCGCTGGCGGGGACGCTGGCGCGCGACGGGCCTGTCGCCGCCGTGCCGATCGCCGATCCGGGGGCGCGGCACCGCGTCGGCCTTGTCGCCGCCGTGCGCGAGCCGCATACCCCGGTCGTGACCGCGCTGATCGACGCGGCGGCACGGTTCGGGCCGGGGGAATGATCCGGCAGGCAGGCGTCGCAAACGGGCAAGCAGCGGCGGGCGGCCCGCCTAGGCTGCCCGCGACAGGAGGAGAGCCATGCAATACGGCCTGACCGAAGAACAGGAAATGATCGCGGCCACGGTGCGCAGCTTCGTCGAGAACGAGATCTACCCGCACGAGGACATCGTCGAGAGAACCGGCGAGGTACCCGCCGAGATCGCCGCCGAGATCAAGCGCAAGACGATCGAGTTGGGTTTCTACGCCTGCAACTTCCCCGAAGAGGTCGGCGGCGCCGGCCTCAACCACCGCGAATTCGCGATTGTCGAGCGTGAACTTGGCCGCGGGTCGATGGCGCTGACGCATTTCTTCGGCCGGCCGCAGAACATCCTGATGGCCTGCACGGGCGACCAGCGCGACCGCTATCTTCTGCCCGCCGTGCGCGGCGAGCGGATGGACGCGCTGGCGATGACCGAACCGGGCGCGGGATCGGACATTCGCGGCATGAAATGCCTTGCCCGCCGCGACGGCGGCGACTGGGTGGTGAACGGCACCAAGCACTTCATCTCGGGCGCCGATCACGCCGATTTCGTGATCGTCTTCATCGCCACCGGCGAGGAACAGACCCACGCCGGCCCGAAGAAGAAGATCACCGCCTTCCTCGTGGACCGGGGCACACCGGGCTTCACGATCCGCGATGGCTACCGCTCGGTCAGCCACCGCGGCTACAAGAACATGGTGCTGGACTTCGACGAGTGCCGCCTGCCCGACGCGCAGGTGCTGGGCGAGGTCGACGGCGGCTTTGCCGTGATGAACACCTGGCTATACGCCACCCGCATCACCGTCGCGACGATGAGCGTGGGCCGCGCGCGCCGGGTCTTCGACCATGCGCTGCACTACGCCGCCGAACGCGAGCAGTTCGGCCAGAAGATCGGCAAGTTCCAGGGTATCGGATTCCAGCTTGCCGACATGATCACCGAGATCGACGCGGCCGATTACCTGACGCTCGCCGCCGCCGACCGGCTGGACCGCGGCCTGCCCGCGAACCGCGAGATCGCCTCGGCCAAGCTCTATGCCTCGGAGATGCTGGCGCGGGTGACGGATGCCGCGATCCAGGTGCATGGCGGCATGGGCCTGATGGACGATCTGCCGCTGGAACGGTTCTGGCGCGACGCGCGGGTGGAGCGGATCTGGGACGGCACGTCCGAGATCCAGCGCCACATCATCGCGCGCGACCTTCTGCGCCCGCTCGGGGCCTGACCATGCGCGACCTGTCGCGGCTTTTCCGCCCCCGCTCCATCGCCGTGATCGGCGGCGGGGCCTGGGGCCGGGCGGTGGTGGACCAGTGCCGCAAGATGGGGTTCGCGGGCCCGATCTGGCCGGTGCATCCGAAGGCCGGCGAGGTCGGCGGCCTGCCGGCCTTCGCGCGGCTCGAGGATCTGCCCGCCCCGCCCGACGCCAGCTTCATCGGCATCAACCGTCACGCCACGGTCGAGGCCGTCGCGCTGCTGGCGGCGATGGGCGCGGGCGGCGCGGTCTGCTTCGCCTCGGGCTTTGCCGAGGCGGCGGCGGAGGACGAGGGCGCGGCGACGCTTCAGGCGGCGCTGTTGCGGGCGGCGGGCACCATGCCGATCCTCGGGCCGAACTGCTACGGCTTCATCAACGCGCTGGACGGTGCGCTGCTGTGGCCCGATCAGCACGGGCTGGTGCCGGTGCCGCGCGGTGTGGGGCTGGCGACGCAAAGCTCGAACATGCTGATCAACCTGACCATGCAGCGCCGGGGCCTGCCGGTGGCCTATGCGGTGACCGCCGGCAACCAGGGGCAGACCGGGCTGGCCGAGATCGGGCTGGGGCTGATCGAGGATGACCGCGTCACCGCGCTGGGCCTGCATGTCGAGGGGTTTTCCGACCTCCGCGCCTGGGAACGGTTGGCGGCGCGCGCGGCAACGCTGGGCAAGCCGGTGGTGGTGCTGAAGGTCGGCAAGTCGGCGCAGGCGCGGGCCGCGACGGTATCGCACACCGCCTCTCTGGCGGGCGGCGACGCCGGCGCCGGGGCTCTGATCGAGCGGCTGGGCTTCGCCCGCGCGCATGGCCTTTCAGAGTTTCTGGAAACGCTGAAGCTTCTGCATGTCACCGGCCCGCTGGCCTCGAACCGGATCGCCTCGATCTCCTGTTCGGGGGGCGAGGCCTCGCTCGCCGCCGATACCGCGGTGGGGCGCGACCTGGTTTTCCCGCCGCTGAACGATCGCCAGAAGGCCGATCTGCGCGCCGCGCTGGGGCCGATGGTGGCACTGGCCAACCCCTTGGATTACCACACCTATATCTGGCGCGATACCGAGGCGATGACACGCGCCTGGGCGGCGATGGTGGACCCGTCGCTGGCGCTGACGATGACCATCGTGGATTTTCCGCGCGCCGACCGATGCGACGCGGCGGACTGGGAGTGCACGATCCGGGCGGCGCTGGGCGCGCAGGCGCGAACCGGCGGCCCTGTCGCGATGGTCGCCTCGCTGCCGGAATTGCTGCCCGAGGATGTGGCCGAGCGGCTGATGGCCGGCGGCGTCGCGCCGCTGAATGGCCTGACCGAGGCGATCGCGGCGGCGGAAGCCGCGGCGCGGCTGGGCCGGCCGCGCACGGCGCAGGCGCCGCTGTGTCTGCCGGGGCCGGAACGGGCCGCCGCGCTGGTCCCCGAAGCCGAGGCGAAGGCGCGGCTGGCCGCGCACGGGCTCGACGTGCCGCGCGCCGCCCGCGCCGCGACACCGGAAGAGGCCGCGGCGGTGGCCGGCGGCCTCGGCTTTCCGGTGGTGCTGAAGGGCGAGGGCGTGGCGCACAAGACCGAAGCCGGCGCGGTGGTGCTGAACCTGGCCGAGGCCGCGGCGGTGGAGGCGGCGGCGCGGGCGATGCCGGCACCCGGCTACCTGGTGGAAGAGATGATCGCCGGCGCGGTCGCGGAACTCCTCGTCGGCGTGGTGCGCGATCCGGCGCACGGCTTCGTGCTGACGCTGGCCGCCGGCGGCACGCTGACCGAGGTCTGGCAGGATGCCGCCTCTCTCCTCCTGCCGGCGGCCGAGGCCGATATCGAGGCCGCGCTGGATCGGCTGCGCATCGCTCCGGTTCTGGCTGGCTGGCGCGGCGCGCCCGCGGCGAACCGCGCCGCGATCCTGGCCGCGGTGCGGGCCATCGCCGCCTATGCGATGGACAAGGCCGACCGGCTGGAGGAAGTTGAGGTCAACCCGCTCATCTGCACCCCGCATCGCGCCATCGCCGCCGATGCCCTGATCCGCGAGGCGCCATGACGATCGATCTGTCCGACGACATCACCGAAGGGCCCGTCCGCACACGGCGCGAGGGCCTTGTGCTGGAGGTCACGCTCGACCGGCCGAAGGCGAATGCCATCGACCTCGCGACCAGCCGGATCATGGGCGATGTCTTCGCCGCCTTCCGCGATCACCCGGACCTGCGCGTCGCGCTGCTGCGCACGGCGGGCGACAAGTTCTTCTGCCCCGGCTGGGATCTGAAGGCGGCGGCCGACGGCGACGCGGTGGACGGCGATTACGGCCAGGGCGGGTTCGGCGGCTTGCAGGAACTGCGCGACATGAACAAGCCGGTGATCGTGGCGGTGCAGGGGATCTGCTGCGGCGGCGGGCTGGAGCTGGCGATTTCGGGCGACATCATCCTCGCCTCCGACCGCGCGACCTTCGCGCTGCCCGAAATCCGGTCGGGCACGGTGGCCGATGCCGCCTCGATCAAGCTGCCCAAGCGCATCCCCTACCACATCGCGATGGAACTGCTGCTCACCGGCCGCTGGTTCGACGCCGAAGAGGGCCACCGCTGGGGCCTGATCAACGAGGTGGTGCCGCATGACACCCTCTACGACCGCGCCTGGGAGCTTGCGCGCCTGATCGAAGGCGGCCCGCCGCTGGTCTATGCCGCGATCAAGGAAGTGGTGCGCGACGCCGAGGATTCGAAGTTCCAGGACGCGCTGAACCGGATCACCCAGCGCAAGCTGCGCACCGTCGATATCCTCTACGCCTCGGAAGACCAGATGGAAGGCGCGCGCGCCTTCGCGGAAAAGCGCGAGCCGGTCTGGAAGGGCCGCTGATGGACATCTCGCAGTACTTCTGGATCGCCATCGTCATCATGGCGCTGCAACCGGTTCTGGCGCGCCGGGTTCTGGAACTGCGCCGCATGTCGATGATCGACAAGCTGCAGAAGGCGCGCGGCAGCCGGGTTATCCTGCTTGTCCACCGGCAGGAGGCGATGAAGTTCTTCGGCATCCCGCTGATGCGCTACATCGACGTGCAGGACAGCGAAGAGGTGCTGCGCGCGATCCGCATGACCGATGACGACATGCCGCTGGACATCGTGCTGCACACGCCCGGCGGCCTGGTTCTGGCCGCGATGCAGATCGCCCGCGCGGTCGAGGCGCATCCCGGCAAGGTCACGGTCTTCGTGCCGCACCATGCGATGTCCGGCGGCACCCTGATCGCGCTGGCGGGCGACCGGATCGTGATGTCGCCGCATGCCGTGCTCGGGCCGGTCGATCCGCAGGTGGGGCAGTACCCGGCCGCCTCGATCCTCGAGGTGGTGGAGGCCAAGACCCCGGCCGAGGTCGACGACGAAACGCTGATCCTGGCCGATGTCGGGCGCAAGGCGATGGCGCAGGTGCATCGCACGGTCGCCGGGCTGCTGGCCCGGCACATGGCGCCCGAGCGGGCGGAGGAACTGGCGCGGCTCCTCGCGTCGGGCACCTGGACGCACGATTACCCGATCGCGGCGGACGAGGCGCAGGCGATGGGCCTTCCGGTCACGACCGACCTGCCGGAGGACATCCTCACGCTGCTCACGCTCTATCCACAGCCGGTGCGGCAGATGGGCGGGGTGGAATACCTGCCGGTTCCGCGCCGGATGCCGCCACCGAAGCCCTGATCAGGCCTTGCGGAAGGTCGCCAGAAGCGCGCGATCATCGCGGTGCGCGGGATCGCCGCCGTCGCCGTAGATCGGCACCGCGGGAAGCTCGAGGCCTTCGATCCGGTCGCCCAGCGCCGCGAAGGTCGCCGCAAACCCCGCCGGCCCCCAATGCGCGGCGTTGACAGACAGCACGAACAGCGCACCGGGCGCGGCAAGGCGCAGAAGCTCGTGGATCGCCTCGGGTCCGACATGGCCGCAGGTGAAGGTGCCCGACGAGGTGACGCCGGCATAGGTGGCATCGGCCACCTCCAGCCGCCCGGTCACGTCACCCTCGAACAGCCGCCGGTAGACCCGCTTGCCCGCGGCGACGGCCAGCATCTCGGGCGAGATGTCGGTGCCGTCGACCGGGCCGATCCCCGCATCGGCCAGGTAGCGGCCCAGAAGCCCGGTGCCCGCGCCCACGTCCAGCACCGGGCCTTCGCCCCCCGCCGCCACATAGGCCCGCGCGACGGCGTCGGGCAGGCGGTAATCCTGCGCGCCGGCGAAATCGTCATCGTAGGTTCCCGCCCAGCGGGCATAAAGCCGGCGGCTGTCGTCGGGGGTTTTCAGCGCGTAGGCGGCGTCGAGGCCGGGATCGTCGTCAGCGTCGCTCATGGCCGGATTGGGGCATGGCGGGATGCGGGGGTCAAGGCCGCCGGCCGCGCGTCAGGCCGCGTCGAAATCCAGCACCAGCCTCTCGGTCGTGGGCCGGGCCTGGCAGGCCAGCGTGAAGCCCGCCGTCTGCTCCCAGGGTTCCAGCGCGTAGTTCACCGCCATCTCCGCCGCGCCCTCGACCACCTTGCAGCGGCAGGTCGAACACATCCCGCCGTGGCAGGACCACGGCAGATCCACGCCCTGGCGCGCGGCGGCCTCGATCAGGCTTTCGTCGCCGTCCTCCAGCGTGAAGGCGCGGCGCGTGCCGTCCAGCACCACCTCCACCGCGACACCGGCGGCGGCCGCGGCCTGCGCGGCCTCGGACGCGGGGCGCGGCGGCGCGCCGTCGACCGTAAAGCGCTCGAAATGCAGCCTCGCGGGGTCGACACCCAGATCCGGCAACACCGCGGCCACGTCGTCGATCATCCCGCCCGGTCCGCACAGGAACACGCCCTGGGCCCCGGCCGGGTCGATCGCGCCGGCCCGGGCCAGCGCTGCGATCTTCGCCCCGTCGATCCGGCCGTTCAGCAAGGGCACGTCCACCGCCTCGCGCGACAGGACATGCAACAGGGTGAACCGATCCATGTAGCGATCCTTCAGGGCATCCAGAACACCGCGGAACATGATCGATCCGGTCGCGCGGTTACCGTAGACCAGCGTCACCCGCCCGCCTTGCGCCAGCACCGCCGAGGCGATGGCGATCATCGGCGTGATTCCCGATCCGGCGGCGATCAGCAGAACCTCGGCCTCGTCGCCCAGCCGGAACCGGCCCTCGGGCGGCATCACCTGCAGCCGGTCACCGGGCTTCAGGCCCTGCGCGAATCCCGAAAAGGCGCCGCCCGGCACCGCCTTCACCCCCACGGCCAGCGGCTGGCCCGGCGCCGAGGCGATGGAATAGTTGCGCCGGATGTCCTGCCCGCCGACCGTGGCGCGCAGCGTCAGGTACTGGCCGGGCGTGAAGGCCCAGTCGCCGGCGGGCGCGGTCTCGAACCGCAGGATGACCGCCTCGGGCGTGTCGCGGTCCACCGCGCTCAGCGTCAGTTCGTGGAAGGCCATCGCCACCCCCTCAGATGCATTTGAAATAGTCGAACGGCTCGCCGCAGGCGGTGCAGCGCCAATGCGCCTTGCAGGGCGTCGATCCGAATTCGCTCACCCGCTCGGTCGCCGCCGATCCGCAGCGCGGGCAGGGTACGTCCGGCCCCGCGCCGAACAGGCTGGCCTTGCCGCCGGCGACCGGCGGCGCGATGCCGTAGGCGCGCAGCTTCTCGCGGCCCTCGGCGGTGATCCAGTCGGTCGTCCAGGCCGGGGACAGCACGCGTTCGATCCGCGCCGGGATGCCCGCGCCCGCCAGCGCCTCGGCGACCGACAGTTCGATCGCGGCGGTGGCCGGGCAGCCCGAATAGGTCGGCGACAGCCGCACCACCGCCGTCCGGCCCTCTTCCTCCACCCCGCGCAGGATGCCCAGGTCTTCCAGTGTCACCACCGGGATCTCCGGGTCCGGCACCGCGGCGGCGACCGCCCAGGCGCGGCGGGCGAGATCGCTCACCACACCGCCCCGGGATGCGCGCGGGCGAGCGATTGCATCTCGGCCAGCATGTGGCCCAGCGCCTCGCCATGAATGCCCTGCCGCCCGCCGGTCTGCATATGCGCCACGGCGGGCGGCTCCAGCCCCGCCTCGGCGAACACCATGCCGATCACCCGGTCCCATTCGGCCCGGCACTCGGCCCGCTTTGGCAGCACCCCGGCGGCCTCGGCCGCCTCGGCGGCGGGCGAGCTTTCGAACAACTCGCCGGTGTAGCGATGCAGGGCGGCGACGGCGGCGCGCATGCGGCGCGCGCTTTCCTCGGTTCCGTCGCCCAGCCGGATCACCCATTCACCGGCGTGGCGGATGTGATAGGCCACTTCCTTCACCGCCTTGCCCGCGATGCCCGCCACCACCGGGTCGGTGCTGGCCGTCGCCGCGCGCCAGTAAGGTTCCATGAAGGCCGCGAAGTAGAGCTGCCGCAGCATCGTCTGGGCGAAATCGCCGTTCGGGCGTTCGACCAGCAGGCAGTTCACGAAGTCCCGCTCGCCGCGGAAATAGGCCAGCTCGTTCTCGCCCCGGCCCTTGCCCTCCAGTGCCCCGGCATGGTCGTACAGCCCGCGCGCCGTGCCGATCAGGTCGAGCGCCATGTTCGGCAGCGCGAGATCCTCCTCCAGCATCGGCGCATGGCCGCACCATTCCGACAGCCGATGACCGAGAACGAGGCAATCGTCCGCGATTTCCAGAAGCGCGGCATGCATCACATGTGCCCCACGTCTTCGGGAATCTCGTAGAAGGTCGGGTGGCGATAGACCTTGTCACCCGTCGGGTCGAACATCTCGTCGGCATGGTCGGGGTCCGACGCGGTGATCGCCGCGGACGGCACCACCCAGATCGAGTTGCCCTCGCCCCGCCGCGTGTAGACGTCACGCGCGGCCTGAAGCGCCAGGGCGGCGTCAGCGGCATGCAGGCTGCCGACATGCTTGTGGGCCAGCCCGTTGCGGGGCCGGATGAACACTTCCCAAAGCGGCGTTTCGGTCATCGTCTTTCCCCTCACTCGGCGGCCAGCTTGCGCGCGGCGCGTTTCTCGGCATGGGCCAATGCCGCCTCGCGCACCCATGCGCCATCGTCCCAGGCCTTCTGCCGCGCCTCGATCCTGTCGCGGTTCATCATCCCGTCACCCTTGACCACGCGCCAGAACTCGTCCCAGTCGATCGGCCCGTGGCGATAGCCACCGCGGCCCTCGTTCAGCGCCGCGTCCCAGGCTAGGTCCGGGTCGGGCACCGTCAGGCCCAGGAATTCGGCCTGCGGCACGGTCGCGTCGATGAACTTCTGGCGCAGCGCGTCGTTCGACACGCGCTTGATCTTCCAGGCCATCGACTGTTCCGAATGGCTCGATTCCGCGTCGTGCGGGCCGAACATCATGATCGAGGGCCACCACCAGCGGTTCAACGCGTCCTGCGCCATGTCCTTTTGCGCCTGCGTCCCGCGGCACAGCGTCAGCATGATCTCGTAGCCCTGCCGCTGGTGGAAGCTTTCTTCCTTGCAGATGCGGATCATCGCGCGGGCATAGGGCCCGTAGGAACAGCGGCAGAGCGGGATCTGGTTCATGATCGCCGCGCCGTCCACCAGCCAGCCGATCGCGCCGATATCGGCCCAGGTCAGCGTGGGATAGTTGAAGATCGAGGAATACTTGGCCTTGCCGGCCAGCAGTTCCTCGGTCATCGCGTCGCGGCTCACGCCCAGCGTCTCGGCGGCGGAGTAAAGGTAAAGCCCGTGGCCGCCCTCGTCCTGCACCTTGGCCAGCAGCGCCGCCTTGCGCTTGAGGCTGGGGGCACGGGTGATCCAGTTGCCCTCGGGCAGCATGCCGACGATCTCGGAATGCGCGTGCTGGCCGATCTGGCGGACCAGCGTGCGGCGGTAGCCTTCCGGCATCGCATCCTTCGGCTCGATCTTTTCCTCGGCATCGATCCGGGCCTGGAAGGCGGCCAGGAACTCTTCCGTCTCGTCGCTGCGCCCGTCGGCGCCGATCAGGCCCTGCGAATACATGCGCGTTCCTCCGATTCCGTCGCGGCGGCATGATACGTTACGAAAATTGTATCTCAAAGCATTTTCGTAACATGTTCCAGGGCGGCTTGCGCCCCGTCCGACGGGCCGGGATAGTCACGCGCATGGCAAATGTCCTTCTGTCTCTCGGTCATGGCTACACCGCGCAGGCGCTGGCACGGCGGCTGTTGCGCGCGGGCTGGCAGGTGATCGGCACCACCCGCGATCCGGCCAAGGCCGCGCGGATGCGTGCCGAGGGGCTGGAGGCGGTGATCTGGCCCGATGTCTGCGCGACGACCGCAACACCGGCCAATCCGGGCAGCGCCCGGCCCGCGGGGGTGGGCGGCGAAGCGCCCGCCCCCGGGGGGGCGGGGCGGGCGCTGCCCGGGCTTGCGCCCGGGCGGCAAGAGGGTCGGCCACCGGGGGATGACACGCTGACAGGCGCCCTGTCCCGCGCCACCCACCTGCTCAGCTCGATCGCGCCGCAGGACGGCCGCGACCCGGTCCTGGCCCGTACGCGCGACGCCATCGCTTCCGCCGCGCCGCACCTGCGCTGGGCGGGCTACCTGTCGACAACCGGGGTCTACGGCGACCATGCCGGCGGCTGGGTGGACGAGGACACGCCGGTTACCCCCGCCACCGCCCGCGGCCGCGCCCGCGCCACGGCCGAGGCGGAGTGGCAGGCGTTGGCGAAAGAGGCCGGCCTGCCCCTGCACATCTTCCGGCTGGCGGGCATCTACGGCCCCGGTCGCGGCCCGTTCGACCGCCTGCGCGACGGCACCGCCCGCCGGATCGTGAAACCCGGGCAGGTGTTCTCGCGCATCCATGTCGAGGATATCGCGACGGTGCTCGCCGCCTCCATCGCCCGCCCGGATCCCGGCGCGGTCTACAATGTCTGCGACGACGAACCCGCCGCGCCGCAGGACGTCACCGCCTTCGCCGCGTCGCTGATCGGCCTGCCGCCGCCGCCCGAGGAACCCTTCGATCCCGCCGGGCTGAGCCCGATGGCCGCCAGTTTCTACGCCGAGTCGAAACGGGTGCGGAACGACAGGATGAAACGGGACCTGGGCGTGCGGCTGGCCTACCCGAGCTACCGCGAGGGACTGCGGGCGGTTCTGGTCGCCGACTCCGAAGGCGTCTGACCCGCCGGGTCGGCCGCCCGGAACCGGGCACCGAAGCGCCGGTCAGGCACGGCGGCGGTGCAGGCCTATTTCCCCCAGCGCAGAACCAGCGGATCGAGCGGGCGCAGAAGGTCGATCAGCCGGGCGCGGATCGCGGGGTGCAGCGGCGCGATCGGGTGCCGGCAGTATTCGGAACGGATCACGCCGCCCTCGACCATCGCGGCCTTGGTCGAACGCCAGCCGCATTGCCGGTTCTCGTGGTTGATCGCCATGGCGACACGGCCATAGGCCTCCGTCGCCCCCGCGACATCGCCGGCGCGATGCTTCTCGATCACCGGCTTGATCCGGTCGACGATCATGCCGCTTGTCATCGAACCCGTCGCGCCGGCATCGAGATCGGCAAGCAGCGTGATCCCCTCCTCGCCGTCGAACGGGCCTTCGATCGCCTCGCCACCCTCGGCGATCAGCGCGCGGATCTTGTTGGCCGCTTGCGGGCATTCGATCTTGAACAGCCGCACCTCCTCGATCTCGCGCGCCATCCGGACCAGCAGCGGCACCGAAAGCTCGACCCCCGACAGCGGCGCGTCCTGCACCATGATCGGGATGCCGACCTCGCCGACCGCGCGGAACTGGTCGAACGTCTGTTCGGGCGTGCCCTTCAGCAGCGCGCCGTGATAGGGCGGCATCATCATCACGATATCGGCCCCCAGCGCCTTGGCGAAGCGCGCCCGCTCCACCGCGATCCGGGTGGCGAAATGGCTGATGGTGACGATCAGCGGCACGCGGCCGCCGACATGCTCGACCGCAAGCCGGGTCAGAACCTCGCGCTCGGCATCCGACAGCAGGAACTGCTCGGAGAAATTGGCGAGAACGCAGATCCCGTCGGCGCCCTGGTCGATCAGGCAATCGAGGACGCGCTTCATGCCCTCCGGATCCAGCGTTCCGTCATCGTGGAACGGGGTCGGGGCGACGGGCCATATGCCGGAATATCGGGTCATTCGATGATCTCGAAATTCTTCAGATGCTTGTCGGTGATGGTGATCCCCAGACCCGGCAAGTCGTCGTCCAACTGCAGGAAGCCGTCCACCGCGTCGGGGTCGCCCTCGAAGATATAATAGAACAATTCGTTGCCGACCTCGACATCGAAGACCGGGAAATATTCCGAGATCATGCAATTCGCGTTGGCCATGGTCAGGTGGTAGTTGTGCATCTGGCCGGCATGCGGGATCACCGGAAGCTGGAACGCCTCGGCGATGGCGTTGATCTTCTGCGCCGCCGTGATGCCGCCCACCCGGTTGGTGTCGTATTGCAGGACGCTCACCGCCTTCTTCAGGATCAGATCCTTGCAGCCGATCACGCTGAACTCGTGCTCGCCGCCCGAGATCGGGACGATGTTCATCGCGTTCAGCTCGGCATAGCCTTCGACGTCATCCGCGATCACCGGCTCTTCCAGCCAGCGCGGCTCATACTTCGCCAGTTTCGGCAACATGCGCCGGGTGTAATCGAGGTTCCAGCCCATGTAGCATTCCAGCATGAGATCGGCGTCATAGCCGATGACCTCGCGCACGGCCTCGACCCGCCTGAGGTTCTCGCGCATCCCCGCCATGCCATCCTTGGGCCCCCAGCCAAAGCGCATCTTGTAGGCGTTGTGGCCGGCGGCCCGGGCCGCTTCGGCCTCGTTCTGCATCACGTCGATGGGGCCGGAATAGAGCTTGGAGTAGTAGACCGGGATCCTTTCCTTGGTGCGCCCGCCCAGCAGCTTGAACACCGGCTTGCCCGCCAGCTTGCCCATCAGATCCCAGATCGCGATGTCGATGGCCGAGATCGCCGTCATGCCGATGCCCTTGCGGCCCCAGGCATGGGTGCGGCGGTACATCTTTTCCCAGATATAGGCGTAATCGAACGGATCCTCGCCGATCACGAGGGGCGCGTACCAGTCGTCGATGGCCTTCTTCACCACGCTCGGCGCCAGCGCCGCGTTGCCGATGCCCACGGTGCCATCCTCGGTTTCCACCTCGCAGGTCAGCCACTGGTGGAACCGGAACGACGCCATGGCATCACCCTTCATCCAAAGGGCATCGGAGGCGTTGGTGCAGAAGTTGCCGGAGGGCGGCACGGTCGGCCCTGTCCAGTTCCAGACACGGGCGCGGACGGACTTGATCCTGGTCATGACTTGGTCCTGTCGATCAGGCTGCGGCGCGGTTCGCGCGATGGGTTCTCGCCATTCGGACGAGAAGGTCGAAGGCCTGGCGCGTGGCGCCCACATTGGCCCGGTTCTGCCCGGCGATGTCGAAGGCCGTGCCGTGGGCCGGGGTGGCGATCGGGATCGGCAGGCCGCCGGCGACCGTGACGCCGCGTTCGAAGCCCAGCAGCTTGATCGCGATCTGGCCCTGGTCGTGGTACATGGTCACGACCGCGTCGACCTCGCCGCGCCGCGCCTTGAGAAAGACGGTGTCGGACGGCCACGGGCCGGTGACGTCCCGCTGCTTGTCCTGCGCCGCGCGGATCACCGGTTCGAGGATGTCGATTTCCTCGCGGCCGAACTTTCCGTTGTCGCCCGCGTGCGGGTTCAGCGCGGCCACCGCGATCCGCGGCCGGGCATGCCCGGCCCGCTTCAGCGTGTCTTCCGCAAGGCCGATGGCCTTCTCGACCCCCTCGGCCGTGATGTTGCGCGCCACGTCCTTCAGCCCGATGTGGCTGGTCACGCGGGTCGTCATGAGATCGTCGAGGACATTGAGTTCCCCGTGATAACCCTCGAAGCCGAGATAGCGGGCCATGTAGCGGTGTTCGTCTTCGGCATTCATTCCCGCGGCGGTCAGCGCCGCCTTGTTGAACGGCGCGAACAGGATGCCGTCGACCTGCCCCGCCACGGCGAGATCGAGCGCCTTGTCGAGACAGCGCAGGCTGGAACGCCCGCTCGCCTCGCTGACCGTGGCGATCTGCACCTCCTCTTGCGCGATGGTTTCCATCGGCAGCCAGCCGAGACCGGCCTGAAGGCCGATCCTGTCCTCGGCCACGGCCTCGAGCGGCAGCGACACCCCGGCCTGATCCGCGCCCTGCCGCCACAGGTGCCCGTCGCCGACAAGCAGGATGTCGGCCGCCTCGCGCACGCCGTCCTCGTGCAGGAGTTTCGCGATCAGTTCCGGCCCGATCCCGGACGGATCCCCGGGGATTATGGCGATCCTGGGTTTGTTCGTCGTCATTGCACAAGCTCCGTCAGCGCCAGCGAGACCGAGGGCACGTAGGTCACCAGCAGAAGGATGAAGGCCAGAACCGCGATGAACGGCAGGTTGGTGCGCGAGGTTTCCCAGATCCCGGCCCTTGCGATCGAGCAGGAGGTGATGAGCACCGAGGCCACCGGCGGCGTCTGCTGACCGATCGCGAGGTTCAGCGTCACCATGATCCCGAAATGGATCGGATCGATGCCGACGGCGTTGACCAGCGGCAGCACCACCGGAACCACCAGGATGATCGCGGCGGCCCCGTGCAGGAACATCCCCAACACCAGCAGAAGCAGGTTCAGAAGCGCCAGAACGATCAACGGGTTGGTCGTGATCGCGGTAATCTGCGCGGCCAGTTGCTGCGGCACCTGCGCCTGGGTGAGGAACAGGCCGAGCGCGGCCGAGGTCGCCACCAGCAGCATGACGACGCCGGTCTGGCTGATGCCTTCCAGCATGGCCTTGCGCAGGCGCCCGAGATCGAGATCGCGGTAGATGAAGACCCCGATGACCAGCGCGGCCACCACGGCAAGGCCCGCGCCCTCGGTTGCCGTCACCAGCCCCGAGAAGATGCCGCCGAGGATGATGATCGGCATCAGCAGGGCCCAGAAGGCCGCCTTGAACGAACGCCAGACATGGCACAGGTCGAACCCTTCGGCGCGCGGCAGGTCGTAGCGGATCGCGAGGATGTAGGTGACCAGCATCAGAAGGAAGCCGCCCAGGACGCCGGGCACCACGCCGGCCACGAACAGCTTCAGCACCGATGTCTCGGCGATCGCGCCGTACAGGATCATCGGGATCGACGGCGGGATGATGATCGCCAGCGAGGCCGAGGACGACGTGATCGCGGCGGCAAGCGTGCGCGAGTAGCCACGCTTCTTCATCTCGGGGATCAGGACCGTGCCCGTCGCGGCCACGTCGGCCACCGCCGAGCCGGAGATCTCGGCGAAGACCATCGAGACGCCGATGTTGACCATGCCCAGACCGCCCCGGACGAAGCCGATCAGCGCGGTGACGAAGTTGATCAGGCGCACCGAGATGCCCGAGGTGTTCATCAGGTTCCCGGCGAGGATGAAGAGCGGGATCGCGATGAGCGGAAACTTCGTGGCGCCCGAGTAGAGCGCGATCGTCATGTCATAGAGGCTGGCCGGCCCCGAGGTGGACAGGAAGCCGCCAAGGGCCACGATCCCGATGGCGATCGCGATCGGCACGTTGACGAGGATCAGGGCGATCAGCGCGGCGGCAGTCAGAAGCAGGATCATTTCTTTGCCTCCGGGTGGTCCTGCGCGGCGTTCTCCCGCTCGGCCTCGGCGATGGCGTGTTCGATTTCCTCGTGTTCCCGGTCGATCCCGGCGGCGGCATCGCGCAGCGCGCGCGGCATCGTCAGAAGCGTGCCGACGATCATCAGGACAGCCGAGATCGGGATGATCGACTGGACGATGTCCAGGGTCATCCAGCGCAGGCTGAGCAGCGAATCCCACTTGGCGACGGCCAGCACCTTGTTGCCGTACCAGGCGACAACCGCGAAATAGGCGATCACCAGGATTTCCGAGAACAGCGCCAGCGCCACGGCGGGGCCCCGCGGCAGGGCGGCGACGATGCCGCCGAAGCTCATGTGCTGGCGCAGGAACAGCGCGTAGCTGGCACCGAAGTAGGTCAGCCATGCCAGAAGCACGCTCGCGATCTCGTCGTACCACGATGGCGAGGCGCCGAAGGTGCGCGCCGTGGTCGAGTAGACGACGGACGCGGTAAGCGCGAGCAGCAGGGCAAGGCAGATCGCCTCCAGGCCGCGCAGGAGAACGCGCTCGACGAGCGTGATCATGATGTCCCCCGGTGAAGGAAGTGGGGTCCGGGCAAGGGCCCGGACCCGGCTGCTGTCACTCAGTTGGCAAGCGCCTGCGCCCGCGCCACCAGGTCGCCACCGCCGTCGACCTGCGAGGCGAAGGCTTCGTAAACCGGGGCGGAGGCCGCGATGAACGCCGCCTTGTCGGCCACGTTCACTTCCATCCCCGCGGCCTTCACCTTGTCGACCAGTTCATTGTCGGCCTTCTCGCCTTCGGCCAGCGCCCAGCCCTGAACCGTTGCCGCCACTTCGGCCACCGCCGCCTTCACGTCGTCGGGCAGCCCGTTCCAGCTGTCCAGCCCGGTGGTCAGGTAGGTGGGCGAATAGACATGGCCGGTGAGGCTGAGGTATTTCTGCACTTCCTGGAAATTGGCGCCGGTGATGTTGGTCAGCGGGTTTTCCTGGCCGTCCATGGTGCCGGTCTGCAGCGCGACGAAGACCTCGGAGAACGACATCGGGGTCGGGTTCGCGCCCCATTCCTTGAACATCGACACCCGCCATTCCGACGAGGGCGTCCGGATCTTCAGGCCCGAAAGGTCGGCCGGCACGTTGATCGGACGGCTGTTGTTGGTGATCTGCCGGAACCCGTTTTCCCAGGTCGACAAGACCTTGAGGCCGGCGGCCTCGGCCTTCGGGGCCAGTTCGCTTTGGACGATCTCTGCGTCGATCGCCTTCAGGTGATCGCGGTCCTGCACCAGGAACGGCATGTCGAACAGCGCGAATTCGGGCGCCACGTTGGTCATGATCGACGAGATCAGCGTGAATTGCACGGTGCCGAGCCGCAGCTTCTGCATCAGCTCCTTCTCGTCGCCCAGCTGGCCGTCGGCATAGAACTCGACCGTGTGCGCGTCGCCCAGCGCGGCTTGCAGGTCTTCGGCGAATTTCGCGGCGCTGCGGCCCTGAAGGCTGTTCGCGGCGGCGCCGACGGCGACGATGTAGGTATCGGCCATCACGGGGGTGGCGCCGAACGATACGGTGCAGGCCAAGAGGCCGGCGGACAGGCCAAGTCTAAGCTGTTTCATGGTGCAAGTACCTCCTCCCATCGCGGCGGACCTCCTGCCGCTTCTCGTGGTGTATTTTGTATACATGTATAAAATATCGCCGCACAAGAAGTATTTGCATTTGGAATTCTGGCCCGAAGTGCTATCCGGAAACCGTGCCGAGACAGGGCGTTACCCATGAACTCATCGATTGCCATCACCAATCGCTCGCTACACGACCAGGTCGTCAGCCGGGTGCGCGACCTGATCATCGAGGGCGTTCTGGAGCCCGGAAGCCGAATCGACGAGGCCCGGCTGATCGATGAACTGGGCGTGTCGCGAACACCGTTCCGCGAGGCGCTCAGGACGCTCGCCGCCGAAGGCCTCGTCATCGTGCGCCCGTCGAAGGGCAGCATCGTGCGCAAGTGGACGCCGGAAGACGTGTTCGCGATGCTGGAGGTTCTGGGGCATCTGGAACAGCTCGCCGGCGAACTGGCCTGCGCGCGGGCGAGCGACGCGGAGATCGCGGAACTCGTCGACCTGCACAACCGGATGCTCGGCCACTACCGCGCCCGCGACCGGATGCCCTACTACAAGCTGAACCAGGAGTTTCACTCGCGCCTGACGGAACTGTCGAAGAACGAGACGCTTCAGGAAACTCAGAGGAACCTGCAGGCGCGGCTCAAGCGCATCCGCTACATCGGCAACCAGCGGCCGGAATACTGGGCCGGCGCCGTCGAGGATCACGAGGCCATGGTCGCGGCGCTCAAGGATCGCGATGGCGCGCGGCTCGGGCAGGCGATGGCCCGGCACATCCGCAACACCTGGGACAGGGTCAAGGACAGCATCTGAGACCGGCCCTTCCCGGCCCGCCGTGCGATGCCGGCCCGGCCGGGCCCTACGGCTCGGACACCCGCAGCACCAGCTTGCCCGCCACCGTCCCCGCCTCCAGCCGCTCGTGCGCCTGCCGGACCTCGGCAAGCGGCAGCACCTCGGCCACCACCGGGGCGATCCGGCCGTCCGCAAGCATCCCGAACAGCATCGCCAGATCCTGCCGGAACCAGTCCGGATGCTTCCGGCGCATCGCGCCGATGGAATAGAAGGCGGTGGCATGGCCGTTGGGCAACCAGTCCCACAGCGTCAGCCGGACGAAATCCATCGGGATCGACCCGCCCCGGCCCAGCACCTCGTTGAGGAAGCCGAAGGCCACCAGCAGGCCGCCGGGTTTCAGCGCGTGCAGCGAGCGCGACAGGCTTTCGCCGCCGAGAGGGTCGAACACCGCATCCACCCCGCCCGCCGTCGCGGCGAGGATCGCCGCCTCGGGCGCGTCGGGGGCAAGCGGCGTGGCGCCGAGGCTGCGGATCAGACCGTGCTTGGCCGCCACGTCCGTGCCGAAGGCGGCGATCCCGGCGTCCCGCGCCAGTTGCAGCATCGCCGTTCCGACCGCGCCGCCGGCGCCGTGGATCAACAGGCTCTGCCCCGCCTTCAGCTTCGCCACGCGGGTAAGCATCTGCCAGGGCGTGACCGCGGACAGGATCATCCCCAGCGCGTCCACATCGGAAACCCCGTCGGGCACCGGGGTCAGCCGATCCTCCGGCAGGCAGATGTATTCGGCATAGGCGCCGATCGTGGTCAGGTCCGCCACCCGGTCGCCGGGGCGGAACCGGCTTGCGCCGGGGCCGGCGGCCTCGACGATCCCGACCATGTCATAGCCGGGGGTGAACGGCGGCTTGTCCTTGACGTCGGGATACAGGCCCTTGCGGATCATCACGTCGGTGAAAGCCGCGCTGGTGACCAGAACGCGCACCCGCACCTCGCCCGCACCCGGCTCGGGCACATCGGGCACGGTTTCGAGGGCCAGTTTCTCGGGGCCGCCAAGGGCGTTCAGTCTCACGCGGGTCCAGGCCATCGGCGATCTCCTTTCGGCACGGTGACGGTGGCGCGGGCCGGCCGGCACGCGCGATGGGCGGGGCGCTATCCGGCCTTGGGCGGCCGCGCGCGTTCCGTGGCGGGACGGGCCGGCACCACCTCGGTCACCGCGCCGTCGCGGGTGAACAGGCCGGCGCGGTTCCACCACACCACGACGACGGCGACGGCGACAAGGATCCAGGTGTCCCAGGGCTGGGCATCGGGCCAGAACGGGTTGATGAGCTGCCAGTGGAAGGCCATCGGCCACAACAGGCTGCCCCGCGTCGTGTTGAAGATCGGCGTGACCAGCACCGCCAGCGTCACGTTGCCGATGAAGAACGGCAGGAAGTTCCAGTCGGCGAACACCACGCCGGCAAGGAAGAAGGCCGGAAGGTGCCAGATGCCCCAGGTCGCGCCGATGATCAGCCCCGCCCAGATCGGCGCGACGTGCCGCTGCAGCAGGGGCTGCATGACCCCGCGCCAGCCGAACTCCTCGATCGGGCCGAGAAACAGCATCATGACCAGGATGGCGAGGACGGGCATCGCGCCCTCCGGCGGCAGGGGTGCCAGCACAGGTCCACCCTTGATCAGCGATCCCGCCACGAAGACCGCCGGCAGCACCAGCAGGATGAAGGCCGCCCAGCCCGCCGACCCCCGCCAGACAAGCAACCGCGACAGGAAGGCGCCAAGGGCCGGCAGGCCGCCGTATCGCCAGACGACGAGAAGCGCGGCAATCGCCGGCGACCATGTGACGATAAAGAACACCGGATGGCTGCCGCTGATCTCCCCCAACAGGCCGGCGGTGATCTCCGGCGCAAGGATGTAACCCCCCAGCAGCCCCCAGGTAATCAGGAAGGTCACGGCGACGAACGGGACCAGGGCCGCGCTTGGCACCGTCGTCGCGGAAGATGAAGCTGGCCGTCCCGGCATCGCGCTGGCCCCCCGCGGTCGAACTCCGTTCGGGCCGTGACTCCCATGTCGCGGTCGCCGATGCGCTGATTTGGATCAAGGCCGTTCTGGCGAACCGGGGCCGTCCGGCCCACCGAACCGGATACCGCCGTCGATCGCGAGGCACAGTGCCGAAACCGCAAGACCGGCGCCCGCCGAACGGTCCGGGTGACCGCGCCGGAATCGGCGGTGGTCGGCTAGGGGTCGATCAGGATACGGCCGAGCAGGTCGACCTTGCCATCGACGACGCGGATGACAAGCAACTCGCCGGAACGGGTGGCGAACCCGGTCAGCGCCGAGATGTTCACCTGGTGCGACACCAGCATCGCCCGCCCATCGGTGCGGGATAGCAGCTCCAGCGTGGCGCGCGTCTGTGGCGCCCGCCGCGCGGGGTTGCCGAAGAAGGAGTTCAGCGCGGGCGCCTCCACAACCTCGCCGAGATCGAGCAGGTCGGCGGTTTCCCGGCACCGGCACCACTGGCTGCTCAACACCACGCTGAAGGCGATGCCCCGCTCGCGGAACGCCGCCCCGATCGCGCGCGCCTGGTCCCGGCCGCGCGCGTCGAGATTGCGCTGCGTCGCGCAATCGTCGATCCGAAACCCGGCGGGATCGCCGGTTCCCGGCGCAAGCGCGTGGCGCATGATCGCGATCGCCCCGGGTTCATCGAGGGCGGCCCAATCGTTGGCGGCGGCGAGCCCGGGCAGGAAGACCAGAAGGAGGACGATCCAGCGCATGGCGGGCAGCTAGGCCGGCGGCCGGCGCTGTCCAGCCGGGGCCGGCCCATCACGGCCCGCGGCACCGTCGGGACCGACCGGCCGCTGCGCGGTTTCCGGCCACCTCGCGAAATCGTGGGCGCATTTTATCGCCCCGCGGGATCGGCACCCGCGGCACCGCTGGCCGGGCCGGCGGACCGGGTGCTAGGCTTGGCCAGCCTCCGGCCGAACCGGACCCTTCGCGAAAGGAGTAGCCCAGATGACTGCCGTGCTCTTGACCCGCCGCACCCTGGTCGCCACTGCCGGCGCGACCCTCGCCACCGGGCTGTCCGGGCTGCGCGTACCGGCGCGGGCGCAGGGCCTTGCCCCGACCCCGTCGATGCGCGGCGGCGCCAACAATTATCGCCCCGGCGCGCCGATCGTGGAGCGGATCGGGGGCGGCGGATTCTGGATGTCGGGCACCGTGCGGCGCGCCGGCGATGGCGCCCCGCTTGCGGGCCAGCGCATCCAGATCTGGGCGCACACGACCGAGGGGCACGAGCGCGACTGGCACAGCCACGGCGCGACGCTGACCGACACGGCCGGGGTGTTCCGGCTGGAAATGCCGCAGATCGTGCCGGCCTTCGGCCAGCCGCACGGCCACCTCGCCTATGACAGCGGCGACTTCAGGACGGTGTTCCTGCGCCCCGTCATGCCCAGTTCCAAAGACACGGACCTGGAGGCACATTTCGTCCTCGAACCGGCCTGACCGGGCCGAAGCGCATGAAGATGCCCTCGATCCGGCAGGCCGCGATCTGGCTGACGCTTGCCATCGTTCTGTCCGTTCCGATCGTGGCGGCGGCGGCCAGCCCGCTTCTGGCGTGGCGCGATCCGGTCTACATCGCCGGCGGCTTCGCGGGCATCGCCGCGATGGCCCTGCTGCTCTTGCAACCGCTCCTGGCGGCCGGTGACCTGCCTGGCCTGTCAGGCCCGCGCGGGCGGCGCGTTCATCGCCGCGTCGGCGGCCTTCTGGCCGTGTTGGTGGCGATCCACGTCGCCGGCCTGTGGGTCACCAGCCCGCCCGACATGGTCGACGCGCTGCTTTTCAGGTCGCCCACCCCGTTTTCCGCCTGGGGCGTTGTGGCGATGTGGGCGCTGGCCGCCACGGCGCTGCTGGCCGCCCTGCGCGGCCGCCTGCCGCTGCGCCGGCGGGCCTGGCGCAACGCGCATACGACGCTGGCGATGGTGATCGTGCCGGGCAGCGTCGTGCACGCCGTCCTCATCGACGGCGCGATGGAACCGGTGTCGAAGGCCCTTCTCTGCCTGGCCGTCATCGCCGCGACCGTGAAGGCCATCGCCGATCCTCGGCTTCGGAAAGGCGCGCAATCGGCACGTTGACCGCCCGACGGCGACCGCCCCGGCGCACCTGCGCAATCCGCCGGTTGCGACCCCGACGCAGAGGCATCGCAAGACCCTGTCTTGCACCGTCATGCCTATGTCACCGGAGGTTTTCGGAGAGAGAAGTGGTGCGGTGAAGGGACTCGCTTCTGAAAGCTAACCATATGATCCTATTGCTGACTTTGTGCGCTCCTCTGCAACCATGCCCCCAATATTGCCCCCATGGGACTTCCTCGCACCCATGGTCCCCGCCGGAGCGACGAATTGTGGCGGCTCGCCAGTTGTGCTGTGTCGCTGTCATTGGCCTATGCCGCACCTGTTTTTTCTGGAGGCTAGAAGTGCGGAAAGCCGTCATTTGCTGCAGACGACCCTAACGACCGGGTTGCGGACTTTTCGGACCCACGCCGAAGCAGCATCAAATGTCATCATCGGCCCTTTCCGGACATTCGGCGCCAACGCCGCGAAGGGCCGCTCCTGGGTCGATCAGTTCGGCTGCCGGATCGAACGCCCCGTCCTGTTCCGGAATGCCCGCGAAAGGGCCGAGGCGCCGGAGAAGCCGCAGCGCAGCGCGATCTGGTCGAGGCCGAGATCGGTGTGGCTGGCAAGGTCGCGTGCACGGGCGAGGCGCAGGGACTGCAGGTAGCGGGCAGGCGACTGGCCCAGTTCGCGCTGGAACAGCCGGTTGAGGCTGCGTTCCGACAGATTGGCGCCGCGGGCGAGTTCCGCGAGCGAGGGCGGCGATTCTAGCGTGGCGGTCATCCGGGCGACCACCCGGCGCAGCCGGTCCGAGCCGCGCCCGCGCAGGCCGGGGCCGAAGCGCGGGTCGCTGGCCTGGCGGGCGCTGTCGTGCAGGAACATCGATTCGGCCTCGAAGGCTGCCGCCGGGCCGAACCTTTCGCGGATAAAGGCGAGGATGAGGTCGAGCCCGGTCGCGGCGCTGCCGCAGGTCCAGATCGCGCCGTCGCGGACATGCCGGTCCGGGGTGACGGTGACGGCGGGGAAGACCTCCGCGAACTCTTCCAGCAGATGCCAGTGCAGGGTGGCCCTGCGCCCCTCCAGCAGCCCGGCTGCGGCCATCAGCCATGCGCCCGTATCGGCCGCGATCACCAGGCCCGCGGTCCGCGCGGGGCGAAGGTGGCGCCAGAGGTCCGGCTCCCCGGCGGCTTCGCGGAACCGGTCGCCGCCGATCAGAAGGCACAGGTCCGGCCGTGCGATCCCGGCCATCGGCACATCCGGTGCGACGCGCAAACCGCTGGAACTTGTGACCGGCCGGTCCCCCGGCGCCACCACTTCGAACCGCAGGTCGAACCCGGCCTGATCCCGCACCACGCGCAGGGGTTCCATAAGGCAGGACAGGACCATGTTCGAGAAGTCGTCGAAGAGCAGGACGGAGACCCGAAGCGGCACGTGGTTGTCTCTTTCTGTCGTTTGAATGGCAGGATCAGTCAATCCGTGCGCGCCTTGCAAGCATAGTCTCGGCCCCGGGGCGCAAAGGGCGCCGATCCGGCACAAGGGTTTCCGACGATGACGCACCGCCCCCTGTCGCACCTGCGGGTGCTCGACTTCGGCCACTACCTCGCCGGGCCGATGGTCGGGATGATGCTGGCCGACCTGGGGGCGGAGGTGATCCGCATCGACCCGCCCGGCGGGCCGCGCTGGCGGGATCCGGCCTTCGACATGCTGTCGCGGGGCAAGCGGTCGCTGGTGCTGGACCTCAAGACCGACACCGGGCGCCAGACGGCGCTCGACCTGGCCGCGCGGGCCGACGTGGTGATCGAGAACTTCCGCCCCGGCGTGATGGACCGTCTTGGCCTTGGCCCGGCCGCCCTGCGCGCGGTCAATCCCGGCCTCGTCAGCCTGTCGCTGCCCGGTTTCGCCTCGGCCGACCCGGAATTCGCCGGGCTTCCGGCCTGGGAGGCGCTGATCGCCGCACGCACCGGGCAGTTCACCGACATGGGGCTGAACCGCCGCCTGATGGGGATCAACCCGTCCTTCACGCCGCTTGGCATGGCCTCGGCCTATGGCGCGGCCTTCGGCGCGATGTCGGTGCTGTTCGCTCTGGGGGCGCGGGCGCGGAACGGGGGCGAGCATGTCGAGGTGCCGCTGGCCTCGGCGCTGTTCGAGGGGCTGGTCTACAACAGCCAGCAGGTTCAGGACTACCCGGACCGCTACAAATCCCCGCGCGAGGTGGAGCTGGATCGCCGCGCCGCCGAAGACCTGCCGATGAGCCTGGCGTTCGAGGATCTCTGGCCGCTGCTCGACCCGTTCTACCGCACCTATACCTGCGCGGACGGGCGCGGGTTCTACGTGGTCGCCTGTTCGATCAAGGGCCACCAGCGCCGCGCGCTGGAGGTTCTGGGCCTGCACGACCTGGCCGAGAGCTTGCCGGATTTCGACGCCTATCTCGACCAGGGCGATTGGCCGGCGGACTGGGCGCTCAGGAACTTCCCGGTCGGTCCGAAGGACCGCGCGCGGGTGGCCGGGGCGATGCAGGCGGCGTTCCTGACCCGCCCCGCGGCGGAGTGGGAGGCGCTGTTCGGCGCGGCCAAGGCGCCCGGCACCGCGCAGCGCAGCACCGCCGAATGGCTGGCCGATCCGCATGCGCTGGCCTCGGGTCTGGTGCTTGAGGTGGATGACCCGCGCCACGGCCGGATGCGGCAGATGGGCAATGTCGCCTGGCTCGCCGACGATGCCGGGGCGCTGGCCAAGCGGCCGGGGCCGGACCCGGACGACCTGCGCCCCGATCTGGCGGCGATCCTCGCCGAACCGCCCCGGCCCGCGCCGGCGGCCACCGGCCCGGCGACCGGCTGGCTGGACGGGGTGCGCGTGCTCGACCTGACCAATGTCATCGCCGGGCCGACGATCGGCGCGACGCTGGCGCGGTTCGGCGCGAAGGTAACCCATGTGCAGCCGGTCGCACCCTCGGTCGACCCGTGGAACGCGGTGGTCTTCGGCCTTCAGGCGCAGCGCGGCAAGGACAGCGTGCTGCTTGATCTCGGCACCAGGGCGGGCCGCGCGGCGCTGGACCGTCTGCTGGCCACGGCGGACGTGGTGACGATGAACGGCACCGACGCGCAGCGCGATGCGCTGGGGCTGGCGCCGGACAGGCTGGCGGCGCTGAACCCCGCGCTGATCCTCGTGCAACTCGATGCCTACGGCGGGCCGCGCCGGGGGCCGAAATCCGACCACCTGGGCTATGACGACACGTCGCAGGCGGCGACCGGGGTGATGCTGCGCTTCGGCGGCGGGATGGAGACGCCCGAGGAACATGCGCATTTCGGCACGATCGACGTGTTGACCGGGTTCTGCGCCTGCGTGGCCCTTGGCGCGGCGGTGGAACGGCGGCAGGTGACGGGCAAGGGCGGCGTGGCGCGGGCGGCGCTGGCCGCGGCGGGCGAGATGATCCAGGCGCAGTTCATGCACGACTTCGCCGGACGCGGCCCCTTCGACGAGCCTTCGGGCCGCTCGGTGCAGGGCTGGGATGCGTTCTACCGCTGCTACAGGGCGGCGGATGGCTGGATGTTCTTCGCCGCCCCCACAGAGCGCGCGGCAGCGCTGGCGCGGGTGCCGGAACTGGCCGATCTGGGCGCGACGGAGGCGGATGCGGAACTAACCGCGGCGCTCTCCCGGCATTTCGCGACACGGCCCATCGCCGACTGGGCCGCCGCCTTCGCGGGGGGTTCGGCCGGGATCGTGCCGCTCGGCTCGCTCCACGCCACACGGGAGGCATCCCTTCAGCTCGAAAGCGCGGGCGCCCCGGACATCCGCCACGCGACCTACCGCGCGGTGCGGCACGACCGGCACCCGATGGGCCGCTGGGTCGACCTTGTGGCACCGAACGCCGTGCGCCCCGAAAGCGCGCCGATCACGATCCCCGGCCCGGCGCCGAAATATGGCGCCGAAACGCGAACGGTGCTCGCACGCGCGGGCTATGCGGCGGAGGAGATCGACGCGATGATCGCCACCGGGGCCGCCGCCGAAGGCTGGTCGGCCCGCTACCTGCCGGAGTAGGCCGAATGACCGTCGATCCCGCCGCAGAGGGGCCCGGCCCCGCGATCACCCCGCGCACACGGGCACGGGCGCGGCACATCCTCGACCACTATTTCATCGGCCCAGCACGGGATGAGCGGGTGCTGGAGATCTGGGGCTATTCCGACCGGATGACCTATGCGCCGGGCGACACGGTGGCGCTGCATGTCTCGACCACGGCCGAGACATGGGAGTTGGAGATTGGCCGCGACGGCCTGACCTATGAGCCGCTCTACCGCGCCGGGGGGCTGGCCGGGCGGCACCACCCCACGCCCGCCGACTGTTCGGTGACGGGCTGCGGCTGGCCCGTCGAACACCGGCTGACGATCCCGGCCGACTGGCGGCCGGGCGGCTACCTCGTCACCTTCCGGGCGCGGCGCGGCGACGATCTGGTAGAGGAACATCACCTGATCCTCGTGCACCGCGCCCCCGGCCTGCCCGCCGCGCCCTATCTTCTGGTCTGCGCCACCGGCACCTGGGTCGCCTACAACTGCTGGGGCGGGTCGAACGCCTACGAGGGGATCGCCGGGCCCGAGGGCAACGAATTCTCCCCCGTCCTGTCGCTCGACCGGCCCTGGACGCGGGGCTTTTGCAAGCTGCCCGCCGGCGCCCCCCGCGCCCTGCCGGAACAGCCGCCACGGCCGGGCGAGATGGTGCGCTATCCCTACATGGAATGGGCCTATGCCTATGGCTACTCGAAGAAATACGCCTCGGCCGGCTGGGCGAGCTATGAGCGCCACTTCGCCCGCTGGGCCGAGGCGGCGGGCTATGAGGTGGATGTCGCCACCCTGCACGACCTGCACCGCGACCCAGGCCTGATCGACCGCCACCGCTGCCTGATCTTCGTCGGCCACGACGAATACTGGAGCGCGGAGATGCGCGACGCGGTGGACCGCTACACCGAAGCGGGCGGCACCGTCGCGCGGTTTGCCGGGAACTTCCTGTGGCAGGTGCGGATCGAGGACGGCGGCCGCCGGCAGGTCTGCTATAAATACACCGCCACAGACCGCGACCCGCTGATGGGCACGGCCGAGGCGCAGCGCGTCACCGGCGCCTGGGAGGCTGCGCCATTGAACCGCCCCGGCTGCCTCACCTTCGGCGCGAACGCGCTGCGCGGCATCTACGCGGGCCTTGGCACCTGCGCCGGACAGGGGGCGGGCTACACCGTCTACAGGCCCGATCACTGGGCCTTTGCCGGCACGCACCTTGGCTACGGCGACACGCTGGGGCGCGCCGCCCGCGTCTTCGGCTACGAGGTCGACGGGCTCGACCTCGCCTTCCGCGACGGGCTGCCCTGTCCGACCGGGGCGGATGGCACGGACCCGGGCATAGTGGTTCTGGCGGCAGGCCTTGCGGCCAACATCGAACCCGACCACGGCGTCTGGGGCGAAACCCGCTACATCGGGGGCGAGGATGCCGCTTTCCGCGCCCTGGCCCTGACCGGCGCGGACACCGCCGAAACCCGGGCCTCCGCCGCCCGCGGTAACGGCGTGATGATCCACTGGCAGCGTGGCAACGGCGAAGTCTTCAACGCCGCCACCTGCGAATGGGTGGCGGGCCTTTCCCGCGGCGACCCGCAGATCGATCGGATCACCCGTAACGTGCTGGATCGGTTCGGAGCCAATCGATAGGCGGGGCGGTCCCAATGAGATCACCCTCAGTGTCTCAGGAAAGGCTTTCCCGACAAACCTGACGTTCCAAAGGGAAGTCCGACCGGCCGCTTCCCGCCCATCGCGATCAATGCTGCGCCGGACAACAAGGTCCGCCCTGGGCTCCGAGCCGTCGTTCGCTGCGCAACTCTCCAATGTCCGCTACGGGCCAGAGCCATCAGCTCCCCTAAGACCCCGGATCAGTTCCTTCTGCCGCTCCCCCGAGACCGGGCAGTAAGCGCTGATCGTGGTGACTACGTGTTCGTGCCCGAGGTTCTGGGACCAGGCCTTGAACTGCTCCGGCGTCCGGCAGAGGTCGCTGCCCAGCTTCACGAGCGTCTTGCGGAAGCTGTGGGGGCCGAAGGCCGGAAGCCCCGCGTTCAGGAAGGCCGCGCCGATGGCATCGCGAAGCGCCCCCGCGTTCGCATAGAACTCTCGCGACAGGCCTGTTACCGCGAAGCATCCATCGCGAAGCCCCATCTGCGGCCTTGGGAACAGCGGATCGTCATGCCCGAACATCGCCTCTTCGCGCAGGTAGCGGACCCAGTCCTCGAAGAAGGCTAAGTAGTCTGCGTCGACCGGGAAGAATACGGTCGTGAAGGTCTTGGCGCCCTTGGTCTTCACGATGCGCGCGTCCTGATGGATGCAGCCTTCGACCAGATCGACGGTCTTGAGGGGCATCGAGGCGATGGCTCCGTCCCGCGCTCCGGTGAGCATCAGGAAGGCGAAGAGCGCCTTGTTGCGGCGGTCGATGACCGTGGCCTCGGGCATCTTCGCGAAGGCGTGCCGGCACTGTTCCAGCGTCGGGAACGGAACGTCGCGCTGGGTGTGGGCGATGCGGGCGTCCTTGGCGGACAGGTTGAAGTAGTCGGCGTCCGCGTAGCTGATCCGCGACTTGTAGCCCGGCTGCCCGGCCAGCCAAAGGAAAAAGGCCTTCACCGCGCGAAGGGTGCTGTCGATCGTCGCCTTCGACAACGGCCTCCCCGTCCGGACGTTCTTGTCGGCCTGTAGCCCGCGCTTGAAGGCAACGGCCTGCTCGATGTGGAACAGCCTGAAGCTCTTCACGCCGGTGCTGCGCTCGAAGCGGAGGATCGCGTCCATCGCCTTGTTCACCGTCGCCGGATCACTGCGCCTGGCCTCCCTAAGGTAGTGGGCATACCGGCGCTTGATCCGCTCGTTCTGCTCGTCGACTTTTCTTGCCATCGGTCTTTTCCTCCGAAGTGTCGGTTAGAATGGGGGGAAGATGTCTCCCTTAGGGTGCGGGCTCGTCCTTGATGGCGACGTCGAAAACCGTTCTGATCCGAGGCAGCGCGCGGGCGCTCACCATGCGGTTGCAAGATCCTCCGCAGGCCTCGCACAGGCCGACCATGCGGGCGGTCTTCGCGGTCTGACAGTGCCAGTCGACCAGCATGCCAAAAGGTCGCCGCGGTGCCTTGCAGGAGAGGCAATAGAGTTCCTCGGGCGCGAGCCGGACCCTGCCCTTTGCGCGGCGCGCCTCGAGGTAGCCGCGAAGGTCGGACCCTAGGATGAGGAAAGGCCGCTGTCCGCTCAGAAGCCGAAGGCCCAGCCGCACCCACCCCCGCACCGTGCCGACCGAGACGCCCAGCGCCTCGGCCGCTTCCGGGATGGTGTAGCTCCGCGCCGACCGGATCATTCGGGGATTGGGGAGCTTAGGCATCCGACCGATCTTCGAACAGCGCCCGGATGTCTTCGGCCTTCCAGACGGTCGTGCGGGGGCCGAGCTTCAGAGGCTTGGGAAAGCGTCCGTCGCGGACCCCCTGCCACCACGTCGACTTGGAAACCGGGATCGGCCCATCAGGGGCGAGGATGGAGGAAAGCCGGACAAGGCCGGTGCGGGGAAAGGTGGTGCTGCTCATTGTGGTTCGCCTCGGTGTCGCTTCGTGCAAGCAGAACCTGCAACGGGCGACGCGCCGGTAGGGCGATCAGACCTTGGGCGTTCGCGATTAGATCAAGTGTCTGATATCTAATGTGTCTTGTTGCACTATTCGCTAAGCGATTAGCGCCTTAGTCCTTGGTCCAGTCAGTTGGTAGCTGCTCAGCCCCCAGCCTGAGGTAGGACCGAATCGTCTCAGCTGTCAGGCCGACGCCGTTGCGATGCGCGATGCCTTCGATCTCGTTCGGAATGGGGCTTCTATTGGCGCGTGGGTCGTAGCCATACGCATCGATGGCGATGAGCACCAAGAGCTTTGCCATCGAGGTCTTCTCGCGCGGGTCGATCCGGCCGATTTCCGAGGACATCTCCGTCACGGGAGGGCTGCTGACGTCTTGGGGAGACATCTCGGCTCGCTCGATCGTTTCGAGAATGCAGCGAAACCTTGGATGAACCTCAAGATTCACCTGCCTGATCCAGCGGAGAACCTTGCCCGGCGTAAGCTTCAGATCGTTCTGGCCCGGGTCGAGCGCACGACGAAAAAGATCCCGGCGCTGCCGAAGAAACGCCGTCGCCGGATCAAGCTTCCCGCGGTCGCTTCCGCGATTCAACGCTCTGATGGCGTGCTCCGATGGGTTCAGACCAGCCGAGAGGAGCACCGCCTCATCCATCGTCAGGTAAGCGACCTTCGACCAGTAGTCGGCGTCGGCCAGCGCGGTCCTCTCATCGAACTGGGCCATGTCCCATGTGGTAAGCTTCGCTTCGTAGCGCCTCATGTCGAAGCGCTCCCGGTCGAACCATTCCTTTTGCTCCGGTGAAGTTGGGAAGCCGCGCTCCGAGAACTCGGACTGGATCACATCGAAAGGCAGCGCCCTGAGATAACTTACGAGGCGACGACGGCGTTTATCCAGACTGTCGAAAAGGGTCTTCGAGCGCTGCTCAAACTCCTCACCAAGCAGCAAAGGATCCTGCGGCTCGAATGTCAGGAGAAGGGTTCCGCCGATCGCGTTGAGGATCATGGCGTTGCGCTTCTTCCGAAACGCTGCTTCCTCTTCGTCCATCAGGACCTCGGGTTCATTTCGATCACCCTGACTTTGCCCGCGCCTCCTGTAGGAATCCAGCCCACCACTCGGCCAGCCTCACCCGTTCGTCCCAGTGCTCGCCGCGGGTGTAGGCCCGGCGCACGGCGTTCTTGTCGACATGGGCCAGCGCCCGCTCGATTGCATCGGGATTCCACAGGCCGCTTTCGTTCGCGATGGTCGAGAAGGTCGCGCGGAAGCCATGCGAGGTCATCTCGTCGGCACCGAACCCCATGCGGCGCAAGGCGGTGTTGAGGGTGTTCTCGCTCATCGGTCGCTGGGTCGAGACCAAGGACGGCAGGACGAAGGCCCCTGACCCGGTCAGGGACGACAGATCCCGCAGGAGCGTCACCGCCTGCCCAGGCAAAGGCACCCGGTGCGGGCGGCGCATCTTCATACGCTCGGCGGGAACCGTCCAGATCGCGGCCTCCAGGTCGAACTCTTCCCACTTTGCCTGACGCAACTCGCCGGGCCGTGGCGCGAGAAGCGCGAGAAGTTGCAGGCCGATCCGCGTGATGGCCTGGCCATGGAACTCGTCGATCGCGCGCAGCAGCTCGCCCAGTCTCTTGGGGTCGGTGATCGCGGCCCTGTGCTTGGCCTGCGGTCGGATCAGGGCATCGCGGAGGGGATAGGTCGGGTCGGTCTCGGCCAGCCCACTGGCGATGGCCAGACGGAAGACAGCGCCGATCTTCGACCGCAGACGCTTCGCGGTTTCGTAGTTGCCCTTCGCTTCGACCTTCCTGAGGCATTGCAGGACCATCGGCGCGGTGATCTGCGATATCGGCAGGTCACCGAACTCGGCAAGCGCCATGTCCAGCAGCCACGCCGCCTTGTCGCGGGTCGCCGGCGCCTTGTTCTCGGCCAGAAGCTTCGCCTTGTAGACCTCCGCCTGCTTCTTGAAGGTCTCGGCATCCCGCACGGCGGACGCACGCTTGGCCTCTTTCTTAACCTCGCCGGGATCCTCTCCCCGTGCCAGCACCGCGCGCGCGGCGTCCCGCTGCCTCCGGGCGTCGGCCAGGCTGACCTCGGGATACATGCCGAAGGACAGCCGCTTCTCCCGCCCCTCGAACCGATACTTCAGGTGCCACAGGCAAGAGCCGGTCGGAGTGACAGTGACGTAGAGCCCCTGGAAGTCGCCCACCTTGTAGGGCTTGTCCTTGGGCTTGAGCGTTCGCAGCTTCGCGTCGGTCAGGGGCATCTGGGGGCATCCTCTTTCGAGCAACGACTCGATGCCCCCAATTCTGCCCCCAACCTGGGGGCATCTCCTCGGGTCTTGTCGGATCAACCCGGACAACGAGGACATCGCAAAACCCTTATATCACAGGGTTTTGTGGATGTCTTTGGACTTGTTCGGAGAGAGAAGTGGTGCCGGTGAAGGGACTCGAACCCCCGACCCCATCATTACGAATGACGTGCTCTACCAGCTGAGCTACACCGGCACTTCCCTGCGCTCCGGCGTGCGCTGCCGGAGGCAGGGGCGCGGATAGCACCTTCGCCGGGCCTTGTGTAGCCCTATTTTTTCCCCGGTTCCGCGCCGCGGGCCAGGTCGACGGCCTCGGGCTGCGACCTGTCCGGATCGCCGATCTCCTCGGCCGCGGCGTCGGGCACCGGGGTGGCCCCGTTCTCCGTGTCGCCGGCCGCTTCGGGCGCCGGCGGGGTGCCGACGATCAGCGGCAGCATCCCCGCGCCGCCGGGCAGCGGCGCGCCGCCGCCGGGCGGTTCGCGCCAGCTCAGCGTGTCGAAGCCGCCGCAGCTGTCGCAGACCGGTGCCCAGCCGGCCTGGATGTTGTGGCACTTGTCGCAGACCCATTGCGGGCCGCGGCTGGCCGTCAGCGCGCGGGCAAGCCAGCCGCGCACCTCGCTGTCGTCCGCGCCCTCGCCGCGGGCGATCGCGGCCATGATCGTCAGGGTCCGTGCCGTCGGGTGGGTTTCGGCCAGCTTGCCCATCGCCCGCCGCGCGGCCGGGAAATCCTCGGCGGCGAGGTTCAGCTCGGCGCGCAGCATCCGCGTTTCCTCGTCATAGGGCTTCAGCCGCAGCAACGGCTCGAACCGCTTGAGCCGCTCCGACGGCGCTTCGTCGGGTTCGATTGCGGCATAGGCGGCAGCCAGATCGGGATGCGGCTGCGCCTCCCAAGCCTTCTTCAGAACCCGCTGCGCCTGCCGGGCCTTGCCCTCTTCGACCAGACCGCGCGCGGCCAGCACCGCCGCCGGGATCAGGTCGGGCGAGGCGCGGTTGGCGGCGATGGCGGCCTCGCGCGCCTCGATCGTCGCACCCTCGGCGAAGACCTCGCGCGCCTCCTGCAACGCCAGCACCGCGTCGCGGCGGCGGTAGACATCGCGCGGCAGCTTGCCCTGCTTGAGCTTGGCGCCCAGCGTGCCGCGCGCGCCCTTCCAGTCGCCGGTGTCGGCCTGCAGCTTCAGCAGGGTGTCCTGAACCTCGTCATGCCGGGGCTTCAGCGCGAAGGCCTTTTCCGCCAGTTTCATCGCCGTTCCGGTATCGCCCTCGGCCAGTTTCTGGCGCATCAGTCCGCGGATGCCGACAAAGCGGGTGCGATCGTCGCCCAGCAGCCGGCGGTAGACCTCGCCGGCCTTCGCGCCGTCGCCGATCATCTCGGCGGCCTGCGCGGTCAGCAGGTCGGTCAGTTCCGGGCGGTGCAGGTAGCGTTCCGCCTTGGCCGCCTTCGACAGCGCCAGCCGGCCCTCGCCCGAGGCCAGCGCCAGCATCCCCTCCGACAGCGCCTGGTAGCCCTTGCGTTCGCGGTTGCGGCTGAAATAGCGCGACACCGCCGTCTCGTCGCCCGAGACGAAGCGCAGCACCGCCACCAGAAGGCCGATCAGCCGCAGCACGATCCACAGCGCCACCAGCGCCACGATCCCGGCGATGATCGCCTGCACCGGCTCCAGCGTGAATTCCCAACCGCCGACGGCGATCCGCAGCGCGCCGCCACGGTCGATCAGTTCGCCGGCCCCCAGCGTGAGGCCCGCGACCAGCGCGACGAAGATCAGGATCTTGATGAGCGACCAGAGCATTCCCGCCTCCTCAGCGCGCAGGGGCGGCAAGTGCCGCGACCGCGTCGGCCACGGCGCGGCGCGCCTCGGCCCGTTCGACCCATTCGGCCATCTCAGCCCGCACCGGATCGGGCAGCGCCGCGATCTCGGTCAGCGCCCCGTCGAGATCCGCCTCGCGCAGCGCCGCCTCGGCCCGCGACAGGATCGCGTCGGCATCGTCGCCGGCGCGCGGTGTCAGCGAGCGTGCGCCGCTTTGCGCGCGCAGGAAGGCCAGCGCCCGGTCGCCAAGGCTTTCGTCGCCGGCGTCGTCGCGCAATGCGGTGGCCAGCGCCCGGCGCGCGGCGTCGGGGAACGCCGCTTCCAGCTCCGCCTGGCTGGGCGGTTCGGCGATGCCCGACAGATCCGCCGGCAGTTCGACCCCGGCGGCGGCGAGTTCCTCAAGCGCCGGAACGATCGGGCGATCCGCCGACAGGGCGGCCGACAACGCCGATTGCGCGGCCCGCGCGCGCAGGTCGGCCGCCTCGCGCGCGGCGGCCTCGGCCTCGGCCAATGCCTGCGCCTCGCGCTCGGCCACCAGGGATTCGGCCCTGGCGACCTCGGCCTTGATCCGGCCCTCCGCCGCGCCGGCCAGCCCGGCGAAGCGCGCCTCGGCCTCGGCCACCAGCGCGGCGATCCGGGCTTCGGTTTCCGCGGCACCGGTGCGCGCCGCCTCCAGCGCCGCGCGCATCTCGGCCATCTCGCGGTCGAAGGCCTCCAGCGCGCTGGCCGAGGCCGCGCCACCTTCGACCGGGCGTTTTTCGAGCTCCGTCAGGCGCGTGTCGAGCGCGTCGAGGCGGTCGGAAAGCGCGGCGAGACCGGCGTCGATCGGGCCAAGGTCCGGCACCGGCACGTTGGCCGCCGCGGCGGCCGCCTCGGACGCCGCGGCCTCCACCGTTTCAAGACGCTGGCCCGCGGTTTCGACGGCGCCGGACAGGGTTGCAAGCTGCTCCGCCGTGGCCTCGGCATTCCGCGACAGGTCGGACAGGTCGCCGCGCAGGGCGGCGACGGCCGGATCGGGCGGGATCTGCACAAGCCCGCCGCCCAGCGCGAGGATCGATCCGCCGAAGCCCACGACGGCGCCGATCAGCCCGGCGAGGATCGCCGCGCCGGTTCCGCCACGCGGCGCGGGATCGGCGGGCGCGCTGGCGGCCCGCGCCGGGGTCTCGGCGGTGTCGGTCGCTTCGGCGGCGCGATCCTGCGCCTCCGGTTCCGGTGCCTCGGCTTCGGCCGCTGGTGGGGGTTCGTCGGCCGCCCCGGCCTCGCCGGTCCGGTCTGCGCCCTCCTCGGGCTCCGGTACGGGGCCGTCGCCCTCGCCGGCGGTCGTTTCGCCTGGGGCGCCGGCCTCTTCGGGCGCGGCATCCGCGGGCGTTTCCGCCTCGGGTCCTGCCCCAACGTCCCGATCGGGTTCGAGTTCTTCGGTCTCGGCGGTTCCGGTTCCGGTGCCGCCGTCGCCGGTCGAAGGTTCGGTCCCGGGCTCCGCCGCCCGTTCCGCCCCGTCTTTGTCTTCGGTCGGTTTCGGCACGGGCAGGCTCCTTCGGCAATCGCTCCGATTCGCAATCTAGATACTGGGGCGGGGCGGCTCAACCCGGCTGTGCCGCGGCAAGAAGCGCGACTGTCGCCTCCAGCATCGCCTCGGCATCGGGCCGCGCGGCAGGGATCATCCGGTCGGGCGCCAGCCGGGCCGCCGCCTGCGCCACCGCGGGGCTGATCGCCGCGACGAACAGGGGCGCCTGGCGGGCGGGCCAGGCGGCGGCGGCCAGCAGGGCGGACCTGGCGGAGAACAGCGGCAGGATCACCGGGGCGGACCCGGCCAGCGCGGACACGGCCTCGGGCGTGGCCGGGCAGGGCGCCTGCCGGTAGACCGTGGCCGCGCGCACCGGCAGCCCCGCCGCGGCCAGCCGCGCGGCGATATCCACCGCCGCCTCGGCCCCGCGCGGCCATAGCAGCGGCCCCTCGACGGCCCCGGCCAGCAGATCGGCCAGCGCCGCGGCCGTGCCCGGCCCGATCGTGGCGACGGTGAAGCCCTCGTCCCGCGCCGCCCGGGCCGTGGTTTCGCCCACGCAATGCGCGGGCAGGTCGCGCCGGCCGCTGAGCCGGGCGAAGCCCTCCACCCCGGTCTCGGAGGTGAAGATCAGCCCGCGAAGACCCTGCAGCGGCAGGTCCGGGTTCAGCAGTTCGGGCACCATCAGGGGTGACAGGACGATCCGCAGCCCGGCCCCGCACCGGTCCCGCGCCGCCTCGGCGAAGCGCCGGGCCTGTGGCGCCGGGCGGGTCAGTAGCAGGATCGGCAGCTCCGGGTTCACGCGCCCCTCCCGGCCCCGGGCGGGATTGCCGGGGCCCGTTGCGGGTGTTACCTGCGCTGGGTCATGCAAGCAACCGCCGCGCCGATGGACCAGGGCCTTACCGTTCTCGGGATCGAGAGCAGCTGCGACGATACCGCAGCCGCCGTGGTGCGCGCCGGGGACGGCGAGCGGCAGATCCTGTCCTCGGTCGTCGCCGGGCAGACCGACCTGCACGCGGCCTTCGGCGGCGTGGTGCCGGAACTGGCCGCCCGCGCCCATGCCGAGAAGCTCGACCTCTGCGTCGAGGCGGCGCTGGACCGGGCCGGGCTGGGGCTGGACCGGATCGACGCGGTGGCGGTGACGGCCGGGCCGGGCCTGATCGGCGGGGTGATGGCCGGGGTGATGTGCGCCAAGGGCATCGCGGCGGGCGCGGGCCTGCCGCTGGTCGGCGTCAACCACCTTGCCGGCCATGCGCTGACGCCGCGGCTGACCGACGGGCTGGCCTTTCCCTACCTGATGCTGCTGGTGTCCGGCGGGCATTGCCAGTTTCTGAGGGTGGAGGGCGCGGAAACATTCCACCGCCTTGGCGGCACGATCGACGACGCGCCGGGCGAAGCCTTCGACAAGACCGCCAAGCTGCTGGGCCTGCCGCAGCCCGGCGGCCCGGCGGTGGAGGCCGAGGCGAAGGCCGGCGACCCGGCCCGCTTCGCCTTTCCCCGGCCGCTTCTGGACCGGCCGGGGTGCGACCTGTCGTTTTCGGGGCTGAAGACCGCGCTGGTGCGCGCCCGCGACGCGCTGGTGGCGGAGAAGGGCGGGCTGACGCGCGCCGACCGGGCCGATCTTTGCGCCGGCTTCCAGGCGGCGGTGACGGACGTGCTGGCGGAAAAGTCCCGCCGGGCGCTGCGGGACCACGGCGCAGGCGCCAAGGCCTTCGCCGTGGCCGGCGGGGTGGCGGCGAACAGCACGATCCGCGCCGCGCTGGAGGGCGTGGCACAGGCGGCGGGCCTGCGTTTCGTCGCGCCGCCCTTGTCGCTGTGCACCGACAATGCCGCGATGATCGCCTGGGCCGGGATCGAGCGGCTGCGCGCCGGCCACCATGACGGGCTGGACCTGGCCGCGCGGCCGCGCTGGCCGCTGGACACCGCGCGCCCGGCGCTGATCGGCTCGGGCCGGAAAGGCGCCAAGGCATGAGCGTGACGGTCCTTGGCGCGGGTGCCTTCGGCACGGCGCTGGCGGTGGCGCTGGCGCGCGACGGGCGGCAGGTGGCGCTTTGGGCGCGCGACACGGCCCATGCCGCCGAGATCGCGCGCGACCGGCGCAACGATCGCCGGCTGCCGGGGATCGACCTGCCCGAAACCGTCTCTGTCACGGCGGAAATCGCGGATTATCCCGGCGGCACGGTTCTGCTGGCCGTGCCGATGCAGGCGCTGGCGGGCACCCTGGCCGCCCACGCCCCGGCATTGGACGGCCGGGCGCTGGTGGCCTGCGCCAAGGGGATCGACCTGGCGACCGGGCGGGGGCCGGTTGCGGTGATCCGCGCCGCCTGCCCCGGCGCGCTGCCGGCGGTGTTGACCGGCCCGTCCTTCGCCGCCGACATCGCCCGCGGGCTGCCCACCGCGCTGGCGCTGGCCTGCGCCGACGAGGCGGCGGGCGCGGGGCTTCAGGCCGATCTCGCCACCCCGGTCCTGCGGCTTTACCGCACCACCGACACCGCCGGCGCGGAACTGGGCGGGGCGCTGAAGAACGTGATCGCCATCGCCGCCGGCGTGGTGATCGGCGCCGGGCTGGGCGACAGCGCCCGCGCCGCGCTGATGACCCGGGGCTTCGCCGAACTCATCCGCCTCGCCGCCGCGCTGGGCGCGCGGCCGGAAACCCTGATGGGCCTGTCGGGCTTCGGCGACATGGTGCTCACCTGCACCTCGGCCCAGTCACGCAACTTCCGTTTCGGCCAGGCGCTGGGCGAGGGCGCGCGCTTCGATCCCGGCATCACGGTCGAGGGCGCGGCCACCGCCCGCGCCGCCGTCGCGCTGGCCGCCCGCCACGGGCTCGAGATGCCGGTGGCCGCGATGGTCACCGCGCTGATCGACGGCCACGCCAGCGTCGGCCAGGCCGTCGAAACCCTTCTGTCCCGCCCCTTGCGAAAGGAATGACCATGCCGCTTTACGCCGTCGTCTGCCGCGACAAGCCCGGCCACCTGGAAACCCGAAAGGCCAACCGCGCCGATCACCTCGCCTATATCGAGGCGACCGGTTGCGTGGCGATGGCCGGGCCGTTCCTCGACGGCGGCGAGATGTGCGGCAGCCTCGTCGTGCTCGACCTGCCCGACCTTGCCGCCGCCGAGGCCTGGGCGGCGGGCGACCCCTATGCGCGGGCCGGGCTGTTCGACACCGTGACCGTGCAGGAATGGAAGAAGGTGATCGGCTGATGCGCTACTGGCTTTTCAAATCCGAACCCGATGTCTGGAGCTGGGACATGCAGGTCGCCAAGGGCGCGGCCGGCGAGGAATGGAACGGCGTGCGCAACTACCAGGCGCGCAACAACATGCGGGCGATGGAACTGGGCGACCTGGGGTTCTTCTACCATTCCAACATCGGCAAGGAGGTCGTCGGCATCGTCGAGGTCTGCGCGCTGTCGCATCCCGACAGCACCACCGACGATCCGCGCTGGGACTGCGTCGACATCCGCGCGGTGAAACCGGTGCCCCGCCCCGTCAGCCTGGAGATGGCCAAGGCCGACCCGCGGCTGGCGAACATGGCGCTGGTCACCAATACCCGGCTTTCGGTTCAGCCGGTGACGGAGGCGGAGTGGAAGGTGATCTGCGAATTGGGCGGGCTTTAGGCGGCGCGCAACGCTCCGCGCAAGGCGGATCGCCAAAAAAAAAGAAGGGCCCCGGCACCCCTGCCAGGACCCTTCTCCACCCCACGTGCTCCCCTAGCACCACACGTGATCTGATCTGGGTCCCGGCCGTCCTGGCCTCGTTGACGTCAGTGCTATCCCGTCAGGCCGGCGCGATCAAGCGGATCGTGCCGACAAAACATCGCAAATCCAATGCGTTAACTGTAACGATCCGCTAACCAAGGATCAGGCGTAGACGGCCTCGCGGCCGAAGTGCCGCACCAGCATGTAATAGACGACGGCGCGGTACTTGTTGCGCTCGGATTTGCCGTAGATGTCCAGCACCGCGTCGATCGCCGCGTCGAGTTCCGGGCCGTCCTTCAGGCCAAGTTTCCGGATCAGGAAATTCGTCTTGACCGTCGCGAGTTCGGACGGCTGGCTGGCGGCGACCGTGGCGCCGTCGGCATCGTAGATCGCCGGCCCGCAACCGATCGTCACCTTGGTCAGAAGCGCCATGTCAGGTTCGATCTTGCACTTCGTGCGCAGGTCTTCCGCGTAGCGCGCGATCAACTCGTCTCGCTTGCCCATGGCAATCTCCCAACTCCCTGAAACGACGAAACCGGCGAAGCATGTTCGCCGGTTCGCAGGATAGGAAGGAAACCGGGCGGCGCAAAGGAAATCGCGCCGCCACGGGATCAGTAGCGGTAATGGTCCGACTTGAACGGGCCCTCGGGCGTGACCCCGATGTACTCGGCCTGGTCGGGGCGCAGCCTGGTCAGCTTCACGCCGATCTTCGCCAGGTGCAGCCGCGCGACCTTTTCGTCGAGATGCTTGGGCAGGATGTAGACGCCGGGCTGGTAGGCCTCGGCCTTGGTCCACAGTTCGATCTGCGCCAGCACCTGGTTGGTGAACGAGGCCGACATCACGAAGGACGGGTGGCCCGTGGCGTTGCCGAGGTTCAGCAACCGGCCTTCGGACAGCAGGATGATCCGGTTGCCCGAGGGCATCTCGATCATGTCCACCTGGTCCTTGATGTTGGTCCACTTGTGGTTCTTCAGCGCGGCGACCTGGATCTCGTTGTCGAAATGGCCGATGTTGCCGACGATCGCCATGTCCTTCATCTCGCGCATGTGCTCGATGCGGATCACGTCCTTGTTGCCGGTCGTGGTGATGAAGATGTCGGCGTCCTGCACCACGTCCTCGAGCGTGATCACCTCGAACCCGTCCATCGCCGCCTGAAGCGCGCAGATCGGGTCGACCTCGGTCACCTTCACCCGCGCGCCGGCGCCGCGCAGCGAGGCGGCCGAACCCTTGCCGACGTCGCCGTAGCCGCAGACCACCGCGACCTTGCCGGCCATCATCGTGTCGGTGGCGCGGCGGATGCCGTCGACCAGCGATTCCTTGCAGCCGTACTTGTTGTCGAACTTCGACTTGGTGACGCTGTCGTTGACGTTGATCGCCGGGAACGGCAGCAGGCCCTTCTTGTGCAGGTCGTAAAGCCGGTGCACGCCGGTGGTGGTTTCCTCGCTGACGCCGCGGATCGCGTCGCGCTGCCTGGTGAACCAGCCGGGGCTGGCCTCAAGCCGCTTGCGGATCTGGTTGAACAGGCAGACCTCCTCCTCGCTCGTCGGCACCGCGATCAGGTCGGTTTCCCCGGCCTCGACCCGCGCGCCGAGCAGGATGTAGAGCGTCGCGTCGCCGCCGTCGTCGAGGATCATGTTGCAGGTGCCGCCATCACCGCCGAACTGGAAGATGCGGTCGGTATAGGCCCAGTAGTCCTCCAGCGTCTCGCCCTTGATCGCGAAGACCGGCACGCCGGATTGCGCGATCGCCGCCGCCGCGTGATCCTGGGTGGAGAAGATGTTGCACGAGGCCCAGCGCACGTCCGCACCCAGCGCCACCAGCGTCTCGATCAAGACCGCGGTCTGCACCGTCATGTGCAGCGATCCGGCGATCTTCGCGCCCTTCAGCGGCTTGGCCTGCCCGTATTCCTCGCGCAGGGCCATCAGCCCCGGCATCTCGGTTTCGGCGATGTCCAGTTCCTTGCGCCCGTAATCGGCGAGGGCAATATCGCGGATGATGTAGTCTGCCGGCATTGGCGTCAGCGCTCCGTTATCTTTCCTTGGCCGGTCCCGTATCAGGAAAAACCCTTTCTGAAAACCTGATGCGGCCCGTGTCGCTTGACTATCCGGGCCGCTGCGGCGAGATCATCGCGCGGCAGACCCGCCGGAGGATCCCGTGCATCCGCTCGCCCGCCTTCACAGCCGTTTCCGCCCGTCGCCCGCCGGGGCCGGGCCATGACGCGCGCCTGGCAGCGCATGCTGTCGGGCCGGCGGCTGGATCTGCTCGATCCCACGCCGGTGGATATCGAGATCGAGGATATCGCGCACGGCCTCGCCTTCGTGGCGCGCTGGAACGGCCAGACCCGGGGCGACTGGCCCTATTCGGTGGCCGAACATTCGCTGCTGGTGGAACACCTGTTCGCCCGCAACAATCCGGGCATCGCGCCGCGCTGGCGCCTCGCAGCGCTGCTGCACGACGCGCCGGAATACGTGATCGGCGACATGATCAGCCCGGTGAAGGCCGCGATCGGCCCGGCCTATGGCGAACTCGATGCCCGGCTCACGGCGGCGGTGCACCTGCGCTTCGGCCTGCCGGCAACGCTGCCCGCGGCGATCAAGGCGGCGATCAAGGCGGCCGACAGGCTGTCGGCCCGGCTGGAGGCGGTGCAGATCGCCGGCTTTTCCGAGGCGGAGGCGGCGCGCTACTTCGGCCGGCCGTCGCCGGGGCTGTCGATGAACGTGACGATCGCGCCGCGCCCGCCGGCGGAGGTTCGGGCGGCCTATGCCGCCCGCCACCATGCCCTGATGGCCGAGATCGACGCGGCGCGCGACTGACCCGCGATCAGATCAGGAAGTCTTCCACCTTCTTGCCCGCGGCCTCGGCCTCCACCACCCAGCGCGGGCGGCGTCCGCGGCCCGTCCAGGTCTGGGACGGATCAGCCGGGTTGGCGTATTTCGGCGCGACGGCCTTGCGCTTCTTCGCGGAGGCGCCCGTCAGTTCCGAAAGCGAGAAGCCAAGCTTTTTCGCGGCTTCTTCGAGTTCGACAAGGGCGGCGGCCTTGCGGCGCTCCTCGAAGGAATTGATCGCCTTTTCGACCTGGTTGCGAAGGTCCTTGAGTTCCTTGAGGGAAAGCTTTTCGATATCGATATTCATGATGGCCTCTTAATCCACATCGCGCGCATACTAGAAAAGAAAATGCCGGATGCAAGAATTAAAAAGAGATCGAAAAACCGCCTAGCGGGGGCTTCTCTTCGCCAGAATTCGCTGCAGTGTCCGGCGGTGCATATTCAACCGCCGCGCGGTTTCCGAAACGTTGCGGTCGCACAACTCGTAGACCCGCTGGATATGCTCCCAACGAACGCGGTCGGCCGACATCGGGTTTTCCGGCGGCGGCGGCATGGCTTCGCCCCGCGCCAGAAGCGCGTTGGTCACGTCATTGGCATCCGCGGGCTTGGCGAGGTAATCGACCGCCCCGATCTTCACCGCGGCGACGGCAGTGGCGATGGCGCCGTATCCGGTGAGCACGACGACCCGGCAATCGGGCCGCCGGTCGCGCAGCGTCTCGACCACGTCAAGACCGTTGCCATCCTCCAGTCGCAGATCGACGACGGCATAAGCGGGCGGGCGGGCCGCCGCGATCGCCTTGCCGGCGGCCACGCTTTCCGCCGTTTCCGTTTCGAAACCCCGCTTCTCCATCGCGCGGGCAAGGCGCTTCACGAAGGCCTCGTCATCGTCGACCAGCAGAAGCGACCTGTCAGGGCCCAGTTCCGCGAACTCGTCATCGGCCATACCGGCCCCCTATTTTGCGCGTTTCAAAGGTTCTAGGGCGCGGCAGCGCCCGGGTCAATTTACCATTTCGACGGGGTTCGTGGCCTGCGCCGCGCGTCAGCCGGCCGCGTCGATGAAACAGGCGACGGTATCGGCCATTTGATCGGGCATGGTTTCGCGACCGAAGAACTCGACGAAACCGATCTCGGGAAACACCAGATAGGTCTGTGTCGAGTGATCCACGAGGTAGTATTCGGGATCGCCGTCCTGCTTCTTGAAATAGGTCCGGTAGGCCTGCGACGCGGCCTTCACCTGCTCCGGCGTCCCGGTTAGCCCGATCATCCGAGGATGCATCACGTCGGTGAATTCCGCCACGACTTCGGGCGTATCGCGCTCTGGATCGATCGAAATGAAGATCGGCGTGACGGTGTAACCGCGCTGTTCGAGAATATCGACGGCCTCGGCATTGCGCGCGCTGTCCAGCGGACAGACATCGGGGCAGAAGGTGTAGCCGAAATAGACAAGGCTGGGTCCGGTGATCACGTCGGTCTCGGTCACCGTCGCGCCGGTCTCGTCGACCAGGGTGAAGGGCCCGCCGATCGCCGCGCCGCCGGCCACGCGCGAGGTGCGGCACTCGGCGAACCGGTCGGTCGGCTGCATCAGCGTCGCCGTCAGGGTCGCGGCTAGGCCGAGGCCGACCACGGCCGCGGCGCCGATGGCATAGGCACGGGTCGGGATGGGCATGGACACCTCCTTTGGCTACAGGCCATAAATCATGCATCCCGGCCCCGTGTTCAAGCGCGGCCGGGGCGCGTGTGACAACGGGACCCAGATGGCCGGGACATGACCGAAGGCGGCCCCATCTCTCCGTCGCGGGAGACCCGCAGCGATTGGGTGCGCCTGCGCACCCTGATCCTGATCCGGTGGATCGCGATCTTCGGCCAGATCTCGGCCATCGCCGTCGCGCAGCGGGTCTACGGGATCGATCTGGACCTCGGGCTGTGCTTCATGGTCGTCGGCGCGGCGGTCATCGTCAATCTGCTGTCGACCTTCATCTACCCCGAGAACCGCCGCCTGTCGGAAACCGAGGCGACGCTGACCCTGTTGTTCGACACCGCGCAGATCGCGATGCTGCTGTTTCTGACCGGCGGGCTGAACAATCCCTTCGCGCTGCTGATCCTGGCGCCCGCCACCATCGCGGCGACCGCCTTGCAGACCGGGGCGACCGTGTTTCTGGGCACCGTGGCGATCGCGCTGGTCACGCTGGTCTCGCAGGTGCACCGGCCGCTGGCGATGTCCGACGGAACGCCGATCGTCGTGCCCGAGATATTCGCCTTCGGCTTCTGGCTGGCGATCGTGATCGGGGTGATCTTTCAGGGGCTCTACGCCCGCCGCGTCGCCTCCGAGATCCATTCGATGGGCGAGGCGCTGCTGGCCACGCAGATGGCGCTGGCGCGGGAACAGAAGCTGACCGACCTTGGCGGCGTGGTGGCCGCCGCCGCGCATGAACTGGGCACCCCCCTGGCGACGATCAAGCTGGTCAGCTCCGAACTGGCCGACGAACTGGCGCAGTCGCCCGATCTGCGCGCCGATGCGGAACTGATCCGCGAACAGGCCGACCGCTGCCGCGACATCCTGCGATCGATGGGCCGGGCCGGGAAGGACGACCTGCAACTGCGCCGCGCGCCGCTGTGCGCCGTGCTGCGCGAGGCGGCCGAGCCGCATTCCGACCGCGGCAAGGCAGTGCATATCTGCGCCGGTTCGCCGGACGAGGCCGCAAGGGCCGCGCAGCCGGTGATCCGCCGCCAGCCCGAGGTCATCCACGGGCTGCGCAACCTGATCCAGAACGCCGTCGATTTCTCGCGCGGCAATGTCTGGGTCGATGCCGACTGGTCCGACAGCCGGATCCGGCTGCGGATCATGGATGACGGCGCCGGGTTTCCCCCGCAGCTTCTGGGCCGGATCGGCGACCCGTTCGTGCGCCGCCGCCGCGCCGAGGCCGATCCGCGGCGGCCGGGATACGAGGGCATGGGGCTGGGCCTGTTCATCGCCAAGACGCTGCTGGAACGCACCGGCGCGGAACTGTCCTTCGCGAATGCGCGCGACCCGTTCCTGACGGCGGAGGAACAGCCCGAACGTTCCGGCGCGATCGTCGAGGTCACATGGCCCCGCGCCCGGATCGAGGCGCCGGACACGCCGCTGGGGGAAAACCGGCCGATCGCATGATCGAAGGCCCTTGTCACGCCACGCCGTCTTCGTCACCCTGAACTCTACCCTGGGTTGTTGTGAGTGGGCGGTGACGGCCATAGACGTTCTTCTGCTGGGCCTTGTGGCGGCACTGGCCGGGATCGTGGCGCTGTGGGTTGTCTCGCGTCTGCCCGCCGCGCCGCACCGCCCGGGCGCGGCGACCGCAACGCCGGCGGAGCGGGCGCTTGTTCTCGACTTCGAGGAGGGCGCGTGGGTCGGCGGTTGCCCGGCCGCCGCCCTGCTTCTGGGTGCGGCGCCGATGGGCGCGGACGATCTGCACCGCCTGTGCGCGCTGCTGGACCGCAGGTTCCCCGGTCTTGCGGCGCAGTTGACGGCCCTGCCGGCGGATACCGCGCTCACGCGCACCGGCGCCGGCGGATGCCGCCTGCGGGCCCGGCGGGCGGGCGCCCGCCTGCGCCTTTCCCTCGATCGGGCGGACGGGCCGGCAACGCCCGGCCTTCTGGTCGAGGTGCTGGCTGACGAGGTCGCGCGGCTGCGGGCGGTGATCGCGGCCTGCCCGGCCCCGGCCTGGGGCCTTGATCGGGGTGGCGGCGTGACCTGGGCCAATCCCGCCTATCTTGCCGCGGTCGATCCCGGCCGCGCCGATCCCGAAACGCCGCGCTGGCCGCTGCCGGCCCTGCTGCCCGAACCGGCCGCGCCACCGGGCCAGCCGCGCCGCCAGCAAAGCCGCGCCGCCGTTGGCGCCCGGCCGCGCTGGTTCGACCGGGTCGACCGGCCTGACGGCCATGGCGGGCTGACCTGCTTCGCGCTTCCCGCCGAGGATCTGGTGCGCGCCGAAACAGCGCTGCGCGACACGCTGCAAACCCTCACGCGAAGCTTCGCGCATCTGCCGATCGGCCTGGCGATCTTCGATTCCGGGCGGCGGCTGAGCCTGTTCAACCCGGTCCTTTCGGACCTCACCGGATTGCCGCCCGCCTTCCTCGCCCGGCGGCCGACGCTGCATGGTGTTCTCGACCGGTTGCGGGAGCTTCGGATGATCCCCGAGCCGCGGGACTACGCCGGCTGGAGACGGCGGCTGGCCGATATCGAGCGGGTCGCGGAGTCGGGCTGCTACACCGAGATATGGCCACTGCCCTCGGGCCGGACCTTCCGGGTGACCGGCCAGCCGGACGCCGGTGGCATTGCCCTTCTGTTCGACGACATTTCCGCCGAAACGCTGCGCAACCGGCACCTGAAGACACGGGCCGAACTGGCCGAGGCGGCGCTGGCCGCGCTGGCTTCGGCGGTGGCGGTCTTCGACGCCGGCGGGCGCGCGGTGCTGCAAACGCCCGCCTATCTCGACCTCTGGCAACTCGATCCCGCCGCCGCCGATCACTGCGCCGCCGCACTCGGCCACTGGCAGGCCCGATGCCGGCCCTCGCCATCCTGGGACGCGCTGCGCCGCGCCGTGACCGCGCCGGGGGCGCGGGCACCGTGCGAGGTGACGCTGGCGCTGCGCGACGGCCGGGCGCTTTCCGCGCGGTTCCGGCCCTTGCCCGGCCGCGCCACGATGGCGGAGTTCCGGCCCGCCGCCATGCCTGGCCGGGCATGACCGCCGCCGCGCCGGCCGGCCTTGCAGCGCCCGCGCCCTCACGCCAAGATCGCGCCATGCAGCCCGAAACCCCGGCCCAGGATCCCCCCCAGACCGCGGCATGCCGCCGGTTCCGCCTGCCCGACGAGGCCGCGACACGGGCCTTCGCGCGGGCGCTGCGCCCGCATCTTCGCCCCGGCGACGTGATCGCGCTCTCCGGCCCCATCGGGGCGGGAAAAACCGCCTTCGCCCGCGCCCTGATCCAGGACGCGCTGGCGCTCACCGGCGATGTCGAAGACGTGCCCTCGCCCTCGTTCACGCTGGTTCAGACCTACCGGACCGCGCAGGGCGAGATCTGGCATGCGGATCTCTACCGCCTGACTGGGCCGCGCGATTGCGACGAACTGGGTCTGGAGGAAGCCTTCGCCACCGCGATCACGCTGATCGAATGGCCCGACCGGCTGGGGGCGGAGCTGCCGGCCCGCGCCCTCGCGCTGGGCTTCGCGCCCGACAACGCCGGCGCGGCGCGAACCGTCGCGGCGCGGGCGGGCGACCCGCGCGGGGCCGCCATCCTCGCCGCGCTGCCGGAGCCGGGCGATGCCTGACCGCGCGGCCGCCATCGCGGGTTTCCTCGACGCCGCCGGCTGGGGGGCGGCGCGGCACGCGCCACTGGCCGGCGATGCCTCGGCCCGGCGCTACCGCCGGCTGATGCTGGGCGGCGCCACCGCGATCCTGATGGATGCCGACGGCGATGCGGCGGGCACCGCCGCGTTCGACCGGCTGGCGCGGTGGCTTTGCGCCGCGGGCTTCTCGGCGCCGCGGGTTCTGGCCGCCGACACGGCGGCGGGGCTTTTGCTGCTGGAAGACCTTGGCGACGATCTGTTCGCCCGCGTGTCGGACCGTTCACCGGAGGCTGCCGAAAGGCTCTATTCCGGCGCGATCGACATGCTGGCGGCCCTGCAACGCCAGACGCCGCCGCCGGGTCTGCCGGCCTGGGACGCGGCGCGGCTGGGCGCGCTGACCGAGCCGTTCGTGACCGATTTCGCGCCCCGCGCGGGGATCGATCCGGCGCGCGCTGCCCGGGTGCCCGAAACCATGACCACGCTGGCCGCCGCCCTGCTCGGCCCGCCCCGGGTGATCTGCCTGCGCGACGTGCATGCCGAGAACCTCGTCTGGCTACCGGCCCGGCCGGGGGTGGCGGCCGTCGGATTGCTGGATTTCCAGGACGCGGTGCTGGGTGACCCGGCCTATGATCTGGTCTCGCTGCTCTGCGACGCGCGGCGCGACCTGCCGCCCGGCCTCGCCGCCCGGATGACCGCGCGGTTCGCCGCCGCGACCGGGGCGCAGCCCGAGCCGCTGGCCGCCGCCGCCGCGCTTCTGTCCGCGCAGCGCAACCTGCGCATCCTTGGCGTCTTCGCCCGGCTCGCCCGGTCCGGCAAGCCGGGCTACCTGCGCCACGTACCACGGGTCGCGGCGCATGTCCGCGCCGCGCTGGCGCATCCCGCGCTGGCGCCGCTGGACGACGCGCTGGGGCCCCTGCCGGAAGGAATGGCCGCCGATGCCTGATCCGGGGCTGATGATCTTCGCCGCCGGCCTCGGCACGAGGATGGGGGCGCTGACGGCGGATCGGCCGAAGCCGCTGATCGCGGTCGCCGGAAAACCGCTGATCGATCACGCGCTGGCGCTGGCCGACGGGGCCGGGCTGGACCGTCCGGTGATCAACCTGCATTACCGGGGCGGGATGCTCCGCGCGCACCTGGCCGGGCGCGACATCCGGTTTTCCGAGGAAAGCGACATGCTGCTGGACACCGGCGGGGGCCTGCGCGCCGCCCTGCCGCTTCTACCCCCCGGCCCGGTGCTGACGCTGAACTCCGATGCGGTCTGGACCGGGGCGAACCCGCTGTCCGCGCTGATCGCGGCCTTCGATCCGGCGCGGATGGATGCGCTTCTGGCGCTGGTCCCGTGCGACCGGGCCGCCGGCCATGCCGGGGCCGGGGATTTCGCCCTGTCGGGGGACGGGCGGCTGAGCCGGGGCGGCGCGTTCGTCTATACCGGCGCGCAGATCGTCGATCCGGCGGGGCTGGCGGAAATCCCGGATCGGGTCTTCTCGCTCAACCGCCTGTGGGACAGGGCGGCGGCGCGCGGCCGGCTTTTCGGCCTCGTCCATCCCGGCGGCTGGGCCGATGTCGGCCGCCCCGAGGGGATCGCGGCGGCCGAGGCGATGCTGGAGGCGGCGACATGACGGCCACGGTCTTCGCCCTTCCGCCCGGCGCGGACTTCCCGCGCGAACTCGTCGCCGGGCTTCTGGCCCGTCACGGCGCCGGCGCACCGGAAGACCTGGCCCGCGTCACGCTGTGGCTCAACACCCGGCGGATGCAGCGCCGGGTGCGCGAGATGCTGGAGGCGTCGGGCGCGCGGCTGCTGCCGCGGCTGCGGCTGGTGACCGATCTGGAAACCCTGCCGCTGCCCGGCCTCGCCCCGCCGGTGCCCGCCCTGCGGCGGCGGCTGGAACTGGGCCGGCTGGTCGATGGCCTGCTTGCGGCGGCACCGGATTTCGGCCCCGGCACCGGGTCCGCGGCGCTGGCCAAAAGCCTCGCCGAGTTGATGGACGAGATGCAGATGGAGGGCGTCGACCCGGCCGCGCTGGAGGCGCCGGGGCTGGCCGAGAACCACGCCGCGCACTGGGAACGCAGCCTTGCCTTCATCCGCCTTGTCGCCCGCTACTTCGGCCCCGATGCGGCGCCCGACCCCGGCGCGCGGCAACGCCGCGCGGCCGAGACGCTGGCCGCGCTCTGGGCCCTCGAACCGCCGACGGGGCCGATGATCGTGGCCGGCTCCACCGGGTCGCGCGGGGCCACCGCGCTGCTCATGGCGGCGGTGGCCGGGCTGCCGCAGGGCGCGCTGGTGCTGCCGGGGTTCGATGCCGGGATGCCCGAAGCCGTCTGGCGCGGGCTGACCCGGGGCCCGGTTCCGGCCGAGGATCATCCGCAGTACCGGTTCGCCGCGCTCCTGTCCCGGCTTGGCCTTGCGCCCGGCGATGTCCGGCCCTGGACCGATGCGCCGCCGCCCGCGCCGGGGCGCAACCGCCTGATCTCGCTTGCGCTCCGGCCCGCGCCGGTCACCGACCAATGGCTGACCGAGGGCCGCGACCTGCCCGACCTGACCGAGGCGACGGAGGGCACGGCGCTGATCGAGGCGGCCGATCCGCGGGCCGAGGCCAATGCGCTGGCGCTGATCCTGCGCGAGGCTGCCGAAACCGGCACCCGCGCGGCGCTGGTCACGCCCGACCGGATGCTGACCCGCCGCGTTGCCGCCGCGCTGGATCGCTGGGGCATCCGGCCCGACGATTCCGCCGGCCAGCCGCTCGACCTGACGCCGCCGGGGCGGTTCCTGCGGCAGGTGGCGGCGCTGATGGGCCGGCCGCTGACGGTGGAGGCGCTGCTGGCCTTGCTGAAGCATCCGCTGACCGCCACCGGGTCCGACCTGCGCGGCGATCACCTGCGGCTGACCCGTGACCTCGAACTCAGGCTGCGCCGCCGAGGGCCGGCCTTTCCCGATGCCGCGGCGCTGCGCGACTGGGCCGCCGACCGGCCGCCGCCCGCCGCCGACTGGGCCGGCTGGCTGGCCGATGTCCTGCCGCCGCTCGCGGAGGATGCGGTGCGCCCGCTGGCCGACCACCTCGCCCGGTTCCACGCGGCGGCCGGGGCGCTGGCCGCCGGGCCCGGCGGCGATGTCGAGGCCAGCGAGTTGTGGCGCGCCGATGCCGGCGACGCGGCGCGCCGGCTGATCGACGAGGTGACGGCGGAGGCCGGCCACGGCGGCGCGATGCCGCCCGAGGGGCTGGCCGACCTTCTGGGCAACCTGCTCGCCGCCGGCTCGGCCCGCTCGGCGGAGGCGGCGCATCCGCTGATCGCGATCTGGGGCACGATCGAGGCGCGGGTTCAGGGCGCGGACCTGGTTATCCTGGGCGGGCTGAACGACGGGATCTGGCCGCAACTGCCGCCGCCCGATCCCTGGCTGTCGCGGCAGATGCGTCTGAAAACGGGTCTGTTGCTGCCGGAACGGCGGATCGGCCTGTCGGCGCATGACTTCCAGCAGGCCGTCGCCGCGCCGCGCGTGGTGCTGTCGCGCGCCCGCCGCGACGCCGAGGCGGAAACCGTGCCGTCGCGCTGGCTGAACCGGCTGATGAACCTGATGGACGGGTTGCCCGACCGGAACGGGCCCGCGGCGCTGACGGCGATGCGGGCGCGCGGCGATCACTGGCTGGCGATGGCGCGCGAGCTTGACCGGCCGGCTGCCGATGTGCCGCCCGCCCGCCGCCCGGCGCCGCGCCCGCCGGTGGCCGCCCGGCCCCGGCAGCTGCCGGTGACGGGGATCACCACGCTGGTGCGCGATCCCTATGCCGTCTACGCCCGTCACGTCCTGCGGCTTACCCCGCTGGACCCGATCCGCCCCACGGCGGATGCCCGCGAACGCGGCACCACGCTGCACGCGATCGTCGAGGCGTTCCTGCGCGAAGCGCCCGCGACGGACACGGTCGAGGCCGCGCGCGACCGGCTGATCGCCACCACCGAACGGGTGCTGGCGGACGAGGTCGCCTGGCCCGCCGCGCGGCGGTTCTGGCGGATGCGGATCGCGCGGATCGCCGGCCGGCTGGCGGGCGACGAGGCGCGCCGCCGCGCCGCGGGCCGCCCGGTGGTGATCGAGGAGCGCGGCGGGGTCGATCTGCCCGGCCTAGGCTTCCGGCTGACGGCGAAACCGGACCGGATCGATCTGCTGAGCGACGGCAGCGCGATGATCTATGACTACAAGTCCGGCGAACCGCCCAGCCGGAAACAGCAGGAACTGTTCGACAAGCAACTATTCCTCGAGGCCGCGATGGCCGAACGCGGGGGCTTCGCCGCGCTGGGCAAGCAGGTGACGGTGGCCGGCGCGGCCTATATCCAGCTGGGCGGCGCGGGGCTGGAGAAACGGGTCGATCTGTCGAACGGGGCGGTGGGCAAGGTCTGGGACGGTCTGTGCAAGCTGATCGCCCGATACGGCGACCCGGCCCAGGGCTTCGCCGCCCGGCGCGCGCCGTTCCGCGCCGACCAGCCGGGCGACTACGATCATCTCGCGCGTTACGGCGAATGGGACATGACCGACCCGCCGGAGCCGGAGGACGTGGGATGACGCCGCGCGACGAGGCCAGCGAAACCCAGGTCCGCGCCGCCGATCCCGGCGCGTCCACCTGGCTGTCGGCGAATGCCGGATCGGGCAAGACGCGGGTGCTGACCGACCGGGTGGCGCGGCTTCTGCTGTCGGGCACCGATCCGCAGCGGATCCTGTGCCTGACCTATACCAAGGCCGCGGCGGCCGAGATGCAGAACCGGCTGTTCCGCAGGCTGGGCGAATGGGCGATGCTGGAGGAGGGCGCGCTGCGCAAGGCGCTCGACGCGCTGGGCGCCGACGGCCCGATCGACGCGGCGGCGATCGGGGCCGCGCGGCGGCTGTTCGCCCGTGCGATCGAGACGCCGGGCGGGCTGAAGATCCAGACGATCCACTCGTTCTGCGCCGGGCTTCTGAGGCGGTTCCCGCTGGAGGCCGGGGTGCCGCCCGACTTCACCGAGATGGACGACCGCGCCGCCGCACTGATGCGCGAGGAGGTTTTGCAGGATCTGGCCGACGGCGCGGGCGTGGGCGCGGTGGATGCGCTTGCCGGTCTCGTCGGCGGCGACGAGGTCGATGCCCTGTTGTCGCTGGTCTGCCGCGCCGCGCCGGCCTTCGACCCGCCGCTCGACCCGGCCGGGGCGCGCGACCTGTTCGACCTGCCCGGCACGATGACCGCGGCGGACCTTGCCGCGCAGGCGCTGGATGGCGGCGAGGCCGGGCTGTTCGCTGCGCTGATCCCGATCCTGCGGACCGGCAAATCCTCCGACGTCAAGCTTGCCGATGCGCTGGCCGAGATCGACCTGGCCGATCCGGGGCCGGAAACGCTCGCCGCGCTGGAGGGGCCGCTGTTGTTCGGCGGGGATACCAAGGCGCCCTTCGGCCCGAAGATCGGCGCCCTGCCGACCAAGGCGCTGCGCGAGGGCCCGGCGGCGCGGTTCATGGCGGAGTTCGAGGCGCTGATGCAGCGCGTGGCCGATACCCGGCCGCGCCGCATCGCCTTCGAGGCGGCGGAAAGGACCGCCGCGCTGCACCGGTTCGCCGCCGCCTTCCTGCCACGCTACGCCGCGCGCAAGGCGCGCCGCGGCTGGCTCGATTTCGACGATCTGATCACCCGCGCCGCCGCGCTGCTGTCCGATCGCGGCGTCGCGCAATGGGTGCTTTGGCGGCTCGATGGCGGGATCGACCACATCCTCGTCGACGAGGCGCAGGACACAAGCCCGGCGCAATGGCAGGTGATAGAACGCCTGGCCGAGGAATTCACCGCCGGCGAGGGCGCCCGCGACGTTGCGCGCACGATCTTCGTCGTGGGCGACAAGAAACAGTCGATCTATTCCTTCCAGGGCGCGGACCTGACGGCGTTCGACCGGATGCGAGACCTGTTCCGCGACCGGTTCGAGGCCGCCGGCGCGGCGCTGACCGACCGCGCGCTCAGCCATTCGTTCCGCTCCGCCGAGGCGATCCTGCGGCTCGTCGACCTGACCTTCGACGAACGCCTGCACCGCGGCATCGGCGGACCGACGAAACACATCGCCTTCCATTCCGGCCTGCCCGGCCGCGTCGATCTCTGGCCGCCGGTGCCGAAGCCCGACAAGCCGGACGAAGGCGCCTGGGACGATCCGGTGGACCTGCCGGCGGAAAATGCCGCGCCGGTGGTTCTGGCCCAGCGGATCGCGCAGGTTCTCAAGGGCCTGATCGCGGCCGGAACCATGCTGCCCGACGCGGCGGGCGGGGCTCGGCCGCTGACACCGGGCGACGTCCTGATTCTCGTGCAGCGCCGGTCCGACCTGTTCGCCGAGATCATCCGGTCCTGCAAGGCCGCGGGCCTTGCCGTGGCCGGGGCGGACAGGCTGAAGCTGGGCGCGGAACTGGCGGTGAAGGACCTGGCCGCGCTCTTGTCCTTCCTCGCCACGCCGGAGGATGACCTGTCGCTGGCCGCGGCGCTGCGCTCGCCGCTCTTTGGCTGGACCGAAGACGATCTCTACCGGCTCGCCCAGCCGCGCCCCGATCGCGGCTACCTGTGGACGGCGCTGCGCGCGGCCGACGGGCACGCGGCGACAAACGCCACCCTGACCGACCTGCGCGACGCGGCGGACTTCCTGCGCCCCTTCGAACTGATCGAACGCATCCTGACCCGCCACGACGGCCGCCGCCGCCTGATCGCGCGGCTGGGGCCGGAGGCCGAGGACGGGATCGACGCCTTCCTCGCCCAGGCGCTGGCCTACGAGCGGATGGAGGTGCCCAGTCTCACCGGTTTCCTGGTCTGGCTGGAAACCGACGAGGTCGAGGTCAAGCGCCAGCTCGACAGCGGCGGCGGCGCGATCCGGGTGATGACGGTGCATGGCGCCAAGGGGCTGGAAGCGCCGGTGGTGATCCTGCCGGACACCGGCAAGCGCCGGGTCGATGTCAGGGACCAGGTGCTGACGCTGCCGCAGGGGCCGGCGGTGTGGAAGGCCGCGAAGGATGCCAGCCCGCCCGCCATCGCCGCGCTCCGCGACGCCGAGGAGGCGCGGCAGGAGGAAGAGCGGATGCGGCTGCTGTACGTCGCGATGACGCGGGCGGAGGTCTGGCTGATCGTCGCCGCGGCGGGCGAGGTGGGCGCGGGCACCGACAGCTGGCACGCCCTTGTCACCGACGGGATGGCGCGCGCGGGTGCGGTGCCGCACGAGGACCGGGTGCTGGCCGAAGCCGGCCTTGGCCAAGTGCTGCGCCATGCCAACGGCGACTGGCCCGCGCCATGTCCCGCCGACCGGGCCGGCACCGACCTGCCGCGCCCGGCGTTGCTCGGCTGGGCCGAAGCCCATGCTCCGCCGGTGGCGGACGTGCCGCGGCCGCTTTCACCCTCCGATCTTGGCGGGGCCAAGGCGCTGCCGGGCGAGGCCGGGGCGGAAACCGAGGTCGCGCTGCGCCAGGGCCGGCAGCTGCACCTGCTGCTGGAACATCTGCCCGACTGGCCCGAAGCCGATTGGCCGGGGCTGGCCCGGCACCTGCTCGCCCAGGGGCCCGATGCCGCCAATCCGGCGGAGGCGGCGGCACGGCTGGCCGACGCGCGGCGGGTGCTGACCGCACCCGATCTCGCCGGCCTGTTCGCCCCCGGAACGCTGGCCGAAGTGGAGATCGCCGCGGCCCTGCCCGAGCTTGGCGGCCGCCGCATCCGGGGCACGATCGACCGGCTGCTGCCCGGGTCCGGGCGGGTGCTGGCGGTCGACTTCAAGACCAACGCGGTGGTGCCCGACCGGCCCGAGGTAGTGCCCGACGGGATCTTGCGGCAGATGGGCGCCTATGCCGCGGCACTGGCGCAGGTCTACCCCGGGCGCCGGATCGACACCGCGATCCTGTGGACCCGCGAGCCACGGTTGATGCCGCTGCCTGACGATCTCGTCATGGCCGCCTTGCGGGCGACCCCGCCGCCTTGACGCCCCCCCGGACGCTCCATAGGGTCTGGAGCCGAAGATTTCGCCAAGGAGAGCGACCATGGCCACCGTTGCCGTCACCGATGACACGTTCGACGCCGAAGTGAAGCAATCCGACGTTCCCGTCGTCGTCGATTTCTGGGCCGAGTGGTGCGGCCCCTGCAAGATGATCGGCCCGGCGCTTGAGGAGCTTGCCGCGGAGTACGGCGGCAAGGTCAAGATCGCCAAGGTCAATGTTGACGACAACCCGAATTCGCCCGCGCAACTGGGCGTACGCGGCATCCCGGCGCTGTTCCTGTTCAAGGGCGGGCAGGTCGTGTCGAACAAGGTCGGCGCCGCGCCGAAGGCGGCGCTGAAAAGCTGGATCGACGACAACGTCTGAGCGTCCCGCTGCCGGATCGAGGGGCGGCCCGCGGGCCGCCCCTTTCGTTTGCGGCGCGGTGGTGGCCGCGCGACCCGCGAAGGGCCGGCGATCTCGCCCGCACGGGACCGGCGCGGGACGCGCGGCCCGGCGCGACCCGGCCCGCCGCGCTTGAGCCGCGCGCCCCAAGCGGCCATATAGCGGCAAGGCAAGAGGAGGACGCGCGATGGCGGACACCGGTTTCCCGAACTGGCACGGCACCACGATCGTCGGGGTGCGCCGCGGCGGCCGCGTGGTGGTCGCGGGCGACGGCCAGGTGAGCCTCGGCCAGACCGTGATCAAGGGCGGCGCGCGCAAGGTACGGCGGCTGAACCCGGGCGGGCACGAGGTGGTCGCGGGCTTCGCCGGCTCCACCGCCGACGCGTTCACGCTGCTGGAACGGCTGGAAACCAAGCTGGAGGCCGCGCCCGGCCAGTTGCAGCGCGCCTGCGTGGAACTGGCGAAGGACTGGCGCACCGACAAGTACCTGCAAAAGCTCGAGGCGATGCTGATCGTCACCGACGGGGCAGATCTTTACGTCGTCACCGGGGCCGGCGACGTGCTGGAACCCGAACATGACGTCGCCGCCATCGGTTCCGGCGGGATGTATGCGCTGGCCGCCGCGCGCGGGCTGATGGAAACCGATGCCGACGCCGAGACCGTGGCGCGCAAGGCGATGGCGATCGCCGCGGATATCTGCGTCTACACCAACGGCAACCTGACGGTGGAGAGTATCGGTGGCGGTTGAGTTCCGCCCGGTCACCGCCGCCGACCTGCCGATGCTGGCCGAGTGGATCGCCCGGCCGCACTGGCAGGAGTGGTGGGAGGATCCGTCCAAGGAGATCGCGTATGTCCGCGACATGGTCGAGGGGCGCGACACGACGCGGCCCTTCATCTTTGGCGAGGACGGCGCGGACCTTGGCTACATCCAGGCCTGGCACATCGCCGACCAGCGCTTCGAACCCTGGCTCACCCTCGCACCCTGGCTGACGGCCCTGCCCGACGATGCCGTGGGCGTGGACCTGTCGATCGCCGAGGCCGGCCACCTTGGCCGGGGCCTTGGCAGCCGCGCGCTGATCGCTTTCGTGGCGATGCTGCGGGCCGAGGGCCACGAAACCATCGTGATCGATCCCGACCCGGCCAATGCCCGCGCGGTGCGGGCCTATGAAAAGGCAGGCTTCCGGGCGATCCCGGCGCTCCTGGGAAAGACCGGCGACAGCCTGCTGATGCAGTTCGATGCCGCGGGGACAGCGCCGTGACGACACCGACGGGGCGGGCCGGGATCGAGGCCGAGCTGGATCGGTACTTCCCCGGCCAGCCCGAGGCGCGCCGCGCAGCGGCGGTGGCGCTGGAAACCGGCTGGTGGCGCGGCCGTTTCGCGGCGGATCTGCGTGCCGCCGTCGCGGCCGGGATGATCACCGAGGCGCAGGCGGCCTCGCTCCGCGCGCTGTCCGAACAGCGGCAGGGGCTGCGCGACCGTGCCGCGCGGATCGACGAGCCCTTCGAACTGTTCAAGGGATTCAACGAGATCTTCATCGTCGTCGGCCTCGTGATCCTGTTCGCGGGATGGAGCGGGGTGGCCGGCCTTTCGGCGATCGGCGCGGTCGGCCCGACCTCGCCGCGCTTCGCGGCGCTGGGCGCCGTCACCATGGCGGCCCTGGGGCTGCTGGCGGTCTACTTCACCCGGCGCCGCCGCATGATCGCACCCTCGATCGCGCTGACCGTGATGTTCGCAATTGCCGCGTTGCAGACCGGCGCGAGCCTTGGCTGGCAATGGGGCCTGACCTTCCAGGAGCGTGCGGTTGCCACCGCCGCGCTGGCGACCCTTGCGCTGGGCGCCTGGTATGCCGTGTTCCGGATCCCCTTCGCGATGGCGCTGGTGGCGCTGGGCGTCTTCGCCACCGCCGGCGCGGCGCTGATCCTGCGCGGCGCGGCCCTGCCCGACCCGCGCGAGATCTTCCTGTTGTCGGCCGACGGGCCCTTCGCGGTGCTGACGATCGTTCTGGGCCTTGTCGGGCTTGCCGCGGCGCTGGCCTTCGACATGTCCGATCCGCACCGGGTGACGCGCCGGGCGCAGACCGGGTTCTGGCTGCATGTCGTGGCCGCGCCGGCGATCGTGAACACCGTGGCGCTGACGCTGTTCTCCGACGGGTCGGCCACCGCGCAACTGGCGCTGGTGGCGTTCCTGTCGTTCCTCGCGCTCTTCGCGGTGGTGATCGACCGCCGGTCGTTCCTGATCGCGGGCGTGGGCTATGTCGTGGCTCTGTCGCTGGGGGTGCTCGAGGATGACGCGATGCTGGCGATCCTGACGCTGGGCCTTGGCCTCGTGCTGCTGGGCGCGTTCTGGGAACGGCTGCGCGCCGGCGTCATGCGCGCGCTGCCCGATTTCCCGGGCAAGTCCCGGCTGCCGCCCTGGGGGCTGGTCGGGGCGGCGGCCGGCTAGCGGCGCTACCGGGTCTTGTGCGCCTCCATATAGGCACGCAAGACCGCGTTGATCCGGGTCTGGTAGCCCTTGCCCTGCGCCTTGAAGAACGCCAGCACATCCGGGTCGAGCCGGAGCGAGATCATCCGCTTGGCTTCCGGGATGACCAGTTCCGCCCGCGCCCAGTCGACCTCGAATTCAGCCTCGCCCTCGTAGTCGCCCTCGGCGCGCAGGCGGTCCCGGTCGGTCTTGTCCTCAAGCTTGCGGACGTCCTCGATGGACAAGGGTCCGGTAATTCTCTCGTTCATTTCGCCGCGCCCTCCGGGCTGAAATCAGGCGTCTGACCTCGCCGCGCATGGTGAAAACCACGGCAATGATCGTGCCGCCGGCCTCTCCGATCGCGACGTACCGCGTTTCGATGTCGCTCCGTCCCGGCAGAACGACATGGGGTGCCAAGAAGACCTCTGCCGCGCGAACGAAGTCGATGCCATGCTTTTCCAATGTGGCCAGTCTCTTGGCCTCGTCCCACTCGAACACTTGAGGTATCTCCACGATACACTGCCGCAGCTACTGGCTCACTCACGACGCTCCACCTCGACTCGTTACCCGACCTGTGGGTCCGTGTTCTCCGAACTCCAACTTGTATATACACTTGTATTTACAATTTTGCAACCCCTTGGACTTCGCCCCCCGAATGCGTAGATCACCCGAAACCCGGAGGACGCGATGACCGACCTGACCCCGCGCGAGATCGTCTCGGAACTCGACCGCTTCATCATCGGCCAGGCCGAGGCCAAGCGCGCCGTCGCCGTGGCGCTCAGGAACCGCTGGCGGCGCAAGCGGCTCGATGCCGACCTGAAGGACGAGGTCTATCCGAAGAACATCCTGATGATCGGCCCCACCGGCGTCGGCAAGACCGAGATCAGCCGCCGCCTGGCGAAACTGGCCCGCGCGCCGTTCCTCAAGGTCGAGGCGACGAAATTCACCGAGGTCGGCTATGTCGGCCGCGATGTCGAGCAGATCATCCGCGACCTGGTCGACGCCGCCATCGTCGACACCCGCGACCGGATGCGCGACGAGGTCCGGGCCAGGGCCGAGGCCGCGGCGGAAGAGCGGGTGATCGAGGCCATCGCGGGGGGCGACGCGCGGCCCCAGACGCGCGAGATGTTCCGCCAGAAACTGCGCCGCGGCGAGCTTGACGACACGGTGATCGAGATCGAGGTGGCCGAGCCGATGCCGGCGATGCCGATGTTCGACATCCCCGGCCAGCCCGGCGGCGGGGCCGGCGTGATGAACCTCGGCGACATCTTCGGCAAGGCCTTCGGCGGGCGCCGGGCGCGCAAGAAGCTGACGGTGGCCGAAAGCCACGGCGTTCTGGTCGGCGAAGAGGCCGACAAGCTCCTGGATGACGAGGCGGTGAAGGCGGCGGCGCTGGAGGCGGTGCAGGAAAACGGGATCGTCTTCATCGACGAGATCGACAAGGTCTGCGCCCGCGCCGAAACACGCGGCGCCGACGTCAGCCGCGAAGGCGTGCAGCGCGACCTGCTGCCGCTGATCGAGGGCACGACGGTCAGCACCAAGCATGGCGCGGTGAGGACCGACCACATCCTCTTCATCGCCTCGGGCGCGTTCCACATCGCCAAACCCTCGGACCTGCTGCCCGAGCTTCAGGGCCGCCTGCCGATCCGGGTGGAACTGAAGCCGCTGACCGAGGGCGATTTCGTCCGCATCCTGACCGAGACGGACAACGCCCTGACCCGGCAGTACACCGCGCTGATGGGAACCGAGGAGGTGGCGGTAACCTTCACCGACGACGGCATCGCGGCGCTGGCCCGGATCGCGGCGGATGTGAACCGGAGTGTCGAGAACATCGGCGCGCGGCGGCTCTACACCGTGATGGAACGGGTGTTCGAGGAACTGTCCTTCGCCGCGCCCGACAAGGCCGGCGAGGCCGTGACCGTGGACGCGGCCTTCGTGGAACGCAACATCGGCGATCTCGCGCGCTCGGCCGATCTCAGCCGCTACGTGCTCTGACACCCGCCGCGGCCCCGCTCGGGATTTTGGCCGGGAAATATCCTCGGGGGGGGCCGCCGCAGGCGGCCGGGGGGCAGACAGCCCCCCGCGCCTCACGCCACGTCCAGCAGGCCCCGGCCTTTCAGAAGGGGTTCCACCCCCGGCATCCGGCCCCGGAAGGCGGTGTAGAGCTCCTCGGCCTCGCGCGATCCGCCGGCGGACAGGATGAACCGCTCCAGCTTCTCCGCGATCTCGGGATGGAAGGGATCCTCTGCCTCCTCGAAGGCGGCGAAGGCATCGGCATCCATCACCTCGGACCACATGTAGCTGTAGTAGCCCGCGGAATAGCCGTCGCCCGCGAAGACATGCGCGAAATGCGGTGTCGCGTGGCGCATCCCGATCGCATGCGGCATGCCGATTTCCGCCAGCACCTCGGCCTGTTTCGCCATCGGGTCGGCCGGCGCCGCGCCGTCGTGGAACGCCAGGTCGACTAGGGCCGAGGCGACGTATTCCACCGTGGCGAAGCCCTGGTCCCAGGTCGCGGCGGCCAGCAGCCGGTCGCGCAGGTCGGCGGGCATCGGTGCGCCGGTCTGCCAGTGCCGGGCGTGGCGCTCCAGCACCTCGGGCACCTCCAGCCAGTGTTCGTAAAGCTGGCTGGGCAGTTCCACGAAATCCCGCGCGACGGAGGTGCCGGAAATGAACGGGAAGGTCACGTCCGACAGGATCTGGTGCAAGGCATGGCCGAATTCGTGGAACAGCGTGCGCGCATCGTCCCAGGACAGAAGCGCCGGGTCGCCCTTGGCGAAGTTGCACACGTTCACCACGACCGGGCGCACCTCGCCACCCAGCTTGCGCTGGCTGCGGAAGGCCGAACACCAGGCCCCCGACCGCTTCGACCCGCGCGCGAACCAGTCGCCGATGAACACGGCCATGTGCCGGCCCTGTCGCGTGACCTCCCAGGCTCGCGCGTCGGGATGGTACAGCGCCACGTCCAGCCGGCGGAACTCCAGCCCGAACAGGCGGTTGGCCACGTCGAAGGCCGCCGCGATCATCGCCTCCAGCGGCAGGTAGGGCTTCAACGCGGCCTCGTCGAGATCGTGCAGCGCGCGGCGGCGCTTCTCGGAGTAGTAGCGCCAGTCCCAGGGTTCCAGCGGGCCGTTGATGCCGTCGGCGCGCAGCATCTCTTCCATCGCGGCGGCATCGGCGATCGCCTTCGTCCGCGCCGGCTGCCAGACCCGCATCAACAGGTCGCGCACCGCCTGCGGCGTCTTCGCCATCTCGGGTTCCAGCTTGTAGGCCGCGAAACTCTCGTAGCCCAGGAGCCGCGCGCGCTCTTCCCGCAGCGCAAGGATTTCCGCCGCGATCGCGCGGTTGTCGGTTTCGCCGCCGTTGGCGCCGCGCGCCGACCAGGCGCGCCATGCCTCCTGTCGCAATTCGCGGCGCGGCGAGAATTGCAGGAACGGCACGACGAGCGAGCGCGACAGCGTCAGCACATGGCCCGGCGCGCCGCGTTCCTCGGCGGCGGCCTTCGCCGAGGCGACCACGAAGTCGGGCAAGCCCTCGAGCTCGTCCTGCGCCAGCGCCCGTGACCAGCCGCGTTCGTCGGCCAGCAGGTTCTGGGTGAACTGCGTCGACAGGACGGCAAGGCGCGATTTCACGTCTTTCAGCCGCTCCGCATCGGCGCCCTCCAGCAATGCCCCGGCGCGCACGAACATGCGCCGGTAAAGATCCAGCACCCGCGCCTCCTCTCCGGTCAGGCCAAGGCTGTCGCGGGCCTGCCAAAGCGTTTCGATCCGGGCGAACAGCGCCCGGTTCATCGTCACCTCGGAGGAGAACGCCGAAAGCTTCGGCGCAAGCTCGCGCTGCAGGGCCTCGCGCGCCGGGGTCGACTCCGCCCCCGCGAGGTTGAAGAACACGCCCGCCACCCGGTCCAGCGATTGCTCGGCCAGTTCCTGCGCCGCCACGGTGTTGGCGAAATCCGGCGGCGCGGGGCTGTCGGCGATGGCCGATATCGCGGCGCGCGCCTCGGCCAGCGCGGCGTCGAAGGCCGGGCCGAAATCCTCATCCCGGATATCGGCGAAGGGCGGCAGGCCGAAGGGGCCGGTCCAGTCGGACAGAAGCGGGTTGGTCATGGGCATCTCCTTTGCCCGGCAAGCTAGTGCGCCCCGCCGGCACAGGGAAGGGCGCGCCGTCGCGGGCGCGCTTCCGGCCCGATGTCAGTCGATCCGCATTTCCTCGATCAGCACCGCCCAACCCGCACCGTGCATGTCTCGGTCGGCCGCGGTGCCCAGCACCGTCGGCCGCGGCAGGGAATATTTCACCACCGACAGGTCGGGCATGTCGAACCGCTTCAGCATCGCGGGATCGGCGCCGAAGGCCTGTGCCACGGCGGCATCGTCCAGCCCCGCGACGATCCGTGAATAGGCGGCCTCGCCGCCACAGAAGATGTCGACGGTCAGCCAGAACGGCCCGGCGTTCTTGGATCGCACCTTCTGCGCGATCGCGCCGATCTCAGGCATCGCCCACCTCCGTCACCTCGATCCGGAACGCCGCCATCGGATCGTCCAGCGGCAGGACGTGATGCAGGCAGAACTCGTAGGCCGGCCCGCGCGGCATCTCGGCGGGCGAGAACGGGAAGGCGAAGGTGGGCATCGGTTCGTCCTCGGTCAGCGCGTGGTGCAGAAGCCAGGGGTTCAGCATCTTGCCGATCTCGGCCGCCTGCGCCTCGGTCGGCGCGGTGACGATCGCCAGCGCGCCGACCTCGGCTGCGCCGCCCGGGCGCGGCTCCAGCGAACCCAGCGTGGCATCGACGCCGATCAGCCGGATCTCGATCGCGTAGTCCGCCGGGCCAAGGCCCAGCCGCGCCTCGACCTGCGTGCGGGTGCGCGCGATCACCCCGTCGGCCCAGTCGCGGGCATGCGCCACGTAGCGCCGGTCGCGCAGCAGCGCGAGGCTGACCACCTGCCAGCCCGCCACCCGCGCGCCTTCCAGCTTCACCGTGTAGGGCCCCGGCACCCAGGCCGAGCCCTCGATCCGCACCGTGCGGTCGTCCAGCGCGCGGTATCGGGCGCCGCGCACGTCGAGATAGCCGCCGGGTTCGTGCAGGATGTAGGGATCGGAATTCTCGTAGAGCATGTGGGCGGAGACCGTGTAGGGCGTCGCCCGCGCGCCCTCGGCCAGCGGCCGGATCGTGCAGCCGGTCTCGTCGAAATCGATCTGGATGACGCCGGAATTCGGCATCGTCGTGGCCAGCGCCCCGCATTCGCCGACCTTCGCGCCATGCCAGGCCGCGCCGGGATGGCAACCCTTGAGGATCGGCAGGGCGGCGATGATCGCTGTATCGGTGGTGCGCCCGGCGATCACGATATCGGCCCCGGTATCCAGCGCCGCGGCGATCTGTTCCACCCCCGCAAGCGCCACGACATTGGTGCAGGTGGCCACGGTCGCGGCCGAAACCCCGGGCGCGCCGGGCAGGGACGTGATCCGCCCGGCGGCCCGCGCCTCGGCGATTTCGGCTGGGTTCTGGCCGGAATAGAGCCTTGCGACGCGAATCCTGCGGCCCTGTTCGGCGGCGATCTCGGCGGTGATGTCGAATAGCCAGTCGACCGCGGCATCGGCGCCGCAGGTTCCCGCCGTGCCGATCACCAGCGGCACCCCGGCGGCGGCCTGCGCGGCCATCAGCTCGCCCCACTCCGCCTTCGTCGTGGCGCGCGAGTATTTCGACACGCCGCGGCCGAGGTAGGCCGGGCCGGAATCGGTCGATCCGCCGTCGATCGCGATCAGGTCCGGCCGCGCCGCCACGCCGGCGGCCAGCGCCTGCCTGTCGTAGCCCAGCCCCAGCGCGCCCGACGGCACGAGTATCCGCACCATGCTTCGTTCCTTCGATGGCGCAGCCGGGGCCTTGCCGGCCCCGGCGGCAGGTCAGTCGACGATCTTGTCGGCCGGGGCGATTGCCGGCTTCTTCAGGAACTGCCGCAGGAAGATCGGCGCGACGAACCCGGCCACCGCCGCCACCCACAGCCCGATCGCGATGCCGGAGGAGAACAGGTAGGTCCAGTCGCCGTCCGACAGCACCATCGCGCGGCGCAGCGCCTCTTCCATAGAGTTGCCCAGCAGGATGCCGAGGATCACCGGCACCGTCGGCACGTCGAGCTTGCGCAGAACATAGCCCAGCACCCCGAAACCGACCATCAGCAGAAGGTCGAAATAGCTGCCGGTGAGCGAGTAGATCCCGACGAAGGACACCATCGTGACACCGGGCAGCAGAACCCAGGGCGGCACCATCAGCACCTTCACGAAGACCTTCACCAGCGGCACGTTCATGATCAGCAGGACCACGTTGGCGATCAGCAGCGAAGCGATCAGGCCCCAGACCACATCGGGCCGGTCGGTGAACAGCGTCGGCCCCGGCGTGATGTTCAGCGTCATCAGCAGCGCAAGCAGAACCGCCGTGGTGCCCGAACCGGGCACCCCCAGCGTCAGCATCGGCACCAGCGCGCCACCGGCGGCGGCGTTGTTGCCGGCCTCCGGCGCGGCGACGCCGCGCGGGTTGCCGGTGCCCATCGGCACGCCGCCGCGGCCCAGCGACTTCTCGCTCATGTAGGCCAGGAACGAGCCCAGCGAGGCGCCCGCGCCGGGAAGCACACCGGCGACGAAGCCGATCACGGTCGAACGAATCATCGCGACGGTCGAGTTCTTCAGGTCGCGCAGCGGGATCGTGATCTTGTCCAGCTTCACGCCGATCGCGCTGCTCTTGCCGTGGCTTTCGATGAAGAAGAACACCTCGGCCACCGCGAACAGGCCGACGATCGCGACGAGGAAATCGATCCCGTCCATCAGGTGCATGTTGCCGAAGGTAAAGCGCGGCATCCCCGTCGTGGTGTCGAGCCCGATCATCGCGATGCCAAGGCCCAAGCACGAGGCCAGCGCCGCCTTCGCCTGGTTCTTCGAGGCCATGCCGCCGAGCGTGGCGAAGGCCAGCAGGTACAGCGCGAAGTATTCCGCCGGGCCGAACAGGTAGGCCACCCGCGCCAGCACCGGCGCCAGCAGCATCAGCCCGATGGTGGCAAAGAACGCGCCCACGAACGAGGCGACGCCCGAGATCACCAGCGCATCGCCCGCCCGGCCCTGCTTGGCCATCGGGTAGCCATCGAGCGTGGTCATCAGCGCCGGTTCGTCGCCTGGAATGTTCAGCAGGATCGACGAGATCCGCCCGCCATACATCGCCCCGTAGTAGACCGAGGTCAGCAGCACCAGAGACGCGGTCGCGTCCAGGCCCAGCGTGAAGGCCAGCGGGATCATGATCGCCACGCCGTTCGACGGGCCGAGGCCCGGCAGCGCGCCCACGATCGTGCCGGCGAAACAGCCGATCACCGCCAGCATCAGCGTGTAGGGCGACAGCGCGACGGAAAACCCGAGCGCGAGGTTCGAAAGAAGATCCATGCCCGCCCCCTAGCCGGTCAGTGCCGCGGGCCAGGGCTTCAGCCCCAGGCCCAGCAGGAACTTGAAGATCGCGTAGAGAATCGCGGACAGGCCGACACCGGTGACGATCGCCGCGACGATTCGCGGCTGGATCATCCAGGACAGCGCCGCGCCGGCCAGCGCGGTGGTCAGCACGAAACCGAAGGGCTTCAGCCCGTAGGCGTAGCCGATCATCACCGCGGTGGCCAACGCCAGCCGCAGCCAGCCCGACATCTCCGGCCACTCCGGATCGGGATCGGGCCGGGCGAAGATCACCAGGCCGCACAGCGCCGCGACCGCCCCGATCAGGATCGGGAAGGTCTTGGACCCCACCGGGTCGGTCAGGAAGCTGGCCTGGATCTGGAAGGCGCTGGCGATATACGCCAGCGCCACGAGGATCGTGACCAGACCGAGGATCCGGTCGGATTTGATCACTGGATCACCCCGATCTCTTTCGAGAGTTCCACGGTGTCGGCGATCACGCCGTCGATCCAGCCCTGGAAGTCGCCGCCAACCTTGGTGAACGGGGCAAGCCCGTTGGCGACCATGGTTTCCTTCCACTCGGCGCTGTCGGCGACGGCCTGCAGCTTCTGGCCCCATTCCTCGAACTTCTCGTCCGAGATGCCCTTGGGCACGTAAAGGCCGCGCCAGTTCACGGCGACCACGTCGAAGCCCTGCTCGCGGGCCGTCGGGATTTGCTCGAAGCCCGGCACCCGCTCTTCGGTCAGCACCGCCAGCGCGCGAACCTCGCCGGATTTCAGGAAGCCGACGATCTCCGACATGTCGCCGGTCATCGCCTGGGTGAAGCCGCCGATCGTCTGGGTGATCGCGTCCGCGCCGCCGTCGACGGCGATGTACTTGATCTTGCGGATATCGGTGAAGCCGCCGGCCTTGAGAACCTGAAGGGGCTTCATGTGGTCGAAGCCGCCCGCCGCCGAACCGCCGGCGAAGGCCACCGAACCGGGATCGGCCTTGATCGCCTCGACCATGTCGCCCAGCGTCTGGAACGGGCTGTCGGCCGCGACGACGATCACGCCGGGATCGGCGCCGATCGCGCCGACGAACCGCACCTGGTCGGCCGTCGCGCCGCCGAAGGCGTTCTGCGCCAGCCGCGTGGTGGTCGCCGACGAGGCCGCGACGATGAGGTCTTCGTCATTGTTGCGCTCGGCCACGACATGGGCAAAGGCCAGGCCGCCGCCGGCGCCGGCCATGTTGGTCACCTGCACCGGGCTGTCGACCAGGTCCAGATCGTAAAGCAGCTTGCCGATCTGGCGGCAGGTGAAATCCCAGCCGCCGCCGGCATTGGCCGGCGCGATGCATTCGGTGGCCCAGGCCGAGGTGGCCGCGACAACGGAAATGATGGCGCTGGTGCCCAGCGCCCGGACGAGTTTGATGGTCATGTTGTCCTCCCAGACAATGTGATGCAGGCCCTCTGCGCGATCTTGCGTCGCACTCCTCCCTTGCAGCGGCCACGATTCGGGGGAAAGCTGACACGAACCTGTCATGGGGGAGAGGCGGGTGCGGTTCCTGCTGGTGGAGGACAACGAGGATCTCGCGCAATCCGTCGCGGCCCGGCTGCGGCTGGACGGTCACGCGGTGGATCGTGCGGCGACGCTGGGCGAGGCCGGCGATTGCCTCGCCGCCGCGCCCTATGACCTGATCCTGCTGGATATTTCCCTGCCCGACGGCGACGGGCGCGATTTCCTCGCCGGCCAGCGGCGGGCGCGATCCGACACGCCGGTGATCGTGATGACGGCCCGTTCGGCGGTCTCCGACCGGATCGACGTGCTCGATCTTGGCGCCGACGACTACGTGACCAAGCCGTTCGACTTCGCGGAACTGGAGGCGCGCTGCCGCGCGGTGCTGCGCCGCCGCGGCGGCGCGGGCCAGCCGGTGGTGACCCTCGCGGGGCTGAGCTTCAGCCCGACCACCGCGACGGTCGTGATCGCCGGCGAGACCCGCGACCTGCGAAACCGGGAACTGCGGCTGCTGGAAATCCTGATCGCCGCGCCGGGGCGGATCTTTTCCAAGACGCAGCTGTGCGACCGGCTGTTTTCCTATGCCGAAAGCGTCACCGACAACGCGATCGAGGTCTATGTCGGGCGGCTTCGCAAGAAGCTCGAAGGCTCCGGCACGCGGATCGAGACGGTGCGCGGCGTCGGCTACCGGCTGACCGCGGAATGAACCGCCCGCCCGGCTCGCTCCGTCGCCGGCTGATCTGGCAGCTTCTGGCGCTGGCCGCGGTGCTGTCGCTGGTGATGTACCTGTCGATCCGGGCGGTGGCCCGGCAGGCGGCCGAGGCCGGGCAGGACGCGGTGCTGGGCGCGGCGGTCTTCGCCATCGTCGAAGACCTGCGCGGCGGCCCCGACGGCGTCGAGATCGATCTGCCCTATGACGCGTTCTCGATGCTCGGCTCGGTCAGCCAGGACCGGGTGTTCTACCGCATCGACGTTTCCGGCACGACGGCGACGGGTTATGCGGACCTGCCGGTGCCCGAGGGCGCGGCGGGGGCGGCCGAGCCGGTCTTCGCCACCGTGCCGTTCCGCGACACCGATCTGCGGGTCGCGGCGCTGGCCAGCAGCGTGCTGGTCGATCGCCGGTCGGTTCCGGTGGTGGTGGCGCTGGGCCAGACCCGGCAGGGGCAGGAGGTGATCGCCGCGCGCACCGCCGCGCGCGCCGCCTCGCTGGGCCTTGGCTTCTTCGCGCTGGCCGCGGCGCTGGCGCTGGTCACCGCGGGCAGCGCGCTGCGCCCGGTCGACCGGCTGGCCGCCGCCGTGCGCCGCCGCGGCCCGCGCGACCTGCGGCCCGTCGATCACCCCACGCCGCAGGAGTTGCGGCCGCTGGTTCTGGCGCTCGACGGGCTGATCACCCGACTGCGCACCACGCTCGACCGGACCGAGACGCTGATCGCCGAGGCGGCGCATCACATCCGTACGCCGCTGGCCACCGTGCGCGCCCGCGCCGAGATCGCGCTCAGGCAGGCCGAGACGCCCGAGGCGCGCGAGGCGCTGCGCCGGGTGATCCGCGCGGTCGAGGAAAGCGCGCGCTCGGCCAGCCAGCTTCTCGACCACGCGACGGTGATCCACCGTTCCGAACGCCGGGTCGACGATCGCGTGGACCTGTCCGCCCTTGTCGGCCGGGTCGCCACCGCGATGACCGCGACGGCGGAGTTGCGCGACGTGACGCTCGCCGCCGCGCCGGTGGCGCCCGGCCTCGTGACGCGGGGCGACGCGGTGTTGCTGGAAAGCGCCCTGCGCAATCTCGTGGACAATGCGGTCAAGTATTCCGAGGCCGAGGGCGAGGTCTCGCTCAGCCTCACCGCCGGGGGCCGCGAGGCGGAAATCGCCATCGCCGATCGCGGCCGCGGCCTGTCGGGCGCCGATGCCGCTGGGCTGGCCGAACGGTTCCGCCGCGGCCCGAACGTGGGTGACGTGATCGGATCGGGCCTTGGCCTGACGATCGTCGGCGAGGTGGCCGCCGCGCATGGCGGGCGCTTCGCGCTGGAAGAACGGGAAGGAGGCGGCACATGCGCCAGGCTCTGGCTGCCCTTGGCCTGATCGCCGCGCTGGCGGTCGCTCCGCTCGGCGCGGTGCGCGCGCAGGGGTTCGAGGATGACCGGCTGTTTCCCGCGGCGGGGCCGGAACAGGGCCGGCTGGCGATTCTCTCGACCACGGATACCGAGGTCTTCGCCCCCGTCCTCCAGGGGTTCCAGGATGCGAATCCCGGCATCGCGCTGCGCTATACCGTCACCGGCAGCGCCGATCTCTACGCGCTTCTGGCCGCCGACGCCCCGGCGGGCTTCGACCTGGCGATCTCGTCGGCGATGGACTTGCAGATGAAGCTGGCCAATGACGGGCTGGCGCTGCCTCATGCGCTGGCGCAGCCGGCCGCGCTGCCGCGCTGGGCGCGCTGGCAGGACAGGCTTTTCGCCTTCACGCAGGAACCGGTGGGCATCCTTCTGTCGCGCGCGGCGCTGGGCGATCTGCCCCCGCCCCGGTCGCGGCAGGATCTGATCGCGCTCATGCGCGACCATCCCGAGCGGTTCGACCGGCGGATCGGCACCTACGATCCGCGCGCCTCGGGCGCCGGCTACCTGTTCGCGGCGCAGGACGCGCGGCTGTCGGATACCTTCTGGCGGCTGGCCGAGCAGATGGGCGGGCTGCATCCAAGGCTCTATTCCGGCACCGCCGACATGATCGCCGACCTCGCGGCGGGCGAACTGACGCTGGCCTACAACGTGCTGGGCAGCTACGCCGCGCCCCGGGTCGCCGACCGGCCCGACATACTGCTGATCGAACCGCAGGACCACACCCTGACGCTGCTGCGCACCGCGCTGATCCCGCGCGGCGCGGCGCGGCCCGACCTTGCCAGCGCGTTCATCGACTACCTGCTGTCGTCCGCCGGCCGCACCGCCCTGCGCGACGGTGCGGGCCTGCCGCCGGTCGATGGCGCGGCGCTGGCCCGCGCGCCGCACCACCGGGCGATTCGCCTCGACCCCGGTCTGCTGGTGTTTCTCGACCCGTTGCAGCGCCAGCGGTTCATCGCGGAATGGTCGGCGGCGCTGCTACAGCCTTAAGAGCGCGCGAAGGGGCTTTTCATCCGGCCGGAATGCTGCAACGACTCCAAGGGTGCGCGCCAGCCTGGGGGGGTTACGTGACGCAGGGACGATCAGCAGCCGGGCGCCGGGCAGGCGCCGGGCCGCGCTTTCGGGCGCGGGCGGCTGCGGCGTTGCTGGCGGTCATGGCGGCGGCGCCCGCCACGGCGCTGGAACCGGTGGCCTTCACCGTTCCGGGGGCGCCGAACGGGCTGGAAAAGGCCCTGCGTGCCGCCTCGCTGCTGCTCAGGGCGGAATCCGATGGCACCACGGCCACGCAGGATCTGCTGTCCGCGGCCCGGTCCGATTACGCGCGTCTTCTCGGCGTGCTGTACGCGCGGGGGCACTACTCCGGTCGAATCAACATCCGGCTGGACGGGCGCGAGGCCGGCGATATCAGCCTGCTGGAACCGCCGGCCGGCATCGACCGCGCCGAGATCACCGTGGTCCCCGGTCCCGTGTTCCGGTTCGGCCGGGCGGAGCTTGCACCGCTTCCGGCCGGCGCTGAACCGCCGGCGGCGTTCCGCGGCGGCGAACCGGCCCTGTCGGGCAGCGTCGTGGCGGCGGCGGAGGCCGGGGTGGCGGACTGGCGCGCGGCGGGGCACGCCAAGGCCCGTGTCGCGGCGCAGGACGTGGTGGCCGATCATCCCCGCGCCATCCTTGACGCGCGGCTCGCGCTCGACCCCGGCCCGCGGCTGAATTTCGGGCGGCTGACGATCACCGGGCAGGACCGGATGCGCGAGGGCGCGATCCGCCGGATCGCCGGGCTGCCGGAGGGCAGGGTGTTCGATCCCGCCGCGCTCGACCGGGCGTCGACCCGGCTGCGGCGGACCGAGATCTTTTCCACCGTCCTGATCGAAGAGGCCGAAACCCCCAATCCCGACGGCACGCTCGACATCGCGCTGACCGTCGACGAGGGGCCGCGGCGGCGGCTGTCCTTCGGCGCCGAACTGGAAAGCCGCGAGGGCCTGACCACGACCGCCTCCTGGCTGAACCGCAATCTCGCCGGCGGCGGCGAGCGCCTGCTGGCCGAGATTTCCGCCGCCGGTCTCGGCGGAGAGACGGGGGTGGATTTCGGCCTCGCGCTGCGGCTCGACCGGCCCGCGACGCTGCGTGCCGACACCACCGGCTACACGACCTTCGAGATCGCGCGCGAACAGACCGAGGATTACACCTCCGACTCCATCGATCTCGGCCTTGGTTTCCGGCGCGAGTTCACCGACCGGCTGACCGGCGAGGCGGGCATCGGCCTGCATACCTCGCGCGCCGACGAGGACGGCGAAGACACGGTTTTCCGGCGCCTGTCGCTACCGGTGCGGCTGACATGGGATGGCCGCGATTCGGATCTGAACCCGACGCGCGGACTTTACGGCGATGTCACCGCCTCGCCGTTCCTGGGTTTCTCGGGCACCGGCAGCGGCATCCGGCTGACCGGCGACGCGCGCGGCTACCTTCCGCTCGGCGGCGGCGGCACGGTTCTGGCCGGGCGGTTGCAGATGGGCAGCGTCTTTGGCCCGTCGCTGGCCGACACCCCGCGCGACGACCTGTTCTATTCCGGCGGCGGCGGCACCGTGCGCGGCCAACCCTACCAGTCGCTCGGCGTCGAGGTTCTGCGCGGCGGCACCGTGAAGACCGGCGGCCAGCATTTCCTCGGCCTGTCCGGGGAAATCCGCGTGCCGGTCACCGGCAACTGGGGGGCGGTGGCCTTCTACGATGCCGGCTACGTTTCGGCCTCGGAGTTCCTCGACAACGGCGACTGGCATGCCGGCGCGGGGCTTGGCATCCGCTACCAGACCGGGATCGGCCCGATCCGGGCCGATATCGCGATGCCGGTCTCGGGCGATACCGATGACGGCGTCCAGCTGTACATCGGCATCGGGCAGGCGTTCTGATGCGGCATCTGGCCGTTCTTGCCCTGGCCGTTCTGCCCTGCGCCGCCGTGGCGCAGGACGACGACGATCGTGGCTGGCTGACCGGCAAGATCGAGGGGCTTTTGTCGGATGCCGGCCGCGAGGTCCGGCTGGAAGGGTTCGCGGGCGCGCTGTCATCGCGCGCGACCTTCACCGAACTGTCCATCGCCGATGACGCGGGCGTCTGGCTGACGATCCGCGACGGCGCGATCCAGTGGAACCGCTCGGCCCTTCTGCGCGGCGCGATCGAGATCGAGGAGATGAGCGCGGCGTCGATCGACCTGCCGCGCCTGCCCGAGGGCGAAGACGCCGCGCCCAGCCCCGAGGCCACGCCTTTCGCGCTGCCCGACCTGCCGGTTTCGGTCAGCATCGGCCAGCTCGCGGCGCGGCGCGTGACGCTGGGCGAACCGGTGATCGGCACGGCGCTGGACCTGAGCGCCGAGGGCGGGCTGGAACTGGCCGGCGGCTCCGGCGCGGCGCGGCTGTCGGTGACCCGGCAGGATGCCGGGCCGGCGGCGCAGGTGCGGCTTGACGCCGGCTATACCGCCGGAACCCGGCGGCTCAGGCTCGATCTTCTGGTCGAAGAGGCGGCCGGCGGTATCGCTGCCGGGCTTCTCGGCCTGCCCGGCGCGCCGTCGCTGACGCTGGCGGTCTCCGGCAACGGCCCGGTCGACGACGTGACCACCGACATCGTGCTGTCGACCGACGGCCAGCGGCGGCTGGCGGGCGCGGTGCGGCTGTTCGCCGAGGACGGCGGGCAGGCCTTCGACGCGGCGCTGTCGGGCGATATCACGCCGCTTCTGTCGCCCGATTTCCACGGCTTCTTCGGCGCCGAGGCCGGGATCGAGGCGCGCGGCCGGCGCGACGCCTCCGGCCGGCTCGACCTGTCGCGGCTGTCGGTCGCCAGCGCGGGGCTGTCGATCGACGGTACGCTGGCGCTGGCGGCGGGTGGCCTGCCCGAACGCTTCGACCTGCAGATCGCCGCCGGCGGTGGCGAGGCGCCGCTGCGTCTGCCGGTGCCGGGCGCGGCGGTGGCGCTGGACCGGGGGCAGCTGTCGCTGGCCTACGACGCCACTGCTGGCGAAGGCTGGAGCCTGTCCGCCGACATCGCCGGGCTGGATCATCCCGATCTGGCGGTCGGCCGGCTCACTGCCTCCGGCTCGGGCCGGATCGCGGCCGGTGACCGGCCGGTGGCGGGCGGCACCATCCGGCTTTCCGCGGCGGCGCTGGACTGGACCGATCCGGCGCTGGCCGAGGCGCTCGGCCAGGCCCTGGATGCCGAGGCGATGTTCCACTGGCGCAAGGGTGATCCGCTGTCGCTGCCGCGGCTGCGTCTGGCGGCGGGCGACCTGGGCCTGTCGGGCCGGGCGACGTTGACCGCCGAGGGCACGCAGGCGCTGACCGTCGCGGGCCGGGTTGAGGCCGAGGCGGGCGACCTGTCGCGCTTCTCCGCGCTGGCCGGGCGGTCGCTGGCCGGGGCGCTGGAAGGCGAGGTTGCGGGCCGCTACGACCTGCTGTCGGGCGCCGGCGAGGTCGATGCGCGGCTGACCGGCACCGATGTGGCGCCGGGCGACCCCCGGCTTGACCGGGCGCTGGCGGGACGGTCGGAGATTGTCGTGTCGGCGGCGCGGGACACCACGGGGTTGAACCTGCGGACCCTGTCGGTTTCGGCCGGGCCGCTGGCGGTGGAGGCCGGCGGCCGCGTCGCTACCGGCGACACCGCGGTTTCGGCAAGCCTCGCGCTGAGCGATCTGTCGCGGATCGACCCGGCGTGGAGCGGCGCGGCCCGGGCCAGCGCGGACTGGCGGCAGGAGGGTGAAACCGCCCGCCTGACGGCCGAGGGCACGATGGACGGGTTCGCGATGGGCATCGCGCAGGTTGACACGATCCTGGCGGGACAGAGCCGGTTTTCCGCCGTGGTGTCCGGCCCGACCGAGGCGCTGTGGATCGAGCGCGTGGTGCTTGATGCGCCCGGCCTCGACCTGGCGATGACCGGCCAGGGTGAAACCGGGGCCCGGCGCCTGACCGCCGAGGCGAAGCTGGCCGATCTTGGCCGGCTCGTGCCCGAGTTTCCCGGCCCCGTCACCCTGTCGGGCACGGCGCGCGAGACGGCGGGTGGCGTCACGCTCGACCTGTCGGGCACCGGGCCGGGCGGCACCACGGCAAGGATCGCCGGCGATGTCGCGACGAACCCGCTGTCGCTGGCCCTGTCGGTCGATGGCACGACGAACGCCGCGCTGGCCGATCCGTTTCTCGATCCGCAGTCGGTTTCCGGGCCGATCGCCTTCGCGCTGCGGCTGGACGGGCCGCCGGACCTGTCCGCCCTGTCGGGCGAGGTGCGGTTCACCGAGGGCCGGCTGGCCGCGCCGTCGGCCAACCTGGTGCTGGAAGGCATTCGCGCGACGCTGGGCCTTGGCAACGGGCGGCTGCGGCTGGATGCGGCGGCCGGCGTGGCCGAGGGCGGGCGGATCGAGGCGAACGGCACGCTGGGCCTTGGCGCCGGCCTGCCCGCCGATCTCGCGGTAACCCTGGACGGCGTCACCCTCGTCGAGCCCGACCTGTTGCGCGCGCAGGTCGACGGCCGGCTCACGGTCACCGGCCCGGTCGCCACCGGCGCGCGGATCGCCGGGGCGCTGACCCTCCCGGGGGCCGAGATCCGGGTGCCGGAGACCCTGCCGGGCGGCGCCGGGCTGCTGCCGGGCCTCGACCATCGCGGCGAAACCGCCGCCGGGCGGCAGACCCGCGCGCGGGCCGGCCTGCTGAAGCAGGAAGAGGCCGCCAGCGCCGGACCGGCGCACAGCCTTGACGTGACCGTCAGCGCACCGCGCCGGATTTTCGTGCGCGGCCGAGGCCTGGAGGCGGAACTGGGCGGCCAGGTGGCGCTGGGCGGCACGGTTCAGAACGTCGCCGCGACCGGGCGGTTCGACCTGATCCGCGGCCGGCTGGACCTGCTGGGCAAGCGCTTCTCGCTCGACGAGGGTCTGATCGGGCTGCAGGGCGCGCTCGATCCGTTCCTGCGGTTCGTCGCCACGGCCCCGGCCGGCGACGTGACCGCCACGGTGCGGCTTGAAGGCCCGGCCAGCGCGCCGGAGGTGTCGTTCACCTCCTCGCCGCCCCTGCCGGAGGAAGAGATCGTCGCGCAGTTGCTGTTCGGCCGCGACCTGACCAGCCTGTCGCCGCTGCAGGCCGCGCAACTGGCCGGGGCGGTCGCCAGCCTCGCCGGCGTCGGCGGCGAGGGGATCGTCGGGCGTATCCGGCAGGGTTTCGGTCTCGACGATCTGGATATTGCCACCGGGGCCGATGGCGGCACCGAGCTTCGGCTGGGCAAGTACATCAACGACAATCTCTACACGGACGTCACCCTCGGGTCCGACGGCAAGACCAAGATCAACCTCAACCTCGATGTCCGGCCGGGCGTGACGCTGCGCGGCTCCGTCGGATCGGAGGGCCAGACCGGCGTCGGCATCTTCTACCAGCGCGATTACTGATCGCTTGAGCCGGCCGGGCGGGCGGTTAGACTGGCGGTCGCGTCAGGGAGGAGCGCCTCGATGATACGGTTGATCCTTGCGGCCGGGCTTGCCGCGCTGTGCGCCGGCGCCGCCCCGGCGGGCGAACTTCCGGCGCCGGTGACGGACGACGATTTCCTGCCCGTGTCCGAGGCCGAGGCGCGGTTGGGGCATCTGCTGTTCTATGATCCGGTCCTGTCGGGCAATCGCAACATCTCCTGCGCGACCTGCCACCATCCCCGCTTCGGCACCTCCGACGGGTTGTCGCTGAGCCTGGGCGAAGGCGGCAAGGGGCTGGGCCCCGACCGGGTGGTCGACCCGGGCAACCTGCCCGAACAGCGGGTGCCGCGGAACTCGCCGGCGTTGTTCAACCTTGGCGCGCGGGAATTCACCGTGCTGTTCCACGACGGCAGGATCGGGGTGGACCCGTCGCGCCCCTCGGGCCTGCGCACGCCGCTTGAGGACGAGATGGTGCAGGGCTTCGCCTCGATCCTTTCGGCGCAGACGATGTTTCCGGTGCTGTCGCCCGACGAGATGGCCGGGCACTATGGCGAGAACGATGTTTCCAAGGCCGTGCGAACCGGGCAGATCACCGGGCCGGGCGGGGCGTGGTACATCATCGCGCGCCGCGTGTCCGGTATCCCGGCCTATGCCGAGGCCTTCGCCGCGGTTTACCCCGATATCGCCGCCGGCCGGCCGCTGGATTTCACCGACATTTCCAACGCCATCGCGGCCTTCATGGAATTCGAATGGCGATCCGACGACAGCCCGTTCGACCGGCATCTGCGCGGCGAGGCCCCGCTGATCGGGGCGGCGGCGACGGGGATGGAGCTGTTTTATGGCCGCGCCGGCTGCGTGGAGTGCCATTCCGGCAAGTTCCAGACCGACCACGGCTTTCACGCGATGGGCCAGCCGCAGCTTGGGCCGGGCAAGGCCGAGCGGTTCGAGGCGCACAGCCGCGACATCGGCCGGATGCGGGTGACGAACGATCCCGGCGATGCCTATGCCTTCCGCACCCCGTCGCTGAGGAACGTGCTGCACACCGGCCCGTGGGGCCATGCCGGCGCGTTTTCCGACATCCGCGCCTTCCTGCACCACCACGCCGATCCCCGCGCCGGGATGGAACGCTACGATCCCGCGCAGGCGGTGCTGCCCGACCTGCCGGGCACCAAGCCCGACTGGGCGGTGGCCGACGACAGCGCGGAACGCGCGCTGATCGCGGCGGCGGCGGCGGCGGCACCGGCGCGCGTTCTGACCGAGGGCGAGGTGGAGGCGCTGGTCGCCTTCCTCGATGCGCTGTCGGACCCTGTGGCGCTGAAGGGCCGGCTGGGTGTGCCCGAAGCGGTGCCATCCGGGTTGCCCGTCGAACGCTAGGCTTTCCCAGGTTCTCGCGGCCCGCGCTTGCGGCGCAGTCGCCCGACGCGCCGGCGGGCGACCGGCCCGATCGGGGCGGGCCGGGGTGACCGGCTACTCCACCACCCCGCCCTTGCCGATCCGTGTCACCCGCCCGACGGCGACCGGCAGCCAGTCCGTCACGCTGCCGTCGGGCCAGATCACCCGCGCCTCTGCCGAGGTCGCCTCGCCCAGGCCGAAATGCAGCGGCAGCGCCGTGCCCCCGGCATGACCACCGCCCACCGTGACCTCGCGGGCGGTGACGCGGCCAGCCGCCCGCAGTTCCACCCACGCCCCCACCGCGCGGGTGTTCGGGGCCGGCAGAACAGTCTCTATCCCGGCCCAATTGCCGGCCGGGTCGGTCACGTTCTGCCACAGTTCCAGCGCCGCGCGCCGGTTCACGACGACCAGGTCGAGCCGCCCGTCGCCATCCAGATCGGCCAGCGCCGCGCCCCGCGCGCGGTCCGTCGTCGCCACCCCGGCGGCGACGGATACCTCGCGGAAACTGCCGTCCGGCTCCTGCCAGAGCAGGTTGTTGGGGTCGTGGATCGCGTTCGTCGGCATCTGGTCGACATTGCCCTTGGCGATGAAGATGTCGTCGCGGCCGTCGTTGTCGGTATCGCCGAAGGCGACGTGCCAGCCGGTCGCCGGCCGCCCGTCATCGCCGATATGCGGGCGCTGGGCATAGGTGCCGATCGCGTAGGGCGCGTTGACGAAGCCCTCGCCGGTGTTGATCTGCAGAAGCTGATCGCCCATCGAGGTCATCATCACCTCGGGCAGGCCGTCGCCGGTGATGTCCTGGCTGGCGATTCCCATGCCCCACAGCGACACGCGCGGCCAGTCCTCCACCCGTTCCCGAAGCGGGTTCAGCCGATACATCTGTTCGTATCCGCCCCGCACGTAATAGTGCCGGTCGTTCGAGACGCGCAGTTCCGGTTCGCCCTGCCGCCGCCAGTCGGAGATCAGCATCGACAGCGCGCAATAGCCCGGTTCGATCACCTCCGCCGCGCCATAGCCCGGCCCGGTCGGGCGGTAGATGTCATGGCTGTCGCAGGCTTCGAACGGGCCATCGGGGTCGGCGCGGTCGACGTAGTGGCCGAACACCAGCGTCGGCCGGTCGCGCCCGGCCTCCCATGTCGCGGTGAAGGCGGTTGTCCAGCCGTCGCGCGGGGCAAGGCCCCAATCCTCGGTCGCATCCGTGAACGCGCAATCCGGCCCGCCCCGCAGCAGAAGGTCCGGCCCGACGCGCAGCACCGCGACATCGAGCCATCCGTCGCCGTCGATGTCGAGGGGATAGACGCCGGTCGTTCCGGTCGCCGCCGGAAACTCGCCAAGCGTGTAGTCCAGCGCCGCGCCGGGCGCGGGCGTCCGGTTGCGAAACAGCCGCATCGGGCCGGCGCCTCCGGCGGCGAGGATTTCGGGCCGCGCGTCGCCGTCGCAGTCGAAGACCGCAACGCCGCCGCCGACGAAATGCTCCCATCCGCCGGAATAGACATGCGCGACGGGCAGGGTGCCGGCCCGGTCGGCAAAGCGCGGCTCCGCCGCGGCCGGGGCGGCGGCCAGCACAAGGCACAGGGCCGGTCTCATTGCGCGGCCATCTCCCGCATCGGGCCGACCAGCGTTTCGGTCAGCGTCGACAGCGCCAGCGCCGCCGCGCCATGCGCCCACAGAAGATCGCCCCAGGCATGGATCTGCACCTTCGGCATCGGTCGCCCGGTGTTCAGCACCATCGCCTGCATCTCGGCCATCGTTTCCTTGGCATAGAGATAGTCGTAGCGCATCCGTTCCCCCGACAGGATGATCAGTTCCGGGTCGAAGATGTTCACGACATTGGCCAGGCCCAGCGCCAGGTAGCGCCCGGCGCGGTGAAAGATCGATCGCGCGGCGCGGTTGCCGGCCTTGGCATGGTCGAACAGCGATTCCAGCAGCACGCCGGTCGGCCCGCTTTCGCCATGCGTCCAGTTTAGCGCGGTCTGCGCCTCGCGCACCAGCGCGTAGTCGGCGACATAGGCCTCCAGGCAGCCGCGCTGGCCGCAGCGGCACAGCGCGCCGTCCAGCTGCACCTTGGTATGGCCCAGTTCCATCCCCAGCCCCTGGCTGCCGCGGTAGATGCGGTGGTTGAGCACGAATCCCATGCCCAGCCCGTGCTCGATCGTCACCACCGCGAAATCCCCGCGCTTGCGCCCGGCCCCGAACCAAAGCTCCGCCAGCGTGACGAGGTTGGCGTCGTTGTCGATCTCGACCGGCTGGCCCAGCCGCGCCGAGGCCGCCGCGGCCAGCGGCACCTGCCTGTCGGCCAGTACCGGCGACCAGTGCACGGTTCCGGCATGGCTGTCGACGAAACCGGGCACGCCCAGCCCCACCGCCGACAGATCGCCCCGCGCGATCCCGGCGGCGGCGCAGACCCGGTCGAGCAGGGTTTCGGTGGCGTCCAGCAACTCCCGCAGCGTCAGCGCGCCGGGACGGCGCGGCAGCGCCTCTCCGGCCAGAAGGTTGCCGGCGAAGTCCACGACGACGGCAGAGTTTTCCCGGTCCGACAGCTTGATCCCGGCCACCAGATGCGCCGCGGGCCGCACGCCCAGCAGCACGGCAGGCCGGCCGCGCGCCGCCTCCGCCTCGCGCGGGGCGGCGATCTCTTCCAGCAGCCCGCTGTCGATCAGGTCCGAGGTCAGCGTGGTGACCGAGGCGGGGCTGACCGACAGATCCTTGGCCACCTGCACCCGCGCGATCTGGCCGGCGGCGCGGACCCGCTCGAACACCTGCTGGCGCAGCGGGCGCTGGGCGATCGACAGCGGCGGGATCAGCGGCCCGCAGCCCTTGCGATCGCCCAGCGCCTGAACCGTATCGGACATCTCGCCCCCAGTTAATTTGACCGCCGAAGAAAATATCTGCGGTGCAGCATGATTTTCGCGGCCATGTTGGTCGATCATGCCGCATTGCGGCAGGACTTCGGCCATTTTATTACGCGACCCAAGTCTTGGAGAGAATTTTTATTTTGACAACTAAAAATATCAGCGTAAGGCTGATGGCGTTTCGGCGATTCCGCCGGGCGGGCCGGTGCTGGCCCCATCCAAGGGAGGATCATATGCACAGAACGATCGTCGCCGCCGTCGTGGCGACCCTCGGGTTTTCCTCGGCCGCGCTGGCCCAGGACCTGACCGTCGGCGTCTCCTGGTCGAACTTCCAGGAAGAGCGCTGGAAGACCGACGAGGCCGCGATCAAGGGCGCGCTGGATGCCGCCGGGGCGGCCTACATCTCGGCCGATGCGCAATCCTCGACGGCCAAGCAGCTGTCCGATGTCGAAAGCCTGATCGCGCAGGGCGCCGACGTGCTGATCCTGCTGGCGCAGGACACCCAGGCGATCATTCCCGCCGTCGAGGCCGCCGCGGCCGAGGGCATTCCGGTCATCGCCTATGACCGCCTGATCGAGGATGCCCGCGCCTTCTACATCACCTTCGACAACGTCGAGGTCGGCCGGATGCAGGCCCGTGCCGTCTTCGCCGCGCAGCCCACCGGCAACGACGTGATGATCAAGGGCTCGCCGACCGATCCGAACTCCGACTTCCTGCGCGGCGGCCAGCAGGAGATCATCCAGGCGGCGGTGGATTCGGGCGCCATCACCATCGTCGGCGAGGCCTATACCGACGGCTGGCTGCCGGCGAACGCCCAGCGCAACATGGAACAGATCCTCACCGCCAACGACAACAACGTCGACGCGGTGATCGCCTCGAACGACGGCACCGCCGGCGGCGTCGTGGCGGCGCTGACCGCGCAGGGGATGGAAGGTATCCCGGTGTCCGGGCAGGACGGTGACCATGCCGCGCTGAACCGCGTCGCGCTGGGCACCCAGACCGTCAGCGTCTGGAAGGACGCGCGCGAACTGGGCAAGGCCGCGGGCGAGATCGCGGTGCAGCTGGGCGGCGGCACGGCGGGCGATGCCATCGACGGCGCGTCGAAGTTCACCACGCCGGGCAACGTCGAGGTGAACGCGGTGTTCCTGGCCCCGGTGCCGATCACGCAAGACAACCTGACGACCGTGGTCGATGCCGGCTGGATTTCGCAGGAGGCGCTGTGCCAGGGCGTTTCCGGCGGCCCGGCCCCCTGCAACTGAACCCGGGCCTGACAGCCCGCACCGGGCCGTCCCGCGCCACGCGCGGGGCGGCCCCCATCCACCCCGGGAACCGTTCCGATGTCTGATGCCACGTCCACCGGCGCAGGGCCCCGCCCGCGCCGCGGCTTCCTCGCCGCGCTCGAGATCGACACGCGCCTTCTGGGCATGATCGGCGCCTTCTTCGTCATCTGCCTGGTTTTCAACGTCTGGACGGAGGGCAGGTTCCTCACGCCGCGCAACATCTTCAACCTGACGATCCAGACCGTCAGCGTCGCGATCATGGCGACCGGCATGGTCTTCGTCATCGTCACCCGGCATATCGACCTGTCGGTGGGCGCGCTGCTGGCGACCTGTTCGGCGGTCATGGCGATGACCCAGACCGAGATCCTGCCGAACGCGCTGGGCCTTGGCTTCGGCCATCCGCTGATCCCCTGGGTCACGATCCTCGCCGGCATCGCCACCGGGGTGATCATCGGCGCGTTCCACGGCTACCTGATCGGCTACCTGGCGATCCCGGCCTTCATCGTGACGCTGGGCGGGCTTCTGGTGTGGCGCAACGTCGCCTGGTTCCTGACCCGCGGCCAGACCATCGGGCCGCTTGACGAAACCTTCCAGACCCTGGGCGGGATCAACGGCACGCTGGGCGAGACCGGCAGCTGGATCCTCGGCGGGCTGGCGGCGCTGGCCGCGATCTGGGGCCTGTGGTCGGTCCGGCGCAACAAGGTCCGCCACGAATTCCCTGTCAAGCCGGTCTGGGCCGAAGTCACGCTGGCGGCGATCGTGGTCGCCGCGATCCTCGGCTTCGTCGCCACGCTGAATGCCTACGAGATTCCCGAACGCCGGCTGGCACAGATGTTCGAGGCACGCGGCGAGGTGATGCCCGAGGGCCTGACGGTGGGCTACGGCGTGCCGTTCTCGGTGCTTCTGCTGATCGCGATCGCCACGGCGATGACGATCGTCGCGCAGAAGACCCGGCTGGGCCGCTACATCTTCGCCGCCGGGGGCAACCCCGACGCGGCCGAACTGTCGGGCATCGACACCCGGCTGCTGACCGTCAAGGTCTTCGCCATCGTCGGCGCGCTGTGCGCGCTGTCGGCGGTCGTCGCCTCGGCGCGGCTGACCTTCCACTCGAACGACATCGGCACGCTGGACGAACTGCGCGTGATCGCCGCGGCGGTGATCGGCGGCACCGCGCTCGCCGGCGGGGTCGGCACGATCTACGGCGCGATCCTTGGCGCGCTGATCATGCAGTCGCTGCAATCGGGCATGGCGATGGTCGGCGTCGATGCGCCCTACCAGAACATCGTCGTCGGTGTCGTGCTGGTCGTCGCGGTGCTTGTCGACATCATCTACCGCCGCAGAACGGGGGACCGGATATGACCATCGATCGCAGCGGAACCCCGCTTGTCGAGATGCGCGACATGGTGAAAAGCTTCGGCGGCATCCATGCCGTCGACCATGTCACCGTCAACCTCTATCCCGGCGAGGTCGTCGGCATCCTGGGCCATAACGGCGCGGGCAAGTCGGTGCTGATGAAGATGCTGTCGGGCGCGATCCAGCGCGACGCGGGCGAGATCATCGTCAAGGGCCAGTCCGCGCAGATCAACAACCCGCGCGACGCCCGCCGTTACCGGATCGAGACGATCTACCAGTATCTCGCGCTGGCCGACAATCTCGACGCCGCCGCGAACCTGTTCCTCGGCCGCGAGCTTGTCACGCCGCTGGGCCTTGTCGACGACGCCCAGATGGAGGCCGAGACGCGCAAGATCATGAAGCGGCTGAACCCCAACTTCCGCCGCTACACCGCCCCGGTGAAGGCGCTGTCGGGCGGTCAGCGCCAGTCCGTCGCCATCGCGCGGGCGGTCTATTTCAACGCCGAGATCCTGATCATGGACGAACCCACCGCCGCGCTGGGGGTCGAGGAAACGCGGATGGTCGCCGAACTGATCGACGAGCTGAAGCGACAGGGGATCGGCATCTTCCTGATCGACCACGACATTCACCAGGTGAAGGCGCTGTGCGATCGCGCCTCGGTGATGAAGAACGGCCAGCTTGTCGGAACCGTCGACGTGCATCGCGCGACGGAGGACGACCTGCTGGGCATGATCATCGCCGGCAAGAACCCCGAACATCTGGCGGCGTGATGTATCTCGGTCTCGATCTCGGCACATCGGGGCTCAAGGGGCTGTTGATCGACGCGGCGCAGCGCGTCGTGGCCGAGGCGACGGCGCCGCTTTCGGTCTCTCGCCCAAATCACGGCTGGTCGGAACAATGGCCGTCGGACTGGATCGCGGCTGCCGAGGCCGTGCTGGCCGATCTGTCCGCGCGCGCCGACCTGTCGGCGGTGGCCGGGATCGGCCTGTCGGGCCAGATGCATGGCGCCACGCTGATCGACGGCTCGGCCGAGGTGCTGCGCCCGTCCATCCTGTGGAACGACACCCGCGCCCATGTCGAGGCGGCGGAGCTTGACGCCGATCCGCGGTTCCGCGCGATCACCGGCAACATCGTCTTCCCGGGTTTCACCGCGCCCAAGCTCGTCTGGGTCGCGCGGCACGAACCGGCGCTGTTCGACCGGGTGGCCCGGGTGCTGCTGCCCAAGGATTACCTGCGGCTGTGGCTGACCGGCGAGGCGGTGGCCGAGATGTCCGACGCGGCGGGGACAAGCTGGCTGGATACCGGGCGGCGCGACTGGTCGGACGATCTGCTGGCCGCGACGGGGCTGACGCGCGCACAGATGCCCCGGCTGGTCGAAGGATCGGAGGTGTCCGGCGGGCTGAGGGCCGAGATCGCGCAACGCTTCGGGATGCGCGCGGGCCTGCCGGTGGCGGGCGGCGCGGGTGACAATGCGGCGGCTGGCGTCGGGGCCGGCGCGGTCGCGGCGGGCGCGGGCTTCGTCTCGCTCGGCACGTCGGGGGTGCTGTTCGCCGCGACCGAGGGCTACAGCCCGGCGCCGGACACCGCCGTGCACACCTTCTGCCACGCGCTGCCGGGGCGCTGGCACCAGATGGGGGTGATCCTGTCGGCCACCGATTCGCTGAACTGGTTCGCCGGCCTCGTTGGCGCCGAGGCGGCGGGGCTGACCGCCGGGCTCGGCCCGCTTCAGGCGCCCGGCGAGACCCTGTTCCTGCCCTATCTCGGCGGCGAACGGACCCCCTGGAACGACGCGAAGGTGCGCGGCGCGTTCCTGGGCCTCGAACATGCGACCGACCGCGCGGCGGCGACGCGCGCGGTGCTGGAGGGCGTGACCTTCGCGCTGGCCGACTGCCGCGACGCGCTGGCCGCCACCGGCACCCGGCTCGATCACCTGCTCGCCGTGGGTGGCGGTTCGCGCTCCGACTACTGGCTTTCGGCGATCGCCACGGCGCTGGGCCTGCCGCTCGCCGTGCCGGCGGAGGGAGATTTCGGCGCGGCCTTCGGTGCCGCCCGGCTGGGCCTGATGGCCGCCACCGGCGCCGGGGCCGAGGTGGCGACGCGTCCGCCGATCGCGCGGGTGGTGGAACCCGACGCCGCCCTTGCCGACGCCTTCGAGGCGGGCCACGCCCGCTACCGCGCCGCCGCGACTGCCATCAGGAGCCTGCCATGACCGATTTCTTCAAGGGCATCGAACCGATCCGCTACGAGGGCCCGGACAGCGACAACGAATTCGCCTTCCGCCACTACGATCCCGACCAGGTGGTGATGGGCAAGCGGCTGGAGGATCACCTGCGCTTCGCGGTGGCCTACTGGCACAGCTTCGCCTGGCAAGGCGGCGACCCGTTCGGCGGCCAGACCTTCCAGCGGCCCTGGTTCGGCGACACGATGGCGCTTGCCCGCCTCAAGGCCGACGTGGCGTTCGACCTGTTCGACATCCTGGGCGTGCCGTTCTTCTGCTTTCACGACGCCGACGTGCGGCCCGAGGGTGCGAGTTTCGCCGAGAGCCTGCGCAACCTCGAAGAGATCACCGACTACTTCGCGGCCAAGATGGAGGGCCGCAAGACCCGCCTGCTGTGGGGCACGGCCAACCTCTTCACCCATCGCCGCTTCATGGCCGGCGCCGCCACCAACCCCGACCCCGACGTGTTCGCCTGGGCCGCGGCGACGGTGAAGGCCTGCATGGACGCCACGCACCGGCTGGGCGGACAGAACTACGTCCTGTGGGGCGGGCGCGAGGGCTACGAGACGCTTCTGAACACCGATCTCGGCCGCGAGACGGACCAGTTCGGGCGGTTCCTGTCGAAGGTCGTCGACTACAAGCACAAGATCGGGTTCACCGGCACGATCCTGATCGAACCGAAGCCGCAGGAACCCTCCAAGCACCAGTACGATTACGACGTCGCCACGGTCTACGGCACGCTGAAGCGCTTCGGGCTGGAGGACGAGGTCAAGGTGAACATCGAACAGGGCCACGCGATCCTCGCGGGCCACAGTTTCGAGCACGAGATCGCGCTGGCGGCGGCGCTGGGCATCTTCGGTTCCATCGACATGAACCGCAACGACTACCAGTCCGGCTGGGATACCGACCAGTTTCCCAACAACGTGCCGGAGCTGGCGCTGGCCTATTACGAGATCCTGCGCGCCGGCGGGTTCACGACCGGCGGCACCAATTTCGACGCCAAGCTGCGGCGCCAAAGCCTCGATCCCGAAGACCTGGTGATGGCCCATGCCGGCGCGATGGACGTTTGCGCCCGCGGGCTGAAGGCCGCGGCGGCGATGCTGGAGGATGGCGGGCTGGAACGCGCGCGGGCCGACCGCTACGCCGGCTGGGACAGCCCGGCGGCGCGCAAGATGCTGGCCGAGGAGGATTTCGACGCCATCGCGGCCCGCGTCCTCGCCGGCGGGGTCGATCCCGAACCGCGATCGGGCCGGCAGGAGCGGCTGGAAAACCTGTGGAACCGGTTCGTCTGAGCGCCGCTCAGGCCGCCGCGGCCAGGTCCGCCCGGCGCTCCCGCACCGGCAGGTGAACCAGCGCGGAAAACGCGCCGACACCAACGCCGATCCACCACACCAGCGTGTAGTCGCCGGTGATGTCGTACATCCGGCCGCCCAGCCAGACGCCCAGGAACCCGCCCAGCTGGTGGCTGAAGAACACGATGCCGTAAAGCGTGCCCATGTAGCGCAGCCCGTAGATATGCGCGATCAGCCCCGAGGTCAGCGGCACAGTGGCCAGCCACAAGGCGCCCATCACCGCCGAGAACACCAGCACCGAGGCCGGGGTGATCGGCAGCAGGATGAACACCGCCGCGGCGATGGTTCGTGCCGTGTAGATCCCCGCCAGCAGGTATTTCTTGGTATAGCGCTTGCCGAGAATGCCGGCGGTGATCGTGCCCGCGACATTCGCCAGCCCGATCACGGAAATCGCCACCGCGCCGAGCGCCGAGGTCGATGTCACGCCCAGCCCCGCCAGCATCCCCTGCGGGTCGATGGCGCCGCACATCTCGGTCACGAAGGCCGGGAAATGCGCGGTGATGAAGGCCAGTTGATAGCCGCAGGAGAAAAAGCCAAGGAAGATCAGCGTGTAGCTCGGGTCGCGGAAGGCGCGGGTCAGCACGGCGCCCATGCTTTCCTCCAGCTCCGCCCGGCTCGCGCGCTTCGGCGCGCGCATCATCGGCAGCACGAAAAGCGCGGCGAGGATCACGGCGGCGAAGATCAGGAACACCGTCTGCCACGGGTAGACGGCCAGCAGGCCGACCGCCACCGGCGGGCCGATCACCTGCCCGGCCGAACCGGCGGCGGTGGCGATCCCCAAGGCGATGGAGCGGTTTTCGTCCGAACTTGCCCGCCCGACCACGGCGAGGATCACGCCGAAGCCGGTGCCGGCGATGCCGAAACCGACGATCACTTCCAGAAGCTGATGTTGCAGCGGCGTGGTCGCGAAGGCCGACAGCACGAGACCGGCGGCATAGAGGCCCGCCCCCGCCACGATCGCCCGGCGGTCGCCGAAGCGCTCGGCGATGGCGCCGAAGATCGGCTGGCCGATCCCCCAGGCAAGGTTCTGGATCGCGATGGCGAGCGAGAATTCGGCCCTGAGCCAGCCGAATTCCTCGGCGATCGGGATCTGGAACACGCCGAAACTGGCCCGGATCGCGAAACCCAGCATGATGACGATGCAGCCGGCCACCAGGACCGGTGTGACGAGCGGGGCCCTGGCCTCGGGCATGGCGTTCTCCAGTATCGCGGCGGCAGCGTTGCGCCAAGCCGGCGCGGCGGTCAAATGCGCAATTGTATGCGACACAAATCCGCCGCCCCTTCCCACGGCGGCCCCCGGCAGGCTATCGGAATGGCCATGAGGCAGACCCTGACCGAGATCTACGACGCGCATATCCACGCCGGCACGCTGCGCGCCGATGCCGGGCAGCGCGCGGTGTTGCCGGTGCTGGAAGAGGTCCGCCAGGTGCTGGAGGCGCAGCCTGCGAAGCGCGGGGTCTTCGCCGGCCTCTTCGCCAAGCCGCCGGTGCTGCCCAAGGGGCTCTACCTTTGGGGCGGGGTCGGGCGCGGCAAGTCGATGCTGATGGACCTGTTCTTCGAGCACACCGCGATCGCGGCCAAGCGCCGGGTGCATTTCCACGCCTTCATGCAGGAAATCCAGGGCCAGTTGCACGAGGTCCGCAAGACCGGCGTGGACGACGCGATCCGCCCGGTGGCCGAGGCGGTGGCCGACGCCGTGCGGCTACTGTGTTTCGACGAGATGCAGATCACCGACATCGCCGACGCGATGATCGTCGGGCGGCTGTTCCAGGGCCTGTTCGACCGTGGCGTGACGATCGTCACCACCTCGAACCGGCCGCCGCGCGACCTGTACAAGGACGGGCTGAACCGGCCGCTGTTCCTGCCGTTCATCGCGCTGCTGGAAGACCGGCTGACGGTGCATGAACTGGAAAGCGAGACCGACTATCGCCAGCACCGGCTGGCCGGGGCGCAGGTCTGGTTCACCCCGGCGGGGGCGGCGGCGCGCGAGGCGATCGGGGCGATCTGGACGGAACTGACCGGCGGCGGCAGCGACGGGCCGCTGCGGCTGGCCGTCAAGGGCCGCGAGGTGGTGCTGCCCGATGCCCGGTCCGGCGTGGCGCGGGCCACGTTCTGGGATCTTTGCGGCAAGCCGCTGGGGCCGGCGGACTACCTGGCCATCGCCGATGCCGTGCGGGTGCTGATCCTCGAGGAAATCCCGCATCTGGGCATTTCCAACTACAACGAGGCCAAGCGCTTCGTGACCCTGATCGACACGCTGTACGAGGCGAAGGTCCGGCTGATCGCCTCGGCGGCGGACGAACCGGAGCGGATCTATACCGAGGGCGAGGGCAGTTTCGAATTCGCCCGCACGGCCAGCCGCCTGCGCGAGATGCAGGGCGCGGACTGGGCGGCGGGATAGCCGCTAGCCGTTGTCGCGCAGAACCTGCCCGGCCAGGTAGAGAGAGCCGGAAATCAGGATCCGCGCGCCCGGTTCCCGCGCCGCGATGGCCCGCACCGCCGCCAGGACGCTGTCGGCCGTGTCCGCCGCGATACCCACCGACCGCGCCGCTTCGGCCGTCACCTCGGCCGGCAGCGTCGCCGCCTCGCCGGGGATCGACACCGCGGTGAGACTGGCGGCGCGGGCGGCCAGCGGACGCATGTAGCCCGCGACGTCCTTGGTGTTCAGCATGCCCGTCACCAGATGCGTGGGCTTCGCCGGCATCCGCGCCAGCGTCGCCGCGACCGCCTCGCCGCCCGCCGGGTTGTGGCCGCCGTCAAGCCACAACTCGCAGGCCCCCGCCGCCGCGACCAGTGGCCCGGTCTTCAGCCGTTGCATCCGTGCCGGCCACTCCGCCCGCGTCACCGCCGCCTCGCAGGCCGCTTCACCGCGCCCGAGATGCCGAAGCGCCATAAGCGCTGCGCCGGCGTTCTGCACCTGGTGCGGTCCCGGCAGGTTCGGCAGCGGCAGGTCCATCAGCCCAGTCTGGTCCTGGAACACCAGGCGCCCGCGTTCCTCCCACGCCATCCAGTCGCGGCCATGCACCAGCAGCGGCGCGCCGACCGCCTCGGCCCGCGCCTCGATCGCCTCCAGCCCCTCGGGCGTCTGCGGGCCGACGATGCAAGGGACGCCACGCTTCAGGATGCCCGCCTTCTCGCCCGCGATCTGGGCCACCGTGTCGCCCAGGTGCTGCTGATGATCGAGCGACACGGGCGTGATGATCGTCAGCGCGGGCCGGTCCACCACGTTGGTGGCATCGAGCCGCCCGCCCAGCCCGACCTCCAGCAACGTCCAGTCCGCCGGTTCGCGCGCGAAGGCCAGCAGCGCGGCGCAGGTCGTGATCTCGAAATAGGTGATCGGCGTGCCGCCGTTCGCGGCCTCGCATTCCTCCAGCACCGCGGCCAGCCGATCCTCGTCGATCAGCCGTCCCGCCAGCCGGATGCGTTCGTGAAACCGCGCCAGGTGCGGCGAGGTATAGACATGCACCGCCGCCCCCCCGGCCTCCAGCCCGGCGCGGATCATCGCGAGCGTCGATCCCTTGCCGTTGGTGCCCGCGACATGGATCACCGGCGGCAACACGCGTTCGGGATGGTCCAGGGCGGCCAGAAGCCGCCAGACCCGGTCGAGCGTGAGATCGATGATCTTGGGATGCAGCGACATCATCCGTTCGAGGATGGCGTCGGAACCGGGGCGGGCGGTCACGATTTGGCGGGCTCCGCTTCGGCCGGCGCCTCCGCCGGGTCCGCCGTGGCCGCGGTGGCCGCCGCCTCGGGTTCCGGCGGTGGCAGGTCGCCCTTCACCGCGGGGGGCAGGGCCAGCAGCATCCGGGTCAGGGTGATCAGTTCCTCGCGCAGCGCGCGGCGATGCGTCACCCGGTCCAGCATGCCGTGATCGAGCAGGTATTCCGCGCGCTGGAATCCCTCGGGCAGCTTTTCGCGGATCGTCTGTTCGATCACGCGCGGCCCGGCGAAACAGATCAGCGCGCCCGGCTCGGCGATCTGCACGTCGCCCAGCATCGCGTAGGAGGCCGTGACGCCGCCGGTCGTCGGATGGGTCAGCACCACGATGTAGGGCAGCCCGGCATCCTTCAGCATCTGCACAGCCACCGTGGTGCGCGGCATCTGCATCAGCGACAGGATGCCCTCCTGCATCCGCGCGCCGCCGGCGGCGGAAAACAGGATCAGCGGGCGCTTCATCTGCACCGCGCGCTCGGCCGCGGCGACGATGGCATTGCCGACATACATGCCCATCGACCCGCCCATGAAGGAAAAGTCCTGCGCGGCGGCGACCACGGGCGTGCGGCCGATCTCGCCCTCGGCCACCAGCATCGCCTCGCGTTCCCCGGTGGCCTTCTGCGCGGCCTTCATCCGGTCGGGATAGCGTTTCTGGTCACGGAACTGCAACGGGTCGGCGACCGGTTCGGGCACCTTGACCTCGGCGAAGATGCCGCCGTCGAACAGCCCCTCGAACCGCGCCCGCGGCGTGATCGCCATGTGGTGATCGCACGAGGTGCAGACGTTGAGATTGTCGGCAAGTTCGCGGTGAAACAGCATCGTGCCGCATTCGGGGCATTTCGACCACAGGTTCTCGGGCACCTCGCGGCGCGAGAACAGCGAGTTGATCTTGGGACGGACGTAGTTGGTGATCCAGTTCATGCCCGGGGCCTCTGGTCGCGGCGTCTGGCCCGAAATAAGCCCGGCGGGCACGAAATGCAATCAGACCCTCAGCGCCAGCCGCGCCACCAGCCAGGACACGATCAGCGCGGCGATGTCGATGGCCAGCAAGGGCAGCACGGCGGCAGGGTCGCGCAGGTTCACCACCACGTTCCACAGCGCCAGCCCGTCCAGCTGGCCCCAGAGCCCGACAAGGAAGATCGACGAGAAATTGGTGGCGAAATGAAGCCCGAACGCCGCCCCGATGGTGCCGGTCCGCGCCGTCAGGTCGGCGGCCATCAGGCCGAACAGACCGGCCCAGACGGCGATCAGCGCGGCGTTCGCGCCGAACTCGCCGGGTGCGAAATGCAGCCAGCCGAACAGGACGGACGGCATCACCATCCAGACGATCGGGTTGCGGGACCGGGCCGCAAGCTGCTGCTGAAGGTAGCCACGAAACAGCAGTTCCTCAGCCCCGACCTGCACGATCAGCCCCGGTAGCGCCACCGGTAGCCACAGGGTCCACTGCGACAGGGTCAGCCGCCGGCCGGCATCGTCCGACATCACCACCAGCGGCATCAGAACGATCGTCAACGCGAGGATCGGCGCGGTGACCCGCAGCGCGTCGCGCAGCGCGCGACCGGGCGGACCAAGCAGGCCGGAGACCGGGCGGCGGTGCAGGAACCGCGTGACCAGCGCCACCGGCAGCGCCATCAGGGCGAAACTGTACAGCAGCAGCGTGAGCCCCGGCGCGGTGCGGCCGGTGACGAACCCCTCGACGAAGCGCGCCGCCGCCCACGCGCCGATGGCGGGTTCGAGGATCCGGGCGAAAAGGCCCAGGACAAGGATCAGGCCGCCGCCATAGGCCGCGCCGATCAGGACGACGCCCAGCGCGGTGCGCCAGGTTTCCGACCGTTGCCGCGCCGGTTCGGCGAACGCGGCCAGGGCGGCATAGGGATCGGCGCGGGTCATGGTCCGAAGCCTGACGGAAGCGGCGCGAACCGGCAAGCCGTCATGCGGCCACGGCCGGCAAGCCGCCCAGAACGAGATCGGCGACCATGCCGGCGTAATCCTCGCGCGTGATGTCGCGACCGGGCCGATACCACAGGAAGTACCAGTTCAGCATCGCATAGACCGACATCGCCGCCGGTTTCAGCCTGTCGGACCCGGCGAGGTCGGGGCGCAGCCGGATCAGCGCCGCCTCCATCGCCGCCACCAGCCGGCGCTGCAGGTCACGCAGCGGGCGCTGCATCTCTTCGGGCAGGGTGGCCAGCGCGTCGATCTGCAGCCGGTGTTCGGCATCGGCATCGCGGTAGGCGGCGAGGATTGCGGCCAGAAGCGCGCGGAACCGGGTTTCCGCCGGCCCGTCGGGCACCACCTCGACGACACGGGCGAGATCGGCAAGATGCGCCTCGAGGATATCGTGCAGGAGCGCCTCTTTCGAGGCGTAGTAGTGATAGATCAGCGCCTTCGACGTGCCGCAGGCCCGCGCCGCGCCCTCCATCGTGGCCCTGGCATAGCCGGCCTGCGCGAAGTAGGCCGCGGCGGCGCGGCGGATCGCGTCGCGCTTGTCGGCATGGTCGCGCGCCAGCCCCCGCGGCACCGGATCACTCCTTCGGGCGGGTATCGACGATCCGCACCGCCTTGCCCTGGCTCCGCGGCACCCCACCCGGATCGGCCACCCGCACCGAGACGGAGATGCCCACCGTGCTCTTGATCCGGTGCTGAAGCTCGGCCGCGGCATGGGTGCGGATCGCGTTGTCCGAATGACCCTCCAGCGCCTCGACGATGACGGCCATCATGTCCATCCGGCCTTCGCGGCCCAGTTCGATCTGGAAATGCGGGGCGAATTCGCGCACCGACAGCAGCTGCTCCTCGATCTGGGTCGGGAACACGTTGACGCCGCGCAGGATGATCATGTCGTCGCTGCGGCCCGTCACCTTTTCCATCCGCCGCATCGACCGCGCTGTGCCGGGCAACAGCCGCGTCAGGTCGCGGGTGCGGTAGCGGATGATCGGAAAGGCCTCTTTCGTCAACGAGGTGAAGACCAGCTCGCCCAGCTCGCCGTCGGGCACCGGCATGCCGGTTTCGGGATCGATGATCTCGGGGTAGAAGTGATCCTCCCAGATGTGCAGCCCGTCCTTGGTTTCCACGCATTCGTTGGCGACGCCGGGGCCCATCACCTCGCTCAGCCCGTAGATGTCGACCGCGTGCATGTCGAAGGCCTGTTCGATCTCGGCCCGCATCGCGTTGGTCCAGGGTTCCGCGCCGAAGATGCCGACCTGCAGGGGCGACTTGCGCGGGTCCAGCCCCTGCGCGCGGTATTCGTCGAGGATCGACAGCATGTAGGAGGGCGTGACCATGATCGTCGAGGCGCCGAAATCCTCGATCAGCGTCACCTGCCGTTGCGTCATTCCGCCCGAGGCCGGAACGACGGTGCAGCCCAGCTTCTCCGCCCCGTAATGCGCGCCAAGACCCCCGGTGAACAGGCCGTAGCCATAGGCCACGTGCACCATGTCGCCGGGCCGCGTGCCTGCGGCGCGCATCGACCGGGCCACCACCGTGCCCCAGGTATCGAGGTCACGCTCGGTATAGCCCACGACCGTGGGCTTGCCCGTGGTGCCCGAGGACGCGTGAATCCGCCGGACCTGCGCGCGCGGCACCGCGAACATGCCGAACGGGTAGTTCGCCCGAAGATCGGCCTTGGTGGTGAACGGCACCTTCGCCAGGTCGGCAAGGTCGGTCACGTCGTCGGGGTGCACGCCCGCCGCGTCGAAGGCCTGCCGGTAGAACGGCACGTTGTCGTAGGCGTGGCGCAGCGACCATTTCAGCCGTTCCAGCTGCAGCGCCGCGATCTCGTCGCGGCTGGCGATCTCGATCGGGTCGAGGTCTTCACGCCTCGGCGTCAGGTCTTTCATCCTCTCGCTCCCTCTCAGACGGCTTCGAGCAGCAGCGCGATGCCCTGCCCGACGCCGATGCACATGGTGCAGACCGCGCGCCGCGCATCGCGGCGGCCCATTTCCAGCGACGCGGTCAGCGCCAGCCGCGCGCCCGACATGCCCAGCGGATGGCCCAGCGCGATCGCCCCGCCATTGGGGTTCACATGCTCGGCATCGTCGGGCAGGCCCAGCATCCGGGTGACGGCCAGCGCCTGCGCGGCGAAGGCCTCGTTCAGCTCGACCAGGTCGATATCCGCCACCGTCAGCCCGTGCCGGCCCAGCAGCTTGCGGGTCGCCGGGGCCGGGCCGATCCCCATGATCCGCGGCGCCACGCCGGCGGTGGCAAGGCCCGTGATCCGCGCCCGCGGCGTCAGGCCGAAGCGCTTCACCGCGATCTCCGAGGCGACGATCAGCGCCGCCGCGCCGTCGTTCACGCCCGAGGCGTTGCCCGCCGTGACGCTGCCGCCGGCGCGGAACGGGGCGGGCAACTGGCCCAGCTTCTCCACCGTGGTGGCGCGGGGATGTTCGTCGGTCTCCACGATCACCGGGTCGCCCCGGCGCTGCGGCACCGGCACCGGCGCGATTTCCTCGGCCATCCGGCCCGAGGCGATGGCGGCCGCGGCGCGGGCCTGCGAGCGGGCCGCGAACCCGTCCTGATCGGCGCGGCCGATATCGAACTCGGCGGCCACGTTCTCGGCCGTCTCGGGCATCGAATCGGTGCCGTACTGCGCCTTCAGGACCGGGTTGACGAACCGCCAGCCGATCGTGGTGTCGAAGATTTCGGCGGATCGCGAGAACGCGGCATCGGCCTTCGGCATCACGAAGGGCGCGCGCGACATGCTTTCCACCCCGCCCGCGATCACCACGTCGCATTCGCCGGTCCTGACCGCCCGCGCCGCCTGCCCCACCGCGTCGAGGCCCGATCCGCACAGCCGGTTGATCGTGGCGCCCGGCACGCTGTCGGGCAGCCCGGCCAGCAAGACCGCCATGCGCGCGACGTCGCGATTGTCCTCTCCGGCCTGGTTGGCGCAGCCGATCAGCACCTCGTCGACATTCGCGCCGGGCAGGCCCGGCACGCGCGCCATCACCTCGCGCATGACATGGGCCAGCAGGTCGTCGGGCCGCACCCCGGCGAGCGCGCCGCCGTAGCGGCCGATCGGCGTGCGCAACCCGTCGCAGAGAAACGCGTCCCTCATGTCTCTTCCTCGAAATGCTGGCCGTCGATCTGGCGCGAGGCGCCGCGAAACAGCGCCACCTTGCGCCCGTCCTCGCCGGTCACGGTGACGTCGTAGATGCCCGAGCGACCCGCGCGGCTGGCCTCTACCGCCACGGCCGTCAGCATCTCGCCCGGCTTGCCGGGGCTGAGATAGCTGATCGTGTTGTGCTGGGCGACGACGAGACGGTTGTAGCTGTTGCAGGCATAGGCGAAGGCGGTATCGGCGAGCGTGAAGATCACGCCGCCGTGGCAGATGCCGTGGCCGTTGAGATGTTCGTCCCGCACCCGCATCCTCAGCGTCGCGGAACCCGGGCCGACCGCGACGATCTCGTGCCCGAACCAGTCGGCGGCGCGATCTTCGGCGCGCATCGCGGCCGCGCTGCGGCTTGCCCGTTCCTCGGGTGTCATCGCTGTCCTCCCTGCTGTCGGGATGCTGCACAAAGCCGACCGGGCGGTCAAGAGTGTTGCGCGGACGGCAAAGCCGCGCCAGACTGCGCGCGGCAGCGGGGGAGGACCAGATGCTTGAACCGGAAAGCTATCTTCACGGGCGCTGGATCGGGCCGGGCGCGGCGGCGCAGGTGATCGACAGCCCGGTGACGGGCGCGCCGATCGCGCGGGCCGGGTCCGATCCGTCCGACATGGGCGCGGCGCTGGCCTGGGCGCGCGACCGGGGCGGACCGGCGCTGCGCGCGATGGGCATTCATGACCGGGCGCGCATGGTTAAGGCGCTGGCGGCCTACCTGACGGAGCACAAGGAACAGCTTTACGCCCTGAACCCGCTGACCGGCGCCACCCGCAAGGACGGCTGGATCGACATCGAGGGCGGGATCGTCACGATGGCGACGATGGCCTCGAAGGCGCGGCGCGAGATGCCCGACGGCATGGTGCATCTTGACGGCGGGGTGGAGCGGCTGTCGCGCGACGGCACCTTCCTGGGCCGGCATGTCGCGGTGCCGCTGCGCGGCGTGGCGGTGCAGATCAACGCCTTCAACTTCCCGGTCTGGGGGATGCTGGAAAAGCTGGCGCCGGCGCTGCTGGCCGGGGTTCCGGCGATCGTGAAACCGGCGACGCAGACCAGCTACCTGACCCATGCCGCGTTCCGGTTGATCCTCGACTCCGGCCTGCTGCCCGAGGGCGCCGCGCAACTGATCGTCGGCCCGGTGGGCGACCTGCTGGACCGGCTCGGCCCGCAGGACGTGGTCAGCTTCACCGGGTCCGCCGCCACCGCCGGGCGGCTGCGGGCGCACAAGGGGATGCTGGATGCCGGCACGCGGTTCATCGCCGAACAGGACAGCCTGAACGCCGCCGTCCTGGGCCCCGATTCAGACACCGACTCGCCCGAATTCGCGCAATTCGTGAAGGAGGCGGCGGCGGAGATGACGGTGAAGGCCGGGCAGAAATGCACCGCGATGCGCCGGCTGATCGTGCCCGAGGGCCGGGTCGAGGCGGTGATCGACGCGCTCTCCGCCCGGCTGGCCAGGGCGCGGCCGGGCGACCCGGCCGACAGGGAAACGCGGATGGGCGCGCTGGTGTCCCGCGCCCAGCGCGACGACGTGCGGGCGGTGGCCGCGCGGATCGCGGCCGAGGCGCGGCAGGTCTTCGCCGGCGATGCCGCGGACCTGCCCGAGGCCGGCGCCTTCCTGCCGCCGCAGCTTTACCTCTGCGACGATCCCGACGCCGCGCGCGTGGTGCACGAGGCCGAGGCCTTCGGCCCGGTCGCCACGATCCTGCCCGCCCGCGACATGGCCCATGCCGCGGCGCTGGCCAATCGCGGCGGCGGGTCGCTTGTCTCGTCGCTGTTCACCCATGACCCGGATATCGCGCGGGACTATGTGATGGAGGCCGGCGCCTGGCACGGCCGCGTCTACATCGCCGACCGCGACTCGGCCGGCGAGGCCACCGGCCACGGCTCGCCGCTGCCGCACATGATCCACGGCGGGCCGGGCCGGGCCGGCGGCGGCGAGGAACTGGGCGGGGTGCGGGGCATCCTGCACTACATGGCCCGCGTCGCGGTGCAGGGCAGCCCCCGGATGCTGACGGCGGTGGGCGGCGAATGGGTGCCGGGGGCCAAGGAACGCCAAGGCCCGGCGCACCCGTTCCGCCGCGCCTTCGACCAGATCGGGATCGGCGAGACGATCGTGACCGACGCGCGGCAGGTGACGCTGGAGGATATCGAGCATTTCGCCGCCTTCACCGGCGACACCTTCTATGCCCATATGGACGAGGCGGCGGCGGCGGCGAACCCGTTCTTTCCCGGCCGGGTGGCGCATGGCTATCTGCTCTTGTCCTTCGCGGCGGGGCTTTTCGTCGATCCCGCGCCGGGGCCGGTGCTGGCCAATACCGGGCTGAACGCTCTGCGGTTCCTCAAGCCCGTCAGCCCCGGCGACAGCCTGCGCGTGCACCTGACCGCCAAGCGCAAGACCCGGCGGACGGAGGACTACGGCGAGGTCGCCTGGCACGCCGCCCTGCGCAACCAGGACGATGAGGCCGTGGCGGAATACGAGCTTTTGACGATGGTCGCGGTTTCGGGGTAGGGCATCGCCGACAGGATTGCGGATGCCCATGCCCGGAACGAGTTTCGATCGGATCGCCCGTCGCGCAAGCGGCGCCCTTCGCCTGCCGGCCGGCCTGCGCCGGTGCGCCGACGGCGTATCGCGCGATCCGGGGGCGGCACCCCTGCACCATCCGTCGGGGCCGCGCGCGGCATGAGCCATCCCGCCCTCACCGCCGCCGTCGCGGCGCTGCACGCCGAGGGCCGGCTGCGCGTCTGGTCGCTGGTCGTCACCGTGTTCGGCGACGCGGTGGACCCGCGCGGCGGGCGGATCGCCACGGCGCGGCTACAGGCCTTGCTGGCCCGGATTGGGGTGGAACCGGGCGCGCTGCGCACCGCGCTGTCGCGCCTGGCCACCGACGGCTGGCTGGAACGCGAGCGCACCGGCCGCGTCTCGTCCTACCGTCTCGGCCCCCGCGGGATCGCCGAAACCCGCCCGGCGGCGGCGCGGATCTATGCCGCGCCGGCCGCCGATCCGGAGACGTGGACACTGGGCCTGGGCCCCGCGCCGGCCGATGCCGTGACGCTGGGTGGCGAGGCCTGGATCGCGCCGGGCCGGCAGCGCGCCGGCCACCTCGCCGTGACCGGGACGATCGCCGCGCTCGGGGCAGAGGGGTTTGGCCGCACCTGCCCGCCGGACGCCGCCGGGGCGCTGGCGGCGGTTCGGGCCGAGGCGCTGGCGCTGGAAGCCGCCGCGCCGCGCCTTGCGCCGCCGGAGGCAATGGCGGCGCGCATCGTCCTGATCCATCGCTGGCGCCGCGCGGTGCTGCGCGGCCATGACCGGCCCGCGGCGCTGTTGCCGCCGCGCCTGGCCGATCCCGCGCCGCGCGCCGCGGTGGCCGCTGCCTATGCCGCGCTGCGGCCCCGGTCGGAGGCCTGGCTCGATGCGGCAGAGGCCGGGCTGGCGCCGATGCCGCCCGCGTCTGCGGGGCTGGCGAACCGGTTCGGCATGTCATCGGGAAACGAGCGCTGAGCCCCGGCACGGCGGATCGGGTGGGGGCTGTTCACCGCCGCGCCGGGGCATAGCTTCTTGCGCTACGGGATCAGATTGGCCGCGAATCCGGGCGGAAGAAGGAAACGACCGGGGAAACCGCGCGGTCTTTGTGTGGCAATTGCAGGGCAGCGCTTGATCTGCGTGGCATTGGGCGTCACATTTCCGTCATGACGATCGTGCCCCCGACCCCGTTTCCCGGCGCCACGGGCGTGTCTGACAAGACCGCGTTCGATCGGCGTGAGTTGGGGCTGATCCTGTCGGTCTACGGCCGGATGGTCGCCGCCGGGGAATGGCGCGACTACGGGCTGTCGTTCCTGCGCGACGTGGCGGTGTTCAGCGTCTTTCGTCGCACCGCCGAATATCCCCTGTACCGGATCGAGAAACGGCCGAGGCTGCGGAACCGGCAGGGCATGTATGCCGTGATCGGGATGGACGGGCAGGTTCTGAAACGCGGCCACGACCTTGCGCAGGTGCTGCGGGTCTTCGACCGCAAGCTGATCCGCTCGGTCGACTGAAGGCTACGGCCGCCGCACCCCCAGAAGCGCGCCGTCCGGCTCGCCCGCGATCCGCGCCAGCGCCGCGACCAGCGGTTCGCGCGTCACCGCCATCGCATGCGCCGTGGCATGCAGGATTTCCGCAGGCCCCGTCGCCATCGCCACGTGCCCGCGCCAGAACAGCAGGTCGCCGCGCACCAGGTCGTGCAGGTCGACCGGCCGGCCCAGCGCGGCGAACTGCAGGTCGCTGTCACCGGGGCAGGCTATCCCGCAGGCCAGAAGCGCGGCCTGCACCAGGCCCGAACAGTCGATCCCGAAGGCCGAATTGCCGCCCCAGAGGTAGGGCGTGCCGAGATAGAGCGCGGCCACCTCCACCGGGTCGTCGTCGCTGTGGTCGACGGGCCGAAGATGCACGGCCGGCACGAAGGCGCCCTGCGCGGTCTCGGCGAAGCGGCCATGCACGGCGACGATTTCAAGCCGCGCGCCATGCGACAGCGCGCAAAGTTCCCGGCGCTTGAGGTCGGGCGCGGGGTAAAGATGCGTCGCGCGCGCCGCGACACGGTGCGTGGCGCGCACCGCCGGGCCCAGCGCGGTTTCCGCCAGCCAGCCGCAATAGCCGTCGGCCTCCGCCCGGACGAAGGCATGGCCGCCTTCGGCATCGATCACCAGAACCTCGGCCCCCATCCGCAACTGCCGGTCCCGCGCGCCGCCGGGACTGGCGCAGAGATCGGCCAGCGGCACCGCCACCGCGGCCGCCCGGCCCTCGACAAGGCGTTCGGCCGGCACCACGCCCCGGAGAGAGACATGCGCCGCCCGCGCCGTGGCCGGGGTCAGCCGCCGGTCGGTCATGTGCCCAGCACCTCGGCCAATGCGGCGGAAAGCGCCCGCGCCCCCTGCCCGGCGCCGCCCTTGGGCCGGGCCGGCGCCGCGGCGGGCTGCCAGCCGTAGATGTCGAAATGCGCGTAGCGCGGCGATGCCGTCACGAACCGGCGCAGGAACAGCGCCGCGGTGATCGCCCCGGCCATCCCGCCCGAGGGCGCGTTGTCGAGATCGGCGATCGCCGGTTCGATCATCGCCTCGTAGGGCGCGTGGAACGGCATCCGCCAGACCGGATCGGCCCAGGCCGCGCCACCGCGCGACAGCGCCGCGGCCAGCGCCTCGTCATCGGTGAAGAACGGCGCCAGATCGGGGCCCAGCGCCACCCGCGCCGCGCCGGTCAGCGTGGCCATCGAAACGATCGCGTCGGTCTCCTCCTCGTCGGCATAGGCCAGCGCATCGGCCAGCACCAGCCGGCCCTCGGCATCGGTATTGTTGATCTCGACGGTCTGGCCCTTGCGGCTGGTCAGCACGTCGCCGGGCCGAAACGCCGCGCCGGACACCGCGTTTTCCACCGCCGGGATCAGTACCCGAAGCCGCAGCCGCGCGCCGGTCGCCATCAGAAGATCGGCCAGGCCCAGCACCGTCGCCGCGCCGCCCATATCCTTCTTCATCAGCCCCATCGCCGTGGCGGGCTTGAGGTCGAGCCCGCCGGTGTCGAAACACACGCCCTTGCCGACCAGCGTGACGCGTGGCCCCGAATCGCCCCAGCGCAGGTCGATCAGCCGTGGCGCGCGGGGGCTGGCGCGGCCGACCGCGTGGATCATCGGGAAGCCGCGGGCCAGCAGGTCGTCGCCCTCGATCACCTCGGCGGACATGCCGTGCCGTCGCGCCAGGTCCAGCGCCGCGGCGGCCAGCTCGGCCGGGCCCATGTCGCTGGCCGGGGTGTTGATCAGGTCGCGGGTCAGCGCCTCGGCCGCGGCCATCGCGGCGATCCGAGCGCCGTCCACCCCCGGCGGGCAGATCAGCTGCGCCTTCGGCGGCGCGGCGGGCTTGTAACGGCCGAAGCGGTAGCCGGCCAGCAGCCAGCCCAGCGCCGCCTCCGCCGCCGCGCCGGGATCGAGCGGGTCGGCGATTGCCCAGGTGCCCTCGGGCAGCGCGTCGCGCGCGGCGGCGAACAGGAACCGCTTGCGGGCGCGCGCCGCCGCGCCGCCGGTGCCGAAGACGGCGGCCACGGGATGCCCGTCGGACCCCGGCAGCACGACGATCTGGCCGGCCTTCCCGGCAAAGCCGGCGGCGGCCAGCCACGCGGCCTCGGCCGGCGGGCGGGCCGCGACGAAGGCCTCGGCCTCGGTCTCGGAGACAAGATGAATCGGGCGGGACGGATCGGCTGGATCGGCGAAGGTCAGGCTCATGGTCGCTCCGGGGCCAGGTTGCGCGGCCCCGCCAGCCTAGCGACCGTCCGGCCGCCGCGGTAGCCCCCGCCGGAACGGGTGCCCCGCGGCGGGCCGGTCAGACGGACATGTCCTGCAGGTCCCAGACCGCCGTGAGCGACCGGTCGCCGATCCGCACCAGCCGCGCCATCGTCGCGCCCAGTGCCGCGCCGTCGCGCCGTTCCGCGCACAGGCAGACGTCGGTCGCCACCCGTGCGAGGCTGGTCATGCCGATCTGGTCGGCCACCTTGGCCAGAAGCCGGCCGGACCGGTACAGTGCGTCATGCTCGCCGGTGGCGAGAAACCGCTGCATGTCGGTGATCCGTATCGCGAGTTCTTCCATCGCGCGGCATACCACGGATTCCGCCGACGCGTGGCCGAGTTCGGCGTAAAGCGCCCCAAGCCGGTCCGGATCGAGCCGCACACCTTCGTCATGCCGCAGGCCGGAAACCTCCGCCGCGGTCCGTTCATCGGATGCTGCTGCCACCCCGTTCACCCTCCATCTGGCGCCCCCACGCCACGAGGCACAATCCGCCCCCGCCGATAAGAAAAGGTTGATGGGGCTGGAAAAACCTCTCGAAATTTCACGATCATGGGCCTATCAGGGCAGTCGTTCCGAGGCCGAGATACCCGCCATGCACCATGTCCGCCCGCTGCCAAGCTACCTCGTCCGGCGCTACCAGGGTTGGCGCGCCTCGACCTATGCCGAGAACAGCCCGTGGTACCGTCGGCTGGCGGAAGAGGGGCAAAGACCGCGGGCGATGGTGATTTCGTGCTGCGACAGCCGGGTGCATGTCACCTCGATCTTCGGGGCCGACCAGGGCGAGTTCTTCATCCACCGCAACGTCGCCAACCTGGTGCCGCCCTACAATCCCGACGGGGAGTACCACGGCACCTCGGCGGCGGTCGAATACGCCGTCACCGCGCTGAAGGTGGCGCATCTGATCGTGCTGGGCCATTCGAACTGCGGCGGCGTCGCGGGCTGCCACGCCATGTGTTCGGGCGGGGCGCCCGAGCTCGAGGCGAAGTCGAGCTTCGTGGGCCGCTGGATGGAAATCCTGCGCCCGGGCTACGAACGGGTGCGGGGCGCCGGCGCGGCGCAGGACCAGGTTCGCGCGCTGGAACGCGAGGCCGTGCTGATCAGCCTCGAGAACCTGATGACCTTTCCTTTCGTGCGCGACGCCACCGAGACCGGCGAGATGACGTTGCACGGCCTGTGGACCGACATCGCCGAGGGCGGGCTGGAACAGTACGACGCGCGGGCCGGGCGGTTCGTGCCGGTCTGAACCCGGGCGCTCAGAAACACACCGACAGGGGTTCGGGGCGGATGTCCCTTGAGCAGACCTCGCGCGCGGCCTGGAAGGCCCTGGCGGCCTTGCGGGCCAGATCCCAGGTCGCGTGGTCGCCATCCGGCCCGGCGGATCCAGCCGGCGCCGAACCGGTGCGCGGCCGTTCGGCGGCGCCGGCGGATGCCGCGCGCGCGCGGGCCGTCGCCTCGGCAGTGGCGCGTTCGCCGGGCTTCGCCGCGCGCGCCGCGTCGCTCTCGCGCCGCTGGGCCTGCGCATGCGCGCGGGCGCGGGCGCGCCGGGCCGCCTCTTCCGCCAGCCGGCGACGTGCGATCGCCTCGGCCAGGCTGCGGCGCTCGGCCTCCGTGCTGGCGCCGATGGCGTCGAAGGCCGCGTTGATCGCGGCCAGCCGCCGGGTCGCGGCCTCGCGGTCGGTTCGGGCCATGTCGGGATGGTAGGTGCGCACCAGCGCGCGCCAGGCTTTCTTGACGGTCGCGGCGTCGCTGTCGGGGGAAACACCGAGGATGTCGAAGGCGGCCTGAAGACGGGTCATGAAACGCTCTTTTCCCTTGACCCGGTGCCGCACGGCTGGACCCGGCACCGGTTGAGACAAATGCTTGTAAAATCGAGCGTAGGTCTGCCGGCGCCGCCAAGTCGAGCGGCAAGTTAACAATTGGTTAAGGGCGCGGCGGGGCGGGACACGCGCCGCGCGGCCCGCCGCACCGCACGCGAAGCGACATTCGAAAACGCCTCCGCAGGGATGCGGAGGCGTCGATCGGTCCGGTCTGTTCAGGAAGTGCTGGGCCGGTCCGCGCCGCCGGCCCTTCGCTTGCGCTTCGGGCGTTCGCCCGGGCTTCTACGCCCCGCCCTTCGCTTGCGCTTCGGGCGTTCGGCGCTTCGATCGGTCCACCGGAACGTTGCGTCGCGGCCTGACGGCCGCGACCGGGCTTGCCGGCCCTTCGCTTGCGCTTCGGGCGTTCGCCCCTCGCACCGCTCCACCGGAGCGTTGCGTCGCGGCCTGACGGCCGCGACCGGGGCTCACCCCTTCTTCAGGCAGCGGTTGCCCAGGACCTCGGCGATCTGCACCGCGTTGAGCGCCGCGCCCTTGCGCAGGTTGTCGGACACGCACCACAGGTTCAGCCCGTTCTCGACGGTGCCGTCCTGCCGGATCCGGCTGATGAAGGTGGCGTAGTCACCCACGCATTCCACCGGCGTGACGTAGCCGCCGGCCTCGCGCTTGTCGACGACCATGATCCCCGGCGCCTCGCGCAGGATGTCGCGCGCCTCGTCCTCGTCGAGGAACTCCTCGAACTCGATGTTCAACGCCTCCGAATGGCCGACGAAGACGGGCACCCGCACGCAGGTCGCGGTGACCTTGATCGCGGGGTCGAGGATCTTCTTGGTCTCGGCCACCATCTTCCATTCCTCCTTGGTCGAGCCGTCTTCCATGAAGACGTCGATATGGGGAATGACGTTGAAGGCGATCTGCTTCTGGAACTTCTTCGGCGGCACCTCGGCGGTGGGGTTGTAGACGGCCTTGGTCTGATCCCAAAGCTCGTCCATCCCCTCCTTGCCCGCGCCGGATACCGACTGGTAGGTGGACACGACCACGCGCCTGATCCGGGCACGGTCATGCAGCGGCTTCAGCGCCACGACCATCTGCGCGGTCGAGCCGTTGGGATTGGCGAGGATGTTTTTGCGGGCATAGCCGTCGACCGCCTCGGCGTTCACCTCCGGCACCACCAGCGGAACCTCGGGGTCGTAGCGGTAGAGCGACGAGTTGTCGATCACCACGCAGCCGGCCTTCGCCGCCTTCGGCGCGTAGGTCTTCGTCGCGTCCGAGCCGATGGCGAACAGCGCGATGTCCCAGCCGGTGAAGTCGAACGTGTCCAGATCCCGGGTCTTGAGGGTGGTGTCGCCAAAGCTGACCTCGGTACCCAGCGACCGGCGCGAGGCAAGCGCGGCGATCTCGTCGACCGGGAATTCCCGTTCGGCGAGGATGTTCAGCATTTCGCGGCCCACGTTGCCCGTGGCGCCGGCGACGACGACCCTGTAGCCCATCGAACCCTCCGTCGGTTTGGCGACGCGGACCCTTAGCCGATAGGGCGGCGGCGGAAAAGGGGGATCGCTGCGGCCGGGTGGCGGTGTTGCGGCAATCGCGGGGAAGCCGGCGGAAAGAAGGGCGGGCGGGGCCGGTCGGGGTGGCCGGGCCCCGCCCGAAACCGGGGGCGGACGGCATCCCGGGGAAGGATGCGCGGTCTTGGGGAAGGGCGGTCGCCGCCAACCCGGAGCATGCGGCCGGGGAAGCCGCAGGCAAGGCGAAGGTAGGGCCGGTTTGAAACGACGATAAGACCGTTTCGTGACGGCTGGACGATTCGGCGCGTTTCCGCCGGTTTTCAGGCGCCGCGTGAGCGGATCATCCCCATGATCTCCAGCGTCCGGTCGAGGATCGGCGCCGCGATCGCCGCCGCCCGGTCCGCGCCGCCGCCCAGCACCCGGTCGATTTCCGCCGGGTCGGCCATCAGCCGCGTCATCTCGGTCGAGATCGGCGTGAGGACGGAGACCGCCAGGTCGGCCAGCGCCGGTTTGAACGCGCCGAAACCCTGGCCCGCGAACTCCGCCACCACGGCGTCGGGCGAGGTGCCGGCCAGCGCGGCGTAGATGTTGACGAGGTTCTTCGCCTCGGGCCGGTCGGCCAGCCCCGCCACCGTCTCGGGCAGCGGTTCGGGATCGGTGCGGGCCTTGCGGATCTTCTGGGCGATCGCGTCGGCATCATCCGTCAGGTTGATCCGGCTGGCGTCGGACGGGTCGGATTTCGACATCTTCTTCGTGCCGTCGCGCAGGCTCATCACCCGCGTCGCGGCGCCCTCGATCACCGGCTCCGGCATCGGGAAGAACTCGACCCCGTAGTCATGGTTGAACTTCGCCGCGATGTCGCGGGTCAGCTCGACATGCTGCTTCTGGTCCTCGCCTACGGGCACCATCGTGGCGTGATACAGCAGGATGTCGGCCGCCATCAGCGACGGATAGGCGTAAAGCCCGAGGCTTGCCGCCTCGGCGTTCTTGCCGGCCTTGTCCTTGAACTGGGTCATCCGGTTCATCCAGCCCAGCCGCGCGATGCAGTTGAAGATCCAGCCCAGTTCGGCATGGGCCGAGACCTGGGACTGGTTGAACAGGATCGAGCGCGCCGGGTCGATCCCCGCGGCAAGGAAGCCCGCCGCGGCCTCGCGGGTGGCGTGGCGCAGCTTGTCGGGATCCTGCCAGACGGTGATCGCGTGCAGGTCGACGAGGCAATAGACCGTCTCGATCCCCTCGTCCTGCTTTTCCACGAACCGTTTCAGCGCGCCGAGGTAGTTGCCCAGCGTCAGCCCGCCCGAGGGCTGGATGCCCGAGAAGATGCGGGGTTTGAAGGCGGCGTTCGCGGCCTGGGTCTCGGGCGCGGTCATGCGGGGCTCCGTCTGGATATTCCGGCTGCGCTCGCGTATCGCAGGGGCCATCCACCGTCAACCGAGAGGCCGGACGATGCGCGATGGTTACGATGCCCCGCCGATCAACCCGCTGCCGCCCGTCGTCTGGCTGCTGGCCCTGCCGATCGTGGCGATGGAGGCGGTTGTCGGGCTTGGCTCTTCAGGGCTGGCGGGTGGGCCGGAGGCGGTGGGCTGGCGGCTGGACGCGATCCAGCGCTTCGCCTTCTCGCCGGACGTGCTGCGCTGGATGTGGGGCACCGGGCAATGGCCGGCGGAGCATCTGGCGCGCTTCGTCACCTACCCGTTCGCGAACCAGAGCTTCACCCAGGCGCTGTTCGTGCTCGTCTTCCTGCTGGCGCTGGGCAAGATGGTGGGCGAGGTGTTTCGCGCCTGGGTGGTGGCGGCGGTGTTCTTCGGCGCGGCCATCGCCGGCGCGCTGGCCTACACCGCGGTGCCGGGTGCCGGGGCCGCGCTGATCGGCGGGTTCCCGGCGGTCTACGGCCTGATCGGGGCCTTCACCTTCATCCTGTGGGCGCGGCTGGGCGCGGTGAACGCGAACCGGGCGCGGGCGTTTTCGCTGATCGGCTTCCTGCTGGGGATCCAGCTGGTGTTCGGGCTGATCTTCGGCGCGACATGGGACTGGGTGGCGGATGTCGCGGGCTTCGCCGCGGGCTTCGCGCTGTCCTTCCTGCTGGGCCCCGGCGGCTGGACGGCGCTGCGCGAACGCATCCGTCACCGCTGACGCGACAGGGCGGACCGGAATTCCGCCGGGCGAAACGCGCCCAGCGCCACGCCGGCGGCGAAATAGGCCGCCATCCCCGCGACAACCAGCGCCGCAAGCGCGAGATACCGCAGGCCCGGCGCCGCCAGCATCGGCGCCAGCGCCGCCGCGACCGCCCAAAGCACGCCTCCCATCAGGGCCGAGGCCGCGACGATCCGCGGCAACCGCGCCCGGAACCGCGCGTCGGCCTGTCCGGCCGGGCCCATCCGGCGCGACCCGCGCCACAGAAGCCAGACCATCGCCCAGCCCGCCGCCGTCGTGCCCAGCGCGGCCGCGATGAACCCCAGGCCCGGCGCCAGCCCGATGGCGACAGCGGCGTTCACCACCATCGAGACCACCGCGTAGCGAAACGGGCTGCGCGTATCCTCGCGCGCAAAGAACAGCGGTTGCAGCACCTTTTGCAGCACGAAGGCCGGCAGCCCGGCGCCGTACACGGCCACCGCCAGCGCCGTCGCCATCGTGTCGTCCGGCCCGAAGGCGCCGCGCTGGAACAGCACCGAGGTGAGCGGCACTGCGATCACAACCAGCGCCACCGCCGCCGGCACGGTCAGCGCCATGCCGAATTCCGCCGCGCGGCTGAAACTGGCCTGCCCGCCCTCGGCATCCCCGGCCTTCAGCCGCCGCGACAGGTCGGGCAGCAGCACCACGCCGATGGCGATGCCCACCACGCCCAGCGGCAACTGGTAGAGCCGGTCGGCATAGGACAGCCAGGCCACCGCGCCGTCGAAGAAGCTGGCGACCTGCCGGCCGATGATCAGGTTCACCTGAACCACCCCGCCGGCCAGCATCGCCGGGCCGGCGATCACCGCCAGCCGCCGCATCTCGGGCGACAGCCGCGGCCGTGACGGCACCAGGCGGAACCCGGCGCGCGCCGCCGCCTGCCAGACCAGGGCAAGCTGCGCGATCCCGGCCACCGGCACCGCCCAGGCCAGCGTGTCGCCCACCGGCCAGCCCAGCGCCCCGGCCGCCAGCAGCGCGGCGATGAAGATCACGTTCAGCAGCACCGGCGCGGCGGCGGCGGCGGCGAAGCGCCCGGTGGCGTTCAGCACCCCCGACAGAAGCGCGGCGAGCGAGATGAACAGGATGTAGGGAAAGGCGATCCGGCCGTAGTCCACCGCCAGCGCGAAGCGTTCGTCCCCGGCGAACCCGCCGGCCAGCGCCAGCACCAGCCAGGGCATCGCCGCCATCGCCAGCACCGTCAGCACGATCAGAACCGTGGCAAGGCCCGCCATCGCCTCGCGCGCGAAGCCCGCGGCATCCTCGCCGGCCTCCAGCCGTTTCGAGAACATCGGGATGAAGGCCATGTTGAACGCGCCCTCGCCGAAGAACCGGCGGAACATGTTCGGCAGGGTGAAGGCCACCAGGAACGCCTCGGCCACCGGCCCGGCGCCCAGCGTGCGGGCGATCAGGATATCGCGCGCGAAACCGAGGATGCGGCTGGCGAAGGTCCAGCCGCCCACCGTCATGAAGCCCTTGACGAGCCGGATCGGCTGCATCAGGCGCGCGCCCTTTCCGCGCCCTCGGTGATCGCCTGCCGCAGCTTGCGTTCCAGCGCCGCCTGCTTGTGACGGGCATGCAGCTTCAGCCCGAACATGTCCTTGACGTAGAAGCTGTCGACCACCTGCGCGCCATAGGTCGCGATCACCGCCGAGGCGATGTAGATGTTGTTGGCCGCCAGCGTCCGGGTCAGATCATACAGCAGGCCGGGCCGGTCGCGGGTATCGACCTCGATGATCGTGTAGATATCGGACCCCTCGTTGTCGAAGGTGATCGAGGTCGGGAAGGTGAACTGGCGTTCGCGCTTCTTGATCTTGTCGCGCGAGCGCAGCGCCTCGGCGGCGACGACCTCGCCTTTCAGGGTCTTGTCGATCGTGCTGCGCAGGCGCGGCAGGCGCGCGGTCTCGTAGGGCTTGCCCTCGGTGTCCTGGATCCAGAACACCGCCGTCGCGTAGCCGTCCTTCGAGGTGTAGGTTCGCGCGTCGACCACGTTCGCGCCCACCAGCGCCAGCGCCCCGGCGAGGCGCGAGAAGATGCCGGGATGATCGGCCAGCGCGAAGCATACGCGCGTCGCGTCACGGTCAAGATCGGGCTTGATGTCGATGCGGATCTCGTCGTCGCCGAGGTCGCGCAACAATCCGGCGAACACCACCTGCGTGTCGGTCGACAGGCCCTGCCAGTAGGGGCCGTAATGGCGGCCGACCTCAGTGCGAAGGTCTTTCGGCGCCCAGTCGTCCAGCGCCTCGCGCAGCGCCCGCTTGGCCTCGTTCTCCGCCTTGTCGCGGTTGAGATGTTCGAGCCCGTCCTCCAGCGCCTGCGTCGTCAGCCCGTAGAGCCGCCGCAGCAGCATGGCCTTCCAGTTGTTCCACGTGCCGGGCCCGACGCCGCGGATGTCGCAGACCGTCAGCACGGTGAGAAGATCCAGCCGCTTGCGGGTCTTCACCGCCTTGGCGAAGTCGCGCAGCGTGCGCGGGTCCGACAGGTCGCGCTTCTGCGCCATGTCGGACATCAGCAGGTGATAGCGCACCAGCCACTCGACGGTTTCGCATTCCTCGGGGTTCAGCCCCAGCCGCGGCGCCACCCGGCGCGCGATCAGCGCGCCCAGGATCGAATGATCCTCCGGCCTGCCCTTGCCGATGTCGTGCAGGAACAGCGCGATGTAGAGCACCCGGCGGTTCACCCCCTCGGCGAGGATTCGGCTGGCGATCGGCAGTTCCTCCACCAGGTCGCCGCGCTCGATCTGGGCCAGGATCGCGATGCACTGGATGATATGCTCGTCGACCGTGTAGTGGTGATAGACGTTGAACTGCATCATCGCCACGACCGGCTCGAACTCGGGCACGAAGGCCGACAGCACGCCCAGTTCGTTCATCCGCCGCAGCGCCCGTTCGGGGTTGCCGTGGTTCAGCATCAGGCCGAGGAACAGCTTCGCCGCCTCCGGGCTGTCGCGCATCTCGTCGTCGATCAGGTGCAGGTTCGCCGCCGCCAGCCGCATCGCGTCGGGATGCAACAGCAGGCCGGTGCGCAGCCCTTCCTCGAACAGTTGCAGGATGTTGAGCTTGTCGGCCACGAAGCTTTCGGGGTCTTCCACCGTCAGGCGCCCGTGCAGGACGGCATAGCCCTTGCGCACCTTGCGCCGGCGCTGGAACAGCCCGACGAGTCGCGGCGCGCGCTTGGCGTGGCGGGCCTCCAGCGCGGTCAGGAACACCCGCGTCAACTCCCCCACCCGCGTGGCGTGGCGGAAATAGTCCTGCATGAAATGCTCGACCGCCCGTCGCCCGCCAAGATCTTCGTAGCCCATCCGCTCGGCCAGGGTCACCTGCATGTCGAAGGTCAGCTGGTCGGCGGCGCGGCCCGCGACCTGGTGCAGGTGGCAGCGCACCGCCCAGAGAAAGCTTTCAGCCTCGCGGAACGCGTCGTATTCGTCCTGCGAGAACACGCCCAGCGGCACGAGGTCGGCGGCGGACCGGACGCCATGCAGGTACTTGCCGATCCAGTAGAGGGTCTGCAGGTCGCGCAACCCGCCCTTGCCCTCCTTCACGTTCGGCTCCAGCACGTAGCGCTGGCCGCCCTGCCGCTTGTGCCGCGCCGCGCGCTCTTCCAGCTTGATCTCGATGAACTCCGCGCCGGTCTTGGCGAACAGTTCGGTCCGCAGCCGGTCGTCCAGTTCGCCCGCCAGCGCCGCGTCGCCGGCAAGGAACCGGTGCTCCAGAAGCGCGGTGCGGATCGTCGCGTCCTCGCGCCCCAGCCGCAGGCAATCCTTCACCGTGCGCGAGGCATGGCCGACCTTCAGGCGCATGTCCCACAGCATGTAGAGCATCGATTCGATCACGCTTTCGGCCCAGGCGGTGATCTTCCAGGGCGTCAGGAACAGCAGGTCGACATCGGAATGCGGCGCCATCTCGGCCCGGCCATAGCCGCCGACGGCGAGAACCGAAAGCCGCTCGGCCTCGGTCGGCGTGCCGGGCCTGTGCAGGTGCCGGGTGGCGACGTGAAAGGCGACCGAGACGACCGCGTCGGTCATGTCGGCATAGGCGCGGACGGTGGCGCGGGCGCGGCGCGGATGGGTCAGGAATTCCGCCTCGATCGCTGCCATGCCCGCCGTCCGCGCGGCGGTCAGCGCGCGCACGGTGGTCGCGCGGCGCGCCTTGTCATCCTCCAGACCCGGCAGGACCGCGTCGAGATGCGCGATCAGCGCATCGGGGCGAAATCCGGGAACCGCGCCCTCGGCGCCCCCGTCGATCAGGCCGGGGGCGTCCGGCTCAGAAACCGGGGAGGCCGAAGCTGCGAGGGGCTGGGTCAATCACGAACACCTGGTTGCTCTGGACCTGCCCGACGGCAAGGCCCCGTTCGTTGGTGCCGTCCGGCAGCAGCCGGAACACGCCGTTCACCCCGGCAAATCCCGCCGGCTGGGTCAGCGAGGCGCCGGTCAGGGCCGAAGAACTGCCCTGCCGCACCAGCGCCCCGATCGCCGCGACCCCGTCATAGGCCAGCCCCGCGATCGGGTGCGGCGGGCCGCCGTAGGCCTGCGCGTAGCGGGCGGAAAACTGGTCGGCCAGCGCCGGATCGGGCAGCGCGAACCAGCCGCCCTGAACGCCGGGAAGGGTCAGGGTGCCGGGCGGAATGTCCCAGCGGGTGAGACCGATGAAGGTGGTGGTGGACGGGTCCACCCCGGCCTCAGGCAGCATCTGCGCGAGATACGGCAGCGCGCCGGCGGTATCGGCCGTCAGGAACACCGCGTCCGCCTGCATCGTCCGCACCGCGTCGACGATCTGCGGCACGGCGGCGATCACGCCCTCCTGGCTGAACTCGTAGCCGATCATCCCGGCGACGGTGATGCCCGAGCGGATCAGCGCCGCCTCGATCGCGCGGCGGCCCAGCTCGCCGGCCTGGTTCTGGTCGTAGACCACGACGATGCGCGACTTGCCCTGCCGCGCCGCATAGGCGGCCAGCCGGTTGGCGGTGTTCTGGAAGGTCGGGCCCAGCACGAAGACATTGCCGCCCGCCACCGCCGGGTTGTTCGAGAACGCCAGCACGTTGACGCCCGAGGGCGCCACCGCGAGGCCGGCGGCATTGGCGGATTCGGCATAGACCGGGCCGAGGATGATCTTGGCGCCGTCGCTCACCGCCCGGCGGGCGGCGTCGGCGGCCATCGGCGCGGCGCCGCCGGTGTTGTAGACCCGAAGATCGATCTGCACGCCCTGCAGATCGGCGATCGCCAGCTGCGCCGCCTGGGTCAGCGAGCGGGCCAGAACCTCGTCGCCGGAATTGCCCGACCCCGACGGCACCAGCAGCGCCACCGGCACCGGCGCCGAGGTGTTGACGCTGGGTCCGCCAAGGCCGGTGGGCTGGCAGGCCGCCAGCGCCACCAGGGCCAGCGCGGCAAGGCTGCGCGGGATCGTCTTGCGGGCCTCTCTCAAACGGGCGAACATGCGGCGGTCCTTCATCCGGGGCGCGGGCGATGCGCCGGGGCGCGTCGCGCCAGACCCTATGCGGTTCCGGATGCGAAGTAAACTTTGAGCGGGGCGGCGGACGGGGGGCAACGGCATGGGCGGCGGGCATCAGCCGGGCGCGAAACCGGTCGAACCGGGGCTCCATCTGATCGCCACGCCGATCGGGGCGGCGCGCGACATCACGCTGCGCGCGCTCGATCTTCTGGCCGGGGCCGAGGTTCTCGCGGCCGAGGACACCCGCAGCCTGCGCCACCTGATGGAGATTCACGGCGTCGCGCTGGGCGACAGGCCGCTGGTCTCCTACCACGATCACAACGCCGAAGCCGCGCGGCCAAGGCTGATGGCGGCGCTGGCGGCGGGCAAGTCGGTCGTCTACGCCTCCGAGGCCGGCACGCCGCTGGTGGCCGATCCGGGCTACCAGCTGGCCCGCGCGGCGGTGGCGGCGGGGCATCGGCTGGTGTCCGCGCCCGGCCCCTCGGCGGTGCTGGCCGCGCTGACCGTGTCGGGCCTGCCGTCCGACCGGTTCCTGTTCGCCGGTTTCCCGCCGCCGGCGAAGGCCGCGCGGGCGGCGTTCCTGAAGGAACTTGCCGCCGTGCCCGCCACGCTGATCTTCTATGAAAGCCCGAAGCGGCTGGCCGCGCTGCTGGCCGAGATGGCCGCGCAACTGGGGGACGCGCGCGAGGCCGCCGTCTGCCGGGAGCTGACCAAGAGATTCGAGGAGGTGCGGCGCGGCACGCTGGCCGACCTCGCGGCCCACTATGCCGGGGCCCCGCCGAAGGGCGAGATCGTGGTCGTGGTCGACCGCGCCCGCGGCCGCGCCGCGGGCCCCGAGGATGTCGATGCCGCATTGGCCGACGCGCTTGGCCGGCTGTCGGTCAAGGATGCCGCGGCCGAGGTCGCCGCCGCGCTCGGCCTGCCGCGGCGCGAGGTCTACCAGCGCGCGCTCGACCTGGGCCGGGCGGCGCGGGAATGAGCGGCGCGCGCTCGGTCGCCGCAGGGCTTGCGGCGGAAGAGGCGGTGGCCCGGCACTACGCGGCGCGCGGGGCCGAGGTGATCGCCCGGCGCTGGCGCGGCCCGCGCGGCGAGATCGACCTGATCGCGGCCGAAGAGGGTGGATATGTCTTCGTCGAGGTCAAGCAGGCGCCCGACCACGCCACCGCCATGGCCCATCTCACCGCGCCGCAGATCGGCCGGATCCTGTCGACCGCGCTGGCGTTCCTCGCCACCCGGCCCGAGGGCCAGGCGGCCGAGATGCGGTTCGATCTGGCCACGGTCGACGGGCAGGGCCGCGTGGCGCTGCTGGCGGGCGCCTTCAGCGCCGATGACGCGCCCGCCGGCTGGGCCGGATAGGCCCGGCAGGGTTCATTTTGGTCTTCAAGTATCCCGCGGGGGAAGGCCCGGCCGCGCCGGGCCGCGGGGGCGCGAAGCCCCCGCCGCGCGGCGGCCGGGAAACGCCGCGATTGCATCCGCCCGCGCCCTGCGCCATCTGTGGGCTGCACCCAGCAGGAGGGATCCGCATGTCGCTCAAGGTCGCCATCCAGATGGACCCGATCGGCCCGATCGATATCGATGCCGATTCGACCTTCCGCATCGCGCTCGAGGCGCAGGCGCGGGGGCATGACCTGGTCTACGACACGCCCGACCGGCTTTCCGACCGCGAGGGCCGGGTGCTGGCGCGCGGCTGGCCGCTGGAGCTGCGGCGCGAGCGGGGCAACCATTTCACGCTGGGTGCGGAAACGGAAATCGACCTCGACGACTGGGACGTCGTCTGGCTCCGGCAGGATCCGCCGTTCGACATGGGCTACATCACCACCACGCATCTGCTGGACCGGGTGCATCCCGGCACGCTGGTGGTGAACGACCCGTTCTGGGTGCGCAACTATCCCGAGAAGCTTCTGGTGCTGTCCTTCACCGATCTCACGCCGCCAACCCTGATCGCGCGCGACCTGGACGAGATCCGGCGGTTCAAGGCCGAACATGGCGACATCATCCTGAAACCGCTTTACGGCAACGGCGGCGCCGGGGTGTTCCGGCTGGACCCGAACGACCGCAACCTGGCCAGCCTGCACGAACTGTTCACCTCGCTGTCGCGCGAACCCCTGATCGCGCAGAAGTTCATTCCCGACGTCTCGAAGGGCGACAAGCGGATCATCCTTGTCGACGGCGAGCCGGTGGGCGCGATCAACCGTGTCCCGGCGGCCGGCGAAACCCGGTCGAACATGCATGTCGGCGGCCGGCCTGAGCCGACGAAGCTGACCGACCGGGAACGCGAGATCTGCGCCCGCATCGGCCCGCTGCTGCGCGAGAAGGGGCAGGTTTTCGTCGGCATCGACGTGATCGGCGACTGGCTGACCGAGATCAACGTCACCTCGCCCACCGGCATCCAGGAACTGGAGCGCTTCGACGGGATCAACACCGCGCAGCGGCTGTGGCAGGTGATCGAGGGCAAGATCGCCGCGGCGCGGTGAGCCTGCGGCTGGCCATCGGCAAGGCGCTGGCGCGCGGGCTGATGAAGCCCGCGATGCGGCGACAGTCGAACGCCGGACAGGCCCGCGTCGCGATGGAATGGGGGGCGCGGCTGTTCCTGCGCGATCCGCCGGACACCCAGGTCCGGGCCTGGGGCGAGGGCGGTGTGCGGCTGGCCTGCGGCCCGGTCGATCCGCGCGGCGTGATCCTCTATCTGCACGGCGGCGGCTATATCGCCGGCAGCCCGGCGACGCATCGCGCGATGCTGGCGCGGCTGTCGGTCCGCACCGGCCTGCCCGCCATCCTGCCCGCCTATCCGCTGGCCCCCGAACATCCCGCCCCGGCGGCCTTCGACGCCGCGCGCGCCGCCTTCGCCCGGCTCGTGGCCGAGGGCCACGCGCCGGACGGGATCGTGCTGGGCGGCGACAGCGCCGGCGGCGGGCTGGCGCTGGCGCTGCTGTCCGACCTGTGCCGCGCCGGCACGCCGCCGCGCGCCGTCTTCGCGCTGTCGCCCTGGACGGACATGACGCTGTCGGGCGGGTCGCTGGCATCCAACGCGCGGGCCGATCCGCTGCTGCCCGTCGAGCGGATCGAGGAGTTGCGCGGGATGGTTCTGGGCGCGCTGGCCCCCGACGATCCGCGCGTCTCGCCGCTCCACGCCCGGTTTCCCGGCTGCCCGCCGGTCTTCCTTCAGGCCGCCGCCACCGAGATCCTGCGCGACGACACGCTGCGGATGGCCGACCGGCTGCGGGCGGAGGGCGCCGAGGTCACGCTCGATCTCTGGCCCGATGGCATCCATGCCTGGCCGCTGGCGGGGCGCTGGCTGCCCGAAGCCGGGCAGGCGCTGGACCGGATCGCGGCGTTCCTGCGCCCGCTCACGCCTCCGCCCGACCGGCCAGGCGAAAGCTGATCGCCTCGGCGACATGCGGGGCCGAAACCGTCTCTGCCCCGGCCAGATCGGCGATCGTGCGCGCCACCCGCAAGACCCGGTGATAGCCCCGCGCCGACAGCGACAGCCGGTCCGCCGCGCGGGCCAGCATCGCGCGGCCCTCCGAATCCGGCGCGGCGATCCTCTCCAGCAGCTCGCCCTCGGCATCGGCATTGACGCGGGTCTCGGCGACATCGGCGAACCGGTCTTCCTGGCGCTGCCGGGCCGCGGCCACGCGCGCCGCGACATCGGCGGTGCCCTCGCCGGTCTCCGGCAGATCGAGATCGCGGTAGGCGACCGGCGGCACGTCGATGCGCAGATCGAACCGGTCCAGCAGCGGGCCGGAAATCCGCCCCAGGTACTCTTCGCCGCAGGCCGGCGCGCGGGCGCAGGCGCGGGCGGGATCGCTGAGATAGCCGCATTTGCAGGGGTTGGCGGCGGCGACCAGCAGGAACCGGCAGGGATAGCGGACATGGGCGTTGGCGCGGGCCACCACCACCTCGCCGGTCTCGATCGGCTGGCGCAGGGTCTCCAGCACCGCGCGGGGAAACTCGGGAAACTCGTCAAGAAACAGCACGCCGTTGTGGGCGAGGCTGATCTCGCCGGGTTTCGCGCCGCGCCCACCGCCGACGATCGCGGCCATGCTGGCGGTGTGATGCGGTTCCCGGAACGGCCGCGCGCGGGAAATCCCGCCCTCTTCCAGAAGCCCCGAAAGCGAGTGGATCATCGAGGTTTCCAACGCCTCGGCCGGGGTGAGCGGCGGCAGGATGCCGGGCATCCGCGCCGCCAGCATCGACTTGCCCGATCCGGGCGTGCCGATCATCAGCAGGTGGTGGCGGCCGGCCGCCGCGATCTCCAGCGCGCGCTTGGCGCGTTCCTGGCCCTTGACGTCGCGCAGGTCGCGGCGCGCCGGCGCGGCGATCACCTCGCCGGGCGTGGCGGGGGGCAGGGGCGACTGGCCGGTATAGTGCCGCACCACCTCCATCAGCGTGGCCGCGCCGATCACCGGTGTCGCGCCGACCCAGGCGGCCTCGGCCCCGCAGGCGGCGGGGCACAAGAGCTGCCGGCCCTCCTCGGCCGCGGCCATCGCCGCGGGAAGCGCGCCGATCACCGCGACAAGCCGCCCGTCAAGCGACAACTCGCCCAGCGCCACCGTCGTCTCGACATCCTCGCGCGGCAGGATGTCGATCGCGGCCAGCAGGGCCAGCGCGATGGGCAGGTCGAAATGGCTGCCTTCCTTGGGCAGGTCGGCGGGCGACAGGTTCACCGTGATCCGCTTCGACGGCAGCGCGATCGACAGCGCCGTCAGCGCCGCGCGCACCCGTTCGCGCGCCTCGCTTACCGCCTTGTCGGGCAGGCCGACGATCTGGAAGGCCGGCATCCCCGGCGCGACGGCGCATTGCACCTCGACGATCCGCGCCTCCACCCCCTCGAAGGCCACAGTATAGGCCCGCGCGACCATCGCACCCCCGACACCCGATACAACCTTCGCGGGAGTATCGGCTCAGCGGCGGAAAATGTCCATGAAGGCTGGCCAGGCCTCGGGGTCCGCCGCGGTCTTGTCGCGGCAGAACGCGTTGCAGAAGCCGAAGACGCGGCCGCCGGTCTCCATCAGGTGGGTCGCCGGTCCGCCGGAATACGGGCAGGCGGCATTCTCAGCCCGGCCCTCTTCGATGGCGCGTGCCGGCATCGGGGGCGGGCCGGGCCAGGCGCGTTGCGGGTAATCGCGGGCGTACCACGGCAGATCGGCCCCGGCGACCAGGCCCATCGCGCGCCAGCGCCGGAACGCCGGATCGGCAAGCTGCCGGGCGACATAGGCGGTGGCGGCCTCGCCCACCGGGAGGCCGTAGCCGGCGATCCGCGCCGCGACCGGGGCGAAGAAGGCATCGGCGACCGAATAGTCGCCGCACAGCCAGGGCCCGCCGGACCGGTCCAGCGCATGGCCCCAGATCGCCTCGATCCGGGCCAGATCGGCCCGCACCGCCTCGGCCACCGGCACCCCGGCATAGGCGCAACGCAGGTTCATCGGGCAATCGGTCCGCAAGGCGGCGAAGCCCGAATGCATCTCGGCGGCGAGGCTGCGGGCGGTGGCCCGCAGCGCCGGGTCGGCCGGCCAGTGCCCCGCCTGCGGGTGCCGCGCGGCAAGTTCCTCGGCGATGGCGAGGCTGTCCCAGATCACCGCGCCCTCGGGCGTGACCAGCGTGGGGACGGTGCGGGCCGGCGCAACGTCGCCAAGCTGGGTCGCCACCTCGGCGGCATGGAAATCGACCAGGCGGGTCCGGTGCGGAAGCCCGAACCGCTCCACCACCAGCCAGCCGCGCAGGGACCAGCTGGAATAGGCGTAGTCGCCGACGATCACTTCGTACATTCCGCAAGCTCCGGCGCTGCACGGCGGCCCGGTGCCGCCCGATGGCCTGCGGTAGCGGATTGCCCGGTCCTTCGGCAACAGCGGCACACGATCCGTCACAAGCCCGTGATGGCCTGAAACGCGCCTCGCGCCTGTGATCCGAACCGGCACAGGCTGCGTAACACAGACAATCCGGACGAAGAGACGGGACCAGACAACGGAACGCCAGCCAGCGAACGGGAGGCGGACATGGCACTGGACGGATTTGGAGACAACGCGCTGCCGCGCCGCGCCATGCGGGCGGAACTGCTGGACGCCGAGACGGAATTGCAGCTTGCCTACGCCTGGCGCGACCGCCGCGACGAGGCGGCGCTGCACCGGCTGGTCACGGCCTACATGCGTCTCGCCATTTCGATGGCATCCAAGTTTCGCCGCTACGGCGCCCCGATGAACGACCTGATCCAGGAGGCCGGGCTTGGCCTGATGAAGGCGGCCGACAAGTTCGACCCGGATCGCGGCGTCCGGTTTTCGACCTACGCCGTGTGGTGGATCAAGGCTTCGATCCAGGACTACGTGATGCGCAACTGGTCGCTGGTGCGCACCGGCTCGACCTCGTCGCAGAAGGCGCTGTTCTTCAACATGCGCCGCGTCCAGGCCCGGCTGGAACGCGAGGCCGAGGCGGCCGGCGTCCGGCTGGACGGCCACCAGCTGCGCGAGATGATCGCCCGCGAGGTCGGCGTGCCGCTGGCCGATGTCGAGATGATGGAAGGGCGGCTGTCGGGGTCCGACTTCTCGCTCAACGCCACGCAATCCTCCGACGAGGACGGGCGCGAGTGGATCGAGGCGCTCGAGGACGAGGGCCAGCAGGCCGCCGAGACGGTCGAAACCCGGCACGATTCGGCGCAACTGCGCGACTGGCTGATCACGGCGATGGGCACGCTCACCGCCCGCGAACGGTTCATCGTGACCGAGCGCAAGCTGCGCGAGGAGCCGCGCACGCTGGAAAGCCTGGGCGAGGAACTGGGCCTGTCGAAGGAACGGATCCGGCAGCTGGAGGCGGCGGCCTTCGCGAAGATGCGCAAGAGCCTCGAGGCGCAATCGCGCGAGGTCATGCACTTCCTCGGATGATCCGGCACCTTGCCCTCGCGTTGGCCTGCGCCGCCCCGGCCGGGGCGGCGGAAGTCGGGCCTGACGCGCTCGATACGCTTCGTGCGGATATCGTCGTTCTGGGCGAGGTGCATGACAATCCCGGGCATCATCTGAACCAGGCCCGCGCGGTGGCCGCCCTGCGCCCTGCGGCGCTGGTGTTCGAGATGCTGACGCCCGAACAGGCCGCGCGCGCGACCGCCGCGGCGCGCGCCGATGCCGATACCCTGGGCACGGCGCTGGGCTGGGCCGAAGCGGGCTGGCCGGATTTCGCGATGTACTGGCCGATCTTCGCCGCCGCGCCCGATGCCGAGATTCGCGGGGCGGCGGTACCGCGGGGCGAAGCGCGGCGCGTTTTCGAGGCGCCGCTGGCCGAGGTCTTCGGCGCCGGCGCGGCGCGCTACGGTCTGGATCGGCCGCTGCCAGAGGCGCAGCAGGCGATGCGCGAGGCCGAACAGATGTCGGCGCATTGCGACGCGCTGCCCGAAGAGATGCTGCCCGGAATGGTGGCCGCGCAACGCCTGCGCGACGCGGTGCTGGCCGATGCCGCCCTGTCCGCGCTCGGGGAGACCGGGGGGCCGGTGGCGGTGATCACCGGATCGGGCCACGCCCGCACCGATTTCGGCGTGCCCGCGAAACTCGCGCTGGCGGCGCCGGAGATCACCGTGCTGTCGCTGGGGCAGGTCGAACGACCGGTCGGTGCCGATCAGCCCTTCGATCTGTGGATCGTGACGGATCCGACCCCGCGCGAAGATCCCTGCGCGGCGTTTCGTGGCTAGCCGGATCCGCCCGGCCGGAGAAATCCGCGCCCGTTGCCATCGCCGGCCCCCGGTCCTACACCTGTAGCAAGGTTTTCCGGCGAGGCCACCGATGCTGGCGGGCAAGCGTATTCTTCTGATCATCGGCGGCGGTATCGCGGCCTACAAGGTGCTGGAGCTGATCCGGCGCCTGCGCGACGCGGGTGCCGCGGTAACCCCGGTGATGACCCGGGCGGCGGCGGAATTCGTCACGCCGCTGTCGGTCGCCGCGCTGGCCGGAGAGAAGGTGCGAACGGAGTTGTTCGACCTCGGCGACGAGGCCGAGATGGGGCATATCCAGCTGTCGCGGGTGGCCGACCTGATCGTCGTCGCGCCGGCCACCGCCGACCTGATGGCGAAGATGGCGCAGGGCCGGGCCGACGATCTGGCCTCCACCCTCTTGCTGGCGACCGACACCAGGGTTCTGATCGCGCCGGCGATGAACCTGCGGATGTGGGAGCATCCCGCCACCGGGCGCAACCGCGCGCAGCTGGCCGCCGACGGCGTGGCCACGGTCGGCCCGAACGCGGGGGCGATGGCCTGCGGCGAATTCGGCCCCGGGCGGATGGCGGAACCGGAGGAGATCCTCGGCGCGATCACGGCGGCGCTGGGCGCCGGGCCACTGGCGGGCCGGCACGTTCTGGTCACCTCCGGCCCGACGCATGAACCGATCGACCCGGTGCGCTACATCGCCAACCGCTCGTCCGGCGCGCAGGGCACGGCGATCGCCGCCGCGCTGCGCGACCTTGGCGCGTCGGTCACCTTCGTGACCGGCCCGGCCAGCGTGCCGCCGCCCGGGGGCGTGACCGTCGTGCGGGTGGAAACCGCGCGCGAGATGGCCGCGGCCGTGCAGGCCGCGCTGCCCGCCGATGCCGCCGTCTTCGCCGCCGCGGTGGCCGACTGGCGGGTGGCGAATGCCGCCGATCGCAAGATGAAGAAGGATGGCAAGGGCACCGCGCCCGCCCTGGAATTCGCCGAGAACCCCGACATCCTCGCCACCGTGGCCCGGATGGATGCGGGCCGGCCAAGGCTGGTGATCGGTTTCGCGGCGGAAACCGACGACGTGCTGGCCCATGCCACGGCGAAGCGGGCGCGCAAGGGCTGCGACTGGATCGTCGCGAACGATGTGTCGCCCGGCACCGGGATCATGGGCGGGCAGGAAAACGCCGTCACCCTGGTGACCGCCGAGGGGGCAGAGGACTGGCCGCGCCTGCCCAAGGCCGAGGTCGCCGCGCGGCTGGCGGCGCGGATCGCGGACGCGCTGGCATGACCCCGTTGATCCGCGTCCTGTGGGAGGAGTGGGCCGACCGGTCGCTGCCGCTGCCCGGCTACGAGACCGCCGGGGCCGCCGGCGCGGATATTCGCGCCAACCTTCGGCCCGAGGATCGCGACAGCGGCTTCATCCTCGATCCGATGTTGCGCGCGGTGGTGCCGACCGGCCTCAGGATCGAGGTGCCCGACGGGTTCGAGGTGCAGATCAGGCCGCGTTCCGGCCTGGCGCTGAAGCACGGAATCAGCCTGCCCAACACCCCCGGCACGATCGACAGCGACTATCGCGGGCCGCTTGGCGTGCTCCTGATCAACTACGGGCGCGAGCCGTTCCTGATCCGCCACGGCGATCGCATCGCGCAGATGATCGTGGCGCCGGTGGTGCAGGCACGGTTTTCCGTGGTCGACGCGCTGGGCGAAACCGCGCGCGGCAGCGGCGGCTTCGGATCGACGGGGCAATCGTGACGGTTCTGGCCGCCGCCGCCGCGCTGGTGCTGCTTGGCCGGGTCACCGGCCTGCCGTGGCGCGGGATCGGGGCGCTGCTGGCGCTGCTGTGGGCCGGCGTCACGCTTGCGCATCTGACGCTGCCGGCCGGGCACCCGGTGCTGGCCGCCACCGGCGGCGACTGGCGCGGCTGGCTGGCGCTGGGCGTCGTGGCGACGCTGGTGATCGGCTACCGCGCCGGGGTGGGCGCGCTGCGGCAGCGGGCCGTGCGCCAGGCCGAACCGCCGGCCCCGGCGCCCGCGGCCGGGTTCAGCGCCGCCGAACTGGACCGCTACGCGCGGCATATCGTGCTGCGCGAGGTCGGCGGGCCGGGGCAGATGAAGCTGAAATCCGCGCGCGTGCTGGTGGTCGGCGCGGGGGGGCTTGGCTCACCCTCGCTGCTGTATCTCGCGGCGGCCGGCACCGGGACGATCGGCGTGATCGATGACGACACGGTGTCGAACTCCAACCTGCAACGGCAGGTGATCCATGCCGACGAGCGGATCGGGATGCCCAAGGTATTCTCGGCGCAGGCCGCGATCGCGGCGCTGAACCCGCATGTCACGGTCCGGCCCTACAACCGTCGCCTGACCGCCGGGGACGCCGCGGCACTGTTCGCCGACTACGATCTGGTGCTGGACGGGTCGGACAATTTCGCCACCCGCTACATGGTGAACGCCGCCGCCGTCGCGGCCGGCAGGCCGCTGATCTCGGCCGCGATCACCCAGTGGGAAGGCCAGATCTCGCTTTACGATCCGGCGGGCGGCGCACCCTGCTACGCCTGCATCTTCCCCGATCCGCCGGCAGAGGGCCTCGCGCCGTCCTGCGCCGAGGCCGGGGTGATGGGCGCGCTGCCCGGCGTGGTCGGCGCGATGATGGCGGTGGAGGCGATCAAGGAGATCACCGGCGCCGGTCAATCGCTGCGCGGGCGAATGATGATCTACGACGCGCTGTGGGGCGAAAGCCGGCAGATCACCCTGCGCCGCCGGGCCGACTGCCCGGTCTGCGGTCATGTCGCGCCGGGCTGAGCGGCTTGCATCCGCGGCCCGGGCGTGACAGGCAGGATCGAACCACCGCCGGGTCCAGATGCTGCCGATCCTTCTGAAAACCCTTCCGTTCTTCGCGCTGATCGGGCTGGGCTACCTGGCCGGGCGCACCCGCTTCTTCCCCGAGGAGGCGACGGCCTGGCTGACGAAGTTCGTGTTCTACTTCGCGCTCTCGGCGATGCTGTTCCGGTTCTCGGCCACCCTGCCGCTGGGTGAGCTGTTCGACCCGGATTTCGCCATGGCCTACCTGTCGGCCTGCGTGCTGGTCTACCTCCTGGCGATGGACGTGGCCTTCATGCGCGGCCGGCCGCTGACCGAGGCCGCGATGGAGGCGCAATGCGCGGTGATCGGCAACACCGGTTTTCTCGGCGTGCCGATGCTGGTGATGCTGCTGGGTCCGCAGGCGGCGGGGCCGGTGCTGATGGTGCTGTCGATCGACCTGATCGTGTTCTCGTCGCTGATCACGCTGATCGTCACCGGATCGCGACAGGGACGGGTGTCGTTCGGGATGCTGTGGCAACTGGTTCTGGGGCTTCTGAAGAACCCGATGCTTGTGTCGATGGCCGCCGGCATGGCCTGGGGATCGACGGGCTGGGCGCTGCCGGTGCCTGTCGACGAGTTCCTCGTGCTGCTCGGCGCGGCGGCGACGCCCGGTGCGCTGTTCGCGATCGGCGCCTCGCTGGCCGGGCGGTCGGCAGAGCGGCTGTCGGTGGCGGCCTGGCTGTCCTTCGCGAAGCTGGTGCTGCATCCCGCCGCCGTCGCCATCGCGGCACTGTGGATCTTCGATGTCGACCGCGCGGCGGCCGGGGTGATGATCGCGGCGGCCTCGCTGCCGGTGGCGGGCAACGTGTTCATCCTGGCGCAGCACTACGGCGTGGCGCCGCAGCGGGTGTCGGCCTCGATCCTCGTGTCGACGGCGGTTTCGGTGGTGACGGTTTCGGCGGTGATTGCCTGGGTGAGCACCATCTGACAGGGTGACGGGCGAACGGAGGTGGCGATGCGCGTGATTTCGGAACAACGCTGTTTCGGCGGCACCCAGGGGGTTTATGCCCATGACAGCGCGGCCTGCGGTTGCGAGATGACCTTCGGGCTTTTCCTTCCGCCGGTGGCGGAACGGCGGCCGGTGCCGGTGCTGTGGTACCTGTCGGGCCTGACCTGCACGCACGAGAACGCGATGGTGAAGGCCGGCGCGCAGGCCCATGCCGCCCGCGCCGGGATCGCGCTGGTGTTTCCCGATACCTCGCCGCGCGGGCCGGGCGTGCCCGATCACGAGGATTACGATCTTGGCCAGGGCGCGGGGTTCTACGTCAACGCGACGCAAGAACCCTGGGCGCCGCATTTCCAGATGTGGGACTACCTGGCAGAAGAACTGCCGCGGATCGTGACCGCCAATTTCGCGCTGGACGAGGATCGGCAGGCGATCACCGGCCATTCGATGGGCGGGCATGGCGCGCTGACGCTGGCGATGGGGCTGCCGGGGCGCTACCGCTCGGTTTCCGGTTTCGCGCCGATCGCCCATCCGTCCGCCTCGGATTGGGGGCGCAAGCAGTTCACCGCCTATCTCGGCCCGGACGAGGCGGCCTGGGCCGGGCATGACGCGGCGCTCTTGATGCGGCAATCCGGCTTCGACGGGCCGGTGCTGATCGGCCAGCCCCTGGTCGATCAGTTCCTGCATCTTCTCAAGCCCGAGGCGCTGGCCGGCGCGATGGCGGATCGGCGGCAGGACGGGGCGTTCCGCCTGCAGAAGGGCTATGACCACAGCTACTTCTTCGTGGCGAGCTTCATGGCCGACCATGTCGATTTCCACGCGGCGGCGCTGAACGCGTGACGCTCTATGTCGATGCCGACGCCTGCCCGGTTCGGGACGAGGCGATGCAGGTGGCCGCACGGCTGAAGGTCGCCACGGCAATCGTGACGAACGGCGGCCTGCGGCCCTCCGCCCATCCGCTGGTCGAGATGGTGTTCGTCGGCGCCGGCGCCGATGCCGCGGACGACTGGATCGCCGAACGGGCGGCGGATGGTGACGTCGTGATCACCGCCGACATGCCGCTGGCCGGACGGGTCATCGCGGCCGGGGCGCACGTGGTGACGCCGCGCGGCGAGGTCTTCACCTCGGCCAACATCGGGCCGGCGCTGGCCAGCCGCAACCTGATGGCCGAGCGCCGCGCGGCCGATCCGTTCCTTCAGGGATCGGGGCGCGGGTTCGCGCGGGCGGACAGGGCGCGGTTCCTCTCGGCGCTGGACCGGGAACTCGGGGCCGCCGCGCGGAGGGCCGGGCATGGCGGTTGAGGCGGTCGTCTTCGATATCGGCAACGTGCTGGTCGAATGGCATCCCGAAGCATTCTACGACGCGGCCATCGGCGCGGAGCGGCGGCAGGCGCTGTTCGCCGAGGTCGATCTGCACGGCATGAACGCGGCGGTGGACCTTGGCGCCCCGCTGGCCGAAACGGTGGCGGCGGCGGCAGCGCGGCATCCGGGCTGGGCGCGCGAGATCGGGTTTTGGCACAGCCGCTGGATCGAGATGTTCGCGCCCGTGATCCCCGGTTCCGTGGCGGCGCTGACGGCGCTGCGCGACAAGGGCGTGCCGGTCTTCGCGCTGACCAATTTCGGGGTCGACACGTTGGCCTGGGCCGATCGCGTCTACCCGTTCCTGACCGCCTTCGACCGGCGCTTCGTATCGGGCGCCCTGCGGATGATGAAGCCCGATCCGGCGATCTACGCGGCGGTGGAGGAAGGAACCGGTCTGTCGGGCGCCGCGCTGCTGTTCGCCGACGACCGGGCCGAGAATGTGGCCGCCGCCGCGGCGCGCGGCTGGCGGGCGCACCTGTTCGACGGGCCGCACGGCTGGATCGAGCGGCTGGTGGCCGAGGGAATGCTGAACCGGGAGGAGGCAGAGCGATGTCTGTGACGATCATCGGGCCGGAGGTGGAATCGCGGCTGGACTGGATGGCGCTGACCGAGGCGCTGGAGGCCGGCCACGCGCTGCCGCGCGCGGAGGTGGGCGATACGCTGCTCTATCGCGGCGACGATACGCTTCTGACCCGCTCGGCCTGGATCGACGGGCTGGGCCTGGCCGTGAAGGCGGCGGCGATCTACCCCGGCAATCCGGCGCGCGGGCTGGCGGCGGTGAACGGCGCGGTGAACCTGTTTTCCGACGCGACCGGCCTGCTGGAGGCGCTGGTCGACTTCACGGTGGTGACGAAATGGAAGACCGCCGGCGACAGCCTGCTGGCGGCGCGGCGGCTGGCCCGGCCCGATGCCCGGAAAATCCTGATCGTTGGCGCCGGCGCGGTCGGCCGGTCGATGGTGGAGGCCTACTCGGCGGCCTTTCCCGACGCGGAGTTCACGGTCTGGAACCGGTCACCCGCCGGGGCGCGGGCCTTCGCCGGGGCGACCGGCGCGGCGGTGGCCGAAGACCTCGAATCCGCGGTGCGGGGGGCCGAGATCATCGCCACCGCGACGATGGCGAACGCGCCGCTGATCCGTGGCGACTGGCTGCAGCCGGGCACGCACCTGGACCTGATCGGGGCCTATACGCCGGCGATGCGCGAGGCCGACACCGCGGTTTTCGAACGCGCGCGGGTCTTCGTCGACGCCCGCGCCACGACATTGCATCACATCGGCGAGATGATGGTGCCGCTGGCCGAGGGCGCGATCACCGAGGGCGACGTGATCGCGGATTTCTACGATATCGGCTCCGGCGCCTTCGCGCGCCGGTCCGATGACGAGATCACCGTCTGCAAGAACGGCGGCGGCGCGCACCTGGACCTGATGACCGCCCGCTACGTTCTCGACGCGGCGGCGGGCTGACGGGGCGGGCTATGGGCCCGGTTTGGGCCAAAGCCCGCCGTCGCCCAGCGTGGCGACGAAGGCGGCGTGGGCCTGCGCCTCTTCGGGCGTGATCCGCGACGGCAGCGGGTGCGGGCGCGGCGGCGGGCGCCAGGCCTCGGCCTCTCCGGCGCGCAGCGATCCGCCAGCGGTGCTGACAGACAGGCCGAAATCCGGCTGCCGGCCGCCGATGAGTTCGAGATAGACCTCTGCCAGGATCTCGCTGTCGAGAAGCGCGCCATGCTTCTCGCGCGCCGAATTGTCCACGCCGAAGCGCCGGCAGAGCGCATCGAGCGAGGCCGGCGCGCCCGGAAACCGCTGTCGGGCGATCGCCAGCGTGTCGAGTGCCCTGTCCATCCCGATCAACGGGCGCGCAACCCAGCCAAGTTCGGCATTGAGAAACTTCATGTCGAAGCCGGCATTGTGGATCACCAGCTTGCTGTCGTGGCCGATGAATTCGAGGAAGGCATCGGCGATCTGCGCGAACACCGGCTTGTCGCGCAGGAAATCGTCGCCCAGCCCGTGCACCTCGAACGCCTCGGTCGGCATCATGCGTTCGGGGTTGATGTACTGGTGAAAGGTTCGGCCGGTGGGCATGTGATTGAACAGTTCGATCGCGCCGATTTCCACGATGCGGTGGCCTTCGGCGGGTTCGAAACCCGTGGTCTCGGTATCCAGAACGATCTCACGCATCGGCGGCCCTTTCGCGTTCCTGTGCCACGATTCCTGCCACGGCGGCGCGGGCGGCCTCAAGCGTCAGCGTCTCGATCACGTCGTCTGCGCGGGCGCGTTTCTCGGCATCGGGCATCTGCCGGGCCAGGATCGTCTCGAATTGCGCCTCGGTCATGCCGGGGCGGGCCAGCACCCGCGCGCGCTGCACCGCCGCCGGGGCGGAGACGACGACGATCCGGTCCACCCCCTCGTCGGCGCCGGTTTCGAACAGAAGCGGGATGTCGAGCACGACGGCCGGCGCGCCGCGTTCGGCGGCCTGCGCGATGAACTGCGCCCGGTCTGCGGTGACGAGCGGATGCACCACCGCCTCGATCCGGGACAGCGCAGCCGGGTCGCGGGCGATCCAGGCCTTGAGCGCCGCGCGATCCACCGCGCCGCCGGGGCCGACCGCGTCGGGGCACAACGGCGCCAGCGCCGGGCCGACGGGGCCGCCGGCGCGATACAACCGATGCACGGCGGCATCGGCATCCCAGACCGGCAGGCCGGCCTCGGCGAACATCGCTGCCGTCGTGGACTTGCCCATTCCGATCGAACCGGTGAGCCCGATCAACCGCGGGCGGCTCACGGCGCCAGCGCGGCGCGGCGCGCGGCGTCGTCCACTTCGGGGCGCTGGCCGAACCAGCGTTCAAACCCCGGCACCGCCTGATGCAGCAGCATCCCAAGCCCGTCGACGGTAACGCAGCCGCGCGCCTTCGCGGCATCGAGGAAGGTGGTGCGCAACGGGGTGTAGACGAGATCCGTGACCGTGGCGCGCGGGTTCAGCGCATCGTAGGGCAGGTCGAGGTCGGGCCGCCCGGTGCTGCCCAGCGCGCTGGTGTTCACCACCGTGATCGCGCCGTCGAGCATGTCGGCGGCCTGCATCCAGTCGAAGACCCGGATCTTCGCGCCGAACTCCTGGCGCAGCGTCTCGGCCCGCGCGCGGGTCCGGTTGGCCAGCCGGATTTCCGGCACGCCGACCTCGAGCAGCGCGGCAAGGATCGCCCGCGCCGCGCCGCCCGCGCCGAACACCGCGGCGGGGCCGGTGGCCGGGCTCCAGGCCGGGGCGCCCTGGCGCAGGCTGGCGAGGAAGCCGACGCCATCGGTGTTGTCGGCGTGGATCCGTCCGTCCGACAGGAAGATCAGCGTGTTCGCCGCACCGATCAGGGCCGCGCGATCGGTCACGATGTCGGCCATCGCCAGAACCGATTCCTTGTGGGGGATCGTGACGTTGCAGCCGACGAAACCCGCCTTCGGCATCGCCGCGAGCACCTCGCGCAGATCGGTCTGCGCGACTTCGAGCGGCACGTAATGCCCGGCGAGTCCGTAGCGCCGCAGCCAATGCGCATGCAGACGCGGCGATCGGGAATAGCCGATCGGCGATCCGATGACGCCGGCAAGGGGAATCCGGGGATGTTCCGTCACCGGGCGATTTCCCCGTTCGCCGCCAGCCAATCCAGCAGTTCCAGCAGCGGCAATCCCAGAACGTCGAAATACCCGCCCTCGATCCGCGCGAACATTCTCGCGCCCTCCTCCTCCAGCTTGTAGCACCCGACGGCTTCGCGGATGCTGTCCCAGCATCTGTCAACATAGTCCGAGACATAACCGGGCGACAGGGGATGCATGGTCAGCCTAACCTCGCCGACATGGCGCCAGAGCGGGCGGCCGCCTTCGCAGACCACGGCCGCCGACAGCAGGCGGTGCCGGCGGCCCGACAGCCGCGCGAGCTGGTCGCGCGCCTCGGCCCTGTCGCGCGGCTTCGACAGCAGCGCGCCATCGATCTCGAGAACCTGGTCGCAGCCCAGCACCAGCGCATCCTGCTGCCGGGCGGACACCTTCTGCGCCTTAAGCTCTGCCAGGGCATCGGCGATATCGCGCGGCGCGGCACCCTCGGCCAGAAGGGCATCGCGCAAGGCCGCTTCGTCGACCCGCGCGGGCAGGATTTCGGCGGCGATGCCCGCCCGGTCCAGAAGGCTGGCCCGGATCGCGGAACCCGAGGCGAGGATGAAGCGGCGCGGCATGTAGACGACCCTGTGGAGAATGCCGTGCGAAGGCGTGGGACCGTGGCGTGACAACCCGGCGAAACGCCCCGGATGTGCTTGGCACAGGCCGTGGCTGTCAAGTCCCGCGGGGTTTGTCCACCGTGGATGGACGGTTGCAGACGCCTGTGGGCAACGGTCCCGGCCGGATGAAATGCACAATCATGCACAAAGCGACACCGGAGACAGAGGTATTAAGGTTTTGTTAACAAATATGAAAATGACGTATCGCTGTTTTCTGGCGGATCTTGCACAGGGTTTTCCACAAGCGTGTCCGTTGGGGATGAGTTGCGGGAAAGGCCGGGAATTGCAGTTGTCCACCGGGCCTACATCATCAACATCCTTTTCTTCATTCCTTATTCTTTCTAGGGGTTGAGCCGAACCGAGGAGCTTCCGATGACCGACCTTCTTGCCGTCTCCTACCCCTGGATCAAGGCATTCCACGTGATGTCTGTCCTGGCTTGGATGGCCGGGTTGTTCTACCTGCCTCGGATCTTCGTCTATCACGTCGAACGGGCCACGCCGGGCAGCGAGACCGATGCGGTGTTCCAGGTGATGGAGATGAAGCTTCTGCGCTACATCATGAACCCGTCGATGATCGCGACCTGGGTGTTCGGCCTGGCCCTGGTGTTCACGCCGGGGATCGTGGATTGGGGTTCGGTCTGGCCCTGGACGAAAGCGGCCAGCGTGATCGGGATGACCTGGTTTCACCACTGGCTGGGCTTGCGCCGCAAGGAGTTCCTGCGCGGCGAGAACATCCGCAGCGGGCGTACCTACCGGATGATGAACGAGCTGCCGACGCTGTTCATGGTGGTGATCGTCCTGTCGGTGATCGTGAAGTTCTGAGTGCACGGCGTTTGACTTTGCGCGGCGGCGTCGCTAGAGGGTGCGGCAACGCGCCGTCCGGCGCGCCGCTTCCCCCTGACACATCGCATCGCCCTTCCGGGGCACATGCCCGTTGACCGAGACGCCACATGACCAAGGACCGTCTGAACCTTTCCGACCTGAAGGCCAAGAGCCCGGCCGACCTGCTGGCGATGGCCGAGGATCTGGAGGTCGAGAACGCCTCGACCATGCGCAAGGGCGAGATGATGTTCTCGATCCTGCGCGAATATGCCGAGGACGGATACGAGATCGGCGGCGACGGCGTTCTGGAGGTGCTGCAGGACGGGTTCGGGTTTCTGCGCTCGCCGGAGGCCAACTACCTGCCGGGGCCCGACGACATCTACGTGAGCCCCGACATGATCCGGCTGTGGGGTCTGCGGACCGGCGACACCGTGGAAGGCGTGATCCGGGCGCCGGGCGAGTCGGAACGCTATTTCGCCCTGACCAAGGTCACGCGGATCAATTTCCAGGAACCCGAGAAGGCGCGCCACAAGGTCGCCTTCGACAACCTGACGCCGCTTTACCCCAATGAACGGCTGAAGATGGAGATCGAGGATCCGACGATCCGCGACAGGTCGGCCCGGATCATCGATCTGGTCTCGCCGATCGGGAAGGGGCAGCGCGCCCTGATCGTCGCACCGCCGCGCACCGGCAAGACGGTGCTGTTGCAGAACATCGCCCGGTCGATCGAGGTCAACCACCCGGAATGCTACCTGATCGTGCTGCTGATCGACGAGCGGCCCGAAGAGGTGACCGATATGCAGCGCAGCGTGAAGGGCGAGGTGATATCCTCGACCTTCGACGAACCGGCGACGCGGCACGTGGCGGTCAGCGAGATGGTGATCGAGAAGGCCAAGCGCCTGGTCGAACACAAGCGCGACGTCGTCATCCTGCTTGATTCGATCACCCGGCTTGGCCGCGCGTTCAACACCGTCGTGCCATCCTCGGGCAAGGTGCTGACCGGCGGTGTCGATGCCAACGCGTTGCAGCGGCCGAAGCGGTTCTTTGGCGCGGCGCGGAACATCGAGGAGGGCGGCAGCCTGACGATCATCGCCACCGCGCTGATCGATACCGGCAGCCGGATGGACGAGGTGATCTTCGAAGAGTTCAAGGGCACCGGCAACTCCGAGATCGTGCTGGACCGCAAGGTGGCCGACAAGCGGGTGTTCCCGGCGATGGACATCCTCAAGTCCGGCACCCGGAAGGAAGAGCTTCTGGTCGAGAAGACCGATCTGCAGAAGACATACGTTCTGCGCCGGATCCTGAACCCGATGGGCACGACCGATGCGATCGAGTTCCTTCTGTCGAAGCTGAAGCAAACCAAGACGAATTCCGAGTTCTTCGATTCGATGAACGCCTGATTTGTTTTTCGAAACAACAGGTTGAGCCATGGACACGATCTTTGCCGAGGCCACGGCCCACGGCCGGGCCGGGATATCCGTGATCCGGATTTCGGGATCGGCGGCGGTGGCGGCCGCGGTGGCGCTGGCCGGCCCGCTTCCGCCCGAGCGGCGCGTCGGGCTGCGGCGGCTGTTGTGCGACGGCGAGGCGATCGACGAGGGGCTCGTGGTCTGGTTCGGGGCTGGCGCAAGCTTTACCGGCGAAGACGTGGTGGAGCTGCAACTGCATGGCTCGATGGCCGTTGTCGCGGCGGTGTTGCGGGCCCTTGGCGGGATGCCGGGGCTGCGTCCGGCCGAGCCCGGCGAATTCACCCGCCGCGCGCTGGAGAACGGGCGGCTGGACCTTGCTCAGGTCGAGGGGCTGGCGGACCTGATCGAGGCCGAGACCGAGGCGCAGAGACGCCAGGCCTTGCGGGTTCTGGAGGGTGAGGTCGGGCGCCGGGCCGAGGGCTGGCGACAGGCGCTGGTACGCGCCGCCGCGTTGATCGAGGCGACGATCGACTTTGCCGATGAGGATGTTCCGGTGGATGTGTCGCCCGAGGTTCTCGGGCTGATCGGGTCTGTGACCGGCGCGCTGCGCGCGGAACTGGCCGGTTTCGGCGCGACCGAGCGGATCCGGGAGGGGTTCGAGGTGGCGATCGTCGGCCAGCCGAACGCCGGAAAGTCGACGCTGCTGAACGCGCTTGCGGGGCGCGAGGCGGCGATCACCTCGGAACACGCCGGCACGACGCGGGATGTGATCGAGGTGCGGATGGATCTGGGCGGATTGCCGGTGACGATCCTGGATACCGCCGGATTGCGCGAAGCGCGGGACGCGGTCGAGCGGATCGGCGTGGACCGGGCGGTGGCGCGGGCGGAGGCGGCCGATCTTCGGGTGTTCCTGCTGGATCAGGAAGAGGTGCCGATGCTGGTGCCCCGCCCCGGCGATCTTGTCGTGCAGGGGAAGGCCGACCTGCGGGATCCGGGAACGGGGCTTGCCGTGTCGGGCCGGACCGGCGCGGGCCTGGCCGAGTTGGTGGCTGCGGTGGAGGCGGAGTTGCGCGAACGGGCGCGCGGCGGCGGCGTCATCGTGCGCGAGCGGCAGCGGCAGGCGGTGGCGCGGGCCCTGGGGGCTTTGGAATCGGCCCGTGCCGAGGTAGAAGCTGGGCCGGACCGTGCGGAGCTGGCCGCCGAGGGGCTGCGGGAAGCCTGCCGCGCGCTTGACATGCTGGTGGGGCGGGTTGACGTGGAAGACCTGCTGGACGAGATCTTCGCCAGCTTCTGTATCGGCAAGTGAGGATGTTTCACGTGAAACAGTTCGACGTCATCGTGATCGGCGGAGGGCATGCCGGGGTTGAGGCCGCGGATGCCGCGGCCCGGATGGGTGCGCGCACCGCGCTGATCACCCTCAGGCGCGATGCGATTGGCGTGATGTCCTGCAATCCGGCGATCGGCGGACTTGGCAAGGGGCACCTCGTGCGCGAGATCGACGCGCTGGATGGTGTCATGGGCGTGGCGGCGGATCGGGGCGGCATCCAGTTCCGCCTTCTGAACCGCCGAAAGGGCCCGGCCGTGCAGGGCCCGCGCGCGCAGGCCGATCGCAAGCTCTACCGCGAAGCCGTGCAGCGCCAGGTGGCCGAACGCATCGGCCTGACGGTCATCGAGGGCGAGGTTGCCGATCTTCTGCAGGAAGGCGACCGGGTGTGCGGTGTGGTTCTGGCCGACGGGGCGGAGGTTCGGGCCCGGGCGGTCGTGCTGACGTCGGGCACCTTCCTGCGCGGCGTCATTCATATCGGGGACCGCCAGCGCCCCGGCGGCCGCTGGGGTGAGGCGCCCTCCACGCGGCTGGGGGAGCGGCTGGTCGAGCGTGGCTTGCCGATGGGCCGCCTCAAGACCGGGACGCCGCCGCGTCTGGACGGCCGGACCATCGACTGGGCGCGGCTGGAAAGCCAGCCCGGCGATGACGAGCCGGTGATGTTCTCGTTCCTGCACGACAGGCCGTTCGTGCGCCAGCTGTCCTGCGGCATCACCCACACCAACGCCCGCACGCACGAGATCATTCGCGAAAACCTGTCGCGGTCCGCCATGTACGGCGGGCACATCGAGGGCGTCGGCCCGCGGTACTGCCCGTCGATCGAGGACAAGGTCGTCCGCTTTGCCGACAAGGAGTCGCACCAGGTGTTCCTTGAGCCCGAGGGGCTGGACGATCCGACCGTCTATCCGAACGGCATCTCCACCTCGCTGCCGGAAGAGGTGCAGGAGGCCTATGTGCGGAGCATTTCGGGGCTCGAGGCCGCGCGGATCCTGCAGCCCGGCTATGCGATCGAATACGACTACATCGACCCGCGCGCGCTGGCCCCGACGCTGGAGCTGCGTTCTGGCCCCGGCCTGTTCCTGGCGGGCCAGATCAACGGGACAACGGGCTACGAGGAAGCGGCCGCGCAAGGCCTTGTCGCCGGGCTGAACGCGGCCGCGGCGGCGCTGGGGCGCCCGCCCGCCGTCTTCAGCCGGATGGACAGCTATATCGGCGTGATGATCGACGATCTGGTGACCCGCGGCGTCAGCGAGCCCTATCGAATGTTCACCTCGCGGGCGGAGTTCCGCCTGTCCCTGCGCGCCGACAATGCCGATCAGCGCCTGACGCCGACGGGCCTTGCCCTGGGCTGCGTGGGCGATGCGCGTCGCGCCGCCTTCGAGACCCGGATGGAGGCCCTCACCGCCGGCCGCGCGGCGCTCGACTCGCTGGTTCTGTCGCCCACGGACGCGTCCGCGCGCGGCCTTCGTGTGAATCCCGATGGCGTCCGGCGCAGCGGCTTCGCGCTCCTGTCCTTTCCCGATATCGGCTTCGACGATCTCCTGCGGATCGCGCCGGACCTGGGGGAGATTCCCCCGCCGATTCGCGCCCAGCTGGAGCGTGACGCGACCTATGCCGTCTATCTCGACCGGCAGAAGGCCGATGCCGAGGCGTTGCGCCGGGACGAGCGGCAGGCGATCCCGGCGGAGTTTCCCTATGACGAGATATCCGGCCTGTCGCGCGAACTCTGCGGCAAGCTGGAACGAACCCGTCCGGCGACGCTGGCGCAGGCGGCGCGGATCGACGGGATGACCCCGGCGGCGCTTACGCTGATCCTCGCACGGCTGAAGCATCAGGCCCGGTCCCGCTCCGCCTGATGACGCCGGGCGCCCTCTCCGATCTGCGCGGCCGCGATGTTTCACGTGAAACAGCCGACCGGCTCGCGGCCTTCGTGGCGCTTCTGGCCAAGTGGAACCCGCGGATCAACCTGGTTTCCCCCGCAACGCTCACCGAGGTCTGGACGCGCCATGTCGTCGACTCGCTGCAGGTCTTCGATCTCGCGGCGGCGTCCGGGGGCCATTGGGTCGATCTGGGCACCGGCGGCGGTTTTCCGGGCCTTGTCGTCGCGATCGTTGCGGCGGATGAGGCCCCCGATCTGCGCGTGACCCTTCTGGAAAGCGACCAGCGCAAGGCGGCCTTCCTGGCCGCCGCGTTGCGCGAAACCCAGGTCCGCGCCACCATCCTGGCGGAGCGGATCGAAGCGGCGGACCCGCTGTCGGCGGATATCGTCTCGGCGCGGGCGCTGGCGCCGCTTGACCGTCTTCTCGGATACGCGGCGCGGCACATGCGCCCGTCGGGAAAGGCGTTTTTCCCGAAGGGCCGGACCTGCGACGCGGAACTGGACGAGGCCCTTGCGTCCTGGCGGTTCCGGTACCAGAAACACCCCAGCAGGACCGACTCGCAGGCGGTCATCCTTCAGATCGAGGACATTGCGCGTGGCTGATCCGACCAGACCGCCGGGCCCGAGAATCGTTGCCATCGCCAACCAGAAGGGTGGCGTGGGCAAGACCACGACGGCGATCAACCTCGCCGCCGCCCTGGCCGAAATGGGGCTGCGGGTGCTGGTGGTCGACATCGACCCGCAAGGCAACGCCTCTACCGGCCTTGGCCTCGATCCCGACCGGCGCGGGCTGACAAGCTACGACCTGATCCTCGAAGAGGCGCCGCTGGACGAGGTGATCCAGGCCTCCGGCTTCGCCGATATCTGGATCTGTCCCGCAACGACGGATTTGTCGTCGGCAGATATCGACCTGGTCGCCAACGAGAAGCGATCCTTCCTGCTGCACGACGCTCTGCGGCAGCCGGCGATCGACGCCTTCGGCTTCGACATCGTTCTGATCGATTGCCCGCCCTCGCTCAGCCTGCTGACGATCAACGCCCTCGTCGCCGCCCATGCCGTGCTGGTTCCCCTGCAGGCGGAGTTCTTCGCGCTCGAGGGCCTGTCGCAACTGATGCTGACGCTGCGCGAGGTGCGGATCGGCCCCAATCCCGGCCTTCGGATCGACGGGGTGGTGCTGACCATGGCCGATAGCCGCAACAACCTGTCCCGCCAGGTCGAGGCCGATGCCCGCACGACGCTGGGCGATCTCGTCTTCGACACGGTGATCCCGCGCAATGTTCGGCTGTCCGAGGCGCCGTCCTACGCGATGCCGGTGCTCAGCTACGATCCCGCCTCCCGCGGCAGCGAGGCCTACCGGGCCCTCGCGCGGGAACTCCTTGATCGCTATTCTGCACGAAGCTGAGGGAGGGGCGCACATGTCCGACAAGCGAAATGAACGCCGGGGTCTGGGCCGGGGCCTGTCGGCGCTGATGGCCGATGTCGGCGTCGCCGGTGCGGACGAACCGCCCCGCCCGCGCCGCCCCGACCTTTCGGTGGCGGTCGAATCGCTCGCCCCGAACCCCGATCAGCCGCGCCGCGATTTCGATCCCGCCGCGCTGGAGGAACTGGCGGCCTCGATCCGCGAGAAGGGCATCATCCAGCCGCTGATCGTCCGCCGCCGTGGCGAATCGGGCTACGAGATCGTGGCCGGCGAACGCCGTTGGCGCGCGGCGCAGCTTGCGCAGCTGCACGAGGTTCCGGTGCTGGTGCGAGAGTTCAGCGACACCGAGGTGCTGGAAATCGCGATCATCGAGAACATCCAGCGGGCCGATCTGAACCCTGTCGAAGAGGCGATGGGATACCGCCAGTTGATGGAGCGTTTCGGCCATACCCAGGAACGGCTGGCAGAGGCGCTGTCGAAAAGCCGCAGCCATATCGCCAATCTTCTGCGGCTTCTCACCCTTCCGGACGAGGTTCAGCTTCACCTGCGCGAAGGCCGGCTGAGCGCCGGCCATGCCCGCGCGCTGATCACCACGCCCGATCCCGCCGCGCTGGCCCGCCAGGTCATCGCCAAGGGCCTGTCCGTGCGCGAGACCGAGGCGCTGGCCCGCAAGGCCGCCGCCCCGAAGTCCGATCGCCCGGCCACCCCGCGCGTGGAAAAGGATGCCGATACCAAGGTGCTGGAGCAGGATCTTTCCGCCGCGCTGGGGATGTCCGTCTCGATCGATCATCGGGGTCATGACGGCGGCGTGGTGACGATCCGCTACCGCGATCTCGACCAGCTCGATCGCCTGTGCCAGCACCTGGGGGGGATGGAGCCGGTCAAGCCTCGGGCCGTGTCCAGATGAACAGCGCCACGGCTGCCAGCACCGCGGCCTGAAGCGCCAGCACCGGCAGCCCGACACCCAGCACCACGGACAGCCCGAACGCCGCCAGAATCGAGCCTGATGCAGCCCATTTCGCCGTCCGCGCAATCGCGCCCCGTTCCGACCAGTCAAGGATCGGCGGGCCGAATCGCGGATGGTTCAGAAGCCAGGCGTGCAGCCGTTCCGAGGAGCGGGCGAAACAGAAGGCGGCCAGCAACAGGAACGGCACCGTCGGCAGCAGCGGCAGCACCGCCCCGATCGCGCCCAGCGCCATCGCCGCCAACCCGCAGACAAGCCACAGCCCCCGCATCTCAGGCAAGGATCCTGCGCAGAATGGCGTTCAGCAGCGGCCGGCCCGCCGCCGTGGCGCGCAACCTGCCACCCCCGGTCCCGATCAGGCCCTCTTCCTCCAGGCATCTGATTTCAGGGAAGTTTATCCCAGAGTGCCCATAGTGCTGCAGGCGTTCGATCTCCACCCCCTCGGTCAGCCGCAATCCCATCATCACAAGCTCGACCGCGCGGTCCGCCCGGCCCAGCGCCTCGCGCGGCCCCTCGCCAGACCCCGTCTGTTCGACCGCTTCCAGCCAGGCCCCCGGGGCCCGCGGCGCCTCGGTGGCCCAGCGTGCCGGGCCCAGCGTCAGGCGGCCCTGCGCCCCGGGCCCGATCCCCGCCCAGTCGCCGGAGCGCCAGTAGATCAGGTTGTGCCGGCTTTCGGCGCCCGGCCGGGCGTGATTCGATATCTCGTATCCCGGAAGGCCCGCGGCGGCGCATTCCTCCTGGGTGATCTCCCACAGATCGGCGGCGCGATCCTCGTCCGGCAGGCCGGCCAGACCCCCGGCGGCGTGGCGCGCGGCAAAGGCCGTCCCGTCCTCGATCGTCAGCTGGTAAAGCGACAGGTGATCCACGGCCATGCCCAGCGCGTCGCGCAACTCGCGCCGCCAGGCCGCGGCGGTCTGGTCCTGCCGGGCGTAGATCAGGTCGAAGCTCACCCGGTCGAAGGTCTTTCGCGCGACGTCGAAGGCCGCCCGCGCCTCCGCCGCCGAATGCAGCCGCCCGAGCCGGCGCAGGTCGCCATCGTTGAGCGCCTGTACGCCCAGCGAAACGCGGTTCACCCCGGCATCGCGAAAGCCGCGGAACCGGCCGGCCTCCACGCTGCCGGGATTCGCTTCCAGCGTGATCTCGGCATCGTTGGCCATCGGCCATACGGCGCGCACCGCCTCCAGCACCGCCGCCACAAGCTCCGGCGCCATCAGGGACGGGGTGCCGCCGCCGAAGAACACCGTGTTCAGAACCCGCGGCCCGGTCTCCGCGCTCACCCGCGCGATCTCGGCCAGGTAGGCCCGGCGCCAGCGGTTCTGGTCGATCGCCGCCGCGACATGGCTGTTGAAATCGCAATACGGGCATTTCGAGGCGCAGAACGGCCAGTGCAGGTAAAGGCCGAACCCGCCTGCCTGCCAATCCTCCATCCTCAGCCCCGGAAAGCCGTGACCTCGACCTCGACCTTCATCTCCGGCGTGACCAGCCCGGCGACGACCATGGTCGAGGCCGGCCGCACCTCCGCCAGCGCCTCGCGCAGCGCCGGGGCGATCTCGTCCGCCAGCGCGGCCTCGGTGATCGTGTACTGCACCCTCACCACGTCGGAAATGGAAAAACCGCCTTCTTTCAATACCTTGGTGATCGTGGCAAAGCAGTTTCGGGCCTGGTCCACCGCCGCGGCGGGCATCGTCATCGTCGCATAGTCGTAGCCCGTGACGCCGGCGACGAAGCACCAGTCGCCCTTCACCACGGCGCGGCTGTAGGCCCATTTTTCCTCGAAGGGCGAGCCGGTGGAGATCCGCTTCACCGGGGCGAGGCAGGCCATCAGCTTCGCCACCGCATCGGCCCGGTGGCTGATCGCGTTCTTCTCCTCCTGCCCCATCTCGGCGAAGGTGCGGCTCTCGCCGGCGGGCTGGAACATCGGGTCGTAGCCATGGCCATGCGCGCCGCGGGTCGGCCAGACGACCTCGCCCTCGGCCTTGCCCTCGAAGATCTCGTCGTGGCCGTCGGGCCAGGCCAGCACCAGGGTCGCGCGGAACCGGGCGGTGCGGGGATAGGGGGCCTGCGCCTCTTCCAGCGCGGCCCAGGTCCGGGTCATCGCCTGGCCGAAATCGCGGCCCGTGGGCGTTGCCGCCCAATCGGCGGTATGCACGCCCGGTGCGCCACCCAGCCCGTCGACCTCGATACCGGAATCGTCGGCCAGCGCCGGCAGGCCGGTCGCCCGGGCCGCGGCATGGGCCTTGATCCTCGCGTTGCCCAGGAAGGTCGTCTCGGTCTCTTCCGGTTCGGCAAGTCCAAGCTCGCCGGCGCCGACAACCGTGATGCCCAAGGGGCGCAGCAGCGCCCGCATCTCGTCCAGCTTGCCGGCGTTGTGGGTCGCCAGCAGCAGCCTGTCGCCGGTGAACTTCCGCATCACAGCGCCGCCTTCTGCGCGGCGACCAGCGCGGCGACGCCGGCCTCGGCAAGGTCCAGAAGCCGGGTCATCTCGTCCCGGCCGAAGGTCGCGCCCTCGGCCGACATCTGCACCTCGATCAGCCGGCCGCGACCGGTCATCACGAAATTGCCGTCGGTCCCCGCCTCGCTGTCCTCGGCATAGTCGAGGTCCAGCAGCGGCTGGCCGGCATAGATCCCGCAGCTGACCGCGCCGACATGGTCGGTGATCGGATCCGAGGTCACCAACCCGGCCTTGAGCAGCCGATTCGCCGCCAGCCGCAGCGCCACCCAGCCGCCGGTGATCGCCGCGCAGCGGGTGCCGCCATCGGCCTGCAGCACGTCACAATCGATCACGATCTGGCGTTCGCCCAGGGCGACCCGGTCGACCCCGGCGCGCAGCGACCGGCCGATCAGGCGCTGGATCTCCTGGGTGCGCCCGCTTTGCTTGCCCGCCGCCGCCTCGCGCCGGTTGCGCGAGGTCGTGGCCCGCGGCAGCATGCCGTATTCCGCCGTCACCCAGCCCAACCCGGTGCCCTTCAGGAACGGCGGCGGCCGATCCTCGATGCTGGCGGTGCACAGGACATGCGTATCGCCCATGCGGATCAGCGCCGAACCCTCGGCATGCTTGGTCACGCCGGTTTCGATCGTGACCGCGCGCAGTTCGTCCTGGTTTCGGCCCGAGGGGCGCATGTCAGATCCTTTCGTTTGCCGTTGCGCCGGTGATAGGCCCCCCGCGCGGCCCGGTGCAAGCCCGATCCCGCCCGCGGCGCGCCCGCACCCGGCCCCCGCCCCCGTTGACGCCGCCGCCGCAACGCCTTTATTCAATGTGGTCCCCATCGCGGGGCGGGCCCGAGGATGACCGAGAACCGCAATATCCTGACGGAGCTGAACGATCGCTCGCGCGAGGTGTTTCGCCGGGTGGTCGAGGGCTATCTCGACACCGGCGACCCGGTGGGATCGCGAACGCTCACCCGCACGATGACCGAGAAGGTCTCGGCCGCGACGATTCGCAACGTCATGCAGGATCTCGAGTACCTCGGCCTGCTCGACAGCCCGCATGTCTCCGCCGGTCGGGTGCCGACCCAGCTCGGCCTCAGGATGTTCGTCGACGGGCTGATGGAGGTCTCCGCCCTCGACGAGACCGACCGGGAGCGGATCGACGCGACCGCGGGGCAGAACGATCCCGATGTCGCCGTGCTTCTGGACCGGGTGGGGCACGCGCTGTCGGGGATCACGCAATCGGCCTCGCTGGTGCTGACGCCGAAGCACGAGGCGCCGATCCGGCACGTGGAATTCGTGCCGCTGGGGCCCGACCGCGCGCTTGTCGTGCTGGTCTTCGGCGACGGTCATGTCGAGAACCGGGTCTTCACGCCGCCGCCCGGCCAGACGCCCTCGTCGATGCGCGAGGCCGCGAACTTCCTCAACGCGATCGCCGAGGGGCGCAGCCTGCCCGAACTGCGGCGGGAATTCGCGCAGCAGCTGGAGCGCCGCCGGCAGGAACTGGATTCGCTGGCGCGCGGCCTGGTGGAAAGCGGCATCGCCGTCTGGGAAGCGCCGGTCGAGGGGCAGGAGCGGCTGATCGTGCGCGGCCGGTCGAACCTGATCGCGGCCGAGGCCGAGGATATCGCGCGGGTGCGCGAGCTGTTCGACGATCTTGAGCGCAAGCGCGACATCGTCGAGTTTCTCGAACTGGCCGAGTCGGGCGAGGGCGTGCGGATATTCATCGGCTCCGAGAACAAGCTTTTTTCACTTTCGGGTTCCGCTCTGGTGGTCTCTCCCTATATGAACGCGGACCGGAAGATCATCGGAGCGATCGGCGTGATCGGCCCGACCCGTCTGAACTACGGGCGGGTGGTGCCGATCGTGGATTACACGGCGCAACTGGTCGGGCGGCTGTTGTCGGACCGGGGCAAGGGGTAGGGCATGACCGACATGAAGAAGGACGAAATCCTCGAGGATCAGGCAGCGATCGGCGAGGAAACGGCAGAGGCCGCGGCCGAGGCGATGGCCGAGACGATCGCGGTGCTGCAGGCCGAGCGGGACGAGTTGCGCGACCGGTTCATGCGCGCGCTTGCCGATGCCGAGAATGCCCGAAAGCGCGGCGAGCGCGATCGCCGCGAGGCCGAACAGTACGGCGGATCGAAACTCGCCCGCGATCTTCTGCCGGTCTACGACAACCTGCGCCGCGCGCTCGACGCCGCGGGCGAAGAGCAGCGCGCCGCCGCCGCCGCGCTGATCGAGGGGGTCGAGCTGACGCTGCGCGAACTGCTGAACGTCTTCTCGAAGCACGGGATCGCCCCGGTTTCGCCCGCAGTGGGCGACGCGTTCGATCCGCAGCTGCACCAGGCGATGTTCGAGGCGCCCGTGCCCGGCACCCGGGCCGGCGATATCATCCAGGTGATGACCGAGGGATTCCTGCTGCACGACCGGCTTCTGCGCCCGGCGCAGGTCGGCGTGTCCTCGACGCCGAAGGGCTGAACCCGGCGCCGCTGCGGGGGGCTGTCTGCCCCCCGGCCGCCTGCGGCGGCACCCCCCGAGGATATTTCCAGGCCAAAATCGCGCGTTACGCGCCGTCGGGCGGATCGAGCAGGCTGCGCAGGTCGTAAAGCAGTTGCAGCGCCTCGCGCGGCGACAGGTCGTCGGGTGTGATCGTGGCGAGCACCCGCTCGACCTCCGACGGGCCGGCTTGCGCCGGCTGCGGCGCGGTCCCCGGCCGGGCGCTGAACAGCGGCAGGTCATCGACGAGGCTGGCCGCGCTGGCCCGGCCCGAACGGTCGGCGGATTCGAGCGATTCGAGCACCTCGCGCGCCCGCGCCACGACCGCGGGCGGCAATCCGGCGAGCCGGGCGACCTGCACGCCGTAGGAGCGGTCGGCGGCGCCGCGCGTCACCTCGTGCAGAAAGATCACCTCGCCCTGCCATTCGCGCACCCGCACGGTGGCGTTCTGCACCCCGTGCAGCTTCCCGGCCAGCACGGTCAGTTCGTGGTAGTGCGTCGCGAACAGCGCACGGCAACGGTTCACCCCATGCAGGTGTTCCAGCACCGCCCAGGCGATCGACAGCCCGTCCCATGTCGCGGTGCCGCGGCCGATCTCGTCGAGGATCACGAGGGCACGATCATCGGCCTGGTTCAGGATCGCCGCGGTTTCCACCATCTCGACCATGAAGGTCGACCGGCCGCGGGCCAGGTCGTCGGCCGCGCCGACGCGGCTGAACAGCTGGCTGACCAGCCCGATCCGCGCCGATTGCGCCGGCACGAAACTGCCCGCCTGCGCCAGCAGCGCGATCAGCGCGTTCTGGCGCAGGAAGGTCGACTTGCCGGCCATGTTCGGCCCGGTGATCAGCCAGATCGCCGGGGTCGCGTCCTGCGTCAGGTCGCAGTCATTGGGGATGAACGGGTCGCCCCCGGCGCGGGCCAGCGCGCGTTCCACCACCGGGTGCCGGCCGGCGGTGACATCGAAGGCGTGGCTGTCGTCGACCTCCGGTTCGCACCAGTCGGCGGCCTGCGCCAGTTCGGCGAGCGCGGCGGCGAGGTCGATCTCGGCCAGCGCGCGCGCGGTCTGGCCGATCGCGCCGGCCTCGGCCAGAACGGCCTGTCGCAGGCCGGAATAGAGCCGTTTCTCGATCTCCATCGCCCGGTTGCCGGCGTTCAGGATCCGGGTTTCCAGCTCGGACAGGTCGACGGTGGTGAACCGGATCTGGTTGGCCGTGGTCTGGCGGTGGATGAAGGTCTCGGACAGCGGCGGCGCCAGCATCTTCTGCGCATGGGTCGCGGTGGTTTCGATGAAATAGCCCAGCACGTTGTTGTGCTTGATCTTCAGGCCGGGCACCCCGGCGCGTTCGGCATAATCGGCCTGCATCCGCGCGATCACGCCGCGGCCCTCGTCGCGCAACTCGCGCGCCGCGTCGAGATCGGCGTCGTGGCCCGGCGCGATGAAGCCGCCATCGCGGATCAGCAGCGGCGGTTCCTCGACCAGCGCGGCGGTCAGAAGGCCGAGCACCGCGTCATGGCCGGTCAGCGCGCGGGCCGCCGCGCTCAGCCTGTCGGGCAGATCGGCGCCGGCGAGGCGCAGGGCGATGCCGGCGGCCTGGCCGAGCCCGGCGCGAATCGCGGCTAGGTCGCGCGGGCCGGCCCGGTCGAGCGCCAGGCGGCACAGCGCGCGATCGATATCCGGCACCCGGCGCAGCGCGGCGCGCAGGTCGTCGCGCAGGCTGCCGTCCTGCACCAGCGCCCGCACCGCGGCGTGACGGGAGTGGACTTCGGGCAAGGCGCAGGACGGGGCGGAGACGCGCCGTTCCAGCAACCGCGCGCCCGCCGCCGTCACCGTCCGGTCGATCGCGGTGACAAGCGAGCCCTCGCGCCCGCCCGACAAGGCCTGGGTAAGTTCCAGGTTCCGCCGCGTCGCCGCGTCGATCTGCATCGCGCCGCCGGGGGTTTCGCGCACCGGCGCGCGCAGAAGCGGCAGCTTGCCGCGCTGCGTGAGATCCAGATAGTCGACGATCGCGCCCAGCGCGGCGGCTTCGGCCCGGCCGAAGGCGCCGAAGGCCTCCAGCGTCGCGACACCCAGCAGCGCGCAAAGCCGGCGTTCACCCGACTGGCTGTCGAAGGCGGTGCGCGGGCGCAGGGTCAGCGCCGCGCCGGTTTCGGCGATGGCCGCCCCGCGCTCGGCTTCTCGACCCTCGGCCAGCAACACCTCGCGCGGGGCGAGCCGCGCCAGCTCCGGCGCCAGGCGGGCCGGCGGGCACGCCATCGCCCGGATCTCGCCGGTGGAAATGTCGGCCCAGGCCAGCGCGGCCTCGTCGCGGATCTCGGCGAAGGCGGCGAGGAAGTTGTTGCGCCGGGCCTCCAGCAGCGAATCCTCGGTCAGCGTGCCGGGCGTGACCAGCCGCACCACATCGCGCGCCACCACCGCCTTGGAGCCGCGTTTCTTCGCTTCGGCCGGATCCTCCATCTGTTCGGCGATGGCGACGCGAAAGCCCTTGCGGATCAGCGCCAGCAGGTAGCTTTCGGCGGCATGGACCGGCACGCCGCACATCGGGATATCCTCGCCCAGGTGCTGGCCGCGCTTCGTCAGCGCGATGTCCAGCGCCTCGGCCGCCGCCACCGCATCGTCGAAGAACATCTCGTAGAAATCGCCCATCCGGTAGAACAGGAGCGCATCGGGGTGCCGCTCCTTGATCTCCAGGTATTGCGCCATCATCGGCGTCACGGCGCCCTGCGATCCTGCCACGCTTTACTCCTTCCGGCCGGTTGACAGAGACTATTGCGGCGGCGCGGGAAATGGAATCCTCTCCGCCGGCGCGGACAAATCCGGGCCGGGGAATTGCGCCCGGCGGCCCGACGGGGTTATCCCGGCACGACCGGCCGGGGGAGGGCCGTGGCCATGACATCGAAATCGCGAATCACGCCCGAAGAGGCGCTGGGCTACCACCTGCAGCCGCAGCCGGGGAAATACGAGGTCGTGGCCACCAAGCCGATGACCACGCAGCGCGACCTGAGCCTGGCCTATTCCCCCGGCGTCGCCGTGCCGGTGGAGGCGATCGCGGAACGGCCGGAAACCGCCTATGACTACACGGTGAAGGGCAACATGGTCGCCGTGGTGTCGAACGGATCGGCGATCCTTGGTCTTGGCAATCTCGGCGCGCTGGCCTCGAAGCCGGTGATGGAGGGCAAGGCGGTGCTGTTCAAGCGCTTCGCCGACGTCAACGCGATCGACATCGAACTGGATACCGAGGACGCCGACGAGATCATCCAGGCGGTGCGGCTGATGGGCCCGACCTTCGGCGGCATCAACCTCGAGGATATCAAGGCGCCAGAATGTTTCATCATCGAGAGCCGGCTGAAGGAGATCATGGACATCCCGGTGTTCCATGACGACCAGCACGGCACCGCGGTGATCTGCGCGGCGGGGCTGATCAACGCGCTGGAGCTGAGCGGCAAGAAGATCGAGGATGTCCGGATCGTGCTGAACGGCGCGGGTGCCGCGGGGATCGCCTGCCTCGAGCTTCTGAAGGCGATGGGGGCGCGGCCCGACAACTGCCTGATGTGCGACACGAAGGGCGTGATCTGGCAGGGCCGCACCGAGGGCATGAACCAGTGGAAATCCGCCCATGCCGCGAAGACCGACCTGCGCACACTGGAACAGGCGATGGCCGGGGCCGACGTGTTCCTGGGCGTCTCGGCAAAGGGTGCGGTGACGCCCGAGATGGTGGCCAGCATGGCGGACAACCCGGTGATCTTCGCGATGGCGAACCCGGACCCCGAGATCACGCCGGAAGAGGCGCATGCCGTCCGGGCCGACGCGATCGTGGCGACCGGGCGGTCGGACTATCCCAACCAGGTCAACAACGTGCTGGGTTTTCCGTATCTCTTCCGGGGCGCGCTGGACATCCATGCCCGCGCGATCAACGACGAGATGAAGATCGCCTGCGCGCATGCGCTGGCGGCGCTGGCGCGCGAGGACGTGCCCGACGAGGTGGCGATGGCCTATGGCCGCAAGCTGGCCTTCGGGCGCGACTACATCATTCCCACGCCGTTCGATCCGCGGCTTATCCATGTCGTGCCGCCGGCGGTGGCGAGGGCGGGGATGGCCACCGGCGTGGCGCGGCGGCCGATCGTGGACATGGCGGGATACGAGCTTAGCCTCAAGGCGCGGATGGATCCGACCGCGACGATCCTTCAGGGCATCCATGCCCGCGCCCGGGCCGCGCAGGCGCGGATGATCTTCGCCGAGGGCGACGATCCGCGGGTTCTGAAGGCCGCCGTCGCCTACCAGCGCGCGGGGCTGGGCAAGGCGCTGGTCGTGGGCCGCGAGGCCGACGTGCGCGACAAGCTGACGGCCGAGGGGCTGGCCGACGCGGTGCGCGAACTGGAGGTGGTGAACGCCGCCAACACCCGGCACCTGGAGACCTACAAGGAGTTTCTCTACCAAAGGCTGCAACGGCAGGGGTTCGACCGGCACGACATCCATCGCCTTGCCGCCCGTGACCGGCACGTGTTCTCGGCGCTGATGCTGGCGCATGGCCATGGCGACGCGCTGGTGACCGGGGCGACGCGGAAATCGGCGCATGTGCTGGGGCTGATCAACCATGTCTTCGACGCGCGGGCCGAGGATGGCGCGGTGGGGATCACGGCGGTGATCCACAAGGGCCGGATCGTGCTGATCGGCGACACGCTGGTGCACGAATGGCCCGACGAGGAAGACCTGGCCGACATCGCCGAACGCGGCGCGCAGGTCGCCCGCGGGCTGGGGCTGGAGCCGCGGGTGGCGTTCTTGTCGTTTTCCACCTTCGGCTACCCGGTTTCGGAACGCGCGACGAAGATGCACGGCGCGCCGCGGGTGCTGGACCTGCGCGGCGTATCCTTCGAATACGATGGCGAGATGACGGTCGACGTGGCGCTGAACCCCGAGCAGATGGCGCATTACCCGTTCTGCCGGCTGTCGGGGCCGGCCAACGTGCTGGTCGTGCCGGCGCGGCATTCGGCCTCGATCTCGGTCAAGCTGATGCAGGAGATGGCGGGTGCCACGGTGATCGGCCCGATCCTCACCGGCGTGGACCGGTCGATCCAGATCTGTTCCACCGGCTCGACGGTGAACGACATCCTGAACATGGCGGTGATCGCCGCCTGCGGGCTGGGCCGCACGGGGTAGCGCCGGCGCCGGGCGCCGCGAGGGGGACGCGAATGACAGACCATGTGACCACCCACCAGGCGGAGGAGGACGCGCGCAACGCGTCGATCCTGATCTGGGTGAACGGCGCGCTGAAGCCACGGGCGGAGGCCGCCGTGTCGGTCTTCGATTCGGGCTTCATGCTGGGCGACGGGGTGTGGGAGGGGCTCAGGCTCTACAACGGGCGCTGGTCGTTCCTTGACGAACACGTCGACCGGCTGTTCGAGGCGGCGAAGGCGATCGATCTCGATATCGGGATGGACCGCGCCGGCGTGATCGCCGCGCTGGAGGAGACGCGGGCGGCGAACGGGATGCAGACCGACGCCCATGCCCGGCTGATGGTGACGCGCGGGGTGAAATCGCGGCCGTTCCAGCATCCGGCGCTGTCGCGGCAGGGGCCGACGATGGTGATCATCATGGAACATTCCCGCCCCAGCCTGCCGCGCCCGATCCGGCTGGCGACGGTGCCGCATATCCGCGGCCTGCCGATGAGCCAGGATCCCAAGCTCAACAGCCACTCCAAGCTGAACTGCATCCTGGCCTGCATCGCGGCCGAGAAGGCCGGCGCGGACGAGGCGCTGATGCTGGATGTGCATGGCTTCGTGAACACCACCAACGCCTGCAACTTCTTCATCGTGCGACGGGGCGAGGTTTGGACCTCGACGGGCGATTATTGCATGAACGGGATCACCCGCCAGAAGGTGATCGACCTGTGCCGCGCGAACGGCATTCCGGTGTTCGAAAGGAATTTCTCGCTGGTCGAGACCTATTCGGCCGACGAGGCGTTCCTGACCGGCACCTTCGGTGCGCAGACCCCGGTGGGGATGATCGACGGGCGGGTGATCGGCACCGGGGGCCTGGGGCCGGTGACGGAGCGGATCAGGGGGCTCTACAAGGCGCTGGTGGGGGCGTGATGGGCGGGACGGAAACGGTTTATCCCGTGCCTGCGGGTCGGAGTGGGTGTCACCCGCCCGTGCGCCAGCACGGGCAGCGCCCTACCCGCCCCCCAGGGGCGGGCGCTTTGCGCCCACCCCCCGGGCCGGGCGCTGCCCGTGTTCAACCGCCGTGTCGCTGTCGCCGCGCTTCCGTTTCCATTTGCGGCGCAGGCCCCGGGGGAAGCCCATGAGAATCGCCATGTGGTCCGGCCCGCGGAACCTCTCGACCGCGATGATGTATGCCTTCGCCGCGCGCGGAGACTGCGCGGTGATGGACGAGCCGTTCTACGCGGCCTACCTCGCCGCCACGGGCCTCGACCACCCGATGCGGGCCGAGATCCTGGCCAGTCAGCCCGCCGACCCCGCCAGGGTGGCCGCGATCTGCACGGGGCCGATCCCCGGCGGCAAGCCGCATCTTTACATGAAGCACATGGCCCATCACATGCTGCCCGGCTTTCCGCTGGACTGGGCGCAGGCCTGCGTCAACATCCACCTGATCCGCCACCCCGCCCGGGTGATCGCCAGCTACGCCGCCAAGCGCGAGAACCCGACGCTGGAGGATATCGGTTTTCCGCAACAACAGAGCCTGTTCGAGCGGCTTCCCGGCCCCGTCGTCGACTGCGCCGACATCCGCCGCGACCCGGCCGGCACGCTGGCGCGGCTCTGCGCCGAGATCGGTTTGCCGTTTTCCGACCGCATGTTGTGCTGGCCCGCCGGCGGCATCGCCGAGGATGGCGTCTGGGCCGCGCACTGGTATGGCGCGGTGCATCGCTCTACCGGGTTCGACGGGGCGGAAGGGCCGTTGCCGGAGCTGTCGGGCGATTATGCCCGGCTGGCCGAAGCGGCCCTGCCGATCTACGAGCGGCTCAGGGCGGCGGCGACCCGTCCGGGCGAGGGGCACGGCTGACGGCGAGCGGTGCGAGCGGGTAGATCGCCAGAACCACCAAGAGCGCGCCCAGCAGGAAGAATCCGGCGCCGAACACCCAGAGATTCGCGAAGCCGGGCACCCGCACATGGGGGAAGGCGGGATTGTGCAGAACGGTGCGTTCCGTGCCTTCCGACCAGCCGTAGTTCGACGCGCTGTAGAGGGTCTGCGCCTCGCGGATTTCCCCGTGCGCATCGGTGAACCGGAAGGTCGGCCGCCACGTGCAGCCGTCGTCGTCGCAGCTTTCGTGCCGCGCGATGACGGTGGCCCGCACCGGTTCCGCCGCCTGCAGGAAGGCGCGGGTATTCGCCAGCTGATAGCCGCCGAAGATCGCGAACCCGCCGCCGACAAGCAGGAAAAGCAACGCACCCGCGGCCACGCCCCAGTCGATCCGGAGCGGGCCGCGCCCGGTCATCCGCCCAGCCGGATCCGCCGCGCCGCCAGCAGCCGCAGGCGCAGCGCGTTCAGGCGGATGAAGCCCTCGGCATCCTTCTGGTCGTAGGCGCCGGCGTCATCCTCGAAGGTGACATGCGCCTCGGAATACAGGCTGTGGTCGGACCAGCGCGCGACGGTGCGGGCCGAGCCCTTGTAAAGCTTCACGCGCACGGTGCCGGAAACGTGTTCCTGGCTCTTGTCGATCAGGGCCTGAAGCATCTCGCGTTCGGGGCTGAACCAGAAGCCGTTGTAGATCAGTTCCGCGTAGCGCGGCATGATCGAATCCTTCAGGTGGCCCGCGCCGCTGTCCAGCGTGATCTGTTCGATCCCGCGATGCGCTTCCAGAAGGATCGTGCCGCCGGGGGTCTCGTAGATGCCGCGCGACTTCATCCCGACGAAGCGGTTCTCGACAAGGTCGAGCACGCCGACGCCATGCTTGCCGCCCAGCTCGTTCAGCCGGGTCAGCAGCGCGGCGGGGGACAACGTCTCGCCGTTCACCGCCACCGCGTCGCCCTTCTCGAAGGTGATTTCCACCATCTCCGGCGTGTCGGGCGCGTCCTCGGGCGCGACGACGCGCTGGCAGACGTAATCGGGCGCCTCCTGCGCCGGGTCTTCCAGAACCTTGCCCTCGGACGAGGTGTGCAGAAGGTTCGCATCGACGGAAAACGGCGCCTCGCCCCGCTTGTCCTTGGCGATCGGGATCTGGTGCGTCTCGGCGAATTCCAGCAGCCGGGTGCGGCTGGTCAGATCCCATTCGCGCCAGGGCGCGATCACCCGGATCGACGGATCGAGCGCGGCGGTCGACAGTTCGAACCGCACCTGGTCGTTGCCCTTTCCGGTCGCGCCATGCGCCACCGCGTCGGCCCCGGTTTCATGCGCGATCCGCACCAGTTCCTGCGAGATCAGCGGCCGGGCGATCGAGGTGCCGAGCAGATACAGCCCCTCGTAGATCGCGTTGGCGCGGAACATCGGGAACACGAAGTCGCGCACGAATTCCTCGCGCAGGTCGACGATGTGGATGTTGTCCTCGCGGATGCCCAGCATCAGCGCCTTCTGCCGCGCCGGTTCCAGTTCCTCGCCCTGCCCGAGATCGGCGGTGAAGGTCACGACCTCGCAGCCGTATTCGGTTTGCAGCCATTTCAGGATGATCGAGGTGTCGAGCCCGCCGGAATAGGCAAGGACGACTTTCTTCGGCGCGGTGACGGTCATGGGGCCCCCTGATCGGCGGATGAACGGGGGGCGGAGTAGCCGGTTTTGCGGTGCCCGGCAAGGGAGCGGCGCGGCCACGGCGGGCCGCGCCGGCCCCGGTCAGCCGGCGGTGTCGTCGCCGGCGACCTCGGCGAGGTCTTCGCCCTCGTCCACGACCTCGCCGTCCTCGGCAACATTCTCGACCTCCTCCGCCGGCAGGTCATCCCCGGCGGTATCGACCGGCTCTTCGGGTTCGGCGGCCGGCTCTGCCGGGGCCTCGGCGGTTTCGCCCTCCAGCGCCGGGTCGGCGGGCGGCTCGAGGCCCAGCAGGTCATGCAGATAGGCCTTTTCCTCGTAGCTGAGCTCGCGGCCCTTCGTGGCCTCCAGCAGCGCCTCTTCGGAAGTCGGGCCCTCGTAGGCGGCCAGTTCCGTCAAGCCGGCGATCTCGGTTTCCAGTTCGGCCAGGCGCGCGACATCCTCCTCGGTCCGGTCGGCCACGGCGATGGCGAGCAGCGCGTCACGCTCTTCCTCAAGCCCCGGCAGCGCGGCCCCGGCGGCCTCGGCCTGAACCGCCGCGCGATAGGTGGCGACGCGGCCGACCTGGCTGTTCGGCGCGGCATTGGCGAAGGCCTGCTCGCTGGCGTTGGCGGCATTGGCGCCCTTCAGGCCAGAGGCCAGCGCGCCATGGTTGCGGGGCTTCACGTCGGCGCCGGATGCCACGGCCTGCGCCGCGGGCTTGGCCTTGTCCTTGCGGCCCCAGCCGTTGCCGTTGCCGGCGTTGCGCGCCTCGTCGCCGCCCTTGTCCCGTCCGCCGCCGCGGTCGGCCTTGTCCTTGCCGCCGCCCCGATCGCCCTTGTCCTTTCCGCCGCCGCGGTCACCCTTGTCCTTTCCGCCACCGCCACCGCCACCGCCCTTGTCCTTGGCATAGGCGGCATCGTCGCCGAACACCGGCAGGCTGCCCGCGACAGGGCTGAGGAACAGGGCGGAAACGGCAAGAACGGCACTCACGGAACGAATGACGGGTTTCATGTTGCGGTCCTTCTCGAATGAATGTCGGCGCGGCACTGGCGGCCCGCCGTTTCGAATGTCTTTCCCGCCTGAAGCGGAGAATGGGCAATACCATGGCGATATCGGGGCAAGGGCCGGCTTGCAAGCGGCGCCGGTTCCGTCCAAACCGGTGCGATGGACCAGCCGATCGACAGCTTCGCCGCCCGTGCCCGCGCCGCCGACGCGGCGTTGCGCGCGCTGTTCCCGGCGACGCCCCTGCAGCGCAACGATCACCTTTCGGCCCGCTACGGGGCCGAGATCTGGCTGAAACGCGAGGATCTGACGCCCGTGCGCAGCTACAAGCTGCGCGGCGCCTTCACCGCGATGCGCAAGGTGCTGGCCGACGGAACGCGGCACGATTTCGTCTGCGCCTCCGCCGGCAACCATGCGCAGGGCGTCGCCTATGCCTGCCGGCATTTCGGCGTGCGCGGCACGATCTTCATGCCGGTGACGACGCCGCAGCAGAAGATCGACAAGACCCGCACCTTCGGCGGCGACGCGATCGAGATCGTGCTGACGGGCGACTATTTCGACCGGACGCTGAAATCGGCGCAGGATTTCTGCGCCGAGCAGGGCGCGCATTTCCTTGCCCCGTTCGATGACGAGGACGTGATCGAGGGTCAGGCCAGCGTGGCGGTGGAAATCCTCGCGCAACTGCCCGCGCCGCCCGACCTCGTGGTGCTGCCGGTGGGCGGCGGCGGCCTGGCGGCCGGGATCACGAGCTATTTCGCCGCCGAGGCGCCGCAGACGGCGTTTCGCTATGTCGAGCCGGAAGGCGGGGCGAGCCTGACCGCGGCGCTGTGCGCCGGCGAACCGGTGACGCTGAGCGCGGTCAACAGCTTCGTCGATGGCGCGGCGGTGGCGCGGATCGGCGCGCGCACCTTCGCGCGCCTTGCCGACGTGCCGCCCGAGCGGGTGCTGACCGCGCCGGAAGACCGGATCTGCGTGACGATGCTGGAGATGCTGAACGTCGAGGGCATCGTGCTGGAACCCGCCGGCGCGCTGGCCGTCGACGTGCTGCCGGTTCTGGCCGACGAGATCCGCGGCAAGACGGTGGTCTGCGTCACCTCGGGCGGGAATTTCGATTTCGAGCGTCTGCCCGAGGTCAAGGAACGTGCGCAGCGCCATTCCGGCCTGAAGAAATACTTCATCCTGCGGATGCCGCAGCGGCCCGGCGCGCTGCGCGAGTTCCTGAACTTTCTCGGCCCGGACGACGATATCGCCCGGTTCGAGTATCTCAAGAAGTCGGCGCGTAACTTCGGCTCGGTCCTGATCGGGATCGAGACGAAGCGGCCCGACGCCTTCGCCGCGCTGACCGCCAAGCTCGATGCCGCCGGCTTCACCTACCGCGACATCACCCGCGACGAAACGCTCGCTGGGTTCCTGATCTGACCGCCGTCAGGCCGCCGAGACCGACTTGCGCGCCTCGACCTCGGACATGAACTGCTGCTTCGACTTGCCGTAGCAGTCCAGCACGGCCTGGATGTCGATCTCGGCCTGCCTGCCGGCCCCGGCCTTGCGCTCGCCGTCCTGGCACAGCGCGCCGAAATCGGCGAAACCGAGGTTCCAGGCGCTGCCCTTGAGGAAGTGCAGATCCTCTTCGTAGCGGGCCGGATCGGGCTTCGAGCCCAGCCGCATCACCACCTCCTCGACCTCGTCGAGGAAGAGTTCGACGACCTCGTCGAAGCCGTCGTCACCGATCTCGGAACGAAGTTCCGAGACCCGATCCCAATCGATCATGAGTCTTCTCCACCACCATTTTTTCCCAAGTCACCCGACATGCAATCTATCGGCGATTCGTTGGCGTCGCGTTAAGCCGGCAGGGACCGCGCCGCTTCACCGGGCCTTAACCCGAACCTCCCTAGTGTCTAACGGACCGTCGCAGCACGGTCTGACCGACAGGAGCCCGCGTGAGCGAAACGGCAAGTTCGACGCAAATGGGTGCAGCCGCACCCGGCTCCGGCGCCCTGCGCCGGGTGCTCGTCGTCGATGACAGCAAGATGCAGCGCAAGATCCTGTCCGCCTCGCTTTCGCGCTCGGGCTACGAGGTGATCGAGGCCGCGTCGGGCGAAGAGGCGCTGAAGATCTGCGCCGAGATCACGCCCGACCTCGTGCTGTCGGACTGGATGATGCCGGGAATGACCGGGCTTGAGTTCTGCCGCGCCTTCCGCGCGATGGAACGGCAAAGCTACGGCTACTTCATCCTGCTGACCTCGAAGAACGAAACCGCCGAGATCGCGCACGGGCTGGAGGCGGGCGCCGACGATTTCCTGACCAAGCCGGTCAGCGGGCAGGAACTGCGCGCGCGGCTGGCGGCCGGCCAGCGGATCGTCACGATGCAGGCCGAACTGGTCGAGAAGAACCGGGTCATCACCTCGACGCTGGACGAGTTGCAGGGGCTTTACGACTCGATCCATCGCGATCTTGTCGAGGCGCGCAAGCTTCAGCAAAGCCTGGTGAAGGAGCGGTTCCGCAGCTTCGGCGAAAGCGAGGTGTCGCTCTTGCTGCGGCCCTCGGGCCATGTCGGCGGCGATCTGGTGGGGTTCTTCCCGATCAACTCGCGGCGCATCGGTGTCTACGGGATCGACGTGTCGGGCCATGGCATCACCTCGGCGCTGATGACGGTGCGGCTGGCGGGCTACCTGTCGGGCTCGTCGCCCGACCAGAACGTCGCGCTGGTGCAGAACGATTTCGGCCTCTACGACAGCCGGGCCCCGGCGGAGCTGGCCGCGCATCTCAACGCCCTTGTCCTGGGCGAGATGCAGACGGAAACCTATTTCACGCTGGCCTATGCCGATATCGATCTCGTCTCGGGCGAGGTCGTGCTGGTGCAGGCCGGGCATCCGCACCCGGCGGTGCTGCGCGCCGACGGACGGATCGACTACATCGGCGAGGGCGGGTTGCCGGTCGGGCTGATCGACGGCGCCGAGTTCGGCCAGGTCGAGACGGTCCTGAACCCCGGAGACCGGTTGCTGCTGATGTCGGACGGGATCATCGAGGCCGAGAATCCGCGCGGCGAGCAGCTGGGCGAAACCGGCCTGTCGGAGATTCTGACCAGGCTGCCGCCGACGGAGGGACCGGCGTTCCTCGAGGCGATGATGCAGGAAGTGTCGGGGTTCACCGCCGGGGTCTACAACGACGACGTGTCGGCCGCGCTGTTCGACTTCCGCAGCGGCAAGGTGTTCGAAGCCTGACCCGTCAGGCGCCCAGCGCCGCCAGCAGAAAATGCCGGTCGCCGGAATTGGCCAGCACCTCGGCCGCCTCGCCGACGCTCATCCAGATCGCGCTGTGGCCCGGTTCGCTGGGCGGACCCAGCTGCCGGGCCGGGCGGGCGCGGTAGATCGTGCAGAGCTTCTCGGCCCACAGATCGTATTCCGGCATGTAGGTGAAGCGGCGGAAGGCGCCGATCCGGCGTGGCCGCGCGATCGTCCAGCCGGTTTCCTCCCAGACCTCGCGATAGAGCGCGTGCAGCGGGTTCTCGCCCGGATCGATGCCGCCGCCGGGCAACTGGAACTCCGGTTCCGGTTCTTCCTGGTGGGTGACGAGGACGCGCCGGCCCTGCAACAGGACCGCGTAGACGCCGGGCCGCAGCGTGTAGCGCCGCCCGCGCGCCACGGGTTCGCCGAATCGCCTGATCATCCTGCCCGCCGCCCCCGGTTGCCGTGCCCCTGCACCTGCGGTATGCCAAGCCCCGCCCGGCAAGGAAAGCCCAAGGATTCCCCCGATGTCCACGCTGTCGCAGATCGCCTGGGACGATACCGTTCTGCCGTTCCAGCTGGACCGGCCGGATATCCGGGGCCGCGTCGCGCGGCTCGATGGCGTGCTGGAGCGGGTGCTGGCCCAGCATGACTATCCCGCGCCGATCGAGGCGCTGGTGGCCGAGGCGGCGATGCTGACGGCGCTGATCGGCCCGACGATCAAGCTGCGCTGGAAACTGTCGCTGCAAATCCGCGGCAACGGCCCGGCGCGGATCGTGGCGACGGACTATTTCGCGCCCGAGGCGCCCGGCGCCCCGGCGCGCATTCGCGCCTGGGCCAGTTTCGATGCCGAACGCCTCGCGGCGGTCAGCCCCGCCCGGCCCTTCGACCTGATCGGCGACGGCTATTTCGCGATCCTGATCGACCAGGGCCCCGGAACCGTGCCCTACCAGGGCATCACGCCGATCGCCGGCGGCAGCCTTTCGGCCTGCGCAGAGACGTATTTCGCCCAGTCGGAGCAGTTGCCGACGCGGTTCCAGATCGCCTTTGGCGAAAGCCGGCTGGCGGGCGATACCGCGGCGCGCTGGCGGGCCGGCGGCGTGATGCTGCAATCGATGCCGAAGGCCAGCCCGTTCACGGCCGGTGCGGGCGCGACGGGCGAAGGCGGGCTGCTGGCCGCCGACGACATCCTCGGCCCCGTCGAGGGCGAGAACTGGTCGCGCGCCAACCTGCTTCTGGACACTGTCGAGGAGATCGAGCTGGTCGGCCCGGGCGTGCAGGCCACCGATCTCCTGGTACGGCTGTTCCACGAGGAGGGCCCGCGCGTGTTCGATCCGCAGCGGGTGGAATTCGGCTGCACCTGTTCGGCGGCGAAGGTGCGTCAAAGCCTGTCGATCTATTCCGCCAAGGACATCGCCACGATGACGACCGAGTCGGGGACCGTGACCGCCGATTGCCAGTTCTGCGGCGCGCATTACGAGTTCGACCCGGCCACGCTGGGATTCGAGGCGGAACGCGACCCGGACGACGGCCATTCCGGCGACCAGGGCAAGGGCGCGGGCGGTGACGACTGACCTGGGGCAGCGGCTTGCCGCGGCGCTGGCCGGGCCGGGCCGCCCGTCGTCGGATTACGATCTCAACCCTGCCGTGGCGCTGCCGCCCGGCCGCCGGCTGGTGCCGGCCGCGGTGCTGGTGGGTATCGTCGATGCGCCGGGCGCGCCGGGGGTGGTTCTGACCAAACGCTCGCCCCGGCTCAGGCACCATCCCGGCCAGGTCGCGTTTCCCGGCGGCAAGATCGACCCCGGCGATGCCGACGCCGCCGCCGCGGCGCTGCGCGAGGCGACCGAGGAGGTCGGCCTCGTCCCGGCGCAGGCGGAGGTGATCGGCACGCTGCCCGCGCACGAGACGGTGACGGGGTTCTCCGTCACGCCGGTCGTGGCGCGGATCGCGCCGCCGGTTCACCCGGTGGCCGAGGAGGGCGAGGTGGCCGAGGTGTTCACGGTGCCGCTGGCACATGTGCTGGACCCGGCGCGCTACCGGGTCGAGGGGCGGCGCTGGCGCGGCCAGGCGCGGCGGTACTTTGCGGTACCCTACGGGCCCTATTACATCTGGGGCGCGACGGCGCGCATCCTGCGCGCCTTGGCGGACCGGATGGCGTGATGCGGATCAGTGGCGACTGGATCGAGGCGGGCCATGTGCAGGCGGTTCTGGCGATGCTGGAGGCCGGCGGCCACCAGGCGCTGATCGTCGGCGGCTGCGTGCGCAACGCGCTGCTGGGCCAGCCCGTCGCCGATGTCGATATCGCCACCGACGCGGTGCCCGAACGGGTGACGGACTTGGCCCGCGCGGCGGGGCTGAAGCCGGTGCCCACGGGGCTGGAGCATGGCACGGTGACGGTGGTGGCCGAGGGCGTGGGCCACGAGGTCACGACCTTCCGGCGCGACGTCGAAACCTTCGGCCGCCACGCGGTGGTGGCCTATTCGACCGACGTGGGCGACGATGCGGCGCGGCGCGATTTCACCATGAACGCGCTTTATGCCCGCGCCGACGGCACGGTGATCGACCCGCTGGGCGAAGGGCTGGACGACCTGAAGGCGCGGCGCGTGCGGTTCGTGGGCCGGCCCGCCGACCGGATCCGCGAGGATTACCTGCGGATATTGCGGTTCTTCCGGTTCACCGCCTGGTACGGCGATCCCGCCGAGGGGCCGGAGGCCGAGGCGCTGGCCGCGATCGCGGAGCACGCGCCGGGCCTCGACACGCTGTCGCGCGAGCGGGTGGGGCACGAGATGCGCCGGCTGCTGGCCGCGCCCGATCCCGCGCCCGCACTGGCCGCGATGCGGGCGACCGGGGCGCTGCCCCGCGTTCTGCCCGGCGCCGACGACCGGTTCATCGCGCCGCTGGTGCACCTGGAGGTGAACCTGGCGCCGGATCCGATCCGGCGGTTGGCCGCGCTGGGCGGCGAAGCGGCGGCCGAGGCGCTGAAACTGTCGAAGGCCGAGGCGCGGCGGTTGGCGCAGTTGCGCGCCGCGCTGGGCGCCGAAGCCGGGTTGGCGGAAGTGGCCTGGCGCCACGGCGCGGCGCTGGCGCAGGATGTGGCGCTGTTGCGCGCCGCCCTGGCCGGGCAACCGCTGCCCGAGGGTTGGGCCGATGCCGTGGCGCGCGGCGCGGCGGCGGTGTTTCCGGTGCGCGCGGCGGATCTGATGCCGGCGCTGGAAGGCCCGGCGCTGGGCGCGCGGCTGGCGGAGCTGGAGGCGCGCTGGATCGCCTCGGGCTTTGCATTGTCACGGGAACAATTGCTGGCTTGACCACGCCCCGTGCGGCCCGGATCAATGGCGGCGACAGGAAAGCCCCATGCAGACCGAGATGATCCCCGCGCTCGTCGCGCTTGCCGTCGCGACGCTGTTCACGCCGGGGCCGAACAACGCGCTTCTGGCCGCTTCCGGCGCCAACTTCGGCTGGCGCCGGACGCTGCCGCACCTGCTGGGCGTGGCCGTGGGCTTTCCGGTGATGCTGTTGTGCGTCGGGCTGGCGATGGGCGGGCTGTTCCAGGCCTCGGCGCTGTTTCGCGAATCGCTGCGCTTCGGCGGCGCGGCGATCCTTCTGTGGCTGGCCTGGAAGATTGCCAGTTCGGGTGGCATAGGGTCGAAATCGACGGGCGCGCACCCGTTCACCTTCGCGCAGGCGGCGGGGTTCCAGTGGATCAATCCCAAGGCCTGGACGATGGCGATCGCCGCGACCTCGCAGTTCATCGTGGAAACCGCGCCGGTGATCACGGCGGCGGTGACGGCGGGTACCTTCCTCACGCTCGGCCTCGTTTCCGCCTCGACCTGGACGCTGGCGGGGCAGGCGATGACGCGCTGGCTGACCACCGAACGCCGGCTGCGGGGCTTCAACCTGGCGATGGCGGGCCTGATCGTGGCCAGCACCGTGCAGATGGTTCTGGGCTGAGTTTTACCTTCCCGCGCTCCGGGGCTATATCGGGGGCAACAGGACAGGGCGCATGTTCCGCTTCTTCGAAAACCTCGTCGATCCCTATGCCGACTATCCCCAGACCGACGCGCCGCCGCGCCGGCTGTGGCCGTTCATGCGCGACTGGTCGCAGCCGTTCCGGCGCGTCTTCGTGGTCACGGCGATCCTGTCGGTCGTCGTCGCGGCGGTCGAGATCGCGCTGATCTGGTACATGGGACGGGTGGTCGACATCCTCTCGGCCGCAGCGCCGGCCGAGGTCTGGGCCGATCACGGCGCGGAACTGATCGCGGCGGCGGTGTTCATCCTTCTGCTGCGCCCGGCGCTGCAGGGGCTGGACGTGCTGCTTCTGAACAACGCGATCATGCCGAATTACGGCACGCTCTACCGCTACCGCGCGCACCGGCAGGTGCTGCGGCAGTCGGTGGGCTGGTTCGAGAACGATTTCGCCGGGCGGATCGCGAACCGGATCATGCAGACGCCTCCGGCGGCGGGCGAGGCGGTGTTTCACGTCTTCGACGCGATCACCTTCGCGCTGGCCTACCTGGTCGGCGCGGCGATCCTGCTTCTGGATGCCGATCCGCGGCTGCTGCTGCCTCTGGTCGGCTGGTTCGCGCTGTATGGTCTGCTGGTGCGCTGGACGCTGAAGCGCGTCGGCCCGGCGTCGAAGGCCGCGTCGGATGCGCGTTCGGCCGTGACGGGCCGGGTGGTGGACAGCTACACCAACATCCATTCGGTCAAGCTTTTCGCCCGCGACGAGGCGGAGATGAACTACGCCCGCGAGGCGATCGAGACGGCGAGGAAGACCTTCGCGGCCGAGATGCGGATCTACACCGTGATGGACGTGGTGCTGGTGGCCCTGAACGGGCTGCTGATCGTCGCGGTCGTCGGCTGGGCGCTGTGGCTGTGGATGCAGGGTGCGGCCTCGGTGGGCGTGGTGGCGGCCGCCACGGCGCTGACGCTGCGGCTGAACGCGATGACCGGCTGGATCATGTGGGCGCTTTCCACCTTCTTCCGCTCGCTCGGCGTCGTGGCCGAAGGGATGGAGACGATCGCGCAGCCGATCACCCTGACCGACGCGCCCGGCGCGAAGCCGCTGGCGTTCCGCGAGGGCCGGATCGGGATCGAGGGCCTCAGCCACCACTATGGCCGGGGTGCGGGCGGGCTTGACCGGGTGAGCCTGGCGATCGAACCGGGCGAGAAGATCGGCCTTGTCGGCCGGTCGGGTGCCGGCAAGTCGACCCTGGTCAAGCTGCTTTTGCGCTTCTACGACCCAGAGAGCGGGCAGATTCTGATCGACGGGCAGGACATCACCCGCGTCACGCAGGACTCGCTGCGTGCGAAGATCGGCATGGTGCAACAGGATTCGAGCCTGCTGCATCGGTCGGTGCGCGACAACATCCTTTACGGCCGTCCCGGCGCGACCGAGGCCGAGATGATCGAGGCCGCGCGGCGCGCCCATGCGCATGATTTCATCCTCGACCTGCAGGATCCAACCGGGCGGCGGGGCTATGACGCGCAGGTGGGCGAGCGCGGCGTGAAACTGTCGGGCGGGCAGCGGCAGCGCGTGGCGATCGCCCGCGTGATCCTCAAGGATGCGCCGATCCTGGTGCTGGACGAGGCCACCAGCGCGCTGGACAGCGAGGCGGAGGCGGCGATCCAGGATACGCTGTACGGGGTGATGGAAGGCAAGACGGTGATCGCCATCGCGCACCGGCTGTCGACCATCGCGCGGATGGACAGGATCATCGTGCTCGACGACGGCCATATCGCCGAGGAAGGCAGCCACGAGCAGCTGCTGGCCCGGAACGGGCTTTATGCCCGGTTCTGGGCGCGGCAGTCCGGCGGGTTCATCGGCCTCGACCCGGACGACGCGCCAGAGGCGGCGGAATGACGCTGGGCCAACGGCTGGAACGGCTGGTCGACCCGTTCGGCGCGGCAGAGGGGCCGCCGCCCGAACGGCTATTGCCCTTCGCGCGCTGGGCGCTGTCGGGCAGCGGGCGAATCCTGGGGCTGGCGCTGGCCATCGCCACGCTTGCCGGCGCGTCCGAGATGGTGGCGGCGTGGTACACCGGGCGGATCATCGACATGGCCGAGTCGGGCGATCCGGGCGCCTTCTGGGCCCTGTTCGGCCCGATGATCGCCTTCGGGCTGGTGTTCTACCTGGTGCTGCGGCCGCTGATCTTCGCCGCCGATTCCTCCGTCGGGTCGATCCTGGTGGAGCCGAACCTGTTCCCGCTGGTGCTGAGCCGCCTGAACCGGCACACCCTGGGCCATTCGATGCGGTTCTTCGACAACGACTTCGCCGGGCGGATCAGCCAGAAACAGATGCAGACCGCCCGCGCGCTGACCGGCGTGGTGGTCGAGGTGATCGATGTCGCGATCTACTGCCTCGCGATGTTCGCCGTCGCGCTGGTGCTGATGGCCGGGGTGGATACCCGGCTTCTGCTGGTCTTCGTGGTCTGGGGCGCGTTCTACGCGGTGGCGCTGTGGTGGTTCATCCCGCGGGTGCAGGCGCGGGCCGCCGCGCGGGCCGGGGCGCGCACCCGGGTCACCGGGCAGGTCGTCGACGCGCTGACCAACATCGCGACGGTGAAGATCTTCGGCCATGCCGAGGTGGAGGACCGGGCGACGCGCCGCGCGCTGGAGGGCTATCGCGACCGGGCGCTGCATTTCGGGGTGATGTCGGCCGCGTTCCGGCTGGTGCTGACGACGCTGGGCGGGATGCTGCCGCTGGCCTCGATCCTCGGTTCCGTCTACCTGTGGAACCTGGGCGCCGCCAGCGTCGGCGATATCGCGATGACGGCGATGGTGGCGACGCGGCTGGCGCAGATCACCCAGCGGCTGGGCCGCTCGGCGATCGTGATCTTCACCGATATCGGCGAGATCGAGGACGGGATCGAGACGCTGGCGCCGCCGCACGAGATCGGCGACCGGCCCGGCGCGGCGGGCGATCACGCGGCCCGCGGCGCGATCCGGTTCGAGAACGTGCGCTTTGCCTACGGCGGCAGCGTGGCGGCGGTGGACGGGATCGACCTGAGCGTCGCGCCGGGCGAGAAGGTGGCGCTGGTCGGCGCCTCGGGGGCCGGGAAATCGACGCTGACCTCGCTTCTGCTCAGGCTCTACGACGTCGAAGCCGGGCGCATCACGCTGGACGGCGTCGACATCCGCGACCTGACGCAGCAGGCGCTGCGCCGGTCGATGGCGGTGGTCCGGCAGGAAACCGCGATGTTCAACCGCTCGGCGATGGACAACATCCGCTATGGCCGGCCCGAGGCCAGCGACGCCGAGGTGATCGAGGCCGCGAAACGGGCCGAGGCGCATGACTTCATCCTGACGCTGGCCGACCATCGCGGCCGTTCGGGCTACGAGGCGCGGCTGGGCGAGCGTGGCGTGAAGCTTTCGGGCGGGCAACGGCAGCGGATCGCGCTGGCCCGCGCGTTCCTCAAGGACGCGCCGATCCTGGTGCTGGACGAGGCGACAAGCGCGCTGGACAGCGAGGTGGAGGCGGCGATCCAGCACACGCTTTACGACGTGATGGAAGGCAAGACGGTGATCGCCATCGCGCACCGGCTGTCGACCATCGCGCGGATGGACCGGATCGTGGTGCTGGAGGCAGGGCGCATCGTGGAACAGGGCGGCCATGACGATCTGCTGGCGCGGAACGGGCTTTATGCCCGGTACTGGGCGCGGCAGTCCGGCGGCTTCCTGCGCACGGAGGCGGCGGAATGAAACGGGCGTACCGCGACCTCATCGAACGCGCGGGCAACCTGATCGACCCCGAGGCGCAGGCCGAAGGCCCGCCGCCCGAGCGGCTTTGGGCGTTCATGCGTTGGGGGCTGAAGGGCGGCTGGCCGGTGGTCTGGATCGGCGTCGCGATCTCGGTGCTTGGCGGGGTGACAGAGGTTCTGTCGATGTACCTGCTGGGCCGGGTGGTGGACGCGGTGGCTGAAACGCCGGCGGGGTTCCTGGCCGCGCACTGGGGGCTGGTGGCGGCCTGCGTCGGGCTTTTGCTGATCGCGCGGCCGATCCTGTTCGGCGGTCTGGCGCTGACGCAGTCGGTGATGATCGGCCCGAACGTCTTCAAGCTGGTGCTGGCGCGGCTTTACCGCTGGACGATCGGGCAATCCGTGGCGTTCTTCGACAACGATTTCGCCGGCCGCGTGGCGCAGAAGCAGATGCAGGCGGCGCGGTCGCTGACCGAGATCGTGATCGAATCGGTCAACGCGGTGACCTTCGGGCTGGCTTCGGTGATCGGCACGGCCTTCCTGCTGGGTGGTGTCAGCCCGTGGCTGGCGCTGTTGCTGGCGGCCTGGTTCCTGCTCTACCTCGGCTTCCTGCGGGTGATGCTGCCGCTGATCCGCGCCCGGTCGGCGGCGCGGGCCGGGGCGCAGGCGATGGTCACCGGGCAGGTCGTCGACACGATCTCGAACATCAAGACGGTGAAGCTGTTCGCGGCCTCGGAGCACGAGGACAGGATGGCGCTGTCGGCGATGTCGGACCTGCGCGCCAAGGCGCTGACCTTCGGCGAGGCGACCACGGCGTTCCGGCTGGGGCTGATCTTCATCGCCGGGCTTCTGCCGGTGGTGATGGTCGGCATGGCGATCGTGCTGCGCCACAGCGGCGTGTCGCCCGGCGACATCGCGGCCACCGGCGCGGTGACGATCCGGCTGGCGCAGATGACCGGATGGATCAGCTTCACGCTGATGGTGATCTACGGCCATATCGGCGAGGTCGAGGACGGGATGCAGACCATCGCCCCCGCCCACCGGATCGAGGATGCGCCCGATGCCCCGGAGATCGAGGTCACCGAGGGGCAGATCGGTTTCGAGAATGTCAGCTTCGCCTATGGCCGCGCCTCGGGCGGCGTCACCGGTATCGACCTGACCGTGCGGCCGGGCGAGAAACTGGCGATCGTCGGCGCCTCGGGCGCGGGGAAATCGACGCTGGTCTCGCTGTTGCTTCGGCTTTACGAAGCCGAGGCCGGGCGGGTCACCATCGACGGACAGGACGTGGCGCGCGTCACCCAGGAATCGCTGCGCGCGCGGATCGGGATGGTCACGCAGGAAACCGCGATGTTCAATCGCACCGCGCTGGACAACATCCGCTACGGCCGCCCCGGCGCGACGGAGGACGAGGTGATCGCGGCGGCGAAGAAGGCCGAGGCGCATGACTTCATCCTCGCGCTGCGCGACCACAAGGGGCGCAGCGGCTACGGCGCCTTTCTGGGCGAACGCGGCGTGAAACTGTCGGGCGGGCAGCGCCAGCGCATCGCCCTGGCCCGCGCGTTCCTCAAGGACGCGCCGATCCTGGTCCTGGACGAAGCCACCAGCGCGCTGGACAGCGAGGTCGAGGCGGCGATCCAGTCGGCGCTGGAGCGGGTGATGCAGGGCAAGACGGTGCTGGCGATCGCGCACCGTCTTTCGACGATCGCGCAGATGGACCGGATCGTGGTGATGGACGAGGGCCGGATCGTCGAACAGGGCAGCCATGACGACCTGCTGGCGCAGGGCGGGCTTTACGCCCGCTACTGGAACCGCCAGTCGGGCGGCTTCCTTGGTGACGACGACAAGACGGAGGCGGCGGAATGACCCAGGCGCTGGACACCATGGACGCGGTGGCGTTCGGCCACATGCTGCGCGGGGTTGGCGTGAACATCCTGACCCGCGATGCGGCGGCGCTGGCGGCGTTCCTGACCGAGGTGTTCGGCGTGTCGGCCCACCAGGTCAGCCCCGATTTCGCGATCATCGTGCATGACGGGGCCTACATCCAGCTTCACGGCGATGCCACCTATGGCAAGCATCCCCTGCTGGGACTGGTGCCCGAGACACCGCCGCGCGGGGCGGGGATGCAGATCTTCCTGTTCGGGATCGACCCGGACGCCGCCGCCGCGCGGGCCGAGGCGGCGGGCGGCATGGTGATCGAACAGCCCGCCGACAAGCCGCACGGGCTGCGCGAATGCACGATCCTCGCGCCCGAGGGGCAGGCCTTTTCCCCCGCCGTGGCGATCTGATGCGGTTGACCGTCGCGCGGCTTGGTCACCTGGGCGACGGCATCGCCGACGGACCCGATGGGCCGGTCTACGTGCCGATGGCGCTGCCGGACGAGGTGGTGGAGGGCGCGGTCTCCGGCAACCGGATGGACGCGGCGAAGATCGTCACCCCCGCGCCGTCGCGGGTGCGCGCGCCCTGCCCGCATTACCGTGCCTGCGGCGGCTGCCAGATGATGCATGCCACGGAGGATTTCACGGCGCGCTGGAAGGCCGGGGTGGCCGCGGCGGCGCTGGCTGCGCACGGCATCGCGGCCGAGGTGCCGCCGGCCGAAGCCGTTCCGCCCGCGTCGCGCCGCCGTGCGGTGCTGGCCGGGCGGCGCACCAAGGCCGGCACGCTGATCGGCTTCCATGCCCGTGCCTCGGGCGTGATCGTCGCGGTTTCCGATTGCCTTGTGCTGCATCCGGCGCTGATGGCGCTGGTGCCGCGGCTGGGGCCGATCGTGGCGGCCGGGGCGTCGCGCAAGGCCGAGGTTGCGTTGGCGCTGACACTGACGGACACCGGCATCGACCTGGCCGTGACGGGCGGAAAACCGCTGGACGAGAGCCTGTTTCAGACCCTGGCGGCCGAAGCCGCCGCCCTCGATCTCGCGCGGCTGTCCTGGGACGGCGATGTGGTGGCGGAGCGGCGGGTGCCGATGCTGCGCATCGGCCGCGCGCCGGTGCCGCTGCCGCCCGGCGCCTTCCTGCAGGCCGCGGCAGAGGGCGAGGCGGCGCTGGTCGCGCTGGTGCGGGATGCCGTCGGCCCGGCCCGGCGGGTGGTCGACCTGTTCTGCGGGCTGGGCACCTTCACCCTGCCGCTGGCCGAGACCGCGGAGGTGCACGGGGTGGAGGCCGATGGGCGGCTCACCGCCGCGCTGGACGCGGGCTGGCGCCGGGCCGAGGGGCTGAAACGGGTGACGACCGAGGCGCGCGACCTTTTCCGGCGGCCGCTGATGCCCGACGAGCTGAAGCGCGCGGACGCGGTGGTGATCGACCCGCCGCGGGCCGGGGCCGAGGCGCAATGCCGGGAACTGGCGCGGTCGCAGGTGCCGGTGATCGCGGCGGTGTCCTGCAACCCGGTGACCTTCGCGCGCGACGCGGCGATCCTGATCGAGGGCGGATACCGGCTGGACTGGCTGCGGGTGATCGACCAGTTCCGCTTCTCCGTGCATGTCGAGCTTGCCGCGCGCTTCTCGCGGGGCCATATCGGCTGAGTTTCCCGCTAGTTCGAGGGCCGAAATGACCTTCCGTTCCCGCCTTGACGCCTGGCTCGACCGCCCGGCCGTTGGCAACACGATCATCGCGATCATCCTGTTCAACGCGCTTCTGCTGGGGCTGGAAACCTCGGCCGAGGCGATGGAGCGGGCCGGCGATGCGATCCGGCTGCTGGACCGGCTGTGCCTGGCGATCTTCGTGGTCGAGATCGCGGCAAAGATCCTTGCGCGCGGCGGGCGGTTCTTCACCTCGGGCTGGAACCTGTTCGATTTCGCCATCGTCGGCGTCGCGCTGATGCCCGGCGCGCAGACGCTGTCGGTTCTGCGGGCGCTCAGGGTGCTGCGGCTGCTCAGGGTGCTGTCGGTCGCGCCGCGGCTGCGTCGCGTGGTGGAGGGGTTCGTCACCGCGCTGCCCGGCATGGGCTCGGTCTTTCTGCTGATGGGGATGGTGTTCTACATCGGCGCGGTGATGGCCACCAAGCTGTTCTCGGCCTCGTTTCCCGAATGGTTCGGCACGCTCGGCCGGTCCGCCTACACGCTGTTCCAGATCATGACGCTGGAATCCTGGTCGATGGGGATCGTCCGCCCGGTGATGGAGGTCTACCCGGCGGCCTGGCTGTTCTTCGTTCCGTTCATCATGGTCACGACCTTCGTGGTGGTGAACCTTCTGGTCGGTCTGATCGTCAACTCGATGCAGGAGGCCCATGGCGAGGAAGAGGGCCAGCGCACCGAGGCCTGGCGCGACGAGGTGCTGACCCGGCTTGCGGCGATCGAAAGCCGGCTGGGCCAGCCGCAGGCCGGGCCGGGCCCGCGCGAGGGCGAAACGCGCGACTAGAAAACCCCGGTTTTCCCGCTATGATCCGCGCAAAAAACAAAGAGGCAGAGCGCAAGACATGAGGATCATCAGGACAATCCTGGCGGTGGCGCTGGTGGCGAACCTTGCCGCCTGCGGCCTGTTCGATCGCCAGCACTCGAAATTCCGCAGCTACGACGGGCCGGAGGTCACGCAGCTGCTGGTCAAGAAGGCAGATCGCAAGCTCTATCTTCTGCACGGCACCACGGCGCTGAAGGTCTACGACATCGCGCTGGGCGCCGAACCGATCGGCCACAAGGAGGTCGAGGGCGACATGAGAACGCCCGAGGGGCTATACTGGATCGATCGGCGCAATCCCGACAGCAACTTTCACCTGTCGCTTGGCATCTCCTACCCGAACGAGGCCGATACCGCCCGCGCCTCGACCAAGGGAAAGCTGCCGGGCGGCGACATCTTCATCCACGGCCAGGCCGGAAAGAACGCGGGCCTGCCGCCGGACTGGACGGAGGGCTGCATCGCGGTGACCGACGACGAGATCGAGGAAATCTACGCGATGGTCCGCAACGGCACGCCGATCATGATCCTGCCCTGAGCGCCGGCGGCCCCGTCAGCCGCCGGTGACCAGCGTCCACCAGATCTTGCCCGAGGGCTCCTGGTACCAGGCGAACCCCATGTGCCGGGCGTTCGGATCGAGGATCACCGCGCGGGTGTCGCCGACCTGCATCCAGGCCGAGAGGGTTTCAAGCTCGGTCTCGTAGGTCTCCGAGATGTTCTCGCCCAGCATCATGCCGGGATAGCCCGCGCGCTTCACCCGGTCGAGCGGCGACGACCCGTCCGAACCGAAGTGCCAGGGCCGGTTCTGCACCGCCATGTCGCGCGCATGCGTGGCGGCCGCGGCATTGAGGAACGGATCGAGCTGCAGCGGCTGCGCGCCGCGGGCCTGCCGCAACGCGTTCATCGCATCCAGCATCCGGTACTGAACCTCGCCCGGATCCTGCTCGCCGATCCGGTAAAGCTTCGGCAGAGGCCGGCCGTCGGGGCCAAGGCGCGGCGGCTCGACCGGCGCGCAGGCGGCAAGGGCGGCAAGAACGGGAAGGAAAAGGGCGACAGAAAGGCGCATGATCTGGTCCAGCGTTGACTGAAGGCTCATCTATAGGCAGGTGGCCGCCGATTCAAACCCATCTCGTCCCGGAACGGTTCCGTTGACGGGAGTTTGAGTTGCAACCGATGGATGAGCGGCCCTATGTTCCGCGGCGTTCCGGCACGGGCCGGGCGCGATCGACCCGCCGGGCGAGGCCCGGCACGAGCAGGCAAGGAGAACGACGATGACCTCCCGCAGGAATGGCGGCATCGACCGGCGCGGTTTCATCGCCTCGGGCGCGGCAGTGGCGGCGGGGCTCGCCACCCCGGCGCTCGGGCAAGGCTTCTTCGCGGATACCGTGGAGATGGAGGAGGCGCTGTCCTCCAACTACCGGCGCAACATGTCGAGCTTTCGCTCGCTGCAGTGGCAGCCGTATTTCAAGAGCCTCAGGAACGGCGCGATCCTCGTCGATATCGACAGCCGCGCGCTGCATTACTGGTCGGCGGATGAAAGCGTCTACAAGCTGTACCCGACTTCGGTGCCGCTGAGCGAGGATCTGACGCGGCGGGGCCGGACCGAGGTGATCCGCAAGGTCGAGGGGCCGGAATGGCGCCCGACCCCCGCGATGAAAGAGCGCAACCCCGAATGGCCCGACTATGTCGGCCCCGGCCCGGACAACCCGCTGGGCACCCACGCCCTTTACCTGTCCTGGCAATATTACCGGATCCACGGCACCCACGACACGCGAAAGATCGGCCGCCGATCGTCCAACGGATGCATCGGCCTTTACAACGAGCATATCGCCGAGTTGTTCGCCCTGGCGCGCAACGGAACGCAGGTGTTGCTTATTTGACCACAGTTTCGCCCGAGGTCGCGACGCCGCAAATCCGGCCATTGCAATACACTTCGGGGTTTGCTTAGAGGATGTTACGAGGTACAGACACGTGTGCCCCTGCCGCCCTCACTATCTCCGGCACGGGGCGAAACTGGAGGTTGACATGAAGAAAGTCGCGCTTGCCGCCGCTCTGTCGGTTGCTGGTACCGCCGCCTTCGCCGGTGGCTATGCGGAGCCGGTCATGGAGCCGGAAGTCATCGTTGAGGAAACGTCTTCCTCGGCGGCTGGCATCATCGTTCCGCTGATGGTCCTGCTCGTGATCGCCGCTGCTGCGGACTGATCCGCCGAAAGGCTATTGGAAAAAGGCGGTGGGTTTCCCACCGCCTTTTTTCATGCGCGAACGCCAGTCCCGCGCGCCGCGGGCGCGGGCCGGTCAGGTCCAGCCCGCGAGATTCTGCTCGATGATCGCCATCAGCGCGGTGACATGGGCGTCATCGTCGTTGAGACAGGGGATGTAGGTGAAGCTTTCGCCGCCGGCCTCCTCGAAGGCTTCCGCGATCTCGCCGTTGATCTCTTCCAGCGTCTCGATGCAGTCGGCCGAGAACGCCGGCGAGATCACCGCGATGTTCTTCTTTCCCGCCTTCGCCAGATCGGCCACGTGTTCCACCGTGTAGGGCCGCAGCCATTCCTCCGATCCGAAGACCGACTGGAACGTGGTGTCGATCGCGCCCTTGTCCCAGCCCAGCCTTTCGCGCAACAGCCGCGAGGTTTTCTGGCACTGGCAGTGGTAGGGATCGCCTTCCAGCAGGTAGCGCTTGGGCATCCCGTGGTAGGATGCGACGAGCACGTCGGGCTTGCGCTCCAGCTTGGCATAGGCCCGTTCGACGGATTGCGCGAGCGCCTCGATGAACAGCGGGTGTTCGAAATAGGCCGGAACCGTGCGGGCGGCGGGCTGGAACTTCTCCTTCATCAGCGCGCGGAAGAACTGGTCGCAGGCGGTGGCGCTGGTCGCCCCGGCGGATTGCGGGTAAAGCGGGAAGAACAGGATTCGCTCGCAGCCCGCGGCGGTCATCCGGCGGACCACCGACTCGGTCGAGGGATTGCCGTAGCGCATGCAGAAATCGACCATCACGCCGTCGCCCCAGCGCGCCGCGGCCTCGGCGCGGATCTTGGCGACCTGCTGCTTGGTGATCGTCATCAGCGGGCTTTCGTCGGCCTCCTCGTTCCAGATCGACTTGTAGTTCGCGCCCGAGGTGAAGGGCCGCTTCGACAGGATGATCAGCTGCAACAGCGGCTGCCATTTCCACGCCGGGTAGTCGATCACCCGCTTGTCGGACAGGAATTCGTTCAGGTAGCGCCGCATCGACCAGTAGTCGGTCGCGTCGGGGGTGCCGAGATTGGCGATCAGGATGCCGATCTTCGCGCGCGGGACCGGCGGATGGTCGGCGGGCGCATGCGCAAGCCGGCCGGTGCCGGGCTGAACCATGTCGCCGATGGCCGTTTCGTCCTTCATCGTCGTCTCCCCTGTGTCGCCGGGGCCTGAGATAGCCGGAAATCCGCGAGGGTCAATCGCGACCCGGGGTCGCGGCATCGGGAAGCGGGGTTTCCGCGGTGCCCAGCGCCTCGGCCAGCCGGGCCGTGGCGGAGCCGGGGCGCAGCGGCCGTTGCTGGCCCGGACCGGGCGCCCAGCCGGTCAGCACGATCATCTCTGCCGTCGCCCGCACCCGGCCGTCCCGCGTGCCGGAACGCTCGGCGTAGCGCCGCGCGGCTTCGGGGAAAAGCGCCCTGGGCGGGATGCGGCGATGGCGCGCGGCCAGCGCGTTGGTCTCGCCCATCGCCCGCAGGTCGGCCATCAGCGCGAAGGCATCGGGATAGCTGAGATCCTGCAGCACTGAATCGGCCACCGGCAGCGCGAAGCCGGCGCGCTGCAACAGGTCGCCGGCGGCGCGCACCTCCGCCATCGGTGCGACGCGCGGCGACAGGCCGCCGGTCAGCGCCGCCTCGGCCTCGGCCAGGCAGGCGCGCAGTTCCGCAAGGCTGCGGCCGCCGAAGAAGATGCCAAGGAAAAGCCCGTCCGGCTGCAGCGCCCGGCGGCACTGAACCAGTTGGCCCACCGGATCGTCGGCCCAGTGCAGCGCCAGCGCGTGCACGACGAGGTCATGCGCGCCGGGTTCGAGCCCCAGCACCGCGTCATCGGCGAGAATCCGCTGCCAGTTCGCCGATTCGGCGAAAGCGTCGGGAAACGGCGCAACCAGGGCGGGCGACGTAAAGACCCTGTTAACCGCCGCCAGCCTCTCCTCGATTTCCGTAGCGGCAAGGTCGTGGAACAGCCGCTCCACTCCGCCCGGACGGGTCCGGGCGCGGGCGCGCTGGCGGACCAGGGCCGCGCGGTCGGTGAGACGAGGAGGAGGGCCGGTCATGCCGGGACAGGTAAGGGCCACGGCGGCCCGGATGCAAGGCCTGCTGCCCGCGGTCCTGTCCGCGATCTATCCCGCGCGCTGCCTCGCCTGCGGCGCGGCGGTCACGCCGGGCGGCGGGTTGTGCCCCGGCTGCTGGGCCGAAACGCCGTTCATCGCCGGGCTGGCCTGCGACAGTTGCGGCGCGCCGCTGCCCGGCCGCGACGAGGGCCGGGCGGAGCACTGCGACGATTGCCTGACCATCGCGCGGCCCTGGGCGCGGGGCCGCGCGGCGTTGGTCTACAAGGGTGCGGCGCGGCGCATGGTGCTGGCGCTGAAACACGGCGACCGGCACGATCTGGTGCCCTCGCTCGCGGCCTGGATGGCTGAGGCGGCGGCCCCGATCCTGGAGCCGGGGATGATGCTGGCGCCGGTGCCGCTGGATCGCTGGCGGTTCCTGCGCCGGCGCTACAACCAGGCGGCGCTGCTGGGTGCGGCGGTGGCGCGGCGCGCGGGCCTGGGCTGGTGCCCCGATCTGCTGGCCCGCACCCGGCGCACCCCCAGCCAGGAAGGCCGCAGCCGCGACGCGCGCTTCGCCAACCTGCAGGGCGCGATCCGCGCCCATCCCTCGCGCAAGGGGCTGATCTCGGGCCGGCACATCCTGATCGTCGACGACGTGATGACCTCGGGCGCGACGCTGGCGGCCTCGGCCGAGGCCTGCCATGTCGCCGGGGCGCGGGCGGTATCCATCCTGACACTGGCGCGCGTTGCGAAGGACGCCTAAATCCCTATAGTCGCCCGGACCGGGGTGATGACCGGGGAGAGCGCATGCAACGCGTTGAAATCTATACGACCCCGTGGTGCCCCTATTGCATCGCGGCGAAACGGCTTCTGAAATCCAAGGGCGTTGCCTTCGACGAGATCGACGTGTCGGGCGACCCCGAGAAGCGGCAGGCGATGATGGCCCGCGCGCATGGCGGCTACACCGTGCCGCAGATCTTCGTGGGCGCGGCGCATGTCGGCGGCTGCGACGAGCTTTACGCGCTTGACCGTCGCGGCGGGCTGGACCCGCTGTTGCAGGGCTAGGCCGATGCGCGCCGGGCTCGTCCAGATGACCTCGACCGACGATCCGGCGGCGAACCGCGGGCAGGCGGTGGCGATGGTGCGGCAGGCGGTGGCGGCGGGCGCCGGCTTCGTCCTGACGCCTGAGGTGACGAACTGCATCTCGTCGGACCGGGCGCACCAGCGCGCGGTGCTGCGCCACGAGGCGGATGACGAAACCCTCGCCGCGCTTCGGGCCGAGGCGGCGGCCGCGGGCATCTGGCTGCTGATCGGGTCGCTCGCGCTGCTCACCCATGACGCCGACGGGCGGTTCGCCAACCGGTCGTTCCTGATCGGGCCGGATGGCGGCATTGTCGCGCGCTACGACAAGATCCACATGTTCGACGTCAACGTGTCGGAGACGGAACAGTACCGCGAAAGCGCGGGCTACCGGCCCGGCACGCGGGCGGTGCTGGCCGATACGCCCTTCGCCCGGATCGGGATGACGGTGTGCTACGACCTGCGGTTCCCGCATCTCTACCGGCGGCTGGCGCAGGCCGGGGCCGGGGTGCTGACGGTGCCGGCGGCGTTCAACGACACCACCGGGGCGGCGCATTGGCACGTTCTTCTGCGCGCCCGCGCGATCGAGACGGGGTGCTGGGTGCTGGCCCCGGCGCAGACCGGGTTCCACGCCGCATCCGCCGGCCCGCCGCGGCGCACCTTCGGCCACACGCTCGCCGTCGCGCCCTGGGGCGAGGTGGTGGCCGACGCCGGCACCGAACCCGGCGTCACGCTGGTGGAGATCGACGCCGCCCAGGTCGCCCGCGCCCGCCACCGCGTGCCGTCGCTGACCCATGACCGGGCGTTCGAGGGGCCGGCGGGATGACAGACCCCGATCCCCTCGCCACCGCGCTGTTTTCCGAGGTCTTCATGGCCGACCAGCTGGCCCGCAACCGGATCGGCCGGGCGTTGCCCAAGGGGATGGAGATCAGCCATTTTTCCGTGCTCAACCACCTCGCCCGCGTGGGCGAGGAACGCACGCCCGCGCAACTGGCCGCCACCTTCCACGTCACCCGCGGGGCGATGACGAACACGCTGTCGAAACTGGAATGGGCCGGCCACGTGCATATCCGCCCCGACTGGGACGACGCGCGGCGCAAGTTCGTGTCGATCAGCCCGGCCGGCCGCGCAGCCCGCGACGCCGCGATGGCCGCCATCGTCCCGGTGATCGCCGGCGCGGTGCGCGAGATCGGCCCGGACCGGATCCGCGCCGCGCTGCCGGTGCTCAGGGAGTTGCGGCAGCGGTTGGAGGAGGGGTAGGCGCCTCCACCACCGTCACCTGGTAGTCGGCGAAGGCGATGTCGCGGACCGGGATGACTGCCTTGTAGGCGGGGCTTTCGAACACCGTGTCCACCGCCGCCCTGTCGGGGTATTCGACGATGATCACCGTCTTCGCCGGGCGCGGGCCGACGATCGCCTCGGCCACCTCGAAGCGCTGCACGATCCGGGCCCCGGCGGCGCGCAGCAGCGGATCGGTGACCTTGAAATACTCGGCCAGCGCGCGCGGCTGATCCTCGTTGATCGTGACGAAGGCAAGAACGGTGACGGGCATCTGCAATCTCGTGACAATGAGCTTCGGCGCGCATCATGCCAAGGCCGGCGCGCTGCGGGAATCGCCCCCCGGCGCTTTGCCCGCGCGGCGTGGCCTCAGGGCCGCAGGCTGGCGGTGACGTAGTTCACCGAAAGGTCGCGGTCCGACAGCCGCCAGGACCAGGTCAGCGGGTTGAACACCATCCCCTTGCGGTCCACCGGCCGCAGCCCCGCGCCCTCCAAAAGCGCGTAAAGCTCGTCCGGCGTGATGAATTTCGACCATTCATGGGTGCCCTTCGGCAGCCAGCGCATCACGTATTCGGCCCCGACGATCGCCATCGCGAAGCTTTTCGGATTGCGATTGAGGGTCGAGCAGATCATCAGCCCGCCGGGCCGGAGCAGGTGGCGACAGGCGGTCAGGAACTCGGCCGGGTCGGGCACGTGTTCCACCACCTCCATGTTCAGCACCACGTCGAACACCTCGCCCGCCGCGGCCAGATCCTCGGCCGTGGTGTGGCGATAGTCGACGGTCAGGCCGGATTGCTCGGCATGGATCCGCGCGATGGGGATGTTGCGCGCCGCCGCATCGGCCCCGACGACGATGGCGCCCAGCCGCGCCATCGGCTCCGACAGCAGGCCGCCGCCGCAGCCGATGTCGAGGATCCGCAGGCCCGTGAAGGGGCGTTCGGCGGTCAGGGTGCGGTTGAATTCCGTCGCGATCTGGGTGGTGATGTAGTCGAGCCGAACGGGGTTGAGCATGTGCAGCGGTTTGAACTTGCCGTTCGGATCCCACCACTCGGCGGCCATCGCCTCGAACTTCGCGATCTCGGCGGGGTCTACGGTGCTGTGCTCTGGCCGCATGGCTGCCTCCGTTCGTCTGGGCGCGGCCCCCGTGGCGGCCCCCGATATTTGCGTTATATAGTGCGATCATGGACCGGACCGCAGGCCAAAAGCGCGCAGTCGCCTTTCTCTATCCGCAGATCGAACCTTTCGATCGGCGGATGATCGACATGGGCGAGGGCCACCGTATCTACGTCGAGCAATGCGGCCACCCGGACGGCGAGCCGGTGGTGGTGTTCCACGGCGGGCCGGGCGGCGGCTGTTCGCCCGCGATGCGGCGGTATTTCGACCCGCGGCACTACCGGATCATCCTGTTCGACCAGCGCGGCTGCGGCCGCTCGCGCCCGCATGCCAGCGTGACCGACAACACCACCTGGCATCTCGTTTCCGATATCGAGCGGATTCGCACGATGCTGGGAATCGACCGATGGATCGTCTTCGGCGGCAGCTGGGGCGCGACGCTGGCGCTGATCTATGCCGAGACGCATCCCGACCGGGTGCGCGCGCTGATCCTGCGCGGCGTGTTCCTGATGATGCAGCGCGAGCTGGACTGGTTCTACGGCGGCGGCGCGGGCGCGTTCTTCCCCGACCTGTGGCGCGGTTTCGCCGGCCTGATCCCCGCGGACGAGCAGGGCGACCTGATCGCGGCCTATCACAAACGGCTGTTTTCCGGCGACGTGTTGACCGAAACGCGCTTCGGCCGGGCCTGGGCGCAGTGGGAAAACGCGCTGGCGAGCGTGGAGCATGACGGGCCGGTGGGCGAAAGCCCGGCCGACTATGCCCGCGCCTTCGCCCGGCTGGAAAACCACTATTTCACCCACGGCGGGTTCCTGGAGGAAGACGGCCAGATCCTGCGCGACCTGCCGCGGATCGCCGACATCCCCGCGGTGATCGTGCAGGGCCGCTACGACATGATCTGCCCGCCCCTGTCGGCCTGGACGCTGGCCGAACGCTGGCCGCGGGCGGAGCTGAAGATGATCCCTGTCGCCGGCCACGCGCTGAGCGAGCCGGGCATCAGCGCGGAACTGGTGCGGGTGATGGACGGGCTCAGGGGCTGAGCTTCCGCTTGCATCCCGCCCCGCCTTCGCCTATATCCTCGTCAACAGCGGCGCTGCGGGGTCCAAACTCGCAGCCCACCGGACAAGTGTAACGGGCCGCGCGGCCCGTTTTTTCGTTTCTGGACGCCCGATGACAGACCTTGTCGCGAAAACCGCCATCGACCGGCGCCTGGCCGAGATCGTCACCCCCGCCATCGAGGGGCTGGGCTTCGAGCTTGTGCGCATCCGGATGATGGGCGGCAAGACCAAGGTGTTGCAGATCATGGCCGACCGGCCCGAGGGCGGCATCGTGGTGGACGATTGCGCGCGGATTTCCACCGCGGTCTCCGCCGTGCTGGATGTCGAGGATCCGATCGAGGACGCCTATACGCTCGAGGTCTCGTCACCCGGCATCGATCGGCCGCTGACCCGGCTGAAGGATTTCGATGTCTGGGAGGGTTTCGAGGCGCGGCTGGAAACGACCGAGCTGATCGACGGGCGGCGGCGCTTCAAGGGCCTGCTGCGCGGCACCGAGGGTGACGAGGTGCTGATCGAGATCGAAGGCCCGAAGGGTGAGGCGCTGACGATCGGCCTGGAATTCGACTGGCTCTCGGACGCCAAGCTGGTGCTCACCGACGAGCTGATCACCGAGATGCTGCGCCAGCGCAAGGATGCCGGCGTGATCGACGAGGCGGATTTCGACGAGATCGAGACCGAGACGGATACAGTTACCGCGCCCGAAGCCGGGGCGGCCCCTTCCGAGGAGACCTGAAGAATGGCGATTACCTCTGCCAACCAGCTCGAACTGTTGCAGACGGCCGAGGCCGTCGCGCGCGAGAAGATGATCGATCCTGACCTGGTGATCCAGGCGATGGAGGAAAGCCTCGCGCGGGCCGCGAAGTCGCGCTACGGCGCCGAGATGGACATCCACGTGGCGATCGATCGCAAGACCGGCCGCGCCGCCTTCACCCGCGTGCGCACCGTGGTCGACGAGGAAGAGCTGGAAAACTACCAGGCGCAGTTCACGCCCGAACAGGCGAAGATCTATTTCGTGCCGCCCAAGGGCGGGCGCGACGAGTTCTGGCTGCGCGACGGCCAGCGCATCGACCCGGCCGAGGCCGGCGCCCCGCAGGCCGGTGACGAGTTCCACGAAGCGGTGCCGCCGGTCGACCTGGGCCGGATCGCCGCGCAGTCGGCCAAGCAGGTGATCCTGCAGAAGGTCCGCGAGGCCGAGCGTGACCGCCAGTACGAGGAATTCAAGGATCGCAAGGGCACGATCATCAACGGCGTGGTCAAGCGCGAGGAATACGGCAACATCATCGTCGATATCGGCCGCGGCGAAGGCATCCTGCGCCGCAACGAGAAGATCGGCCGCGAAAGCTACCGCCCGAACGACCGGATCCGCTGCTACATCAAGGATGTCCGGCGCGAGGCGCGCGGGCCGCAGGTGTTCCTGTCGCGCACCGATCCGCAGTTCATGGCCGAGCTGTTCAAGATGGAAGTGCCGGAAATCTACGACGGCATCATCGAGATCAAGGCCGTGGCCCGCGACCCCGGCAGCCGCGCCAAGATCGCGGTGATCAGCTACGACGGGTCCATCGACCCGGTCGGGGCCTGCGTGGGGATGCGCGGCAGCCGGGTGCAGGCCGTGGTCAACGAGTTGCAGGGCGAGAAGATCGACATCATCCCGTGGAACGAGGATCAGGCCACGTTCCTCGTCAACGCGCTGCAGCCGGCCGAGGTGGCGAAGGTCGTCATCGACGAGGAGGCCGGCAAGATCGAGGTCGTGGTGCCCGACGAGCAGCTCAGCCTCGCCATCGGCCGGCGCGGCCAGAACGTGCGGCTGGCCAGCCAGCTGACCGGGCTGGATATCGACATCCTGACCGAAGCGCAGGAAAGCGAGCGTCGTCAGGCCGAGTTCACCGAGCGGACCAACCTGTTCATGGAAACGCTCGACCTTGACGAGTTCTTCGCGCAACTGCTGGTCTCCGAGGGGTTCACCAATCTCGAAGAGGTCGCCTATGTCGATATCGACGAGCTTCTGTCCATCGAGGGCGTCGACGAAGGAACCGCGGAAGAGTTGCAGGCCCGCGCCCGCGACGTGATCGAGGAACAGGCCCGCAAGGCGCTGGAATCGGCGCGCGAACTGGGCGCCGAGGAGAGCCTGATCGAGTTCGAGGGGCTGACCCCGCAGATGGTCGAGGCGCTGGCGAAGGATGGCGTCAAGACGCTGGAGGATTTCGCCACCTGCGCCGACTGGGAGCTTGCCGGCGGCTGGACCACGGTGGACGGCGAGCGCGTGAAGGACGACGGGTTGCTGGAACCCTTCGACGTCAGCCTCGAAGAGGCGCAGCACATGGTGATGACCGCGCGCATCCAGCTTGGCTGGGTCGATCCGGCCGAGCTTGAGACGCAGGAGCCCGGGGACGAGGCGGACGCGGAGGAGGACGCGGTCTGACGATGGTCCCGGGGAGCGGCGCGATGACACGCGGCGGACGCAAGGCGGCGGAGACGGAGGGCCCGGAACGGCGCTGCATCGTCACCGGCGAGGTCGCGCCGAAGGCCGGGTTGATCCGGTTCGTCGTCGCCCCCGACGGGGCGGTGGTGCCCGATCTGACCGGCAAGCTGCCCGGCCGGGGCCTGTGGCTGACCGCCGACCGCGAGGTGATCGCGCAGGCGGTGCGGAAGAACGCCTTCGCCCGCGCCGCCCGCGCCCCGGTGACGGTGCCGCCCGACCTTGCCGCCATGGTCGAGGACGGGCTGGTGCAGCGGTTGGTGGCGCTGGTTGCGCTGGCGCGCAAGGCCGGCGAGGCGGTGGCCGGGTTCGAGAAGGTGAAGGATTGGCTCGCCCAGGGCCGGGCGCGGGTGCTGTTGCAGGCCTCGGACGGGTCGGAGCGGGGCAAGGACAAGCTGTGGACGCCCGAGGGCGGCCGCTATTTCGCGGTGTTGACCGCGCAGGAATTGGGTGTGGCCTTCGGCCGTGAACGTGTGATACATGGCGCGCTTGCTGCTGGCGGACTCTCTGCACGTGTTGTAGAGGAGGCCGCAAAGCTTGCGGGATTGCGCAAGCCAGACGGCGGTATGACCGCCGGGAAGGACAGAAAGACGACATGAGCGATACGGACGGCAAGAAACCTCTCGGCCTCGGCGGCGGGCGTCCCGGACAGGTGAAGCAAAGCTTCAGCCACGGGCGCACCAAGAACGTCGTGGTGGAGACCAAGCGCAAGCGCGTCGTCGTTCCGAAACCGGGCGGCGCGCCCGCCTCCGGCAAGCCCTCTGGCACGCCGGCCACCGGCGACCCCTCGAAGCGGCCCGCCGGGATTTCCGATGCCGAGATGGAACGCCGGCTGAAGGCGCTGCAGGCCGCGAAGGCCCGCGAGGCCGACGAGGCGGCGCAGCGCGCCGCCGACGAGAAGGCCCGCGAGGAAGAACGCGAACGCCGCCGGGCCGAGATCGAGGCCAAGGAGCGCGAGGAGCGTGAGCGCGAGGAAGCGCTGAAGCTGAAGGCCGAGGAAGAGGCCCGCAAGGCCGAGGAAGAGGCCCGCCGCGCCGCCCGCAAGGAAGAGACCCGCGCCGCGCCGGCCAAGGAAGAGGCGCCGGCCGACCGCGCCGCGGCCGAGGCCGCCGCGTCGCGCG
>JANSXY010000056.1 GCA_024742695.1 Paracoccaceae bacterium | reverse complement strand
ACAACAGGATGCCGGGCTTGCGGTTCGGGTGACCGGCCTTGTGATCTGCGCCGAACAGGCCGATGACACCCTGGAAGGCGTGCCGGCGCGGCGGGCCAGCCACACCGCCCTCGTCGCCCGCAAGATCAGCGTCCAGGTCGCTGCGGGCGACGATGCCGATCACCCCACGCTACGGCGCTTCGCCGCCCGGACGATCGAAAAGGCCCGGGCTTCCGCCGCGGCGACGCTTGCGGCTTAGGTCGCACGGCCTGGACAGCAACTGGTCCCCTGAGCAGCATCTCCACTCGCGGGCGATGTGCGATCCGGAGTATTCTTGCGGGTAAGTGGCGAACCCGAGCAGATCAGTCCCTTGTCGAGGGACGGCCAGCCGGGAACCGCAGGACATTCGCTTCGACGGCACGGTCTCCTTTCTCAGGAGGACCGGGGCGGTCGGTGGCGCAATCAACCTCATCCGGCCGGAAGACCTGGCCGAGCGCATCGATTATGACCGTGAAGCCGTCACCGACGACGATGACGTCGCCGTCCTGTCCGATCGTCACGCTGGTGCCCGCGGAAATCAACTGCGCCCCCTCGCGCCCCGGCCTCGTCTGGAACACGTTGTCCTCGGCCCGCACGAGCATGCGTCCATCCGGGAACAGCGAAAGGCTTTGCTGATGCTCGGCAACGGCAACAGAAACGAGTTCCCGCCGAGCGACGACGCTGACCGGAGCAACGCCGCCGCCCTCGGCCTGAATGCAGACGACCGGACCATCCTTCGCCGACTTGTCAGGCACCGGCGTCTGCAACAGGCAGGCCTCCGCTGCCTCAAGGGTTCTCGGTCTTGCAGGGAGCAGAAGCTCCATCAGGGAAAACATATGGTCTTGTCCTTCTGACATCTCGCCGGCTGAACGCAGCCGAGCTCAAAAGTTGGAGCGGACCGCGGCACAACGGCCGGGCAGGCAATCGGGATTCTGGGTTCACGTCCTCATTCAACTCACAAATCCGCGCGCCCTCCGCCGCGTTCATTCGATTGCCGTTTCGGCGCCTTCGACGAAAGCATGAAGAAGTTGCAGCACCCGGGGGTCCGTTTCGCCGTCGCGCAGGGAAGAGAGCGTGGCAATAACCTTGTCGAACGACTTCAGCCCCCTCCCGCTGGCTTCGAGCGTAGGGTCAGGTCGTGCCAAGGCCATGGCCCAGTCAGGAAAGAGCCGATCCTGCCCTTCCTGTTCTCTCAGCTTCAGCACCCGCAGGTGTCGGCGGTCCGCGCGGATCCGCGAAAACGTCGCGTCCACAGCCGATGCCTCACCTTCGAGCAACTGGATGAAGGTTCTGTCGTGGTACATCAGCAGCCCGGTTACGCCGGACATCTCGTTATTGCTTTGAGCACTTGCCATGATCTTCGCGAGTGCCTTGGCCCCGAGGCCGGTCGATGCAGAACTGGTGTAGATCAGTTGTTTCATCCCTGGCCTCCTTCAGGCCGCCCCGCGTTCTTGTTCCCGATCGGCGCCAGCCTGGCATTCCGCCACGCGGAATCGCGCCGTCATCGCCTGCAACTGTTCGGCGCTGAGTGTCAGGGTCTGGCTGGCTGCAGACGCCTCTTCGAACATGGCAGCATTCTGCTGGGTCGTCTGATCCAGTTGATTGACGGCGATGTTGATTTCCCGCAGCCCGGTCGACTGCTCGTTGGCCGAGGCCGAGATTTCGGAGACCCTGGCCGACACGTCACCGACGGACTCAAGGATCCGCTCGAGGGCCTCACCCGCCTTGCGTACCAGTTCGGCGCCCTGCCCGACATGCCGGGACGAATTGTCGATCAGACCGTTGATTTCTCCGGCGGCCTCGGAGGCGCGCTGCGCCAGCGCCCGCACCTCGGAGGCGACGACGGCGAAACCGCGCCCCGCCTCGCCCGCCCGCGCGGCCTCGACCCCGGCGTTCAGGGCCAGAAGGTTGGTCTGGAAGGCGATCTCGTCGATCACGTCGGTGATCTTTCCGATCTGCTGCGAGGATGCCGAAATCTCCTCCATCGCCGCGATCGCATCCTCCATGACCTTGCCGGATGTCGTGGCCACGCCCCGCGCACCTTCAGCGACCTGGTTGGCTTCGGCCGCCGCGGCCGCCGCCGAGGCGACCGAGCTTGTCAACTCGTCGAGCGCCGCCGCCGTCTGTTCAAGCGTCGCCGCCTGCTGTTCGGTCCGGCGGCTGAGATCCTCGGAGGCGTCGCTGATCTGCCCGGCCTCTGCCGTAATGGCGGTCGCGCTGCCGATCACCTCAGCCATCGCGGCATTGAGTTGCCCGACGGCGCCGTTGAAGTTGCGCCGAAGCGTCTCGTACTCCAGCGAGAAGGGTTGCTCAATCGTGCAGCTCAGATCTCCCGTGGAAAGCCGTTCGAGGCTATGAGAGAGCGCCGACACGACGACCTGTTGCGCCGCGCCAAGACGTTCGCGTTCCGCTTCAGCCGCCCGCAGAGTGGCCTGGGCCTCGGTGACGTCCGCCCCCAGAAGCACGACCTTGATCACCTTGCCGTTGCGATCCGTCACCGGCGAGAGGCTGCCATCGATCATCCGGTCATGTCCCCCCGCATTGATCAGCGGGAACCTGTCGAACACCGTCCGGCCCGCGATAACCTCGCCCCATGGATCGGCTTCCGGCCCGAAGTGGAACAGCGACGAGCGGTCGCGATCCACGCATTGCGCCTCGGTCATGCCCAGGGCCGCGGCGAAGCTGGCATTGGCCTCACAAAGCCGGCCGTTCGGGTCGAACACGGCCTTGCACTGGTTCCGGTTCAGCGCGTCAAGGATCGCCGCATTCATTCGCTCGGCGGTGACGTCCTTCCACTCCAGCACAAAGCCGATACGCTCGGCATCGGCGCCGGGGATCTCATTCACGACGAGCTCGAAACGCGCGTCGCCTATGGCGATTTCGGCGTGAAACGGCAGGTTTCGCGGGTCTTCGATCAGCCGGCGGACCCGTTCGGGAACGGCATGAAAGACATCCATCGATCGGCCGACGATGTCCTCGGGGTCAAAATCCGGAACCCTTTTGCGAAAGGTGTCCGCATGGTCACCCAAAAGCTTCTGAACCGCCGGGTTGACATAGGTCACGATGAACCCGGCGTTCATGAGCATCAGTGCCGATGATGCGTTTTCGAGAGCGGCCCCCCGAAACGCGCTTTCCCGCTCCGCCTCGGCAGCCTGCGCCAGATCCGCGCGAAAACCGTCGAGACCGCGCGAGATCAGGCCAAGTTCGTCGCCACGCCGCTTGCCTGGAACAGCCGTCGTGTAGTCGCGGCCGGAAATCCGTCCGATGGCACCTGCCAGCGCCACGATCGGCTTGCTGAGCGACCGGGCAAACACCAGGGCCAGTACACCCGCCACCATTAGGATCGCCGCGCCCCCGGCAAGGATCAGACGCGTCATCGCGACAGCGGGCGCAACGACCTCGTCGCGCGCTTGTTCGGCGACCACCGCGAAAGAAACGCCATTTTGTCGGATCGGACGGTAGGCGAGAACCGCGGGCCGTCCATCGCGGCCGGCAGCTTCCACAACACCGGCTTCGCCGGTCAGTGCCCTTCGGGCAGCGTCGGTTTCGGCCGTCGCCTGCAGTGCGGTCGGCGCGTCGGCAAGACGCAGGTCCGAGCGCATGCGCAGATCGTCGCCCACAAGATAGGTTTCCCCGGTGTCTCCAAGGCCGGTCGGTTCCTGCAGAATCCGAGTGAGATTGTTGATTGGCAGCTGGTAGGCCAGAACACCCGCCACCCGGGTATCCTGTAGCACAATCGGCGTTGCCATGAACAAGGCCGGGGCATTCGAGGACGGGCCGTAGGCCGTAAAATCCGCCATCGCGATCTCGCCGGCTTCCAAGCCCATCGCGCCGCGCCAGGCCATCGCCAGCCCGCTGTCCTTCCAGCGACCGGTGTCGAGATTGGTCGCGTAGTCGTTTTCCTTGAATACGGAATAGACGACGTTCCCAGCGGGATCGATGAGGAAGATGTCGTAGTAGCCCTTCTTCTCGAACAGCGACACGAAATCGGGATGCAGCTTGCGATGCAGGGCCGAGTAGTAGGACGGATCATCCGCGGTTCTCAGCAGGTGTTTCTCACCGACCGGATGCGGGTTGTCCTCGATGTACAGTCTTGTCAGTTGCTCCGGCGCGGTGCCGTCAAGCGCCTCCCAGGCGTCCGCAAGACCCGTCATCGCCTTGCGCACCCACTCTGTCTGCGCCTGCGTGGCAAGATCGATCTCAATCTGATCAAACCAGGTTTCGATGGCGGAAGACCGCCCCTGAGCTATGCTCTCCAGGCGAGTTTCGCCCTCCCGCAACAGGCCAAGGCGGGCTTCGCGGGCTGCGATCAGCGCCGTCATACCGATTGCAATGCAGGTCAGAAGCACGAGGAATGCAGGCAGCTTCAGCGAGATCTTCAGTCGGTCCAAGAGCAAGACATCACCCCGAGTCAATTTGGCGAAGAGGCGCGGTTGCCATGTTTGGCCGGCGCAACTCACCTCAGGGATGTATCCGGACGGGTAAACATGCAGCTAAAGGATGTACCGCCTGACGGGTGCATCCAAAAGTATATTACCTTGGAGGTTGCCCGGCGCTGCGTCGCTCCGGTACGCTGGAAGTATCTGGCGCCAGATTTCCGGCAGCGGAGCACATGACCCCACTCCGATTCGGGCGTACCGCCCGAAAAAGTGCCGGCGCCCACATGATCCGTTCCCGGACGCTCTCGCGACCACCGCCGCCCCCGAGGCCGCAGAGGCCATTGCCGTCGCGCAGGCACCGGAGATGTCGTTCGGCATCGGGCTGGCGGCAGTCAAGTCCGGCCTGATCGACGACACCGGGCACCCTCTCTGGCGGCGCGCGCGGCGCTGGTGCCTGGGGCCGGGCGTCGCGCTGGGGCTCGCCGGGGCCGCAATCTGGCAATGGGGACGGCCAGTGCCGGGTGTTGTGCTGACCATCGTCTGTGCGCCGGTCGCCACGCTCGGCTATCTCGGCCTGATCGCCGCCCTGTCACGCCCACTGGGGCCGATCATGGCGCGGGCGCTGGCCGCGGGCAGTTCGAGCCTGAGCATCTATCTCGGCCAGTCAATCATCCTCTCTACGATCTTCACGGGCTACGGACTGGGCCTATGGGGCGCGGTGGACCGGCTGACGGCAACGGCAATCGCCCTTGTCGTGACGGCCGGACTGATCCTGGCGCTCTCGGTCTGGCGAACCCGTTTTGCCCTCGGGCCCTTCGAGTGGGTGTTGCGGCGAATCACATATGCGGGTCCGCGGGCCGGACAGGTCCGAACCACGTTTCCGCCTCGGTCGTAGACGTTCGCGGTAGGAAATGTGAACCGGCGTGCAAGAAGGGTGTCCGTCGTCAGATGATTTGGGACACGAGGGCCTGATCGGGAACGGAGGCTCTGGCTCGTTGATGGTTCAGCTTATGCCGCGGGCTGACGGTGCAGCAAGCGGCGCGTCTCGATCGTCTTTGTCTTAATCTCCCTCCGTT
>JANSXY010000011.1 GCA_024742695.1 Paracoccaceae bacterium | reverse complement strand
TTCAAGGCAAGTTCAGCCGCGGCCAGAAAAAAGAAGGAGCCAACCCATGCCTTGACCCCCAGCTGACCCGAAAACCATAATCAAAGGTGGGTCACTTCTCGATGGAAAACCCGGGTCAGTTCTGGGTGGAAATCAACAGTTTGCTGGTCGGAGATGCTTTGGGGAGCCAAGTAGAGTTCCTCGATCCTTCGACGATCTTGGAACGCCATCCAGAAGGACTGCGGAACCTCATGCCGGGCGGGACGTGGGATCTATTGGCTGGGCAACCCACCGACGACGGAGAGATGGCGCTCGCGCTTGCACGTGCGCTCGTCGAGGCCAAGGGATTTGATCAAGAGCGGGTTGCTGCAGCTTACACGGCATGGGGCGCATCCAAGCCCTTCGACATCGGCGGCACGACAAGGGCGGGTTTGGAAGCGCTGCAAGGTAGGGGGCGCCCAAATAAGGCAAGTCAAGCCAACGGTGCGCTGATGCGTGTCGCGCCGATCGGTGTTGCGGCCGCAGGAGACCCTGCTAAGGCAGCCCTGTGGGCGCGAACGGATGCGGCGCTCACTCACCCCCACCGGATCTGTCAAGCGGCCTCAGCGGCCTTCTGTGCGGCCGTGGCGGCAGGAGTGGGTGGTGCCGATAGCCGCACCATGTGGTCCGCGGCCTATGCCCATGCTGGTGAGGACGCCGCGGGCGCCGAAATCCGAACCAGCTTGCTCGAAGCTCGCAGCGCTTTGCCAGCATCCTTCATGAAGAACCAAGGTTGGGTGTTGAACGCCTTCGGCAATTCCTTTCACCGTCTCTGGAACGGACAACGCTTCGAGGAAGCACTCGTCGAGACTGTGATGGCAGGCGGGGACACGGACACCAACGGAGCCATCTGTGGGGCGCTTCTGGGAGCGGCTTGGGGCGTGACGGCGATCCCACCTCGTTGGAAGCTCAGGGTGCTCGGTTGCCGAGCGGTGGATTTGGAGGGATTAGTCCGGCACCCTAGGCCTAGCCAATACTGGGCCGATGACGCGCTCGACTTGGCGGAGGCTTTGCTCGCCTAATTCGGAGCCACAAGAAAAAGCCCACTGTTCGAGGTTGCCGCGCTATTCCTTGTTGCTCGGTGCTCATTTGAATTTCAAGAAATGGTTCGATCTCACAATGCTTAGTGTTTAAGTGTCTTTCTGACGGTGGTGTTGGCGCAAACTAAAGGGCCTAAACGAGAGTACGCTATGGCTTCATCGCAGGTATCAAAACATCGCTGCTTGGGATCCGCTGAACCGCAGTCCTTACCCACTTTCGTCCATCAATAGACCCTATGATTGACGCAGCGACATCCAAATCGCTTGCCTCCAAGGCCTTGATCATTGGAAATCCTCGCTCATCGACAAGATCCTTGGCGCTCACCGTTACCACAGTCACTGGCTGGCCATCGATGATCCCCAATCCGATATACGGGTCAGCAAATGCAATAGTTTGATCAAACAGGGCGCTAAACGACCTCTCTACAACGCCGCCCCTACTGAACCAATCCCTTACAGAGCTGGCTTCATCGACCATCCACTGCTTTCCAAGATCAGTTTCAACATCCTTTGCTTTCTTGGGGAAGTCGGCAAAATGCCCGGCTACGGCGGGGCCAAGCAGGAACGTGTACTTCGGCCACGGAACGCGATCGAAAGCTGCGGTCCAGTCCTCACTCGGGAAATCGGTTGCGGCCTGAACGTGCAGTGCCTTGCGTGCCGCTTCGTCACCCGCAAGCGCAGCGTTGATCAAATGGGCAAGCCCAAGTGGCCGATCGGTGTCAACAACAGCTCCTTCAATGAATGACATACCTAGAAGCATATTTGCTCTTGCGTTGCCGCTGTTTGTGGCTTGTCTGAGCAACTCCAAGGCCCTCGTCTGCTCTGCCGCACCGCCACTACGTCGAAGCTCAACGGCGTATGCTGTCTGAGCCCACGAGTTGCCAGCAGATGAAGCCATCTCAAGCCATTGGGCGGCCTCAGTCGGGTTCTTTTCTACGCCGTCACCAAAGAGCAACCTGCTTGCGAGCTCGCATTGAGCGTCGATGTTTCCTTTTTGGGCCTCATTGTGGAGAGCTTCTAGTTCTCTCGGCGTAAGTCGATTGGCGCTAAAGGCAAAGTCCAGACCATTTAGAAACGCACTTGCTTCAGCCCATGGCGAGACGGTCTCTAGGCCAGCATGCTTGGAAAAGCCTGATGCGCCGTTCCACATAGCGCGTAGGGTCGCTAGAGCGCTCACCTGATGCTCTTCCGCTGAAACAAAGCTCCACCATTCCTGTAGGATATCAGCCGTTTGCTTCGAATATGTCCAGCTTGGAAGTTCAGCCTCGGTGAACTGAGGGATGCCGCCGTATCTAGCTCGAACTGCCCCTAGTTCTTTTGGCTCGTCCAGACCCTTTCGTCGGGCGGCCAGAAGCTGATCTTCGTAGAACTCACGAATTTCCGCCCCGGCGCGGCCAAAGTAGTCTGTTCCGAATTGGCGCACATAGGCAATATACCTTCCCCAGTTCAGATCAGCTGGAGAGAGGTGTTGAAGTAGATCTTGGGCCATGCGAGATAAAGTCTCATCACGCCCGTCTATTACGAAGAAATCTGGAATTACATCAAAGAGCCCCTGCTTGCCGCCAGACCGCAAGTGTTCTTGGATCCGAAGGGTCTCATCGAAGATGTCTTGATACATAACAGGCTTCAATTGGGTTGGTGAAAAAACGGTCTCGCCGCCCAAGAAGTGCATCCACCTAAAGAAAATACGTGAAGAGCTATCAGGCTTGACGCTTCCGAGCGTATATAGGGTCGGCCCATTTGGGTTAAGAATGCCCCAAATCATGTATAATTGGCACGTTTCGTCTTGCCAGTCTTTCCCGGCAGAAACGAACTGACCGGGCACCAACAATGGCAAATCACGGTTCCTCATCTTCTCCGCCGCCCCCCCCTTGCCGCTTTTACCCAAGTCGAACGCTGCAACTGTCACGCTGAAGCAGGATAGCGAAACTATCAAGCAGCTTGCTTGCTGCGCGGCAGTGTTTGTGCATATACAGCGTCGGCGGCACGCGCCTGTTGGTACAAGAGGCGCAGCCCATGCGCTCTAAGGCGCGATCCGTGCATGCTTAAGCAGCTCGGTCGCTCTTCCTGAGATCTTGATGTTGAACTGTTCAAGCCAGAACCGGTGGCGCGCTTGTCATTTCGCTGGCTGTGTATGCTCTACGTACGACGGCCCTGTGGGGGGCGGATGCGGCGCTTACTCACCCCCCACCCGATCTGCCAAGCGGCCTCAGCGGCCTTCTCAGCGGCCGCGCCAGCAGGTGTGGATTTGGAGGGATTAGTCCGGCAACCTAGGTCTAGCCAATACTGGGCCGATGACGCGGTCGACTTAGCGGAGGATTTGCTCACCTAGGCGACCAGATGATCGGACTGAGCCGGCTCGAAGGGTGGCTCGTTCTGTTGGCGGATGGACCTTAACTCAAAAACTTGCGCGCGCTCTCATATATACTACCGGGTGTCTTTCTACTTAGTCACTTGAGGCTGGGAGGGAGCAGAAGGGCATAGGGAAACCAGCCCCGGCACAAGGCCCGGGTGGTCCCTAGCCCTGCGTCCAGTCACCGTCGGCCGGTCGGTCGCATTGGGCCCGACACCTCGCTTCGGAACCGGGTGTCGGTTGGTCGCTGCTTGCGGAGTTGTTCCTTCCTCCGGCGCCCCCCGCTCGACCTTTCGGGCTCGGGTTTGGCTTTGGGCGCGCCCCACGGTAGCCAATTTTCCCACGCCGCCCCGCCGTCTATTGACCGACAGCGGCGTGGGAGTTCGTTTAGGTATTCGCTGGCCCGGGCCTGTCCCTTTTTCCGAGCAGCCATTCTGCAATGTCGCTCTCAATCCAACCGACTGCGCGTTTCCCCAGCTTTATCGGTTTGGGAAAGACGCCATCGCTGATCATCGCGTAGGTCGTCGAGCGAGACAGGCCGGTCCTTTCCAGTACCTGAGGTAGGCGGAGCACCCTCAAGATGTTCTCCTTTTGTCTGCGCCAATCTAAGGAAGGCCTACGGCCGACCAAATGACCTGTCAATCTAAGAAAACACACCTAACAATAAGAAAAATAAGCACTATCATGCCCGTGATGTTCTGCGATCGTCGACTATCATGGGCGTGATAGATCGCCCGAAGGGCAACATTCTTCCCTGCCTAAAAAAGAGGCAGTTCCGATTTGTGGCGCAGTTTTGGTCGCGGCATCGGCAAAGATCCCCTCCATGACCACGGCGCGTTGCCCGAGCACCATCTCGGCCCAGAGATCAAGCGCCTTGGCACGCTCCGGGAGTTTCTGGGCGCGATTGTAGACGCCTGCGACGGCGCTTGCGCGGCTGCCCACCGCGACGTGGTTCTGGATGCGGTCGACCACGCCCTCGTCTACGCCAGCTTCGGCTAAGGCGGTGGCCTGTGAACGACGCAGATCATGCAGCCGCCATTCGAGCATCGGCGGCCTTCCAGCCTTCTGCCTTAGCCCGTTCACGGTCGCGTCCAGCCGGGCCTTTGGCTTGGCAAAGCCGGAAAGGGGCGTCGAGCCTGTCGTTGAGAGAACCAAGCCCGTGGCGGGTGCAACGCCATTGGGGCGGAGCGCCAAGATTTCCGTCATGGCCGGCGGGCTGAGGTGCACGATGTGCGGTTGCCCGTTCTTTGGGTTTGGGATGCAATAGCGGCTCTTGTGCCAGTCGATCCATTCCCATCGCATGGCTGCAACGTCAGATCGCGACCGTTGGCCTGTAAGGATACACAGGCGCAGAAAGGCGCCCCAAAGCGTCCCTTGCTCGAACGTTGCGGCCCAAATCTCCCGAACCTCCTCAATACTCGGAGTGCGTGTCCGTACCCTTTCCTTGCCCGCCTTTTGCACCCGCTCGGCGGGATTGGCATCGATGTGGCCGCGCTTCTCGGCCCAGCCGAAGAAGGCGGTAAGTGCTGCACGGATCCGGTTCGCCATCACGATTTTTCCTTCTGCGGCCTTTGCATCGACGATGCTTTGCAACTGGGCACGCGAGACAACGGCGATGGGCTGCTCTTTCAGGTCGTCTAAGTGACAGCGCAGCTGCGCAATCCGATCCTGCCGGGAGTTGCCGGGCTTGAGGTTCTGTTCGATATGCGTGGCGATGTATACTTCGAGGATGTCCAGCAGGCTGCGCGCCGTGAGCACCTCCGCCTGTTTTGCTGCTGTTTCTCGCTTGGCTGCCTCGATCCGGTCGATGCCGTTTTCAGCTTCCGCCTGTACGATGTACGCTTGCTCTCGCGCCGCCTTGAGAGAAACCGCAGGGTAGCTCCCCAAGGTGACATGAATACGGCGGCCCCCCTTCACCTTCTTCTGGATCACCCACGCCATTGCGCCGGTGAAGCTGACGCGTAGGCGCAGGCCGGGGCTCTTGATGTCGAAGTAGTACGCGTAGCCGGTTTGTGGCGGCTTGATGGACCTGATGAAGGTGTCGGTGAGGTTGGTCTTCATGGCGTCGCGATCTTGCAGAAATGTTGCACGGCGTCGCTGGCTGACACTGGATTTCACAGGATGAACCTAGACGTGCAGTGCCCACGGGATTGTGCGCACAGCCCTGTTTCTATTCGCAGATTTCGATGTCTCGGGATCGTGTCGGACTTTTCCGGATTGTCCCGGCTAGGAGCCGGAGAGTGATTTGTAATCAGAGGGTCGGGGGTTCGAGTCCCTCTGGGGGCACCAGTTTTCCGTTTATTCGCAATCTCATGGGGCTTGCGCCGGCCGCGCGGCCTTGCGTGTCGATGGTTCGTGGGAACACCTCGGAAGCAGCCGGAGCGGCCGGCATCCTGCTGCTTGCCTGCAACGGCCCGGCCCCGAGGCGTTACGAAACCCGGTGTCTCCATGCCTCAGGGGCCTTGTGTACCCGGAGGTTGTCCAAGGGAAGGGCAGGCCATGACCAGGATGGTGACGATCCCCCAAGCGGAGCACGACCGCCTGCGCGCGGCGGCCGACGACCTGGCCGACCTTCAGGCCTACGACGCCGCGCGGGCGGCATTGGCGGCGGGCGAGGACGAGCTGATCCCGGCCGCCTTCGCGGACCGCCTGCTGGACGGCGAAAGCCCGCTGCGTGTGTATCGGGGGCTGCGCGGCCTGACCCAGGCGGTGCTGGCCGAGGCGGCGGGCGTGCATCGCGTGACCGTGGCGGAGATCGGGACGGGGCGGAAGCAGGGGTCGGTGGCGACCCTACGGGCGCTGGCAGGGGCGCTGGGGGTGAGGGTGGATGATTTGGCGGGGGCGTGAGGGCCCTGACCAGCCGTTCACCGAGAAGTTTGTCGCTGCAACGCGGCCGCTCCAAAGCGGATATGCTGGTAGACGAAACCTACAAGTGCGCCAACATTGCCTCTTGGAAAACGTCTGCCACCAAGGTCATCACTTCGCCAACAAGCGAAATGTGCTGCGAGGCGTCCAAGCTTCCCAAATTCGGAGCGTCACCGTGCGCGACACCATGACGCCAACCGACCACTTCCCTGTGCAGGCGGTTTCGGTGTCTTTGAAATCGCGCCAGATCGAAGTCGAGTATCTGGAAATTATGCTCGAGCTTGTTCCAATCAAGGTTCGACGTTGCCTTTACGGCCTTGCGATCAAAGTCGGCGAAGTCGCAGGCCAGTTTATTCCGTAGCTTCTCTACGAAGTCTCGTTTTGCCACCAGCGAATGGTTCCGGCTTCGCAAAGACTCAAACTCAGCTCCAAGAGCTCCTACAAGCATCTTCCAGCCAGCATCCGAGACCTTTTTCCCTCGCGTTTGGAGGAAATCACAGTAGGCATCAACGCACTCGTTATAGAAGCCTTCCCAGGCTGCGTAGCTCAAAACAACGAGCGCCTTCGACTGAACACCCATAGGGTCAGCTGTAGAAGACGAAGTTCCAAATAGCCTTTTGATCTCCGACAATTCTCGGACTCGGATTGACCTTGCCGCGTCGATGTCGTCGAAATAGTCATCAATTGTCTTGGGCATCCGGCTCGAACCACTTCGCACCGAAAGGAACGCTTCGTTGAATTCTGGTGGTGCCCCGCATTCCGGCGCTGCTCAATTCTGCCGCAATCGGATTGACCCAGAAGCCCGCAACCTTGGATCTAATGAACTCTTTAGCATCAGCTTTGGAGGCGAGTGCCTCTCGGTTCTTCGCAATTCCAACACCGATGACCTCCAAGGCTCGCAGTGAGAACCTCTTGCCACCTCCGACTCCATCGATTCGTTCTCCCGCTGGCAGGAGTGCTTCGTCGCCTCCGACACTTCGTAGAGTGTCAATAACCCAGTTCACCATTTCGATTGCTTCGTCCTGGCGCCCGCTCTCGATTACTTCAAGAATTCCGGTGCTCAGATATTCTTCGATATCCATCGTGGTCGAGTATTCAACCATAGTGTGGACTATCAAACGCACGAGATACTCAAGGTCGCGCTGCTTCTGGTGCTGCTCTTTGGTCACACCGAATAGCGCCTGAACCTCTTGCCGACCGGCGATACCTTTGAGCCTCTGCGTGAAATACTCGTCAGCCAAGACCATGGAGCAAGTACGAACTTCCTGTTCATTTGCATACGCGCCACCACGGTTGAGGCGCTGGAATAAGTCATACTTGGTCTTCGGGTCACTCGGGTGTTTTAGAATCTCGAAGTCGAGTCTTGCCCGCCGGAAGAAAAGCTGCATGGACTTCTCGAGAGTTGTCTCATGAGCGTTGATCGCGTCCCATGCAACCCCTTCGAGGCTTGGAAGATACTTTGTTCCAGCCAAGATGCTTCTCTTAGTTTCGCCAGGATTGTCGACGTCCCGGAGTACTCCCATGAACTCGAGAATGGTCGACACTCGTTGAAGTCCGTCTACAAGCTCCCATGTGCCCTCGTCTGTTTCGAATACGAAGACCGGGGGAATGGGAATTCCAATCAAGATCGATTCAACAAAGTTGGATTTCTTCTCTAAGCTCCAGCGATGGAGGCGCTGGAAGTCGGGAAGAATATTAAGTTCTTCCGACGAATACATCGTTGCAACTTCGCCAATGGTGATCTGTACGCGGTCCGTATTCACAGTGCGCTTGGCGGTGTCGATCTCAGCCTTGAGCATGAAGTAAACCCTTATCATTCAAACCAAGTGTAGACCTACGCAGTAGCGGTTTGCCAGCCTTCGTTGGCTTGATGTCGCAAAACCAAGAGGGAGGCATGTCCGTTCTTTCAACGGTTGCCGGTCCCTTCGCGGTCGCACGACCGTCTGCTCACCGCCCCTCACGACAACAACTCCCCATACCGCTCCCGCGCGTCCGCCACCCGTGCCGCCAATCCGCGCTTTCCGTTCCGCAGGGTCTGCTCGATCCGCTTCCCCAACCCCTCGAACACCGCCCTCATCCCGACCGCATCCTTCCCGTCCAGCTCCCCCCGCGGCACCGCCAGCCCGGCGATCGGCACGCGCTCGTCGCGCGGTGCTTGTTCCGGGCTAGGCATCCGCAACGAATCGCGTGACGTTCCTCATCTCAGGGTTGAAGGGTCGCGTGGTCGCTCTCCCCTGCGCCAGCTGGCTGATCGGATGCATCCGCAATCCGGGCCGACGCCGCCGGCCGGATCGGTCTTCGCCCGCAGCCGGTCGGAGCCGGCGCGGGGCAGGGCCGCGACCTTGTCGAGGGGCGATTGTTCCGCAGGGCGGACCCGCCCCGCGTCACATGCCGAAGCCAAGCCGCCCCGGGTGCACGATCCGGGTTTGCCGATGAACAGGGCAGCAGCGCCCGCGGCCCTTTGCGAGGGGCGCGCGGCCTCGCGGGCTCAGACCGAGACGGAGTCCAGCAGCGCCTCGCGCGTGACCTCGGCCTTTCCGGCGGCCACGCGCATGGCGCCGCGTTCCATCACGTAGAACCGGTCGCCAAGGTCGTAGGCGAAGCTGAAATACTGCTCTACAAGGACGATCGCCATGTCGCCCCGGTCGCGCAGATGCGCGATGACCCGGCCGATCTGCTGGATGATGTTGGGCTGGATGCCCTCGGTCGGCTCGTCGAGCAGCAGCAGCCGGGGCCGCGCGATCAGCGCCCGCGCGATGGCCAGCTGCTGTTGCTGGCCGCCCGACAGGTCGCCGCCGCGGCGGCCGAGGAACTCCCTCAGGATCGGGAACAGATCGAAGATCTCGTCGGGGATGCGATGCGCGCCGCGCGGCAGGCAGGCAAAGCCGGTTTCCAGGTTTTCCCGAACCGTCAGCAGCGGGAAGATGTCGCGCCCCTGCGGCACGTAGCCCACGCCCTTGCGGGCCAGCACATGCGCCGGGCTGCCAAGGATCGTCTCGCCCGCCAGGCGGTAGCGCCCGCCCGAGAACGGATGCGTGCCCGAGATCGCCTTGAGCAGGCTGGTCTTGCCCACGCCGTTGGTGCCCATCACGCAGGTCACCTCGCCGATCCGCGCCGACAGGTCGACGCCGTTCAGGATCCGGCTGCCGCCGTAGTGCAGGGTCAGCCCCTCGATCTTGAGGAAATCATCGTCCAAGGTAGACCTCGATCACGCGTTCGTCCTTCGTGACATGGTCGATGGAACCTTCGGCCAGAACCGCGCCCTCGTGCAGCACGGTGACCTTGCAGTTCAGCCGCCGCACGAATTCCATGTCATGCTCCACCACCACCACCGCGCGGGTCTTCGCGGCCTCGCGCAGGATGTCGGTCGTCTGTTCGCGCTCGGCGGGGGTCATCCCGGCGGCGGGTTCGTCGACCAGCAGAAGCCGCGGTTCCTGCGCCAGCAGCATGCCGATCTCCAGCCATTGCTTCTGGCCGTGGCTGAGTTCGCCGGCCTTGCGGCCCAGCGCCGCCTCGAGGCCGATGTCGGCGGCCAGCGACCGCACTCTGTCATGATCCGCGACCGAGGGCCGGAAGGCCAGCACCGCGAACGGGCCTCGATCCTTCCGCAGCGCCATCATCAGGTTGTCGGCCACCGTCTGGTCCTCGAACACGGTGGGGCGCTGGAACTTGCGCCCGATCCCGGCCCGCGCGATCGCGCTTTCGGTCATCGACAGCAGCGACACGCCCCTCTCGCCATACAGGATGCGCCCCTGGTCGGGCCGGGTCTTGCCGGTGACAATGTCCATGAAGGTGGTCTTGCCGGCGCCGTTCGGACCGATGATCGCCCGCATCTCGGCGGTGCCGATCTGGAACGACAGGTTGTTGATCGCCCTGAACCCGTCGAAGGACACCGAGACGCCCGAAACCTCCAGAAGCGTGGTCATTCCGATTGCGCCTCCTTCTCGCGCAGCGCGCCCGGATCGGGGCCGAGATCGGCGCCGTGCCGGTCGGGGCTGCGGCGGTCGGCGACGAGATCCACCAGCCCGCCGACGCCCTTGGGCGCGAACAGCGTGACGGCGACGAAGGACAGGCCCAGCAGCACGGTCCACCAGTCGACCCACTGGACCCGGTAGAACCCGAGGTCGAGATCGGGGGCCTGCCCGCCGGTGAACCAGGTCGACAAGAGCGACACCAGCGCCGCGCCGATCACCGCGCCGTAAAGCCGGCCGCGGCCGCCGATCGCCACCCAGACGGCAAGGTAGATCGAGGCGATCGGCGCGATCTCGGCGGGGTTGATGATGCCGGCCTGCGGGTAATAGAGCGCCCCGGCGATCCCGGCCACCACCGCCGACAGGGTGAAGACGAACAGCTTGAACCCCTCCACCGGGTAGCCGAGGAACCGTACCCGCGCCTCGTCGTCGCGGATCGCCCGGATCACCGAGCCGAACTTCCCCGAAACGATCCAGGCGAACAGCGCGTAGCCCGCCGCCAGCGCCGCGGCCGAGGCCCAGAAGAACCACATCGACACCCGCGCCTGAGGCACCGCGTCGAGGCCGGGCAGGTTCTGCAGGCCCGACAGGCCGTTGTTGCCGCGCAGGCCGGAATCGTTCTGGAACAGGTACAGCGACAACGCCAGCGTCATCGCCTGGGTCAGGATCGACAGGTAGACGCCGGTCACCCGGCTGCGGAAGGCCAGCCAGCCGAAGACCAGCGCCAGCAGGCCCGGCACCAGCACGACCGCCGCGAGTTGCAGCGGCAGCGAATGCGCGACGGCCCAGATCGGCGGAAACTCCGCCGAGCCGACGACGCCGAAGATCTGCGTTGCGATCCCGTCGCGGATCTCCTCGGCGGTTGGCGGCAGCGGGGCCGCGGCAAGGCTTTCGGCGACGATGATCTCGGTCCGGGCATACATCAGCCACATGCCGATCGCGTAGCCGCCGATGCCGAAGAAGGCCATGTGCCCCAGCGACAGGATGCCGGTGTAGCCCCAGACCAGGTCCATCGCCAGCGCCACGAGGCACAGGCACAGGGTCTTGCCCAGCGTCTTGACGAAACTGGTGGAGATCACGCCGATCCCGGTGCCTTCGGCCAGCAGGGTCACCGCCAGCGTGAACAGCCCCAGCAGGGCGAGGAACACCAGGACCGAGGGATGCCGGACGACGAAGGGCCGGCGGCGCGCGGGGGCGAGGGCGATGTCGGACATGCTCAGGCCTCCGCCGCGCGACCCTTGAGGGCGATGATCCCCCGTGGCCGGAACTGGATGAACAGGATGATGAACAGGATCATGTAGGTCTGGGCGGCCAGCGTGTTGGCCGGGTTGAACCACTCGATCCCCTTCTGCAGAAGCCCCACCATCGAGGCCCCCACGAGCGTTCCCCAGATGTTGCCCACGCCGCCGACGACCACGGTCATGAAGGATTGCACGATGTAGTCCTGCCCCATCTCCGACGTCACCTTGGCGTAAAGGCCGATGGCGACCCCGGCGATGCCCGCGATGCCCGAGCCGAGCCCAAAGGTCAGCATGTTGATGCGCCCCGGGTTGATCCCCATCGACGCCGCCATCCGGGGGTTTTGCGTGACCGCGCGCACCTCCAGCCCGATCCGGGTGCGGTTCATGATGAACAGGAACAGCACCAGGAAGGCGAGCGCGAGGGCGAAGATCGCGATCCGGATGTAGCTGATCGACACGACGTCGTTGAGAACCAGCGACCCGTCCAGCCAGCCCGGCGCGGTCAGCGGCCGGGCCTGGGTGCCGAAGATGTTCTTGGCAAGCTGCTGCAACGCCACCGAGATGCCGAAGGTCGCCAGAAGCGTTTCCAGCGGCCGGTTGTAAAGCCAGCGGATCACCAGCCGTTCCATCGCCACCCCGGCCGCGAAGGTCACCACGAAGGCCAGCGGCAGCGCGATCAGGATCGACAGCGTGTGGTCGGGCACCAGCTGCTGCACCACGTAGCCGGTGTAGGCGCCCATCATGATGAACTCGCCATGCGCCATGTTGATCACCCCCATCACGCCGAAGGTGATCGCCAGCCCGATCGCGGCGAGAAAGTAGATCGAGGCGAGCGACAGCGCGTCGAGCAGGAGGTCCGCGCCCTGGTTCAGCGCCAGCCGCCCCTCGATCGCCTTCAGGGCCAGCGCGGCGGCTTCGGCCACGCCCGGCGGCGCGGCGACGTAGCGGTCGAAGAAGACATGCGCGCGGACCGCCGCCTCCGCCTCGGCATCGGTCGCGGCGGTTGCGACCAGCCCGGCCGCGACCAGGGCCGCGAAGGCTGCGTCGCGCGCCGCCTCGGTATCCAGTGACGCGACCTGCACGCCGCCGACGCTGCCGCCGTCGATATGCGCGATCAGCGCCGCGCGCCTGTCCTCGCGCGAGACACGTTGCGGTGCAAGCCCGGCCTCGACCAGCAGGCCATAGGCCTCGGGCACCGCCAGGGCTTCGCTGCCCGGCTTCAGCACGCGGGCGACATCGGCGGTGTCGGGCACTGTCGCGGCCACCTCCCGCCGGGTCTGGACCAGCCGGTTCAGCACCGCCCGCAGGTCCACGCCAAGATCGGCCTCGAACCCCTCGATGGCGGCGATCCGCTCGGCCTCGGTCTCGCCGAACTCGATGGTCAGCAGCCGTTCAAGGCGCTGCTTGCGCGCCCGGATCGCCGTGTCATCCTCGCCGGGGATCGCGGCGCGCAGCGCGGCGAGATGCGAGGCTTCGGCGTCGCGCTCGATCGCGTCCAGCGCCTCCTGCCGGCGCGACGGATCGGGATCGGAAAGCTGGAACTGGACCAGCGCCGCGCCGATCATCCCGCGGATGCCGGAATTCGGCTTGAGTTGCGTGTAGCCGTCGTCCGGCACCTCGCCGATCGGCTCGCCGGTGGCGAAATCGAAAATCCGGATCGTGTTGCGGTCGACCTCCTCGGCATGAACGAACAGCCCGGTCGCGTCGTGGCGCCACATTTCCTTGGCCTGCCAGCGTTCCAGCACCGCGCGCGCCTCGGCCAGCCCGCTGCCGGCCAGCGCGTCGATGGCAGGGCCGATCGTGCGGCGCGAGCTTTCCGCGATGGCCTCGCCATGGTCCTGCAACAGAAGCTGGATCGGGGCGTCGGCCTGCTGGGCCGCGCCGGGTCCGGGCGCCGCGACGAGGGCGGCAAGGCAAAGAAGAAGCGGCCTGAACATCGTCATTCCCGAACTGCGGCGGGCCGGGGCGGCTGCCCCGGCCCGGTTGCTTCAGTAGTTCGACTTGATCTGCACGCAGGTCTCGGTCTCGGTGTTGTACATCCCGCAGCCGAGATCCTTCCAGTCCGACACCAGCTTCGCGGATTCCGGCAGGAAATCGGTCCAGGCGTCGCCGGGGACCGGATCGGTCTGGCTGATGATGTCGAACTGGCCGTCGGCCTGGATCTCGCCGATCAGCACCGGCTTGGTCAGGTGATGGTTCGGCAGCATCGTCGCCGTGCCGCCGGTGAGGTTCGGGAATTCCTGCCCGTACATCGCCGTGCGCACCGCGTCGACATCGGTGGTGCCGGCCGCCGTGGCGGCGTTCACCCACATGTTGAAGCCGATGTAATGCGCCTCCATCGGGTCGTTGGTGACGCGATCCTCGCCCATCCGGGCCTTCCACGCCGTGACCCAGGCCTCGTTCGCGGGCGTGTCGGCGGACTGGAAGTAGTTCCAGGCCGCGAGATGACCGACGAGGTTCGAGGTGTCGAGGCCCGAAAGCTCCTCTTCGCCGACCGAGAAGGCCACGACCGGGATGTCGTCGGCCGAAACGCCGGCCGCGGCAAGCTCCTTGTAGAAGCCGACATTGGCATCGCCGTTGATCGTCGAGATCACGCCGACCTTCTTGCCGTCGGCCCCCAGCGCCACGACATCGGCGACGATCTTGGACCAGTCGGAATGGCCGAAGGGCGTGTAGTTGACGAAGATGTCCTCTGCCGGGATGCCCTTCGCCAGAAGGTAGCTTTCGAGGATGTTGTTGGTGGTGCGCGGATAGACGTAGTCGGTGCCCAGCAGGGCGAATTTCTCGACGCCGAGTTCGTCGAGGAAGTAGTCCGTCGCCGGGATCGCCTGCTGGTTCGGCGCGGCGCCGGTGTAGAACACGTTCTTGGAGCTTTCCTCGCCCTCGTACTGCACGGGGTAGAACAGCAGCCCGTTGAGTTCCTCGATCACCGGCAGGACCGACTTGCGCGACACGCTCGTCCAGTTGCCGAAGATCACGTCGACCTCGTGCACGGTCAGCAGTTCGCGCGCCTTTTCCGCGAACAGCGGCCAGTCGGAGGCCGGATCGACCACCACCGCCTCGAGTTCGCAGCCCAGAACCCCGCCCTTGTCGTTCTGGAGATCGATCAGCATCTCCATCGTGTCCTTCAGCGTCGTCTCGGATATCGCCATCGTGCCCGACAGCGAGTGCAGGATCCCGACCTTGATGGGGCAGGCCACGTCCTGCGCGTGGATCGGTGCGGCGGCCAAGGCCAGAGCGGCGGCGGCCGTCGTCCGGAGTAGAGTGTTCGACATCCCTGTGTCCCTTCGTTCCTGGGCGGTCGCGCGACGCCCCTTGCCGGTCCGCGTCGGCGAACCCACATGGAACACACGCAACCCGTTTGCGGAGTGCGGTGGCGTTCGGAGTTCCAGGCCTGCGCCGCCGCACGTTCACGCCGCAGCCACGCTGCAGCGCAGAAACACTGCGGCGGGAATCGCGGGAATCGGAATATCCGCGATCCGTGTTTCAGGGCTCGTTCCGATGGATGCCCAAAACTTGCCCGGTCGGCCTCGCGAATGACCGCTTTGCAGGCACAGTCGCATGGCTTCGTCGCCAAGAGGGCCGCGGCGAGAGCCGTCTTTGCCAAACCGCAACGGTTCCCGGCCCGGACCCCGCCGCGCCGGCGGGGCCGGTGACAAGGGGATACAGCCGTTCGGCTGCAAGCGCGTTTCCCGGCGTTCGGCCGCATTCCAACGGCCGGGTTGGTTTCGCGGACCCCAACGGCTTTATTTCGCGCGGATCCTGCAACCCAGAATGGAATCCATGTCGCGCAGCGAACGGTCCCGACGAACGAGGATCTCTACGGATGGGCGCGGGATCGCGCGTGTCGCCGTGCTGCGCGGGCGCGCCCTGCCGGGCGGGGTTGTCGTCGATGCCGGCCGTGCGGCCGCCGTGGCGGCCTTGCCGGGCGCACGGCGGCACCGGGTCGATCTGTCGGGCGGGGCCGGCGCACTGGCCGAATGGTCGGCGCGCGCGCTGGCCGGTCTGACGGCGGCGCTGCTGATCCTGCCGGTGGCGGCGCGGGCGCAGGCGACGGATTTCGTACCGGTCTCCTCGATCGCGGGGATCGAGGGGGTCCGGCGGCTCGACGACGGATCGCTGCGGCTGGAGCTGGCGGGCGGCGGCGTGATCACCGTCGCGGCGGAGGATGTGCGGGAAACCGAGGCCGGCACGTTTCTGATCTCGCTCGCGGCCTTCGACGGCGCGGTGGCGGCCCTGCCGCTGGCGGCGGGGCTTGGCGCGGCGGGTCCGCTCGGCGCGCTGGCGGCCGGGGCGGCCACCGTCGCGTGCAGGTCGGACCCGGAACAGGACGACCCCGGCGATGGCGACGCGCCGCCGCCGTCCGGCACCGGCTACGTCGTCGATGGCTATGTCGTCGACGCCCGCGTGTTCCGCGATCTCGACCTCGACGGGGCCTGGGACGAGGGCCTGGAACCGGCCACGCGCAGCCGCGCCGACGGCTCTTTCGACCTGGCGTTGCTGCCCGGCCGGGGGCCGCTCTATGCCGACGGCGGCTACGACCTGACCACCGGCCAGGCGGTCTCGGTCCGCTTCGCGGCCCCGGATGGCGCGACCATCCTGTCGCCGCTGTCGACCCTGATCTGGGAGCACATGGCGGCCACCGCCGAAGCGGGCAGCCCGCTGACCGCCGCCGAGGCGGAGGCGGAGCTGCGGGCGGCGCTGGGTCTTGGCGATGCCTCGCTGCTGGGCCGTGACCCGATGGCCGAGGCCGAGGCCGGCGACACCGCGGCCTTCGCCGCCGCCGCACGGGTGGCCAACGTCCTGGCCACGGCCGAGGCGCCGGGCGCCGATGCCGCCGCGGTGGCGGCGGCGCTGGCCGCGGCGATCACCGCCGCGCCGCCGGGCGCCGATCCGCTGGCCGATGCCGCGGCGATCACCGCCGCGCTGGCGGCCGGGCTGGGCGCGCCCGGGCCGTCGACCGCGCGGCTGGGCCGCCTGCTGGCCGAGGCCGCGCCGGCGCCGGGCGCGGCGATCGAGGCGATCGAGAACAGCCTTGAAACCGTGGCCGTCACCCTTGCCGGGATGGTGCGCGCGGGTGCCGACCTGCCGGACAGCTTCGCCGAGATCCTGGCCGCGAACCGGCCGTTCACGCCCTCGCTTGCCGATTTCGACGGGGTCGTCTCGCGCGCCGAGAACGCCGCCGGGGCGGAATTCGCCGGCCACGGTCTTGCCGGCAGCCGCGTCACCGTGACCCTCGCCGGGCAGAGCGAAACCGCCACCGTCGCCGAGGACGGCAGCTGGACGGTGGCCTTCGCACCCCGTGCCTTCGCCGAGGCCGGGCGGTTCGACCTGTCCGTCGTGGCGGAGCGGACGGTCGATGGCCTGCAACTGACCAGCCGCAGCCTGACCCGCGAGGTCGTCATCGACCTGTCCGGCCCGCAGATCGCGGGCGAGATGACCGGCACCCTGACCGAGGATGAAGGGGCCGGAGAGCCCGGCACGCTGACCGCCGCCGGGCAACTCGCGATGACCGAACCGGGGGCGGCGGTGTTCCTTGCGCAGGCCGGGACGGCGGGGGCCCACGGGCTGTTCACGCTGGGCGCGGATGGCGGCTGGACCTACGCGGCCGACAACGGGCAGGACGCGATCCAGGCGCTGGGCGCGGGGGCCGCGCTGACCGAACGCTTCGCGGTGGCCACGGCGGACGGGGCGGAGGCGGTGGTGACGGTGACCATCGCCGGGGTCAACGACGCCGCCACGATCGGCGGCATGGCGACGGGGACGGTGACGGAGGACGCGGCCGCGACGCTGCGCGCCACCGGCACCCTCGACGTGACCGACGTGGACGCGGGCGAGGCGGTGTTCGTGGCGCAGGCGGGGACGGCGGGCAGCCACGGGCTGTTCACGCTGGGAACGGACGGCGCATGGGCCTACGCGGCCGACAACGGGCAGGACGCGATCCAGGCGCTGGGCGCGGGGGCCACGCTGACCGAACGCTTCGCGGTGGCCACGGCGGACGGCACCGCAGGGTCGGTGACCGTCACGATCAGCGGGGTGAACGACGCGCCGACGGTCAGCGCGACGGCGGCGGCGGCGATCACCGAGGCGGCGGAGGCCGCGGCGCAGGATCTGGCGGACGCGGGCACGGTGGGCTTCGGCGATGTCGATGGCGGCGATGCGGTGACCGTCGCGTTCACCCCGAACGATGACATCGCATGGTCGGGCGGTGATCTCGCCGCGGACCTCGCCACGGCACTGGTCGCGGGCTTCTCGACCGGCGTGACCGGGGCCGATGCGCCGGGGCAGACGGGCTGGAGCCTTGCCGCCGATGATCTGGCGCTCGATTTCCTCGCCGGGGGCGAAACGATCACCTGGTCCCATACCGTCACCGCAACCGACCGGGCGGGCGCGGAGGCGAGCGCGACGGTGGGCTTCACCATCACCGGCACAAATGACGTGCCGGCGGTGGCGGAAATCGCGCCCGTCGCGCTGACCGAGACGGTGGACAGCGCCGCGATCACCGACCAGATCACGGTGACCTTCACCGATGTCGACCTGTCGCAGACCGGCCACGCGGCAACGGTCACGAGCACCGGGACCGATGGTGTGACCGAGGGTCTTGGGCTCGATGCGGAAGCCCTCGCGGCGCTGATGACGGCGGGGGTGGTGACGAAGTCGGCCGGGGAAACGGGCGGTTCGGTGCCGCTGACCTTCTCGGCGGCATCGACGGTGTTCGACTACCTGGCAGCCGGTGAGGCGGTGACGCTGGGCTACGACATCACGGTGGACGACGGCGCGTTGGGCAGCGGCACGCGGGCATTCGCGGTGACGATCACCGGCACCAACGACGCGCCGGTGCTGGCGGACATCGCGCCCGTCGAGCTGACCGAAACGACGGACAGCGCCGCGATCACCGACCAGATCACCGTGGCGTTCACCGATGCCGACCTGTCGGATGCCGGCCATGCGGCCGTGGTGACCTATACCGGGGCCAGCGGGGTGACCGGCGGGCTGGATGGGATCGACCTCGCGGCGCTCATGACGGCGGGGGCGGTGACGAAGGCAGCCGGGGAAACGGGCGGTTCGGTGCCGCTGACGTTCTCGGCAGAGGTCACCGTGTTCGACTACCTGATCGAGGGCGAGACCGTGACGCTGGGCTACCGCATCTCGATCGGCGATGGCGAAGGCACCGGAACGCGGGATATCTCGGTCACCATCACCGGCGCGAACGACGCCGCCGTGATCACCGGCGACATGACCGGCGAGGTGGCCGAACGGGCGGCGGAGGTGGCGACGGGCACCTTGCGGGTGGCCGACCCCGACGGGGCGGATACCTTCGTTGCGCAAACTGGCGCGGCGGGCACCTATGGCACCCTGACGCTTGAGGAGGATGGCGGCTGGACCTACACGCTCGATCCCGCCAAACCGGCCGTGCAGGCGTTGCGGGGCGGCGAGGTCGCGCAGGATGATTTCACCGTCGCCAGCGCCGACGGTACGGAGGCGGTGCTGCGCGTTACCGTCACCGGCACCACCGCGCCGGTGGACCTGTCCGACGCCGCCGGCCTCGTCATCACCGGCGCGGCGGGGGATGGCGGGTTCACCGCGATGGCGGTGGCGGGCGACGTGAACGACGACGGGATCGACGACCTGATCCTCGGCGTGGCCGGGCGCGCGGACAAAACCGGCGGCGCCTATGTGCTGTTCGGCGGCAGCGAGTCCATCGACCTCGGCGCGATTGCAGAGGGTGAGTCCAATGCCGGCTTCTTCATCGAGGGCGAGGCGGCGGGGGACCGGGCGGGCGTGTCGGTCAGCGGCGCGGGCGATGTGAACGGCGACGGCAAGGCCGACGTGATCCTTGGCGCGTGGCTCAACAGCGACTCGGGGCTCTATGCCGGGGCAAGCTATGTCGTCTACGGCAAGGACATCGGTACGCCGGTCGCGCTGTCCGACCTTGCGGGGGATGAGGCCACCTCAGGTTTCGCGATCCGCGGCGCGGCCGCGATCGACCTTTCCGGCGAGGCGGTCGGGGGCGCGGGCGACGTGGATGGTGACGGCCTGTCCGACGTGATCGTCGGCGCGCCCTTTGGCGAAGCGCCGGAGCAACGGCCCGATGGCGACACGCCGGGCCTTGCCTACGTGGTCTATGGCAAGGCCGGCGGCGGGGCGGTCGGCCTGGCGGATGTGGAAGGCAACGACGCCCTCGACGGATTCGTGATCGTGGGCGAAACCTCGGGCGCGGCGTTCGACAACGGCCAGTTGGGCACGACCGGAACGGTCGCCATCGCCGGCGACGTGAACGGCGACGGCCGCGCCGATCTTGTCGTGAGCGCCCCGCAACTCGATGCCGACGGGGTACAAGACACCGGCGCCGCCTATGTCGTCTACGGCGCGGCCGGGGAAGCCAGGGGCGACCGCGTCGACCTCGCCGCCATCGACACCGCGGGCAGCCGCGGCTTCTCGATCAAGGGCGCCGCGGCGGGCGATCATCTGGGCCATGCCGTCAGCGGCGCGGGCGACGTGAACGGCGACGGCTATGCCGACGTGATCGTGTCGGCGCGTCAGGCCGACGGGGCGGCGGGCGAGAACGCGGGCGAAAGCTTCGTCGTCTTCGGCGGGCCGGGTCTTGGCGCGATCAGCCTGGGCGACCTGCGCGCCGGGACGGGTGGCTTCGTCATCACCGGCGCCGAGTCGGGCGACCTGTCCGGCGGCACGGTGTCGGCCGCCGGGGATGTCAACGGCGACGCCTTTGGCGATCTCATCGTGACCGCGCGAAGCGGGGTCTACGTGATCTTCGGCAAGCCGGATGGCGGGGCGGTGGCGCTGGCCGATGTCGCGGCCGGGCTCGGCGGTTTCGTCATCACCCTGCCGCAGACGGAGGGCCTGCAATCGCAGGTGACGGGCGCGGCCGATCTGAACGGCGACGGTTTCGACGATGTGGTGATCTCCACCTACGTGCCCGGTGTGGACACGGCCACGATCCACGTGGTGCATGGCGGCGATCTCACCGGAGCGGTGACGCGGGTGGGAACCGAGGGCGCGGACACGATCATCGGCACCGGGGAAGATGAGACCTTCTATGCCGGGCTGGCCGATGACCTTCTGTCGGGCGGCGGCGGGGCCGACCGGCTGTCGGGCGGCGCCGGGGCCGATACCTTCCGGATCGACGATGTGGCGGGCACGACCACGATCCTCGATTTCGATCCGGGCGAGGGCGACCGGCTGGACCTGTCGGATTTCGGGTTCGCCGATTTCGCGGCGGTGGCGGCGGTGCTTTCGCCCGGCGGGCCGGGCGGCCATGACGCGCGGCTGCAACTGGACGGGGACACGGCACTGGTGCTGGAGGGCTTCGCGGCGGATCTGCTGGCGGCGGATCACGTGGCGCTTGTGCCGACGGCGTGATCCGCCCCCCTGTGTCATTGAAATGTCACCGTTTTCCAAGCGGCGGATGCGGTTGCCGCATATTTCCGCCCTTCCGCGCGCGGGCCCGATGCAGTCCCATCGGGCCGGTCGGCCATGCATCAGGCGTGGCCGGCGATGCGGGATTTGCCGGTCACCGGCCGGAGGGGACGAGGATGGACGCGACACGGCGGCTAGAGTCGGAACGCCCCGCGCCGGGCTTTCCCGGAACATCGGGCGGGCCGCGCGCGCGCCGCCCGCAGGTTGCGGCCAGCGCGCGCCGGTACGGCGCAGCGGCAGGGTTTAGCCTCGTTGCCCTGTTCGCGCTGGCCGCGTCGGTTTCCGCGCAATCGGCGGAACCGGCGCAGCCCGAAGCGATGGCAGGGGCCGGGGCGCAGGCCTGGCGGATCGTCGCCGTCGATGGCGGCGCGGTGTCCGGCGGGCCGGAGATCCGCTTTTCACCCGATGGCGGGCTGACGGGTGGGACCGGCTGCAACCGGTTCCAGGCCCGCGCCCGGATGGCGGCCGGGCAACTGGTCATCGACGGCCCGGTGGCGGTGACGCGGATGGCCTGCCCCGGCATGCTGGACGCGCAGGAGCGGTCGATCCTGGGTGTGCTGGAGGATCGGATCGACATCGGCTTCGATCCGCTGACCGGCACGTTGCGGCTGTCGAACCGGGGCGTCACGCTCGATCTGCGCGCCGGTCCGGCGCCGTCCGGCCCGGCGGAGGCGCCGGGCCCCGCGCTGCGGCCGGCGCCGGGCGCGGCGGCGGACTACGTGTCGGTCTTCGGGCTTGAGGGCCGGCTGAACATCCGGGCCGAGGCGACGACCGGCGCGAAGGTTCTGACCGAGGTGGCGCCGGGCACGCTCCTGCGCAATCTCGACTGCCGCGAGGCCGGCGGGCGGCGCTGGTGCGAGGTCGAAATGCTGGACGGATCGCGGCTGCGCGGCTGGGCCGCGGCCGAATATCTCGAACCCGCCGGCGCGGCGCTGCGCGCCGGGCAGGAGGTGTTCGACGCCATCGGCCATCTGCCCTGCGCCCAGGGCGCGGCGGCGGACCCGGCGCCTTGCGAATTCGGCGTGGCACGCGACGCGGGCGGCAGCGCGGCCGTGGTCGTGATCCGGCCCGACGGGACGAGGCGCGCGCTGTTCTTCCAGGACGGCGGCTTCCTCGGCGCCGACACGTCGCAGGCCGATGGCTATCCCGCCACCGGCGCGCGGAGGGACGGCGACCGCACCGTCGTCAGCGTCGGTGATGAACGCTACGAGGTCGCCGATGCCGTGGTGTTCGGAGGCTGAGGGCCGGCCCGGCATGGCGCAGCGGACGGATCGATACGGGACAGGGAGGCGGGGATGACGCTTGGCCAACGCAAGATCTGGAGTCGGCGCGGCTTTCTCGCCGGTGCTGGCGGTGGGCTGGTCCTGGCCGCGTCGGGGGCCCTGGGCCAGCAGGTCTACAAGGAAATCCACGAGCTGCAGCCGGGCGAGTTCACCTGGCATCCGGAACGCCAGCCGACGGGCCCGGTGGCGGTCATCGTCTCGCTCGACGAGCAGCGCGTGCATGTCTACCGCAACGGCGTCCGGATCGCGGTGTCGACCTGTTCCTCGGGCAAGCCGGGGCACGAGACGCCGGTGGGCGTCTTCGTCGTGCTGCAGAAGGATCGCAACCACCGGTCCTCGACCTACAACAACGCGCCGATGCCGAACATGAACCGCCTGACCTGGGACGGGGTGGCGCTGCACGCGGGCAACCTGCCGGGCTATCCGGCCTCGCACGGCTGTGTGCGGCTGCCGCTGAAATTCTCCGCGCTGCTGTTCGAGGTGACGCATCTGGGCACCCCGGTGATCATCGCCGACAGCCACCACGAGCCATCCGAGGTGGTGCATCCGGGCCTGATCCTGTCGGGCTACGCCGAGCACGAGTTCGAAGACGTGCTGGCGGCGCTGGACGAAAAGAAACACCCGTCCGACTGGGCGTTCGACGAGGCCTATCCGGTCAGTTCGATGATCGCCTCGTCCTTCGACGAAAAGATCGTCGTGATCGAGAACGACCGCGAGGTGCTGGAGGGACGGCTGATCTGGGACGGCAAGCCGCTGGGCAGCCATGTCTACGTCCTGAACGGCGCGCATGATGGCGCCCGGGGCATGCACTGGGCCGCGATGACCTACGGCGACGATGCGGAACAGGCGATGCACGATCTGCGCCGGGTCCGCGGCGAGGACAGCTTTGCCAGCGCCCTGCAGGCGCATGTCCATCCCGGCATGATCTTCATCTTCACCGACCTGCCGCTGCATCCCGATCGGCGTTCGGGCCGGGATTTCGTGATCATGTCGTGACCGGGTTGGGGGCCGCCGCCGGGGTTGGCGGGCGCGCGGCGAACCGTTGCGGGCCGGGCCCCGTGGCTGGGCCCGGTTGCCGGTGCAGGCAGGCCGTGGCCGGGGCTAGACCAGCTGCCCGACACCCCAGATCGCGGCGATCAGGACCGGCTGGTGCAGAAGGTAGATCGCCAGGCTGTGCCGGCCGGGCCAGGACAGAAGCCGCGCGGTGGCGGAGCGGTTCGCCGCCCCGTGCCGCAGGCGGTCCCACAGCCCGGCGCGCCCGGCGAGGCCGGCGGCGGCGATGCCGGCCAGCGTGGCGCCGAACCACGGAAAGACCGGCACGAAATCCATCGAGACGGGCACCCGTACCGCCAGCCCGGTCCAGACCAGCGCGGGGGGATCGAAAAGCGGGCTGCGCATGATCTGCGGAAGTACCGCCACCGCCAGCGCGGCGGCCAGCGCGACGATCCAGGGCAGGCGCAGGAACGCCAGCCCCAGAAGGCTGGCGAGGGCGATCGAATGCAGGATGCCGAAGAACACGAACCGCTCCGGCATCGCCGCCCAGGTGACCGCCGTGATCAGTGCCGCGGCGGCGGCGATCCGGGCGATGCGCCCGGCGACGGCGGGCCAGCGGATGCCGTCGCGATGGGCAAGGACCAGGCTGACCCCGACGAGGAACAGGAAACTGCCCGCCACGACCCGTGCGAACACCGCCCAGCCGCCGCTGGTCGAGGTGCCCGGCGGCAGGTGGCCGAAAAGTTCGAGATCGGTGACGGTGTGAAACAGGATCATGCCGGCAAGCGCCACGCCGCGGGCGATATCGACGGCAAGGACGCGTCCGCGCGCCGAGGCGCCCGCGGTCAGCCCCGGCACCGGCCCGCCCGTGTCACGAAACGCGGCTCCGCGTGCCTTCGTAGACCGTTGCCAGCAATTCGGGCTGATCGGCATGGATCACGTCCAGCCGTTCCAGCGAGACGTCGTCGTTCGCCGGATAGTCGAACGTGTCGGTGCGGGTCGAGGACCAGCCGAGGAAGCTGCCGCCTTCGTAGATCGGTTCGATCCGGGTGACGTGGCCCTGGCCACGCAGGTTGATCGTCAGGCGCAGAAGCAGCAGATCCTCGCGTCCAAGCCCGGCCTTCTTAACCGCCTGCCAGACCTCGGGGTTGCCGACGAATTCCGAATGCCGTGCCAGTTCCCACCCGATCTGGTCGGTCAGGGTCATGCCAAGCCGTTCCTGGTAATGGCGGTTCGCCTTTGCCGAGAATGCCATCAGCCGGTGCCGGCTGTCGCACAGGCAACTCGGGGCGAGATTGTGCTGAACCATCGCGCGGCTCAGCGCCATCGCGCGGGTTCCGTCGCCCTTCAGGATCAGGTCGCGCAGCATCGCGTAGCTTGCCGGGCGGGGCGTTTCCACCCCGCGTTCCCAGCGGCTGACCGTGCCCTGGTCGACGTTGAGGCGTTCGGCAAGATCCCACTGGGTCCAGCCCAGGCGCCGTCGCATCGCCTTCAGGTCAACCGTGAGTTCGGCGTTCCGGGTTTCATCCGTCTTGAGAAACACGCGATCCCCCAGCTTTCCGGTCGCCCATGCGCCCGTCACAAGCCCACCTGAGCCGCGCCCCGGTCAACTTGGCGAAAGAGCGAAACTCACGACGAAAGAATGTTAGCACGTGCCCTTGGGGGTTGAAAGACGCCGTTTCATTTCCCCTCGCCGATCAGCATGGCCGGGGATCGTCTTCGCGCGTCGCCCGGCTGGCGGATGCGATGAAACGGGTGGCCGGCAACCGCGACCGCCCGCCGGCCCAGTCGCGCCGGCGGGCCACGGGCGGCGCCCCTCCGGCCCATCAGGACGGTCGCCCGGGGCCTGCGGAAGGGCAAAAATATGCGAGTGCGGTTCGGTGACCTGGCAGAGCCGGCCCGGGCACTGGAGAGCGCGGTATTTTCCTATTTCGATCAATATTTTAGTCTGATCTTCGGCCCGTTGCCCGACGGGGCTGGCCGGGCGTTGCGACAACAGTTGCCGCGATCTTCCCGGCGTGACCTGCGCCGTGGCTGGACCGGCGGTCGCGGCCCCGGCAGGGTGCGGATCACGAGATATAGCGGTGGATCATTGGCATGACGACAGGTCGTAGCGGCCGGCTTTTCCCCTTGCTGTTCGCGGCTTTCGCGGCGACATCGGCAGCGCCCGCTCTTGCCCAAACGGCCGATCCGCCCGGTGCCACCTACCATGTCGCCGGCGTCACGGCCTACGATCCGGTCGAGATACTCGGTTTCGCGGCCCATCTCGCGGCCGAACGCTCCGGCACCGTGAGCGCAGAGGCCCTGGCCGCGGCGATCCGCACGATCTACCATGAAGACGGTCATTTCCTCGCCGAGGTCTTCGTCGCGGCGGACGGCCGAACGCTGATCGTCGACGAGGGCGTGATCGGCGATGTCGTCATCGAGGGCGTGGACGCGGCCACCTTCCGGCTGATCCGATCCTATGTCGCGCCGGTGGTGGGTACACCCGCCGTCACGCTGGACGCCTTCGAACGCGCGATCATGCTGGTCGAGGACATCGGCGGAATTTCGGCCACCGCCGAGATCGACTACGCGCCCGGAGCCGACACCGCCAGCCTGCGCATCGTCGCCACCGGGCAGGATCGCAGCGCCGGCCGGGTCACGCTGGACCATCCCGCGCGGGATCTCGGCGAGGCGGCGACGGTGACGGTCGAGCAAAGCTTTCTCGGCGCGCTGACGCCGGGCGACATGCTGCGCTTCGAGATCGCCGGAACCCGGGATTTCGACAGCGGCGACCGGACGCTGTTCGCCGCCGGCACCTACCGGTTCCCGATCGCCGGGGCGGGGGCCTATGGCGAGGCCTATCTGGGCAATGTCACCGCCCGCCGCGACGCGCGCGGCGCGCTGCTCGAGACCGATATCGCCGGCAATACCGCGATCCTCGCGCTTGGCTACCCGGTGCTGCGCGATGTCGAGCGCTACGGCTACGCGCTGTTCGATCTGCGCCGGTCGGAAACCGATGTCGATGTCGGGGCCGCCGCGTTCGACAGCGCCGTCGAGGTGGTGGGTGGCAGCTGGATCTTCGGCAAGACGCTTCAGGGCGGCGGTGCCTACGAATACGCGCTGAACCTTTCGGCCGGGCGGCGGACGACGACGCCGGCGGGGTTCGACGATGGCGACGAGACATTCTGGCACCTGCGGTTCGGCGCGGGCTTTTCCAGGCCGGTGACCTGGCTTGGTCCGGAGACGAGCCTGCGCGCCGAGGTCTGGGGCCAGTATTCGCCCGACCGTCTGCCGGCGATCGAAGAGTTCCACCTTGGCGGGCGCGAGGACGAGCGCGGCTATGTCTTCGCCGAGGCGCAGGGCGACAGCGGCCTGTCGGCCACGGTCGAACTGGGCCGCGATCTGTTCCCCGCCAGCGGTCCGGCGGAGTATCTCAGGCCGTTCGGGTTCCTCGATGCGGGGTTCGTGCGCAACAACGATCCGTCGGCGGGCGAGATCCGGACGGAATCGCTGGCCTCGGTCGGCATCGGGATCGACGCCGGCTTTGCCGGAAACCTGCACATGCGCAGCCACCTGTCGGTGCCGCTGTCCGACGGGCCGCGAACCGGGGCCGGCGATCCCGCCCTCTACCTTTCCCTCACGAAAAGCTGGTGACGACATGCGGCAGACATCGCTTCGGGCCCTGATCCTGGCGTCGCTGGCCGGCGCGGTCGGCGTGACCACGGCGGATGCGCAGGGCCAGCATCTGGGCTGGTGCATCGGCGTTGGCAACCCGCACCGATCTGCCGACTGTGGCACTTCCTCGACGATGCAAACGACCGGAACGACGCAGGTTCCGACCGCGACGCAACTGCCGCAGACCAGCGGCGGCACGCTGCCGACGCCGGCGACGGTTGCGACGACGACGATCACCGTGCAGCCGCTTGCCCCGACCACGGTCACCGGGTTCGGCCCGGTCGGTGCGAGCATCGTCGTGCGGCCCAATCCGCCCACGGTCGTCGTGGGGTACGGCGCCGTGCCGCAGCTGCCGCCGCAGCTGGTGCCGGGGCAGGTGCCGCAACCCGTGCTGCAGCCGATCCCCGACAGGGTGCCGACACTCGCACCACCGCTGGTGCCCGGCCAGGTGCCGGTGGCGGTTCCGGGTCAGGTGCCGCCGATGATCCCGGCGCTGGTCCCGCGTCCGCGACCGACCGGGGCGGGGACCGTGACGGGCCAGGCGGCTGGTTCGCAGACCGGGGGCGGCACGATCCGCCACCAGCAACAGCCCCGCGGCCCGGCACTTGGCCCCGGCCATGTCACCGGGACCACGGGAAGGCAGGCCCTGCACGAGCCGCCGGCCTTCGCCGCCGCCGACGGCGGGCAGCCCTGGCGCTGTCTCGCCAGCGGCCACGGCAAGCGCCGCACGCTTTCGGGCGACACGGTCGTCAGCGACGGCGCCCTGCGCCACGTCGGAGCGATCGACCTGCTCGGCCGCGACCTTCCGGCGCTGCATCCCGATCACGCGGATTGCATCATCTCGGTCCGGCGCCGGCGCGACTAGCCAGGCGGCGGCCTTCGGCGGCGAAAGCCCGGGCCTTGCCGGCGGCCCGTGGCCCGCTGCCCATGGGCCGGCGGATCAGCCGCCGGCCCCTGCGAGGCGATCTTCCAGAAGCCTTCGAACCGGCGCCCGCGCGCCGATGCGCCGGGCCAGCAGGAACAGTCCGCCGAACTTGCGCTGCATGTACAGCACGTCCATCGGTACCGGCGGCGGAACGAAGCCTGCCTCGGCCAGCGCCATCCCCTCGGCCTGCATCCGCCGCGGCAGGTCGGTCGCGGCGAAGTCGAAGACCGGCTCGGCGGTCAGCGCCCCGAACGCCATCGCGATCATGTTCAGGATCCGGTCCGCGTGGTCGGGTTCCGTGCCGGGCGGCAGGATGCCGATCTGCGCGGCCACCGTCGCCATGGCGTCGCGATCATCGGACAACCCGGCGGCGATCAGCCGGCGGCAAAGGCCGGCAAGGTGCGGATCGATCCTCCGCGTCGCCCCGAAGTCCAGCAGCACGATCCGGCCGGACGCCGCGTCGTGACGGTAATTGGCGAAGTTCGGATCGCTTTGCATCTCGCCGAATTCGAAAAGCTCGCGCAGCGCGAGATCGATCAGCGCCGCGGCGATCCGGTCGCGGACCTCGGGTGAGGCATGGGCCGCGGTCTCGATCGGGGCGCCCTCGACGAAGGACATTGTCAGCACCTGCGGCGTGCTCCACTCCGCGATGAACTCCGGCACCGCGAAGCTGTCCTCCCCGGCAAGCCGGGCGCCAAAGGCCGAAAGGTGGCGCCCCTCGCGCAGGTAGTCGGTTTCATCGCGCAACTGGCGCCGCGCCTCGTCAAGATACGGGGCCAGATCGAAGCCGCGCGGCAGAAGGCCCGACATCCTTACCAGCGCGCCGACATTGGCCACGTCGCTGTCGATGCTGCGCGCCACGCCGGGATATTGCACCTTCACCGCCACGTCGCGCCCGTCGGCCAACCGCGCACGGTGCACCTGCCCGATCGAGGCGGCGGCCACCGGGCGTACGTCGAACCGCGCGAACCGGCGCAGCCAGTCGTCCCCCCAGGCTGCGGACAGCACCTGCTTGAGCTGGCGCGGCGGCATGTAGTGCGCATCGTCGCGCAGCCGCGCGAGCACATCGGCCAGATCGGGCGGCAATACCTCTCCCGCGTCCATCGACAGAAGCTGGCCGACCTTCATCGCCGCGCCGCGCATCTTCGCCAGTTCCTCGGCCACCCGGCCCAGGTTGCCCGGCGTGATCAGAAGGTCGCGCAACCCCGGCCGCGTGCCGCGACCGAAGGCGCGCGTCCCCTCCAGCGCGGCACGGCCGGCGATGCCGGTGGCCAGCACACCGAGCCGGGCCAGCCGCAAGACCCGGCCCGAGGGCACCGGCACCGGGCGGGCCGTCCTGTTTCCGAACCCGTCCATCGTCACCGGCCCGGCCGTCCGCCGGAGCGGGGAGTTGCCGCGCGCGCGCCCAATGCGCCGGCCAGGCGCGACAGCGCGGGGCGGATCGGCAGGAACAGGCGATAGGCCGCCTCCATCAGGCGGGTGACGCCGGGCAGGGCGGCCAGTCGCGCGGCGCGGCGCCAGCGCGGCAGAACCTGCCAGATCGCCACGAACCCCCGTGCGCCCGACACCAGCCGTCCGTCGCCCCGCCGGACATGGAAACGCCGCATCGCGGCCTCGCGCGTCAGGCCCGGCCCGAGGTCCGCATCGCCGGCGGCGACGTCGACGAAATCGATCCCCTCGGCCCCCGGCTGGCGCGCGTAATGCCCGATCTCGATGGTGCAAAGCGGGCAGGAGCCATCGAAATAGACGGTCATCTTCGCCGGCCGGTGCGGCCGGGCCTGCGGCTCTGGGTCGGGAAGGGGCATCGCGTCATCCTCGTGGCAACTCCCTTCGATACGCGCGACGCCGCGGTTCGGACCTGCCGCGCGGCAATCCGCCACCCCGCGCGCCGGCCCGAATCGCGCCGGCCAAGGCGGCGGCGCGGCCGGCCGGGGGGCGCCGGCGGGCCGACCCGGAGCGTTGGGGCCGCGACCGGCGAAAAAGAACGCCCCGCCGGTGCCCGCCGGCGCGGCGCGAACGGCCGGCGCTGCGGGCGGCGCGGCGCGGCAACGGCGTTCCGGCGCGGCTGCCGGGGCAGGAACCGCCGGTCTCGTGGCGTGACGGCTCGGCGGGGCCGGCGGTCTTGCCAAGCGCCCGCAAAGCCCCGAGTTGCGCGGAAACGGACCCAAAGGAGGTTGCCATGAAGACAGTCCTGCTCGCCACCACCGCCGCCGCCGCGCTGGCCGGCCCGGCGCTTGCCGATCTCGGCCCGCTGGTCACGCCCGCCGAACTGGCCGAGGCGCTGAAGGCCGATGCGCCGCTCGTCCTCGACATCCGCGCGCCGCGCGCGCCCGAGGGCCAGAAGAACGAACACACCTATACCGCGGGCCACATCCCCGGCGCGGTCAACGCCCCCTATGGCGCGTTTCGCGGTCCCAAGGACAATCCCGGCCAGCTTCCCGACGACGCGACGCTGACCGCGCTTCTGCAGGGCCTTGGCGTGACGGCGGATCGCCCGGTCGTGGTGGTGCATGACGGGGCCGACGCCAGCGATTTCGGTGCCGCCGCGCGGGTCTACTGGACGCTGAAGTCCAGCGGGCTGGAAGAGTTGTCGATCCTCAACGGCGGCGTGCGCGGCTGGGTGCAGGCCGGGTTCGACCTGTCGACCGTGCCTGTCACACCCGAACCCGGCACCATCGAGGTGTCGTTCTCCGACCAGTGGCGGGCGACGGCCGAGGACGTTCGGGCGGTGATCGCCGGCGAGGAGGCCGGGTTGCTGCTGGATGCGCGGCCCGAGGAATTCTGGGCCGGCAACGCCAGCCATCCGGCCGCCGCCCGGCCCGGCACCCTGCCGCAGTCGCAGTATTTCGAACATGCCAACTGGTTCGGCAGCGGCCCGGCGATCGTCGATGCCGCCGCGGCCCGCGCGCTGGCGCAGGAACGGGGCTTCACCGGGGCCGAAGGGCTGGTGTCGTTCTGCAACACCGGCCACTGGGCCGCGACCAACTGGTTCGCGCTGAGCGAACTGGCCGGGATCGAGAACGTGAAGCTCTACCCCGAGTCGATGGTCGAATGGTCGAACGCCGGGCACGAGATGGCGAACGTGCCGGGGCCGGTGCGCAACCTGTGGAACCAGATCCGCGGCATCTTCTGAGGATCGCGCCGATGGTCGACAACACGCTTGCCGCCGCGCGCCCGGCGCGGTGGCCCGGCCTCCTGCCGCGTGCCGCGCTCGTCGTGGCCGCGGTCGCGGCGGTGCTTGCCGTCGCGGCGCTGGCCGGGCTGCGCTACGGGCTCTTGCTGCTGATCGGGCTTGGCTTCGGCCTGGTGCTGGAGGGGCTGCGCTTCGGCTTCGCCGGCCCGTGGCGCGCGATGATCCTGCGGCGCGACCCCGCCGGGCTTCTGGCGCAGCTTCTGGCGATCGCGCTGGTGGCGGTGGCGGCCTTCCCGCTGCTGGCCGGCAGCGGCGCGGAACTGTCGGGCGCGCATGCCCCGTTGGGCATCGCGATGCTGGGCGGCGCCTTTGTCTTCGGGGTGGCGATGCAGGTGGTGCTGGGCTGCGGATCGGGCACCCTGGTCAATGCCGGCAGCGGCAATCCGGTCGGCCTGCTGGCGCTTCCGTTCTTCGCGATCGGCAGTTTCGCGGGCGCCATGCATCTGTCGTGGTGGACCGCGCTCGGCACCGCGCCGGTGGTCGCGCTGGCGGGGGTGGAGGGGCTGGCCCTGACCCTCGCCGGGCTGGCGGCGGTGGCGGGCTGGGCGCTGTGGCGGGCCGCGCCGGGCACACGGCGGCTGCCGCGAAGGCTATGGCTGGCGGCCGGGTTGGTGGCGGCGCTGGCGCTGGCCAACCTGGTGGTTGCGGGCCAGCCCTGGGGCGTCGTCTACGGGCTTGGCCTGTGGGCCGCGAAGGGCGCGAGCCTGCTGGGCGCGGATCTGTCCGGCTCGGCCTTCTGGGGTGCGCCGATCCATGCCGAACGGCTGCGCGAAAGCCTGCTGACCGATGTCACCTCGCTCACCAATCTCGGGATCGTCGCCGGCGCCTTCGGCGTCGCGGCCTGGCGCGGCGGCCTGGCACAGCCCCTGCCGCGGCTGCCGGCGCGGGCCTGGGCCGCGACCGTGATCGCGGGCCTTTTGCTGGGCTACTCCTCGCGGCTGGCCTTCGGCTGCAACGTCGGCGCGTTCTTCAGCGGCATCTCGACCGGCAGCCTGCATGGCTGGGCGTGGTTCGCGATGGCCTTTGCCGGATCGATGATCGGGGTGCGGCTGCGTCCGGCCCTGGGGCTGGAGGCACGATGATGGCGACACGGCGGCTAACCGCGGCGCTGGCGCTGGCGCTTCTGGCCGGCGTGCTGGCGCTGGATGCGGTGCAGGGCGCGCCGCCCGATCCCTTCGCCGCGCCGCCGCCCTTCGCGCTGGGCTCCGGCCAGGCCGCCGGCGGGGCGCATTGCGCGGCGCCGCCCGGCTGACGGGCGGATCGCCGCGCCGCGTCAGCTTTCCGCCCAGGCGGTTTCGAGCGCCTCGGCGAAGCCGCGGGCAAAGCGCGCCCCGTCCCAGGCCGGGCTGGCGCGAAGCCGGTCGCGCAGGCCCGCCTTGAGCGTGACGAGCGCCGCGCGGTCGGCGGCGAGGCTGCGCGCGCGCGCGACGAAATCCTCCTCGTTTGTGGCCACCCAGTCGCCAAGGCCGGCGCCCGACATGAAGCTGGCGCCCATCCGGGCCACGAAACTGCCGCCCGCAAGCGTCAGCACCGGCACCCCCATCCACATCGCCTGCAAGGTGGTCATGCCGCCGTTGTAGGGCACCGGATCGAGCGCGATGTCGATATCGGCGTATTCGCCCATCATCTCCGCCAGACCGGTGGGCCCGCGACACTCGATCCGCTCGGTCGCCACACCTTCGGCGGCGAACAGGCCGCGAACCCAGGCCGCCGCCGCCGGATCGCCAAGGCTGGGCGCCTTGAGCAACAGCCGGGCCTTCGGCTGATCGCGCAGCACCGCCGACCACAGCCGCACCGTGCGCCCGCTGAGCTTGGGCAGGTTGTTGAACGAGCCGAAGGTCAGCGGCCGGTCGGCCATCCGGGCCGCGAAGTCCGGCAGCTTGTAGTCCTCGGTCGGGGTGTAGCAGAACACCGTGTCGGGCAGCCGCAGCACCCGTTCGCTGCATAGCGCGTCGTGTTCCGGCGGGGTCACCACCGGGTCGCCCACCAGCCAGTCGATATTGGGCACCCCGGTGGAGCCGGGATACCCCAGATAGCTGATCTGCACGGGCGCCAGCCGGCGGGCGAAGGCGGCCATCGCGTTGCCGGCGGTATGGCCGGACAGGTCGATCAGGATGTCGATCTCGTCGTCGGCGACGCTGTCGGGCAACCCGGCCGGCGTCACCATCCGCCAGCCGTCGACGCGGGCGCGCGCCCGGCGCGTCACCGCGTCGACCATCGTGCCGGTGAAATAAAGGGTCAGCGGCAGGCGCTCCCTGTCCCAGTGCTCGAGCAGCGGCTCCAGCAGCAGCGCGACAGGGTGCTGGCGGTGCAGGTCCGGCGTGACCATGCCGACGCGCAGGGGCCTTCTCGTCTTGCCCTTGCGGCGGCGGCGGGGCGCGCCGGCAGCCTCCGCGCCAAGCGGGGCGAAGAGCCGCCGATGCAGCATCGCGACCTCGGCCGGGGAAAGCCGGTCGGAATAAAGCGTCAGCATCGCCAGCCCCGGCGCATAGCGCTCGGGTGCCTGTTTCGCGAGGCGGGCGTAGATCGACCGCGCCGTTTCCACGTCGCCCAGGGCCTTGGCGATCTGCGCGCGCAGCCGCTGGCCGGTTTCCTCCGGCACCGGGCCCAACGCCTCGGCGCGTTCCAGCGCCACCAGCGCCTCGCCCGGCCGCCACGACCGTTCCAGCATCTCGGCCACGGCCAGCCGCGCGGCGGAATCGTCTGGGCGCAGGTCGGCGTTGCGGCGCAGGACGGCAATCGCCTCCTGCCAGTAGTTGAATCGATAGGCGAGGTCGGCCAGTCGCCGCAGCACCGCCTCGTCGGTCGCGGCGGAACTGCGCTGCATCGCCGCCTCCGCCTGCGGGACGAGGCCGAGCCGCAGCAGCACCTCGGCCTGGTCGAGCGCCAGTGCGCAGGCCGCGCCGGTTGCGCCGGCGCCGGCGGCCGCGAGCGTGAGATCAGCCTGCCGCAGCGAGTCCAGGGCGGCGGGCAGGTCGCCGCGCTCACGGCGGAACCCGGCAAGGGTGCGGTGCAGGCCGGCGCGCTCCGATGCATCCGCGGCCCTGTCCAGCGCCGCGGCGAAGGCCACGGCGGCCCGTTCGCGGGCCGGGCCGTCGCCCGCCTCCTCTTCCAGCCGGGCGAGGGCGAGATGGCCGCGCGTGTCGGCCGGCCGGGCCCGGATCGCTGCCCTGTAGGCGTCGCGCGCCGCGTCGGCCCGGCCCGTCCGGCGCAGCAGGTTGCCGCGTTCGAGATGCGCGTCGAAACAGGCCGGGTCTTGCGCGACCGCACGGTCATAGGCCGCGAGCGCCGCTTCCGCCTCGCCCAGCCGGTCGCGTGCCCGGCCCAGCAACACCGCGGCCACCACGAGATCCGGCGCCGCCTGCAGCGCGGTTTCGGCGGCGGCGCAGGCCGCTTGCCAGCGTCCGGTGCGAAACGCCGCGTTCGCGGCGTTGAAGGCCCGTGCGGCGGCGGGTGGCGGCCGATCCGCGCCGGGCTGGGCGGACGTGCCGCGCGCGGTCGCGCCGGCCGGATCGGTCAGGACAAGGGGGGCATGTGGATCGGAACCCATGGATACTCGCAACACACGGACGCAACGCGCGTCATCAGGGCGCGGCGGGCCACGCCCCGAGGCAGCCGATCCAGCATGGCCGAAGCGATCGGGCGCCGCAAGCCATCCAACCTCATTCAAACGGACTACATCCGTTCAACTTTGACGAGAATTCCGGGCGTGTTTTAATAGAGTCCTTTGGACAGGTTGGTTCGTGACACGCCGATCACCACTCTCTTCCCAGTTGTTCGATTGACGATTCGAGGTGTTTCATGAGACTCACCGGGTGTTCCAGGCCGCTGCGCATGTCATCGCTTCCGCAGGGTCGGCCCGTTCTGCCCGCCGTCTTCAATGGCCAGCCGCTTCAGCGGGTCTTCGTGATGAACGTGGGCGCCGCGGAGCGTCTGTCGGCCCTGCCCGGCGCGCGACGGCTGCGCCTTGACCTGACCGGCGGCGCGGGGGCGGTCGCGGCCCGGTCGGCGCGGCTTCTGGGCGGGCTGGCCACGGCGATCCTGGTGCTGCCGGTCGCGGCCCTTGCGCAGGCAACGGATTTCGTGCCGGTCGCGTCGATCCCGGGGATCGAGCGGGTGGTGCTGCTGGATGACGGCTCCGCCCGGCTGGAACTGACCGGCGGTCAGGAGATCACTGTCGCGCCCGAGAATGTGCGGGTCACCGGGGATGGTGAGATCCTGGTGTCGCTGTCGTCCTTCGATGACGCGGTCGCGGCGCTGCCGCTGGCCGCCGGCGCCGGGCTGGGCGCAGCGGGCGGTCTGGGCACGCTGGCGGCAGGGGCGGCTGCGGCCGGCGCGGGCGGCGGCGATGGCGATGGTGGCGGGGATGGCGATGGCGGCGGCGATGGCGATGGCGGCGGCGATGGCGGGGATGGCGACGGTGGTGGCGGCGATCCGCAAACCGGCACCGGCCATGTCGTCGATGGCTACCTCGTCGATGCCCACGTGTTCCGCGACCTCGATCTCGACGGCGTCTGGGACGCGGGCGTGGACCCCTTCACCCGCACCGCAGGCGACGGCTCGTTCGATTTCGCCCTGTTGCCCGGCGCCGGGCCGGTGGTGGCCGAGGGCGGCTATGACCTGACCACGGGCCTGCCCTTCGCCGGCCGGCTTTCGGCGCCGGACGGGGCGACGGTGATCACCCCGCTCACCACGCTGGTGCAGGAGATGGTGGCGGCGCGCGAGGGGACCGATGCCCCGCTGACGGTCGCGGAGGCCGAGGCCGCGTTGCGCGCGGCGCTGGGCCTGACCGGCGGCACGATGCTGGACCGCGATCCGATGGCCGAGGCCGAGGCGGGCGATACCGCGGCCCTTGCCGCCGCCGCGAAGGCGGCCAATGTCCTGCACGTGGCCGAGGCGCTGGGGGCCGATCAGGCCGTGGTGGCCGCCGCGCTGGCCGAGGCGCTGGCCGGGGCGGCGCCGGGGGCCGACCCGCTGGCCGATGCCGCGGTGATCGCCGCGGCGCTCGAGGCCGGGCTGCCGGCCCCCGCCCCGGTGATGACGGCGGCGCTGGGCACCCTGCTGGCCGAGGTCGCGCCGGCGGCCGATGCGGATATCGAGACGATCGAGGACAGCCTCGAAACCGTCGCGATCACGCTGGTCGACCTGATCCGCGCCGGCGGGGATCTGCCCGCCAGCATGGCCGACATCATGGACCAGGGCTGGCCGTTCACGCCCTACCTTGCCGAGGACAACGTGCTGATCGGCGCGGCCGAGGCGGCTGCCGGGGCGGAGATTTCCGGGCATGGCTATCCCGGTTCGACCGTCACGCTGACCGTCGCCGGGGTGACCGAAACCGCCACCGTCGATGCCGGGGGCGGCTGGACCGTGCGTTTCGACCCCGGCGCCTTCACCGCCGAGGGCCGGTTCGACATCACCGTGGTGGCGCAGCGCGTGGTCGACGGTGTCGAACTGGTCAGCCGCACGGTGCGCGACGAGGCGGTGATCGACCTCACGCCCTCCCAGATCGGCGGCGACATGACCGGCGCGGTGACGGAGGATGGCGATACCGCCGTCACCAGCACCGGCCGCCTGACGGTGGCGGATGACGGGCCGCTGCCGGCCGCCTTCGTCGCCCAGACCGGGGCGGCGGGCAGCTACGGCAGCTTCACCCTCGCCGAGGACGGCGACTGGACCTACACGCTGGACCCGGCCGCGGCGCAGGCGCTCGACGACGGGCAGGCGGTGCAGGAGGCGTTCACCGTCACCACCGCCGACGGGACCGAGGCGGAGGTGCAGGTGACGGTGACCGCCGAGGCGGCGCAGGTGGCGCTGGCCGATATCGCGCGGGACGAGGACGGGCGCGGCTTTGTCATCAACGGGGCGGAGGCATGGGACCGCGCCGGCCTGTGGAACGCCGGGGCGGGCGACGTGAACGGTGACGGGCTGGCGGACGTGATCGTCGGGGTGCCGGGGGATTTTCAGAATGATCCCGGCCCGGGCGCGGCCTACGTGGTGTTCGGCCGGGCCGGCGGCGCGGCGGTCGAACTGTCCGATCTCGACGCGGGGCAACAGCCCGCGGGCTTCGTGATCAACGGGGTCGATGAACGGGACGCGACCGGGACTTCCGTGAATTCCGCGGGGGATGTGAACGGCGACGGGCTGGCCGACGTGATCGTTGGGGCCTTCGGTGCGGACGGTCGCGCCGGGGCCAGCTATGTCGTCTTCGGCAAGACCGATGGCGCGGCGGTGGACCTGTCGGCCTTCGCGAGCGGCGGCAGCGACGCCGGCTTCCTGATCGAGGGCGTCGCGGCCAATGACTGGAGCGGTTTTTCCGTCAGCGGCGGCGGCGATGTCAACGGCGACGGGCTGGATGATCTGGTCATTGGCGCTTACGGCGCCGATCGGGACACCAAGACCAATGCCGGAGAGGCCTATGTCGTTTTCGGCAAGACCGATGGCGGCGCGGTGGCGCTGTCGGCGCTGGATGCCGACAGCGGGATCGTGATCCGCGGCGCGGCGACGGGCGATGAGGCCGGTTACCGGCTGGATCTGGCCGGCGATGTCGATGGCGACGGCTATGACGACGTGATCGTCGGGGCCTATGCGGCCGATCCGAGAGGCATGGATCATGCGGGAGAAAGCTATGTCGTCTACGGCGGGCCACAGGGCGGCACGCTCGACCTCGCCAGCTTCCAGCGCGGCACCGACGGCTTCGTCATCGAGGGCGGCGTGGCGGGCGAACGCGCCGGTTTCGGCGTCAGCGCCGCGGGCGATGTCAACGGCGACGGGTTTGCCGACCTGATCGTCGGCGCGCCCTGGCCCGAACCGGGCAGCAACGACCCCTATACCGACAACACCGGCTCCGCCTATGTCGTCTTCGGCGGCGGCGATCCGGACACCGTGGACCTGTCGACGCTGGCGGCGGGGCAGGGCGGCGGGTTTCGCATCGCCGGCCTGTTTCAGCAACAGCAACTTGGCACCATCGTAAGCCGCGCCGGGGATGTGAACGGCGACGGGCTGGACGATCTGATCGTCACCGCCGCGGATTTCTACAACATCGGCACCGATCCGGTCACCTATGTCGTTTTCGGCAAGACCGACGCGTCTGTCGTCGAGGTGTCCGACATCGCGGCGGGTCAGGGCGGGTTCCGGATCACGGGCGATACACCCGGCGTCGGCGTCAACGTCGCCGCGGCGGGGGACGTGGATGGCGACGGGTTCGACGACCTCGTGGTGGGGGCCAGCCGCGACGATCCGAACGGCGAGGATTCCGGCGCGGCCTACGTGATCTACGGCGGCAACTTCACCGGGGCGGTGACGCGGATCGGCACGGCGGAGGCCGACAGCCTCACCGGCACGGACGCGGTCGAGGGCTTCACCGGCGGGCTGGGGGATGACACGATCCTCGGCGGTGGCGGCGAAGACGTGGTCTACGGCGGCGCCGGGGACGATGTGCTGGCGGTGGCCGACCTGTCCTTCGCGCGGATCGACGGCGGCACCGGCGCGGACACGCTGCGGCTGGACGGCAGCGGCGTGACGCTCGACCTGACCGGGCTGGGCGACCTGCCGATCCGGTCGATCGAAACCGTCGATCTCGCCGGAAACGGCAACACGCTGCGGCTGTCGGCGCTGGATCTCCAGCGGCTGTCGGCGGGGACGAACACGCTGCGGGTGACGGGCGACGGCACGGATGCGGTGGAACTGACCGGGATCGCCTGGTCGGCCGCCGGCAGCGTGACCGAAGGCGGCATCACCTTCGACGTCTACGAATCCGGCCGCGCGCGGATCGAGATCGAACAGGGCGTGGGCCTGACTGGCGGGCCGGTCGCCGCGGTGCAGCTTTCCGAGGTGCAGGAAAACGACGACGCGCGCGGCTTCGTGATGCGGGGGTTGAGCGCCGAGGACACATTCGGCATCCGCCTGGGCGCGGCGGGTGACGTGAACGGCGACGGGCTGGACGACATGGTTATCGGCGCGCCGGGGCGCGGCGACGGCTGGACCGGGGCGGCCTACGTGATCTTCGGCAGCACCGGGCAGCACGGCGCCGAGGTGGATCTCGCCGCCATCGAGGCCGGCGAGGGCGGCTTCGTGATCAACGGCGCGCCGACGGACGACGCGGCCGGCTTCAGCGTGCGCGGCGCGGGCGACGTGAACGGCGACGGGCTGGATGACGTGATCGTCGGGGCCTACAATGCCGATGCGGCGGGGGAGGACTCCGGCGCGGCCTATGTCGTCTTCGGCAAGTCCGACACCGATGCCGTGGCTCTGTCCGAATTCGCCACCGAATCGACCGACGACAGCGCCACGCCCGCCGGTTTCCTGATCAAGGGCGGTGGTCCCGGCCTCCATCTTGGCTTTGGCCTTGACGGTGCGGGCGATGTGGATGGCGACGGGCTGGACGACCTGGTTCTGGGCAACATCAGGGCACCTGGTGGCGATTACGCGACGAATCCCGGCGCGGCCTATGTCGTCTTCGGCAAGACCGATGGCGGCGCGGTGGCGGTTTCGGCGCTCGTTGCGGAGGCAAGCGACGCGGGCGACCGGATGCTGGGCATCGACAACGATGGCTTGGCGGGACACTGGACGGCCGGGGCGGGCGACGTGAACGGCGACGGCGTGGATGACATGATCGTCGGCGCGCCGCGTTGGGAACTGGACGAGGCGAATGCCAATCCCGGAGCGGCCTTCGTCGTCTTCGGCAGCACGGCGGAGGATTACGATTTCCCCGACCTGTCCGAGATCGCGGACGGCAGCGACAAGGGCTTCCTGATCCGTGGCGCAAACGATGGCGACACCATCGGCGACTCGGTCGATGCGGCGGGCGACGTGAACGGCGACGGGCTGGCCGATGTGATCGTCTCGGCCCACAATTCCGACCCGAACGGGGTGAGCAATGCCGGGGCGGCCTACGTGATCTTCGGCAGGACCGCGGATGCCACGGGCGGTGATTATGCCGCGGTGGACCTGTCGGACCTGGCGGAGGCCGGCACGGGCGGCGGGTTCGCGATCCTCGGCAAGCTCGAGGGCGAGCGCGCCGGCTTCAACGTGCGCGGCGCGGGCGATGTGAACGGCGACGGGCTGGATGACGTGATCCTCGGGGCGAACACCAGCCAGGATCCCGCGGTTCCCGAGGTCGCGAAAACCACCTATGTCGTCTTCGGCCGCGCCGATGACGCGCCGGTGATGCTGTCGGATATCGAGGCCGGCACCGGCGGTTTCGCGATCGAGGGCGTGAAGCTGTCCGACCTGTCGGGTTGGGACGTGAGCGGCGCGGGCGACCTGAACGGCGACGGGTTCGACGACCTGCTGGTGGGCGGCTTTGCCGAGGATACCAACGGCGATTATGCCGGCGCGGCCCATGTCGTCTACGGCGGCAACTTCACCGGGGCGGTGACGCGGGTGGGAACCGAGGGCGCGGATACGATCATCGGCACCGCGGATGACGAGATCTTCTATGCCGGGCTGGCCGATGACCTGTTGTCGGGCGGCGGCGGGGCCGACCGGCTGTCGGGCGGCGCGGGGGCCGATACCTTCCGGATCGGGGATGTGGCGGGCGAGGTCACGATCCTCGATTTCGATCCGGGCGAGGACGACATCCTCGACCTGTCCGCCTTCGGCTTCACCGATTTCGCGCAGGTGCAGGCGCTGCTGTCGCCGAACGATCCGGGCGGCAACGACGCGCGGCTGGCATTGGACAGCGATACCGTGGTGGTGCTGGAGGGGCTTGCGCACGGCCTGCTGGGCGCCGACGACGTGCAACTGTCGACCCCGCTGGTCTGACCCGACCGCCGCCGGCGCGCCCGCCGGCGGCCCGCCCACGCCGGCCTCTCTCGCAGTCGTGTCTGGATCGCGCGGCGGCGGTAGGGCACGATCGCACCGCGATCGGCGGAACGGGGAGAGGGCGATGACCGGGATCACGCGCATGGCGTCCGCGACGGGACGGCGGCCACAGGGCCCCGCGCTGACCCGCCGCATGGTTCTTGGCGCGGGCCTCGCCGCCGTGGCGCTGCCGCGCGCCGGACTTGCGGCGGAACGGCGGCTGACGGCCGGCCCGGTCATCGCGCAGATCCTGCCCGAGGGCGACGGCACGACCGCGATGCTGGGGCTGAACGGTACGACGCCGGGGCCGGACCTGCGGCTGCGGCAGGGCGAGGTGCTGGACGTGATGTTCGAAAACCGCACCGGCGCGGCCTCGGCGCTGCACTGGCACGGTATCCGGATCGACAACGCGATGGACGGCGTGCCGGGGCTGACCCAGCCGGTCGTGGAGGATGGCGAGGATTTCCGCTACCGCTTCGCCGCGCCGGATGCGGGCACCTTCTGGTACCATTCGCACAACCGGTCGTGGGAGCAGGTGGAGCGCGGGCTTTACGGCGCGCTGATCGTCGAGGAACCCGATCCGCCCGCCGTCGATCACGACATCACCGTGCTGATCGACGACTGGCGGCTGGAGGAGACCGGCGCGCTGATCGAGGGCTTCGGCAATCGCCACGACTTCGCCCATGCCGGGCGGCTGGGCAACTATGCCCGCGCCATCGCCTCGGTCACGCACGTGCGCCGCGGCGACCGGGTGCGGCTGCGGCTGATCAACGCCGCCACCGCGCGGGTCTTCCCGCTGGAGATCTCCGGGGTGACGGGCCGGATCGTCGCGCTGGACGGGATGCCGCTGGCCGCGCCGCGCGAGATCGGCGAGATCGTGCTGGCCCCGGCGCAGCGGCTCGACGTCATCGCCGACGTGACCGGCACGGTGCGCTTCGATTTCCCGACGCGGCAGGGGCCCTACGAACTCGGCCGGATCGCGGCGGAAGGCGACAACCCCGAGCCGATCGGCGGCGTCGTCGGCCCGTTGCCCGCCGCGCGGGTGGCCCCGCCGGCCGCGCCCACGCAGCGGCTGACCCTGCGAATGGAAGGTGGTGCGATGGGCGGCCGCCATGCCGGCGACGACATCTGGGCCTTCAACGGCATCTCCGGCATGGCGGAGGCCCCGTTCGCCCGGTTCGCGCGCGGCGAGACCGCCGAGATCGTGCTGATCAACGATACCGCCTTCCCGCACGGTATCCACCTGCACGGGCACCATTTCTTCGAACTGGACGCAGGTGGCGCGCCGGGCGACCTGCGCGACACGACACTGGTCGCGCCGGGCGAGACGCGGGCGATCCTGTGCGGCTTCGACAACCCCGGCAAGTGGTTGTTGCATTGTCACATGCTGGGCCACCAGGCCGCCGGCATGAAAACCTGGGTGGAGGTGGCATGAGGCGCTTGATGCCGGCGCTGCTGCCAGCCTTTCTCGCGGCGACGGCCGCGCCGGCAGGACATGAACTGGACGACCGCGACCTGTCTCGCGGGACCGCGCTTTACGCCGAACACTGCGCCGCCTGCCACGGTGCCGATCTGGAGGGCCAGCCCGACTGGCGGCAGCCGGACGAGAACGGGATCCTGCCCGCGCCGCCGCATGACGCGACCGGCCACACCTGGCATCATTCCAACGCGCAGCTTTTCGAATACACGCAGATCGGCGGGCAGGGCGTGATCGAGAAGCTGGGGGTCAAGGGCTTCACCAGCGGGATGCCGGCCTTCGGCGGGGTGCTGTCGGACGACGAGATCTGGGACGTGCTCGCCTATATCCGCTCCACCTGGCCCGAACGCGAACGCGCCCTGCAGGCCTCGCGCAACCCGCCGCACGACTGACCGGTGCGCCGGCCCGGTCCTGGCCGGTCGGGGCGCGCCGCGCTCAGATCCCCAGCGCGGCCTCGATGGCGGCGATCTGCGTGGCGCGGTCCAGCCGGCACTCGGCGGTGTTCTGGACGCCGCGATCCTCGGTCGGGGCGGTATCGGGCTGGCGCGTGGCCAGATCGGCCAGCACCGCGTCGCGCAGCTGCAACAGCCCCTCGACCTGCGGGCGCCAGAACCGGACCATCGCCGTCAGCCATTCGCTGACCGCCCAGTTCGGATGCGCCACTTCCATCGCGAAGCTGTCGAGCAGGCCGATTGCATCCCCGGCGCGGTAGAGGGTTTCGTCGGTCACCCAGCGGTTGGTGGTGAACAGACGCAGCGGCACGCCATGCGCATCGACGCTGATCGCGACGACATGGATGAAGCGCGCCGCCTCGTCCTCGGGCACCGGCGCGCCGGGCAGTGCCCAGGGGGCAAGCCCCGGCGCCAGCCCGGCGGGGCGCAGGAACAGGTGGAAGTGGCCGTTCTCGCCCTCGATCATCTCTTCGGGCGCGTGGGCATGGTAGAAGTAGTGGGAATGGGTTTCGGTGTCGAAGACATCGCCCTTCGGATAGCGCGCCCAGACCGCGAAATCGCCTTGGCCGCGCAGCACCTCGGACACCACGCTCATCCGCGATTTCGCCAGCGCCGCCTCGCAGCGCAGGATCGTCGCGGCGGCGTCGTGCATCTCTTCCAGCCGCGCGGCGGGCAGCGTGGACAGGTCGGGGTCGGGCAGAAGCCGCGCCGGGGGCGCGGCGGTGGCGGCGGTCATGGCATCGCTCCGGGAATTGGCGGGCGGGGGCGGGCCGGCCGCCCCCGCGCCGGATCACAGGGCCGGCAGCCCCAGCGCCTCGCGCACCGCGCCCTCGCGACTGGTCTTGAGGCCGACGGCGCGGCCCTCTTCCACCGCGATCATCGCCGGCACCCCGGTCGAGGCGCGGTACAGCGCCCAGAGCGCGCCGACGCGGTTGGAGGATTCGCAGTGCACGAGGATCGGGTAGGCCGCCGGATCCTCGGCGATCTTCGCGAACTCGGCCACCTGCCCGGCGGTCGGGGCCGTCGTCGGCACCGCGATGTTGACATAGGCCAGTCCCGCCTGCCGCGCGAGCGCCTCCTCGGCTGTCGCGCCCTCGTCGGCGGTGTTGAGATTGACGATCGTCTTGAAGCCGAGGCTTTTCAGGATCGGCATTCCCGTCGGATCGATCACGCCGCCGGTGCCGATGTAGGGCGTGGCGCGCAGGTAGTTGTTGACGATGTTCGGCATCTGGTTGCCGTAGACGGCCTGCGGATACTTCGTCGTCGTGTCGTAGGGGCCCTTGGGCAGGTCGGCGGCCGGGGCCTCGGCCGTCTGCGCGGGCGCGGCGGCGGGTGCGCAGGGATTGGCCGGGGCCGCGGCCGGGGCGCAGGGATTGGTGGGCGCCACGGCGGCCGGGGCGCAGGGGTTCACCGCCTGCGCCGCGGCGGGGGCGGGCGCGGCGGCGCCGACGGCGAGCGCCGCCACCGGGCCGAGCGCTGCGGCCAGAAGGCTCTTGCGGGTCTCTTTCGTCCTCATCGGTCTTTCCTCCTCGGTTGGCGGTTTCAGGGGCGGGCCATCGCGCCGCGGGGCGCGGCCGTATCCGCGTCGGCGCAGACCTCTTCGGCGGTCAGCGGGCCGCCGCGCGCGCGTTCCAGCCGCGAGCCGAGCACGAAGCCCAGCACCGCGACAGCGACCAGCGCGGCCAGGATCAGCCATTCCGGCAGGCCCAGAAGATCGGGCAGACGCTGTGCATCCGGGCCCTTGGAGGCGAAATAGAAGCCGGTCAGCGGCTCGAAGACATAGGCGAAGGCGGTGGTGCCGGCGATCATGCCGGCGACGAACACCACCGCGTCGATCCGTCCCGAGGCAAGCCCGACGATCGAGGTGCCGGGACAGTAGCCGCCCAGTGCGAACCCGCCGCCGATCAGCAGGCCGCCGGCGAGGATCGCCCAGAAATAGAGCGTGGGGATATAGACCGATTGCACGCCGATCACGCCGCCAAGCCGCAGAAGGTAAAGCCCGATCGCGGCCACCAGCACCGCGGTGAACATCACCTTGAACACCGCGAAATCGCGCAGCGAGAACTGCGCCGTCAGCTTGCGCGGGCTGCCGAAGCCCGCGGCCTCCAGCGCGTAGCCGAACAGCAGGCCGGCCAGCAGACCGCTCGGCAGGCTCAGGTCGTAAAGCGGAAAGCTCATTGCCAGATCCTCCGGAACATCATCGAAACGGCGAAGCCGGCGAGGAAGAACCCGGCCAGGAAGACGAAGCCCGCCACCGCCAGCGTCGCGCCACCCGACAGGCCAAGCCCCGAGGTGCAGCCGCGCGCCAGCCGCGCGCCGAAGCCCACCAGCGCGCCGCCGGCGAAGGCCCAGGCAAAGCGTTCGCCGACCGAGACCTGCCGCCCGCGTTCCACCGTCACGCGGGTGCGGCCCGCGCCGCGGGCGCCCAGCCAGGCGCCGATCAGCACCCCGATCACCTCCCAGGTGATCCACGACACCAGGGGCGCGCCGGCCAGCACGAAGGGGCCGAAATAGGCATTGGCCGCCGCCGCCTCCGGCGCGGCCCAGGCGTTGACCTGCACCGCCATGCGGGTGACGAAACCCGAGGCGCCCAACCCGTTGCCGGTGATCACGAAGGTCAGAAGCAGCGCGAGGCCCAGCACGATGCCGGCTGCCAGGGGGTTCCAGAATGGACGTGGTGGTGACTGCATGGCGTCGCTCCTCCCTTGGTTGTGATCTCACATTCATCTTTCCGCATTTGACGGAGAATGATCTGGATCAAACAGCGGCGGCCCAGCGCCGGGGCGGACGGCGGGCAGCGGGCGGTGGCGCAGCGGGGTGCCGGGCTACGCGATGTCCTGTGGGGTCAGGCCGAAGTCCTCGGGTGCGCGCTCGGCGCCGTCAAGGCCCAGCAGGCGGGCTGCCGCGCCAGTGCCGACGATGATCGCGACGGGGCGCTTTTCGCCGTGCGCGGCGATCCCGCGCGCGCCCATCGGCGCGGCATCGCGGCGAACCGTCACGACCGCGCGCAGCACGTGGCCGGCAACCACCACCGGCGGTTCGATGCGCACCGTCATGCCGGCCGCACGAAGACGCGCCAGCCGAACCGGACGACCGAGGGCAGCAGGCGGATCGGCTGGACGCGGAGGCGGGCCTCGGCCTCGGCCTCGAAGGCCGGACCGTCGAACACCGGCTCGACCGCGATCGCGACCCGGTCGGAGGGGCAGGCGTGGGAGAGCGGCAGGATCACCCCGAAGAGCTGCCCGGTATCGGCCGGATCAGGCAGGCCGACCCGGCCGCTGAGCACCAGCCGCTCGATCCGGAACACCGCGCGAAGGCCGCCCAGCAGAACCGGCGCATGGTGCAGGAGCCGCGGTGTCAGACGGCGCCCCGCCGCGCCTCGCCGATGCCGGCGGGTGGCCGGCGGGGCCGGGGCGACGCCGGTTTCCTCCGCCGGACGCGGCCCTCTCGGCCACGACAGGCCCCGAAGCCGCAAGAGCGCCGGGAACCGCGGGCCGAACGGGCGCAGTTCCAGCCGGAAGCCGGCCTGCGGTGCGGTGCGCGCCGCCAGCGAGACGAACCATGGCAGGCACAGCGCCAGCACGATCGCCGCGACAAGCGCCAGTACGACCGCCGCGAGACCGGCGATCAGCGACCAGAGCAACGCCGCCTCACGCCTTGTCCGGCCCGGTCTTGCCGCCGGTACCGCGCTGGGTCGCCACCTTGTAGGCGGCCTCTCCAAGGACACCGGCGACGCTGGCCATCGCGCCCTTGATCGCCTCGACGCGGGCGCCCTTGTCGTCGATGATGATCGCGCCGAGCGGGCGGATGCCGCCGCCTGCGCCGGTGCCGCCGCCGCTGCCCTGGGCGCCGGCCTTGCCGCCGGTGCCGCCGCCGGCGCCGAAGGCGAAGCCGAAACTGACGATCGGGACGATCGTCGCGCCGTCGCGTTCGATCGGATCGCCCAGCACGTTGCGCGCGTTCAGGAGACGGTCAAGCTCGTCGACCGTGCCCTTCAGCAGCTTCTCCACATCGTCCATCCTACCCTCCGAGACTTGCCGAGCCCAAACTGCCCCAATCATCGCGCCGGCGGGCGCGCGGGTCCATGACCTTCATCATCTGCGGTTCCGATCCGGCCGGTCCGCGACCACGTCGCCCAAACCCTTGTCGTCGGTGCTCCGCGGGACGCCCACGCGAAGGCCGGGCGGCGCGGCCCGGGGCGGCCGGCCGGCGATATCCCATTGGCCGCCACCCGGTTCCGGCGCTACGGTGGCACGGGACAGCGCCGATCCGGGGCAGGGGGCATGAAGGACAGGGCCGAGATCACCCAGAGGCTGGCCGCGCGGCTGCGCGAGGAACGCACCGAGAAGGGCCTCAGCCTCGATGCGCTGGCGAAGCTGTCGGGCGTGTCGCGCTCGATGCTGAGCCAGATCGAGCGCGGCGAATCCAGCCCCACGGTGGCGAGCCTGTGGAACCTCACCCGCGCGCTCAACATCGATTTCTCCGCCCTGCTCGACAGCGAACGCGCCGCCGAGAACCCGATCCGCGAGGTGATGACCGCCGACCGCACACCGGTGATTCGCAATCGCGCGGCGGGGTGCGAGATCCGGATCCTCAGCAGCGCCGAGTCGGTCGGGCGAACCGAGGTCTACGATCTCCGCCTTGCCGCCGGCGCGGCGCTGGAAAGCACGGCGCACGAGGCCGGCACGGTGGAACACCTCACGGTGCTGGAAGGTCGGCTGGAAATCGCCTCGGGCGCGGAGGTCGTGCAGGCGGCGGCGGGCGACACGGTGCGATATGCCGCCGATCTTGCCCATGCGATCCGGGCCGAGGCGCCGGCGCGGGCGCTGCTGATCGTGCAGGGCGGATGACGGCTCCGGTATAACGGCAAGATTCCAGTATATTGACATATCCGTGATATCGGATCATTCTGCCAGCATGACGGATAGGCTGCGGGAGGGTCCGATGTCCGACGCATTCCTCGCCCATGTCGCCGAAACGCTGGGCGAGATCGAGCGCGACGGTCTGACGAAGCGCGAGCGGTTGATCACCTCGCCCCAATCGGGGCGGATCGCGGTGGCCGGCGAAGGCGGCGCGCGCCGGATGATCAACCTGTGCGCCAACAACTACCTGGGCCTCGCCGACCATCCCGAGCTTGTCGGCGCGGCCGCGTCCGCCATGCGCGATCACGGCTTCGGCATGGCCTCGGTCCGGTTCATCTGCGGCACGCAGGATCTGCACCGCCGGCTGGAGACCGATCTCGCCGCCTTTCTCGGCAAGGACGACGCGATCCTGTTCGCGGCCTGTTTCGACGCCAATGGCGGGCTGTTCGAACCCCTCCTGGGGCCGGAGGACGCGGTGATCTCGGACGCGCTGAACCATGCCTCGATCATCGACGGGATCCGGCTGTGCAAGGCGCGGCGCTATCGCTACGCCAATTCCGACATGGCCGACCTCGAGGCGCAGTTGCGCGCGGCACGCGACGCGGGCGCGCGGTTCGTGATGATCGCGACCGACGGCGTGTTCTCGATGGACGGATACCTCGCGAAACTGCCGGAAATCACCGCGCTGGCAAAGGCTTACGACGCGATGGTGATGGTCGACGATTGCCATGCCACGGGTTTCATGGGGCCGGCGGGCGCCGGCACGCCCGCGCATTTCGGGGTGAAGGTCGACATCCTGACCGGCACGCTGGGCAAGGCGCTGGGCGGCGCGCTGGGCGGCTACATCGCCGGGCCGCAACCGGTGATCGACCTGTTGCGCCAGCGCGCCCGGCCCTACCTGTTCTCGAACGCGCTGCCGCCCGCGATCACCGCCGCCGGGATCGCGGCCCTGCGGCTGGTGCGCGACGGCGACGACCTGCGCGCGCGGCTGTTCGACAATGCCGCCTACTGGCGCGCCGGGCTGACGCGGCTGGGCTTCGATCTTCTGCCGGGCGACCACCCGATCGTGCCGGTGATGCTGGGCGAGGCGAAGCTGGCGCAGGCGATGGCGGCGCGGCTGGACGCGCTGGGCGTGTTCGTCGCGGGGTTCTTCTTCCCGGTGGTGCCGAAGGGGCAGGCGCGGATCCGCACCCAGATGTCGGCGGCGCTGACGCGCGCGGATCTCGACACCGCGCTGGCGGCCTTCGAAACCGCCGGCCGCGAACTGGGGGTGATCGCGTGACCCGGCCCGCCACCATGACCGCGCTGGAAAAATCGCGGCCCGAACCCGGCCTGTGGCGAATCGAGGCGCCGGTGCCCGAAATCGGGCCCGACGACGTGCTGATCCGGGTGCGCAAGACCGGCATCTGCGGCACCGACGTGCATATCTGGAACTGGGACGACTGGGCCGCCCACACCGTGCCGGTGCCGATGATCACCGGCCACGAATTCGCCGGCGAGATCGTCGAGATCGGCCGCGACGTCACCGGGCTGGCGGTGGGTCAGCGCTGTTCGGGCGAGGGCCACCTGATCGGCACCGACAGCCGGCAATCGCGCGCGGGCAGGTTCCACCTTGACCCCGGCACCCGCGGGATCGGCGTGAACGTGCAGGGCGCCTTCGCCGAGTACCTGGCCCTGCCGGCCTTCAACGTCGTGCCGCTGCCCGACGACATTCCCGACGAGATCGGCGCGATCCTCGACCCGCTGGGCAATGCCGTGCACACCGCGCTCAGCTTCGATCTGCTGGGCGAGGACGTGCTGATCACCGGCGCCGGGCCGATCGGGATCATGGCGGCGGCCGTCTGCCGCCATGCCGGGGCGCGGCACGTGGTGATCACCGACATCAACCCCGACCGGCTGGCGCTGGCCGCGCAGGTCGTGCCCACCGCGCGCTGCGTCGATGCCGGGCGCGAGGATCTGCGCGACGTGATCGCTGACCTGGGGCTGAAACAGGGCTTCGACGTCGGGCTGGAAATGTCGGGCAGCCAGGCCGCGCTCGACCAGATGGTCGAGGCGCTGGTGATGGGCGGCAAGATCGCCCTTCTCGGCATCCCGCCCGGCGTCTCGCCGGTGGACTGGAGCCGCATCGTCTTCAAGGCGATCACGATCAAGGGCGTCTATGGCCGCGAGATGTTCGAGACCTGGTACAAGATGATCGCGATGCTGCAAAACGGCCTCGACGTCAGCCGGGTGATCACCCACCGGTTCCCCGCGGCCGATTTCGCGAAAGGCTTCGCCGCGATGGCATCGGGCCGCTCGGGCAAGGTGGTGCTGGACTGGGCCGCCTGATCGGGTCTTCGGCGGATCGGGGGTTTCGCCCGGCCGCGTCCTCGTGCGTCATATCCCGGCAGCGAATCGCGGCCCCGGGGCGGCCGGTGCCGCATATGGCTCATGGCCTGTCTCGGATCGGCGCGCGGCGGCTGCGCCGCCCGGCGATCGTGCCGCCGGGCCGGACAGGGAGGAAGACGCGTGGGCCACGAACCCAGGATCGACCTGCATGCGAAGGTCGGCGACCATGTCGCGAAGACCACCTGCTACATGTGCGCCTGCCGCTGCGGCATCGACGTGCATGTCCGCGACGGCAAGGTGCGCTACATCGAGGGCAACCGCGACCACCCGGTGAACCGCGGCGTGCTGTGCGGCAAGGGGTCGGCCGGGATCATGCAGCACTACTCGCCGGCGCGGCTGTCGGCGCCGATGAAGCGGGTGGGGCCGCGGGGATCGGGCCGGTTCGAGGAGATCGGCTGGGACGAGGCGCTTCAGATCGCGACCGGCTGGCTGGCCGAGGTGCGGCGCACCGATCCCAGGAAGCTGGCCTTCTTCACCGGCCGCGACCAGAGCCAGTCGCTCACCGGCTACTGGGCGATGCAGTTCGGCACGCCGAACTTCGCCGCGCATGGCGGGTTCTGTTCGGTCAACATGGCCGCCGGCGGGCTTTACACCTTCGGCGGCGCGTTCTGGGAATTCGGTGATCCGGACTGGGAGCATACGCGGTATTTCCTGCTGTTCGGGGTGGCGGAGGATCACGCCTCGAACCCGATCAAGATCGGCATCGGCAAGCTGAAGGGCCGCGGCGTCAAGGTGGTGTCGGTCAACCCGGTGCGGACCGGCTACAACGCGGTGGCCGACGAATGGGTGGGCATCCGGCCCGGCACAGACGGGCTGTTCGTCGGCGCGCTGATCCAAGAGCTGTTCCGCACCCGGCAGGTCGATCTGGACTACCTCGCGCGCTACACCAACGCGCCCTGGCTGGTGATCGACGCGCCGGGCATGGCCGATCACGGCCTGTTCGCCCGCGACGCCGAGGGCAACCCGATGGTCTGGTCGACCGCGACGGGTGATTTCGCCAGCGGCATGGCCGGCGAGACCGCGCCGGCGATGACCGGGGCGCGGGTTCTGCCCGACGGGCGACGGGCGCGGCCGGTGTTCGAGATGATGGCCGAACGCTACCTGTCGGACGAATACGCCCCCGAGGCGGTGGCCGAGCGCTGCGGCGTGCCGGCGGATCAGACCCGCCGGATCGCGGCAGAGCTTGCCCATGTCGCCTTCCGCGAGGAAATCGTGCTCGACCGGCCCTGGACCGACGCCTGGGGCCGGCGCCACGACAGGATGATCGGGCGGCCGGTGTCGATGCATGCGATGCGCGGGATCTCGGCCCATTCCAACGGCTTCCAGACCTGCCGGATGATCCATGTGCTGCAGATCCTGCTGGGCACGATCGATTGCCCCGGCGGGTTTCGCTACAAGCCGCCCTATCCGAACACCGCCCCGCCGCCGCTGCGCCCGCATGGCCGGCCCGACGAGGTGGCGCCGGACACCCCGCTGCCCGGCCCGCACCTGGGCTTTCCGCTGGGGCCCGAGCATCTGCTGCTGGACGGCGACGGCCGGCCGGCGCGGATCGACAAGGGGTTTTCCTGGGATGCGCCGATGTCGGCCCACGGGCTGATGCACATGGTGATCAACAACGCCGCGACGCGCGATCCCTACGGGATCGACGTGCTGTTCATGTACATGGCGAACATGGCGTGGAACTCGTCGATGAACGTGCCCGGCACGCTCGACGCGCTGACCGCGACGGACGAGAACGGCGACTACCTGATCCCGAAGATCATCTATTCGGATGCCTATTATTCCGAAACCGTGCCCTTCGCCGACCTGATCCTGCCCGACACGACCTACCTGGAGCGGTGGGATTGCATCTCGCTGCTCGACAGGCCGATCTCGGAACCCGACCACGCGGCGGATGCGATCCGGCATCCGGTGGTCACGCCCGAACGCGACGTGCGCGGCTTCCAGGAGGTGCTGATAGACCTCGGCGCGCGGCTGAAGCTGCCCGGTTTCGTGACCGACGACGGCGCGCCACGCTATCCCGGCGGCTATCCCGACTACATCGTCAACCATGAACGCAAGCCCGGCGTCGGCCCGCTCGCCGGCTGGCGCGGGGCCGAGGGCGACAAGACCGGGGTCGGCGCGCCGAACCCCGGCCAGCTGGATCGCTACATCGCCAACGGCGCGTTCTGCACTATCCCGATCGCGCCGGAACACGCCTATTACAAGCACGCCAATCGCGGCTACCTCGACTGGGCGGTGGAGATCGGCTTTCGCCCGACCGCCGCGCCCACGGTCTTCCAGCTTTACTGCGAACCGTTGCAGCGGTTCCGGCTGGCGGCGGAGGGGCATGGGGATCGCCAGCCGCCCGACCATGCCCGCGACCGGATCATCCGGCATTTCGATCCGCTGCCGTTCTGGTATCCGCCCTTCGAGGGCGAGCTGGTGGCGGCGGGCGCCTATCCGCTGCACGCGATCACCCAGCGGCCGATGCACATGTATCATTCCTGGGGATCGCAGAACGCGTGGCTGCGGCAGATCACGGCGGAGAACCGGCTTTACATCCACCGCGACCTTGGCGCGCGGATCGGGGTCGTGGACGAGGACTGGGTATGGCTGACGTCGCACCTTGGCCGGGTGAAGTGCCAGGTCCGGCTGATGGAGGGCGTCAATCCCGACACGGTCTGGACCTGGAACGCGATCGGCAAGCGGCGCGGCGCCTGGGGGCTGTCGGGCGATGCGCCGGAAAGCGCGCGGGGTTTCCTGCTCAACCACCTGATATCCGAGCTTCTGCCCGAAGGCGGCGGCGGCTATCGCTATTCCAATTCCGACCCGATCACCGGCCAGGCGGCGTGGTTCGACCTGCGCGTGGCGATCGAGAAGGCCGAGCCGGGCGAGCGGACGGAGCCCTATTTCGAACCGCTGGGCACCGCGGGCCGCCCCGCCGCGCCCGACCGGCTGGCCTTCGGCGCCGAATGGCGGGGGAGGGGGGCATGACCGCGCTGCCGGAGGGGACGGGCAGGAAGCTTGGCCTCGTCATCGATCTTGACATCTGCGTGGGCTGCCAGGCCTGCGCGACCTCGTGCAAGGAATGGAACACCGGCGGCTATTCGGCGCCGCTGTCCGATCACGACCCCTACGGCGCGGACCCGTCGGGGGCCTGGCTGAACCGGATCCATTCCTACGAGGTGACCGGCCCCGCGGGCGGCGGCCGGACCGTGCATTTCCCGCGCTCCTGCCTGCACTGCGAGGAGCCCGACTGCGTCACCGTCTGCCCGACCGGGGCCAGCTACAAGCGCGCCGAGGACGGGATCGTGCTGGTCAATCCCGATACCTGCATCGGCTGCAAGCTGTGTTCCTGGGCCTGCCCCTACGGCGCGCGGGAGTACGACCACGACGACGGCGTGATGAAGAAGTGCACGCTGTGCGTGGACCGGATCTACAACGAGACGCTGGCCGAGGAAGACCGGGTGCCGGCCTGCGTGCGCGCCTGTCCGACCGGGGCGCGGGCCTTCGGCGATCTCGGCGATCCCGACAGCGCGGTGTCGCGGCAGGTCGCCGACCGGGGCGGCTTCGACCTGCTGGCGGAATTCGGCTACAAGCCGGTCAACAAGTACCTGCCGCCGCGGATCAACACCGTCGCCGCCGAACCCGCGCCGGCACCGGAGCCGGTGGCGGCGCCGGGCGGATCGACGGTGGAGGGGTTCTTCGCCTGGGTCGACCGGGCGCTTTCGGGGCGGGGGGGCTGACGGATGCATCCCGCCTATTCCGTGATCCTGTTCACCACCGCCTCGGGCGCGGGCTACGGCATGTTGTTCTGGCTGGGGCTGGCCGCCGCCCTTGGCGCGGGGCCGGGGCCGGGCTGGACGGGGATCGCGGCGCTGACGCTGGCGCTCGCGCTCGTCACCCTCGGGCTTCTGTCCTCGACCTTCCACCTGGGCCATCCCGAACGGGCCTGGCGGGCGCTGAGCCAGTGGCGCACATCCTGGCTGTCGCGCGAGGGGGTGCTGGCGGTGGCGACCTACCTGCCCGCGGGGCTGTGGTGGCTGGCCTGGGTCACCGGGCTTTGGGCCGGGGCGGTGCCGCTGCTGGCCGGGCTGGCGGCGCTGGGCGCGGTGGCGACAGTCTGGTCGACCGCGATGATCTACGCCTCGCTGCGCACGGTGCGGCAGTGGCATCGGGGCGATGTGGGGCCGGTTTACCTGGCGCTGGCCGCGGCGACCGGGGCGCTGGGGCTGGCGCCCTTCGCGGCGGCGGGGCCGGCGGCCGGGCCGGGCTGGGTTGCGCTGGCCGGGCTGGCGGCGCTGGCCGTGGCGGCGGCGCTGAAATGGCGCTACTGGGCCGGGATCGACGCCGATCCGGGCCGCTTCACCGCCGAACAGGCCACCGGCCTTGGCGCGCTGGGGCGGGTGCGCCCGCTCGACCCGCCGCATACCCAGCCGAATTTCGTGATGCGCGAGATGGGCTATTCGGTGGCGCGCCGGCACGCGCTGACGCTGCGGCGCGGGGTGATGCTGGGCCTTTTCGCGCTGCCCGGCGCGCTCGTGGCGCTGGCGCTGGCGCTGGGCGCGGCCTGGCCGCTGATCCCGGCCCTGCCGCTTGCCGCCGCCGGGGTGCTGACCGAACGCTGGCTGTTCTTCGCCGAGGCCGAGCACGTCAGCCAGCTGTACTACGGCCGCGCGCGGGCCTGAGGCACGGTTGCCGCGCCGGCGGGACGGGAGGGGGCAGGACATGGCAGACTGCGAGATCGGCGTCGTCGGGCTGGGCACGATGGGGGCGGCGCTGGCGCTCAACATCGCCGACAAGGGTTTTCCGGTCGCCGTGTGGAACCGCAGTCCGGGCCGCGTCGACGACCTGATGTCACGCGCCGGCGACCTCGGCGACCGGATCGTTCCGGCCGCGACGCCCGCGGCGCTGGTCGCCGCGCTGCGCCGACCGCGCGCGATCCTCCTGATGGTGCCGGCCGGCCCGGCGGTGGACGACCAGATCGCCGCGCTGCGCCCGCTGCTCGATCCCGGCGACGTGATCCTCGACGGCGGCAACGCCAATTTCCACGATACCGACCGCCGCGCGGCCGGAGCGGGCGACATCGCCATCCTCGGCGTCGGCGTGTCCGGCGGCGAGGAGGGCGCGCGGCACGGCCCCTCGATCATGGCCGGCGGGCCGCGCCCGGCCTGGGACCGGGTGGCCCCGGTCCTGACCGCCATCGCCGCCCGGCATCAGGGCGAACCCTGCGCGGCCTGGCTGGGCAACGGCGGCGCGGGGCATTTCGTCAAGACCGTCCACAACGGCATCGAATATGCCGACATGCAGATGATCGCCGAGGCCTACGGGCTGATGCGCGACGGGCTGGGGATGGCGGCGGGCGAGATCGGCGCGGTTTTCGATCGCTGGAACACGGGGATCCTGCGCTCCTACCTCGTCGAGATCACGGCGAAGGTGGCCGGCACGGTCGATGCGGCCAGCGGCGGGCCGCTGCTGGACGTGATCGTGGACGCCGCCGGGCAGAAGGGCACCGGGCGCTGGACCGCGATCGAGGCGCAGCACCTCGCCGCGCCGGTGCCGGTGATCGAGGCGGCGGTGGCGGCGCGCAACCTGTCCGCCCGGCGGGGCGAACGCGCGGCGGGGCAGGCGGCCTTCGGCCCCGGCCCGCGCCCGGTCGCGGCGGGCGCCCTGCCGCCGGACCGGCTGGAACGCGCGCTGATCGCGGGCAAGGTGCTGTGCTACGCGCAGGGGTTCGGGATGATCGCAGCCGCCGGTGCGGCCTTCGGCGACCCGCTGCCGCTGCCGACCGTGGCGCGGATCTGGCGGGCGGGCTGCATCATCCGGTCCGCCATGCTCGACGAAATGGCCGCGGCGCTGGCCGAGGATCCGGCGCGCAGCCTGATGCTGGCGCCGCGCTTCGCCGACATGCTTCGGGGCAGCCATGACGACCTGCGGCAGGTGGTGAGCCTTGCCGCGCTGCACGGCATTTCCGTTCCGGCACTGTCGGCGGGGCTGGCCTATTTCGACGCGATGCGCACCGCGCGCGGCACCGCCAACCTGATCCAGGCGCAGCGCGATTTCTTCGGCCTGCACGGTTTCGCCCGGCTCGATGACGGCAGCGCCGGCCAACACGGCCCCTGGGCCGGCGACGGCTGACGCCCGGGCGGCGTCACTTCGTCAGGATCAGCTTGCCCGCGCGGGTGATTCGCAACGTGTAGACCTGCCCGGCCAGCACGATACGGGCCTGGTTGCCGCCGGCGGTCAGGCGCGAGGCATCGTGAACCGGCACCGTATCGACGGGCGGCAGCGCCGGGGGATTTCCCTGCAGGGTCATCGCCGCGCCTCCACCCGGTCGATCAGCGCCTCCAGCCGCATCAGCGTCGGGCACAGCCCCGCCAGCGCGGCGCGCAGAATCTCGGCCCCCTCGCCTTGCGGCGCGGGCCGGGGATCGCCCGGGCGGTGAAGAGGAAAGTCTCTGGTCATCTCGTGGCTCCCTGTCCGGTGTCTCGTTCGTCTCCGTGCTCGGCGGGGCCTGGCTGGGATCACAAAAAACTGTACTGAAATACTCAGGTTTTGCCAAGGCCAATCCGCGGCGCGGTTCCGATTTGACCGGCATCATGGACGCAGGGCTTGCGGCCCCTTGAAATGCCGGCTAGGGACATCACATTCAAAAACGCGAATATGAAGCGCGACGGAAGGAGACCGGACATGACCCAGCCGAGGCGACCGACCCTGGCACTGACCCTGGCCCTGGCCCAGGCCCTTGCCCTGACGATCGGTGCGGGCCTTGCCGGGCCAGCGCAGGCCGAGACGATCACCATCGCCCCGCAACCGGTGACCGAATGGAAGGCGGTCTACGGCCGGATCGAGGCGAAGGACAGGATCCCGGCGCGCGCGCGGATCGGCGGCACGCTGGTCGACCTGTCGGTGAGCGAGGGCGCGACGGTGGCCGCGGGCCAGCCGATCGCCCGGATCGTCGACGAGAAGCTCGACTTCCAGCTGGGGGCCATCGAGGCGCAGTTGCAGGCGCTCGACTCGCAACTGGTCAATGCCGAGGCCGAGCTCAAGCGCGGCGAGGAACTGCTGGCGCGTGGTGTGACGACCGCGCAGCGGCTGGATGCGCTGCGCACCCAGGTCGAGGTTCTGAAAGGCCAGATCGAGGCGCAGGCGGCGCAGCGGCGCGTGGTCGAACAGCAGCGCGACGAGGGCGTGGTGCTGGCCCCGATCGCCGGGCGGGTTCTGTCGGTCCCTGTCGCGGCCGGCGCGGTGGTGATGCCCGGCGAGGTCGTGGCCGCGGTCGGGGGCGGCGGCTTCTTCCTGCGGCTGGCGGTGCCGGAACGGCACGCAACCGATCTGGCCGAGGGCGACCCGATCGCCATCGAAACCGGCGCGGGGGCGACCGAAGGCCGGCTGGCCAAGCTTTATCCGCAGATCGAGAACGGCCGGGTGGTGGCCGATGTCGAGGTGCCGGGGATGAACGCGGCCTTCGTCGATGCCCGTGTGCTGGTACGCCTGCCCGTCGGCACCCGGCAGGCGATCCTTGTGCCCGCGGCGGCCGTGCATACCGTCTCGGGCCTTGATTTCGTGACCGTCGAGACGGCGCAGGGCACGCTGCCGCGCACCGTCGTCACCGGCGCGGCCGAGGACGGGATGATCGAGATCGTGACCGGCCTCGCCGCCGGCGAAACCGTGGTGACCGGCGATGAGTGACGCGACCGAACCGCAGAAGCTGGGCCTGGCCGGCTGGCTGACCAAGGGCTTCATCACCTCGCCGCTGACGCCGCTGTTCATCCTCGCCGCGCTGGCGGTGGGCCTTGTCGCGCTGGTGTCGCTGCCGCGCGAGGAGGAGCCGCAGATCTCCGTTCCGCTGGTCGACATCCACATCCAGGCGCCGGGGCTGAAGGCGGAGGACGCCGTCAAGCTCGTCACCGAGCCGATGGAGACGATCGTCAAGGCGATCAACGACGTCGAACACGTCTATTCGCAAACCCGCGACGACTACGCGATGGTTACCGCGCGGTTCGAGGTCGGCACCTCGGCCGATACGGCGATCCTGCGCGTGCACGACAAGCTGCGCGCCAACATGGACAGGATCCCGGTCGGCATCGCCGAGCCGCTGGTCGTTGGCCGCGGCATCGACGACGTCGCGATCGTCTCGCTCACCTTTTCCGCCGCGCCGGACAGCCCGGTGACGGCGAACGACCTGACCCGCGTGGTGCGCGAGGTGCAGGCCGAGGTCACCAAGATCGAGGATGTCGGCCTGACCTACATCGTCGGCGAGGCGCCCGAGGCGATCCGCATCGCCCCGGACCCGGAGCGGCTGGCGCTCTACGGGATCACGCTGCAGCAGCTGGCGGGCAAGGTGCAACAGGCCAACCGCGCCTTCGCCACGGGTCTCGTGCGCGACGGCGGCGAACAGATCGGCCTCGTCGCCGGCCAGACGCTGACCGCGCCCGCCGAGGTCGCCGGGCTTCTGATGACCGCGCGTGACGGCCGCGCCGTCTATGTCGGCGACGTGGCCGATGTGGATTTCGTGCCCGACACCTCCGATCACATCGTCGCCAACGTGGTGCGCGGCGAGGATGGCGCGTTGCTGCGCACCCCGGCCGTCACGCTGGCCGTGGCCAAGCGCGCCGGGGCCAATGCCGTCGTCGTGGCCGAGGAAATCCTGCACAAGGTCGCGGAACTGGAGGGTCATCTGATCCCCGCCGAGGTCGAGGTTCAGGTCACCCGCGACTACGGCGAGACCGCGAATGAAAAGGCCAACGAACTGCTGTTCCACCTGGGCCTTGCCACCGTGTCGATCATCGGCCTCGTGCTCTTGGCGATCGGCTGGCGCGAAAGCATCGTGGTGGCGATCGTCATCCCGGTGACGATCCTGCTGACGCTCTTCGCCGCGCAGGTGATGGGCTACACGCTGAACCGCGTGTCGCTCTTCGCGCTGATCTTCTCGATCGGTATCCTCGTCGACGACGCGATCGTGGTGATCGAGAACATCGCCCGACACTGGGGCATGGGCGGGGCGCGCAACCGCGTGCAAAGCGCGATCGAGGCGGTGGCCGAGGTCGGCAACCCGACGATCGTGGCGACGCTCACGGTTGTCGCGGCACTTCTGCCGATGCTGTTCGTCTCGGGCCTGATGGGGCCCTACATGTCGCCGATCCCCGCCAATGCCTCGGCGGCGATGATCTTTTCGTTCTTCGTGGCGGTGATGATCACGCCCTGGCTGATGGTCAAGGTCGCCGGCAAGGCCCCGGCCCATGCCCATGACGCGGGCGCGGCGCATGGCGGCACGCTGGGGCGGATGTACTCCGCCGTCGCCCGGCCGATCCTGGCGACCAAGGGCCGCAGCCTGCTGTTCCTGCTGGTCTCCGCCGCCCTGTCGTTCGGCTCGCTGGCGCTCCTTTACACCAAGGACGTGACGGTGAAGCTGCTGCCCTTCGACAACAAGTCGGAACTGTCGGTGGTGATCGACCTGCCCGAGGGCGCCAGCGTCGAGGCCACCGATGCCGTGGCGCAGCGGGTGGCGGCGGTGGTCACCGAACTGCCCGAGGTGCTTTCGGTCCAGACCCATGCGGGCACCGCGGCGCCGTTCAACTTCAACGGGCTCGTGCGGCACTACTACCTCAGGGCGGAACCGAACCTCGGCGACGTGCAGATCAACCTCGACGCCAAGCATCACCGCGAGCGCACCAGCCACGAGATCGCGCTGGATATCCGCGAGCGGCTTGAGGCGCTCGACCTGCCGCCGGGCACGGTGCTGAAAACGGTCGAACCGCCGCCCGGCCCCCCGGTGATCGCCACGCTTCTGGCCGAGGTCTACGGCCCCGATGCCGAGACCCGGCGCGCGGCGGCGACGAAGATCCGCGAAGCCTTCGAGTCCGTGCCCTTTGTCGTCGATGTCGACGACAGCTTCGGCGAACGGCCGCGGCGGCTGCGCGCCACCGTGTCGACCGACGATCTGGAGTTCTTCCAGGTGCAGGAGCAGGACGTGTTCGACACGCTCGGCATCCTCAACGGCTCCACCGCCGTGGGCTATTCGCATCGCGGCGAGGGCCGCCAGCCGATCCCGCTCTTGGTCGAACGGCCGCGGGGCGAGCGGGTGATCGACGCCGAGGCGCTGTCCACCCCGATCCCGGCGAACGTGCTGCCCGGGGCGCGCGGTGTCGTCGAACTGGGCGACGTGGTGCGGGTAACGGAAGAGCGGGCGAGCTACCCGATCTTCCGCCACAACGGCCGCGAGGCGGAAATGGTCACCGCCGAACTGGCCGGCGCGTTCGAGGCGCCGCTTTACGGCATGATCGCGGTCGCCGAGGCGCTTGACGCGATGGACTGGGAGGACGGCGAGAAGCCCGTGATCCGGCTCAACGGCCAGCCCGACGACGAAAGCGCGGTGACGCTGCTTTGGGACGGCGAATGGGAGGTGACCTGGGTCACGTTCCGCGACATGGGCGCGGCCTTCGGCGTGGCGCTGCTGGGCATCTACATCCTCGTGGTGGCGCAGTTCGGCTCGTTCAAGCTGCCGCTGGTGATCCTCACGCCGATCCCGCTGACCTTCCTGGGGATCATGGGCGGGCACTGGCTGTTCGCCGCGCCGTTCTCGGCCACCTCGATGATCGGCTTCATTGCGCTGGCCGGCATCATCGTGCGGAACTCGATCCTGTTGGTGGATTTCATCCGCCACGCCGACCCGACCGGCAAGTCGAAGCTCGACATCCTGATCGAGGCCGGGGCGATCCGGTTCAAGCCGATCCTGCTGACCGCGATCGCGGCGATGATCGGCGCGGTGGTGATCCTGGCCGACCCGATCTTCCAGGGGCTGGCGATCTCGCTGCTGTTCGGGCTGCTGAGCTCGACGCTGCTGACGGTGCTGGTGATCCCGGCGATCTACCGGGTGCTGCGGACCTGACCGGCGGGAAAGGAACGGGGCAGGGGGCGTGCCGTTGGCGCGCCCCTTGTCGTTCGTGCCACGGGGCAGGCGGATACGAACCGGTGGAACGGCGCCTCGGCGCGGTGTGCAGGCGGGATGCCCGGTCGGGGCGATCCTTTGCCGGCCGTGTCGCAACGGGCGACGCGCACCTTCATGGCGGATCCGGCAATGCCGGGTTTGGGGATCGCCGCGGCGCGTTCCCGGGGCCGTTCATTGAACAGGCTTCCGTCCTGGCCTAGAGTCCGGCGACCCTTGTCACACCATCTTCTCGGGAAAGACACGCGGCACATGATCGCCTACGTCACGGTCGGCGCGGATGACATCGCGCGTGCGAAACGGTTCTATTCCGCGTTCCTGCCGAAGCTTGGCTACGAACTGGAGGAAGGGCCCGCCGGGCTGAGCTATGCCCTGCCGGTCGCGCCGGGCCAGTCGCCCGTCCTGCCCGACTTCTACGTCAAGCCACCCTTCGACGGGCGCCCGGCCTCGGCCGGCAACGGGGCCATGGTCGCCTTCGAGGCGCGCAATCAGCAGCAGGTTCGCGACCTTCACGCCGCCGCCCTTCTGGCGGGCGGGACGGACGAGGGCCAGCCGGGCTTCCGCGCCGGCTACGGACCGCAGTTCTACGTCGGCTACCTACGCGACCCGCAGGGCAACAAGATCGCGCTTTTCGCCAGCAACCCCAACGAACCGGGACGGGACGGGTAGGGCAGGGCGCCGGGCCAGAGCGGATCGTCGGCCTGTGCGCAGCGATCGACGGCTTCGAACCCGGGCCGGACCTGAGTTGCCGGGCAGCCAAGGTCACCATCGGGCACTGCACGGAAGTATCCGGTTGAACCCGAGGCCCCGGCCGTGGCCCGGGCTGACCCCACCGGGGCCTGACGCCGTATCCTTGGCATTGACGTGCCTTAAAGACCCTGTCGACCATTCTCGCCAGAAGCCTGCAACGGTCGCATCGAGCCGCGCGAGGGCGTAGCCGGGAAGGACTTCGATTTCGATGTATGGTCTTTTGTTCGGGGGCATTTTTGCCGCGGTGCCCGCGGTGCTCTTGGCGGCGCGCCTTGTTTGGGGCAGGCCGCCCTGGTGGGTGATCGTCGCATTGATCGTCGTCGTGGGTTGGGCGGCGTATTTCTTCGCCGTCGTCGACCACTTCGAAGAGTTGTACGAACGCGTCGAGAACACGGAAAACCCAAGCCAGGAACTCCTGGATCAGGCATATTCGGACGGTGGCCCCCTCGTCTTCGCGGCGTTCTTCGGATGGGTGGTCGCCTTGATCTACGCGGCGCCGTGGTTTGTGCTGTTCCTGGTGGCAACGTGGCTCCGGCGCGTGATCGGATCGATCCGTCGGGGGGAACGCTGAGGCGCAGGCGCAATCACGCAACGGCCATTTCGGGTGCCCCGATAATGACCGCGCTGGCAGCACGGTGGCCATCGCTCAACTCGCGGCGATTGTCGGCCTTTCGCCGTTCTTGACGCCGGCCTGCCTTCGCGGCCCGAGATGGTCGGGACGTGGCCGGCCATCGCCCATGCCGCCCCGCGCCTACTCCGGCTGGAACCCGCCGATCAGGTGGCGCAGACCGACCAGCGCGCCGGCATAGATCGCCGCCAGCGTCACCGGGGCCGAGAACGCCAGCACCGACATCGCGGTGACCCCCTGGCCCACCGAACAGCCCAGCGCGATGGTGCCGCCCACGCCCATCAGCGCCGCGCCGCCCACCTGCCGGCCGAGTTCGCGCGGGTCTTCGCAGGCCTCCCAGCGGAACAGGCCGCGGATCGTCGATCCTGCCAGCGCCCCGGCCAGCACCCCGGCCACCAGGCCGACGGAAAAGGTGATGCCCCCGGCGGTCGAGGTCATGAAGAAGATGATCGTGCGCCCCACCGGCGCGGTGAACGACGCGCCCTCGACCCCGATCTCGCCGAAGCTCGCGGCATGGATCGCCGAGGTGCCGACAAGGCAGCCGGTCACCGCCAGCCCGGCGGCCACGCCCCAGCCGATCATCCGCCGTTCGGCGCGCAGCGGCGCATGCGCGAAGGCCCAGCCGAAGGCCAGCGCCGCCACCGGCAGCGCGAACAGCAGCGGCGCAAGCCCGGTGCGGGCCGACAGCCAGTGCGCGATGCCCTGCGGGGCCGTCGCATCCTCTTGCGGGAACAGCGCGATCCGGATCGGCGCGAGCGGGCCGGACAGGGTCACGAAGGCGAAGATCCCCAGCACCACCACGATCACCAGGCTGCGCAGGTCGCCGCTGCCGAACCGCACCAGCGCGCCGAAGCCGCAATTGCCGGCCATTGCCATGCCGTAGCCGAAGAGCAGCCCGCCGAGGACCGAGGCCAGCGGGTTCCAGGCGATGGTGTGGTAGAAGGTCTGCGTGATCCGCGCCCAGCCCGCCGCCTCGGCCACGAAGGCGCCGAGGATCGCGGTGCCCAGCACCACGCCCCACAACCGCAGCCGGCGCTGGTCGCCGCCCCAGCTGGCGGTCTCGATCGCGCCGAGCGTGCAGAAATCGCCAAGCCGCGCCGCGAGGCCCAGCACCGCGCCTCCCGCCAGCCCGACCAGTGCCGCCAGAACGCCGTAAGGCAGATGTTCCATGGCTCCCTCCCCTGGGGCGCCCGCGCGGGTGTTCCCCCGCGTCAGCCGGCCTTGCAGAACATATCGTAGACCAGTTCGATCAGCCGCGCGGCCTTGGGATCGGAGAGCGAGTAATAGATCGCCTTGCCGTCACGCCGGCACGACACCAGCCCCTCGAGCCGCAGCCGCGCGAGCTGCTGGCTCACTGCAGCTTGGCGCGAGGACAGAAGGTTTTCAAGCTCGGTGACCGATTTCTCGCCAGACGACAGGTGACACAGGATCATCAGCCGGCCTTCGTGCGCCAGCGCCTTGAGGAAGTTCGACGCGTCCTGCGCGCGCGCCATCATGTCGGCGGGATCGAGCGCGGCGCAGGTTTCCTGCTGCGGGAAATCCGCCTCCAGATCGCTCTTGCGCGTGTCAGGGGCCATCGGTGGCCTCCCTCGTTGCTCCCATCCGGGGTCGCCCGGTCCTCGTTACGCCGACCCGCGTTGCCGCAGGCACATGGCCGGTCACGTTATAGCGCATGTCCATGCGGCGCAAAGCCCGCATTGCAAGGACATGATCACGGGCCGGTCCAGTTGCCGCTTTGCGTCAGCATCTGGCCCAGAAGCCCCCAGAAGAAATCCTCGCCCGGATAGCCCTCGATCCGGGCGATCTCGGCCCCGTCCCGAACCAGCACGAAGGTCGGGGTGAAAACCGGCGGGCTTTCGAAGGTGATGCCATCGGGCGGCGGTGCGTTCAGGCGCATCACCTCGAGCGGCGCGGCGGCGCCCTCGGGCGTCTTGGGATAGATCGGGCCGATCTCGCTGTGCCATTGCTGGCAATAGGTGCAGCCCGGCTGCTCGACCATCACCAGCCGCAGGTCCGGCGCAGCCGATGCCGGCCCGGCAAGGCCGGCCGCGAAGGCCAGGGCGACAAGGGAGCGACGCAGATGCACGAGCATGATTGACGCCTCGGGGATTACATATAAAGATCGTAATGTGTCTTCGCGATCTGCGCAAGATCGGCACGGGGCGGCGCGGACTTCCGCGCCGGGGAGGAACGATGCTGGAGGTTTCTTACGGCGGCGCCGCGCTGGCGGGATTGCTGGCCTTCTTTTCGCCCTGCATCCTGCCGATGGTGCCCTTCTACCTCAGCTACATGGCCGGCATCTCGATGTCCGAACTGCGCGGCGACGACGAGATTCAGCCGGGCGCACAGCGCCGCCTCGTCGTCTCGGCGCTGTTCTTCGCGCTGGGCGTGACCACGATCTTCGGCCTGCTGGGCCTTGGCGCCACCGCCGCGGGGCAGGCGTTCCGGATGTGGAAAGAGGAACTTTCCTACCTTGCCGCCGCGGTGATCTTCGTCTTCGGGCTGCATTTTCTCGGCATCCTGCGCATCCCGTTCCTGATGCGCGAGGCGCGGATGGAATCGAAATCGGACCCGTCGACGGTGGCCGGCGCCTACCTGATGGGGCTGGCCTTCGGCTTCGGCTGGACCGCCTGCGTGGGCCCGGTGCTGGCCTCGATCCTGATGATCGCCTCGATGAAGGACACGCTGTGGCAGGGCACCGGGCTGGTGCTGGTGTTCGGGCTGGCGATGACCTCGCCCTTCGTGGTCGCGGCCGCCTTCGCGCGGCCGTTCCTGGGCTGGATGCAGCGCAACCGCAGGTACATGGGCTATGTCGAGAAGGTGATGGGCGTGATGCTGATCCTGTTCGCGGTGCTGATCGCGACGAACAGCATCACCATCATCTCGAACTGGATGATCGAGAACTTTGACTGGAGCGCGACGTTGCGCTGAACCGCCCAGGGAGGAAAGCATGCTTCGACTGACCGCCGCCATCGCCACCTGCCTCGCCCTCGCGCTGCCCGCCGCCGCCGCCGAACTCGGCGACGACGGGCTGCACAAGCCCGAGTGGCTGCGCGACACCTTCAAGGACATGTCCGACGACCTCGCCGAGGCCAATGCCGAGGGCAAGCGCCTGATGATCATCTTCGAGCAGCGCGGCTGCATCTACTGCACCGAGATGCATACCTCGGTGTTTCCCGACCCCGAGATCGACGCGCTGATCCGCGACAATTTCTTCGTCGTGCAGATGAACCTGTTCGGGGATGTCGAGGTCACCGATTTCGACGGCACCACCCTGCCCGAAAAGGACATGGCCGTGCGCTGGGGCGTGGTCTTCACGCCGACGATGATGTTCATGCCCGAGGAGGTGGCCGAGGGCCAGACCGCGGCGCAGGCCGCCGTCGTCACGGTGCCGGGCGCCTTCAAGCGCGGCACGACATCGGCGCTCTTCACCTGGGTGAAGGACAAGGGCTACGAAAGCGGCCAGCACTTCCAGAAATACCTCGCCGAGCGGATCAACCAGGGCGGCTGACCGGCCCGGACGGACCGGGTCCGGGGCCGGCGCCGGGCCCGGCGGCCACGCGCCGCCGGGACATGTTGATGTCAATTCACATGCAAGAATTGGAATTTTATGTTGCATGCAATGGCATGCCTCGGGTAGGTTCGAGTCGGGAGAATACAAGGGAGGACCCCGATGAAGCGCCAATTTGTGCTGGCCGCCGCGGTGTCGGCTTTCGCGGCCCCGGCCGCGATCAGTGAAACGGCCCCGGATGACGTGGTGTTCAATGAATACGCCGTCGAGGCGTCCCTCACGGGCGTTGCGGGCGACGCCGAGGCCGGCGCCAAGGTCATGACGAACCGCGGCCAGGGCAATTGCGTGGCCTGCCACATGGTCGGCACGATGCCGGACGTTCCGTTCCAGGGCAATGTCGGCCCGGCGCTCGACGGTGCCGGCGACCGCTGGACCGAGGCGGAGCTTCGCGGGCTGCTCGTCGATTCGAAGCAGGCCTTCGACGGCACCGTCATGCCGGCATTCTACAAGACCTCCGGCTTCATCCGCCCCGGCGACGGCTACACCGGAAAGGCCGCGACGGACACCTTCGGCCCGATCCTCACCGCCCAGCAGGTCGAGGATGTCGTGGCTTACCTGCTCACCCTGAAAGAGTGACCCAGTCATTCCGATCTGAGAGGAGACCGAAATGAAACTCAACAGACGCGAAGCCATCGCGCTCGGCCTCGGCGGCATCGCCATGGCCGCGCTGCCGATGCCCGCCTCGGCCGCCACGGTCGAGGAACTGATCGGCGAATTCACCGGCGGCGCAGCAGTCGGCACCGGCGGCATCACGATCACCGCCCCGGAGATCGCCGAGAACGGCAACACCGTGCCGATCGGCGTCGACGCGCCGGGCGCCGTGTCCGTCATGCTTCTGGCCAATGGCAACCCGACCCCGCCGGTCTGCACCTTCAACTTCGGCCCGGCGGCCGGTTCGCAGGTCGCCTCGACCCGTATCCGCCTTGCCAAGACGCAGGACGTGATCGCGGTCGCCAAGATGGCGGACGGCAGCTTCGTTCAGGCTTCGGCCAACGTGAAGGTCACCATCGGCGGCTGCGGCGGCTGATCCAGGATCGGGAGAGAAAGACATGGCAGACAACGTCAAGCCCCGCGTGAAGGTTCCCAAGTCGGCCGATGCCGGCGAGGTGATCACCATCAAGACCCTCATCAGCCACCCGATGGAATCGGGCGTGCGCAAGGATGCCGACGGCAACCTGATCCCGCGCTCGATCATCAACCGCTTCACCTGCGAGGTGAACGGCAACCTGGTGGTCGACGTGACGATGGAACCCGCGATCTCGACGAACCCGTATATCGAGTTCGACGCCAAGATCGAGGAAGCCGGCGACATCGTGTTCACCTGGTACGACGACGACGGGTCGGTCTACACCGACACCAAGGCGATCGCGCTGAACTGATCGCGGCCATCCATGACCAACGAACCCCGCCGCCGGGGAGACGGCGGCGGGGGCGCTCTCAGGGAGGAAATGGGATGAATTACAGCAGGTTTGCAGGCAGTGTTGCCGCCGCCGCCCTTGTTTTCGGGGCGATGACCGCGGGTGCGGAACCGGTTGAGGATACGCTCGTCGTCAACGGCGAGATCGAGATGACGACCTACAACGAGTCGGCGCCGGACTACATTCCGGGGCTCTACGAGCAGTGGTCGGGCTGGCACTTCCGCGAAGGCGAGACGCGCGCGATGCAGGCCGACGACTTCGACAATCCGGGCATGCTGGCGGCCGAAGCCGGCCTCGCGCTTTGGGAAACCGCCGACGGTACCGAGGGCAAGTCCTGCGCGGATTGCCACGGCGGAATCGACTCGATGGCCGGCTTGCGCCCCACGCTGCCGAAGTACAACGAGGCGAAGGGCGAGCTCTATTCGATGGAGATGTACGTCAACGACTGCCGTACCGAGCGGATGGGCGCCGACGCCTGGAAGTGGAGCGGCGGCGACATGGTCGCGATGACCGCGGCGATCACGATGCAGTCGCGCGGCATGCCGATGAACGTCGCGATCGATGGCCCGGCCGAGGAATTCTGGAAGAAGGGTGAGGAAATCTACTACACCCGCTACGGCCAGCTCGAACTGTCCTGCGCGAATTGCCACGAAGACAACTACGGCAACTACATCCGCGCCGATCACCTGAGCCAGGGCCAGATCAACGGCTTCCCGACCTACCGCCTGAAGAACGCCGCGCTGGTGTCGATCCACAACCGCTTCCGCGGCTGCATCCGCGACACCCGCGCCGAGACCTTCGCAGAGGGGTCGCCGGAATTCGTGGCGCTGGAGCTCTACGTCGCCTCGCGCGGCAACGGCCTGTCGGTCGAAGGGCCGGCGGTGCGCAACTGACTTGATGATCCGGCCGGGCGGCGTGGTCGCCCGGCCGACATGCTAGGATAATTTCGAAACCGAACTCGGGCGGCCTGCCGCGCGGAAGTCTTTCCGTGTGCCCGGCCCCCGCATGCGCAAGGACAAGGAGACGCGGATGATCTCGCGGCGTGAATTCCTGCAAGCCTCGGTGGCGGCCTCGGCGATCGTCGGGGCCTCGGGCGTCGGCAACTGGGCGCGGCTGGCCGCGCAGCAGGCGCTGACCCAGGACCAGCTTCTGCAATTCGACGGGTTCGGGAACTTCACGCTGATCCACGTCACCGACATCCACGCCCAGCTCAAGCCGATCTGGTTCCGCGAGCCGGAATGGAACATCGGCGTCGGCGAGGTGAAGGGCAAGCCGCCGCATGTGGTCGGCAGCGACTTCCTCAAGATGTTCGACATCGCGCCGGGCAGCCCCGAGGCCTATGCGCTGACCTACGAGGATTTCGCCGCGCTGGGTCGCACCTACGGCCGGATGGGCGGCATGGATCGTGTCGCCACGATCGTCAAGTCGATCCGCGCCGAACGGCCGAACTCGCTGCTGCTCGACGGCGGCGATACCTGGCACGGGTCGATGACCTCGTTCCTCACGAAGGGCCAGGACATGGTCAACGTGATGAACAAGCTCGGGGTCGACGCGATGACCTCGCACTGGGAATGGACCTTCGGCACCGAACGCGTGCTGGAAATCGTCGAAAACCTGCCGTTCCCGTTCCTCGGGGCGAACATCTTCGACAGCGAATGGGACGAACCGGCCTTCGAACCCTACCAGATCTTCGACCAGAACGGGTTGCGGGTGGCGGTGATCGGCCAGGCGTTCCCCTACATGCCGATCGCCAATCCGGGCTGGATGTTCCCCGAATACTCCTTCGGCATCCGCGAGGAGCGGATGCAGGAAGTCGTCGACGAGGTCCGCGCCGAGGGTGTCGACCTGGTGGTCTGCCTGTCGCACAACGGCTTCGACGTGGATCGCAAGATGGCCAGCCGGGTGACCGGCATCGACGTGATCCTCACCGGCCACACCCATGACGCGCTGCCCGAACCGGTGCTGGTGGGCGAAACGATCCTGATCGCGTCGGGCAGCCACGGCAAGTTCGTCAGCCGCGTCGATCTCGATGTGCGCGACGGCCGGATGATGGGCTTCCGCCACAAGCTGATCCCGGTTTTCGCCGACGTGATCGCGCCGGATGCCGAGATGGCCAGCCTGATCGAGGCCGAGCGCGCGCCCTACAAGGATCAGCTCGAAGAGGTGATCGGCACCACGGAAAGCCTGCTGTACCGCCGCGGCAACTTCCAGGGCACCTGGGACGACCTGATCTGCCAGGCGATCATCGAGGAACGCGACGTGCAGATCGCGATGTCGCCGGGCGTGCGCTGGGGGGCCTCGATGCTGCCGGGCGACGCGATCACCCGCGAGGACATCCACAACGTCTGCACGATGACCTACGGCGCCTGCTACCGCACCGAGATGACCGGCGAGTTCATCCACACGATCCTCGAGGACGTGGCCGACAACATCTTCAACCCCGATCCCTACTACCAGCAGGGCGGCGACATGGTGCGGATCGGCGGGCTGGCGTTCTCCTGCGACGTCTCGAAGCCGATCGGCGAGCGGATCACCGACATGAGCCTCGTGGCCACCGGCGAGACGCTCGATCCGGCCAAGACCTACACGGTCGGCGGCTGGGCCAGCGTCAACGAGGGCACCGAGGGGCCGCAGATCTGGGAAGTCATCGAATCCCACATCCGCAAGATCGGCACCGTCAAGCTTGAACCCAACACCTCGGTCACCGTGACCGGGATCTGACCCCGCCGGGGCGGTGACGCCCCGGCATCCATCGCCCGGTTCCGCCCCGGCGGAGCCGACCAACCCAAGGAGGACTGTCATGTCGGATGACACCCACAAGGGCACCACGCGCCGGGGCTTCCTCGGCACCGCCGCCGCCGCCGGAGGCGCCGTCGTCGGCGCGGCCACGGCGGCCCGTGCGGCCGGGCCCGACCCGTTGATCACCGAAGTTCAGGACTGGGCGTCGAGCTTCGGCGACCCCGTGGATGCCACGCCCTACGGCATGCCGATCCGGTTCGAAAGCCATGTCGTGCGCCGCAACGTCGAATGGCTGACCGAAAGCCCGGTCTCGTCGATCAACTTCACCCCGATCCACGCGCTGGAAGGCACGATCACCCCGCAGGGCTGCGCCTTCGAACGGCATCATTCGGGCGCGATCGAACTGTCGAAGGCCGACTACCGGCTGATGATCAACGGCCTCGTCGACAAGCCGCTGGTCTTCACCTACGAGGATCTGATGCGGTTTCCGCGCGCCTCGACCACCGCGTTCTGCGAATGCGCGGCGAACGGCGGCATGGAATGGGGCGGCGCGCAGCTGGAAGGCTGCCAGTTCACCCAGGGCATGATCCACAATATGGAATACATCGGCGTCCCGCTGCGTCTGCTACTCGAAGAGGCCGGCGTGCAGCCCGAGGGCACCTGGATCTATGTCGAGGGCGCCGATGCCTCGTCGAACGGTCGCTCGATCCCGATGGAAAAGGCGATGGACGACGTGCTCGTGGCCTTCTACGCCAACGGCGAGGCGCTGCGTAAGGAGCATGGCTATCCTGTCCGCCTTGTCGTGCCCGGCTGGGAAGGCAACATGTGGGTCAAGTGGCTGCGCCGCGTCGGCGTCTACCACGCCGCGGTCGAAAGCCGCGAGGAGACCTCGAAATACACCGACCTGATGGCCGACGGCACCGCCCGCAAGTGGACCTGGGTGATGGATGCGAAGTCCGTCATCACGTCGCCCTCGCCGCAGGCGCCGATCCGGCATGGCAAGGGCCCGCTGGTGATCACCGGCCTCGCCTGGTCCGGCCACGGCAAGATCGCCCGCGTCGACGTCTCGCTCGACGGTGGCGTGAACTGGCAGGAGGCGCGGCTGACCGGCGACGTCAAGTCCAAGGCGCTGACCCGCTTCCATCTCGACATCGACTGGGACGGGTCGGAGATGATCCTGCAGTCCCGCGCGATCGACGAGACCGGCTACGTGCAGCCCACCAAGGACGAGCTGCGCGAGATCCGCGGGCTGAACAATGTCTACCACAACAACGGCATCCAGACCTGGTGGGTCCGTGAGGATGGGGAGGTCGAGAATGTCGAAGTTGGCTAATGTCCTGACCGGCGCGGCCCTGCTGGCCGTCACCGCGGGCGCGGCGCAGGCCGAGGGCTTCGGCCTTGGCCGCGAGGCGCTGCCCGAGGAAATCGCGGCGTGGGACGTCGCGGTGCTGCCCGACGGCACCGGCCTGCCGGAAGGCTCCGGCGACGTCTGGACCGGCGACGAGGTCTTTGCCGAGGCCTGCGCGGCCTGCCACGGCGATTTCGCCGAGGGGATCGACAGCTGGCCGCCGCTCGCCGGCGGTCTCGGCAGCCTGCAGGATCGCCGGCCGGTCAAGACCGTGGGCTCCTACTGGCCCTATGTCTCGACGGTGTGGGACTATGTCCACCGCTCGATGCCGTTCGGCGCCGCGCAGACGATCAGCGCCGACGATACCTACGCGATCGTGGCCTACATCCTCTATTCGAACGGGCTGGTGGATGACGACTTCGTTCTCAGCCACGAGAACTTCACCGAGGTCGTGCTGCCCAATGCCGGGGGCTTCATCGTCGACGACCGGGCCGAGACCGAGTATCCCCGGTTCTCTGCCGCGCCCTGCATGAGCGATTGCCGCGAGCCCGTGGAGATCACCAAGCGCGCGGTCACCCTCAACGTCACCCCCGAGGATCCCGACGGCAAGCCCGCCGGCACCCTGCCGCCGATCATGGCCTCGGCCGAGGCGGCCGAGGTTGAGGCGACCGAGACCGCCGAGGCCGAACCCGCCGCGGCCGAGGAACCGGCGGCGGAGATGGCCGCGGCCTACGATCCCGAACTGGTCGCCGCGGGCGAGCGGGTGTTCAACAAGTGCAAGGCCTGCCACAAGATCGGCGAAGGCGCGAAGAACGGCACCGGGCCGCACCTGAACGGCGTGATCGGCCACACGGCCGGCTCGATCGAGGGCTTCCGCTATTCCAAGGCGATGCTGGAGGCCGGCGAGAACGGCCTGGTCTGGACCGACGAGACGCTGGGGGCCTACCTGGCCGATCCGCGCGGCTACATCCCGCGCAACAAGATGTCCTTCGCCGGTCTCAAGAAGCAGGAAGAGATCGACGCGGTGATCGCCTATATCGCGACCGCGGGCGCGATGTGATCGACGATCTGCCGGGGGCGGCGTGAACCGCCCCCGGCAGGCATCGCCCCGATCGGCTGGGAGGGCCGTTCGGGAGTGGTGAGGGCACGAATACTCCGGTGGACCTGCCTATCCTTTTGGGGACATATGCCGGAAGCGGCCGTCCCCATACGCTGGTACCGGACGAGTGAGGGAGGACGGGCGCAATGCGCCAGGCGCGGTTTATTGCTACCATGACACTGCTGGCGAGCCTTGCCGCGCCGGCCTTCGCGCAGCTGGCCGGCGACGCCGACCGCGGCGAGGGATTCTGGAACCAGTGCAAGGGCTGCCACATGATCGGCCCCGAGGCGCGCAACCGGATCGGGCCGCCGCTGAACGGCATCTTCGGCCGTCGCGCCGGCGCGGTCGAGGGCTTCAAGTATTCCAAGAGCATGGCGCGGATGGGGTCGGACGGGCTGACCTGGACGTTCGAGACGCTCGATGCCTATATCGACAATCCCAAGGCGCTGGTGTCCGGCACCCGGATGGCCTATCGCGGGCTGAAGGATCCGCAGGACCGGGCCGACCTGATCGCCTTCATCCGCGAGTTCTCCGACAAGCCGCGCGACATCCCCGAGGCCGAGCCCAGTATCGTCACCAGCCAGCCGCAGCTGGCGGACGAGGTGCTGGCGCTGCAGGGCGACCCGGATTTCGGCGAATACCTCGCCTCGGAATGCGGCACCTGCCACCAGGGCGACGGATCCGACCAGGGCATCCCCTCGATCGTGGCCTGGCCCGAGGAGGATTTCGTGGTCGCGATGCATGCCTACAAGCAGAAACTGCGCCCGCATCCGGTGATGCAGATGATGGCCGGGCGCCTGACCGACGAAGAGATTGCGGCGCTCGCGGCCTATTACGCGACGCTGGAACCCCAGTGACCGAGAGTAACTCAAGGGAGGGAGTACAAGTGGCACATAACAGACGGACATTCCTGGGCGGCGCGGCCGCCTTCACCGCGGCCACGCTGGCCGCCCCGGCCGTGATCGGCCAGGCCAAGCCCCGCGTCGTCGTGATCGGCGGCGGCACCGGCGGCGCGACCTGCGCGCGCTACATCGCCAAGGACAGCGACGGCGCCATCGACGTGACGCTGGTGGAACCGAACGCGACCTACTACACCTGCTATTTCTCCAACCTCTACATCGGCGGGTTCCGGACCTTCGAAAGCCTCGCGCACAGCTACGACAAGCTGACCGGCGAGTATGGCATCACGCTGGCCCAGACCACCGCCGAGGGCGTCGACCGTGACGCCAAGACCGTCACGCTGGCCAGCGGCGAGGTGCTGTCCTACGACCGGCTGGTGATCGCGCCGGGGATCGACTTCCGCGACGGCGCGGTGCCGGGCTGGGATCTGGCGGCGGCCGAGATCATGCCGCATGCCTACAAGGCCGGGCCGCAGACCCAGCTGCTCAAGGCCCAGATCGAGGCGATGCCGGAGGGCGGCGTCTTCTGCATGGTCGCACCGCCCAACCCCTACCGCTGCCCGCCCGGTCCCTACGAGCGGATCAGCATGGTCGCCCATGTCCTGCGCGAGCGGAACCCGACGGCCAAGATCCTGCTTGTCGACCCGAAGGAGAAATTCTCCAAGCAGGCGCTGTTCGAGGAAGGCTGGCAGAAGCACTATTCCGGCATGATCGAACGCATCGGCCCGGATTTCGGCGGCGCCAATGTCTCGGTCCGGCCCGACACGATGGAGGTCGAGATCGACGGCACCGTCGAGAAGGTCGATGTCTGCAACGTGATCCCCGGCCAGCAGGCCGGCCGGATCGCCCATGTCGCCGGCGTGACCGAGGGCGACTGGGCGCCGGTCGATCCGTTCTCGATGGCCACCAAGGCCGACGAGAACGTCTACGTGCTGGGCGACGCCTCGGCGCAGGGCGACATGCCGAAGTCGGGCTTCTCGGCCAACAGCCAGGCCAAGGTGGCCGCGATGCATATCCGCGGCGCCCTGACCGGCTCGCGGGTGTTCCCGGCGAAATACTCGAACACCTGCTGGTCTCTGATCGACACCGAGGACGGCATCAAGGTCGGCGCCTCTTACGAGCCGACCGAGGAAAAGATCGCCTCGGTCTCCAGCTTCATCAGCCAGACCGGCGAGGATGCCGCGCTGCGCAAGGTGACTTTCGAGGAATCGCTGGGCTGGTACGCCGGGATCACCGCCGACATCTTCGGCTGATCCGCAACGGCGCGGAACCGGACGGGCGCGGGGCCTCCCGCGCCCGTTTTCGTGACTCCGGCCGCGCCGCGGCGCGTGCTATCCTGTCCGCAGGGAGGATGCGCGATGATCGACAGACGCAAGCTGCTGGCCGCGCTGCCGGCCGGGATGGCGGCGCTGGCCGCCCCGGCGCGGGCCGAACCGACGCCGGCCGCCGACGGGCTGCACAAGCAGCCGTGGTTTCACGAGGGGTTCCTCGATCTGGGCGAGGATCTGGCCGAGGCCGCGGCCTCGGGCCGGCACCTCATGGTGCTCTATGAACAGGCCGGCTGCCCCTATTGCCGCGAACTGCACCGTGTCAACTTCGCCCGGCCGGAGATCTCGGACTACATCGCGGCGCATTTCCTCGTCGTGCAGCTCGATCTTTGGGGCGCGCGCGAGGTGACCGACTTCGACGGCGAGGCGCTGGAAGAACGGGCGCTGGCCGCCAAGTGGTTCGTGAACTTCACCCCGACGACGATCCTGTTCGACAAGGCTAACGCCGGCGCGAGCGACCCGCGCGCGGCCGAAACCTTCCGGATGCCGGGCTACCTGAAGCCGTTCCATTACCTGTCGTCGCTGGAATACGTGGCGACCGGCGAACACGCCCGCCAGCCGTTCCAGCGCTACCTGCAGGACAAGTTCGCCGAGCTGGAGGCGAAGGGGATCGACCCGGACGTGTGGTGACGCCCCGGCGCGTCAGCCGTGGTGCATGAAGTCGCCGTAGCGCCCGCCCCAGAACAGCAGCGGATCGCCCGGCCCGGTCACCGCCCGCAGCACCCGGCCCACGAGGATCGCGTGATCGCCGCCGGGATGGCGGGCCTCGGCCACGCAGTCGAACCGGGCGAGGCAACCGGGCAGGGCCGGCACGCCCTCGGGCGTTTCCTCGGCCCCGGTCCCCGAGAAATCGCGACCGTCGCGCGCGAACCGGCGGCACAGGTCGATCTGGTCGGCGGCGAGCACGTGGATCGCGTAGTGCTCTGCCGCCGCGAAGGCGGGATAGCGCGCCGATCCGGTGGCCGGGCACCACAGCACCAGCGGCGGGTCGAGCGACAGCGAGGTGAAGCTGTTCGCGGTCATCCCCAGCGGGCCGTCCGGGCCCTGCGCGGTCACCACCGTCACCCCGGTGGCATAGCGCCCCAGCGCCGCGCGGAACGCGCGCGCGTCGCCGGTGGCCGGGTCCAGGATCTGCGGGCCGGGCGCGGTCATGCCACCTCGTGGCCGCGCGCGGCCTCGTAAAGCTCGAACCAGGTCTCGCGGTCGATCTCGACCGTCGTGGCCTCGCCCAGCCGGGCGATGCGCGACAGGTCGTTGGTGCCCATCACCGGCAGGATGCCCGCGGGATGCCGCAACAGCCAGGCCACCGCGACCGCCGCCGGTTCGGTGCCCTGCGCCTCGGCGATCCGCTCCAGCGCGGCGCGCAGCGGCTCCCGCGCGGTGGCAAAGAGCGCGCCGCCGCCCAGCGGCGACCAGGCCATCGTCGCCACCCCGTGCTCCATGTGGAAGGCCATGTCGCCGTTCACCAGCGCCTCGGGGGCGACCAGGCTCAGCTCGATCTGGTTCACCGCCAGCCTTTCCGCCATCGCCGCTTGCAGCAGGGTTATGTCCCATGGCCGGAAGTTCGACACGCCGACGCCGCGCACCTTGCCCTCGGCCACCAGCGCGTCCAGCGCCGCGCCGGTTTCGGCCGGGTCCATCAGCGGATCGGGGCGATGCAACAGCAGCATGTCGATCCGGTCGATGCCCATGCGTTGCAACGAGGCCTCGACCGAGGCGCGGATATGCGCCGCCGAGGTGTCGTAATGCTTCACCCGCCGGGCCGGGTACTTGGCCGAGGTCAGCATGATGTCGCATTTCGTGACGATCTCGATCCGGTCGCGCAGCGCCGGGTCGGCCTTCAGCGCGGCGCCGAACAGCGCCTCGCTTTCGTAATCGCCATAGATGTCGGCCTCGTCGAAGGTGGTGATGCCCTGCGAAAGGCAGGCGTCGATCTTGGCGCGCACGGCATCGGCCGAGGTATCGGCCGCGTCGCCCAGCCGCCACAGCCCGTAGACGATCCGGCTGAAGCTCAGCCCCGCGCCCAGGTGTACCCGTTCCATCAACGCCTCTCTCCCGTTCCCAGCGGCGTGGCCGGCATGCCGGCCGGCACCCGCCCGTATTCCTGCGGCAGCGAGCAGGTCTTCAGCCCCGGCAGAACGCGGGTTCCGAAATGCCGCGCTTCCTCCAGATGGGGATAGCCGGAAAAAATGAACGCCCGGATACCCATCTTCCGATATGCCTCGATCTCGCTCATCACCTGGTCCGTCGATCCCACCAGCGCGGCCCCGCAGCCCGACCGGGCGCGGCCCACGCCGGTCCACAGGTGCCGTTCGATATAGCCCGCGTCGTCGGCAAGGGAACGGTTGGCCGCCTGATGGGCCACGCCCAGCGATGTCGCGTCGAGCGCGCGGTCGCGGATCGCCGCCCCCGCGCCGTCGTCGAGCCGCGAGACAAGCTCGCGCGCGTAGTCCCGCGCCTCGGCCTCGGTGTCGCGCACGATCATGTGCACCCGCAGCCCGTAATCCAGCGTCCGGCCATGCGCGGCGGCGCGTTCGTGCACCGCGCGCATCCTTTCGGCCAGCATCTCCTTCGTCTCGGGCCACATCAGGTAGACGTCGCAGTGTTCGCCGCAAAGCTCCAGCGCGTCGGGCGAATAGCCGCCGAAATACAGCAGCGGCCCGCCGGTCTGGTAGGGTTTCGCCGGATCGGTGGTCAGGCCCCGGAACGAATAGACCTCGCCCTCGTGGTCGATCACCTCCCGCGTCCAGGCCTGCTTGAGGATCTGCACGACCTCGCGCGAGCGCTGGTAGCGATAACGCGACTCCGCCTGTTCGCCGGGAAAGTCCGACGAGATGATGTTCACCGTCAGCCGGCCTTCCAGCATGTGGTCGAGCGTGGCGATCGTGCGCGCCAGCATGATCGGCTGCATCTCGCCGCAGCGGACGGCGGCCAGCAGGTTGATCCGGTCGGTGATCGGCGCGCAGCCGGCGACGAAGGACAGCGTGTCCTGCCCGACCTGGTAGGACGACGGGCACAGGATGTTGCGAAAACCCAGCTCTTCGGCGGTCTTCACGATCTCGGAACAATGCGCCCAGGACGATCGCAGGCTGCCGTCCGGCACGCCGAGATAGCGGTAGTCGTCGGAACACAGCGCGGCGAACCACGACACCTCGCAGGCGTCGAGATCGGGCGAGGTGATGGGCACGATCGTCATCGATTCCTCCACGAAATTTGTGCTTGCGTAGCACCCGCCTTGATGTAGATCAATCGTGTATCAATTGTCGCAGCCGGGGTGCGATGCCGAAACCGGGCGCCTTGCCGCTTTACCTGGACCTCGCGGAGATGCTGATCCGCGAGATCGCCTCGGGCCGCCTGCCGGACGGCGCGCGGCTGCCGCCCGAACGCGAGATGGCGGCGGAGCTGGGCGTGGCCGTGGGCACGCTGAGGAAGGCGCTGGCCGATCTGACGGCCAAGGGGCTGGTGGAACGGGTGCAGGGCTCGGGCAACTACGTCCGGGCGCGGGCCGACGTGCCCTCGGTCTACGCGCTGTTCCGGCTGGAACTGTTGCAGGGCGGCGGGCTGCCGACGGCCGAGGTGATCTCGGTCGACCGTCTGGCGAAGCCCGCCGGCTGGCCCGCCTTCGGCACGGCGGCGGAAGGCCACCGGATCCGCCGGCTGCGCCGCGTCGGCGGCCAGCCCGCGGCGGTGGAAGAGATCTGGCTCGACGGCGGCTATGCCGACCGGATCGCACCCGCGGACCTCACGCCCTCGCTGTATCTGTTCTACCGCCAGCGCCTGGGCCTGTGGATCACCGCGGCGGAGGATCGTGTCGGCATCGGCATCGTGCCGGACTGGGCGCCGGCCCCCTTCGGCAAGCCCGCCGGGGCGCCTGCCGGGCTGGTCGAACGGGTCAGCCTGGCGCGCGACGGGGCGCGGGCCGAGGTCTCGCGCGCCTGGTTCGACGCCGACGTGGTGCGCTACGTGGCGCGGATCAAGTGAGTTCGGGACGCGAGTGAGGGGGTCGGAATGACGGGGTCGGAATGACGGGGCAGGGAGCAAACGGAATGCGTTGGGGAATCATCGGCTGCGGCATGATGGGACAGGAGCATCTGCGCAACATCGCGCTGGTGCCCGGCGCCTCGGTGGCGGCGATCTGGGAGCCGGACGCCGGCATGCGGCGGGCGGCGGCCGGCCTTGCACCCGGCGCGGCGCTGGTCGACGATCTGCCCGCGCTGCTGGCCCGGCCGGAGATCGACGCGGTGCTGATCGCCTCGCCCAACCACCACCACCTCGACCAGCTCGAGGCGGTGGCCGCCACCGGCCGGGCGCTGCCGGTTCTGGTGGAAAAGCCGCTGTTCACCGATCCCGCCGCCGCGCCCCGCGTCGCCGCGTTCCGCGACCGCTATCCCGCGCCGGTCTGGGTGGCGATGGAATACCGCTACATGCCGCCCGTCGCCCGCCTGATCGCCGAGGCCGAGGCGGTGACCGGCGGCGTGCGGATGCTGTCGATCCGCGAACACCGGTTTCCGTTCCTGCCCAAGGTCGGCGACTGGAACCGCTTCAACCGCAATTCCGGCGGCACCCTTGTCGAGAAATGCTGCCATTTCTTCGACCTGATGCGGCTCATCCTGCGCTCCGACCCGGTGCGCGTCATGGCCACGGCGGGGCAGGCGGTGAACCATCTCGACGAACGCTACGGCGACGAGGTGCCGGATATCTGGGACCACGGCTACGTGATCGTCGATTTCGCCTCGGGCGCGCGGGCGATGCTGGAACTGTGCATGTTCGCCGAAGGCGCGCGTTACCAGGAAGAGATTGCCGCCATCGGCCCGGCGGGCAAGATCGAAGCCTTCGTGCCCGGCCCCGGCCGGTTCTGGCCCGCCGATCTCGGCCCCGCGCCGGTGGCCGAGGTCGTGCATTCGCCGCGCGCGCCGAAGGGCCCGCGGCGGATCGAGATCCCGGTCGATCCGATCCTTCTGGCCGCGGGCGATCACAACGGATCGACATTCTTCCAGCATGACCGCTTCGCCCGCGCCGCGCGCGCGCTCGGCCCCGTCGAGGTGACGGTGGACGATGGCTGGTGGGCCGTCGCGATGGGCCAGGCGGCGCAGCTCTCCGCCACCGAGGGCCGTGCGGTGAACCTGGTGGCCGACAGCCTCGCGCCGCTGCCGCGGATCGTCCGGGCGGCGGGTGAATAGCCGCCGCGCGCGGCCGGGTCCGTCACGAAACTTTCACCTCTCCGATACATTCGCGTGACGCCGCCCTCCTAAACCCGCCGTCGGTCGGGTGAAGGGGGATGCATGCTGATCCAGGTTGACGGCGTGACGAAGGTCTTCGGGCAGAACGTGGCCGTGGACTCGGCGACCTTCGCCGTGGACCGCCCGGCCTTCGTGGGCATCATCGGCCGGTCCGGCGCGGGCAAGTCCACCTTCCTGCGGATGATGAACCGCCTGACCGATGCCACCTCTGGCCGGCTTGTGGTCGAGGGGCGCGACGTGCTGGCGCTCAAGGGCGCGGAGAAACGCGCCTGGCAGGGCGACTGCGCGATGATCTTCCAGCAGTTCAACTTGGTGCCGCGGATGGATGTCGTCTCGAACGTGCTGCACGGGCTTCTGAACAAGCGCTCCACCCTCGCGACGATGTTCAACCTGTGGGGCCAGGCCGACATTCACCGCGCCATCGACATTCTCGACCGGCTTGGCATCGCCGAACAGGCGGCCAAGCGGGCCGAGGCGCTGTCGGGCGGCCAGCAGCAGCGCGTCGCCATCGCACGGGCGCTGATGCAGGATCCGAAGGTCATCCTCGCCGACGAGCCGATCGCCAGCCTCGATCCGATGAACGCGCAGGTGGTGATGGACAGCCTGCGCCGGATCCACGAGGAAGACCGGCGCACCGTGATCGCGAACCTGCACACGCTCGACACCGCGCGGCGCTACTGCGACCGGGTGATCGGCATGCGCGCGGGCCGGATCGTCTTCGACGGCACGCCCGAGCAGCTGACGACCGGCGTCGCGCGCGACATCTACGGCGCCGACGAAACCTTTTCCGAATCCTCGACCTCCACCGCGCTGCCGGCGCTCGACCCGGCCGCGCGGGCGATGCTGGAGGAAGTCGAGGTCATCCGAGCCTGACCCAAGTCTCACCACCCCCGCCGCGTCCGGCGGGGGCGCAACCAGAGAGGAAGACGATGAAGAAGCTGCTTGCCGCCCTCGTGGCCACCACCGCCCTGGCCGTCCCGGCCATGGCCCAGGACATCACCGAATTCCGGATCGGCATCCTCGGCGGCGAGAACGCCCAGGACCGCCTGACCTCGAACGAGTGCCTGCGCGCCTATGCCGAAGAGGCCCTGGGCGTTCCGGTCAAGCTGTTCACCCCGGCCGACTACGACGGCGTGATCCAGGGCATGGTCGGCGGTTCGATCGACATGTCGTGGCTGGGCGCCTCGGCCTATGCCAAGGCCTTCCTGACCGACCCCGAAGCGGTCGAGCCGGTGCTGGTCAAGACCAACCTCGACGGGTCGTTCTCGTACCACTCGATCGGCTTCGCGCGGAAGGATGCCGGCATCGCCTCGCTCGATGACATGAAGGGCAAGAAGTTCGGCTTCGGCGACCCGAACTCGACCTCGGGCTACCTGATCCCCTCGATCGAGATCCCGATGGCGACCGGCGCCACCATGGAAAACGGCGACTACTTCGGTGAAGTCGTCTTCACCGGCGGCCACGAGCAGACCATCGTCGCTGTCAACAACGGCGATGTCGACGCCGGCGTGACCTGGGCCGACGGCCTGGGCAACTGGGAAGACGGCTACAACTCGGGCGCGCTGCGCAAGGCGGTCGACTCGGGCCTCGTCGACATGAACGACCTCGTGCAGATCTGGATCTCCAAGCCGATCCCGGAAGGCCCCGTGACGCTGCGCAAGGCCCTGCCGCAGGACGTGAAGGACACGATCACCGCGCTCGTCGCCGGCATGCACGAGAAGGATCCGCAGTGCGCCTACAACATCGCCGCGGGTGAAACGGCCGGCTTCAAGCCGATCGGCCACGACGCCTACGAATCGATCATCGCGGTCCGCAAGGCCCAGTCGAACTGATCGTGACGTTCCGGCGGGCGGGGGATGACCCCGCCCGCCCTTTCCTCGCCCGGGGCCGCCCATGACCGATCTGACCGCCGCAGGGGCCAGCCGCCCCGTGGACGCCACGCGCGACCACTACATGGTGCTGACCCGCCGCAAGCGGATGTACGGCGGCATCCTGATCGTCATCTTCATCGTGCTGATGGCCTCGGGCTTTCGCCTGGCCGACGCGCGCAATGCCGGCGGCTTCTGGGACGGGATCCACATGTTCTTCGACTTCCCTTCGGAAGTCGTGGCCGAGGCCTGGGAAAAGCGGGCGAACCTGCCCGAACTGTTCTGGCAATTCGTTCCCTCGCTGATCGAGACGCTGAACATCGCTGCGGTGTCCACGCTCCTGGGCGCGCTGGTGGCGATGGTCGTGTCGCTGCTGTCCACCCGCGGGCTGGCACGGTTTCCGCGCCTGATCCCGGTGTTCCGCCGGATGATGGACGGGATGCGTGCGATCCCGGAAATCGTCATCGCGCTGATCCTGATCTTCCTGCTGGGCGGCGGCCCGGTGCCCGCGATGATCGCCATCGCCTTCCACACCGGCGGCGCGCTGGGCAAGCTTTTCTCCGAAGTGGCCGAGAATGCCGATCTGAAGCCGGTCGAGGGGCTGCGCTCGGTCGGGGCCACCTGGTTCCAGCAGATGTACCTGGGCGTTCTGCCGCAGGTGGCGCCGAACTGGCTGTCCTACGGGCTGATGCGATTCGAGATCAACATCCGCGCCTCGGCGATCCTCGGTTTCGTCGGTTCGGGCGGCATCGGCTATGACCTGAAGATCGCGATGCAGTGGGGCACGGGCCGCTATGACGAGGTCGTGGCGATCTTCCTTCTGCTGTTCGCGACGATCGTGATCGTCGATCAGACTTCCAGCCACTACCGCAACCGTCTTGTCCGGGGGCACTGAGATGACCGCGACCGATACCGGCACCGATGGGCTGTCCGCCACCCGCGCCGAGGTGGGGCGGCTGTTCGCCCGCAAGCGGATGATGGCCTTCGGGCTGCCCGCGCTCGTGCTGGCCTACCTGGTCTACGTGTTCTTCGCCTTCGACATTCCGGGCCTTGCCGGGCGCGCCAAGCTCGACAACGCGGTGATCCTCGTTTCCGACTTCGTCAGCTACAAGACCCATGTGTCGCGCGACAACCGCGACGGCCGGATCACCTATGCCATCGAGGGCGAGAACAAGGGCACCTATCCCGAGGGCATGATCCCCGGCTTCGTGACCGAGACCGGCGAGAGCGTTCTGATCGACCTGGGCGAGGGGCACCGGGTGGCCTATGCCGGCACGGCGGCGACCTATGACCACCCCGATTTCGGCCCCATCGTGCTGGACCTCGTCGACGGGCGCGTCGCGCTCGATACCGGCGGGCAGGCGGTGCCCGACTGGATCAACGCCTCGAACACGCGCGTCACCATCACGACCGATCGGGGCCGGATGTCGATGACCCGCAACCGGACGGAAACCTTTGTCTATTCCTACGGGTGGGAACTGTTCTTCTTCACCCTCGACAGCCCGTTCCATGGCAAGTCGTTCGGGGAACTGGCGGGCCTTGCGCTGTCGGGCGAGCGGATCGATCCCGCGCGGTCGAACTTCGCGTCCATGGTCGGCGATTTCTGGAACAACGCGATGTGGCGGCATAAGGATGTCGTCTGGGCGATCTTCGAGACGATCCTGATGGCCTTCCTCGGCACCATGGGTGCGGCGCTGGTGGCCCTGCCGCTGGCCTTCCTGGCGGCGGCGAACTTCACCCCGGTGCGGTCGTTGCGCTTCGCCACCCGCCGTGTCTTCGACTTCGTGCGCGGGGTCGACGGCCTGATCTGGACGATCATCCTCAGCCGCGCCTTCGGCCCCGGCCCGCTGACCGGGTCGCTGGCGATCCTGATCACCGACTCGGGCTCGTTCGGCAAGCTGTTCTCCGAGGCCCTGGAGAATGTCGACGAGAAGCAGGTGGAGGGGCTGAAATCGACCGGCGCCAATTCGGTGCAGCGCGCCCGGTTCGGCGTTCTGCCGCAGCTTGTGCCGGTGCTGCTGAGCCAGGTGCTGTACTTCCTCGAATCGAATACCCGCAGCGCGACCGTGATCGGCGCGATCGTCGGCGGCGGCATCGGCCTGATGCTGACCCAGGCGATCATCACCCAGAAGGACTGGGAAGAGGTCACCTATTACATCGTCCTGATCGTGGTCATGGTCATGCTGATGGATACCGTGTCGGGCTGGTTGCGCGGCCGGCTGATCAAGGGCAAGGCTTAGGTCGCGAACCCCGAGAACCCAATGGCACGCCTGTCCGCCGATAGCCCCGTCATCCATCCCGATTGCCAGGTCACCGAAACCCGCTTCGGCCGGTTCGTCGAGATCGGGCAGGGCAGCCGCCTGTCGCATTCCGAGATCGGCGACTACAGCTATTGCGACCGCTATGCCGACATCGCCAACGCGACGGTGGGCAAGTTCGCCAACATCGCGGCCTTCACCCGGATCGGCCCCTCCGATCACCCGATGGGCAATGCCAGCCTGCACCATTTCCTCTACCGCTCCGCCGACTACTGGGACGATGCCGGGCATGACGAGGGCTTCTTTGCCCGCCGCCGGGCGCGGCGCTGCGTGATCGGCCATGACAGCTGGATCGGCCACGGCGCGATCGTGCGGCCGGAGGTGACGGTGGCGATCGGCGCGGTGGTGGCCGCGGGCGCGGTGGTCACGCGCGACGTGGCGCCCTACACGATCGTCGCCGGGGTGCCCGCCGCGCCGCTGCGCGAGCGGCTGCCGAAGGCCGTGGCGGACCGCCTGATCGCGCTGGGCTGGTGGGACTGGGACCATGACCGCCTGCGCGCCGCGCTGGAGGATTTCCGCACCCTGCCGGCCGAGGCGTTCCTCGAAAGGCACGGCGGCTAAGGCGGGCCGAAGCCCGGCGCGCGGGCCAAGAAAAATGGGGCGGCCCAAGGGCCGCCCCGCCGATTCGAAAGGTCTTGGTGCTGAAAACACCCTGACCCTAGCGCGCAAAGGTAACCTGCATCCTAAAGGCTGTATGGAGCCTAAGGAATCCTGCGGCCCGCCCCGTCACTCCGCCGCCATCCGCAGCACCTCGGGCGCGGACAGGAACCGCCGCCCGGCCTCGCCGGCCAGGTAGGCCAGCCGGCCGCCCGCGATCGTCGCCTCCACCCGCCGGGTTTCGGCATTCACGATGGTCAGGTCGGCCCGCTTGCCCGGGGCGATCACGCCGCGGTCGGGCTGGCGCAGGATCTCGGCCGGGCGGGTGGAGATCATCGCCCAGGCCTCGGGCAGGGTCTTCAGCCCGGCATCGACCAGCGTCCAGACCGCCTGCACCAGCGCCGGGTAGTAGTAGTCCGACACCAGCGCATCGCACAGCCCCGCCTCGATCAGGTCGGTGGCGGCGATGTTGCCCGACTGGCTGCCGCCGCGCACCACGTTCGGCGCGCCCATCAGCACCGGGTCGTTCATCGCCCGCGCGGCGGCCGCGGCGCGGCGCGTCGTGGGGAATTCCGCGATCCGCGCGCCGATCATCGAGAACCGCTCGCGCGTCTCGCCATCGGGATCGTCATGGCTGCCATAGACCACGCCCATCCGGTCGAAAGCCTCGGCCAGCGTGCACAGGTGCCGCGGCACCTCGCGCGCCCGCGCCGCGGCGCGTTCCAGCCCGGCGAGGTAATCCTCGGGCGTCAGGCCCAGCGCATGGGCCCACATCGCGAAGACCTCGGGCCGGGCGCGGCGGGTTTCCTCGGCCTCCGACAGGTGGTTGTTGAACACGACGTAATCGACCCGGTGGCGGCGCACCGTCTCGATCAGCCGGGCGCCGTGATCGACCAGGTGGGTTTCGCAGCGCAATTGCATCCGGATGTCGATCATCGCCCGGCGCCGGTGCCGGGCCAGCGCCTCCAGCACCGCCTCGGCATGGTCGGGGCCGCGGCGCGCGCCCTCCCAGCTCCAGCCTTGCGCGAACCAGGCGGTCGTCACGCCGTTCGCCGCCGCCTCGCGTTCGGCACTGGCCAGCCCGTCCACCAGGTCGAAACCGGTGCCCGGGCGCGGCGCCAGGTGGCGTTCGAAGGCGTCGCCGTGCAAATCGATGATGCCGGGAAAGACGTGGAACCCCGCAAGATCGACCGCCGGCAGCGGACCCTTGGTGATCCGGCCGTCGGCGATGGCGACCGATCGCGACTGCATCTCGCCGTCGCGCAGGATCGTTGCGCCGACAAGGCGCAGGGGCGGTAGGACGGCTGCCATGGGACTGCTCCGGTTCTCGATTGGGTCCTGTGGATAACCCGAATCCGTGACGGGCCGGTGACAATCGCCGCGCCTTGTCGCGCGCGGCCGGTTTTTTCGTCAGTCCGGCGTCACCGTCAGCGTCACGCGGTCGCCGGCGAACCAGGCGGTGCCGAACTCCACCGGCCGGCCCGCGGCATCGACGTTGACGGCGCGGGTGCGCAACAGCGCCGCGCCCTCGGGCAGCCGCAGCCGCAGCGCCTCGGTCGCGGTGGCGCGTTCGGCCGACAGGCGGGTGATCGCGCGGGTGTAGTCGGCCACGCCCTCCAGCGCCAGGGCGCGGGTGATCGACCGATCCTCGCGCAGCCGGTCCGGCAGGCCGGGAAACCGCTCCGCGGGAAAGACCGAGCGGAACAGCGCCATCGGCACCCCGTCGGCGAAGGAGACGCCTTCGTAGACATGCACCTCCGCGCCCTCGGGCAGGTCCAGCGCCTCGGTTTCGCGCGCCGCGCCGGGGCGGGTTTCAAGGCGCAGGATCTCGCGCCCGGGCATCTGGCCGGCGGCGCGCAGGCTCTGGTGGTAGCGCACCCGCCGGCCCAGGGGGTAGTCGACCGGTTTCGCCGCCACGAACACCCCGGAACCGCGGCGCGCATGCACCAGCCCGTCCGCGGCCAGCGCGGCGAGGCCGCGGCGCACGGTGTGCCGGTTCACGCCGAAGCGCGCGGCCAGTTGCGCCTCGGTCGGCAGCCTGTCGCCGGGGCGGTAAAGCCCTTCGGCGATCTCGGCGCGCAGCGCTTCGGCGATTGCCTGCCAGATCGGGGTTCGCTTGGCCTGTGTCATGAAATCTTCATGGCGCGGGGGTTGTTCGACTCGCGGCCGAGGGTTAGGATTTGTCTAGTTGTATATGAAGCTAGACAAGCGGGCAAGATGTCCAGATGAGCACCGCCGAGACCGTTGCCACTGCCGACCGCCGCGCCTGGATGGGGCTGCTGGCCCGCGCCGAACCGGCCCGGCTGGCGGCGCTTCTGGGTGCCGACCTGCCCGAGCATGTGCTTCTGCGCGCGCCCGAGATCGGCGCGGTGATGGTCCGCGGCCGGGTCGGCGGTGCGGGCGATGCCTTCAACCTCGGCGAGATGACGGTGACGCGCTGTTCGCTGCGGCTGGCCTCGGGCGTGGTCGGCCATGCCTATGTGCAGGGCCGCGACCGCGATCATGCGCGCCAGGCGGCGCTGGTCGACGCGCTGATGCAAACCGGGCGGTCGACAGAGATCGAGGCCCGCGTCCTCGCGCCGCTGGCCGCCGAGGAAACGGCGCGCCGCAGCGCCCGCGCCGCGCGGGCGGCGGCCACGAAGGTGGAATTCTTCACGATGGTCCGGGGGGAAGACTGATGGACAGCGCGGCCCTGCAGGGCGGTTTCGCCGATCCGCCGGTCGAGTCGGCCCGGGCGTTTCGCGCCGTGCTCGACGCGATGGCGCGGCCGGGCACGATCCGCCGCGTCACCGGCGCCGCGCCACCGGCGCCGCTGTCGGTCGCCGCCGGCGTGCTGCTGCTGGTGCTGACCGACCGCACGACGCCGGTCTGGCTTGCCCCGTCGCACGACCACGCCGATGTCCGAGACTGGATCGCGTTCCAGACCGGCGCGCCGATCGCCGCGCCGGGCGGGGCGGCCTTCGCGCTGGGCGACTGGGCGGGGTTGCGGCCGCCCGGCCGGTTCCCGACCGGCACGCCGGACTATCCCGACCGGTCCGTCACGCTGATCGTCGAGCAGACAGTGCTGCGCGCCGAGGGGGCGCGGCTGACCGGGCCGGGCATCGCCGGGGCGGCGGCGCTGAACCTGCCCGAGACCGCGGCCTTCGCGGAGAACCGCGCGCGGTTTCCGCTGGGCTTCGATTGCTATTTCACCGCCGGCGAGCGGCTGGCCGCGCTGCCGCGGTCGACACGGGTGGAGGCGGGCTGATGTATGTCGCGGTCAAGGGCGGCGAACGCGCCATCGACAACGCCCATGCCTGGTTGGCCGAGGAACGCCGCGGCGATCCCGCCGTGCCGGCGCTGGGGCTCGACCAGATTGCCGGGCAACTGGCGCTGGCGGTGAACCGGGTGATGGCCGAAGGCTCCCTGTTCGACCGGGGGCTGGCGGCACTGGCGATCAAGCAGGCCCGCGGCGACCTGATCGAGGCGATCTTCCTGATCCGCGCCTATCGCACAACGCTGCCGCGGTTCGGCGCCTCGGTGCCGGTGGACACCGCCGGCATGGCCTGCATCCGCCGGATATCGGCCACCTTCAAGGATGCGCCGGGCGGGCAGGTGCTGGGCCCGACCTTCGACTACACCCACCGGCTGCTGGATTTCGCGCTGGCCGCCGAGGGCGCGGTGCCCGAGGCGCCGCAGGCCGAACCGCAGCCCGGACCCGTGCCGCATGTCACCGGCTTTCTCGGCCGGGACGGGATGATCGAACCGGCCGAATTCACCGGTGCCGAGCCGCGCGACCTGACGCGCGAGCCGTTGTCGCTGCCCGCCGACCGGGCGCTCAGGCTGCAGGCGCTGGCGCGCGGCGACGAGGGCTTCGTGCTGGGGCTGGCCTATTCCACCCAGCGCGGCTACGGCCGCACCCATGCGTTCGTGGGCGAGCTTCGGATCGGAACCGTCGGGGTGGAAATCGAAATCCCCGAACTGGGCTTCGCCGTCGAGATCGGCGAGGTCGAGTTGACCGAATGCGAGACGGTCAACCAGTTCAAGGGGTCGCGCACCGAGCCGCCGCAGTTCACCCGCGGCTACGGGCTGACCTTCGGCCAGACCGAACGCAAGGCCATCGCGATGAGCCTCGTCGACCGCGCGCTACGCTGGCGGGAGCTGGGCGAGGACGATACCGGCGCCCCGGCGCAGGACGAGGAATTCGTTCTGTCGCATTGCGACAACATCCAGGCCACCGGGTTTCTGGAGCATATAAAACTGCCGCATTACGTGGACTTCCAGTCCGAACTTGAACTTGTGCGCAAGCTCAGGGCCGAGGCCGAACAGGCCCGCGCGGCCCGGAAGGCGGCGGAATGATCCCGATGCCCCGTCTAGCCGCCGACGGCGATCCGCAGCCGCAGGGCCAGCGGCAGAACCGCGGCGCGCAGAAACGCCAGGATCACGAAACTGCCCGCGATGTCGTCGAAGGAAATCATGTCGAAAAGCGGCATTCGGGTCTCCTTCGTTGCGGGCCGGGCACCGAATGCCAGCCAAAGGGGGCCGAACTGTGACCCAAAGCGGGCAATACAACTTCGCCTATCTCGACGAGGACACGAAGCGGATGATCCGCCGCGCGCTGCTGAAGGCGGTGGCGGTGCCGGGCTACCAGGTGCCCTTTGCCAGCCGCGAGATGCCGATGCCCTATGGCTGGGGTACCGGCGGCGTCCAGGTGACGGCGGCCTGCCTGTGCCCGGAGGACGTGCTGAAGGTGATCGACCAGGGGGCGGACGATACCACCAACGCGGTCTCGATCCGCCGGTTCTTTCAGCGCACGGCGGGGGTCGCCGTCACGGAACGCACGGGCGAGGCGACGGTCATCCAGACCCGGCACAGGATTCCCGAAACCCCGCTGTCCGAGGGGCAGATCCTCGTCTACCAGGTGCCGATCCCCGAACCGCTGCGGTTTCTCGAACCGCGCGAGACCGAAACCCGGCGGATGCACGCGCTGGAGGATTACGGCCTGATGCATGTCCGGCTTTACGAGGATATCGCCCGGCACGGCGCCATCGCGACCTCCTACGCCTACCCGGTGAAGGTCGAGGGCCGCTACGTGATGGACCCCTCGCCGATCCCGAAATTCGACAACCCGAAACTGTCGGATTGCCCGGCGCTGCAACTCTTCGGCGCGGGCCGCGAACAGCGGATCTACGCGCTGCCGCCGCATACCGCCGTGGTCAGCCTCGATTTCGAGGATCATCCCTTCGAACCCTCGAAGGCCGATCACCTTTGCGCGCTGTGCGGCGCCGAAGACAGCTATCTCGACGAGGTGATCACCGACGATGCGGGCGGGCGGATGTTCGTCTGCTCGGATACCGACTATTGTGCGGAGCGGCGGGCTGCCGGCCATCGGGGCGACATGGCCGCGCCGTTCGAGGAGGCCGGGGCATGACCGAACAGGCCCGCATTCGCGCCACGGGCCCGCGGGCCCAGGACCGGCCGCTGCTGCAGGTGCGCGGACTGGCGAAGACCTACGGCGCGCGGATCGGCTGCGCCGACGTGAGTTTCGATCTCTGGCCCGGCGAGGTCATGGGGATCGTCGGCGAATCCGGCTCGGGCAAGTCCACGCTCCTGAACTGCCTGGCCGGCCACCTCGCCCCGGATCGGGGCGAGGTGATCTTTGACACCCGCGCGGACGGCCCGCGCGACACGGTGACGATGCCGGAACCGGAACGGCGGATGCTGTCGCGCACCGACTGGGCCTTCGTTCACCAGAACCCGCGCGACGGGTTGCGCATGGGTGTTTCGGCCGGCGGCAACGTCGGCGAGCGGCTGATGGCCGTGGGCGCGCGCCACTACGGCGATATCCGCGCCACGGCGCTCGACTGGCTGGACCGGGTCGAGATCGACGGCGGCCGGATCGATGACCGGCCCTCGGCCTTTTCCGGCGGGATGCAGCAGCGGCTTCAGATCGCCCGCAATCTCGTCACCGGGCCGCGGCTGGTGTTCATGGACGAACCGACCGGCGGGCTGGACGTGTCGGTGCAGGCCCGGCTGCTGGACCTGTTGCGCGGGCTGGTGCGGCGGATGGGCCTGTCGGCCATCGTCGTCACGCATGACCTCGCCGTTGTCCGGCTGCTGGCCGACCGGCTGATGGTGATGAAATCCGGCCATGTCGTCGAACAGGGGCTGACCGACCAGGTGCTGGACGATCCGCAGCACGGCTATACCCAGCTTCTCGTCTCGTCCGTGCTGCAGGCCTGAAACATGCTCTACGCCTATCGCGACCGGAACGGACGGCTGGAGCGGATGGAGGCCGGCGCGGATATCGGCGCGGCGCTCTGGATCGACCTCTACGCGCCGCAGGAGGCGCAGGTGGCGGCGGTGGCGGCACTGGGGCTCGAGGTGCCGACGTTGCAGGACATGGAAGAGATCGAGATCTCCAGCCGGCTCAACCGGCAGGGCGGGATCGATTACATGACCGTGGTGCTGCCCGGCCTGTCCACGGGGCAGGCCCCGATGGCCGGGCCGGTGACCTTCATCCTGTCGGAAAGCCGGCTGGTGACGGTGCGCCATCACGCGCCGCGCCCGTTCGAAACCTATCCCGAACGCGCCGACCGCTCGGCGCTCGGCGCGGGATCGGCGGAACGCATCTTCCTTGGCCTGACGGACGAGATCGTGGCGCGGCTGGCCGACCTTCTGGAAGGCGCCGGGGGCGAGCTGGACGCGGCCGCGCGCGGGGTCTTCGGGGGCGGGGCCCAGGGCCGGCCGGAGGTGCTGCGCCAGACGCTCGAGCGCGTCGGCCGGCAGGGCGAGCTTCTGGGCCGGGTGCGTCTGGCGCTGCTGACCGTCGAACGCGCGCTGTCCTATTTCGGCCAGACCCTGGGCCTGAGGATGGAGGGAGAGGAGTTGCGCGCCGCGCTCAAGGCGCAGATGCGCGACATCCAGGCGCTGGGCGTGCATGCCGATTTCCTGTCGACCCGCGTCAGCCTCGCCGTCGACGCCACGCTGGGGCTGATCAACCTCGAACAGAACGCCACGGTGCGGATCGTCTCGACCGTGGCGGTGCTGTTCCTGCCGCCGACGCTGGTCGCCTCGGTCTACGGGATGAACTTCGCCGTGATGCCGGAACTCGACGCGCCCTGGGGCTATCCCGCGGCGATCGGGCTGATGATCGCGTCGGCGGCGCTGACCTGGGTGGTGTTCAAGTGGAAGCGCTGGCTGTGAGGGGATGTGCATGAAGCTGATGATCGAGGTTCGGGGGCTGGCCAAGTCCTTCACCCTGCACAACCAGGGCGGCGCGGTGATCGAGGTGATGCGCGGTGCCGAGCTTGCGGTGCGGCCCGGCGAGTGCGTGGCGCTGGTCGGCGCCTCGGGCGCGGGCAAGTCGACGCTGATGCGGATGATCTGGGGCAATTACCTGGCCGCGGCCGGGGAAATCCGGGTCGGCGACACCGATGTGGCGCGCGCCGCGCCGCGCGACATCCTCGCGCTCAGGCGCGAAACGCTGGGCTACGTCAGCCAGTTCCTGCGCGTCGTGCCGCGGGTTCCCACGCTGGACGTCGTCGCCGAGCCGCTGCTGGCGCTGGGGGTGGAGGACGACGCGGCCCGCGACCGGGCGGCGGACCTGCTGGCGCGGCTGAACCTGCCCGAACGGCTGTGGTCGCTGTCGCCCACCACCTTCTCGGGCGGCGAACAGCAGCGGGTCAACATCGCCCGCGGCTTCGCCCGGGAATACCCCGCGCTGCTGCTGGACGAACCCACCGCCAGCCTCGACGCCGCCAACCGCGCCGTGGTGCTGGACCTGATCGAAGAGGCCAAGGCCCGCGGCGCGGCGATCCTGGGCATCTTCCACGATGCCGACGCGCGGGCACAGGTCTGCGACCGCGAGATCGACGTGACGGCCTTCGCGCCGCGGGCGGCCTGAGATGGCCGGGCGCGGGCCGGGCCGGATCTTCGCCGTCGTCGGGCCCTCCGGCGCCGGGAAGGACACGCTGATGGCGGCCGCCCGTGCCGCGCGGCCCGACCTGTGCCTGGTGCGCCGGGTCATCACCCGGCCCGAAGCCGCCGGCGGCGAACCGTTCGAGGGCGTGACCGCGGCGGAGTTCGCGCGCCGCAAGGCCGCCGGCGGCTTTGCGCTGGACTGGCAGGCGCACGGGCTCAGCTACGGCATCCCGGCCTCGGTGCGCGGCGATCTGGCGGCGGGGCGCACCGTGCTGTTCAACGGCTCTCGGCGGATGCTGGGCGACGCGGCGGCGGTGTTTCCCGGCCTGGTCGTGCTGCATGTCACCGCCGCGCCCGATATCCTGGCCGAACGGCTGGCGGCGCGCGGGCGCGAGACGGCGGCGGATATCGCCGGGCGGCTGGCGCGTGGCACCGATCCGTTCCCGGCCGGCCTGCCGGTTCTCGAGATCCGCAACGACGGCGCGCTGGACACCGCCGCGGCGGCGTTTCTCGACGCGCTTCAGCCGGTCAGGGCGTAGCGATGCAGGTTGTGGAACCGTCCGTCCGCCGCCTCGCCGAAAAGGCAGATCGCCGCGATCCGGAAGGGCCGGGGCAGCAGCGGCGCGATCGCCGGGGCCAGCGCGGCGTGCGCCGCCTCGGCCTCCTGCGGCTCCAGGGGGCCGGTGAGGGTGAGGTGGAAGCGGAATTCTTCCATCACGTAGGGGTAGCCGTAGCGGCCCAGCAGGTCGCGCTGGCGCGGCGGCAACGCGTCGGCCTGGCGGCGCAGCATGTCCTCGGGCGACAGCGGGGCGCGGAACGGCTCGAACGCCTCGACGATCTCGCCGGCCAGCCGCGTCAGCGGCGCCTCTTCGCCCTCGGGCAAGAGCGCGAGGAACCGGTCAAGCCGGGTCAGCCGCAACCCGTCGAGCGTGACCGGCGCGGTGCGCGCGGCGAAGGCGGCCAGCGCGGCCCGCAACCCGTCCTGTGTCGCGCCCTCGACCAGCCGGAACGGCGCCTTGAGCGTGCCGTGGAAACCGTATTTGCGCGGCGCCTCGGTCAGCGCCTCAACCGGGGCGGGAAGGCCGGGGACTTCGGGATGGGCGACGTCCTGCCCCTCTGCCGGATCCCAGCCAAGCCAGGCCGCGGCGAAGCTCGCCAGCGGGCCGGCTTCCGGGGCCCAGTAGATCGCAAAGCGCCTGTAGTCTTCCATGCCCCCGCCTTTATGCCGGCCGCATTACACGATCATGACGGCAAGGCCCTGATAACGATTGGCCGGACCAAGGACCAGAGATGACCGAAACGATACTCGCCAATGCCACGCTCGTCCTGCCGCGAGAGGTGCTGCGCGGCAGCCTGACGCTGTCCGAAGGCCGGATCGCGGCGATCGAACCCGGCGGCGCGGTGCCGTCCGGCGCCGTCGATTGCGAGGGCGATGTCCTCGCGCCCGGGTTGATCGAGCTGCATACCGACAATCTCGAACGCCACATCCAGCCGCGCCCCAAGGTCGACTGGCCGCATGCCGCGGCGATCGTCGCGCATGACGCCGAGCTTGCCGGGGTCGGAATCACCACGGTCTTCGACGCGATGCGGGTCGGATCGGTGGTGACCAACACCAAGTCGCGCTATCCGAAATACGCCCGCGGCCTCGCGACCGAGCTTCTGGCGATGCGGGCCTCCGGCGCGCTCAGGATCAGCCATTTCCTGCACCTCAGGGCCGAGGTCTGTTCGGAAACGCTGGTGGCGGAACTCGAGGAATTCGGCCCCGAGGACCGCGTCGGCATCGTCAGCCTGATGGATCATACGCCCGGCCAGCGGCAGTTCCGCGACGTCTCGAAGCTGGCGCGCTACGTGATGGGCAAGCATAACCTCACGGCCGAGGAATTCGATCAGCATGTCGCCAACCTGCAGCGCCTGCGCGACACCTACGGCGACGATCACGAGGCCGCCGCGGTGGCCGAGGCGCGCCGCTTCGGCGCGGTGCTGGCCAGCCACGACGACACCACCGCCGGTCAGGTCGCGACCTCGGCGGGATACGGGATCAGGCTGGCGGAGTTTCCCACGACGGTCGAGGCCGCGCAGGCCTGCCGCGACCACGGCATCGCGGTGATGATGGGCGCGCCGAACCTGATCCGCGGCGGGTCGCATTCGGGCAACGTCGCGGCGCTGGAACTGGCACAGGCGGGGCTACTGGACATCCTGTCGTCGGACTACGTGCCCGCCGCGCTGCTGAACGGGGCGCTGATGCTGGCCGATCTCTGGGGCGACCTCGCGCGCGGCTTCGCCACCGTCACCGCCGCGCCGGCCGCCGCGGCCGGGCTGGCCGATCGCGGCCGGATCGAACCCGGCGCGCGCGCCGACGTGATCCGGGTGGCCCGCGCCGGCGGCACCGCCGTGGTGCGCGGCTCCTGGGTGCAGGGCCGCCGGGTGGCCTAGCCGCCCTTGCCCTCCAGCCCCGCCGCCGCGGCCCGCGAGGCGCCTGGAATCCGCATCTCGAACACCTCGGTCACCGAGGTGTAGTCGTAATACCCCAGCCGGGCCAGCGGCCGGATGCGCGCGATATCCAGCTTGCCGTCCGCGGTCAGCACCTCGTCGGCGACATGGATGCGCGCCACCTCGCCGTAGACCACGTCGACCCAGCCGTGGTTCGACGATCCGCGCAGCCGGTGCGTGGACAGGTAGCGGCATTCGAACTGCGCCGGGCTTTCGGCCACCCGCGGCCCCGGCGCGTCGATGCAGGCGGCCGGGGTCACGCCGGCCTTGTCGAACTCGTCCACCCCGTCGGGCCATTCCACGGCCGAGATGTTGACCGCCTCGCGCAGGTCATAGGTCGCCATGTTCCACACGAACCAGCCCGTCGCCTCGGCGTTCAGCACCGTGTGCTTGCGCCGGCCGTCGGCATACTGGTTGGCCGCGAACATCACCCTCGGCGGGTCGAAGGTGAGGTTCTGCCACTGGCTGTAGGGGGCGAGATTGGCCACCCCGTCGGCCGAGACGGTCGAAAGCCAGCCGATCGGCCGCGGCACGGTGCAGGACTTGAAAGGCGAAAACGGCAGGGGGCAGGGCTCGCGCCCCGGGGCGTAGTGCATCGGTGGCCTCCGGTCTCGTCGCCCGATCTGACCATCCCGGCGGCCCGGCCGCAACCGCGCAGACCGCCGGCCCCGGCTTGTCCTGCATCAAGGCCGCGGCGCCGACGCTTCGCCATGCTCGCGCCAAAGGTGTATCTGGAGGAAGACGATGGCAGGCCATGTGCGCTGGTTTTCGGACCTGACGATCGAGGATGTCCCCGTGGTGGGCGGCAAGAACGCCTCGCTGGGCGAGATGTATCGCGAACTCGCCCCCTTGGGCGTGCGCCAGGCCAACGGCTTCGCGGTGACCGCCGAGGCCTATCGCGCTTCGCTGGACGCCGCCGGGGCCTGGGACCGGCTGCATCGGGAACTGGACGGTCTCGACAAGACCGACGTCACCGCGCTGCGCCGTGCCGGCGCCGCCTGCCGCGAGATCGTCTATGCCGCCGGCCTGCTGCCCCAGACCCGTGACGAGATCCTCGCCGGGATGGACGGGCTGAAAGCCGAATACGGGCCCGACATCTCGGTTGCCGTGCGGTCCTCGGCCACTGCCGAAGACCTGCCGACGGCCAGTTTCGCGGGCCAGCACGACACCTATCTCAACATCCGGGGCGACGAGATGGTGCTCGACGCGGTGCGCCGCTGCAACGCCTCGCTGTTCACCGATCGGGCGATTTCCTACCGGATGGACAAGGGGTTCGACCACTTCAAGGTCTATCTCTCGGCCTGCGTGATGAAGATGGTGCGGTCCGACCTCGCCTCTGCCGGGGTGATGTTCACCGTCGATACCGAGTCGGGTCATCCCGATTTCGTGTTCATCACCGGCGCGCTGGGGCTGGGCGAGAACGTGGTGCAGGGCGCCGTCGACGTCGATGAATTCCTCGTTCACAAGCCGCGGTTCCGCGACGGCCATCGCGCGCTGGTGCGCCGGGTGCTGGGCGCCAAGCAGATGAAGATGGTCTATGCAGGCGGCCGGACCCGCGAGGCGGTCGTCAACCGCCCGACCTCGGACGAGGAACGCGGGCGGTTCTGCGTGACCGACGACCAAGTGCTGACGCTGGCCGACTACGCGATCAAGATCGAGGATCACTATTCCCGTCACCACGGCCATACCACGCCGATGGACATCGAATGGGCCCTCGATGGGGTCGACGGCGAGCTTTACATCGTGCAGGCGCGGCCCGAGACGGTGACCTCGCAGGCCGATGCGCGGGTGCTGGAGGAACATGTCGTCACCGGCACCGGAACCACGCGGGTGCAGGGCCGTGCGGTGGGCACGAAATGCGCCACCGGCGCGGTGCGGGTGATCCGCAACGCCGAGGAACTGCCGGCCTTCAGACCCGGCGAGGTCCTGGTGTCGGACACCACGACGCCGGACTGGGAACCGGTGATGAAGACCGCCGCGGCGATCGTGACGAACCGCGGCGGGCGCACCTGCCATGCGGCGATCGTGGCGCGCGAACTGGGCATCCCCGCCGTCGTCGGCGCCGACGGCGCGACCGCGACGCTGAAGACCGGCGAGGTGGTGACGATCTCCTGCGCCGAGGGCGATGTCGGCCGTGTCTACGCGGGCGAGGTGCCCTACGAGGTGCGCCGCACCGACCTGGAAACGATCAAGCGCCCGCCGGCGCATGTGATGGTCAATCTCGGCAACCCGGAACTGGCGCTGAAGACCTCGTTCCTGCCGGTCGACGGCGTCGGCCTCGCGCGGCTCGAATTCATCATCAACGAATACATCAAGGCGCATCCGATGGCGCTTCTCTACCCCGAGAAGGTGGCGGATGCGGGCCAGCGCGCCGAGATCGGCAGGATGATCGCGCATCACGACAACGGTGGCGATTTCTTCGTGGAAAAGCTCGCCGAGGGGGTGGGCACCATCGCCGCGGCGTTCTGGCCGCGCCCGGTGATCGCCCGGCTGTCGGATTTCAAGTCGAACGAATATGCCGCGCTGATCGGCGGCGCGGAGTTCGAGCCGAAGGAGGAAAACCCGATGATCGGGTTCCGCGGCGCGGCCCGCTACACCCATCCGAGCTTCGCCGAGGCCTTCGTGCTGGAATGCCGCGCGATGACCCGGGTGCGCGAGGAGATGGGGCTGACCAACCTGAAACTGATGGTGCCGTTCTGCCGCCGGGTGGACGAGGCCGACAGGGTGATCGCCTTCATGGCCGAACACGGGCTGAAGCGCGGCGAGAACGGGCTGGAGGTCTACGTGATGTGCGAGATCCCGAACAACGTGATCTCGATCGACGACTTCGCCAAGCGGTTCGACGGGTTCTCGATCGGCTCGAACGATCTCACGCAGCTCACGCTGGGGGTGGACCGCGACAGCCAGCTCGTCGCTTTCGATTTCGATGAACGCGACCCCGGCGTGATGGCCTTTCTCAAGCAGGCGGTGGACGGGGCGAAGCGCAACGGTCGGCACGTGGGGATCTGCGGGCAGGCGCCCTCGGACTATCCCGAGATGGCGGAATTCCTCGTCGGCTGCGGCATCGATTCGATCTCGCTGACGCCGGATTCGGTGCTGCGGACCTTGCAGATGCTGGCCGAACTGGACCCGGCGCCGGCGGGCTGAGATCGACGTCATCGCCCGGTCATCGGCAGACGCTACGGTGCGGGCCGGGAAGCTACGGCAAGAACGGGGCGAAAATGGTGACCAGGACGAAAAGACCCGCGCGGGCCGGCGCCCGGACCGATGCCCCGACCGATGCCCGGACCGCTGCGAAGACGAAGGCCGGCGGGGCGGTCGTGCCGCTGCCCGCCGCGGCCGCGCCCGACGCGCCGCCACCGCCGCCGCCCGACGTCCTCAACGGCGCCCCGCATCGCGGTGGCGCGGCGGTTTCGCCGACGGAGCCGGCCGGGCTGGACGCCTTCGACAGGGCGCTGCGCGCCGCCGTCGGGCGGATGACGCAGGGCGTGTCGCCGCAGGCCACGGTGGCGGCCTGGGCGGACTGGGCCGGCCACCTTGCGCGCGCGCCGGGCCGGCAGGCGGAACTGGCGATGGAGGCCGGGCAGGGCGCGGCGCGGTACTGGGGCTGGCTGGCGCGCCGCGCGATGGGCCTTGACGCGGACCCGCCGCAGGCACCGGCGCAGGGCGATCGCCGCTTCGCCGCCGAGGCCTGGCAGGCGATGCCCTTCGCCGCCCTCGCACAGGCCCATCTGGCGACCGAGGCGTTCTGGCGATCGGCCACCCGGCAGATCCGCGGCATGCGTCCGCGCAACGCCGAGCGCGTCGGCTTCATGGCCGGGCAGATGCTCGACGCCGTCTCGCCGGCCAACAACCCGATGCTGAACCCCGAGATCCTGCACCGCACCGCCGCCGAACGCGGTGCGAACCTGGTGCGCGGCGCGCGGCACTTCGCCGAGGATCTGCTGGACGAGATCGACCCGTACCCCCGCCCGATCCCCGAGGGCTTCGAACCGGGCACCGATCTGGCCGCGACGCCGGGCAAGGTGGTGGCCCGGACCCACCTGATGGAACTGATCCAGTATGCGCCGACAACGCCGACGGTTGCCGCGCGCCCCGTGCTGATCGTGCCGGCCTGGATCATGAAATACTACATCCTCGACCTTTCCGCGCAGAACTCGCTCGTGCGCTATCTCGTGGCGCAGGGCCACACGGTCTTCATGATCTCGTGGCGCAATCCCGGCCCGGAGGATCGCGACCTCGGCTTCGACGCCTATCGCACCGAGGGCGTGATGGCGGCGCTCGATGCCGTCGCCGCGATCGTGCCGGGGCAGAAGGTGCAGCTGGCCGGCTACTGCCTGGGCGGCACGCTGGCCGCGATCACGGCGGCGACGATGGCGCGCGACGGCGACGCCCGGATCGCCTCGCTCACGCTGTTGGCCGCGCAGACCGATTTTTCCGAGGCCGGGGAGTTGATGCTGTTCGTCGACGAGGCGCAGATCGCCTTTCTCGAAGACCTGATGTGGGACCGGGGCGTGCTGGACAGCCGGCAGATGTCGGGGGCGTTCCGCGCGCTACGGGCCGACGACCTGGTGTGGTCGCGCGCGATGCGCGCCTGGTTCCTGGGCGAGCGCGACGGGATGATCGACCTGACCGCCTGGAACGCCGACCAGACGCGGATGCCGGCGCGGATGCATTCGGAATACCTGCGCAGCCTGTTTCTGGAAAACCGGCTGTCGGCCGGGCGTTTCGCGGTCGAGGGGCAGGTGATCGCGCTCAAGGACATCCGGGTGCCGATCTTCGCTGTCGGCACCGAGACCGATCACATCGCGCCGTGGAAATCGGTTTACAAGATCAACCTGTTCACCGGGGCGGATTGCACCTTCGCGCTGACCAAGGGTGGCCACAACGCCGGCATCCTGTCGCACCCCGGCCATCCGCACCGGCACTACCGGATCGGCCATCGGCCCGCCGGCGCGCGCTATACCTCGCCCGACGACTGGTTGCCGCGGGCGGAACTGCGCGAGGGGTCGTGGTGGCCGGCCTGGGCGGGCTGGCTGGCCGGGCAGGGCGGCGGCACGACCGATCCGCCGGACATGGGCGCGGCGGATTATCCGCCGCTGGGCGAGGCGCCGGGGGCGTATGTGCGGATGCGCTGAGGCGCGCGGCGTTGTCGTCCGATGCCGCGAAAGGTCGTAAGCCGCGCTTGACAGTCCGGGGCTGCAGGGCGCAGACAAAGACATCTCGGTTCCCGTCCCCGAGTCTCTCGGGGCGGGATGAAAAGGGAACCCGGTGCGGGCCGGTCCGATGCTTCGGGCGGGTCCAACTCCGGGGCTGCCCCCGCAACTGTAGGCGGCGAGCGACGGTCGACAATGCCACTGGCCCGAAAAAGGGGCCGGGAAGGCCGGCCGAAGCGACGACCCGCAAGCCAGGAGACCTGCCGAGGTGATCACCCTTTCCGCCGTGCGAGGGGCGCGGAGGAGGCGGTCGTTCCGCAGTGGTGACGCAAGCACCGTCTGCGGAAAGGCATTCCTTTCCAAGGACTTCGAAGAAGACAAGGCGGCTGTGGAGCCGCCCGGAAAGGACATTGGGGAAGATGACCAGCCTTCGCACCACCACCGCGCTCGCCGCCCTCGCGGCCGGCCTCGCCGCCCCCGCCTCCGCGCAGGACGCCTTCGCGATCCCCGAGATCGTGGTGTCGGCCAATATCGGCGAAACCGAGGCCAGCCGCACCGGCGCCTCGGTCAGCGTGCTCGACGCCGCCGAGATCGAGAAGACCGGAGAGACGCGGCTGATCGACATCCTCACGCGCCTGCCCGGCGTGGCGATCACCTCGAACGGGCCGCTTGGCGGCGTCGCCGGGGTCACGATCCGCGGCGTCAGCCGGAACTACGTCAAGGTGCTGTTCGACGGCATCGACATCGCCGATCCCTCCGGGCCGCAGGTCGCCTACGATTTCGGCCGGCTGACGCGGTTCGGCCTTGATCGGGTCGAGGTGCTGCGCGGCTCGCAATCGGCGGTCTACGGCAGCCAGGCGGTGGCCGGCGTGATCAGCCTCGGCACCGCGCTGCCCGACACGGTCGGGACCGAACAGCGCGCGGCGATCGAGGCCGGCAGCTACGAGACGCTTTCGGGCAGCTACAGCTTCGGCACCCGCACCGAAACCGGCGCGCTGGGCCTGACGCTGTCGCATCTGCGCACCGAGGGGTTCTCCGCCGCCAACGAGGATGACGGCAATACCGAGGCCGACGGCTACGAGGCCACCCGGCTGTCGGTGCGGGGCGAGGCGCTGGCGGGCGACGTGACGCTGACCTTCGCGGGTTTCGCCGAGCGCAGCGAAGGCGACTACGACGAGGGTTTCGGCAGCACGGTCTTCGACGGCACCCCCGACGACGTGAGCGAGGCGACCTCGCGCGGGCTGCGGCTGGGCGCGGAATTCGACGCCCTCGGCCTGAGCCACGAGATCGCGCTTTCCGGCTTCCGGATCGACCGCACGCTCAGCGGCACGAACGGCTTCGGGGCCTTCGAATTCGACTATGTCGGCGAGCGTGACAGCCTGTCCTGGACCGCCGCGCGCCAGATCGGCGCGGGGCGGCTGAGCTTCGGGGCCGACGCCACGCGGGAAAGCTACGGCAACGATTTCGGCTTCGGCGCGGCGGGCGAGGAATTCACCACCACCGGCATCTTCGCCGAGTACGACGTCGCACTTTCCGATGCGCTCGACGTGACCGCGACGCTGCGCCATGACGATCATTCGGCCTTCGGCGGCTACCTGACCGGCCGCCTCGCCGCCGCCTGGCGCGCCGGGCCGGACACGATCGTGAGGTTCTCGGCCGGCACCGGGTTCCGCGCGCCCTCGGGCTACGAACTGGCCGATCCCTTCGCCGGCAATCCCGACCTGACGCCCGAGGAAAGCCGGTCGGTCGATCTGGGCATCGAGCATCGCTTCGGGGCCGAGGGCATGATCCGCGCGACGCTGTTCGACATCGAGACCGACGACCTGATCGATTACAGCTTCGCGACCTTCACCTATCAGCAGGTGCCCGGCACGACGAAACGGCGCGGCCTGGAACTGGAGGCGCGGCAGGCGGTGACGCCGGGCCTGACCCTGAGCGGCGCCTATACCTATACCGACGCGGAGAACCCGGTTGGTGTCGGTGGCGCGTGGTCCACCGAGGTTGGCCGCCACCAGCTGGCCCTCGGTCTCGATGCCGTTCTGTCGGACCGTCTGACCGCCTCGATCGGGCTTTTGCATGTCGTCGATCGTCCCACGCTGCCGGACTACACGGTGGCGAACGCGACAGTCACCTACGATCTGGGCAATGCCGCCGAAGCCTACCTGCGGGTGGAGAACCTTGCGGACGAGGACTATGAACTCGTCGATGGCTACGGCACCTCGGGCCGGGCGTTCTATGTCGGCCTGCGCAAGAGCTTCTAGGGCGCTTTGGCGCCTCGTGGCCGCGCTGGGGCTTGCCCTCGGCGCGGCCTTTCCCGCCGTGGCGGAGCCCCCGCCGCGGGTGGTGTCGATGAACCTGTGCACCGATCAGCTGGCGCTTCTGATCGCGGCGCCGGGGCAGGTGGTGTCGGTCAGCCATTTCGCGGCCGACCCGGCGATGTCGGCCTTTGCCGATCTGGCCAAGGGCCTGCCCGCGAACCGGGGCCGGGCGGAAGAGCTTTACCTGATGCGGCCCGATCTGGTGCTTGCCGATGTCTGGTCTTCCCCCGCGACGATTTCGATGCTGACGCGGCTCGGTGTGCCGGTGGAACAGTTCACGCCGGGCCAGTCGATGGCCGAGATCCGCCAAAACATCCTGCGCATGGGCCAGGTGCTGGGCCGCGAGGCTCGCGCGGCCGAGGTTCTGGCGGCGTTCGACGCGCGGCTGGCCGCGCTGCCGCCGGCCTCGGCCGATCCGCCGCGTGCGGCGCTCTACGGGCCGGGCGGCTATACCTACGGGCCGGCGACGCTGGCGGGGCAGATCCTGGGTGCGGCGGGCTTCGCCAACGTGGCCGAGGATGCCGGCCTGCCCTGGGGCGGCACGCTGGCGCTGGAAGAGCTGGTGATGACCGCGCCCGATCTCGTCGTCTCGGGCCGGGCGATGGGCCGGTCGCGCGCCGAGGCGGTGCTGCGGCATCCCGCGCTGGACGGGGTGCGGGCCGCGGGCGCGGCCACCGATGTCGACTGGGCCTGCGCCACGCCCGCCGTGCTCGACGCCGCCGAACGGCTGGCGGCGCTGCGGCTGGAGCTGGAGTCGGGGCGGTGACGGGCCGCTGGCTTCTGCCCGCGCTGGGGCTGCTGGTCGCGGCGCTGTTCCTCGTCTCGCTGGTCACCGGCCCGGCCGGGATCGGCGCGGCCGAGGGGCTGGCGGCGCTGGTCACCGGCGAGGGCGCGGCCGGGCTGGTGATGCGCGAGATCCGGCTGCCGCGCGCGATCCTCGGCCTCGCCGTCGGCGCGGCGCTGGGGCTTTCCGGCGCGGCGATGCAGGGCTTCCTGCGCAACCCGCTGGCCGAACCGGGGCTGATCGGCACCTCGTCTGCTGCGGCACTGGGCGCGGTGATCGCCATTCACACCGGGCTTTACGCCGCCTTTGCGCTGGCGCTGCCGCTGATGGCGCTGGCCGGCGCGGCGGTGGCCGTCGGCCTGATCCTCGCGCTGGCCGGGCCGCGCGGGCGGGCGCTGTCGCTGATCCTTGCCGGGATCGCGATCTCGGCGCTGATGGGGGCGTTGACGGCGCTGGCGCTGAACCTTGCGCCCTCGCCCTATGCCGCCACGGAAATCGTGTTCTGGATGATGGGCTCTCTGGCCGACAGGTCGATGCAGCATGTCTGGCTGGCGCTTCCTTTCCTCGGCCTCGGCGCCGTGCTGCTGGCGGCGACGGGGCGCGGGCTGGATGCCCTGACGCTGGGCGAGGACGCCGCCGAAAGCCTGGGCGTCAGCCTGACGGCGTTGCGGCTGCGGATCGTCTTCGGCACCGCCGCGCTGGTGGGTGCGGCGACGGCGGTGGCGGGCGCGGTCGGGTTCGTCGGCCTTGTCGTGCCGCATCTGCTGCGCCGGGCAGTGGGGGCGCGGCCCGCCGCGCTGCTGCCCGCCTCGGCGCTGGGCGGCGCGGCGATGCTGCTGGCCGCCGATATCGCCACCCGGCTGGTGCTGCCCGACCGTGACCTGAAGCTTGGCGTGCTGACCGCGCTGGTGGGGGCGCCGTTCTTTTTGCACCTCGTCCGGCGCATGGGCCGGGAGGGGGCGTGATGCGGCTGGACTTGCGCGACCTGACGGTGCGGCGCGGCCTTTGCCCGGTCGTCGACGGCGTGAGCCTGGCGGTTGCGCCGGGCGAGTTCGTCGGCCTGATCGGCCCGAACGGCGCGGGCAAGACAACGCTGATGCGCGCCGCGCTGGGGCTGATGCCGTTCGACGGGCTCTCCAGCCTCGCGGCGCTGCCGCCCGCCGCGCGCGCCCGCGCCGCCGCCTGGCTGCCGCAGGCGCGGGACATCGCCTGGCCGGTCTCGGTGGCCGACCTGGTGGCGCTGGGCCGGCTGCCGCACGGGCCGGGGGGCGACGGCGCGGCGGCGGTGGACCGCGCGCTTCGGCGGATGGGGCTCGCAGCGTTCCGCGACCGGCGCGCGACGGAACTGTCGGGCGGCGAACAGGCGCGCGTGCTGATCGCCCGCGCGTTGGCGCAGGAGGCGCCGGTGCTGATGGCCGACGAACCGATCGCCGGGCTCGACCCGGCCGCGCAGATTGCCGCGATGCAGGTCTTCGCCGCCGAGGCCGCCGGGGGCCGGGCGGTGCTGGCGGCGCTGCACGACCTTGGGCTTGCGGCGCGGCACTGCACCCGGCTCGTCGTCCTGTCGGGCGGGCGGCTGGTGGCCGATGGCCCGCCGCGCGCGGTGCTGGTGCCCGAGGTGCTGGGCCCGGTCTTCGGCATCCGCGCGCACCTGGCCGAGACGGCGGAGGGGCTGGTGTTCCAGCCGGTGGCGATGGTGGGGGACGAGGATGGCTAGCTCCCTCGAACACGGTTTCCGAAGCGTTGGCCTGTGCCCACCACCCCGCCCGGGCCACCGGCCCGGGCAGCGCCCGACCCGCCCCCCCGGGGCGGGCGCTGCCCTTTGGTTGCGGTTCGGCACGCTTCCGGCTGGCGGGGCAGCGGCATGACCCATCCCCCGTCCCGCATCGTCTGCCTGACCGAGGAGACCGTCGAAACCCTCTACCTGCTGGGGCAGGAGCACCGGATCGTCGGCGTCACCGGCTATGCCGTGCGCCCCGCGCGGGTGCGCCGCGAAAAGCCGCGCGTGGGCGCCTTCACCTCGGCCGATGTGCCGAAGATCCTCGCACTGGCGCCCGATCTCGTGCTCACCTTCTCCGATCTTCAGGCCGATATCGTCGCCGATCTTGTTCGCCACGGCATTGCCGTCCACGCCTTCAACCAGCGCGATGTCGCCGGCATCCTCGCGATGATCCGCATGCTTGGCGCCCTGACCGGCGTACCGGAGCGGGCCGAGGCGCTGGCGCGGGGCTACGAGGACCGGCTGGCGCGGATCGCGGCGATCCCGCGCCCGCACCGCCCGAAGGTCTGGTTCGAGGAATGGGACGAGCCGCTGATTTCCGGCATCGGCTGGGTCAGCGAACTGGTGACCATCGCCGGCGGGCAGGATGCCTTCCCCGAACTGGCGCGCGAGGGCAGGGCCGTGAACCGCATCCTGCCCCCCGAGGCCGTGATCGCCGCCGCGCCCGATGTCATCCTCGCCTCGTGGTGCGGCAAGAAGGTCAGGGCCGGGAAAATCGCCGCGCGGCCGGGCTGGGGCGCGATTCCGGCGGTGCAGGGCGGACGTATCCACGAGATCAAGTCGCCGCTGATCCTGCAACCCGGCCCCGCCGCGCTGACCGACGGGCTTGACGCGATGCTTGCGGCGCTTTGGGGCGCGGGCCAGAGTACGGGGGTGGAGGGCGCATGACCGGATTGGCCGAATTCATCGCCAGGGGTGGCCCGGCGCTGGCGGTGATCGCCGCGCTGTCGGTCGCCACGACCGCGCTGATCCTGTGGAAGGTCTGGCGGCTGTGGCGGCTGGGCGCCTGGGGCGGTGCGCATGCCGCGCGCGCGCTGGCGCTGTGGCAGGACGGGCAGGCCGGGGCCGCCCGCGCCGCCGTCACCGGCCGGCCGGGGCTGCGCGCGCGGCTGGTCGCGGCGGCGATGACGGCCCGCGCCACGATGCCCGAGGCCGCCGCGCGCGAGGAAACCGAGCGGGTCGCGCGCGGGCTTCTGGCCGAAACCCGGCGCGGGTTGAGGGCGCTGGAACTGGTCTCCACGATCGCGCCGCTGCTGGGGCTTCTGGGCACGGTGATGGGGATGATCGCGGCCTTCCAGGCGCTTGAAGAGGCCGGTAGCCGTGCCGATCCCGCCGCGCTGGCCGGCGGCATCTGGGAGGCGCTTCTGACCACCGCCGCCGGCATGGCGGTTGCGATCCCCGCCGGCGCGGCGCTGGTCTGGTTCGAAAGCCTCGCGGACCGGCTGCAACAGGACATGGAGGACGCCGCGACGCGGATCTTCACGCGCGGGGGCGGGACATGACGGGGGCCGCGCGCGCGATGTCCTTCGGCCCGCCGCGTCGTCCCCGGCGGCCCAGCCTGACGCCGATGATCGACGTGGTGTTCCTGCTGCTGGTGTTCTTCATGCTGGCCGCGCGGTTCGGTGCCGAAGGCGCGTTGACCCTGACCCTCGCCGCACCAGCCGCGGGGGCGGACTGGTCCGGCCCGCCGCGGCTGGTCGAGATCGCGCCCGGCGGCGCGATCCGCCTGAACGGCGTGGCACTGGCGGCGGCCGATCTGCCCGCCGCGCTCGCGCCGCTGATGGCGGGGCCGGAGGATCCGGTCGTCCTGCGCGCCGTGGACGGGGCGGCGACCGGCGCGCTGGTGGCCGTGCTCGACGGATTGCGGGCGGCGGGCTTCACCCGGCTGGCGGTGGTGGAGTAGGCCGATGCGGTTTTCCGTGCCGACCCGCCGCCCCCGCGCCGAAAGCATCGTGCCGATGATCAATGTCGTGTTCCTGCTGCTGATCTTCTTCCTGATGTCGGCGGATCTGCGCGCCCCGCCGCCGGTCGATGTGCACCTGCCCGACGCGGATGTGGCGCTTGCCCAGCTGCCGCCCGGCGCGCTTTACGCCGCTGCCGACGGGACGCTGGCCTTCGGACCGTCACGCGGCGCGGCGGCGCTGCAGGCGGCGGTGGCCGGGGGGACGGTGGTGCTGCGCGCCGATCGCGATCTTCCGGGCGCCGACCTCGCGCGGCTTCTGGCACGGCTCGCCGCGCTGGGCGCGACCGAGGTCCGCCTGGTGACAGAGGCGGGATGATGCTGCGCCGCGCGGCTGAACCGCTGGCCTTCCTGACGCTTGCCACGGCGCTGCATGCCGCGGTCTGGATCGGCCTGCCTGGCGGCGGGCGCGAGGGCGCGGCCCCGGCGGGCGGCGACGGCGCGGGCGCGGTGACGCTGGCGGCCTCCCCGGCGCTTGCCGCGCGGTTGGCCGACTGGCGGCAGGCCCCGGAGGTGGCGCCGGCCGTCCTGGCCGCGGCCCCGGTGCCGATCACGCCCGCCGATCCGCCGCGCCTTCCGCAGGCCGATCCGCCGCCGGTCTTCGCCGCACCCGCGATCCCGGTGGCCGCCGCGGCGCCCGACCGGCCGCTTGCGCCGGTGCCCGATCCGTCGGTCCTGCTGCCCGCGCCCGCGACCCCGGCCATCGCGCCCGCCCGGCCGCCGAAGCCGCCGATGCCGTCGCGGGCGGGCCCCGCGGCGCCGACG
>JANSXY010000017.1 GCA_024742695.1 Paracoccaceae bacterium | reverse complement strand
TCGCCCGGCGATACATGTCGCTTGAAACGCTCGCCCGCCTCACCGACAATCCCACCGTCAGGCTGTCCGCCGTGGCGACCTGATCAAGCCCTGACCTCTCCGAGGGTCGGCGCTCTTACACCATCCCCCGGGACACTATCCAGAGGCCGGAAGTTGACTCGTGTCGTGGCATGTTCTCGTTTCTCTCTCGGGAATGATGCAGTGGCCTTGACCTCAAAGGATGTCGAGTGGGCGCCTTCAAGAACTATCCCGAAACGGGTTCCACTTCGAATCTGCAGAACTCCGAATGGCTGCTTGCTCAAGATTCCGCGAAGGATCTTGCACGTTAATATGCAGATGCGGAGCTACTTTGTCGCGCACAGCGTCACTGCCGGGTAATAAGTCACTGAGATCAGGAAGCGACAAGTAACTGCTTCTCCAAAGAAAAGTGGCCACTGATGGCCGAGCGCCTCAAAGCCGTCAGGCATAAAAAAGGCTTCTAAAGAAACTTCTTGCCAGGGCCTGCGGCTAGCCCCCCAATAGCTACCCATCGCAACATATTCGCACACCGCCTCGTCCTGACACAAGAAGATGTGGTGATGCTGGTGAGGCAAGCATGGCAGAAACCTACCTGAGAGATACTCAAGTCGCCGAACGTTATGGCGTTCACTGCAAGACACCCTGGCGCTGGGCAAAATCAGACCCGACCTTTCCCAAACCAGTATGCCTGACGCCAGGTTGTACTCGGTGGCGATTGTCAGAAATTGAGGCATGGGAGCAAGCGAAAAAACCTCCCGCATAGATCGAGAGTCCGCCAGATTCGAAGTAATGGGCGCATCGAATTATTGGCACTTCGCGATGGCCTGAATCATGGCCCACTTCGCCCTGACATGAACGCATCAAGGTCAATCAATGAAAAGAGAAGCGGAAATTCAATTTCAACTACGCAACATTCCGCTTGAGATGCCAGACACAACCCGCTGGTATGACGAAGCCAGAAACCCTTTGACAGCATTGGCAAGGCCTTTCCGCCTCCGACTATCCGAAGACCAGCGTGGCGGAGAATCTTGCCTGTCAACGAAGGCGGATGTCCGTGGTATTCGATAAATGTGCCGCAAGATCTGGGGCGCGAATGACGGATGGGGGCCACCTTCTCGCCCGCGTCGAGGGCGCGGGCAGCTACGACCCGCTGGAGATGTTCGAGGTGATGCCATGATCGCCTTCGGTCATCACGAAACGGCCGACGACTACGTCGGTACCGTCGCCCAGCTGAACGCAACCTGGCGCGTCATCGTTTGCCGAGACGGCATCCAGTGGATCCTGCAGCGGCGCAAGAACGGTGGCGCCGAGCGCCCCTGGAGGTCGGTGCACTACTGCCAGACCCGCAAGGCCCTGACGCGCCTCTGCGCCACCTTGTGCGGGCGCGTTGACCCCTTGGCACTGGCAACCCTGCACGCCCTTCCCGAACACATCCGGGGAGGTACCACATGACCGCCTTCGATCTTCGCATTCGCTTCCTGATGTCGCGCTTCCGGCTGACCGAGGCGCAGGCGCAGGCGCTGGCTGTCCTGGTGTGGGGAGGTTGACCGGATGAAACCTCAGACCTTCGACATCTACGCCGCTTTCCAAGGCCGCCCCGACGGCCCGTGCCTCGCGCAAGTACAAACCCACGCAGAAGCGTCTGACGCTGCTCGCACGATCGCCATTGCCCAGAAGACCGACGTGATCATCTTGGCGCCGGCCTGTTGGAAACGCCTGCGGAGGAATGACGATGCTCCATTCTGATCCGCTGATAGCCGATCGTGCCGAGATCGAACGCTTCGTGGACGCGCTCTTCCGGTATGCCAGCGAAGGTGGCGTTGTCAGCCTTCGGGCATTTGACGACGCGGACAAGGGACAGCCACCTTTCGGAATCCGCCCGGTGACCATCAACGGTGCGGGCCTCGATCCGGTCATCGACGCTGCGACCGAGCTCGCGACCCGCTGCGGACGCGCCGAACGGCCGATCGTCTTCTGCCCGCCAGTTGTCACCTTCAAATCGGCTGAAAGCGCGAAGCAGGCCAACGTGGCAGAGGGATTGGCGCTGTCGGTCGAGTGCGATGCCGCGCCTTCCGCCTCGCGGGAACGTCTGGAGAGCATATTGGGCCCGGCGACCCTGGTGGTCTCGTCCGGCGGACGTTGGACTGATCCATCTACCAACGAGGTACAGGACAAGCTGCACCTGCACTGGCGGCTGACGGAACCGACCACGACCGACGAAGACCATGCGACCCTGAAGGAAGCCCGGCGGTTGGCAACGCTGATCGTCGGCGGCGACGCAACCAACATCCCGCCCGTACATCCGATCCGCTGGCCCGGTTCCTGGCACCGCAAGTCCGAGCCGCGGATGGCGCGGATCCTCGCCCTACGCGAAGAGGCCGAAATCGAGCTTGACGATGCGCTCGACCAATTGCGCTCCGCCTCGGGCGAGCCTGGATCGAAAGCCAGACAAACCGGGAGCGGCTGGTTCAACTTCGACGCAGCGGGGATCCAGCCCAAGACCCGCGAAGACTACGCCGCCTTGATCGCGGGCATGGCCATCGACGGCAGGAAGCACGACAGCATCGTGCGCGTTGCGGCCAGCCTTGCCGCACAAGGCTGTTTGGAACGCTTCGTCCAAGGTTTCGTGCAGCACCATTGCCCGGTCTGGGATGCCAACGTCGAGGCCGCGATCCAGTCCGGCTTTGAAAAGTATCGCGCGGAAGAGGCCAAGGCGCGCATGGCCGCCGACATCACCGATCCGGTCGACTTGTGGGGCAGTTTCGCGCCGCCAAAGCTGCCGACTGGGCTTCTACCGCCGCTTGTAGAGCGCTTTTCGCGAATACAGGGGGAACTGATGGGCGCCGATCCCGGCGGCATTGCCGTGGCCTGCCTCGTCGCCTGCGCAGCCGCGATCCCCGACGAGGTGCAGATCCGCGTCAAGGTCCATGACGACAACTGGAACGAAAGTGCGCGGCTTTGGGCTGCGCTAGTCGGCCTGCCTTCGACCAAGAAGACACCGATCATTTCCGCGGCAACCGCCCCGCTCCGCCGCCTGGATACGGAGATGTTCCGGGACTGGCAGGCGGAACTGTTGGAGTTCAAGAAGCTCGACAAGGAGGCACGAAAGGGACGTGAAGAGCCGCCTCAGCGCCGGTTGCGGATCGAGGATGCCACCATCGAGGCGGCGCAGCAGGTACTGGTTGGGTCGCCGTGGGGGGTCTTGATGGTCCAGGACGAATTGTCAGGGTTCTTCGGGGCCATGGACAAGTACAACGGCGGCAAGGCCGCCGCAGCGGACAGGGCATTCTGGCTGCAGACCTGGAACGGCGGGGACTATGCCCTGAACCGCGTCGGGCGCGGGGCAGTGCTGATCGACAACGCCTCGGTCAGCTTGCTGGGCGGCATCCAGCCCGAACCGATCCGCCGTGTCGCCGACGATGCGCTGGACGATGGGCTGCTGCAGCGGCTTTTCCCGATCATCCTGCGTCCGGCCGTACTTGGCGCAGATGCCCCGATGCCGGATGTCGTGGCGGACTACGACCAATTGATCCGGAAGCTGCGCAAGACGCGGCCACCGCAGGAGGGGCTGGACCTGAACATCGGCACCGGCACGATGGTCCAGTTCGACAGCGCGGCGCAACAAGTCCGGCGGGATCTGGAGGCCAGGCACCTGGAACTCCGGTCGCTGGAACAGATCAACGGCAAGCTGGCGGCCCATGTCGGGAAGTACGACGGCCTCTTCGCCCGGCTGTGCCTCGTTTGGCACTGCATCGAAAACGCCGATACCTATACCCTGCCAGGCATCATCGACGGAAAGACCGCGCAGCGCGTCGCCGACTTCCTGCACCGGTTCCTGTTCCGGCACGCGCTCGCGTTCTACTCGGGCGTCCTGGCGCTGTCGGACGACCACGACCGCCTGATCGCGCTCGCCGGGCACATCCTGGCGCATGGCAAGGAAGAAGTGACGAACCGCGACGTGCAGCGCAGCGTCCGTGCGATGCGCAAACTGAATGAACGCGACATCCGAACGGTCTTCGAACAACTGGCGGCGCTGGGCTGGCTGGAACAGGTGCCCGGCCCACGGCCCTCGTCACCGCCCCGCTGGATCGTCAATCCTGGCGTTCACGCGAAGTTTGCGGATCGGGCAACGCAGGAAGCCACGCGCCGAAGGGAGGTTCGTGAGACGCTTGAAGAACTGCGGAAGACGGAAGCGTGAGATTTGTCGACAATGTCGCTTGCGCGTGCGAACAGAAACAAACAAACGTCCCCCTATTATCTATTCGCACGTTAATGCGACGCGCGCGCAAGCGACATTGTCGACAAGTGGTGCTGAGATGGCGGACACTCCCCGCCGCGCCCGATTCACCAGATCTGTGTGCAGACGCCCCAGCAAAGCTGCGCCTCCACTGTCGGTACAATTTATCGGAAGTTCACACTTTGCAGCCATCAACCCAAGAGGCAAACCACTGCCGCTCAGACAACCGCTAACAAACACAAGGATCGACCGTGCGAAACACGATATCTGTCGCCCTCATGTCTGCGATGACGCTTTCGGCCTGCGCCGACAAAAGCGAGAACATCCAGTCGACCTATATTTCTCCGCTGCAGTACCAGAACTACTCCTGTCGTCAGCTCGGGGAAGAAGGCGCGAGGGTGTCCGCCAGGGCAGCACAGATCGCCGGCGTACAGGACAAGAACGCACAGAACGACGCGGTTGCAACCGGCGTGTCGCTCGTCCTGTTCTGGCCTGCTCTGTTCTTCATCGGTGGCAACAAAGAGAATGCAGCCGAACTCGCCCGGCTCAAGGGGGAGATGGAAGCGATCGAGAAGGCCAGCATCCAGAAGAACTGCGGCATCAGTTTCCGACAGGGCTGAGTACAGATCCATCCCACCAGCACCCCCACCCAGCTGTGCCTAGGACGCTCAAGTTCGAATGCCGACGGGCGGCTTGGGCGGGCCTCAATGATATGTTGCTGGCACCCCGATGCTGGGGCGAGATATGAACAGACGCTTGAGAGAAACGGGATAAGACCACCATGCGCGGTGGCGCCATCTCGTCGATGAGGTTCGGACCATCTGGAAGGTCAGCATCCGGCGGATCTGCGCATTGCTCCGGGCCGAACGGTCGAGCTACCACTATCGGGGCAGGCGCCGCTCGAAGGCGGCTTTGAAGCAACGGATCACCGAGATCGCGCAGACCCGTACACATACAATGCTCGATGTCGGATCCGGCCGGGAGTGAAAAGCTACTTCAGCATCTCCTGCGCCGCCTGTACCGAACGATCGATGCAAAGTTGCTCTATGGCGCTCGGCGTCATGCGATAGGGATCAAATGTGCCGTTGCTGCTGAACCGGCGCAGGCTCGCGTCGGACGCGCTCGCGACCGCAACGTAGTGCATGCTCCAGCGATCGAAAATCCGCACGTCGCTTACGTTGCTCGAGAGAATCTCGACGTCTGCGTGACGAGGGTCGATCGCGATCTTCAGGAACCGCTGGCTGATTGCGCTCCGACTGCCTTCCAAGAGCTGCACGAAGAAGTCGCTGGTAAACAATAGCATCCCGCTGATGTAGTCCTTGGGGTTGTTGCGTTCGCAAGCATCAAGAATCTGTCGGATTGCGGTCTCGTCGAGGTTTCGCGCGCGCGAGCAGTAGATCAATCGATGAAGGGCCATTCGTATCTCCTATCCGTCACAAAAGGAAATCGTCATCGAGGTCTGACGTGACTGCCTGCGGCGCCGTCACGCCGAAATCAGCAAAGACCTCGGCATGAACGCTGCGTTCTTCGTCCATGGTGTAGATGTCCCAGATCGAGGCGAGAATCGCAGGATCCGGCGCACTGTTGTCCGGGGCGGCTATGTCGAGGTCTTCGGCGATGGCGTCGATCGAATCCGCAAGGTCAAGGACGCGCTGCACCCCATCCGTCACCGACGCTACGACCGACAGCATGGTGTCTATCCGCTCGCCGGCTCGCGCAGAAAGCGCGTTTAGCTCGTCAAGCCGTGTCTTCGAGGCCGCGATCTCCTTGCGGAACCGCACAACGGCCTCCGAAAGGCAGTCGGCCTGTTTCACTATCTCTGCTTGACTGTGGGTCGTAAGCTCAACAAGCACATTCAAGGCTGCCTGACAGCCACCGACGGCGGCCAGGCACTGCGTTGCGGTAAGGCGGACTTCGGCCGAAAGAGCCGTAAGCGCGCCCTGGGCCGGGCCGCCCCGCGAGACCAGAAGCACAGAATTGATGGCCGTGGTCGCCACCTGCTTCGAGGAGACCGCCAAAATACCGAAGTGGTTCTCAACCTTTTCATGGGCGTCCATTGTGCGATCGATAAGTGTGCGGGTTCCACGGATGTTCGAATCAAGCGCGTTCATGCCCTGCGCCACACGCTGCGCTGCCTGATCACGCTTGAACAGGCTTTCCTGTATCGTATCGGCGATGGTGCCGGCGAGAAACAACCGGCTTCCGTCCTCACTGAGCGAGGCAATGGCGTCCATGCAGGATCGGGTCTGTGTGGCCGTGACGCGCATCGCGCCGGAGATCGAATGTGCCTGGGCGCGCGCCAAGGCTCGAATATGCGGGTCGTCATGTTCGAGGATCGTCCCGAGATGATCGAGCCTTTGGGCCAAACGGTCCGCGAACTGAATGGCCGTCACGAAGCCCTTGATCTGCTGACGGCTGGCCGCTTTGATGTCGTCGCCTTTGCGTGACATGATCATCGCCGCGTCGCGTTCCCTCGCCTCGAGGCCCACAAGTTCCTCCTGCGCGGCCGATACGTTTGTTGCGATCGCATCAAGCGAACGCTGAACGAGCGCCAGACTGTTCTGTGTGAGCTTGCGACATTCGAAGACGAGCCGAAGGTGATCGGCTACGGTCTGTGACCCGCCTTGTATCCGAGCTGAAATCATCGACAGGTCGTCAAGGTAGGAGTTTAGCGCCGTCACGCCGAAGGATGCCGCCGTCGTTCGCGACAAACTTGAAATAGCTGAAAGCGCGCGCCCCGTGCGTGCGATCGATTGGAGATACTGACGTGTCAGTTGCGCCTCTGCGGCAACCTTCCGGACCTCTTCAGGGTCGTGAAAGGGCCGAAGCGCCGCGCGTGTCGCGGCGGTTCCGGTTGCTAATTCGTCGAAGGCTGCCGTTGCCTGTATGCAGGCGTCCACGAGAGCGCGATAAGCGTCCAGATCTTCGTTCATCCTGACCTGCATGCCGCGCAATCCAGACAGGCAGTCTGTGATCTCGCTAAAGACAACCAGTGCCTCATTGGCGACCGACATAGGGTCGCGCCGATTTTCCGGCACCGGGTCCGCGAACTGGCCGTCCGCCCTTTTCACTGCCACGCTCACCATGCGCTGCTCCCCTCTCCATTGGCGGGATCTTCGCCATGCATCAATTACCATAGGGTGAAGAATTTTGTCTCAGGTTGTGCCTATTAGACAAAATCAATTCAGGATTGATTTACCGATCCGAGCCTAGCGTTCTCATGCATGGAGATGAGGATCATGCCGATGGCTTCGAACGCGACCCTAATCGAGATCTGTGGTGATCTAGATCTGGCCGGCGCAATTGCCGAGCGGGAGCGCCTGTTGGGGCTTTTGGATCACGCGCCAAAAGCAACCGTCGACATCGAGATCGCCGGAGAAAGGCCTACGCAACCAGCCCTTCAAGTCTTCTTTGCAGCTGTCCGTGAAGCCCGCGATCGTGGTCACGACGTCGCGTTTGGAGAGAAGGCTGCCGCCGAATTGGCGAGGGCCGCACAGAGACCACAGCAAGGTGAGGAAAGATGACCAAGACAATCCTTTCGGTCGATGATAGCAAGCCGATCCGGGACATGGTTACCTTCACTCTCGAACCGGAAGGTTTTCGGGTTGTCTGCGCCGAGAACGGGCAGGACGGGTTGGACAAGCTGCGTGCTGAACGCCCCGACTTGGTCTTCACCGACCTGAACATGCCCGTGATGGACGGCATAACCTTCATCACCAAGGCGCGCGCCGAAGCCGCCGGTTCCGGCATTCCGATCGTGATGCTTACGACCGAATCCGCTCCTGAGATGAAGGAGAAGGGCAAGGCTGCCGGCGCGACCGGCTGGCTGAACAAGCCCTTCGATGCCGACAAGCTGATTGCCGTCACGCGCAAGCTTCTGGGGTAGGGCGATGCTACAGCAAGCCATCGAAGCCTTCGTGCAGGAAGCCGGCGAAATCCTTGCCGGCCTCGAGAACTCCATTCTTGCCCTGGAAGACGGGACCGACCCCGCTTTGGTCGACGAGATTTTCCGCGGGCTGCACACCGTCAAGGGTTCGGGCGGGATGTTCGGCTACACATGCCTGTCCAGGTTCACGCATCATTTCGAGTCGGCCTTCGATCTTGTCCGGTCGGGACAGCTTCGGGTGGACCCGCCACTGATCGATCTATGCCTCGCGGCCCGCGACGTGATGTGCGAATTCATCGCCCTCGGCGGGGATGGCCCGGTCAGCGAAGACCTACTCGCGTCGGAGCGCATCGCGAACATGATCGCGGCCCTGTCGGCTCTGACTGCGGCGGCGCCCGACGCCCAGGCGGTCAAGCCCTTGGTCGAAGAGGAGGCCTTGCCAGAGCCAGAGTCGACCGAGCGCAGCTATTCCATAGAATTCCGACCCGATGCGAACGCCCTCCGTAACGGGATGCGACCGGACCTTCTCATGGCGGAGCTTGGCGAACTCGGCACGACGGCGATCCACTATGACACCACAGCGATCCCGAGGCTTGACGAGCTTGATCCGACCGAGGCTCTACTTGGTTGGCAGGTCACGCTGCGAACGCAAAGCTCCCGCGCCGCCATCGAGGAGGTCTTTATCTTCGCCGACGACGCCGACCTGGTGATCGCCGAGACCGCACCAGCCCCGGTAGCGGCAGAGGCGGAGGCGGCCTTGCCCGTCGCGCCGGTTCCGGCAGCGCGTCTGGCGCGGGCGGATGCGCCCGCCGCACCGGGCCCGACGCCCCGAAAGGAAGCCAAGTCGGACAGTATCCGGGTCACCTCCAGCCGCCTTGACGATATGATGGATTCTCTGGGCGAACTTGTGATCGCGCAGGCCCGGCTCGATGCCGTCGCGCAGCGTTTCGACGACCCGGCTCTGGAAAGCGTTGTCGAGGAAATGGCACGCCTTGTCATAGGGTTGCGTGATGCAACGCTGTCGATACGGATGCTGCCAATCGAGAATGTCTTCGCAAAGTTCAAGCGGGTCGTCCGGGATCTCGCCGCCGAACTTGGCAAGGAGGTGCACTTGGTCACCGAAGGCGGCGAGACGGAAGTGGACAAGAACGTCATCGACCGGATTGGTGACCCACTCGTCCACATGATCCGCAACTCGATCGACCATGGCCTCGAAACGGCAGACGAACGCGAGGCTGCCGGGAAACCACGCACCGGCACCGTGCGCCTGTCGGCACGACAGGAAGGCGGCGAGATCCTCGTCTCCATTGAGGACAACGGTCGCGGTCTGAACACGGAGGCGATCCGTAACCGCGCGATCGAACGCGGCCTCATCGCGGCAGATGCGGTACATTCGGAACGTGAACTGCACCATTTGATTTTCGAGCCAGGCTTCTCGACGGCGGCGGTCGTGTCAGCGGTTTCGGGGCGTGGTGTCGGTATGGACGCGGTCAAGACCACGATCGACGCCCTCGGCGGCACCATCGACGTCTTGTCGCGCAACGGGCGCGGGTCCCGGATCACGCTGCGCCTACCTGTGACGATGGCGATCATCGATGGCCTGCGCGTCAAGCTTGGCCCGCAAGTCTACGTCATTCCGCTGTCGTCCGTCGAGGAATGCGTTGAACTCGGTGATAACGCAGGCGCCCGCAGAAGCGGTCGGTCGCTGCTGGAAATTCGCAACGAAATGGTGCCCTTTCTCGAACTTGAAAAGCTGTTCTGCCAGCCGGGCGATCCCCAGGCGCGCCGAAGGGTTGTCGTTGTACGTGTGGACGGTACGCGGGTCGGGCTCGTCGTGGACGACATCCTCGGACAGGGTCAAACCGTGATCAAGAGCCTCAGCAGCTTCCACAGCGGGCTGCCCGGCCTCGGCGGGGCAACGATCCTCGGCGATGGCCGCGTTGCTCTCATCGTCGACGTTGCCACCCTCATCCGCTCTGCGGAGGTGCCCCGCGCCGAGACCGTCAGGAGGGTTGCCGCATGACACAACCGGCCGCCTTGCAGAGCACTTTGAGCGACGGCGACGGATCGATTCTGGTCTTCCGGTTCGACGGCGACGCCTTTGCCATCGGTGTCAACGCGGTGCATGAAATCCTTGACGCACAGGTCCCGACACCTGTGCCCAATGCAGATGCCTTCGTCCCCGGCGTCATCAATGTCCGCGGAGTCGTCGTGCCGGTTCTCGACATCCGCCATCGACTCGACATCGGGGAAGCCGAAGACACCTCGGCGTGCCGGATGATCGTGGTCGAGGTTCCGGTCGAAGGGATACCCCAGAAACTCGCGTTTCTTGCAGACACGGTCGAGGACGTGATCGACGCCGATCTCTGCGCGGCAGAAAAGATTCCGGAACTCGGTGCGATCTGGCCCCAGGCCTATCTGCTTGGCGCCATTCGCAAGAACAACGAACTTATTGTCCTGCTCGATACTTCCACCCTTTTCAGTCCCAAGGCGGCTGCTTGAAACAAAAGGACTTTTCCCATGACGCTCAGCATTAAAACAAAACTGATCGTAGGGTTCGCGATGACGATCTGCCTTCTTGGGGCGTCGAGTTATGTCGCCGTATGGAAATCCGGTGAACTTAATGGAAAGATCAGCCACATCACCGGGAACACGGCCTTTACGCTTGAACAGAGCCTAGCGATGCAGGCCACCGCCACCCGTGTGATGAGCCTCGTCAAGAGCTACGCGAACCAGCCCGACCGCAGGGTCGCCGAGGAAATCGCGGCATCGGTCGATGCCCGCTATGCGACCATCGAGGATCAGTTGGCGAAGCTTTCGACAACGGCCACCAGCAGCGAAGCAAGCGAGCTTCTGGCTAACTTCGACATCGCGTGGGCTCAGTTCATACAGACGGAAACAGAGTTGCGCGCCCTCGCGCTCATCGATTCCGAGCGGGCAGCCTTCGATAGCTACAGCGAACTAAGTGTGCCGGCCCATACAGCGATTAAGGCCAGCTTGGCCCAGGCGGCAGAGACGCTGGCCACCCGCGTGGGCGATCCGCGCGCGGACCGGGTGCGGCAAGGCTTGGTCACGGCCACCGCCGAGTTGCAGGATCTCTACGAGGAACAACTGACGCTGCTGATTGAAACCGATTCTGCCATCTTGGCCAGCCACAAGCAGACGATCGATCAGGCACTCCCGCGTCTCGACAGGGATATGAACGGGCTTTCCGCGGACTTACGAGCACTCGACCCGCGTCTCGGCGCCGGTCTGGCCGAGGACTGGGGCGCGTGGAGGACCGCCTTTGTGGAGACTTCGGCAGAAGCCCTGCGCAAGACCGACCACGCTGCGCTTGAGATGCTGAATGGCGAGCTCGAGCCGGCGTTCCAGGCGGGCATCGCCGCCGCCGAACGCCTGTCGCGTTACGCCCGAACGTCCATGCACGAGAGCGAAGCCGACGCGCAGGCGTTGTTCGAAAAGGGCCGCACCCTTCTGATCGGGATCGGTATCGGCGCCACACTGTTAGCCACGGCTGCCGCCGTCTGGCTTTCGCTCACAATTTCGCGTGGCCTTGCGCGCGCCGTCGACGTCGCGCGAAAGGTGGCCGTGGGCGACATGTCGGTCGACGTATCAACCGGCTCCAAGGACGAGATCGGGGCCCTCTTGAACGCCATGGGTGAAATGAACACAGCGCTCGCGGGGATGGCCGATGTCGCCGACAAGATCGCCGGCGGGGATCTGACGGTAGAGGCGAAGCGGCGTTCGGAAGCTGACCGCCTCGGCATGTCGCTCGAAACGATGCTCGAGAAGCTGCGCGAGGTCATGGGCGGAGCCAACATCAGTGCGGCGGGCGTCGCCGATGGCAGCCAGGCGATGAGCGCCACGGCAGACCAGCTCAGCCAGGGTGCGACTCAGCAAGCGGCGGCGGCCGAAGAGGCCAGCGCGGCGATGGAACAAATGACGGCCAACATCCGCCAGTCGGCCGACAATGCCGCCCAGACCGAGAAGATAGCCGTGCAGGCGTCGAAGGAGGCGCGTGAAAGCGGAAGCGCGGTGGCCGAGGCTGTCACAGCGATGAAGACGATCGCGGCCAAAATCAACATTATCCAGGAAATCGCCCGGCAGACGGACCTGCTGGCCCTGAACGCGGCGGTGGAGGCCGCACGGGCGGGCAGCCACGGTAAGGGCTTTGCCGTCGTTGCTTCGGAAGTTCGCAAGCTGGCCGAACGTTCCCAGCAGGCGGCGGGCGAGATCGGCGAACTGTCGTCCCGTACCGTGTCCGTCAGCGAGAAAGCCGGCGAGATGCTTCAGCAGCTCCTGCCCTCGATCCAGCGCACGTCTGATCTGGTGCAGGAAATCTCTGCCGCGACGCGGGAACAGAATATTGGGGCGGACCAAATCAACCAGGCGATCCGCGAACTCGACTCCGTTATCCAGCAGAATGCCTCGGCGGCTACCGAGGCGGCGTCGGTGTCGCAGGCACTGGCCGCGCAGTCTGATCAGCTTCGGGCGATGATAAGCTACTTCCGGCTCGCGCAGTCGGGTCAGCCCGAGGCAGCGGGAAAGGCATCGACCGCCGGCCAGCGGGCGCAACCCAAGCCGGTGGCCACGAAACCGCGCAACCCGTCCCGAGCGGCGGCGCGGTCGCAGGCCATCAGCGAGAATGGGTTCGATCTCGATCTTGGGCTCGAGGAGATGTCCGACGCTGAATTCGAACGCTTCAAGGCCGCGTCGTGATCGGCGCCTAGACAGGGGGATCGCATCATGGCCCTTTCCGACGTGGATGACCTGAAGGAAGTCGACGGCTTTGGGGATCAGGAGGAGGATGAAGACGACAGGTCGGGAACGCGGACCCTCGTGACATTTCGTCTCGACCGGCAGGCGTTTGCGGTTGAGGTCGCCCATGTCCGCGAGATCGTGGACGTGACCGACATCGCACCTTTGCCTGGCGCGCCGTCGGGGATTATTGGAATGATCGACCTGAGGGGCGAGACGATCGCGATTTTCGACCTTGCCGCCCATCTCGGTCTTCCCGATCGGCGTGGTCCTGACAGCCGCATAATCATCTTCTCCTTCGGTGAAGACAGCGCGGCTGTGTCCCTTGGCGTGGTGGCCCAGCAAGTTCTGCGTGTTTGCGAAGTCGCTGTCGATGCCGTCACTCCGATGCCCGAAACGACGACCGACTGGCGCAATGCAGATGTTCAGGGGCTGGTGATGACTGAGGACGGCAAGGCCATCCTCCTCGACAGCGGGCACATCCTGCGTGGCGGGCGCGATCTGCCGGGGGAGTTCGACTTTGGCTGATTTGTCGCCAGCCCGGCAACCCAGGGGTCAGGGCTACCTGTCTTCGCCACCGATGTCGGCCGCGCAGTGTCGGTTCTTTGCCAAGCTTGCGCAGGCTGTCTGCCGCCTCAACATCGACCCGGCAAAGACCGACTTTCTTCGGCTGCGTCTGTCCAGGCGCATTCGTGCTCTCGGTCTCGAAGAGTTCGACAGCTATGTCGATCTTCTGAGGTCCGATCCCGAGGGCCCCGAGATCCGCAAGTTCATCGAGGCGCTGACAACCCATACGACGGCCTTTTTCCGGGAGCGGCACCAGTACGATTGGCTAGACAGGGAGGGCCTCGCGATCCTGGGCGAAACCGGGGCCGGCTTCGATCGACCGCTCACGGTCTGGAGCGCGGCCTGTTCCAGCGGGGTCGAACTCTGGTCGGCTGCGATGCTGCTGGCGGAAGCGGCGAGCCGTCCCGGCGGTCTGCGCCGCTTCGAGCTTGTGGGCACCGATATCTCGCATGCGATACTGCGCAAGGCCACGGCCGCAACCTACACCGAAGAGGAAACGGCCGGGCTGGCGGATGGGTTTCGCGTCCGTTATCTAATGAGGTCTAGGGCTGTGTTCGAGGATTCGCGCGGCCATCTCTACCGGATCGTCCCCGAGCTTCGGGCCAAGGCACGGTTCTCCGCCTGCAACCTGACCGATGCGACGAGCCTGCCCGGCCTTTCGGCCGATGTCGTCTTCCTGCGCAACGTCCTAATCTATTTCGAGGCGGCCGTGCAGGCGCAGGTCATCGAGTCCGTGGCCGAACGGCTTCGGCCCGGCGGCATCCTGTTCACCGGACATGCCGAAGCGGTTCCGGTGCACCCCCGGCTTCGCAGTATTGGCCCATCGATCTACCGCAAGGAGTGACGATGTCGTTCGATCAGGTTCGCAGGCGCTACAAGGTACTCATCGTCGATGACAGCGCCGTCGTCCGACAGACAATCCAACAGATCCTTGAAGCCGACGACGAGCTTGAAGTCATCGGGGTCGCATCCGATCCATTCATTGCGGCTGAGAGGATCCGCAAGCAGATTCCTGACGTGATCACCCTCGACGTAGAGATGCCGCGCATGGACGGCATCACCTTCCTCCGGCGACTGATGGCTCAGCGGCCGATCCCGGTCGTGATCTGTTCCACCTTGGTTTCAGACGGTTCGCAAACACTTTCGCAGGCCCTGGAAGCCGGGGCGGTTGATATCGTGCTGAAGCCGCAGCTAGGGGTGAAGGAGTTCTTTGAGGAGAGTTGCACCACCCTGCGTGATACAGTTAAGGCCGCTGCGCAAGCGCGGCTAGGAGCCCTGAAGCCGCGACGGGTAGAGAAAAAACTGTCGGCGGACGCTGTGCTGCCGCCGCCGAGCCATCGTGCGATGGCACGCACGACTGATCGCATCGTCGCGATCGGCGCCTCAACGGGAGGCACCGAAGCCTTGCGTGTGATCCTTGAAGAACTCCCAGCGGACTGCCCGCCAATCGTCGTGGTTCAGCACATGCCTGAGAGCTTTACTGCCGCCTTCGCCCGGAGGCTCGATTCCCTGTGCGCGGTCACTGTTAAGGAAGCTAGGAATGGCGACCGGATGCTAAGAGGCCACGTCCTTATTGCCCCCGGCAACAAGCATACCCTTCTGACCCGATCGGGTGCCAACTATGCGGTAGAAGTCAAGGATGGTCCACTCGTATCGCGCCATAGGCCGTCAGTGGATGTGCTGTTTCGATCCGTCGCGCGCACGGCCGGACAGAACGCTGTCGGCGTCATCATGACTGGAATGGGCGACGATGGGGCACGCGGACTGAAGGAAATGCGGGACGCTGGCGCCCAAACACTTGGGCAGGATGAAGTGAGTTGCGTCGTTTACGGCATGCCTAAGGAAGCGATGAAGGCCGGTGCTGTTGAACGTGAGTTGTCCTTGGAAAAGCTCTGCGGTGCGATCCTTCGGCTGAGCTGAAGGCGCAGAAATGATTGGCTGCTGTCAGCGCCCATGGGGCAAATCGGCGTGATTGAAATTCGGACCATCCAAACCGCCTTCCGATACCGTCGTGAAAGCCATCCGACGGCTGACGCGGAAGCAGCATTCGGCGGAGGAGAAGATCCAAATCGTGCTGGATGGCCTGCGGGGCGAAGACAGCATCGCTGAGCTCTGCCGGCGCCAGGGGATCGCGACGAGTCTTTACTATAGCTGGTCGAAGGAGTTCCTCGAGGCCGGGAAGAAGCGGCTGGCCGGGGACGTGGCCCGCCAGGCCACCGCGCCCGAGGTGAAAGAGCTGCGGGCCGAGGCCGCGGCGCTCAAGGAGGCGGTGGCCGACCTGACGCTCGAGAACCGCCTGCTGAAAAAAGCATGATCGGGGGCGAGCCATGGTCCGCCATTGGTCCGAGAACAATGGCGAGCGAGAACGAAGCAAGAGGTACCCGGTCTCCGAGAAGCTCGAGATCATCCGGTTGGTCGGGCGATCGCATCTACCAACGAAGCGCACGCTGGCGATGCTCGGCATTCCGCGGACCACGTTCTACCGTTGGTACGGTCGGCACATCGCCCTGGGTGAATCCGGCCTCGAGCGCGACCTGCGGGATGAGCGAGCGGCGTTCTACGAATCCGAAGGTGGGCTGTCCCGCGAGGAAGCCGAGATTCGCGCCGGCGTGCGGGCACCGCCTCGCGTGCGCCCCGTTCAGCAGGTGCTTCCGCCCGATGTTCCTAGCCTAGTCAAGCTGCGCCCAACACGTCCCGCCGGCATAACTTCGCCACCAGAAAAAACAGGCGCGAAGGACATGTGAGCTAAGCCGGCACGATATCCGAGAGCACTGTGTGGGCGGACGGTGTTGTCGTGGACACGTCATTGCTCGATGACGACCCTGGCCCCGCGGATGGGTAGAAGATCTCGTCGTTGAGCAGTTCGTCCCTAAGCCGCGCAATCGGCTCCAAAAGTCGAGTCCTTGATCCAGATCAAGTTGCACTCTTTTTTTAGAAATTCGCGGCATGGTTGCACCATTCTGGAGCAGTGGTAGACTGAGATTGTACGAATGCCAGCCAAACATAACTCGAACGTCACGATCCCGGTAAATCGAGCACATCCGGCGAGGATGGAGGCGCGCGCGCGCATGCAGGCCGCCGGCAAACGGCACCGGGCCTAGGCGCATGCCGCCTACGCAGCCTGTTTCCGAAACGAGCCTTGCCAAGACGCTGGCGCGGGCAGGGCAAGTCCCGCTTGCCCATGTGGGTGCCATACTTGTCGCGCTCAACTTCATGGCTGCGATCGCTTCCCATGCGGCCTTCCGCAGCGCGGAACGTGCCGACGTTCTAGGGGAGCTTGCCAAAACCGCTGCCAACGGCATGGCGCAATCCGACGCCTGGACCGAAACGGCATCGGCGCGACTTGATTCTGTGGCGCGCGGTCTAGGTCGGCCACTGTCGGACCGGATCGCACGTTTGACCGCCGCGCAGGCGCATGCTGTGCTGTCAGATCCCGGGGCCCGCGACCAGACCGGCTGGGTCCTTGCCGAGGTCTTGCGCCTCTCGGCGGCGCTCCTAGACAATCGCCCGGTTGCAGCGCTGCAAGGCCCCATGGTCGCCGCCCGCGCGGCCCTTCTGGCCGGGGTCGCAGCTGCCCCCGAAGCTGCGATAGGCGGACAGGAGCGGCTTCTCGCCGCTGCGCGCAGGCTGTCCGCGGCGGCCATGGATGTCCGACTGGACGCGAGCCGCTTGCAAGGTGGCGTCTTTTTGGCCTCAATCTTCTTTTTCGGATTGGCGACGATCACGGCGCGGCGCCGGATTTTCGATCTGGTCTTCGCCCTGTCCCGCCTGACGCAGGTCATCGCCTCCAACAGCTTGCAGGCGAGGCGAAAGTTGACACGTCTGGGCGTGGTCGAATTCGACCGTTTGGGTGCGGCCGTATCAGCTCTCATTAGTACGCGTGCGGCGGCACTCGACGCTGAAGCCATGCATACGGCCCGGATCGCAGCAATAACTCAGGAAATGGTCGAACTCGACCGCCAGCGCGCTGAGGACGCACAGGCCCTCGCCAAGGCGACATCGGCGCTGCTCGATACGCGCAACTTAGACCGAGCGACCGTTGCAGCTTCGATCGACCGGATGGCCGTAGCATGGGAACGTGGCGCACTGAACCACCGTATCGGGGTGGTTACGGAGGATCCCGCCGTCGCACCGATCCTTGCGGCGCTGGACCAACTCACCGTAGAGACGGAGGCGCGTCTGCTCGACTTGGACGACAAGCTGGCTGCGGCGAGTGCAGGGGCCCTTCCGCCAGGCGAGGCCGCAAACTGTCAGGCAGGCGCGATCGGCGCCTTCGCTCAGCGGCTGAATGACCTCGGAAGCCTGCACGAAACATGCCTATGCTGCTGGCCGGACGTCTTGCGCGAAGTCGCTGCGGACCTCGCGGATGTCTCGGAGGCCTACGAAAGGCAGGCAGGCCGGCAGAAGCCGATCACCGCGCGCCTTGGCGAACTCGCCGACGGCCTGCCAGCGCTTCGTGACGCTGCAAGCCGCATTGCCACTCAAACGCAGGAACTGATGGCCCAGGCCGGAGCCGGCGAAACCGTGATGCAGCGTGGCCGCGACAGTCTCGGTGTCATGCACGCGACGATGGAAGACATACGCAAGATCCTCAAGATGATTGAGGAAATCGCGTTTCAGACCAATCTTCTCGCGCTTGCTGCGGGGGTGGAAGCCGCTCGAGCCGGACCGGCCGGAAAGGGCTTCGAACTGGTCGCGGTGGAAGTTCGCGCCCTTGCTCGGCGGAGCGGGGAAGCCGCCAGCGAGATCCGCGATCTGACGGAAACCGCGCAGCGGCAAGTCGCGGGCGGCCGAACCACGCTCGGGCTTGCCTTGAACGAGATTGCAGCGGCGTGTGCTGGGCTTTGCGACCTCTCTTTGTGCCTCGACGGCTTCAGCAGGACGCTGGGCCCATTGAAGGAAGAGCTGGGAGCGCTTGAACAGGGCCGCGCGACAGCCCTTGCAGACATCGCTGAAATTGCGCTCGACGCCGTCAGTCTCGGCAAAGTTTGCTTGGCGGAAGCTGGGACCGAAACAGCCTCCTTCGGGGAGACCGCAACCTTTCTCGAAACTGGCACGCGGCCGCGCCGTGCTCTACCGGGAGCGTGAAAAAATGATCGAGCGAAGTCCCAAAACCCGCCCACCCCCGCTTTCCTGCGCGCAAGGTACGCTTTCCTGGAGCTCCGCCATGCCCGCAGTCTCCAGACAACCTGCCAGCCCCCGACAGGATAGAAAGAATGATTGACCTCTTCCATAATTATCGTCCCAAGACGCTAAAGGGCGCTGTGTTCGCCACCGTCATGATACCCATACTTGTTGCGATCGTCCTCGCCGCGTCGCTTACCGGAGTGACCTATCAGCAACTGCGGGAAGCCAACCGGATTAGCAACGGGGTCGGGGTAGCAGCCACGATGACCAGCCTCGCGACCGCGCTTCAGGGTGAACGCAGCTTCACCTTCCTGATGATGTTCTCCGGCGATCCAGCCCACGAACGCGCGCTTGCCGATCAGCGCCGCGACGTTGACCAGCTCAGGGAGAACCTCGCGGAGGAACTGGTAGCGGCGCGTAGGGTAGCACTGTCGGAGGAACTTTCGGGGGCTATCGACGAAGTGGAACAGGGCCTTGGTCAGTTGGCTGACCTGCGGCTAGCACTTGACAATTACGAAGTAGACTTCCAGCAGGCGACTGAGGGTTTTACCGCCATTAATCACACGATTTACAACGTGTTCGATCAACTCGCAATGGACACGTCGGTTGGACATGTCGCCATTGAGCTCGCGGCGATCGGCGCCCTTCTTAAAGCGAAAGATCTCGCCGGCCTCGAGCGTAACGTCGGCGCAGCGGGCTACGCGGCCGGGGCCTTCTTCCCCGAGGACATTGTGGCGCTGCGCACCCTCGTGGCACAGCAAGAAATGGCACTCGAGCTTTTTTCCGAACTGGTCTCGCCAAATGTCGCGGAGCAGTATCGGCTGTACTCTATTTCGCGAGAAGTTGCCCGCGTGCAGGAGCTGCGCCAGATCGCTATTGACAGCGCCGATGACGTTCCGCCGGAAGACATCACATCGGATGTATTCTATGATGCGAAGACGTCAGAAATCGCGCTCATGGCGGGTCTTGAGGACGCGGCCGTTGCCGAGGTTCTAACGATCACGGAAGACATCATCGCGAACAAGAGGCTGATGCTGGCAGGCGCAGCGGCCGGATCTACCATAATGATCGTGTTGTCGATTCTGGTGGCACGCCGGATGACTAGCGACACAGCGGCCGCAATTGGCGCGGTGGCTGAAGCGGCCGAAGCGATGGCGGGGGGAGATCTAGCGGTCGCGACACCGCCGGCGCCCCTGACGGAAATCGCGGGCATGGCGTCGGCGCTGGATACGTTCCGGCAGTCGATCCTTGCGGGACAGGCACGCGAGCACGAAGCCGCCGCCGCCGAAACGCGCGCGCGCGACGAAGCGGCGGCGCGCCAGCGAGAAGACGCCGAGCGGGAACAGCAGCGGCTTTTGGAAGCGGCGCGGCAGGCTGAGGCAACGGCTGCCCGCGAGCGCGCAGCGGCGACCGAGATCGCGGAAGTTGTCGCCGCTTGCGCGGGCGGTGACTTTTCCCGGCGGCTGGCAACCCACGACAAGGACGGCGTCTTTGCCGATATCTGTGAAGGCGTAAACCGGATCGGAGAGGCGGCGAGCGAGGGGCTTGGCGCCGTCCGTACGGCCCTTGGGCATCTGGCGCGCGGGGACCTGACCTACCGGATGCCGCAAAGCTACCAGGGCATCTTCGGTCAAATTGCCAAAAGCGTGAACGAAACATCTGAAAGTCTCGCCCGGACGCTGACAAACATCAGCGTATCGGCAACGGCAGTCGATGGCTCCAGCCGGGAAATCAGCAATGCCGTAGAGGATCTGGCGCGCAGGTCGGAACGCAATGCCTCAATGCTGGAAGAAACTGCTTCCGCGCTTGAGGAAATGTCGGCTTCGGTGAAGTCCGCTGCAAAGTCGGCAGAACTGGCGCAGGCAGCGGTGTCCGACATCTCCAGTCGGGCCCAGAAGGGGCATTCCGTCGTTATGAATGCCGTCTCGGCAATGGACGAGATCCAAGCTTCGTCCGCCGCGATCGGGAAGATCCTTCAGGTCATCGACGAGATCGCCTTCCAGACCAACCTTCTGGCCCTGAACGCCGGGGTCGAGGCGGCGCGGGCGGGCGAGGCAGGGCGCGGTTTCGCCGTCGTCGCGTCCGAGGTTCGGGCGCTGGCACAGCGATCGTCCGATGCAGCGCGAGAAATTGCAGACCTGATCGAAGCCTCTGAAACGAATGTGCAGCATGGAGTTGCGCTGGTGAACGACTCCGGCGCCGCTTTGCAGGAAATCGTGGCGGGGGTCGAGGATATCTCCGTCAAGATCAGGGAAATCGTAACAGCAGCTACGGAAACGGCCACGGGCATCGGGGAAATCTCCAACGCAACGAATGAACTGGACCGTGAAACCCAGCGCAACGCCGCGGTCTTCGAGGAAACAAACGCAGCCGTCAGCAATCTGCATGCAGAAGCGACGGCCCTGACAGACGCCGTCGCGGCCTTTCAACTGGATCCGGCTTCCGCTGGACCGACCGCAGGGGTAGCTCTATTCCAGCGCCGCAGAGCCTAGGTGTTCAGCCCCGAAATCTGGAGGATAGAGTTGAAGATGAGTGTATCGGGCTCTGAAGGCTAGATGACCTGCACGCGGACATGACCGTCCTTGCCTGTCAGCCGACGGACGTGCGACTGTTCTCGGACTGGAGCCTTCGAAGCATGGCGCTTGATGGTAAAGGTAGTGCGATTGCCGATCTCGCTGGCGCGCTTGACGTTTTCGACCACGATGGGTGCATAATGCGATTGAGGTCCTACGCCCTGTCCGTTGCTTGACAGGAGTAAACGGGGGCGGTTGAAACGGTTACCCCGAGGATGAGTTTTGAGCGCGCCGCGCGGATGTTTGGGTGCGAGTGGGTTGCCTGCAACCTTTCCGATATCAGTTTGGGGCAAGGGTGACGGGATAGACTGCCCGTGAGCGAAAGACTTGCTGCGTCTTCCCGACCAACTGGACCGGAGACCGAGGACGATGACCAGACTAGGCAACGATGGAGCGATTGGCCGTCACTCCCGTTTGAGGGCTGGCTACCATGAAGCTTGAAAGCGTCATCGCGACCGTCCCTGACCACACGAATGATGCGATCGTCATCACGACGGCGGAGCCAATCCGGCAGAACGGGCCAGAGATCGTTTGGGTCAACAAGGCCTTTACGACAATGACCGGGTACACGCCTGAGGATGTCATCGGTCAAACCCCACGCGTCCTTCAGGGGCCGGACCTCGACCAAGACGCCCGTGCCCGAATCTACGAGGCGCTGCGAACCTGGAAACCCGTTCGCGAAATTCTCAAGAACTATACGAAGGCTGGAAAGCCCTTCTGGGTCGAGTTGAACATCAAGCCTGTCGCCGACGACAAGGGCTGGTTCCATTACTGGGTCGCGGTCCAGCGCGATGTCACTGAACAGGTCGCACAGACCGAAGCGCTTCGGCTTGCGATGGAAGAGGCAAGGGGCGCTGAACAGGCCCAGTCAATGTTTCTCTCGACCATGAGCCACGAAATCCGGACGCCTTTGAACGGCGTGCTGGGGACGGCTCAGATTCTGCCCATGCTGGGCGAGTTGAATGATACGCAGAAGGCTGCGGTCAATGCCATGATGGAAGCCGGCAACATCCTCCTGAAACTGATCGAAGACATCCTAGATCTGTCCAAGGTTAAAGCGGGTGTGTCCCCCGTACGGCTCACCACGGTCGATCCCGCTGTCGTGATCCGCAACGCCGTGATTGCGGTCAGGGCGATGGCAGAAAGGAAATCCCTCGAGATTCTGACAAGCATTCCTTCGGATGCTGCACAGCCGATCGTTTCCGATGAGCGGCGGCTCCTGCAGATCCTTGTCAATCTCTTGGGCAATGCCGTGAAGTTCACCGAGACCGGACAGATCGCGGTGAGCGCAAGGCGACTTGACCAAGGCAAGATTGCTTTCAACGTCAAGGACAGCGGTCCGGGTATTGCGCCGGACATGCAGGAGCGGATATTCGAGCCATTCCGGCAAGTCGCCGATGGAATGACCCGACAGCACGAGGGAGCCGGTCTTGGCCTGGCAATCTGCCGGGAGTTTGCCGAGGCGCTTGAAGGAACGCTTACGCTTGAGAGCACTCTCGGCCAAGGTTCGAGTTTCACTCTGACCGTGCCAGTAAATAATCGGGCCGACGCCCTACAATCTGCAGCGGGGGGTATGGCGTCGGAGGCGACAGCTTCCCCGGAAGCGATCGGAACCGTTCTCATCATCGAGGACAACGCTCTCAATCGTTCTATCGTTGAGCAGGCGTTCAGGTACAAGGGCTGGACCGTGGTATCGATGGAACGAGGAGCCGGGGTTGTCGACATCGTACGCCAGCATCAACCCGATGTGGTGATCCTCGATCGCCATCTGCCAGACAAATCCGGCGACGAGGTCATCATCACGCTTCGCTCCAGTGGAGAAGGGTTTTCCCAATTACCAATCATCATGCTCACGGCGGACGCCCGGACGGAGGCAGAGGCGGATACGAGGGCGCTGGGTGCTTCACGGTTCTTCAGCAAGCCTGTTGATGTGGAGATGCTGGTTCGTGCCGCGGAACAAGTACTGGCTGAAAAGGCTTGACCCAGTGCGGGCCGGCTGAACTTGGTCTATGGCCTGCCCCTGACGAGTGCGCCCCCTGAAGCACGCTCTTGAGCCAGGGCGTTAGTCCAGAGAACGGATCAGAAGCGCATTGTAAATCCTCGCATTTACGCACCGCGTCGTCGAGGCTTATGATCCAGTGCGCGCTCAGGCATCTGCCCAGAATTTGCCGCTCAGGCGTTCTCGCCTCGGGCTTGAAAAGTGACGAAAGTGAAAATAGTGACGGCTCCAAATATGTTTGCCTTATAGCCGAAATTTCCAGTTTGCCGCTATACGATAGATAAGGTGCGAATTGCCACCTTTGTCACTCTGCCGCCCCGAGTGGATGAAAACCAGTCTCGTCAGCGCTGCAGTATCCAGAGGTGATGGCCTTCTTGCCGCCACTGAACTGGCTCGGAGTTTTTTCTGCCGTGTAACCTATTTTCGTAGTTGGTCGCGATAAGATATTATCCTCTTGGGATCTTCTGCTGCTTTTCAGATTCGTGATTTTGGCCTATAGTGGATTAGGCGTGATAAGTTCCAAATCTTGGTGGCCAAGCAGTGGTTGGAAATCATTTTGTGGCTGAGAGAACGATGATTTCTGAAAGGAGGTGGAAATCTCTAGTGGTGGAAGTGCTAGAAAAATCAGACAAGGTCGCGAAGCCGCCGAACGAGAAAAAGCCGCCGACGGCCACGTTCGACTGGTCCGAAGATGGCGTGCTGAAGGTCTCGGTCTCCGGCGGTCACGACCGCATCCGGAGAGCATGCGGCCACGACCAGGTGGCTGAATGGGTATTCGGCCAGGTAGCCGCGCTTGGGTCGCACGGAAAGCGCATCGATGAAGCGGTGACCAACTCTGTTCTGGCGTTCGTCGACGCGATGCAACCGCGGGACCCAGCCGAGGCTTTGCTGCTGACCCAGATGGCCGCAACGCACCAGGCCATGATGACGCTTGCGCAGCGCCTGAACCGCGTGGACAACATCGCACAACAGGATTCAGCCGAGCGCGCGCTCAACAAGCTGGCGCGGACCTACACGACCCAGATGGAAACCCTGAAGCGCTATCGCTCGAAGGGCCAGCAGGTGGTGCGCGTGGAGCGCGTCACCGTCCAGGACGGCGGGCAGGCGATCGTGGGTAACGTCGAGACCGAGGGGCGGGGGCGTGACGAAACCTGACGCTGACCCCATGCAGGCGGCAAACGCCGCGCCGCGCTGCACCGCCCGCAGCAAGCGCAGCGGCCAGCCATGCCGTAACCCCGCCGTTCGCGGCTGGAAAGTTTGCCGGATGCACGGCGCGCGCGGGGGTGCCAAGCCGGGCAAGGATCATCCGAACTGGAAGCACGGGGGACGTAGCCAGGAGGCGGTCGCGATGCGGAAGCTGGTCAATGCGATGGTGCGCGATAGCAGAAAGGCAACAAGTGTCATTTCCTAATAGAGTTGTGGATGAAATGCCTTTGCTGGCGCCCTTAGCTAGAGAGATGGCTCAGGATTCCACGGTACTGGAATAACTCCTGAATCTGATGAAACAGGACAGGGCGAGAACAATGAAAAATACACCGCTAGCGCCCACAGAGTCTATCTCTGGAATGGGTGTTACCCCAGAGCTATTGCTGTAATTCGTTAGACGCAGGTCGCGGATCAAGACGGCATTGGTGTCATTTGCACGGATCTCAAAGCCCAAGAAGCTCCAGGAACTCAAACGTGCAGTTTCAACCAGCACAGTAACATCGATGAAGCTGTCCCCAAAGTATCCTCCGTAACCATCCGGTTCATACCAGCCAGAAGCGACACCAGCAGGTTGGCTTATGGGTACACTCCCCCAAAAAGAACCTGAAGTGCTTCCCGGGAAAGATCCATCGCCCTGATAGTAGAAGACGTCAACAGAATTCGACACTCCACGTCCCAGCAGAACGGATGTCGGTGAAATCGATAGAAAGTACCTCATCTGCAACCCAATCGCCGAAAGATCGAACTCGCCAAAAGTCGATGTTTCAGCACCTGGGAAACCATCCACAAGCTCACCGGATGCACAGCACTGCCCGTCTTCGGTGTACACCGATCCATAGCCAATGTTCTGCGCGTCGGCAGAACTTGCAACTAAACATATAGCCACCAAAATCAATGCGGCCATAAAGGTTGCGCGGGTCGGCCGTTCAGCCAAAGAGACGAAGCCCGAAAGGACGTGACCCAACACCGTTGTGAATTGCTTCACTCTGGAAGCGGCAAAGGTCATTTTCATCAACAGCATCCCAAATTAAGGCACCCCCACAGACAAACGAAAACTAGTCAGCAAAGAAACTCGCAGCCCGTAGCGTAGCGTCTTCGCTCCATTGGGGCGGCGCCTTGTCAGCCGGCCGGTCCCCCTGCCCGGGCACGAAGGTCAACGCATTGTAGACAACGAAGTCTCCCGCGAAGAACTTCGACACGAAGTGTTCGGCCTCGCCATCGGCGTCAGAGCAAATCAGACGGAGTTCGCGTGCGCTGTCACCGTCCTTCAGCGCGATGGACCTTGCGCTGGTTGCGTAGTCACCATTGCAGCCTTGGGCCAAATAGGCCGTGTCGCCGGCGTCAGTGGCCCTCAAGTCATCCTGGCCAGGTTCGCGCGGTACTAACAGCGACCAGCCGAACAGCCCGTAGTCGGGGGCGACCCAAGCAACCGAGTTAGATTGCCCGATTTCATCCAACTCTGACTGCGAAAGGAAGCGGAAGTCCTGTATTCCAAGGCCAGTGAGGACGGTGGTTGCCAGTTGGAAAGTGACAGTCTTGTCTACAGGAGCAGGCGCCGGGGCGGACGGTGCCGAAGCATAGTTGAAGTAACGAATGGCACACTGCCTCGTTGCTTCGAGCGCGCGGAAGGTTCCGGTCAAGTCATACTGGCCTTCCCGGCCGGCGCCTTGAATTGTCAGAACATAACCGCGTTTGAAGCTTTCTAAAGCACGGTCGAACTCTGGAATTTCCAGCGCGGCAAAGCCGTCGAGTAGCACTGTGGCCGTGCCGTAGAAGGGCGCGCGCCTATCCACATAAAGAGCAACCGGGAACGACTGCCCCACGGGGATGCCGGTCAACCCGGGGCTACCGACGGCAACCGTGACAGTCGCCTGACGGTTGACAGTGAAGTAGAGGGTATCTCCGCTTATGTAACCAGCACTGATCGAGCAGTGTGAAAACGCGCCCGTGTCGTCAAAGCTGTAGGCTCCTCCTTCCCAGTTGCCCACCTTGAAAGCAGATCCCGGTATTGGGTCAGCAACTGCGGTGCTAGAGGCCAACATCAGCGCGAAGCATAGTTGCCGTGTTCGCATCTACCTCTCCATGAATGCCTTGGATGCAGGCTGCACCATGACGAGCGAATCGTCAAAGAAAGCGGGCAACTGATGCCCAAATGGTGTCGGTGTCCCCGCGATGAGGGAGGCTTAGCTACACCAATCTGCGGTGTATTCTGGCGTCCAGACCCGCGCCAATCCCTCGTCGATCAGTGTCTGCCCGATCGTAGAGCCATCCGGCAGTCGCAGGACCACAAGGGGTCGCTTGAACGGATCCAGCTGTCCCGAGTCTTCAATGGTCAGACCAGGCGTCTGCAGAAGCTCGGACATCCGCGCCATCGCCCTGATGGCAAGTCGATGCTCTTCCGTGCACTTTGCGTGTTGCCCGAACTCAGGGGTGTCGAAGCCTGAGACGTATGGTGCGCCGTCGCCCATGGGGCGCAGGTTCACGCCGTCGCACTTCACGGTGTCGCCATCCACGGCGATGAGCGAAGCACAAAGCATCAATGAAATCCCGTCCATCTGCGGACACCCTGTAGAAAACAGCCGACTAGGTCAACGATGTCTGCGCGCCAACAAGTCAATTCCAGAATGTACGGTATTTCAATGTGGTAGACTGCCTCTGGCCCTCGAAAATAGGAACCTGACATGCCAGCCCCGGATCCCCATGCCCTGAGCCTTGATGCGGACGGTAACCTCATCGTCGAGCGATTCATGTGGTCGAACCCGAAGAACCGGATGAAGCGGGCAAGACGCGTCCTGGCGAACCTACACGCTGGCGATTGGCGCTGCCCCGAATGCGGCGACCCGGTCCTACTGCACAAGCGTGCGGATGCCGTCTACTGCCGGGAGGCTTGCAGGAAGCGGGCGGCGCGGCGGCGGCGAAGTGGACAATAGCGATCGAGACGGCTGATGGACCCCAGGCTCAAAGTGAGCGGCAAACGCTGTCTACGGGAGTGTCTTGTTCTCCAGGCATTGCAAGCCAGTCGATCCAGCGCAATTCAGATGATGGGTTTTAGTATGGATATGGATCCATTGCAGAATAAAAACTCAACAAAAACAATGCAGGGTGGCGGAGGGAACGGGACTGGGATCCAACGTTCTCCGGCCGTTAAGGTATTGTTATTAATATGTTTAAACCAGCAGCCGCAAGCTTGTCACACCGAAGCGCCATCAGACAAGCGCGATGTCCGCCCCGCCTCTTGGGGCTAGGAGCGGGTTATCTTGAGCCGAAGCACGCTCCACCCTTACTACTACCTCCATCGAGAGCAAATCGACGTTCGTTCCGATAAAGTTGCCTGCCACCGGGGTCACCTGTGCGATGTTTCGGGCCACGGCGAGTGGTATCAGGTTCCGGGACCCGAAGCTCCGGTTCGTGGGATCGAAGGCGATCCATCCGGCACCGGGGACAAATATCTCGACCCAGGCATGGGTGGACCCGGAACCCGCAGACCCAAGGAGGCTTTCTTCCGCATCGGAAAGATAGCCGGACACTATGCGGGAACCGAGTCCGAGTGTGCGCGCGGCTTCGGCGAGCAGGACCGCAAGATCACGACACGAGCCCCATCGCCGGTCGAGCGTCTCGATCGGCGACTGGGTGCCTTCAGGGTCACGGCTCTGGTAGGAAATCTGGGTGAATACACCATTGCTGAGATCCTTCAGCAAAGACAGCGTATCGGTTGGACGCGCCATGACAAAACCCTCGACCCATCGGGCAAGTCGGCCATCAAGGTCGCGGTATTGCGGTAGCGTCAACGCGCCCAGATCCGTCCATTCGTCGGCGGCATAGGCAAAGGGATATTCGACGGCCGTGGCAGCGATGGCAAAGACCGGCCAGGCGGGCGCGGTCAGTTCCACGGTGGCGCGGCTCTCGATCACCAGATGATCCGTCAGACCGTCAAAGGCGGCGGTGGCGATGGTGTTGCCTGCCACGTCATGTGCCCATGTCACGGTCGCCGCCGGAGTGATGGAGAGAGCGTGCGAGAGAAGCCGCAATTCCCGCGTTTCTCGGGGACGCAGCATCAACCGATGCGGCCCAAGTGGTACCTCGTGACGGTATCGGTAGGTCGTGGTGTGAACGATGTCGAGGCAGGCCAAAATGGAGATCCAGTGTGGTTCAGGGAAGACGGCGCGCGGCTGTGGGGATCAGCGGCGGCGAGATGCGCCCGGGCTGATTGGTGCGGCGTTCCGCCAGGCGTTCAACCCCCTGCAGCGTCGGCAAATCCGTTCTCCGAAGCCTTCGCTCCAGAACGAGGTTTCGCATCGCAGGCATCGGCGTTCTTGCGGAACATCACCCACGGCCCTTGGGGTCGCGATGTCCGGTACGTCACCTTCGGCGATGGCCTTGTCCGCCATCACGTTTTTCCCGCAGCCAGACGGGTGCGCAAGGGCGGCGGCGAGTCCGGTCGCGTAGGCATGCCTTCGTTTTCGGCGGTCCGGATCGACTCTTCGTCCCGCGCTCCTCGGGCGGTCGTCTTCGAAGGCGGCGCAGCCAGGTTCGGATCGGACGTCCCAGACCGGGAATAGAGATGTCGCAGGTGCGCCTCGGAGACCCCGTCGGCCTTCATCACGAGCTGTACCATCGGATCAGCCAGCATTTCTTCAAGGAAAAAGTCGGACAACTCCCTGCCGGTCAGCTTGTCCCTGGCGCGTGCTTGGTCGAGGTCGGCAAGGGAAACAGTCAGAGTCCGTGCAAGTCCCGGATGAGATATCCGGGGATGAAGCTTCACAAGGACGGAGGCTTTCCAGGCTGCGGGATCCCGTTGATCAGGGGGTGAAGCCACCTCCGTTTCGATCTCGTACTCTCCCGCCGGGAGCGTCTCGTCAAAGCCCGGAACGGTGAAGGGCCGGGAAAAAACCGCAACGGACTTACTCGTCAGATCTTCCATTGGCGCGTTCCTTTCCCTTGTTGCTGTGAATGGTCCGCGCCCTTACAGGAATGCGGCGCGTAACCTGTGTAGGTCTCAAGATGTCTTGGACTTCGCGGGTGGTTCCTTGCCAGCGGCCTTGGGCTCGGTCTCCTTGGCAGGGGTCGTTGCTGTTTTCGCAGGCTTGGGCTTTAACGCAGCCGCAGCCCTGGCGGTCAGGTCCTTGAAGGACATTTCATCGATCCTTTGATTTTCCGACGCCAACTCCTCGTCCATGTCGGACCGGGATACTTCGCATCGGTACTGTAAATATGGGGGCTGGCGACCCGAATTGCGATGGTGCATCGAAAAAGAAGCCGAGGTCAGTCAGGCCAATTCATCCGTCCAGACCTTGAATTCCATCAAAGTGTTCTGGCCGAATGTCTGGGTCAGAGGAACATCGGCAGCATCGCGACCGCGCGCGATCAGGATCCTCGCAAACCTCGGCTTGTTATTGCGCGGGTCGAACATGTGCCATTCACCGGCAAGGAATACCTCCATCCAGGCAGCAAAATCCCCCGGCGGATGCGGCATAGGTTCACCGATGTCGCTCAGATATCCGGTGCAGTAGCGGGCCGGAATGTTCATGCAACGACACAGCGCGATGGCGAGATGGGCAAAGTCGCGGCAGACACCCTGCCCCTCGGCGAGGGTCTGCGACGCTGTGCGCGTCGCCTTTGCCTGCATATAGTCGAAGCGGACATGTCCATGCACGAAATCGCAGATCGCCTGGACGCGTGACCATCCGGGGTCCGTGGTCTCGAACAGGCGCCACGCCTCCTCCGATAGGAGGTCGGTGTCGCAATACCTGCTGCCCTGCAGAAACACGAGGGTCTCGAATGGCAGATCCTGAACCGCGTGCTGCCGCGCGCCGGGCATGGAGGGATCAGGCTGGCCCGTGTCGCGGAAGATGCCATCCGTCGACAGGCAGAAGTCGCCCGCCGGAGCCATGAGGCGCGTACACCAGTTGCCGAAGCCGTCGCGGTAGCTTTCGAGCGGTACGCTCGGCGACGTCACGAGGTAATCTGCACGCTCCAGATCGCCAAAGCGCGAGTAGTGGACGTTCAGCATCGCAATCAGCGGTGTCGGCTGCGGGAAGCTGTAGCGCAGACGGCACCCGATGCGGACGCGCATGCCGGACCTGCCACGACGAGAAACATCCGCATCACCGTCCAAGGATGCACATCCCGTCCGAGAGCCGGAAGCCTCGATTGCAGCTCCACCGGTTGCCGGATCGGTCGAGATAGGCGTTCTCTGGCAGATCGATGGCGACGCAGGCGCCATTCAGCGGCTCGTATCCGCGCTCGCAGCTCCAGCCCGGTCCATAGGATGCCTCGTCCAGATAGGCATGCGATGGCACGACAACGGCGTCGCATCGGTCGTCGATCTTGACGAAGCCTCGCTCGCAATCCCAGGCGTCTCCATAGTTTGCGTTGGTCAGATACGCGTTCGCTGGCATAGCAATCGGCAAACATGTCCCTGCAACAGCCTCATAGCCACGATCACAGGTCCATCCCGTCCCCGAGTTATCTTCTGTCAGGTAGGCACGCTCGGGAAGAACGATGGTCACGCATGCCTCGTCCTCCTGCCGGAACCCGCGTTCGCATTGCCAATCGTAGCCGGAAGACCGGAGGAAGGCATTGGCGGGGACCGGGATGGGATTGCACGACGTCCCGTCCACCTCCTCGTACCCTCGGTCGCACTCCCACCCCGTCCCGTAGGAGCGCCCGGTTGGATAGGCATGCTCAGGGATATCGAGAGGCAGGCATTCGGCGCCCTCCACACGGAAACCTAGATCGCAGACCCATCCGCCGCCATAGCTGCGCGGCTGGGCGTTCTCCGGCATTGGGCCGGTTCCATCCTGCGCAAGCACGGGAAAGGCGAAAGAGGCGATCACACCGGCTATGGCTGCCGTCCGCGCGATCAGCCTCGTCAAGGGATGTTTCATCGCAACTTGTTCCTTGACGGACCAGAGTCCGCGGGTTGCCGCGCGGGTCTTCGATAGCCCTAGCGTCAGCGTTCCGGTCAACCGTCGAGCGGGCAGTGGCGGGGAGCCCCTGGAGTTCGATCTCGATGGCATGCCTTCGTTCTCGGCCACCTGGATCGAGAAGTCCTGTGGGACTGTCGGATGAGTACTAACGGTCATCGGGGCGACAATTTGTGCAAGGCCGCAGCGGCAAGAGCATGCTCCTTCTGGTGGTAGTCGCCGCGAAACTTGCCATCTACCTTAACCTCCCAGATGCCGTTTCTTTCGTTTACCTGAACCCAATCGCGCTGCGTTGGCCGGTCCATGAAAGACCCCTTTTCTCCTCTGCTTTTCGGTTGCTCAGGTTGCTTTTCGGTCATCTCCGGCTCCTTCGCGTTGGGCGCGCGCACTTCTCCGAGGAGCATCACGGCGCGAATGAACTCTTCCGCGTAGTCGTCGGTTTCGCGGTGGTCATGTTCGTGCCGGGTCAATCTCATCGGTTCCACGAACCGTTCTCTCAAATGATCGATGAACCGCGGCTCCGTACGGGCCATGTAGGCGATCAGAGCTTGCAGGATCCGTTCATGGGCCAGTACACGACGTTCAAGATCGGTTGTCTCTGCGGCCGTCTTGGTAAGATCTTTCACTGATGTCATGGCGTATCATCCTTCACGCTGCATGCTGTGACGCTGGACGTCGTGTGCTCGAGCGTGGGCAGGCAGGCCGTCGCCTCGTCGCGATCCAACTCTTGCCATTCACCTTACAGCAAGTCGGACATCGGGTGCTGACGCAGGTTAGGGGCACGGAATTTAATTGGGTGTGTCTTGCTCAGAAGCGGACAGAAACCGACCGCGGTGGTCCAGGTGTCATTGACGTGCTTCCCGATTGATACCCTCTATTCATGCTTGAAACCTTCCAACATGAACCTACCGGCCTGCTTCGACCTCCGTCTGTGTCAAGATTGGCGTCGCGGCGTCTTGCGCTGGTCGGGCCCTGCCGGTTGACGCCACGCCACCGTCGCCCGGGTCGCTGCCGGGATCGAGGAAGGGGTTTGCCTCGCCCTGCATGCCGCGCAGGAACTGGAACAGATCGCTGTCCGTCGTCAGGACAAGCGTTGTGTCGTCGGAAATCATGTCGCCGTAGGCCTGCATGGTTCGGGTGAAATCGTAGAATTCGACCGAAACGGCATCGACATTGTAGGCGCCTGCATAGATTGCTGCTGCTGCGGCATCGGCGGCACCGCGGATTTCCTCGACGGCGCGATAGGCTTCGGACTGGATCTTGTTCAGATCCCGCACCCTGTTGCCTTGAATACGGGCCGCTTCACCGTTGCCTTCGGACAGGAATCTTTCGGCGATCTGCCGGCGCTCTGAGATCATGCGGTCATAGATCTTGGGTCGCACGCTCTCATTGTAGTTTATGCGCTTGAAACGAATATCGAGAAGCTCAATCCCGAAGACGCGCACCTTCTCCGCCGCCGCCTCGAAGATCTGCTGCTCGACCAGCGCCCGCCCCTTCGTGATGGGAACGAGGGCGCCAATGTCCTGCGCAAGCTCCTGATCAGTCAGAAGCGTGTCCCGAAGCGGCGTCCGGCCCCTGGTCGTGCGCACAATCTCGATAAGTTCGTGCTTGGCGACGGCGTTCCGCGTCTCGCTGCCGAGGATATCATCGAGGCGCGACTGGGCGCTGCGCTCGTCGCGCAGGCGCAGAAAGTACTGCAGAGGATCGGTGATCTTCCAGCGCGCGAAGAGATCGACCGAGATATAGAGCTTGTCTTTGGTGGGCATGTCCGATGGCGAGCCGTCCCACTCCAGAACCCGGCTGTCGATCCGGTTAACCTCCTGAACGAAGGGGAGTTTTATCTTGAGACCGGCCTCGGTGATAGGCGCACCGACAGGCTTGCCGAACTGGGTGATGATGGCCTGTTCGACCTCGCCGACCGTGTAGACGGCGGATGACGCAGCGACGACCCCGGCAACCGCGATCCCCGAGGCAATAAGCGAAAGGGTCTTCATGGTTGCTCTCCTGTCTGTCGATCCAGGTTCAAAAGCGGCAGGATGCTTGCCGTGGACCCGTCGACAATGATCTTGGAGCCAATTCCCGGCAGAACATCCTGCAGGGTTTCGATGTAGATCCGGCGCCGGGTCACCTCGGGGGCCTGGCGGTATTCCGTTAGGAGCGCCGTGAATCGGGCCGCATCGCCCTCGGCTTCGTTGATCCGCCTCAGGCGATAGCCATCGGCTTCGCGGATGCGCTGGTCCTTTTCGCCTTCGGCCAGAGGTATGACGCGGTTGTATTCGCGGCGGGCCTCGTTGATGATCCGCTCCTTCTCTTGTTGTGCCTGGTTGACCTCGTTGAACGAGGCTTGAACCGGCTGGGGCGGATTGATGTTCTTCAGCTGTACCTGATCGATGCTGATGCCCATCGCGTATTTGGTCGCGAGCGCCTGCATCTTCAGCAGGGCTTCGCTTTCGATTTCCTGGCGCCCGACGGTGATCACCTCGTCGACTGTGCGGTCTCCCACGACTTCGCGCATGACGGACTCCGAGACGTAACGCAGGGTCGCGCTCGGCTCACGCACCTCGAACAGAAATTTCCGAGGTTCGGAAATCCGGTACTGCACCACCCACTCCACGAGCGCGGCGTTGAGATCGCCAGTCACCATCTCGGTCTCGCGGCGACCGTCCGTCGGGCTCTGATAGGGATCGGAGGCACCCGGAGTCGTGAACCCGAACTCCTGTTTCAGCTGGCGCTTGACCGGGACCAACGTGGTCACGTCAATCCCGAACGGGATCTTGAAGTGCAGCCCCGGAGGGACCTCGGCCGCGTACTTCCCGAACCGTTGGACAATTGCGACGGAGTCGCTCGGCACCGTGTAATATGAGGTCCACGCCCCAAACGCCGCAAGCGCAATGGCGGCCCCGATTGCAAGACGCTTCACCGGTGGCAGACCGTCCGGCAGGATGCCGTGCAGCCGATCCCGGCCCCACCTGAGAATTGCATCAACCTCAGGGGGAACGCGGGTCTGCTTGTTTTTCCAAGGTCCGCGATCTTCCGGCCCATTATCATCAGAAGGCATCGCAAGCTCCTATCTCGGTTTTGGCACGCGGGGCGATGCCTGGCTCGCGCGTTTGACGGTGCGACCCGTTTTGCGCCATCACATCGTCGGCTCTGAACGGCATGACCTCAGAGGTCCAGTTCCTTCAGGCAGGCTTGCGCAATGTCTCGGTCCGGGGCATCGGTTCCTGGCATCGTCGCCCAGCCGGCGGTCATGAGAGCGTCGCGCCTCTGGTAGGTCGAGGCTGCCCGGATCGCTGCAAGCTTGTCCGCCCGAGCCGGGTCTGACCGCGCCATGTCGAGGCAGACCGGTACCATTGAGGCGACGACATCGTTACGGGACATCGCCATCGCCCTGTCATTCGCGGTTCCGCCGGTCACCCAGCCGCCCCAGGTAAAACCGACCACGCCGACAAGAGCCGCGCCAATCAGCGCGCCATAGATGCCGGGCTTGAGCCATTCGGGAGCATTCATGTTCCATCCTCCTGCGGAGAAAGCGCCGCCTCGCTGTGATTGTTTTTCTCAGTCGCGCCCCGATCCCGGCTCAGCGCCTCTTTCAGGTCGCTGTCGGAAATCGCCCGTAACTCTGTCCGTCCCGCATGACCGCCCCTTCCGCGCACCGTCAGGTAGGTCGCCGTCCGGCGATACGCCTCGAAGCTCAGCCCCTGTAGAAGCTCCTCTTCGACGAGAACCTCGTAGTCGCCCGCGGGCAGATCGCCCGGGTATCCCGGCAAGGTGAACGGGTTCGAAAATGTCACCGTCGATCTGGTCGACCGCATGTTCATCTTTGGTCTCCGCGATGTTGGCAGATCCGTCGCTCACCTATGCTGTCAGCCCCTCGGATCCCGGGCCTGACCAGTCGAACGATTTCTTCTCTTGTACGTCAGGATCGTTCGACTGGCGCTGACACATGTTAGTCCCGGGCGCCAGACCGGTTGCGAACTCCCTGGGGACAGTCGCCAGCACTGACCTGTGTAAGGGCGCCGGGACCGACCTGCGCGTAACCTCGCGGAAACAGGGGCGATCTGCGTTCCTGCAACCCTTGAAAGGATTGGATATGGCCGACCCCAATGTTCTCAACCCGCACCCGCCCGAGTTCGATCGGTTTCTCCAAGCGTCCGTCGGCGAGGACCGGAACGGCTATGCCGTGACTGTGCTCTCCACGCTTGCGCGGCTTGGCCTCGATCCATGGAAGGAAACCGCTGAACTGGTCACGCTGGGGCGCGACGCCGCGCGGACACGATTGGGAACGCTCCTTGCCCGATTTCGGGATGTTCCTGCGCTCGCCAGCGAACACGGCAGGATCGCACGAGACCTGAGCCAGCTGCTTCCCGAAGGACCGACGTCAGGTGCCCTGCAGCGCGCTGCCTCGACGGTGGCCGATGGCCGCCCGGGAACAAGCGGAGGGATCTGGGCGGTGCTCGCGATCATCTTTGTACTGTTTCAGATGTTCATGGTTGGCGGGTCGGGGTCAGGCGAATGACCGTCTCAACCGCAGCCATGGGCAGACCGGCACATGCGGCACACAAGTCCGGGACGCTATCGCCTCGCGAACAGGGCGTTCTCTGGGACATGGAGGAACACTTCTGGACCAGTGGCGCCGACAACGCGCGGGCGACGACAGCGACCAACGCAGTCATGGTCTTCCCCTATCCGCCCGGGATCCTCCAGGGCGACCAGATCTGGACCCATCTTCAACAGAGAACCGGCTGGCGGTCCGTCTCGATGGCCGAGCGGCGCGTGACGCGGTGTCGTGACATCGCGATTCTCACCTATCGCGTCTCGGCGGAGAAGGCCGACGTGCCGATCTACGAGGCCCTCTGTGCCTCGACCTATCTCAACGATGAAGGCACATGGCTGAGGATTTCCCACCAGCAAACTGCGGTGAATTGAGATGCGCATGGGCAACCGACCTGCCGCAGGCGCCGGGGCTAACCTGCGTCAGTGCGGCGGGGCGCCGACTCCGTTTAGGTGAGACGTGCCGCCGAACATTCGGTGGTGCATTTTTCCGAGTACCCGAGAAGCGTGTGGGCGTGTCGATCTCCAAAGGACGGCATGTCGACACGCTTCTTATTCTCGGAGTGTCCATGAAAGGACAATTCCAATGACTCCCGAACAGAACAAGACTGCCGAGAAGATGATCTCCGTGAAGGCCGCATGGGACAAGGCGCCCGCTGGCCCGAAGAAGGATGCGGCGCTGAAACACTATCAGGCAGCCGAGAAGGCGCATACGGCGAAGAACGACGCCGAGACCAACAAGGAACTCGATGCGGCGACCCACGCCCTCGCGTAACCTCCGGCGTCTGACGTGAACACTGGGGCCGCCTGTCGAGCAAGAGCGGGCGGCCCTCTCATTTCAGGAGCGGCCCGGTCTGGTCCAGATATGCCGGATCGAACTCGGCAAGTTCCACCAGCCCGCCATAGTCGTGAAACGTAACGCGGCCGTCCCGAAAGGTGACCAGTCCACTCTCGCGAAGCTGCCGCAGGACGCGGTTCACATGGACCGCGCTCAACCCCAGCGTATCGGCGAGGTGGTATTGCGTCAGAGGGCAGTCGAATCCTTTCTTGCTGCCTGTGCCGACCAGCGCAAGCCTCAATCCCAGTTCCAGCAGGAAATGCGCCATGCGGGCCTCCGCATTACGCCGGCCGATCCCGACGAGATGTTCCACGACCATCGCTTCGTCCCTTGACGCCGCCCAGAGGATGGCGGTCGCAAGACGCGGCGTCCGTGCGAAGGCATCGAGAAGATCGCTCGCCAGCACTTCGGCGGCCTCGATGTCGACGATGGGCTCGAAGCTGTGGTCCGAGGTGCGCAACAGGACGCTGCGCAATCCCAGAAAATCCCCCGGCACCTGGAAATCGACGATCTGCCGGGTCCCGTCGGCCTGGAGCTTGTAGGAGCAGACCCAACCCGACGACAGAATGTATGCGGCCTGAGCCGACTGGCCCTGATGCACCATATCACGCCCCGCGACGAAGGAGCGGCGACGCTGGTGCAGTCGTTCAAGGACGGCCAGTTCGACCTCCGACAGAGCGACGAAGGCCGAGAGCTTGCGGGTCAAAGGGCTGTGTTCGGCTGATGTCATGGAGGCTCCTGGCGTGTCGTGACCCAGGAGCGGAAATCGGCCCGGACACTGCTCTGGATCAGTCCAGCATAGAGCACTTCCTGCGAGAAGTACGGATGTATCTGAACCTCGCCTTCCACGGGGATCACGATGCCAAGGAAGGAAACTCAGATGCCCACAGTGAGCGAACATGCAGGCCAGGCCGCCCTATCAATCTGCGAAGCGCTCCTGCTTGCCATGAAAGAGCGCGGGTTGCTGCCGGACCACGAGATCGTGGGGGTTCTTCGCGACGCCGCGGCGACCCATGAGAATGCCGTTGGCACCGAACTAGAAATGGAAAGGCACCGGGCCGTCGCCGAAATGATCAATTCGATCATCGCTGGCAAGAACTCTGTTCGAGGCCCGTGATACAATATCGCGGCGGTCTTGATCCGCAATCTCGAAGAATAGCCCCACCAGGTTGTCGCCGCCTTGCGCGCATCGAAGCCGGGCATTCGAAGAAGGTACTTACGCCCGACAATCCTCGACAAGGAGCACGTCGATGTCATTCACGCCACTCCACGACCGGGTCCTCGTTCGCCGCATTGAAGGCGATGAGACGACCAAGGGCGGCCTCATCATTCCAGATACCGCCAAGGAGAAGCCTCAAGAAGGCGAAGTTGTCTGCGTCGGTGCTGGGGGAAGGCGCGAGGACGGCGAGCGCATCCCGATGGAAGTCAAAGCCGGCGACCGGATCCTGTTCGGAAAATGGTCCGGCTCAGAGATCAAACTCGATGGCGAAGACCTTCTGATCATGAAGGAGAGCGACATTCTCGGCGTGATCGCCTGAGCCCGAATCCTTTCACATCAACCCCAGTCTCAGGAACTCACACCATGTCCGTCAAGGAAGTTCGCTTCAGTACCGATGCCCGCGACCGAATGCTGAAAGGCATCAACACGCTGGCAAATGCCGTCAAGATTACCCTCGGCCCGAAGGGCCGAAATGTCATTCTCGATAAATCCTGGGGTGCGCCCCGCATCACCAAGGACGGTGTGACCGTCGCCAAGGAGATCGAGCTTTCGGACCATTTCGAGAATATGGGCGCCCAGATGGTCAAGGAGGTCGTGCAGCGCACGAACGACGAGGCCGGCGACGGAACCACCACGGCAACCGTACTCGCCCATGCGATTGTCCGGGAGGGCATGAAGTCGGTTGCGGCCGGCATGAACCCGATGGATCTCAAGCGCGGGATCGACAAAGCAGTCGCTGCAGTCGTGGCCGAGATCAAGACCATGTCCCGACCTGTGGGCGACAGCGACGAGATTGCCAAGGTCGGCGCCATTTCGGCCAATGGAGAAGTCGAGATCGGCCGGCAGATCGCCGACGCGATGGCGAAGGTCGGCAAGGAAGGCGTGATCACCGTCGAGGAAAACAAAGGGTTGGAGACCGAGACCGAAGTGGTCGAAGGCATGCAGTTCGACCGCGGCTATCTGAGCCCCTATTTCGTCACGAATGCTCAGAAAATGGTCGTCGAGCTGGATGACTGCGTCGTCCTGCTTCACGAGAAGAAGCTGACCTCTCTCATATCCATGGTGCCGTTGCTGGAGGCCGTGATTCAGGCCGAGAAGCAACTGCTGATCGTGGCCGAGGATGTCGAGGGCGAGGCGCTGGCGACGCTGGTCGTCAACAAGCTGCGCGGCGGATTGAAGGTGGCGGCCGTCAAGGCACCGGGTTTCGGGGATCGCCGCAAGGCGATGATGGAAGACATCGCCGTGCTGACGGGCGGTCAGGTGATTTCCGTGGAAATGGGCACCAAGCTGGAGAATGTCACCCTGGACATGCTCGGGTCCGCCAGAAAGGTCATGATCACCAAGGATGACACGACGATTATCGACGGTGCCGGCGACAAAGGCGCGATCGCGGCGCGCGTCACGCAGATCCGGGCGCAGATCGAGGACACCACCTCGGACTACGACAAGGAGAAGCTGCAGGAGCGGCTCGCCAAGCTTGCCGGTGGCATTGCCGTAATCCGGGTCGGCGGGGCAACCGAGATCGAGGTGAAGGAGCGCAAGGACCGCGTCGACGACGCGCTGAACGCCACCCGCGCTGCGGTTCAGGAAGGTGTCGTGCCCGGCGGCGGCGTGGCCCTGGTTCATGCCGGCAAGGTGCTGGCATCGCTGAAGGGCGAGAACGGCGATCAGGATGCCGGCATCAAGATTGTCCGGCGCGCGATCCAGGCACCGCTGCGCCAGATTGCCGGAAATGCCGGGGTCGACGGATCGGTCGTTGTTGGCAAGGTCATCGAGAACGACAGCCGGAGCTTCGGTTTCGACGCGCAGGCCGAGGAGTATGTCGACATGCTGAAGGCCGGCGTTATCGATCCGACGAAAGTCGTTCGGATCGCACTCGAAAACGCCGCGTCCATTGCCGGGCTACTGATCACGACCGAGGCGATGGTCGCGCAAAAACCCAAGGAGGGCGGCGCCGGCAACGAAATGTCCGATATGGGTGGGATGGGCGGAATGATGTGAATGGACGGGGCCTGTGCGCAGGAACCTCGGGACGAGAAATCACATTCTCGATGGACATGAACACCGATCCATTCGTCTAAAGAATTCAGAACCAGGAGAAACGGAAATGACCAAAGGTGACAAACAGCGCGGCAACCGTGAAGCGAAGAAGCCCAAGAAGGTGAAGGAAAAGGTCGTTGCGACAGCCGACTTCACGAAGGGCAAAACCTTGACCAATCTAGGCGAGCACAAGAAGAAATAGGTAGAGGGCCAAGTGATTGGCTATCACTGAATACGGAGCCTGATGGCGGCGGGAGACGACGCGCATAACACTTTGGCAGAGCTTCCGCTGCGCAAGGCTGCACCTATGAGACGAGAAGCACCGGAGATTTCTTTCACGCGCGGGGGGCCCGGACGCTTGCCGCCTGAGCCGTACGCGACGCGGCTGAGGCGCCGGCAACTGCTTCTCGTGGTCAACGCATCCGCGTTGCGATGGCACAACCTATCACGACCCGCTAAGGTATGCTTCTCCCGTGATCGATTCTAATCAAGGCCTGCCCCATGAGGCCGCCGACAGCATAACGAAACCATTCGCACGCTTCCTGAAGATCGAAGCGGCAGCTGGTGGGCTCCTGCTCCTAGCTGTACTGGTGGCTTTGGGGCTGGCCAACTCACCGTGGCAAGAAGGCTTTCTGAGCTTCTGGGAGACCCCCATCGGTCTCACATTCGGCTCGTTGGATTTCACCCGCTCTCTGCGGCACTGGATCAACGACGGTCTGATGACCCTTTTCTTCTTCGTGCTTTCTCTGGAACTCAAGCGCGAGTTGGTTCTGGGCGAATTGCGAAACCCTCGACAGGCCGCCCTGCCGTTCGCAGGCGCCTTGGGTGGCATGGTCGTGCCAGTCTCTCTGTATCTTGTGTTGATGTCCGGGCAACCTGGCATGCACGGCTGGGGAACCGTGATGGCGACCGATACGGCCTTCGTGATCGGGTGCCTCGCGCTCTTCGGAAGCCGGATCCCGCCCACCTTGCGTTTGTTCCTGCTGTCTTTGGCCATCTTTGACGACGTCGGTGCAATCCTTGTAGTCGCCTTCGGTTACGGTGAGGCGTTGAACTGGTCGGCTCTCGGATTGGGCTTTCTGGGGATTTGTATCGTCGCAGGCGTATCGCGACTCGGGATCAGAAGCGTACCGGTCTATTTCCTTCTGGGAGCGGCAGTCTGGTTATGCTTCGACGCTTCTGGCGTCCACGCGACCATTGCAGGTGTCATTCTGGGCTTGATGACGCCAACGCGCATATGGGTGAGCGATGCCCGCCTGCGTGCAATCCTTGGGCGGGTACTCGCCGTTCCGGCCGGCGATCGTCGACATGGAGATGCCGCAAGCCACCGCGACCTGCGTCAAGCCGGCAGAGCGGTCACTGAGTCGCTCTCACCAGTCGAACGGCTCGAGATGATGCTGCACCCCTGGGTCGGCTTTGCAATCATGCCGATCTTCGCACTGGCAAATGCCGGCATCACGATTCAGGGTGTCGATTTCGTACAACCGGTCTCGCTGACGATCATTGTCGGCCTGGTGTTGGGAAAACCGATCGGCGTCTTCGTGTTCGGCTGGATTGCCGTACGATCCGGCCTAGCGGCACTCGCGCCGGGCTTGTCGTGGCCTTTCATTCTGGCTGGCTCTTTTCTGACTGGGATCGGTTTCACGATGTCATTGTTCATCGCAGGCCTCGCATTCGACAGTTCCGTCCTGAATGCGGCAAAGTTGGGTATTCTCGGCGGATCGGCGCTCTCGGCGATACTCGGCATCTCGCTTCTGATTTGGCTCACATTGCGAATGAGGTGACGAAAACACACAGCCGATGCGCTGCGCGACCTCGTTCATGTACCCTTACTGTCCATCGTCGATGTCGACGCCGATCAGTTCTGAGATGCTTTTCTGCCCAATGTTGCTGCAACAGCCGACGACGCAGCGCAACGTGCAGCAACTGCCCGTAAGGAAGGGAACACGAATTGGAACGACACGGGAACCGGTATGGGCCTTGGCTGGCTCTGCGCCCTGCTGATCCTCGTACTGGTGGTCGTGGCCATAGAGGCACCGATCAAACTTCTTCGACAATAGGCGCAAGCCGGACAGGGCGCCCCGCCGTCCAGACACCGAGCCTATGTTATACTGCGCATGCAGTAGTGAGGGCTGTTTATTGGGCGACCCTTAGGGGTGCAACCTAGGAGGACGAGAAGATGAATTGGAACGACATGGGCTTCGGAATGGGTTTCGGGATGGGGTTTGGCTGGCTGTTCGGCCTGTTGATCCTTGTGCTGGTGGTTTTGGCCATAGCGGCGCTGATCAAATATCTTCGGAAATAGGAAAAAGGACTTCGCAATGACCTACACGATCAATCGCGTGATCTCCGGCGCAGGTATCGACGACATTGACTCTCGTGCGCGCAAGGCGCTGGCGGATCAGGGTTTCGGCGTTCTGACCGAAATCGACGTCAAGGCGACGATGAAGAAGAAGCTGGATGTCGAGATGCCGGCCTATCGCATCCTCGGAGCCTGCAATCCGAAGATGGCGCATCACGCCATCGGGATCGAGCCGCGAGTGGGTGCGATGCTGCCGTGCAACGTCATCCTGCGCGAGGTCGAGGATGGCGTCGAGGTCAGCGCCATCGACCCGGTTGCGTCGATGCAGGCGATCGAGAACAGCGAACTTACGGCTGTTGCGGGCCAGGTCCGAGACCTTCTCGCGAAGGCCGTTGCCTCGATCTGAGGTGGGGTTGCGCGCAATCATCCTCGTGGTGATGGCGATCCTCGGGATCGCCGTGCTCGGTGCCTGGCTATTCGCGCCTTCTGCTTTCGACCAGGCACGCGGCCTGATGGACGGCGAGCGTCTGGAGATGCTGGTGGCGCGCGCCGGGATCTGGGGGCCGGTTCTGATCGTCACGCTCATGACCCTCGCGGTCGTTGCGAGCCCGGTCCCGAGCGCGCCCATCGCGCTGGCCGCCGGTGCGGCCTACGGGCATGTCTGGGGAACGGTGCAGGTCGTGATCGGCGCAGAACTCGGGGCACTGATCGCCTTCGGTCTCGCACGGGTGCTGGGGCATGATTTCCTGCGACGGGTCTTTGGAGACCGCGTCGATGCCGGGCTGCTCGGCTCGCAGACCGCGTTGACCGCGACGGTCTTCGCCAGCCGCCTGATGCCGTTCGTGTCTTTCGACATGATCAGCTACGCTGCGGGGCTCAGCCGCCTGCACGCCTGGCGGTTCGCCCTCGCCACGCTGGCCGGCATCATTCCGGCAAGCTTCCTGCTCGCGCATTTCGGCGGCGAGGCGGTTAGCGGAGACCTCGGGCGCGCGACATGGGCGGTGCTCGGACTTGGGCTCGTGACGGCGTTGCCGTTGCTCTGGGTGGCGCTGCGGCGGGGGAAAGAACAAGGCGATCAGCTCAGCCGCAGATAGAGCTTGAGTCTCCCACCGTTGGAGGCGGCAAGCTGAGTCGAGACCACGAAAGGTAAGCGGAACATGGAACACGATCATCATCACGCGGCGCCCGATATCCCGGCGGGGACAGAGACGGCGAAGGACCCGGTCTGCGGGATGACGGTCGCGGTCAAGACGGACGGGCGTCACGCCGCGTTCCAGGGCAAGACCTTTCATTTCTGCTCGGATAAGTGCCAGGCGAAGTTCAAGGCGGATCCGTGGTTCTACGCTTCGGGCCGGGCCGCCGGACAAAAGAAGGCCGCACCGGCCAACGTCCAGTACACCTGTCCGATGCACCCCGAGATTGTTCGGGATGCGCCGGGGTCATGCCCGATCTGCGGCATGGCGCTGGAACCGATGGTGCCCTCCGACGAGCCCAGCGAAGAGCTGACGGATTTCACACGGCGGATGTGGATCTCGGCTGCTGCCGCAGTGCCGCTCATCATCCTGACGATGGGTGAACTGGTGGCGCTGCCGGTGCGCGACTGGATCGGGCACCGGGTTGCGGGCTATCTGGAATTCCTGCTGGCAACACCGATCGTGCTGTGGGCGGCGCTGCCGTTCTTCAAGCGCGGCTGGGACTCGATCGTGAACCGAAGCCCCAACATGTGGACCCTGATCAGCCTCGGCGTGGCGGCGGCCTACCTCTACTCGATTGTCGCCACCTTCCTGCCAGGCGTCTTTCCGGAACAGTATCGGATGGGCCACGGCGTCGGCACCTATTTCGAGGCAGCGGTCGTGATCGTGGCGTTGGTTTTCGTGGGCCAGGTTCTCGAATTGCGGGCACGCGAACGGACCGGCGATGCGATCCGCGCGCTTCTGGATCTGGCGCCGAAGACCGCACGGCGCATCCTGCCGGACGGCACTGAGTATAACGCCCCGCTGGAAAACATCATGGAGGGAGACCGGCTGCGCATGCGCCCGGGCGATGCTGTGCCGGTCGACGGCACGGTGATCGAGGGTCGGTCGTCCCTCGATGAAAGCATGCTGACCGGCGAGTCGATGCCGGTCGAAAAGGGCCCGGGCGATGCGGTGACCGGTGCCACGATCAACAAGAACGGCAGCCTTGTGATCGAGGCGGGCAAGGTCGGTTCCGACACCGTCCTTGCGCAGATCGTCGCGATGGTGTCGAACGCGCGACGGTCCCGCGCTCACATTCAGGGTTTGGCGGACCGGGTGTCGTCAGTGTTTGTGCCAACCGTTGTCGCCATCGCCATTGTCGCCTTCGTTGTCTGGCTGATCTTCGGCCCAGAACCCGCGCTGGTCTTCGCCATCGCCTCGGCCGTGTCGGTGCTGATCATCGCCTGTCCCTGCGCGCTTGGCCTCGCGACACCGATCTCGATCACCACGGCGGCGGGACGCGGCGCGCAGGCGGGTGTGCTGATCAAGGATGCCGAGGCGTTGGAACGCATGGCGGCGGTCGACACGCTGATCGTGGACAAGACAGGCACCCTGACCATGGGCAAGCCGAAGCTGACGGATACGGTCGCACTGGCGGAAATGCCCAAGACTGATCTGCTGTCATTTGCTGCAGCCCTCGAACGCGGCTCGGAACATCCGCTGGCCGAAGCTATCGTCGAGGGAGCCGAGACGCAGGGTGCGCCGCGGAGGGAAGCGACGGATTTCGAGGCGGTCACCGGCAAGGGCGTGCGCGGCAATGTTGACGGCCGTGCGGTGGCCCTTGGCAATGCGGCGATGATGCAGGAGATGGGGCTCGACTCCGCGCAGGCCGAGGCAAGAGCCGACGCCCTGCGCACTGAGGGCAAGACGGCCATGTTCATCGCGGTTGATGGGGCGCTGACGGGCATCGTGGCGGTGGCCGACCCGATCAAGGACAGCACCGCACAGGCCATCAGGGAACTTCATGCCCAGGGGCTACGGGTGATCATGGCGACCGGCGACAACGAGCGCACCGCGCAGGCAGTGGCGGGCAAGCTCGGCATCGACGAAGTGCGTGCGGGCATCCTGCCCGAGGCAAAGAAGGACCTGATCGACCAGTTGCGCCGCGACGGCCACAAGATCGCGATGGCGGGCGACGGGGTGAACGACGCGCCCGCACTGGCCGCGGCCGATGTCGGCATCGCCATGGGCACGGGCGCGGATGTGGCGATGGAAAGCGCAGGCATCACCCTGTTGGGCGGCGACCTGATGGGCATCGTGCGGGCGCGCAAGCTCGCACGCGCCACCTTGCGCAACATCAAGCAGAACCTGTTCTTCGCCTTCGCATACAACGCTCTTGGTGTCCCCATCGCGGCCGGGTTGCTCTACCCCGTCACCGGACTTCTGCTCTCGCCGATGATCGCGGCGGCGGCCATGAGCCTGTCGTCGGTCTCGGTTATCACCAACGCCCTACGGCTCAGGCGGGTCGATCTCTGACCTGTCAGTCCATCCATGCAATCTCGAAAGGGAGATGAGATGAACCAAGACAATTTTTCCCGCCGCACGCTTCTGGTCGGCGCAGCTGCACTGGTGGCTGCGTCGCCCCTGAGAGCTCTGGCGCAAGGCGCCGGACCGGCGGTCCACGTGATGAAGGACCCCAACTGCGGCTGCTGCTCGGCTTGGATCGAGATCCTCGAGAACGACGGCTTTGTCGTCACGACGGAGGCGAGCGCCGGAACGCTTCTGATGCGCTACAAGCTGGAGAGCGGCATTCCGCAGGAGATGGCTTCCTGCCATACGGGTCGCGTGGATGGCTACATGATCGAGGGCCACGTGCCTGTTGCCGACATTCGCCGTCTGCTGGAGGAACGCCCTGACGCTATTGGCCTAGCAGTGCCGGGTATGCCCTATGGTTCGCCCGGGATGGGGCCGGAAAGCGAGCGCGAGGCCTACGACGTGTTCCTTATCCGAGGCGATGGATCGACCGAAGTCTTCACCAGCTACGCTGCCGCGTGACCTTGAAGCTGCGATTCCGCTTCTGATCAGGGACGAGAACACAGGCGCGCCTGCTCCCGCATCACGGCGTAGTCGCTCAGCATCTCGGCAATGGCCGACCCGTCCGCCAGCCGCGCAAGCTCCTCGGCCGCCCGCGCCTGAAACTCATTGCTGTACCCGAGGACAGGTGGACACGCCTCCGGCCCGCGCCCGTCAGAACCGACCGTCGCGCAGCCGCTCATCAAGCTCGTCCCGATCGCGAGGGCGGCGAGCTGCAGCTTCCAGCATCTGGCGTTGGACATCATTGGCCTTCTCCGTGGTCTCAAGGCGTTCGGCGAGGCGTCCCGCTCGCTCGCCGGACCGACGCAAGGTCAGCAGGAACAGAAGGATCGCGAGCGCGGTGACACCGTATCGGATCGCCGCGCGAGCCCATGCCGAGCCGCCGAGTGCGGCTACCGCCCAGCCGATCACCGTAGCCCCCGGCGCCAATCATCCAGGCGCGCGTAGATCGTGACCGCGATCCCGCCGATCGCCGCGGCGATGAACACCCAGCGCAGCGTGTCGAGATATGGAACGAGCGGCAGGATGGCGGTCTGCGTCTCCGCCAGCACCTGCTGCGCCACCTCCACGCCGGCTGCACCCAGTGTCGCGACGCCAGCTGCGCCGCCAGCCCTCATGGTCCGGCTCTCAGCCAGAACCTCCCGCGCAGCCGGGGTCTCTGCCGCAAAGGGCACGGACCGCACGGGGAACCGCTCGCCCCACTGCCGTGCAGGGCCGAGGTCGACGTGCATGAAACCCGAGCGCGGGTAGAAGCCAAAGCCGAGGAATCCGGCCTCCCGCGCCGCCGACTCAAACGCCGCTGGATCATGGTTCGTCATCGCAATGTCGAAAGCGGCGCCCTCCATGTGTTTCGAGCGGGTCGCGCCGCCGACGGCGCGGTTGTGCTCAGGGCTGCGATAGGCCGAGCGGACGATCAGGGGCTTACCCAGCCGATCGCGCAGCGCCTGCAGCTTGTCGAGAGCGGGCTCGTTGATCAGCAGCTTGCCCGTCCCCCGGCAGGCGATCTCAGCCGGGCTGAAGTTCGACCAACGCCAGGCATTTTTGGGTACGTCGCGCCAGTGATCGAAGAAAGTCGTGGTCATGGGGATCCTCCAGAAACGAAAGACCCGCCTCGCGGGCGGGTCTGGTGGTGACGAAATCGCTGCTCGGTCGGGTCAGGGGCTTCCGCCGAAGATCTTCAGCTTCAGCGCGATGCCGGCGAGGAGCGCGAGCATGATGCCGGTGGTGATGAGATGGACGGCGGTCTGGACGGCGGTGCGGCGGACGAAGCGGATGCAGTCGAGAAGCGAGCGGAGATCGCGGATGTCGAGGGCGGCATCCTTGCCGTCGATCCCGGCATCGGCCAGCGCACGCTTCGCGCCTTCTTCGGCGGCCTGGGAGAGGAAGACCCGGAACTCGGCCTCCGACATCCTCAGGTCGCCCTTGTCGGTTCGGGGCGGGGTCATGACGAGACGATCCCCACTTCCGCCGGCAGCGTCGCCAGGCTCCAGAGACCGCTGTCTGCCGGGTTCAGTGCCCAGCTCGAATAGACGGAACTGGCCATGTCGGCCGAGGGTGTCTCGGGCGTCGCGTCGTAGTCCACGCCTCCCATGCGCAGGAAACCCGCGATGCCGGTCGGGCCGGCGGTGCCGAGCTGGGCGAGCTGCTTGACGTGCACGCCCGCGATGGTCGTGCTCCCGGCCGGGCCAGTCGGGCCCGCGAGCGAGAAGGAAAGCCGCTGTCCGGCGATATCGCTCGCCACGCGCGTGACGGTGTCATCGTCCTTGATTGCATCGATCCCGCCCGAAAAACCGTCATAGGTCGCGACCAGATCCGGCGTGCGCCGGGCGAAGCGTCGGCCGATCGTGGAGACCCCATCGAGCACCGCGATATGGGCGTAATACCAGGTGGCCGTGGTGAAGTTGTCGAAGAGATGGAGATTGCGCCAGAGACAGTGCACGGGCCGCCCCTTTCCACCGGCATTGGCGGCGGTCGCCGTGCTGTAGAGCACACCATCGACGTAGAACTCGATCGTGATGCTCGCGCCAACCGCGATCTTCACGTCGATCCAATAGGTCTGGTTCGTCGCTGCAATGAAGGTCGAGGCGCCGTCGACGTTGGTATCCCCCGTCACCATGGCACGGTAGCGATCGTCGTCGCGCTCGGTCCGGATCATCCCGATCTGGCGGTTCTGGCTGTCGAAGAACTCGAGGAAGAGGCCGTCCTGAGCGATCCACGCTGCGTTGGTCGAGGGTGCCCGATAGCGAAACCCGAGCCAGACATCTCCGGTGGGCTCGCGCCATCGCGCCGAGAACGGAATAGGCGTCCCGTTGGTCGTGGAGATCTTGATGCAGTTGACGTCATAGGCCGGATCGAACCCGACCGCGTCCGTGCTGATCAGGCCGGCCACGCCGGAGAGGTCGCTGACCTGGTGGCCAAGATGGAGGATGTGGGTCATGGGATTACCTCGATGAAGATATCGACACGTGCGGAGACCAGCCGCGCGTCTCGTCCGAGTTCGTGGAAAACATCGACACGAGCCGAGACGAGGCGCGCGTCGCGACCGAGTTCATGGAAGACATCGGCCCGGATAATGCCGAGCCGGTCATCAGGGCCCTGCTCGACGAAGAGCGTGGCCTCGGCGAGGGTCAACCGATCGCCTGCTCCGAACTCCGCCCAGAAGCCCGCCTCTGCCACCTTGATGCCATCGGGCATGAAGAGCCGGACCCCTCGAGCCTGCCAGGACGTGTAGGTCGCGCTGCCGGCGATGCGGCGGGCTACGACGCGCGCCTCGAAGTGCTTGGTGCCGGAGGGCGCCGATAGGATCGGCACGTCCTCCTTGGTCAGCGTGAAGCTGGTGGTGCTGCCCACATCGATGACGGCCGCGGGCGGCTCGACGACGGCATCGGTGTCGGGATCGACCCAGCGGATCTCGAGCGCGTAGGTGACGCCCGGCTCGGGTCCGATGTCGCCCGCGTCATAGGCATCGAACACGCTGCTGGTCTGGGTGAGCCGGTCGCGATGCGCCCAAGTCAGCAGCACCGGCCCGAGGTTCAGGACGTTCGGGTTCACGACCGAGACACCGTTGCCACGCAGGTCGCCTGGCGGCAGCGGACGGATGGCGCGCGAGGCGAGCGTGACCTCGTCCTCCGGCGCCTGGCTGAGCGGCAGCGTCCCGAACCCCGTCTCGGGCAGCATTCGAACCGCGACGGTCTCACCCGCCGCGAAGCGCGCCTCGCTCGCGTTGGCGAGGAGCTGCCAGCAGATCATCGGCGTGCCCGCTGGGTGGACCTGTGGCACGGTGTCGAGACAGCCCCGCCCGACCGTCAGGGTCGTGGCGCTCACCCCGTCAATGCGGACGAGTTCGTCGCCGATCGCGGCGAGCGTGCCGATGGTGACGTCGTTCAGCCCCGTCCAGCTGCCGACCGGCAGGACGCGCTCGGCCGGGTCGTCGGTCACATCCGCTGTGAGCAGCGCCGTCGGCACGAACTCGACGCCCGCCTCGAGCGCGTAGCCCGTCCCGCTGTCGGTCCAGACCTGCGCAGAGAGCGCGTCGGCCGAGGGGCGCTCGCCTGCGGCCACCAGCGCGCCCGCGTCCGGATCCTCATCGAGCAGTGCGTCGGCTTGCGCGTGACCGAGTTCCTGAACGAGCAGCCAATACGGCGCCTCCGTCACCCAGCGACGTGCGAGCGGCCTCGGCGGCAGGATCAGCCGGCCCGGGTCGCCGCTCTCGCCACCAACGAGGGCTGTGTCGCCAAGCCCGAAGACGTCCTCGGCGATGCGAAGCCGCACACCATTCGCGCGCCCGTCGCTGTGGTCGATCTCGACGATGCGGACCGCGACGCCCTCGAGCCCGCGGCGCGGGCTCACGAGCCGGATCACGTCGCCCGGATCGAGATCGGCGCCGAAACGGGTGACGGTGATCTCGCCCGACAGGATTGGCGAGGAGAGCGCACGCAGATCGCGCTCGGCCACGCGCACGGCGAGTGACTCGTAGCGGATCCCTGGATAATCGACCGTGGCACTCACGACCTGACCGAGGTCCTGGACGAGTGCCGTGTCTGTGACGCTGACCGATCCGGTCTGGTCGGTGCGGGCGTCGGAGAACTTCACGGTGACCGAGTTCACGAGATCGGCGGCCTCCCGGCGCCCGAGTTCGCCCCAGTCGACGACGTGGGTCTCGTCGAAGATTGGTAGCGTCCCGGGATCATAGTCGGCTCGGATGAGCTTCAGCTCCCAGCGGCCCGAGCGGCGGTCGACGTAGAGATAGGCGTCGATGTGCTTCAACACGTCGGCGATGAAGTCCTCGATCGTCGATTCCTGCTGCCAGAGGAGCGAGAGACCGAAGCCTTCGGCGAAGAGCGCATCAGCGGCGGTCGCGAAACTCGGGCCGATGTCGGTGAAGCCATGCCCGAGACCCCAGTCGCGGTTCGTCAGGCACTCCCGGATGATATGGGCCGGGTTCATGTCCGGGCCCTCGCCGAAGGCCGCGCGGAGCGAGGCGATGAGCACGTCGGGATCGCCCGCGGGCACGACCGGCACGCCATCTACGGGCGTGTTGTCGATCTGGGAGGTCGCGCTTGTGTCCGAGAGCGCGATGTTGAAGGCGAAGACGTCGACCTCCGAGAGGCCCGCGAGTGTTGCCTTGGCGCTCTCGAGGCTCGAGGCAGGGCTCGGCTCGCCATCGGTCACGAAGATCAGGATCCGCCGCTTGCCGCCCGCGCCATTGAAGAAGGCGCCTGCCTGGCTCACCGCCGCCCCGAAATCCGTGCCCCCGCTCACCGTGGTCGGCAGCGCGTCGACCCAGTCCTTGAGCTCGCCATAGGCCGCGGCATCGGCGTTGCGGCGCAGGATCGTGCCGGAGACGGACGAGTTCCAGGTGACGATCTGGATGTCGTTGGGCTCCAGCGCATTCGCGCCGATCTCGGCGATGAGCCGCGAGACGGCGGTCCGCTGGGCCGCCATGCGGCTGCCGGACATGGAGCCCGAGGTGTCCATGGCGATATAGATCGCGGCGTCCCCGATGCGGACCTCGGGCACGATCTGCGCCTTCTCGGGATACCACTGCGGATTGCCGTCCTCGGCACGCAGGATACGGGTGAGCCGGACGGCCCATGGCTTGAGGTAGGGATTGAGGCCGAGATATACCTGCCGCAGGACGAGCGAGCAGATGCCGCGATAGCCCGGCACGTTCGAACCCGCCTGCGCGGCGAGATAGTCGTTCTGGCCTTGCGTGGTTCCGCCCATCAGGACGTCGATGTCGCCGACGATGCCGCCCTCGCGGCTCTCGCCGCCGAAGAGGTTCGGCTTGTTGATCCGGATACGACCACCAGCGGCGCCGCCGCTGAGGCTCGGCAGGCTCGCGGCGTCAGAGACGGTGACGGACTGCGCGGTGAAGGCCGTGGCGGCGGGCTCGACGAGCCAGGTCGTGACGCCGGTCCCGCCATCGTAGCTTACGGCCTGCACGGTGACCGTGCGGGTCGTGTTGTCGGTGCCGAGCTTCAGGTCGTAGCTCGCGTAAAGGCGGATCCCGGCGAGCGTACCCGGAAAGGTCACCTCGGCCACGCTGTCGCCGACGGCCGCTGCGGTGGCCGACATGCCTGCGACGGTGCCGTAGCTTGCGAGCGCGCCGACGCCGGTGCCAGCCGAACTGCTCTGGCCGGTGCCGATCGACCAGGCGGTGCGGTCGTCGACCCGGATTTCGCGGATTGCGTCGACGGGCCCGTGACAGAGCGCGAGATGCGCCCCGAGGGAATACCTGTAGCCGACCGTCTGGGACTTGGAGCGACCGCCCATGTCAGTCCTCGATCCCGGTCCGCGCGATCCGCTTCTCGGCCTCGGCGATCACGCGCAGCGCCAGCGCGTCGCCGGTGGCGGCCAGCACCTCGGCGGGCAGCCCTTCGGCGAGGAAAGCTTGCCAGTCGAGCCCGTGACGGCGGAACCAGGGACGCGCCCCCTGAAAGCAAAGCCGGGCGGCGCGGATGTCTTCGGCGCGGACGATGAGGGTCTCGCTCACTTCTTGCCCCCCTTCTTGCGGATCGGGTCGACCTTGAGATCGCCGGCCCAGACGATGTTCGGGCCGCGCAGCAGCACGGAGCCGAAGACGACCGGGATCGGCCGGCCTTCCTCGGCCGTCGGCAGGTCGAAATCGTCGAGCCCGGCCGCCTTCGGGACCTCGGTCTTCGGCTTCGGCGAGAGCGCATAGGAGATCGCCGTCAGCACCAGGCTGGCGACGATCTGGACGACGAAGTTCCAGACCATGGGCGGGGCTCGATAGGATGGTGGCGGTCGCGCCGGCGCGCGCGGTGGTGTTGGTTCTGGGCCGTGACCGATCCGGGTCACATTCTGGCCAGGAAGCCCGGCTACGGGATAACGAAGTCAGACCAGGATTGCGTCAGGGCGTCCGTTGCTTCCGCGCGAGGTGGCGCCGACACGACACGTTGAGAAGTTGCATGCTTGAGATTGACCACACGCTGTCGGGCCAGCCGACGACATTCCTCGGCCTTCCCCTGAACATGGCCTGGCGAAAGGGTCACAGTCAGGACTTGCCGCGTTGCGCCGGCGTCTACGTTGAAGTGCTCTGGCCCGTGCGAGGCATCCGCATCGGTCAATCGAAGAACATCCTCAGCCGACACAGGGGTGCGCTACAGTGGTATCGCGCGATGAAGGACGGGACTGACCGCAACATCAACCGTCGGGGCATTCTCCCGGACTATGCGCGCCAACATGGCGCAGATGGACTCGAGGCCTTCGTCATCTCTTCCGATCCGGCATTGGCCGACGACCTGCTTCGCAAGCGGTTGGAAGCTCATCTTCACGAATGGGCCAGGACCCAGACAGCCTGGCGGAACTTCAACACGGAGAACACCTCCCGTTATCTCGGCTGAGCTGCCCTCAGACGATGCTGGTGCCGCCGAAGGGGTTACGGCCGGGGATGTCGGGGAAGCCCCCGAAGTTCAGGAGATTGCCGAACTTGGCGGCGCAGGTGTCGCGGCGGAGATCGCAGCCGGGCGCCATGTCGATGACGGCGACCGTCTCCGGATCGTCGATCGCGGTCTCCAGTTCCGGCATGCGTCCCGCGAGCGTCAGCCTGTCCCCGGCATGGCCGGTGATGAAGCCGAGAAGCCCAGCGTGGCGCAGGACGCCGCCGCGGAACCAGCCGTCCGGCAGGAGCGCGGCATCGGCCACGGTGATCTCGAGGCCGGAGCGTGCCGTCGCGGTTCCGCCCACGAAGAAGGTCTCGATGTCGAGGCGGCAGCCGCGGGAATAGAGCGCGTGGCGGCAGAGCCGCTGGTACTTCGCCCGCACGCCCTCGCGCCGCATCGAGGTGAAGAGCGATTCCGCCCGAAGCGTGATCCGCCGTCCCTCGACGCGGGCCGAGACGATGCGGCCCTTCCAGTGCGCGACCACCTCGGCCGGGACCTGTTCGTGACCGCGGAAGATGGTGAGGGTCGTCACGGATCGGCCCCGGGGCCCGAGATACCGGCGGGCGAAGGGATCGGAGAGCGGGAAGGTCACCGAGAGATCCACCCGGCGCGGATCGCTGCTCTGCACGATGGAGCCGTGGCTGACCGCTGAAGGCTCCCAGACGAGATCCTCGGTCTCGTTGCCGATGGCGCCCGCGGGTGAGATCCAGGCGCTGGCGCGGCTTGTGAAACGCCAGGCGCTGTCCCCTTCCGCGAAGATGTAGAGGAAATACGGCCGCCCCTCGGCTTTCGAGGCCTCGGCAAGATCATAGGTCATGAGGGGATCTCTATCAGCGGCAGCGACAGTTCGGTCCGGTTCGGTCCGTGGGCGAGTTCGATCCGGTCGGCATCCGAGCGGACCCTCACCATCAGATGCACGGGCGTGCCTAGGGCGACGCTCTTGCCGGGCGCGGCGATGGAGAGCCGGAGCCCGAGCGCGTCCCATGCGGCGGCGGTGATCTCGCGGAAGACCGGCCCGGTCGGGTGGTCGATCATCAGGTGCCGGCCAATCCACACGGAGGGATCGACGAGCGGTGCGACGACGATGGAGGTCGCGCCGGACGTGACCGCCGCCTGCAGAACGAGTTCCCGGCCCCAGGTCGGCAGCCAGAAGGCTCGCTGGCGACCGCGCAAGGAGAGCAACCAGCGCCGGCGGGTCAGCCGCGTAGCTCCTCGGTCGATGAGCATGATGGTCGACCGGCGCTGGACATGGGTGAGGACGGGTTCGAGCACGATGGGCCCGAAGCCGTTGTCGATGGCTTCTACGGTCTGGCCGAGCGTCTCGGCGAGCGGCTGGCGCAGAACGGCCGGATCGGTCAGCACGTCGAGCCCCTGGTGCTGGGGATAAGGGCTAGCAGCAGCGCTGCCGTCGCTGAGCCGGAGCGTGAAGCTCGCCGTGACCGTCCCGAGGCCCTGGCGGCGGCGGTCGATGTCGACGGGCCGCGCGAGGAAAGCGGTTCCGACCGGTGCCACGATGGCATGCACGAGACTGACCCCAGCTGCAGCAGCAAGCTCCAGCCGGTCGGGCAGCACTGCGGCAACTTCGACCAGATGCGCTCCGCCACCATCGGCAGCGATGATAGCCTGCGCCGCGCCGTCGAAAGCGCCATCCGTCGTGTCGACGAAGGCCGTGAGGTCAGCCGCGTCGATCGATGCCGTCGCCGGGCGCGCCAAATGCCAGAGCGGCAGGATCCAGTCATCAAGCGGTCCGGCCCGGCCGAGTTCGGCCGCCTCCGCAATCCCGGCGGCATCGAGGAGATGCGAGAGGGTCAGCGTGGACCGTGGACCCGTGCGAAGCGCGATCCGCTGTTCGGCGGCTTCGGTGACCAGGACGTCGGTCGACCACTCCAGCACTTCCGTGACCGGCATCTGCGCCGCGAAGGGCCAGTTGCGCTGCCCGCGTTCGGGCTCAGGCATCGAGACCTCCTCGGTTGCGTCGGATCACGTTGACGATGAGCCGCTCGCCCGCGGGCGTTGCGAGATAGTCCCCGACGATGGCGGGATCGAGAACGTTGACGATGCGGGTCGCTTGTTGGGGCGCCGGGCCATCACTGTTCGCCTCGACGCCGAGCCGCCCTCCCGGGCCACGGCGCAGGGGCAGGATCGCTTCCGGTCCGGCCTCGCCCATGAGCCCGATCCCCCGCGCGAAGGGAAACACCGTCGGCCGGTTGACCACGCCGCCCCGGGCGAAAGCCGTGATCTCGCCGGCCTGCGCGAAGGCCCCGCCTCGGGCAAAACCACCGATCCCGAAGAGCCCGCCAATGGCGCTCCCGATCCAGCCGAAGAGACCACCACCGCCACCGGTGCCGGCACCGGAGAAGACGCGAAAAAGCGCGTCCTCGATCGGCTTGAAGGCCTGGTCGATGAGCCTGTTCGCGAGATTGCGCGCGATGCCGGCCACGGCACCTGCGAAGGTCTGCCAGCTGAGCTCGCCCGACTTCAGTGCCTCCTTGATCGGACCCGTGATGTCTTCTGCCAGCCCCTTCGCGATCTCCTGCGTGCGTTCCACGGCAGCGCGGGCCGCATCCCAGGACTGGCGCGCGACATCGGCCGCAATCTGCATGGCGCCGCCCGCGCGCCCAGCCGCCTCGGCGGTCTCGTCGAGCGCGGCGGCCGGTCCCGCCCCATCCTCACCGGACAGCGCGGCATCGAAACGCTCGGCAGCGACCGTCGCGTCCTCGAGCGCCGTCTCTGCCTCCGCGCCCGTACTGCTGACCGCGGCGCGCAGGGCATCGAGTGCGGCAAGCGGCTGGAGCGCGCCGTCGGCCAGAGTGGCGGCCGTCTGACGCCAGGCTTCGGCCGAGGCCGCGGCGTCGCTGGCGGCTGCCGTCAGTCCGAGATCGGGAACGGCGAGCGGGTTGTCGGCGAAGGCCGAGGCGAAGGCATCGCGCGCCGCCGTGGCGGCTTGCGTTGCGGCGCCGGCGAAACGGTTCTCGAGGCGACCGAGATCGAGCTCGGCGATGACCCCGATCCGGCGCTCGACGCCGAGCGATTCCAGCCCGGCATTCACGCCCTCGATGAAGCCGTTGATCCGGGTGACGACGCCGTTCAGCATCGCCTCGACACCCTCGATCAGGCTGTTCGCAGCCTGGAAGGCCAGATCGCCGATGGCCGCGGGGAGCAGACCCCAGACGGCCCTGATCGCCTCGAACGCGCCTTCAAAGCTGTTCACTGCGGCATTCGCGAAGCCGACCGCTGCCTCGAGCGCGCCCTGCATGGCAGACGCCGCGGAGGCCTGAATGTCGGCGAAGGCTGCCATGGCCGAGGCCCCAACGCTCGCGGCGCCCATACCGATCCGGTCCCAGACCTCGCTGGCGAGATCCCCAAGGAGCGCCATCGCGTTGCCGAAACCGCCCGAACCGGAGGCAAGGCGCGTGAACTGGTAGATCAGTTCTCCCGCGCCGACGATGAGCGCGCCGATCCCTGTCCGGATGACGGCACCGCGCAGAACGACCAGCGCCATCGCAAGACCGCGCACGGACAGCGCGGCGGCGGCAAGACCCGCGACCCAGCGGCCAGCCAGGAAGGCGGCAAAGGTGGCGGCATAGGTCGCCAGCCGAGCGATGTTGTCGAAGAGCCCGCGGATGGCGATGCCCAGAGGGCCGGTTCGGCTCGCGAGGGCCGCCATCGCGTCGGCAACGGCTTCGAGCGCCGGTGCCGCCGCGACGGCGAGCTGGTTAGAGAGCCCGCGCCAGATCAGCCCGAGGCGCGAGATCGCGTCGTTCGTCCGTTCGATCTGGTCGGCGTCCTGCTCGGACACCACGACGCCGAAGGCGCGGACATCCTCGGTCGCCTGGCGGAGAGTCGCGGTGTCGATCCGCGACATGGCGATGGAGCCTTCCTCGCCGAAGAGCTGTCCCGCGACAGCCGCACGTTCGGCCACCGGCACGAACTCCTCGATTGCGGCGTTGATCGCGCCGACGCGCTCGTCGAGCGGCAGGGCCAGCAGGTCGGAGGCCGAGAGCCCCAGCCGTTCGAGTGCCTGCGCCGCGGGGCCGCCGCCGGCCGCAGCCTGGCTGAGCCGCCGCGTGAGGTCCTTGGTCGCCTGCTCGATCCCCGACATCGAGACGCCGGCCAGTTCGCCGGCGCGCTCCAGTGTCTGGATCGAGGCGACCGTGGTCCCGAGCGACTGCGCGAGCTTGGCCTGCGCGTCGATCGTTTGCAGGCCGGAGCGGACCATGGCGACGCCCGCAGCAGTGGCAGCAGCGACCGCAGCCGCTGCCGCGACGCGCACCCGGCGCGAGAAGCCGGCGAGCCTGGCGTTCGCCGCTTCCATCTCGCGGCTGAGCCGTCCGAAACCGCGCGCTCCGGCCTCGCCCACGCCTTCCAGCTCGGCGCGGACCTGTCGCCCGCCGACCGCGGCAAGGCGGACGCTGACGCGTTTCTCGGCCATTTGGGTCCTCTCCGGATGATGTCGGACTCGAGAGCGGCTCACCGCCCCCTTGAAATATGTATCACGACGTGATACATGCCCTCATGATCGTTAGCACGAAGGGCAAGCTCGCGGCGAACGCGGTGGCAGACCGGTTCGGCAAGGGTTTCCCGGCCGACCTGGTCAAGCGAACGCGGGCGATGCTGTCGGCACTCGATGCCGCCGTGGTCCTCGAGGATCTCCGGTTTCCACCGGGCAATCACCTCGAGGAACTGAAGGGCGACCGGGCGGGGCAGCATTCGGTGCGTATCAACGGCCAATGGCGCATCTGCTTCGTGTGGACCGATCAGGGACCGGCCGATGTCGAGATCGTCGACTACCATTGAAAGGGCGCGACATGACACTGATGAAGAACCCCTCTCATCCCGGCGAGGTCCTCTCGGAGCTCTACCTCGGGCCACTCGACATGAGCCCGATCGCGCTTGCCAAGCGTCTTCACGTTCCCCGCACGCGGATCGAGCGACTGGTGAAGGGTGAAACCGCGCTCACCGTGGACACCGCAATCCGGCTTGCGAAGTTCTTCCGCACGACCCCGGAATACTGGATGAACCTGCAGCGCGCATGGGATCTCGCGCGGGCGCGCGACACGATCGACGTCTCAGACATCACGCCCCTCGAGGCCGCCTGACGCCATCTGTTCGTTGAGCTTCGCGACCATCACCGCTTCGATCACGGCCAGCAGTTCAGCCGCTGCGGCGGGTGGCACCCCGAGCGCTTCGCCAACCGCGAGTGCCGAGGTCAGATCCCAGCCGACGACGGCGCCGGGTAGAACGCGCAGCTGACCGCCGAGACGTCCGACGAGATCCCAGACCTGCCAGCCTTCAAGGGTCAGCGGCCGGTTCAGCCGCGCCGGACAGTCTTCGCACGCTTGCGCGCAGGCGTCGCAGTATCGCTCGCCCCCGCCGAAAGACCATTCGGCGAGAGCGCGGAGGCGTTTTTTTCCTGCTCCAGCAGCAGGCCCTTGGAGACGTAGGTCAGCTGGAAGGCTTCGAAGATCGGCCAGACGTCGAGCAACGCGTCGATGGCCTCGGGGCTCGGGTCGATGGCGTTGCCATCGGCGTCGCCGATGCCCTCCCAGGCGAGCACCGCGCGGCGGGCCAGCGCCTTGGCAAAGGCCACGGCACGTTCCTCGTCGGAGGCCTCCTCGGGCACCGCCTCCACGGCCGGGTCGCTGCGGGTCGCCACCATGAGCGCGGTGGTCAGCGGGCGGAGTTGCACCCGGACGCCAGAGGCGAGGTCGTACCAGCGCGGCGCGTTGGTCAGGTCGAGCGTCAGCATCAATACACCTCGATGTCGTTGATCAGGGTTGCCGTGCACATCCGGCCGACCACGCTGTCGCTCGCGGCCTGCCAGTCGAACGTCGCCTGCACGCCCTGCGGACCGGAAATTTCGATCCTGGGGCGCGGCAGGTAGACCGCGTGCACGGTGAAGGTGAAGCTCTCGCCCGAGGGCAGCGCGTAGGCGAACTCCATCTCGCAGGCCTCGCCGTTGATCGCCTGCGTCACCAGCGTGCTGTCGGCGAAGCGCACCTCGATCGAGCCGGTCAGCGCCGCGATCGACGGGTCTGCCCCGTCGATGCGTCCATCTGAGCGGATCGTCTCGATCCGATCGAGGTTGTTGGCATAGGTGATGTCGGCCGAGACCACGTTGCCGAGTGCTGTGCCGTTCCGCGTGATCGAGCCGTTGAAATGGCCGAAGCGCTTCAGTTCCAGCGCGGCTGGTGTCCCCGCACTCGTCGTGGCCCCGACCGTCTCGCCCTGCGCCACCAGCCGCGCGGTGGCCGTGAGCAGCCCCGAGCGCTGCATCTGCCACGTCAGCTGGTCGAGCACGCAGCCCGAATACATGGCAAAGCGGGGAACTTCCGGCATGCCGGTCTCGATGGAAAGGCTCGGCAGCGTCCAGGCACCCGACTGGAACTCGTGCGAGAACGGCCCCGGCGCCGTGCCTGTCGTTGCAGGCGGCCCGAACGCGGCTTTCAGCCAGAAGCCGAAGGCCTCGGCGTCGAGCGGCACGACGACATCGCCGTCCGCTGTCACCGCGTCCTTGATCGGCGCCAGCGGATCGCGGCCGTAGCCGAGAAGCTCCGAGTTCAGGAGCGGCTGCTCCGCGCCGAGCGTGGTGCTGGCGAAGGGCATCTTCGTGAAGCCGCTCGCGGGCGGCGTGCCATAGACGGTCTCGAACGCAAGCGCCATCTGCGCCCGCGCCCCCTGGGCTCGTGCCATGGTGTTCTCCTGTTGTCGGTTGGGTCAGCCGAGCGGGTCGGCCGTGGTGTAGTGCAGCACCACCGCGATCACAGCCGCCTTCAGGCTGGCCGTGCCTTCGACCGGCAGATCGACCGGCCGCGGTGCTTCAGCCTCAACCCAGTCGCAGAGGCCGCCCAGCGTGCGGTCGGCGGCGAGTGCTATGCCGATGCTGGCGGTCAGCGTGTCGAAGGCTGCGTCACGGTCGGAACCCTGCACAACCGCCTCGATCTCGGCCCGATGCTGGTAATGGTAGGCCAGCGGCGACAGGGTGACCTCGGGATCCCCCGGTTCGCCGTCGCGCAGGATCAGCAGGCCCTCGGCCGGCACGCGTTCGGGCAACACCTCGCCGCGGAGGGCGGTGGCGGGCAGCGCCAAGAGCCGCGTGTGCAGCGCGGCGAGGATGGTTTCGCGTAAGGTGGTCACTGGTTCGATCCGGCATGTGGCAACGCATCAGAGGCTATCACCTGCCCTCGCGCGCTTGAGGTGCATCAATGTTCCAAACCACGGAGCCATGTACGCTGAATTCAAACTTGCCATGGAGGCTGTCATGTCGCGTCTTGCTGTCGTCTTGGGGATTCTCGCCACTCCTGCATTTGCAGATCCGGAAGGTTACGGTCACATGATGGACTGGGGGTATGGGTACGGGATCGGAATGATGTTCGGGCCGGTGCTTTGGCTGGTCGTGCTCGGTCTGGTGGTTGCCGGTGTCATCTGGCTCGTGCGACGTCTGGACGGGGAGACATCCCATAAACAGGCATCGAGTGCTGTTGCCGAGCTCGACATGCGCCTGGCACGTGGTGAAATCGAGATCGACGAGTACACATCCCGCAAGAAGGCACTGTCCTCCTAACGTCAACTCCTTGCATCGATCCAGTGCCCCACGATCAGCCCCGGCACGCTGTCGAGCGCCCGATCGGCATCCCGCGCCAAGTCCAGCCGCTTCGGCAGCTTGACCTGCGGGACCAGCAGGAAGATCGGCACCGTCGCGCGCCCGCGGCCGGACTTGGAGCGTGACGCGACGCCGAGGCCTCGGTTGTTCAGCCGCCCTTCCGCTACCAGCAGGCTCGGGCCCCGGCGACGGTAGACGAAGCGCAGGCGCAGGCCGCGGCGGCGCTCCCATTCGCCAGGTGTGATCCTGCCGCCGCGCAGACCGCGGCCGGCGGCCTCGGTCGGGATCGCAAGCCAGAAGCCGTCCTTCGAGCGGATCAGCGGGCCGGTGTCGTGGGCGCCGACGATGACCGGGGCCTTGGACCAGACCAGAGCTGCGGCGTTCAGGCTCTCGCCGGCCTTGGGATAGGTCTGGCTTCGGATCGAGTTGGCGAGCCGTCGGCCGAGCCCCGCGCCGGTGATCTGACCGCGCCAGGCGGTCTTCAATCCGGTCCCTGCCTCGCGCATGGCGGCGGTGACGGCCTTCTCGCCCGCCTTCACCTCGGCGGCCATGGCGGCGACAAGGTCCGGCGTGATGTCGAGTTTCAGCTTCATCGAGATCAGGCCGGACGCAGATCCACCGTCCAGACGAGCCGTTCGCTGTCGCGGACGGGCTCGCCCTGTATGAGGAAAGCCTCGCCTTCGATCTCGATGCGGTCGCCGGGCCGCGGGTTCGCCACCTCGGCGCGGCGCAGGTCCAGCCGGGTGGTCTCCGACCAGATGCGCGCCTCGCCGAAGTTCGTGACGTCGTCGGGCTGGCGAAGGATCGCGCGGACCAGCGACGGCGCGCCGCCCTCGGCGGTGTAGACGACATCGCGCGCGAGATGCGCGTCGGCAAAGAGCGCATCGAGGGCGGCGGCAAAGGCGGTCATCAGGTCCGCCGTGCCGAGCGCAGCACCTGCGGCCGCGTGCAAATCGGCAGAGGGTTGCTCTCGATCTCGAGCCGCACCCACTCGTCGCGATCCCGGTCGGGGATCGTACGGGCGTATAGCGGCTGGCCGAGCGTGTTGACCGTTTCGAAGGTGTCGGCCGGCGCATAGTAGATCTCGAAGAGCCCCTCGATACCCTCGGGATAGAAGTACGCCTTGTCGGTGGGCACGGTGAAACCGACGCCGCCCCGGTAGCGGCGGAAGGTGATGCCGCCGAAGCTGACCTCGTCGGCGACGCGACCGCGCAGATCGGCTGCCGCGGCGGTGTTGAGATAGGTCTCCCGCACCTCCTTGTGGGCCACGAGATCGGCGAAGAAGGCCGAGCCGCATTCGGCGCGCACCTGCACGGCGCCGGCCGAGAGCCCGCCCATTGAGTCCTCGACGCTCTCGATCAGCGCCTGGCAGCGCTTCCGCAGCGCCCCCGAGGCCGGGCTCGCGTTGTCGAGGTCGAAGTCGATCTCGGCGGCCGGCGAGATGCCGAACTCGGTGAAGTAGTTCACGACCGTCGCGTGGTCCTTCGGGTCCTTCACCAACCCCTGGATGCCGTTCAGGAGGTGGTATTCGAAAGTGGTCTCGGCGTCCTGGCGGAGTTTGCGCAGCCTGTACGCCACCTCGGTCTGCACCTGCTGGGTGGCGCTTTCCGAGCCGAAGTCGCGGACGGACTGGATCTCGGAGGCCCAGAGCACGTCCTGCTTCTTGAACTGCCGGCAGACGAAGGCCCGCATCTCGCGCCGGTCGGGGACCTGCTGCTCGTAGGCCGAGCCGCGTTCGGAGAACGGGATCAGCGACAGGGTCCCGTCGCGGCTCTCGATCACGACGGTGCGGGCGCGCACGCCGCGCGGGCTGAAGAGGTTCGATCCCGAGAGCAACGCGGGCTTGAAGGGAATGTTCTCGAGCGCGCGGGTGAGCTCGACGATGGTGAAGGCATCGCCTTCGAAGATGTCCATGGTGGCCATCGGCCTGCCTCCGGTCGGGATGGGGTCAGCGGACGAGGACGCCCGCGGCGAGGAGCGCCGCGTGGGCGGCCGCGATCTCGGCCTCCGAAGGCGATCCGGCGAAGACGAGGTCGTGGCGATTGACGATGGCAGGCCCGCGGACGACCGCGACGGCGGGCGCATCGCCACCGGACGCATCTGCTTTGCCCCAGAGCACGGCAACAGCGGTCTCGGTGCCGTCGACGGCGGCCGGGTCGTGGGCGGCGTACTTGCCCGACGCGGTGATCTTGCCGAGCACCGTGCCGGGCTCGAGCGTGCCCGCAGCGACGGTGATCGTCTCGCGGGTGTAGTCGCGGAAGGCTTCCCAGACGAGGAAGCCGCCGGGGTGTTTGCCTTCGACCAAAGTGGTCATGAGGTTATCCTTTCAGCTTGAAGGTGCGGGCGACGACCTCGCCCCAGGGGCGCGCGGCCGAGGACCGGCCGGGCTGCGGGTGATGGGGCGCGATCTCGGGCTCGGCCTCGGCCTTGGCGGCGAGGAGTGCCGCGCGCACCTCGTCGAGGCTCGCGTCTTCCTCAAGGAAGCGGCCGGCCATCTGCGGCTGGCCCGCGAGGCGGCAGAGATCGATCACGGCCCGGGCGTGGCCGATGGCCTCGGCCCGGATCGCGGCGGGATCTGGCAGCGCGCCGCTGGGCGGTGGCGTCTCGGCCGGCGGCTCCGGGGTATCGGAAGTGGCGGCCGGCTGGCCCTCGGCGTCCGCGACCTCGTCGCCTTCGGCGGCGGCCTCAGTATCCTCGTCCGCTTCGATCTCGGCGCCATTGGCCGCTTCGTCTGCCTCCGGCTCAGCCTCGACCGCTTCGACCAGCACCGGCGGCGCATTGCGGAAGCGCCCGATGTCGAAGTTCGCGGCAATCCGGACAGGCTCGATCAGGCGGTCGGCGAAGCCCTGCGCCACGGCGTCCGAAGCGTCGAACCAGGTCTCGGCGGCCATGAGCGCGGAGACCTCCTCCGGCGTCCGGCCGGATTTCGCGGCGTAGCCCGAGACCAGGCTGCCTTTCACCTTGTCGAGGGCCTCGGCCATGGCGCGCATGTCCTCGGCCGTGCCCATGACCAGGCCCGCGGGGTCGTGGATCATCAGGAAGGCGTTCTCGGGCATGACGATCTCGTCGCCCGCCATCGCGATGTAGGAGGCAGCGGAGGCGGCGATGCCGTCGATCCAGACCGTGACCGTGCCTTCGTGCCTCTTCAGTGCGTTGTGGATCGCGACCGCATCGAAGACCGATCCGCCGGGGCTGTTCAGCCGCAGATCGACCGGCGTGCCCTCGGGCAACGCGCCCAGTTCGGCCAGAAACCCCTTCGCCGAGACCCCGTAGGCGCCGACCTCGTCATAGATCGCCACTTCCGCACCGGTCCCCCGGGCGCGGATCGCATACCAGCTTGCCATGTCGTCACTCCTGTTCGGTGGCCGGATCGGTCGCGTCGGCGCCGTCGTCCGTGCTGTCGCCTGCGCCATCAGCGGGCTCAGGCCTTGTCGCCGGCGTCGCGCGGGCGCCCTGCGTCTCGCCGGGGCTCGTGCGGTAGCGCAGGCCGAGTTCTGCGGCGCGGGCGGCGTCCGCGGCGTTCTCGCGATCGACTTCCTCGATGTCGTAGCCGGTGGCCTCGACCACCTTGCGCCGTGAGGTGATGCCGGCCTCCATCGCCAGCACCTGCGCCTGGATGTCCTTCAGCGGGTCGACCCAGTCCCAGCGCGGCGGGATCCACTGCACCGGCCGCAGCTCTGCCGGATCGGCGTCGAGCGCGCCCGAGAGCACCGCCGTCTCCAGCCAGCGCTGCCAGATCGGTCGGCAGAGCTGATGCGCCAGGACCCCGTGCTGCAACTGACCGATGCGGCGGCGGAACTCGACAAGTTCGGCGCGCAGGCTCGAATAGTTCGCCTGCCGGACATCGCCGGTGACGAGATGGTACGGCAGCCCCAGCGAGGCCGAGACCGCCAGCAGCGTGCGGTACTGGAAAGCCTCGTAGCTGCTGCCGACGTCCGCCGGAGACGAGAACTTCACGTCCTCGCCCGGCAGAAGCACCTGCATGGTGCCTGGTTCGAGGCTCGCGATGGCAGACCCGTCGAGATCCGCCTCGGCGTCGCCGAGCAAGGGCTCTTCCGGCGCCGTCTTGGTGATGAAGCCGGCGAACATCGCCGCGGTCTTCTTCCGGTCGAGTTCGGCGTCGTCGTACTGGTCGAGCAGAAACAGACGCACCATCGCGGGTGCAATATGCGGCAGGCCCCGGATCTGACCCGCGTCGATGGGGCGGTAGATGTGCAGCACGTCCGCCGCCGGCACGCGCACCGTCTCCGGGATGACCGCCCCCTGGTCGGTGCTGTCACCCGGATGGCGGCGCCGGAAGTGGTAGGCCATGCGCTGGCCGATCGCGTCGAACTCGATCCCGCAGCGGATGCGGTTCCCGTTCGCCGCCGTCTCGGTCTTCTCGAAGGGCAGCATCTCGGACTGCAGAAGTTGCAGTTGGAGCGGCACCAGCAGCCCGTCCTCGGCTCGGCGCGGGCGCAACCGGACGAAGCACTCGCCCGCCACGAACATCTCGCGCGCAACCATGGCCTGCAGGCCGTAGAAGTCGGTCAGCCCGTCGGCGTCGGCCTCGTCTGTCCAGGCGAGCCAGAGCCGCTGAACCCGGTCGCGCAGATCAGAGTCTCCGATGAGCGAGGACGGCTTGATCCCGTCCCCCACCAGGTTCGCCGCGAAGGCTTCGCAGGCGTTGGCGGCGTACCCATTGGTCACGACCAGTTCGCGGGACCGCGCCAGAAGCCGCGGGCCGCCTGAGGCGACCAGCGCGTTGATGTTCTCGAGCGGCGGGTTCCAGCCGCGCAGCCGGCGCTTCGCCATCGCTCCTTCGAGACGAGCGCGCACGGCAGCGGGGCCGCCGGTGGACCGGGGGCGGAAACGGTCGAAGAGGCCCATCGATCAGAGCCCCTTCGCCGTCGTCACACGCACCTGCCGGACGATCCGGCGCCCCTCGACCGCGGCGATCTCGCGATCCAGCGCCTCGATGGCCCGGTCGATCTCGGCGACGCTGCGATAATCCACGGTCTTGCCGTCATAGCTCACCCGTGCCACGCCTGAGGACCGCTGCGCTGAGAGCGCATCGCGGCGGGCGCGCAGATCCATAATTGTCGGCATTCGAGGCACCTTCTATCGTCGAACCGATCCGCCCCGAACAGCTGCCATGACCGACCAGATTGCCCGCATCCGCATCGACCTCGAGCATCTCGAGCCGCGCATCTGGCGCAGGGTCGAGGTCGGGATTTCGACCAACCTGCGGGCGCTTCACGAGATCATTCAGGCAGTCATGCCCTGGGAGAGCTATCACCTCTACGAGTTCGCCATCGGCGATCGGGTCTACGGCGAGCCCGACCCGGAGGATGCCCTCTGGGACCGCAAGGTCTATCAGGCCAAGGGTCTGCGGCTGTCCTCACTGATCGAACGCGGCGTGACTGAATTTCTCTACACCTATGACTTCGGCGACAACTGGCAGCATCGCATTGTCATCGAGGCCGTGGAGCCAGCCGATCCTGATGTCGACTATCCGGTCTTCGTTGGAGGCGAACGGACGGCCCCGCCCGAGGACGTCGGAGGCCCGACCGGCTTCATGGACTTCTGCGAGGCGATGGCGAGCCGCCGCCATCCACAGCACAAAGACATGGTCCGCTGGTACGGCGGACCGTTTCATCCGACAGAGTTCGGCGCAACCGAGATCGAGACGCGCGTCCGCATGATCGCCGCCAAGCGCAAGACAGCGTTTGAAGCCTTTCAGCGTAGTCGCGCATCGCGACGGCACTGAAATTCGCCTATCTCATGTAGCTCGAGCGCACCGTGCGCCGGCGTGGCGTCGTTCGTGTCGGGCCGGACGGCGCCATGGCTTGACCGGCCTCGGGCACGCCCTGCTTCGCCACCCCGAGCTGCGCTTCCAGATCGGCCCAGCGTGCTTCGGGCCAGCGATCGGCGCCCGCGATCCACGCCGCCGCGCGGGCATAGACCCGCGTGTCCAGCGCCTCGTTGCGCTCGCGGAGCTTCTGCCATTCGAGCCGCGTGAAGCCACGCGTGCCCTTCACCGTCACCAGCTGCTCGGCGGTCAGCTGCTTGAGCCATTCGCCGTCCGCCCAGTCCGGCAGATGGATCGTGCCAGGCGGGCACAGAGCACCCGCCGCCTGTTCCTCTCTCGTCGGCCGGTCCTGCCGCAGGAAGCGATAGGTCTCGGCCTTGAAGGTCGAGGTCGCCACCGTCCAGAGCCGGGCCCCGCGCCGGAGCCGTTTGCCCGCGACTGTCGCATCGACGAAGGTCGGCCCGGTTACCGGACTCGTCCGGGTGAACCCCTCGACGCCCTTCACCGGCGCCACCTGCGCGAAACCCACCTGGCGCGACCAGGCATAGACCGCGCTGGTCTCGTAGCCCGTGTCGATCGCAAGCCGCGCGAGTGTCATTGTCTGGCCCGAGGCATGCGTCCATGTCCGACCCAGCAGATCCGTCAGCTGTTGCCAGCACGCCGGATCGCCGGGACCGCCCTCAAGCACGAGGTGGTCGACGAGCCAGCTTTCTAGCCCGCGGCCCCAGGCCCAGACATCGACCTCGATCCGGTCCTTCTGAACGTCGGCGCCGGCAGTCAGGAACAGCCCCCGCTCCGGCACCGTGCCCGGCGCCCATGCCTCGCGCCGGTCCGCCAGCCGCTGCCAGTCGGGCGCCTCGCCGGTCTCCATCCAGGTCTCCCCGAGGATGGTGTTCCGGAACGCCCGCATCGCCTCGTCGCTGCCCCGTGCCGCTTCATGCGCCCGCGCGATCCGCTGCCAGCTGAGCCAGCCCACCGGCGAATAGAGCGCCGAGAGGTGGTAGCCGACCGTGGTCGGATCGGCGGCGGTGGCGGTCGCCCGCCACTCGCCGCGCTCGAGCATCCGCGTCTTGTGATGCTCGGCGATGGGTCGCTCGCAGCCCTCGCAGAGATACTCTGCCATCTCAGGCCGCCCCTTTTCCCATCGTAGCCGCTCGAACCTCAGCCACTGCATCGCGTCGCAATGCGGGCACGGCACGAAGAACCGGCGCTGGTCGGACGCCTCGAACTCCCGCTCGATCCGAGAGAGCCCACGGACCGTCGGGGTCGAGACCAGGAACACCTTGCGCCGGTGGGCGAAGGTCAGCGAGCGTGCTTCGGCCAGCGTGACCGGATCGCCTTCCTCGTCGGCCGAGGCCGGATAGGCGTCGACCTCGTCGAGGAAGATGTAGCGCGCCGGGGTCGAGCGCAGCCCCACCGCCGAGTTCGCGCCCGTCATGATCAGGATGCCGCCCGCGAACTCCTTTGACAGCATGGTGTTGCCCGCGTCGCGGGATCGCGCCGGTTTCACCCGCTCCCGAAGGTCCGGGCTTTCGTCGATCAGCGGGTCGATCCGCTGCCGCGAGTTTCGCTTGGCGAGTTCGACCGTCGGCTGGACCGCCAGCATCGGACCCGGCGCCTGGTGGATGACGAAACCGATCCAGTTGTTCCCGGCCTCGGTCGCGCCGACCTGCGCGGCCTTCATGAACACGATCCGTTGGGTCGGATCGCCGGGCGAGAGCCGATCCATGATCTCGCGCATGTAGGGTGTGCGCGCGGTCCGGTACTGCCCCGGCTCGGCCGAGGCCCGCGAGGCGAGTTTCCGGTGACGGTCGGCCCAGCTCGAGACCGTCAGATCCGGGTCTGGACGCAGGCCCCGCGACCAGGCGCGGATCAGCGCGGCGGCGCCGTCGAACCCGAAGAGATCGTCATCCAAGCCCGGGTCGGATCTCGGCGAGGCTGTCGAGCTGGGCGCGGACATGGGCCTCCAGAACCTTCTGCATCAGCGCCGCCTCCACCTCGTATCCGTCCCCCAGCGCCGCGGTCAGCTCCGAGGCCATCAACGCAGCCACCCGCGCCGGCCAGGTCACCCATGCGTCGCGCTCGTCGCGCGCGAGCCGAAACATCAGCGTCTCCGCCCGGGCGCGGTCGACCAGTTCCCCCTTCAGCTTCTGAAGCCGGATACGCCTTTCCTGCGCCTTCAGCACCTCGTTCGCGGTCTTGGCCTGCAGGAAGGTCGTGCCGCCGCCGACGGCCGGGGCGGATAGCCCCTGTTCCCGTAGCGTGTCGCCGACGGCGGCGACGGCGGCCTCGGGCACGGGTTTCAGCTTCGGTGCCGGCGCCTTCCTCGTCTTCGACGGATCCGTCGCTTCCGCTCTGAGCCGGTCGGATGCCGCGGCGTCGATGCTGCCATCCTCGTGCAGGACGAGCCGGCCGGCCGCCTTCGCCTTCTGGATCGCGCCGCGCGAGAGCCCGACATGGGCGGCGTACTGGCGCTCGCTCATGCCCTTCATCGACGGCTCCGATTATCATTCGAAATCATGTGCTTATCGAGTTGATAAGCCGAGCAACCGGAGCGAACGTCCATCCCACAGGGACGATGCAACTCACCACGGAGCCAACACGATGACAACGCGACTGAATCCGATCACCACCCCGCGGCACGAACTCCGCGTAGAGAAGGCCCGGCGCAACAAGGAAGCGGCACTCGCCGCCTTCATCGGCAAGAAGGCCGAGATCGACGAGATGCTCGCTCGCCTGCAGGCGCTCAGCGACGACCATTTCAACTGCCACCCCGACGAGGCGGGCTGGGCCATGGTCGGCACTCTCGAACACTACGCCAGCCTCTTGAAGCGCATCACCGACAGCGCCTTCGGCCAGGGCGAGCACGCCCGCTGATCTCCGGCCAGCCGGAACTCCCGCCGCGCGCCCTGCGCGGCTCGGGGTCATAGAAGGCGCCGCATGACGCGGGCCCGAATACGGAGACCCCAGATGACCAAGCTTTCCGACACCCAGCTCGTGATCCTCAGCGCCGCCGCGCAGCGCGAGGACCGCAATGTTCTGCCGCTTCCCGGTTCGCTCCGCGGCGGCGCCGCCACCAAGGTGGTCGCCGCGCTGCTCTCCCGCGGGCTGATCGCCGAGACCACGACCGACAGCCGGACCAAGGCCGACGCCGCCCTCAAGCGCATCTGGCGCAACGACGAGGACGGCCGCGCCATCCTCCTGCACGTCCAAGACGCGGGCCTCGCCGCCATCGGCATCGAGCTGGAAGGCGGCGACAGCGCGCCTACGGGCGCCGACGTGACGCCGAGTGCGGAGGCGCCGCAGGACGCCCCCGCCGAGGCCGACCCCGCGCCCAAGGCGCGCGCACCTCGCACGGGCACCAAGCAGGCGAAGCTGATCGAGATGCTCCGCGCCGAGGGCGGCGCGACCATCGACGAGATTGTCGCCGAAACAGGGTGGCAGTCCCACACGGTCCGCGGCGCCTTCGCCGGAACGCTCAAGAAGAAGCTCGGACTCGAAGTGACCTCCGAGAAGGTAGAAGGCCGTAGGCGGGTCTACCGCTTGGAGGCCTGATCTCGTCTGATCGCAGGACCGAAATCGCGCCGATAAGGCAACGGACGACGAACATGGCCGCCGCTCGCATCGAGCGGCGGTCTTGTCGTTCCGACCCGGATCGCCTCGAACAGCCGCCGAAGGACATAGGACCGCGCGATGCTCACCACCGTGAACACCGCACCCATCTTCAAGTTCTGCGCCAGAGTCGTGTGCAGCCCGAAGACCGGGAAGATCAGAAGCTGCGTGACGACGGCGACACCGTAGCCCACCGCCACGTTGGCGATGGCCTCGACCAGCGACATGGCTCGGCTCTGTTTCATGCAGCGGCTTCCTCGTCCGTTGGGGACAGATCGAGCCTCTCGGCCTTCACCTCGTCGAAGGTCCGGCCGTCGCCGTCGAGGATCGCGTCGCGGCCGGTTTCGGCCTGCCAACGCTCCACGGCGACATCGACATAGGCGGGGCTGATCTCCATGGCAAAGACGCGGCGGCCGTTGGTCTCGCCCGCCATGATCTGCGAACCCGACCCCGAGAACGGCTCATAGCAGAGCCCGCCGCGGGCGACGTGCTGGCGCATCGGGATCCCGAAGGCGTCGAGTGGTTTCGGCGTCGGGTGGTCGGGGCGCTCGTCCTTGGCGAAGGACGGCATCTCCCAGGTCGAGGGCAGCGTCTGCTCGGCGACCTTCGGCGGCCGGTTAGGGCGGCGCCAGCCCATGAAGCATGGCTCGTGCTTCCAGAGGTAGTGGGAGCGGGTCAGGACTCCGCGGTCCTTCACCCAGATGATCTGCTGGTGGACGAAGGCGCCGGCCTTTTCCCAGCAGGCTTCGAGCATCGCCTGCCGGCGGGACGCGTGCCAGCAGTACCAGGCGGCATCCTCGGTGATCGCCTCGGCCACCGCTGCGGCGATGAAACCGTCATAGAGCTCCGCACCCTGAGAACTGTCGTCCCAGGTGACGCCGTAGGACTGCGACCAGTCCTTGTTCCGCGTCGGATGGTTGGACCCGTCGTAGTCGACGAGATACGGCGGGTCGGTGGCGAACAGCACGGCCCGCTCGCCGTTCATCAGCCGGCGGACATCGCCATGGCTGGTCGAGTCCCCGCACAGAAGCCGGTGGTCGCCGAGGATCCAGAGGTCTCCCATGCGCGAAGCCGGATTGCGCGGCGGTTCGGGGATGGTCACCGGCGGCACGGAGCCCCCGGCGCCACCTTCTTCTTCAGCGTCCCTGTCCGGAACGAAAGCCAGCAGCTTGTCGAGTTCGCCGTCTGAGAAGCCCACGAGCGACAGGTCGTAGTCGTCGGCGAGAAGGTCCTGCAACTCTGCCGAAAGCAACGCTTCGTCCCAGTTGCCGAGTTCCGTGAGCTTGTTGTCCGCGATGCGATAGGCCCGCCGCTGCGCCTCGGTCAGATGCCCCAGCACGATCACCGGCGCCTCGGACAGCCCCAGCTGCGTCGCGGCAAGCACCCGGCCGTGGCCCGCGATCAGCTCGCCGTCCTCGCCGACGAGGCACGGCACGGTCCAGCCGAACTCGGCCATGCTGGCTGCGATCTTCGCGACCTGGTCGGCGCCATGCACCTTCGCGTTCTTTGCGTAGGGCTGCAGGCGCGCAAGTGGCCAAGTCTCGATCCGCTCGGGGGCGAAGGCGAGGGTCATGCAGGTTCCTGTCGATGGTTGATCGGCATTCGTCGGATGGATTCCGGCGCGGCGGGGTCCACTGGCTTTCTTCTGGACTCCGGCATCCGCAGGGTATCCACCGGGCGCGGCCGTTCAGGTGTTTGAATTCACGAGGGTTTCAGGCGTCGCGTCTGGACGCTGGACTCCGGTGGCTTCCCAAAAATCCGGCCCTGTCGCTGGCGAAATGCCGAGCCAAGCCCGCCAGCATACGTTTCGGCCCGGAAAGGAACCGGAAAACAAAGGCTTGGCGGCCTGGACGCCGGCTGGACCCCGGAAGCCAGCCCCGGTATCCATCTCGGGATCAGCGTCGGTTCGCCCGAGCGCACGACCCCGAGTATATCGCCATGGATAGCGTCAGAGAGGCGATCCGTCTCGCCGTTCGGTGTCTCTCAGGAAAATGTCTCAACCCCAAAAGGCCAATTGACAACGGAACAAATGGCAACCGTTCGGCGCTAGTGAATATAGGGCAGCGTAAGCTGGACGTTTCTTTGAAACGCCGCTGCATCGAAATGATCGCTCTGATCTCCTGAAACATGCGACCGAAGCGCTCGCTTTAAATGTTCGAAGGAAATACTCTCAAGATACTGCGAACGAAAGGAACGACGTTCGGCCTCGAGTAGGGCGCCCCATCCCTCGCTCTCGAGCACCTCATCGACAAATTCAGAGAGCTGAGGCCCCCACCGGAACCCCTTCATCAAAGCGTACCTGAAAGCGCGGACAGCGTTTCCCTTCGGATTGGGGTTTGGTCTAAGATTAATCTCGAGAACTTTGTTCGTCAGATCTCCAAAATATTCCGGGGCCGTAATCAGCTTCCGATACTCAAGATCATAAATAATAGCGTCGCACCTGAAGAACGTTGCACTTCGAAGGTCTCCGACAGTGCGCACACTTGCATGACCAGCTACATGCGCCCACGTTTTCTCCAAGGGCCAAACATCTATCTGCCACTTTCTGGACGGCAAGGCGTAACCACCAAACCGATTTATACGCGCTCCAATTGACCCCATGTGTTTTTCGAAGCTACCGAGATCGTAAGGTGCAATCACAAAGTCCAAATCAGATCTAAAGCCAGCGTTCCCGAACAATGCGAGGTCGCGCAGCATGCCTCCAACCAATACCAGTCGCCCGTGTCTGCGGAGATCCTTCAGTACAACGTGTATATCTTTGCGCCCGCGATAACGCGATCTGAAAAAATAATGGATCCTGCTCTCAAGCTGGCGTTCCATCGACCCGTCTCATTTCCCGATAGTGCTGCTCAAAGTCCCGGTATAGATCAATGCAGAATTGATCCGTCATGCCAGAAACCATGTCCGTGAGAAGCTGCATCTCTTTGTAACGTATGGGTAGTCCAGGATCGGGGTGGTACTTCTCAACCTTGCCCTCAAACATCCGCCGATAGTTCTTCGAAATCCGACTATACACGTATGCTGCAAAAGGCGTCGTTCGATCACTCGCCAAATCTTGAAAAGACCTGCGCTGACTGATTCCAACCCACAAGAAATCCATTAACCGATTGAGCACGTTGTAACCATTCAGCTCGATTTCGAGAACGGACTTGTGGCTAAATGCGTTCTCTCGGTCAAACTTCTTCAGCGCGCTGCAGAGTTTCGCTGCCTCAGATTTCTTTATCAGTTCGTCGTCGAATGAACCTGAAATAATCGACTCATAGTTATCCCTGAAAGCTTCGGCAACCGCCGATACCATTAAGTGAATCGCATGAACGCGGAACTTCTGGGTTGCAACATCTTGAAGCTCGCTCGGATGAAGTTGCTGACGTCGCAGAAAATCCAGCTCCCACCGGGCAAGTTCGCAAAGGTGCTTTGTCACCGCATCGAGCTTGTCCTCGCCGTCGGGGTGGTACTCCAACGCCGCGAGCAGATCGTTGAGCGAGACCAGCCCCTTCTTGATCGCGTCCTCTGCATCCAAAACGGAATAAGCGATGTCATCGCATGCCTCCATGACCAGGGCGAGCGGATGTCGGCTATTGCCGCTGAGACCAGTCTCTTCGCGAATTCGCTCGACAGCATAGCGCTCAGACGTGAAGTACCCGACCTTTTTTCGGGCTTGCTTGGACTTGTCGAGAGTGTCCGATGACGCAACGTATTTCATGACCGCCGCGAGCGTGCCGACGGATAAATTCAGCCCAAGATCATCACCAATAACCTGCAACTTCGTGAGCACGCGAAGCGTTTGCGCGTTCCCCTCGAAGAAAAGAAAGTCGTTCTTGTGCTGGTCTTCGAGCAACTTGACGTCTGCGGCAACCTCGGAGTTCTCTGGTTCAGTGGGTGGGACAAAGAGAACGTCTTTGTTCCTTTCGAACCAAGCTCGAATTGCGAACTCGCCTTGGTGTCCGAATGGAGGATTGCCGATATCATGCGCCAGACCGACCGCAGCAAGTGTCGCGGGCAGTACCCTAATGGCGTGCGCAGGCAGCCTATCGGAAAGCGTGTGAGCAATCTCGAGGCCGAGCGAACGCGCTAGGTTCGCCACTTCATATGAGTGGGTTAGGCGTGTTCTGATGCTCTCGATGCTTTCCAGAGGGAAGACCTGCGTCTTGTCGCCCATCCTGCGAAAAGGAGTTGAGAACAGGACACGATCATGGTCGCGCTCTTGCGGCAGGCGAAACTGACCATCCGCAAAAGCTGGTCCGGGTGGCTTGCCCTTCGGCTTCTCGCGCCCCAGCAGGTTCCCGAAGCGCTCACCGCTAAGCAAACGGTCCCAATCCATCATTCGCGGCAGCACTCCCCGAGTCGCTCTGGCCTCACGCCAAGCCTTACTATGAATAGTGGTTTAGCAGGTGATTGCGTCTTCATCTAGACTCGATCGGCCCGGCGAACCACGAACTCCATCGACCGCTTCTGCGGCACACGCCTCCCGTTCAGCCGCCAGACGATCACCGCGATCCCGTACTGCCAGCGCCGGTTCGCTGTGGCGCGGCTGATGCCGAGATCCCAGCAGATCGGCTTCCACGGCTTGCGGTTTGCCCGAAGCCAGAGCAGGCGCGCATCGGCAGGGTCGAGCCAGCGCAGCCAGAGCAGAGCATCCTCGGCCTGCGTGATGTCACGCGGCCCGGGCTTGGGTCGGCGCATCTGCGGCTCCTGGCCGACTTGGTCCGCGAAGCTGTGGAAGTACTCGGGCCAGGCGTTGAAGTAACCCTGCGGCTTCACCTCAGGCAGCGACCGGAACACGTCGGCCGCGCTCTCGAGGCGGTCCTCGACCATGTTGGGCGTCCACTCAGCCATTTGCGGCCTCCCGGTCGCCCGCCCGAGGTCCATACAGCTTCTCGCCGAGCTGACGCACCAGTTCGCGCTCTGGCCAGGTCAGGCGGTGGTCGTCGACAGAGACTGCGAGCACACCCTCGTCATGCCAGCCATCGCGCTTTACCTGATCCGGACCCCGGCGCGTGCCGCCGTAGCCTTTCGGATACCACCTCATCCCAGGCCCCCGTTCGTTTCGATCGCCCAGTGCAGGATGGCAATCGCATCGGCCTCGTTGTCGTCTGCGGGTGAGAACCCTCGTACTCGCGCCGCGACGATCATTGCCTCCTTGGGCGCGTTGCCTTTGCCGGTGGCGTGGCGTTTGATCGCGCCAACCGGAACGCCCTGGTAGGGTATGCCCCGCAGTTCAGCCCATGCGGTCAGCGTCGCGAGGAGACCTCCAAACACGTGCGCCGCGTCGGTGCCAGCGTGCCGACGGACCTCCTCGAACCAGATGGCGGCGATGGGCCCCGACAGCCGGTCGAGTTCGGTCAGCCAGTTGGTGAAACGGAGGTAGCGCATGCCGCCGCCGTCGAAGCGTCCGGGGCGGAAGCTGACCGTGCCGCTGGTGATCAGTCCGTCATGACTGCGGAGCGCCCAGCCGGTCGTGGTACCGAGGTCGAGCGCGAGGATGCAGGACCGGGAGATCGCGCCCGGCTCGGGGCGGACGTCCTGCGCGGGGATCGGTGTGTTCATCGTGAAGGCTCACAAGCTGTGGGCCTTCGGCTTCGGTCACCGCAGGATTTAGCATCTGGCGGTCCCCGGCCAAAGCGAAAACGACCATGGGCGCTGCGGCGGGCGGTGATCGACGTTCGATCCGCCCCGGTCCCAACCTCAGAACGCGTGGTCCCAACCTTCGAGGGGGTTGGGACAGCCCTTTATCGTTCCATCCCAATGGCTTGCCCGGATGTGGTCCCAACCTCGGTGTCCCCAACGGGGGTCCTTCTCTTTTCGTATAGAAAAACATGTTCCCGACCTTTTCCGTTCTCCCATATGAATGTGTAGCAAAAGGTTGGGACCACGGGGTGAGGTTGGGGACACCGTTGTTTTTGAACGGCTTTTCGTGCCCCCAACCCCCTCGGCAGGTTGGGACATGGTTGGGACCACCGGAAGGTTGGGACGGCGCGCGTCAGGTGCATCTTGACCGTGCCCGTTTTTTTGACCTACAAGTAGGGAGAAAAAACGGGCATTAGGAATCGAGCATGGCTGGATGGATTGAGACTAGGCTGCTGGATGAGCCTTGGGATGTGGATCGCCGCATCACCGAGCTGGGATTGACCAAGGAAGGTCTGGTCAACGCGGTTCAGGCTGCGCGCACTGCGAGCGGCAACGCGACAGCGCTGCATCCCTCAAATGCAGCAGGCACCTTTGGGTATCATGAAGGCGTCGCGGCTCTGCGCCAGGAATTCATTGGCGAAGAGTGGGTCATTGATCGCAAGGACGGGGTGGAGACCATCCGCAACGACCGAAAAGGTCTGAAGATTGGCTTCTGCAACGTGGACCGTGCTTGCGGTGAAAAGGCGCCGAAGCCGCGATCAGACAAGGGTGCGGCTTCGGAACGCGCCTGCGGTCCGATGCTGTTTGACCCCGAAGAACTTCGCTATTTCGTACGCGATGACGCTGTCGGCCTAGCGTTCTATTACCTCATGGTAGATGAGACTGGGCGGGCAGAGCTTACCCGGCCGAAGATTTCTGGGAAGACATTCGAAGGTGCCGTCGAGCGCATCTTCCTGCTTCCTGAGGGCGACGAGGACGAAACTCTCCTGAATCTCGACGACGACGGTACCGCGGAAGACTTCGAGCCCAAGATCGTGCGCAAGTAGACATCACATGTTCGAAGAAACCCGATTGAAATTGGCCCGTGCACGGCGAGGGCTGACGGCGAAGGCACTTGCCGAACAGGCAGGCGTGAGTGTCGATACGATCAAACGACTCGAGAAGGGTCGCAACGAGCCGGAACCCGATACCGTCGTGAAGCTGGCAGGAGCACTTCGTTATCCGGAAGAATTCTTCTTCGGCTCGAAGGTCGATGCAGTGGATCCCGGTGCTGTCAGCTTCCGCTCGTTCTCGAAGATGACAGCGAGAGAACGCGACGCCTCTCTTGGCGCCGGGTCGGTGGGATTGATGCTGAGCGAGTGGGTCGATGAGCGATTTGGCTTGCCTGAGCCCGAGCTCATCGATCTGTCCTACGAGAGCGACCCCGAGGTTGCAGCTGCCCATGTACGGCAGCACTGGTCGCTCGGGCAGCAGCCCATCACGGACCTATTGGCGCTCCTGGAGGCAAAGGGCGTCCGGCTGTTTTCGCTCACCGAGAATACCGCGTCGGTCAACGCGTTTTCATTCTGGCGTGGCGGCAAGCCCTACATGTTTCTGAACAACTTCAAGACCGCCGAAAGCAGCCGATTTGATGCGGCCCACGAATTGGCCCACTTGGTGATGCACATGCACGGCGACCCGAAAAAGGGGAGAAACGTGGAGCGCGAAGCAAACGCCTTCGCTTCAGCGCTCCTGATGCCCGCGGAAGACGTGATCGCCCGCATTCCGAGGCGTATCACGACCGATGTCGTCATTCGTGCCAAGGCACGCTGGCGCGTCTCAGCAATGGCGATGGCCTACCGTCTGCACCAGCTGAGGCGGCTGTCTGAGTGGCAATACAAGTCGATCTGCATCGATCTGACCAAGCGTGGTTACCGCACCGGCGAGCCCAACGGCATAAGCCGCGAAAAGTCCAAGGTCTGGCGGCAGGTGCTTACGATGCTCTGGCAGGAGCGCGTGACGAAGGCGGATATCGCGAGAGAACTCGGCCTGCCGCTCGACGAGGTGGAAGGGCTCATCTGGAGTTTGACGGCAGATAAAGTTGCGGCTGAGAGGCAGGCAAAGGGCTCGCTGCGCGCGGTATAACCGGGGCCTCGAGGAAGAGACGCGGCGGGCGGAACTATGCCAGGTCCCTCCGATACCGCCACTCCCGCGGCGCCTCGCGCCCGCCGTCGTCGCGCCGCCGGTACCGCTCCCAGCCGTTGGCCTTGAGATAGGCCGAGACGCGCATCTGGTCGCCTCGGGTCCAGCGTGCAGGTTCGAGCCCGATGGCCTCCTCGAGGATCTCGCCGACCGACACGTCGACAAGCGGCTCGGGGCGCGGCACGCTCTCGGTGCGGGAGTTGCCGTAGTCGGGGAAGCCGTCCGAGACGGTGCGGATCTCGTGCGTCAGCCAGTGTTCGATCAGCTCGTCCCAAGCGTCGGACTGGTAGCGGCGGTCCTGTTCCTCACGGGCTTCAGCCAGCAGCGCCGGATCGTCGATCCACCAGATCGCGCCGGCGCGGAAGCGATGGACGGCTTCGGCCCAGAGCTGGTCCCGGTCGCGGGCGAGCGCCGCGATGTCGATGGCGCCGCAGCGGAGCGGCCAGAAGCGGCGGTTGCCGGTCTCGTCCCGCAGATAGGTGTCTGGGTTCACGGTGCCGGCGAACACGCACTGGCGCGGAACCTCGACGGTGTAGCGACCGTAAGGCGGACGGAAGCGGTCGGTGGTGCGGGTCAGGAAGGCCTTGATGCGCGAGACCTCGGCGCGGCCGATGGCGTCGAGTTCGGCGATCTCGACGATCCAGACGCCTTGCATGTGCAGCGCCGCGTCCTTCGAGCCAAGTTCCGGCAGCTCGTCGGTGAACCATTCCTCGCCAGCCAGCACCTTGATCGCGGTGGACTTGCGCGCGCCCTGCGGCCCTTCGAGGATCAGCATGTGGTCGGCCTTCACGCCGGGCCGGTAGATGCGGGCGACGGCCGAGATCAGCCAGAGCGCGCCGATGGTGTGGTTGTAGGCGTTGGGCTCGGCGCCGAGATAGGCGCTGGTCCAGGTCTCGATCCGGGGCGTGCCGTCCCATGTCAGGGTGTCGAGCCAGTCGCGGACGGGATGGATGCGCAGTTCTCGGGCGACGGCGCCGACGGCTCGGCTCACGACCACCGGCGCCACATTGATGCTCCGCAGTTGCAGCCATTCGGCGGTACGGATGTCGTCGGCGTCCTCCCAAGGGCGCGGGAGCAACGTGGCGACGCTGTCCCACGGCAGCGGCTGACGCACCACGATCTCCTGCCCGAACTCGTCGAAGGCGAGCACGCCGGCGAAGGCCGGATCGGAGGTCAGCGCAACGATGACGTTGGCCTCGTTGCGCTCGGGCGCGCCGGCCAGATCGAGCCGAAGTCGCCTGAACCAGGCGGGTTTCGGGATCGGGGCGTGCGGATCGCCGGTGGCGTTCACGCGGCGGCCGAGTTCGGCCAGCTGCTGGGTCAGGACCGAGATGCCGATGCCGGTCGCGGACTTGATCCGCGCGATGACCTGCCGTTCCGGCAGCGGGTCGAGCTTTGCCAGCGCGATGCGCCCGAGCAGCGTGGACAGGGCTTCGAACTCGGGCGGATTGGTCAGCGCCTCGGCCGCCGCGATCAGGGTGGCGGGGTCGTCGGTGGAGGCAACTATGGGCGTGGCCGTCTCTGGCTCGACTGGATCCCCGGTTTGCGGGTCGGCAGTGGTGTCTGCCGCGAGCGCGTAATCCTCCGCGCGCGCCCCGCGCAGCAGATCGTCGTTGAAGTCGTCGCCATGCAGCGGCGCGACGATCTCGTTCGGGATGTCTGCGCGGTTCAGACGGTCTGAGAGCGTCGCTCCCGCCTGGCGGCCGGCGTCCCCGGCATCGGCGTAGATTGTGACGCGGCGGGTGCCCTCCGGCCACTGGAACCGCGCCAGACCGTCGGCCGACAGCGCCGCCCAGACCGCCGTGCCGAAGAGCGCGTGCGCGGCGAGCGCCGTCTCGATCCCCTCGGCGATGCCGATGTGGCCGTCCTCGGGCCTCGGGAACAGCCGGACCACGGCATCCTTCACGCTGCCGAGCATCTTCTTGCCCGGAGGCGCCTTGGCGCTGCCGTCGTCGAGCAGGAACGTGCGATGGATACCCGGCGCACGCTCCCCGTCCGGCAGCCGGAGGATCGCGATCAGGCCGGGCCAGCCGCGGCAGCTGTCGAAGTCCGGAAGATCGGGGTGGAACAGCAGATCGGGCGATCCGGGATCCGACAGCCCGCGGGCGCGCAGATAGGTCTCGCCCGGCGTGCCCGAGAGGGGCACGGCCCCACCGACCAGACGCGCGATCTCGGCCGAGTGGTCGGGACGTGTGCGCATGGGCGACTTCGGCGCGGGCTGCGGCGCAGGGCGATCCATCCCCGCGAGCCGCGCTGCCTCGTCGAAGAGCGACCCGTCACAAAGACCGGTCGCCTGCGCGATCAGGTCGATGGGACCGGCCCGCTCGCCGGTGGCGTAGTCGAAGCCCCAGCCGGCATAGGGCCCGTCGAGATGGATGGTGCAGGAGCCCTCCTTGCGCGGCGGGCGCCCGGAGAGATCGGCGC
>JANSXY010000007.1 GCA_024742695.1 Paracoccaceae bacterium | reverse complement strand
TCGCGGCCCGATCGGGTTGACGTTGCCCCAGTAGCTTTCGGGCTGCGGATGCACGGCCGGATCGCCGTAGACCTCGCTGGTCGAGGCCTGGAAGATCTTCGCCCTGAGCCGCTTGGCCAGCCCCAGCATGTTGATCGCGCCGTGGACCGAGGTCTTCGTCGTCTGCACCGGATCATGCTGGTAATGCACCGGCGAGGCCGGGCAGGCGAGGTTGTAGATCTCGTCGACCTCGACATAGAGCGGGAAGGTCACGTCATGGCGCAGGAACTCGAACCGCGAGTGGTTGTGCAGATGATCGATGTTCCGCTTCGTGCCGGTGAAGAGGTTGTCGGCGCAGAGCACCTCGTGGCCCTGTTCCAGCAGCCGGTCGATCAGGTGCGAGCCGATGAACCCGGCGCCGCCGGTGACGAGGATGCGTTTGCGGCTGTCATAAAGGCGGGGCAAGGCAAATCACTTTCTGTGGAAAACCGGGCGCGACCACGCCGAACGGGAAACCGGAACCTTCGAACCGCGCGCCGCCGGCAGGACGTTGGCCGGGCCGGCCGCGCGACCCGGCGAACACCCCTCTCGCGTCCGCCGGGCCGGGCCGCCTAGCGACCGCGCGTCCAGGTTCCCGTCGGCGGCCGAAGCCGCGCGCCCAGCTTGACCAGCGCGAAGACGACGAACCCGGCCGGTACGCTCCAGGCGAGGCGCAGAAGGTAGCCGGGCGTCACCGGTTCCATCGCCTCGTTCGCCACGAGGTCCGGCCGGCGCCGCCGCAGATCGGCGATCGCGGCATCCTGGCGGCGACGAACGCGGACGAGGTTGGTGAAGCCCTCGGCGATCGGCCAGTGGTACCGCGCCGGAACCTCGACCCGTTCCTCCGGCCCGAAATGCAGCCGCACGAAGGAATCGTCGCAGAAGACATCCGGAAAGGCCTGCCAGCGCGCGCGGCCGGCCGGGTTGACGGCGAAGAACCCCGCGCCGACGGCGCCGCCCTTGATGAAGGGCAGCCGGCTCCAGGCGTCGGCGAAGCGGCGGCTGACCCAGCTTTCCGGCGGGACGATGGCGAAGGTTCCGGTCGCGTAGCGCGGCACCTCGGTGTCCAGCGCCACGCGGATCTGGCCCAGAAGATCCGGGTCGCAGGTCACGTCGGCGTCCAGGTACACGCGGTTGCGGCCCTGCGCGATGTCGTCGCCGGCATTGAAGGCGCCGGTCTTGCTGCCCCGGACCAGGTGGCGCACGACCAGCCGCCAGCCGCGCGCCTCGGCGCGCCGCGCGAAGCTTTCCGCGGCGCGGACCGTTCCGTCGGTGCAGGCATTGGCCATCACGAGGATCTCCAGCCGCCCGGCACTCTCGTCCTGCGCAAGGATCGAGGCGATGCAGGCGGGCAGCCATTCCTCCTCGTTATGGGCCGGAATGATGATGCTGGTGTCGAACGTGGCCGCCACGGGCGACGGGCGCGCGGCCGAAACGGAGCGGTCGAGCAGGTCGCCGTTCATCGCAGCCCCTCCGCCCCGGCGGCGGTCCCGCCAGCCTTTCGATCCTTGCCCTCAAAACGCAGCACACCGGCCCCCGCCAACTGGTGATCGCAACGGATTTCAAAAAAACTCGCGCGCTCAATGCCTAACGGCCCATTGCTACAGAAATTTAACCCTGTTTTCCATGTTTTCCGCAAAACCGGCGTCCCGAAGACAGGACGCCCTATCCTTTTGGGTAGGATCGGGCGCGGTGCTGCGCAGCGCATACGCAGCGATGCCGCGAAAGTCAGCCGGCGCGGGCCCGGCAGGTGATTCGTCCGCGCGGCGGCTCAGCCGGAATGCAGGAAGTGCATCACGTCGCCGTCCTGCACGACGTAACCCTTGCCCTCGACCCGCATCTTGCCGGCCTCCTTCGCGCCCTGTTCGCCGCCCAGCGCCACGTAATCGGCATATCCGATCGTTTCGGCGCGGATGAAGCCCTTCTCGAAATCGCCGTGGATCACGCCCGCGGCCTGCGGCGCGGCGGTGCCGATGCGGATCGTCCAGGCGCGGGCCTCCTTGGGGCCGACGGTGAAGAAGGTCTGCAGGCCAAGCAGCGCGTAGCCCGCGCGAATGAGCCGGTCGAGCCCGGGTTCCTCCAGCCCCATCTCCGCCAGGAACTCCGCCGCCTCGTCGGCGGGCAGCTGCGCGATCTCCTCCTCGATCCGGGCCGAGATCACCACGCTGGCCGCGCCCTCGGCGGCCGCCTGTTCGGCGACCCGCGCCGACAGCGCGTTGCCGGTGGCGGCCGAACTCTCCTCGACATTGCAGACGTAAAGCACCGGCTTGGCGGTCAGGAGTTGCAGCATCCGCCACTCCTTCTGTTCGTCCTCGGCCACCTCGACGGTGCGCGCCGGGCGCCCGGCCTCCAGCGCCGCCTGCGCGCGTTTCAGCAGCGCCTCCTGCGCCAGCGCCTCCTTGTCGCCGCCCTTGACCTTGCGCACGAGGTTGGCAAGCCGCCGCTCCACCGACTCGAGATCGGCGACCATCAACTCGGTCTCGATCGTTTCGGCATCGGCCAGCGGATCGATCCGGCCCTCGACATGGGTGACGTCGCCATCCTCGAAACAGCGCAGCACGTGGGCGATGGCGTCGACCTCGCGGATGTTGGCCAGGAACTGGTTGCCCAGCCCCTCGCCCTTCGAGGCGCCCTTCACCAGACCGGCGATGTCGACGAAGGTCATCCGCGCCGGGACCACCTGCTTCGATCCCGCCATCCCGGCCAGCCGGTCAAGCCGCGCGTCGGGCACCGCGACCTCGCCGACATTCGGCTCGATCGTGCAGAACGGGAAATTCGCGGCCTGCGCCGCGGCGGTCTTCGTCAGCGCGTTGAACAGCGTCGACTTGCCGACATTCGGCAACCCCACGATCCCCATGCGAAAGCCCATCGCCCGTCTCCTTGGCCAGCGGTCGCGGCGTGTCTAGGCGAGGGCCATGGGCAAGGCAAGCCGCGCGCCCTGCCCCATTGCCTTTTCGCCCCGGTTTCGCCAAACCGGGGCGCGGTTCCAAGGGAGGCGAGGATGACCCGGATCGATGCCAAGTTCGCGGCGCTGAAGGCCGAGGGCCGGAAGGCCTTCGTCTCCTACATCATGGCCGGCGATCCCGATTTCGACAGCTCGCTTCAGCTGATGAAGGGCCTGCCCGCCGCCGGGGTGGACGTGATCGAACTGGGCCTGCCCTTCACCGACCCGATGGCCGACGGCCCGACGATCCAGTTGGCCGGGCAGCGCGCGCTGGAAGCCGGGCAGACGCTGGACCGCACGCTGGCAATGGCGCGCAGTTTCCGCGAGGGCGACGACACGACGCCGATCGTGATGATGGGCTACTATAACCCGATATATTCGCGCGGCGTCGACCGGTTCCTGGCCGAGGCGAAGGAGGCCGGGATCGACGGGCTGATCATCGTCGACCTGCCGCCCGAGGAGGATACCGAACTGTGCATCCCCGCGCAGAAGGCCGGGTTGAACTTCATCCGCCTCGCCACCCCCACCACCGACGACCGGCGGTTGCCCAAGGTGCTGCAGAACACCTCCGGTTTCGTCTACTACGTCTCGATCACCGGGATCACCGGCGCGGCGAATGCCGAGGCCGGCGATGTCGGGCCCGAGGTTGCGCGGATCAAGGCACAGACTGATCTGCCGGTGATCGTCGGTTTCGGGATCAAAACGCCGGAGGCGGCAGAGGCGATCGCCTCGGTCGCGGATGGCGCGGTCGTCGGATCGGCCATCGTCAAGCTGGTCGAAGAGGGCCGGCCGGTGCCCGAGATCCTCGATTTCGTCGCCGGCCTCGCCGCTGGCGCGCACCGGGCGTGAGCACCGGGGCCTGAACACCGGGGCCTGAACACCGGGGCCTGAATGCGCTACCCCAGCGCCACGTCGAGGATCAGCATCACGATCAGCCCGATGGTCAGCCCCGTCGTCGCCGCGTCCTGGTGGCCGTGGCGATGGGTTTCGGGGATGATCTCGTGGCTGATGACGTAAAGCATCGCGCCCGCGGCGAAGGCCAGCCCCCAGGGCAGAAGCGGCGCCATGAAATGCACCGCCGCCGCCCCGGCCAGCCCGCCCAGGGGCTCCACGAGGCCGGTCAGCAGCGCCACCTGGAAGGCCCGCACCGCGCCGTAGCCGATCCCGACGAGGGCGACGGCCACCGCCAGCCCCTCGGGCGCGTTCTGAAGCCCGATGCCGATCGCCAGCGTCAGCCCGTTCGCGAAATCGCCGCTGCCGAAACCCACGCCCACCGCCATGCCTTCGGGCAGGTTGTGGATCGTGATCGCCAGCACGAACAGCCAGATCCGCGCCAGCGCGCCCGGATCGGCGCCCTCCTGTCCCACCTCGAAATGCTCGTGCGGCAGCACCCGGTTCAGCCAGGCCACGAAGGCCGTGCCCAGCGCGATCCCCGCCGAGGCGACCAGCGCCGCCCAAAGCACCGTGCCGCCGCGCGCCTCCACCGTCTCGATCGCGGGCAGGATCAGCGAGAAGAACGAGGCGGTCAGCATCACGCCGGCCGCGAAGCCCAGCATCAGGTCGGCCCGCCGCACCGCGACCTCGCGCCCGAACAGCACCGGCAGCGCCCCAACCCCGGTCATCAGCCCGGCCGCGAGACTGCCCAAACCGCCCCAGAGGATCGCCTGCATGCCCTCACCGTCATTGCCAAGCGCCGGGTCAACCGGTAATCCCGGTTTACCAATCCCGAGGATCAGCGCCATGCCCGTGATCACCTGCATCGACGATCTCAAGCGCCTCTACAAGCGCCGCGTGCCGAAGATGTTCTACGACTACGCGGAAACCGGCAGCTGGACGGAACAGACCTTTCGCGACAACTGCGGCGATTTCGCCGACATCCGGCTGCGCCAGCGCGTCGCCGTCGACATGTCGGGGCGCAGCACCGTGGGCCGGATGGTCGGGCAGGAGGTGGCGATGCCCGTCGCCCTCGCGCCCGTCGGGTTGACCGGCATGCAATCGGCGGACGGCGAGATCAAGGCCGCCCGCGCGGCCGAGCGGTTCGGCGTGCCGTTCACGCTGTCGACGATGTCGATCTGCTCGATCGAGGACGTGGCCGCGCATGTGACCAAGCCGTTCTGGTTCCAGCTTTACGTGATGCGCGACGAGGAGTTCGTCGACGGGATCATCGAACGCGCGACAGCGGCGGGCTGTTCGGCACTGGTGCTGACGCTTGATCTGCAGATCCTCGGCCAGCGCCACAAGGATCTCAAGAACGGCCTGTCGGCGCCGCCGAAGCTGACCCTGCCGGTGATGGCCGACCTGGCGACGAAGTGGCGCTGGGGGCTGGAGATGCTGGGCACCCGGCGGCGCAGCTTCGGCAACATCGTCGGCCATGCCAAGGGCGTGGGCGACATGGGCTCGCTCAGTTCCTGGACCAACGAGCAGTTCGATCCGCAGCTCGACTGGTCCAAGGTCGCGCGGCTGCGCGACAAGTGGGGCGGCAAGTTCATCCTCAAGGGCATCCTCGATGTCGAGGATGCGAAGATGGCCGCGGATTTCGGCGCCGACGCGATCATCGTGTCGAACCACGGCGGCCGGCAGCTTGACGGCGCGCTTTCGGCGATCCGGATGCTCGGGCCGATCGTCGAGGCCGTGGGCGACCGGGTCGAGGTGCATTTCGACGGCGGCATCCGGTCGGGGCAGGACGTGCTCAAGGCGCTCGCGCTCGGGGCGAAGGGCACCTATATCGGCCGCGCCTTCGTCTACGGGCTGGGCGCCATGGGCGAGGCCGGGGTGACGAAGGCGCTCGAGGTGATCCACCGCGAGCTGGACATCACCATGGCGCTGTGCGGCGAGCGCAACGTGGCCGATCTCGGCCGCCACAACCTGCTGTTGCCCGCCGATTTCGCGACGCGCTGGCAGTGATCCCGGCCCGGTCGCGGGGCCCCCGCCCTAGCGGCCGCGCAGCAGCAGCGCGACCAGCGGCAGGCTGAGGACCAGAAGACCCGCGATGGCGAGGAACGAGGCGCGCAGGCCGAACACCTCCGCCAGCGCGCCCAGCGCCGGCGGGCCGACGAAGAAGCCGAGATAGCCCAGTACCGAGGCGCGCGCGATGGCCCGTGCCCGCGTCTCTTCCGTCGCCAGCCGCCCGACCAGTGCGAAGGCCACCGGCGCCACCACCGAAACGCCCAGGCCCAGCACCACGAACCCCGCCTGCGCGACAACCGGCACCGTCGCCAGCGCGGCCAGCGCCGCGCCCGCCGCCGCCAGAAGCAGGCCGCCCGTCAGCAGTCGCGCCTCGGGCACCCGCTGCACCACCGCCTGCCCGGCCAGCCGCCCCGCCGCCATCGTGAGCCCGAGAAGCGCCGGGCCGGAACTGCCCTGCCCCGGGCTGCCGCCGAGGCTGCGCTCGATATGCAGGGCCGACCAGACCTCGGCCGCGTTCTCGGCGAGGAAGGCGACGAAGATCACCAGCCCGCCCAGCACCGGCAACAGGCCCAGCCGTGCCGCCGCCGCGCCGGGTCGCGGCCGCAACCGCCCCAGCCGCCCGCCCGGCTCGATCGTGGCCAGCGCCATCAGCCCGATCAGCGCGGCGGCCACGGTGAACACCTCCGCCGGCCCCGCCCCGGCGCTGCGCGCCAGCCCCGTCGCCCCCGCCCCCGCGGCATAGGCGAGCGAATAGAAGCCGTGGTTGAGGTTCATCAGGTGCAGCCGCCGCTCGCTTTCGATCGCGCTGACCCGCGCGTTCATCAGCACGTCCAGCATGCCCGATCCGAGACCCACGAACACCATCGCCGCGCCGAAGGCCCAGACCGCCGCCATGTGCCCCGGCAGCGCGAAGGCCAGCGCCAGGAACCCCGTCGCCACCGGTACGCCCCAGCCGCCCAGCCGCGCCCCGATCCGCGGTGCGGCCAGCATCGCCACGATCCCGCCGCTGGCCGAGCACAGCAACAGCAGGCCCCAGGCGGCATCGTCGACGCCCAGCATCGCCTTTGTGCCCGGCACGATCGCGGCGAAGCTGCCCCAAAGCACACCCATCGCCATGAAGGCGAACAACGGCCCGCGCGTGGCCCCGAACAGCCCCGCCGCCCGCCCTGCAAAACCGCCCGCCGCCATGCCCGTGGCCCCTTGCCCGCCCCGGCTAGCTACGCCCGCGCGGCCCGCCCCGGCAAGGCCGATCTTTGGGCTTTCCTTGCCGTGCGAACCGCGCTAAAGGAGCGCCTCGCGCGGGCATGCACCCTTGGAGGATGTCCGCCTTCATCAATGGAGAGACCTATGGCTGGTGAGATCCCCGATCTTGTCGCCGAGGTGCGGACGGGGACAGGCAAGGGGGCCGCCCGTCAAGCCCGCAGAGAGGGCTACGTACCCGGCATCGTCTACGGCGGCGGCAAGGATCCGCTTCCGATCAACGTGAACTTCAACATGCTGCTGAAGCGGCTCAAGCAGGGCCGCTTCCTGTCCACGCTCTACAACCTCAAGGTCGAGGGGCAGGAAGACGTGCGGGTGATCTGCCGCAACGTGCAGCGCGACATCGTCAAGGATCTGCCGACGCATCTGGACCTGATGCGCCTGCGCCGCACCAGCCGGATCAACCTTTACATCCATGTCGACTTCATCAACCACGACAAGGCCCCGGGCCTGAAGCGCGGCGGCGTGATGACGATCGTGCGCCCGGAGGTGGAGCTTGAGGTGACCGCCGGCGACATCCCGGAATCGATCACGGTGGACCTCACCGGCAAGCAGATCGGCGACGTGATCCACATCGGCGACGTCATCCTGCCCGAGGGCGCGAGGCCGACGATCGAGCGGAACTTCGTGATCGCCAATATCACGGCGCCCGCCGGCTTCATCGGCGGCGACGAGCCCGCAGAGGGCGAAGGCGAAGCCTAGGCCTGATCGCCCGGTTTCACCCGGAACGACACGGCGCGCGGACCCCCGCGCGCCGTTTTCGCATTCAGCCCTCCGGCGTGATCACCTGCACCGCTTCGAACACCTCCAGTTCCGGCGGGCCGAGGTAGATGTCGGCATGCGCCCCGGCCCCGCGATGGGCGGCGCGGAACGCCTCGGACCGGGTCCAGCCGGTGAACGCCGCCTCGCTTTGCCACAGCGTATGCGAGGCATAAAGCCGGTGATCGTCACGCTCGGGGCCCTTCATCAGGTGAAAGGCAACGAAGCCCGGCACCGCCTTCAACTGGCTGTCGCGGCCGGTCCAGACCGCCTCGAACGCGTCTTCCTGCCCCAGCTTGACCTTGAAGCGGTTCATCGTCAGATACATCGCAAGCCCTCCGGTCGGTCGGATCGCCCCAAGGGTGCGGCGCGGCGCGCCGGGGTCAAGCGCAGACGGACCGGAAAGGGGGAACACCCATGCGGCTTTTCGTGGGCCTCGGCAACCCGGGCGCGAAATACGCGGGAAACCGGCACAACATCGGCTTCATGGCGCTCGACCGGATCGCACAGGATCACGGCTTCGCACCCTGGCGGGCCAAGTTCCGGGCCGCGGTGAGCGAGGGCAGCCTCGGCGGCGAGAAGGTGATCCTGCTGAAGCCGCAGACCTTCATGAACCTGTCCGGCCAGTCGGTGGGCGAGGCGCTGCGGTTCTTCAAGCTCACGCCCGCCGATGTCACGGTGTTCCACGACGAGCTGGACCTTGCGCCGGGAAAGCTGCGCCACAAGCAGGGCGGCGGCCATGCCGGGCACAACGGGCTGCGGTCGATCCACCAGCACCTGGGCACCGATGCCTATGCGCGGATCAGGCTGGGGATCGGCCATCCCGGCCACAAGGATCGAGTGGCGGGTTACGTCTTGTCGGATTTCGCCAAGGCCGACGCCGACTGGCTCGACGACCTGATGCGCGGGATTTCGGACGGCGCCCCGGCCCTGGCCGCGGGCGACCCGGCGAAGTTCCTCAACGCCGTGGCGCTGCGGACCGCGCCGCCCAGGTCATCGACCGGCACGGCCAAGACTGGTACGGCCAGGACCGGCACAGCCAAGACTGGCACGGCACCGACGGGCGCCAGCCAGACCGGCACGGGCACGGCCGATCCTGCGCCGGCCGCCGCCCCCCGCAGCCCGCTGCAACGCCTTGTGGATCGGTTCCGGTGACCGGCACGGGCCGCTTCGCCGCGGCCTGTGAGGCGCAGGCTGCGGCCTGCGGTCGGCTGGGGTCGCCCTTCATGGAACGGTTGCTGCGCCTGATCGGGGATCGGCTGACCGCCGACCTGCCGCCGGCCGATCGACTGCTGGCCTGGCCCGGCGACATCACGGCCACTGGCGCGGCGGTGCCGCTGCGGCTGGCCGGGGCGCTGCACGCGCTGGTGCTCGACGGGGCCGATGCCGACCTCGCGGCGGCCTATGCCGACCGGGCCGGCATCACCGATGCCGCCCTGTGGCAGGCGGTGGCCGGGGCGATGCGGCGCCATGCCGCCCGGATCGACCGCTGGCTCGACCACGCGCCACAGACCAACGAAACCGGGCGTTCCGCCGTCCTGATCGCCGCGGGGCACTGGCTGACGGCGCGGTTCGGCCTGCCGCTGGTCCTGTCCGAGCTTGGCGCCAGTGCCGGGCTGAACCTGGCCTGGGATCGCTACGCGCTGGACCTGCCGGGCAGGCGCCTGGGCCCGGTCGATGCCGTGCTGGGCCTCTCGCCGGACTGGGAGGGGCTGCTGCCGCCGGTCGCCAACCCGCGGATCGCCGATCGCGCCGGGGTGGACCTCAATCCGCTCGACCCGGTGGCCGACCTGCCGCGGCTTCTCGCCTATATCTGGCCCGATCAGCCCGCGCGGCTCGACCGGACGCGGCGCGCGGCGGCCGAGGCGGCGCGCCTCGGCATCCGGCCCGACCGCGGCGATGCGGCCGACTGGCTGGAAGCGCGGCTGGCCGACGCGGTGCCGGGGCGGCTGCACCTCGTCTATCATACCGTCGCCTGGCAATACTTCCCGCCCGCGACGCAGGCGCGCTGCCGCGCCGCGCTGCGAAGCGCCGGCGCGCGCGCCACGCCGGCCGCGCCGCTCGCCCGTCTCGCGATGGAGGCCGACGCGACACCCGGCAGCGCCGCGCTGACCCTGACCGCGTGGCCCGGCGAAACTGTCATCCCGCTTGGACGTGCGCATTTTCATGGCCGTCAGATAAAATGGACAGCCCCACCCTTGCCGGCGACCGATGCCAGCCTACCCTGATGGCTCCGGAGGATCGCATGACAGACAAGCCGACAATCGCGCAAGACGCGCCTTTCCCCGTCGAAGTGACCGAGGGCAAGACCTATTTCTGGTGCGCCTGCGGACGGTCGTCGCGGCAGCCGTTCTGCGACGGCTCGCACAAGGACAGCCCGTTCTCGCCGGTGAAGTACCAGGCCGAGAAGACCGGCACGGTCTTCTTCTGCGGCTGCAAGCACTCGGCGCGCGCGCCGCTGTGCGACGGCAGCCACGGGCGCCTGTGATGGAGATGGAGCCGCCGATCAACATTCTCGGCACCCCGCTGGAACCCTGTTCGGAGCAGCCCGTGACAGGCTTCTTCCGCGACGGGCACTGCAACACCTGCGCCGAGGATCACGGCAGCCACACGGTCTGCGCGATCATGACGGCGGAGTTCCTGGCGTTCTCGAAATACGTCGGCAACGACCTGTCGACGCCGCGGCCGGAATTCCGCTTTCCCGGCCTGAAACCCGGCGACCGCTGGTGCCTGTGCGCGGCGCGCTTCCTGCAGGCGCATGAGGAGGGCTGCGCCCCGCGCGTGGTGCTGGAAGCCACGCATCGCGGCGCGCTCGATATCGTGCCCTTCGAGGCGCTGCACGCGCAGGCGGTTTCGAACTGAGGTCAGGGGCGGTTGCCGGCCGCCTCCACCGCCGCGGCGGCGGGCGCAAGATCGGGCTGCATCAGGTCGTCGATGAACAGCGACAGAAGCTGCGGGCGCCCGCTGACCCCGGCCTTTCGGTAGATCGCGTTCGTCTGCGCCTTCACCGTGCCCTCGGAGGTCGCGCGAAGCTGCGCGATCTCGGCGGTGGACATGCCCTTGATCGCGAACAGCGCCACGTCGCGCTCAGCCGGGGTCAGCCCCCAGTCCGCGAACCGTTCCTCCAGCACCTCCATGAACGCCGCCGAGGCCGCGCGCAGCTGGCGTTCGGCACGCCGGCGCGCCTCCGTCGTCCGCCGCAGGGCCAGCGCGCCCAGCACGATGCCCAGCACAAGGCCCAGCGCCGCCCCGATCTCCAGCATCTCGCGCAGTTGCCAAGACATCGGCGCGGTCCCGAAACCGATGACGCTGGACAGGATGTCATAGACGAAGAACACCGCGCAGACCGCCTGCACGACGAGGATGAGCGTGATCGTCACCGACCCCTTCACGCGCCTGTCACCCGCACTGCCGAACCCGCCATCCGAAACCGTACCGCGGACCCCCCGCCTCAATCGTCATCGTCATCGTCGTCGTCATCGTCGTCCCGATCATCATCGCGATCGTCGTCATCGTCGTCGTCGCGATCATCGTCACGATCATCGTCGTCGTCATCGTCGCGATCGTCATCCCGGTCGTCGTCGTCATCATCGTCATCGCGGTCATCGTCGCGATCGTCGTCGCGATCGTCGTCATCGTTGCGGTCGTCATCCCGGTCGTCATCGTCGCGGTCTTCTTCTTCGTCGTAATCGTCCCGGTCGAGCAGCCGGTCCTGCCCGCCGTCGCCGCCACGGTCGCGCCAGACGTCGCGCAGGATCTCTCCGGTGCGCGGGTTGAAGATGATCTCGCGCTCACCGGGCGGGCCCTCGGCCTCGATCCGGCCGCGGCCGAGGAAGGTCCGGCCGATCTGGATCCGCGCATAGCCCTGTTCCCTCAGGGCGTCGATGATCCGGTCCTGAACCTCGCCGCCCTGCGCCAGCGCCGCCGAGGGCATGGCGACAAGGGCGGCCAATCCGAACACAACGGTGCGCCGCATTGTCATGATGGGTCTCCACGGCAAGCCCCGCCGCATCGCTGCGGCGGGGTCGCGGCCTTCGGGCCGAACAGGGCGTCAGCGCCCTCAGTCATCGTCTTCGTCATCACCATCGTCGTCATCCCGGTCGTCATCCCGGTCGTCGTCGTCATCGTCGTCGCGGTCGTCATCCCGGTCGTCGTCCTCATCGTCATCGTCGCGGTCGTCGTCGCGCTCGTCATCATCGCGTTCGTCGTCGTCGCGCTCGTCATCATCGCGCTCGTCGTCGCGCTCGTCATCATCGCGCTCGTCGTCATCGCGTTCGTCGTCGCGATCATCGTCATCATCGCGCTCGTCGTCATCGAGAAAATCGTCATCGTCGGTATCGAACTCGACGCCGGTGCGGCCAAGGTAGCCGGCCCCCGCCCGTTCTTCCTCGCGCTTGATGATCTGCCCGGTGGCCCGGTCGAACACCAGTTCCAGCTTGCGGGTGCCGCGCACCGCCTCGGCCTTCACCTGGTTCGGCCCGGTCTCGATCTCGATATACTCGTAGCCCATGCCCTGAAGGTTGGCGACGATCTGCGATTCGAACGCCCCGGCGGAGCCGGTGGGTGCAGCGGCTACGCCGGTGCTGCCGGATGCGACCGGCGACACGCCATCGACGAAGTCTTCGCCCTCGGTATCGAATTCCACGCCGGTGCGGCCAAGGTAGCCGGCCCCCGCGCGTTCCTCTTCGCGGCTGATGATCCGGCCGGTGGACCGGTCATAGACGACCTCGAGCTTGCGGGTGCCGCGCACCGCCTCGGCCTTCACCTGGCTCGGGCCGGTCTTGACCTCGATATAGTCGTAGCCGAGGTCCTGCAGGTTTTCCACGATACGGTCCTCGAACGGCCCGGCCAGCGCGGCGGAGCCAAGCAGGGCGGCAACGGCCGACAGTTGGAAGATGCGGGAATTCATGGGTCTGTCCTTTCCTTTGCGATCACAGGCCCGCCACCGCGTCTGGTGGTGCCGGACGTCGCAAAGGAACGCCGCCAGCCCGTCCCGGTCCATTGACCCCAGGATTAGGCGGCGGTCCATAAACCTTCGGCCCGCGCCCATAAACCGTGGTTTATGGGCCCCGAGACGGCCCTCAGCCGCCCATGTCGAAGCCCAGGTGCCGCGCCACGGTGAAGATGTCCTTGTCGCCGCGGCCGCACATGTTCATGACGATGATGTGGTCCTTCGGCAGCCCCGGCGCGATCTTCGTGACATGGGCCAGCGCGTGGCTCGGCTCCAGCGCGGGGATGATTCCCTCGAGCTGGCAGCACAGCTGGAACGCCGCCAGCGCCTCGTCATCGGTGATCGAGACGTATTGCGCCCGCCCGGTATCGTGCAGCCAGGAATGCTCCGGCCCGATGCCCGGATAGTCGAGCCCGGCGGAGATCGAGAACCCCTCGAGGATCTGGCCGTCGTCGTCCTGCAGCAGGTAGGTGCGGTTGCCGTGCAGCACGCCGGGCCGCCCGCCGGTGAGGCTGGCGCAATGCTGCATCCGGTCGTCCACGCCCTTGCCGCCGGCCTCGACGCCGATGATGTTCACCGACGGATCGTCGAGGAACGGGTAGAACAGCCCCATCGCGTTCGATCCGCCGCCGATCGCGGCGATCACGGTGTCGGGCAGCCGGCCCTCGCCCTCCTGCTCGGCCAGTTGCCAGCGCACTTCCTTGCCGATGATGGACTGGAAATCGCGCACCATCGCCGGGTAGGGATGCGGGCCCGCGACGGTGCCGATGCAATAGAACGTGTCGCGCACATTGGTCACCCAGTCGCGCAGCGCGTCGTTCATCGCGTCCTTGAGCGTGCCGCGGCCGGAGGTGACCGGCACCACCTCGGCCCCCAGAAGACGCATGCGGAACACGTTCGGCGCCTGCCGCTCGACGTCATGCGCGCCCATGTAGACCACGCATTTCAACCCGAACTTGGCGCAGACCGTCGCGGTGGCGACACCATGCTGGCCCGCGCCGGTTTCGGCGATGATCCGTTCCTTGCCCATCCGGCGGGCCAGCAGGATCTGGCCCAGCACGTTGTTGATCTTGTGCGCGCCGGTGTGATTGAGCTCGTCGCGCTTCATGTAGACCTTGGCGCCGCCCAGGTGCTCGGTCAGCCGCGGCGCGAAGTAAAGCGGGCTGGGCCGGCCGACATAGTGCTTCCACAGGTCATCCATCTCGGCCCAGAAGCTCGCGTCGGTCTTGGCCTTCTCATATTCGGCCTCGAGATCGAGGATCAGCGGCATCAGCGTTTCCGACACGAAGCGCCCGCCGAAGATGCCGAAACGGCCGTTCTCGTCCGGCCCGGTCATGAAGCTGTTCACCAGATCCTCGGCCATGCGTCCCTCCCCTGATCGGTCATCCCGCTACCTAGCGCCGCGACGGGGCGCGGTAAAGCGGCGAGGCCGCGTTGCGCGCCGCGGTCGCACCCCGCGGATCAGCCTGCCTGCGCCGCGCGCACGAAGCCCGCGATCCTCGCGGCATCCTTCACCCCCGGCGCGGCCTCCACGCCCGACGAGACATCGACCTGCCGCGCCCCGGTCAGCCGCACCGCCTCGGCCACGTTGTCCGGCGTCAGCCCGCCCGCCAGCATCCACGGCACCGGCCAGCGCCGCCCGGCGATCAGCCGCCAGTCGAAGGCCAGGCCGTTGCCGCCGGGCAGCGCCGCGCCCGGCGCGGGCTTGGCATCGACCAGCAGCATGTCGGCGACGCGGCCATGCTCGGCCAACGCCGGCAGATCGGATTCGCCGGCGATGCCGACGGCCTTCATCACCGGCAGTCCGAAGCGCGCGCGCACCGCTGCGACCCGGTCGGGGCTTTCGCGGCCGTGAAGCTGGAGAATATCGATCGGCAGACCGGCGATCAGCGCGTCAAGCTCGGCATCGGTGGCGTTCACCGTCAGCGCGACCTTGGCGATGCCCTCGGGCACCGCCAGCATCAGCGCCCGCGCGGCGCCCGGTTCCAGATGACGGGGGGATTTCGGGAAGAACACGAAGCCCGCGTAGCGCGCACCGGCGTCGGCCACCGCGGCGACATCCTCGGCCCGCGTCAGCCCACAAATCTTGACGCGGACGCTCACGCCCGCTTCCGGGCCCCGCCGTCGACCAGCGCCAGCACCTCGTCCTCGGGCGGTGCGCCGACCTTGCCCTTGAGCGCGCTCACCTCGCGTTCCAGCCGCGCGACCTCGCCGCGCCGGCGGCTCGCCTCGGCCCGGTGCTTGGCCTCGCGCAGCCACTCCCACACGAAACCGATCAGCAGCCCGGCGACGATCCCGCCGAAGATCACCAGGAACAACGGCAGGTCCACCGTCCAGTCGATGCCGAAGAACACGCCGGTCTCTTCCGGCAGCAGCCGCAGCGTCACCGGCGCACGATTGGCCAGCGCGACCGTGAGCAGCACGATCCCGATGGCGAACAGGAACAGAAGGCGCAGGGTGCGGACCATGCCCCGGTTTAACTGCCGTTCAGCCGGTCGCGCAAGAGCTTCCCGGCCTTGAAGAACGGCACATGCTTCTCCTCGACCGCGACACTTTCGCCGGTGCGCGGGTTGCGCCCGGTCCGCGCGTCGCGCCGCTTGACGGAAAACGCGCCGAAGCCGCGCAACTCCACCCGGTCGCCCCGCGCCATCGCCTCGATGATCTCCTCGAAGATCGTGTTGACGATACGTTCGACATCGCGCTGGAAAAGGTGCGGGTTTTCCTCGGCGATCTTCTGGATCAACTCGGACCGAATCATCAAAGCCCCCCTGGGTGCGGCCATGAGCCGGCCGACTGTTTTTCGCAACGGACTATAGGGCCAAACCCGAAGCGCAGGAAACAGGAAAGCCCTTGGAAAGGCGTCCGATTCCCGCCCGCGCGACGTGAAGGTCACGGTTCTGGCGCTCGCGGTGCGATGCCGCATCGCAGAATCGCCCCGACCCGCGGCGCGGCGCGGCGTGGCCGCGAATCACCCCTTCGAAACGCGAAAGGGCCCCGCCGGCGCGGCGGGGCCCCATGGTCTCGCGATCCGGTTCCGGCGATCAGCGGTCGCCGGAGTTCTTCAGCGCGGCGCCGAGAATGTCGCCCAGCGAGGCACCGGAGTCGGAGGAGCCGTACTGTTCCACCGCTTCCTTTTCCTCGGCGATCTCGCGCGCCTTGATCGACAGGCCCAGCCGGCGGGTCTTCGGGTCGACATTGGTCACCCGGACATCGACGTGGTCGCCCACCTGGAACCGCTCGGGGCGCTGTTCGGCCCGGTCGCGGCTGAGGTCGGAGCGGCGGATGAACGACTTCATGCCGTTGTATTCCACCTCGATCCCGCCGTCCTCGATCTTCGTCACCGTGACGGTGATGATCGAGCCGCGCTTCACGCCGTCGACGGCACCGGAGAAGGTGTCATCCTCGAGCGCCTTGACCGAGAGCGAGATCCGCTCCTTCTCGACGTCGACCTCGATGACGGCGGCCTTCACGACGTCGCCCTTGCGGTAGTTCTGGATCGCCTCCTCGCCACGCTGGTCCCAGCTGAGGTCGGAGAGATGCACCATCCCGTCGATATCATTCTCCAGCCCGATGAACAGGCCGAACTCGGTGATGTTCTTGACCTCGCCCTCGATCTCGCTGCCGACCGGGTGGTTTTCGGCGAAAACCTCCCAGGGGTTGCGCATGCACTGCTTGAGACCCAGCGACACGCGGCGCTTCGCGGTGTCGATCTCCAGCACCATGACGTCGACTTCCTGGCTGGTCGAGACGATCTTGCCGGGATGCACGTTCTTCTTGGTCCAGGACATTTCCGAGCCGTGGACAAGCCCCTCGACCCCGGCTTCCAGCTCCACGAAGGCGCCGTAGTCGGTGATGTTGGTGACGCGGCCGCGATGCACCGACCCGATCGGAAACTTTTCCTCCACCGTGTCCCAGGGATCGGACTGCAACTGCTTCATGCCGAGGCTGATGCGGTGGGTTTCCTTGTTGATCTTGATGACCTGGACCTTGACGGTCTCGCCGATCGACAGGATTTCCGACGGATGGTTGACCCGGCGCCACGCCATGTCGGTGACGTGCAGCAGGCCGTCGACACCGCCGAGATCGACGAACGCGCCGTATTCGGTGATGTTCTTCACGACACCGTCGACCGTGTCGCCCTCGGACAGGCGGCCGATCACCTCGGCGCGCTGTTCGGCGCGGCTTTCTTCCAGGATCGCGCGGCGCGACACCACGATGTTGCCGCGGCGGCGATCCATCTTGAGGATCTGGAACGGCTGCTTGAGGCCCATCAGCGGGCCGGCGTCGCGCACCGGGCGCACGTCGACCTGGCTGCCGGGCAGGAAGGCCACGGCGCCGCCGAGATCGACGGTGAAGCCGCCCTTGACGCGGCCGAAGATCGCGCCCTCGACCCGCTCTTCCTTCTCGTAGGCCTTCTCCAGCCGGTCCCACGCCTCTTCGCGGCGGGCCTTCTCGCGGCTGATCACGGCCTCGCCGCGGGCGTTCTCGACCCGGTCGAGGTAGACTTCCACGGTGTCGCCGACCTCGATCTGCGGGGCTTCACCGGGATTTGCGAATTCCTTGAGTTCGACGCGGCCTTCCATCTTGTAGCCGACGTCGATGATGGCCTGGCCCGCCTCGACGGCGATGACCTTGCCCTTGACGACAGAGCCCTCGTCGGGGGTGTCGATCTCGAAGCTTTCTTTGAGGAGGGCTTCGAATTCCTCCATCGATGCGTTCTGAGCCATGTGGCGTTCGGTTCCTTTGCAAGTCGGTTTTCAGGCCAGGCGGTTGGCTCCGCCGGTCTTTGGTCGCGTCCGCAAGCGCGATTGCCGGGATGGCGCGATAAACGCAAAGGGCCGCGGCTTACGCCCGACCCTGCCCGATCCCCTGCTCGACGGCCTTGATCGCCTTCTGGACGGCGGTCTCTATAGTCAGTTCGGTCGTGTCGAGCAAGAGCGCATCTTCGGCCGGGCGCAACGGCGCGTCCGCCCGTCCGGTATCGCGGGCGTCGCGCTCGCGCACCTCGGCCAGCACCGCGTCGTAGCTCTTCGGCGCCGTGTCGCCGCCCAGTTCCAGCCAGCGCCGGCGCGCCCGGACCTGCGGCGCGGCGGTGACGTAAAGCTTCACCTCCGCCGCCGGGCAGATCACCGTGCCGATGTCGCGCCCGTCCAGCACCGCGCCGCCCGCGCGGCGGGCGAAGGCGCGCTGGAAGTCGACCAGCGCGGCGCGCACCTCGGGGATCGCGGCGACCCGGCTTGCCGCCTGCCCGGCCTCCAGCGTGCGCAGGTCGGTCCGGTCGAGATCCGCCGGCACCAGGCCGCGCGCCGCCGCCACCGGATCACCGCCCTTCGCGCCCACCGCGCGATACAGAAGCCCGGTGTCGAGATGGGCGAAGCCGAACCGCGCCGCCACGGCGCGCGAGATCGTGCCCTTGCCCGCCGCCGCCGGCCCGTCGATCGCCACGGTGAAGATCATCGCGCGCCCCGCCCTATCCTGGTCCGCAGCCATCCCGCCACCGGCCGTCGCGGCCGCACCCGCGCGCCGACCGGCCGCTCACACCCCGAGACACCAGCGCAGGATCGCCTTCTGCGCGTGCAACCGGTTCTCTGCCTCGTCGAAGATCACCGAATGCGGCCCGTCCATCACCGCGCTCGTCGCCTCGTCGTCGCGATGCGCGGGCAGGCAGTGCATGAACAGCGCGTCGGGCTTGGCCCGCGCCATCAGCGCCTCGTTGACCTGGTAGGGGCGCAACTGGTTGTGCCGCCGTTCGCGCGCCGACTGCGGATCGTGCATCGACACCCAGGTGTCGGTCACCACCAGGTCGGCGCCGGTCACGGCGGCGTCGGGATCGCGCTCCACCGTGATCGGATGGCCCTTGGCCGCGCACCAGTCGAACCAGGCCGGTTCGGGATCGAGCGTTTCGGGCCCGGTGAAGGTCAGGTCGAAGCCGAACTGGCCGGCGGCATGGGCGAAGGAGGCGAAGACGTTGTTGCCGTCGCCGGACCACACCACCTTCTTGCCGTCGATCGGGCCGCGATGTTCCTCGTAGGTCATCACGTCGGCCATGATCTGGCAGGGGTGGGTCCGGTTCGTCAGGCCGTTGATCACCGGCACGTCGGAATGCTCCGCCATTTCCAGAAGCGTCGCCTCCTCGAAGGTGCGGATCATGATCAGGTCGACGTAGCGCGACAGCACCCGCGCGGTGTCGGCGATCGTCTCGCCATGGCCCAGCTGCATGTCGGCCCCCGACAGGACCATCGTCTGCCCGCCCATCTGCCGCACCCCGACATCGAAGGAGATCCGCGTCCGGGTCGAGGGTTTCTCGAAGATCAGCGCGACCATGCGGCCGGCGAGCGGCTGGTCGTCGTCGGGCATGCCGCGCGGCCTGCCGTCACGGGCGGTCTTCATCGCGCGGGCCGCGTCGATCATCGCGCGCAACTCGGCGGCGTCGGTCTTGTGAATGTCGAGAAAGTGCCGGGTCATGTCATGCCTGTGGTGGTTGCGAGGGCAAGGGGGGCTGTCCGCCCCCCTCGCGGCCTGGCGGCCGCTTCACCCCCCGAGGATATTTCGGGACCAAAATCGCGCGCCGTCATGGCGCCGGCGCCGCGAGCCGGGCCGCGGCCCGGTCGAGCCGGTCGACGGCCTCGCCGATCTCGGACTCGCTGATCGTCAACGGCGGCAGCAGGCGCACCACGTTGTCCGCCGCCGGCACCGTCAGCAGCGCCTCCGCGCGCGCCGCCGCAACGACATCGGCGGCGGCGGCGCGGCATTTCAGGCCCAGCATCAGGCCCTGGCCGCGCACCGACTCGAAGATCTCGGGATGCGTGGCGACGAGCCCTTCGAGCCGCTGCCGCAGGAGCCCGCCCTTGCGCGCCACCGCATCGAGGAACGCCGGGTCGGAGACGATCTCCATCACCTTCAGGCCCACGGCACAGCCAAGCGGGTTGCCGCCGTAGGTGGACCCGTGGGTGCCCGCCGTCATCCCCGAGGCGGCACGTTCGGTCGCCAGCACGGCGCCCAGCGGAAAGCCCCCGCCGATCCCCTTGGCGACCATCATCACGTCGGGCGCGATCCCGGACCATTCATGCGCGAACAGCCGGCCGGTGCGGCCCATGCCGCATTGCACCTCGTCCAGCACCAGCAGCGCGCCGTTGGTGTCGCACAGCGCCCGCAGGCCCTTGAGGCAGGCATCGGGCAGGGGCCGGATGCCGCCCTCGCCCTGGATCGGCTCGACGAGGATCGCGGCGGTCTCAGGGCCGACGGCGGCGCGGAGCGCCTCGTGATCGCCCCAGGGCAGGTGCCGGAAGCCCGGCATCAGCGGGCCGAACCCCTTGGTCAGCTTCTCGCCCCCGGCCGCGGCGATGGCCCCCGTCGACCGGCCGTGGAACGCGCCCTCGAAGGCCACGATCTCGACCCGCTCCGGCTCTCCCCGGTCGGCCCAGTACTTGCGCACCATCTTGATCGCGAGTTCCGCGGCCTCGGTGCCGGAATTGGTGAAGAACACCGTATCGGCGAAGGTCTTCTCGACCAAGGCCTCGGCCAGGCGTTCCTGTTCGGGGATCCGGTACAGGTTCGAGACATGCCAGAGCTTGCCGGCCTGGTCGGCCAGCGCCGCGACCAGCGCGGGATGGGCATGGCCGAGCGCGTTGACCGCGATGCCGGAGGTCAGGTCGAGATATCGGCCGCCCTCGGTGTCGATCAGCCAGGAGCCTTCGCCGCGCTCGAAGGCGAGCGGGGCGCGATTGTAGGTCGGAAGGACGGCGGGGATCATGCGATGTCTCCGGCGAGGAAGGCCAATGGGTGCCAAAGCGGCGCGCGCGTGTCAACGCGGGGCGGTTCGGCGGCGGGCTGGGGAACGGCGGCCGCCGGGATGCGACCGCAAGGGATCGGACGTCAGCCGCGGCGGCGGCGACGTCGGGAACGCGGGCGATGGCGGGACCGGTCGATCATGCGCGGTCCGATAGCGCACCGCGCGGGCCCCTGTCCACCGCGAAATGGGCGGCACGCGCGCCGCGCGCGCCCGGCCCGTCGCCGGCGCGGGCGAACGGCCCCGTCCCGCCGCTCGCGCCTTGCATCCCGGCCCGCCGCCTTGTATCTCGACCCGTCCCCACTACTATGGGGACAGCCGATTTTCCGCGACCGGCGGGCTCCCGCCCCGCCCCAGCAGCATGAAGGGCCGAGGATGTCCTGGACCGACGAGCGCGTCGAGACGCTGAAGAAGATGTGGGCCGAGGGACAATCGGCCAGCCAGATCGCCAAGGAGCTTGGCGGCGTGACCCGAAACGCGGTGATCGGCAAGGTGCACCGCCTCGGCCTGTCGAACCGGGCCGGCGGTCCGGCCCCGGCGACGCCCGCGACGAAGCCCGAGCCGGCGAAGGCGCCGAAGCCGGCGCCGGCGGCAGAACCGGCGACGGCGGGCCGCGGCGAAGAAAGCGCCCAGCCGGCGCTTGCGCCCGATCCGGCGCCGGAACCGCGCGCGCCCTCGGCGCCCGCCGCGGCCGTGACCGCCCCGGCGGTGCGCAAGCCGGTCACGCCGGCCGGCCAGCCGCTGCCGCCGCAGCCCGCCGCCGGCGAAATCAGCGCCGAGGCGATGGCGACGGTGCGCGAGGCCGAGAAGAAGGCGCGCAAGCTGTCGCTGATGGAGCTGACGGAACGGACCTGCAAATGGCCGATCGGCGATCCGGCGACGCCGGATTTCTGGTTCTGTGGCCTGCCGACGCAGCAGGGCAAGCCCTATTGCGACGCGCATGTCGGCGTGGCGTTCCAGCCGATGTCGTCGCGCCGCGACCGGCGGCGCTGAGGCCCGCGCGCGCGCTCAGTTCCCGCCGAAAAGCCCGCGCAGCAGCTTGTCGCCCTCGCGCTTCAGCACTTCCTCGGCGCGATCCTCGAGCTTGCGTTTCGCCGCGTCTTCCAGCGACTCGCCTTCCTGCGGCGTGACGCCAAGCTCGGTGGCCTTCCTGCGCAATTCTTCCTCCGCGCGGGCGCGCACCTTTTCCTCCTCGATCTTCAGCCGCTGTTCGGCCAGCGATTCCAGGTCCAGCCCGATGCGCGGGTCCAACCAGGGGCCCGCGATCGTCACCGGCACCATCACGCCACCGGTGCCGTCCGCGCCGGGCAGCGCCCGCGGCGTCAGCCGGTAGTCCAGGCTGCGGCGGCCAAGGTCGACCGTGCCCTGCCCCGCCGCGGTCAGCAGTGGCGCGGCGAAGGCGAGATCGTCGTTGCGCAGAACCCCGTCGGCGATCGAGAAGCTTGCGCCGATGCTGTCGAAGATCGTCTTCTGCCCCTCGCCCACGTACCCCGGATCGAGGTTGCGGATCATCCCCGCGATGTCGAGACCGCGCAACTCGCCCTGTCCCAGCGTGATCCGGCCCTCGCCCGACAGGCGCCGGACCAGCGCATCGACCGACGCGCCGGAGGACAGCACCCGCAGCCGACCGTCGGCAGTGGCCAGCAGCCGGTCGGTCCCGGCGAAGGCCGCGAGCAGCGGTTGCAGCGCGATCCCGCGGATATCGAAATCGGCGGAGGCCGACAGCCCGCCGCGGCCGTTCACCACCGCCTCGCCGGCGACGCGGCCGCCATAGGCCCGCATCTCGGCGATCTCCACCACGAGCCGCCGGTCGTCGAGCCGGGCCAGGACCGCGGTGCGGTCCAGCGTGACGGGGCCCGCGACGATCCCCTCGGCGGTCAGTCCGACGGTGGCATCGAGAAGCCCCAGCGCCGAGACGTCGATCGCGGCGCTGGGCCAGCCGCCGGCGTCCGCGCCGCCGCCGCCCGATCCGCCGCCCGAACCGCCGCCCGGCGATGCCGCACCGGCGGGCAGGGACAGCCGGCCCGCCGTCAGGTCCGCGGTCAGGCGGGGCCGGTCGCCGCGCGTGGCGAGGTCGACCGCGCCGGCGACCCTGTTGTCGTCCATCGCCAGCACCATGTCGCGCAGGTAAAGCGTGCCGTCGGCCCCCAGCGTCACACCGGCCTCCAGCGACAGCGCATCGCGCCCCGCGCCCCGCGGAAGGTCCGGCGCGGGCAGGCCCAGCGCGGCGAAGGGCGCGGCAAGCCCCTCGGCGGCCAGCGCGATCCGCCCTTCGGCCGAAATCGGCGTACCGCCGGCGCGGCCCTCGAACCGGGCCGTGGCGCCGGCCAGGGCGATGTCGGCGGACAGGCCGCCGATCCGCCCGGCCAGCGTGTCCGACAGCCGCGCCAGGTCGATCCGGGCCCGGAGCGGCGCGCCGTTCAGCCGCCCGGAAATCGTGGCCGAAACCGGCCCGTCCAGCGCCGGGATCGCCGTGTCCAGCGCGAGATCGGACAGCTCGAAGACCTGCCCGGCCACCGCATCGCGATAGGTCAGCCGCCCCCCCGTCACGGTCGCACGGTCAAGGCTGAACGGGCGGCGGGCCGCCGCCGGGGCGCCGCCGCCGGGGATAGCGGCGGCCTCGGCGCCGGCCGGCGCAAGATCCCAGTTGCCGCGCCCCTCGGCGTCGTGGGTCAGCCGCAGCACCGGGGCCACGGCCTCGACCCCCGTGATCCGCACTTCGCCCGAGATCAGGGCCGCGAGATCGACGGCCACGGCCAGAGCCTCGGCCTCGAACATCGGTTCGGGCCCCGCCCAGGGCGCATCGGCGACGGCCACCTCGCCCAGACGCACGCCAAGTTCGGGCCAGATCGTCGGCCGGACCGGACCGCCGATCGTCAGCGCCCGCCCGGTGAGCTTGCGAAACTCGCCTGCCGCCAGCGCCGCGACCTTCTCCGTCGGCACCAGGGCGATGGCGACGGCAAGCAGGGCCACAAGCCCGACCACCACGCCGAGGATTCGCCACAGCCACCGCATGATCACCTCCGAACCGATCCCTCCGAAAGCCTAGGGGCACACCCGTGCCGGGGCAAGCGCTGGGCCTTTCCACCGGCCCGCGGCCCGACTATATCGGCCCCCATGTCCGCCAACCCGCCAGAACTTCGCCCCGACCTTGCCCCCGCGCCGGTGTTCGACGCCGCGCGCCGCCCCGGCCAGCCGACGATCGGCATGGTCAGCCTCGGCTGCCCCAAGGCACTGGTGGACAGCGAACGCATCCTGACCCGGCTTCGGGCCGAGGGCTACGCCGTCAGCCCCGACTACGCGGGCGCGGAAGCGGTGATCGTCAACACCTGCGGATTTCTCGACAGTGCCAAGGCCGAAAGCCTCGAGGCGATCGGCGAGGCGCTGGCCGAGAACGGCCGGGTGATCGTCACCGGATGCCTCGGCGCGGAGCCCGAATACATCACCGGCGCGCATCCGTCGGTTCTGGCGGTCACCGGGCCGCAGCAATACGAGGCAGTGCTGGACGCGGTGCATGCCGCCGTGCCGCCCGCGCCCGACCCGTTCGTCGACCTGTTGCCGGCCACCGGCGTCAAGCTGACGCCAAGGCACTACAGCTACCTGAAGATTTCCGAGGGCTGCAACCACGCCTGCCGGTTCTGCATCATCCCCGACATGCGCGGCAAACTGGTCAGCCGCCCGGCCCATGCCGTGCTGCGCGAGGCCGAAAGGCTGGTCGAGGCCGGGGTGAAGGAGCTTCTGGTGATCAGCCAGGACACCTCGGCCTACGGCGTCGACCGCAAGCATGACGTTCACCCCTGGAAGGGCGGCGAGGTGCGCAGCCACATCACCGACCTGGCGCGCGAAATGGGGCGGCTGGGGGCCTGGGTACGGCTGCACTACGTCTATCCCTACCCGCATGTGCGCGACCTGATCCCGCTGATGGCCGAGGGGCTTGTGCTGCCCTATCTCGACATCCCGTTCCAGCATGCCCACCCCGACACGCTGCGCCGCATGGCCCGGCCGGCGGCGGCGACCAGGACGCTGGACGAGATCGCCGCGTGGCGCGCGACCTGCCCCGAGATCGCGCTGCGATCGACCTTCATCGTCGGCTATCCCGGCGAGACGGAGGCGGAGTTCCAGTGCCTGCTCGACTGGCTCGACGAGGCGCAGCTCGATCGCGTCGGCTGTTTCCGCTACGAAAACGTTGCCGGCGCGCGCTCGAACGCGCTGCCCGACCATGTGCCCGAAGAGGTCAAGGACGAGCGCTGGCACCGGTTCATGGAAAAGGCGCAGGCGATTTCCGAGGCGAAGCTGGCCGCGAAGGTCGGCCGGCGGCTGGAGGTGATCGTCGACGCGGTCGATGCCGAGGGCGCCACCTGTCGCACCCGGGCCGACGCGCCGGAGATCGACGGCAACCTCTACATCGACGAAGGCTTCGAGGGGCTGGCGCCGGGCGACATCGTGACCGTCGAGGTCGACGAGGCGGGCGAGTACGACCTGTGGGGGCGGCGGGTCTAGCCCGGCCCGCGCGCCGCCAGATAGGCCTGCGCCGCCGTCGCGACATGGCGGAACCGGTCGCCGCCAAGCTGCACCCCGCCGTACCAGCGGGTGACGATGACCACGTGGTTGACCAGCCCCGCCCCCTCCAGCACCCGCAGGATCACCATGCCCGCGCCGGCCTCGCCATCGTCGTGCTTCACCGGTTCGCGCCGCCCCCCGGCCTCCAGCAGCACGGCCCAGCTGTTGTGCGTGGCCTTCGCGAACTTCCGGTCGCGCCGCAGTTCGGCCAGCGCGGCTTCGGCCTCGGCCCGGGTCGACGCCGGCGCACCGGCCACCGCATAGCGGGATCCGCGATCGCGCGCGATGTCGCGCAGCACCAGAAGATCGATCATGTCGATTGCCGAAGTTGCGAAGCGCCAAGCCCGCGCCGGAACCGCAGCCTACCTGCCGTTCCGGGCCGGCGGAACCCCGCTGCTCAGCGCGTCTCGTTCACCAGTTGCCGCAACTCGTCCAGCACCTGGGCATTGGTGCAGCCCTCGGGCGGTTCGGAGATGCTTTCGGGATGTTCGGCCAGGAACTCGAGGCAGCGCTGGCTGTCGGAACAGGTCCGGCAGCGGGCGACCATCTGGGCGAAATCCGCCCGGGTCAGCAGACCCTGGTGCATCGCCTCGGTCAGGTTGACGCCAAGGCGCCGCGCCATCCCGCGGGTCAGCCAGAAATGCATGTCGAGGCTTGCGTGAAACGCCATCGTGACCTCCGCCGTCACTCTTCCGCCAGCGCCACGCGCAGGCTTTGCATCAGGTCGCGGTTGCGACAGTAGCCCGGCGCCGCCGCCGGTGCGGTTTCGTCCTCGGCATGGTCGGCCAGCCAGTGCTGGCAACCCTCCGGGTCGGAACAGCCGGTGCAGCGCACGACCGCCTCGCGCCACGCCTCGGCGGGCAGCCGACCGTCGCCGATCGCCTCGGTCAGATCGACGCCAAGGGTTTCCGCCATCCGGTTCATCAGGGCGGCGTGCCGGTTGATCGTCTTGGCTCCGAACATCGCGGGCCCTCCGTCGCTGGTCCACGCGGGAAAGGATCGGGCCGGGCCGGCCGTGTCGCCATGATCCAGATCAACCGTCGCCTGACGCCGCCGGCCGGCGTACCGCCGTTGCGGGCGCGGGGCCGTTGCGGGCGCCGGGCCGCTGGGCTAGGCTCGCGCCATGTTCTCGATCGAGCACGACTTCGACGCGACCGTGATCACCCTCGTCGACGAGGGGCAGGCCCCGTTGCAGGAAGACGTGACGATTCACGGCTTCGAGGAATGCGTCACGGTCGAACAGTTCGACCCGCGCCGCGATACGGTGGTGCGGATCACCCTGTCGCTGGCGCAGCTGCGCGACCTCGCCGCCGCGCTCGACCTGCCGGAAGGCGTGTACCGGCGGGTGCCCGGCGTGAAGGCCTGACACGACAGCCGAACCCGCGCTTTGCCCTCGCACCTTCGGTTCTGCCCGGCTAGGCTCCGCCGCGACGGAGGGGCGAATGACGACCGGGTTTTTCCATGACGAGCGCTGCCTTTGGCATGGCGGCGGCAACTATGCGCTGACGCTGCCGGTGGGCGGGCTGGTGCAACCCGGCGGCGGGTTGCCCGAATCGCCGGAAACCAAGCGGCGGCTGGTGAACCTGCTTGCGGTGACCGGGCTGTTGGAGGAGCTGCGGGTCTCCTCGGCCCCCGAGGCGACGCGCGAAGACCTGCTGCGCGTCCACCCGGCCGACTATCTGGACGCGTTCAAGGCCGCCTCCGACGCGGGCGGGGGCGAGTTGGGGCTGCGCACGCCGTTCGGGCCGGGCGGGTACGAGATCGCGGCGCTGTCCGCCGGCCTGGCGCGCGCGGCGCTGTTCGCGGTGCTGAAGGGACGGCAGCGCAACGCCTATGCCCTGTCGCGGCCGCCGGGCCATCATGCCCTGCCGGATTTCCCGAACGGCTTTTGCCTGATCAACAACATCGCGGTGGCGATCCGCGCGGCGCAGGCCGCGGGGCTCGCCCGCCGGTTCGCGGTGGTGGATTGGGACGTGCACCACGGCAACGGGACCGAGGCGATCTTCTGGGATGATCCCGACGTCCTGACGATCTCGCTGCACCAGGAGCGCAACTATCCGCTCGACACCGGCAGGGCGGAGGCGCGCGGCGGCGGCGCCGGGGCCGGGTTCAACGCCAACATCCCGCTGCCGCCGGGCACCGGCCACGCCAGCTATCTCGAGGCCTGGGACCGGATCGTGCGGCCGCTGATCGACCGGTTCCGCCCCGAGGCGATCGTGATCGCCTCGGGCTACGACGCCTCGGCCTTCGATCCGCTGGGCCGGATGCTGGCCACGGCGGAAACCTTCGGGGCGCTCACCGCCCGCGCGATGGCGGCGGCGGACACCCATTGCGACGGTCGGCTGGTTCTGGTGCACGAGGGCGGCTATTCCGAGGTCTACGTGCCGTTTTGCGGCCATGCCGCGATCGAGACGCTGGCCGGAAGCGCCCGCCGCGCGCCCGACCCGATGGCGGCAACCCTCGCCACCCGGCAGCCGGGGGCGGAGTGGCAGGCCCATGTCTCCGACCACATCGGGCGGCTGGCCGGCATGCTCGTCGGCCCTTGACCCGGCCGGCCCGACCCCCGACATCGGACAGGATCGAGGAGAGACCATGCCAGACCCGAACCCCGCCGCGCTCGACTTTCTGCTCACCCGCCGTTCGCGCCCGGCCAAGACGCTGACCCTGCCGGTGCCCGACCGCGACGCGCTGACGCCGATCCTGACCGCGGCGGCGCGCACCCCCGATCACGGCAAGCTGGAGCCCTGGCGCTTCGTCGTGCTGGAACGGCCGGCGCTGGAGCGGTTGGCGGGGCTGGCGGCGGCGCGCGCCGAGGCCGCCGGCCTGCCGCCCGAGCGCGTGGACAAGGCCGCCGCGCAGTTCCGCGACGGCAACCTCGCCGTCGCCGTCGTCCACGTTCCCCGGCCGACCGAGAAGATCCCCGAGATCGAACAGGTATTGTCCACCGGCGCGGTCTGCCTGGCGCTGCTGAACGCCGCGCTGGCCGCCGGTTGGGGCGCGAACTGGCTGACCGGCTGGGCCGCGCATGACGCGGGCTTCGGCCGCGACGGGCTGGGCCTTGCCCCCGGCGAATGGCTGGCCGGGCTGATCCATATCGGCACCGAGACCGCCGCCCCGCCCGAACGCCCGCGCCCCGATCTGGGCGCGATCACCACCTGGATGGCGACGTGATCCTCGGCTGTTTCGCCCGTGCCGTCGGCCAGCTGGGCGACGGACGGTTCCTCGGCGTCTTCGCGCTGGGTGTCGGCCTGACGCTGCTGCTGCTGTTCGGGTTGCATGTCGTGGTGGTCATGGCCGTCGGCTGGCTGGTGCCCGAGGCGATCACCCTGCCCTTCGTCGGCGAGGTGACTTGGATCGGCGGTGTGCTGGGCGCCGCCTCGATCCTGATGATGCTGGGGCTGTCGGTGTTCCTGATGGTACCGGTCGCCTCGGCCTTCGTCGGGCTGTTCCTCGACAGGATCGCCGACGCGGTGGAGGACCGGCACTATCCGCAGCTACCGCCGGCCCGCGCGATCCCGCTTGCCGAGGCGCTGATCGACTCGATCAACTTCCTCGGCGTCGTGATCGCGGTGAACCTGCTGGCCCTGATCGCCTATCTCATGGTCGGCCCGTTCGGGCCGATCCTGTTCTGGTTCGTCAACGGCTGGCTGCTGGGGCGGGAGTACTTCACCCTCGTCGCGATGCGGCGGATGGACCGGGCGGCGGCCAAGGCGCTGCGCAAGCGCCATTCCGGCACCGTGCTGGCCGCCGGGGTCCTGATGGCCGCGCCTCTGTCGATTCCGGTGGTGAACCTCGCCGTGCCGGTTCTCGGGGTCGCGACCTTCACCCACCTGTTCCACCGGCTGACCGGAGCGGTGCCGCGCTAATTCGTCGCAGTCGCGGGGCCGAGACGCCCGAACCAGTCCAGATCGCGGATCGTGACGGCACCCGACAGGATCACCGCGGCGATCACCGCCCAGATCACGACCGTCACCAGGGTGGTGATCCGAGCCTTGCGGCCGATCTGGGCGTCGGCCGGCGCGCCGGGCGGGGTGCCCGGCTCCACCGCGCCCGCGTCGGCCTGGCTGCGCGGCCGGATCTGCAGCGTGACGAAGAACACCAGAAACCAGATCACCGCGAACAGGACGAGACCGCCGGTGATGCTCATCAGACCTGCTCCAGTTCCACGAGGCAGCCGTTGAAATCCTTCGGATGCAGGAACAGCACCGGCTTGCCATGCGCGCCGATCTTCGGCTCGCCGGAGCCCAGCACGCGCGCGCCCCCGGCCTTCAGCCGGTCGCGGGCGTCCAGGATATCCTCGACCTCGTAGCAGATGTGATGGATGCCGCCGGCCGGGTTCTTTTCGAGGAACCCGGCGATCGGAGAGCCCTCGCCAAGCGGGTGGAGAAGCTCGATCTTGGTGTTCGGCAGGGTGATGAAGACCACGGTCACGCCGTGATCGGGCTCGTCCTGCGGCGGGCCGACATCGGCGCCCAGAACCGCGCGGTACTGCTCGGCCGCAGCCGCGAGATCCGGCACCGCGATGGCCACGTGGTTCAGTCGTCCGATCATCCGCTGCCCTCCTCTGACGTCCCGCACTGATATGCCCCGCCGCCGGGCCGGCGCAAGGGGCGCAACGGTCGCACAAGCTGCCCGGCGTTTACGATTCGTTAGGGGCGTCTCCGTTTTACTCCCGGTTGCACGATCCCCCGGGATGGAAAGAACCGATGACCGACGACCTGAACGACTTCATCGCCCTGCGGCCCGCATCGGGGCACCGGCCGCTGCAGGGTCTCACCGTGCTCGTCGTGGAAGACAGCCGCTTCGCCTGCGAGGCGATGCGGCTTTTGTGCCTGCGGTCCGGCGCCCGGATCAGGCGGGCCGATTGCCTGCGCTCGGCGCGCCGGCACCTCGCGACCTACCGGCCCGCGGTGATCGTCGTCGATCTCGGCCTGCCCGATGGCAGCGGGCTCGACCTGATCGCCGACCTCGCCCGCGCCGTGCCGCGGGTGCCGGTGATCCTCGGCACCTCGGGCAGCAGCGAGTTGCGCGACGAGGCGCTCGCGGCCGGGGCCGACGACTTCCTCGAGAAGCCGATCGAAAGCCTCGCCGCGTTCCAGGACGTCGTGCTCCGGGCCCTGCCGGCCGAAGCCCGGCCCTTCGGCCTGCGTGCCGTCCATGACGAAACGATCCGGCCCGATCCGCTCGCCCTGCAGGACGACCTGAAGGAGGCCGCCGGGATCCTCGCCGCGCCCGGCGACGCCAGCCGCATCGCCTATGCCGCGCAGTTTCTCTCCGGCGTCGCGCTCTCGGCCCATGACGACGCGCTCGAGGATGCGGCCCGTGCCGTCGCGCGCAATCGCGATGCCGCGCCCGAAGTGACGCGTCTGGCCGGGATGGTGCACGACCGGCTCGCGGCCGGAACCCGGTTCTAGCCGCCCAGGCCCGGATCGCGCGCCACGGGGATCGGGCGCGTCAGGTCCGACAAGCGCCGGCGCTGCCGGCCGCCGGCGTCGAAATTCCCCGGATCGAGCCAGGCCCCGAAAGCCGCCGACAGCGCCGGCCATTCCCGGTCGATCGCGGCGAACCAGGCGGTGTCGCGGTTCCGGCCCTTGACCACCGCCGCCTGGCGAAACACGCCCTCGAAGCTCAGCCCGAGCCGCGTGGCGGCGCGACGCGAGGCGAGGTTCAGCGCGTCGCATTTCCATTCGTAGCGCCGGTAGCCCAGCGCGAAGGCGTGGCCCATCATCAGAACCATCGCCTCGGTCGCGGCACGGGTGCCCTGCAGCGCCGGGCCGAAATTGACATGCCCGACCTCGATCGACCCCGCCGCCGGCTGGATCCGCAGGAAACTCGCCACCCCGCCGATCCGCCCGCCCGCGTCACGATCGCGGATCGCGAAGAACAGCGGATCGTCGCGGCCCGTCATCGCCGCGATCCATTCCGCCTGCGCCTCCTGGTCGGCATGCGGCCCGTAGGGCAGGTAGTCCCACAGCGCATCGGCCCCGGCATAGGCGGCATGCAGCCCGGCGGCATGATCGCCCTCCAACGGTTCCAGCCGCGCGTATCGTCCCTCGATGATCGCCGGTTCCGGCCATGCCGGCGGGATCCAGCCGGTCACCGTCTCGCCCCGTCTGCGCATGTCCCTCTCCCTCCGCCACGCTCCCACCTTAGCGCCCTGCGCGGCCCCGCCAACGGGCTGTCGCGACGATTTTGGTCCAGAAATATCCTCGGGGGGTGCGGTGGGCAGACAGCCCCCCGCCGCCACGCCCGCCGCGCTCACGTCCCGCGCGGCTTGGCGCGCAGCGTCGGCGCCGCCTGCGTCGGATCCTCGGGCCAGGGGTGCTTGGGATAGCGGCCGCGCATCTCCTTGCGCACCTCGCCATAGGACGCGGCCCAGAACCCCGGCAGGTCGGCGGTGACCTGCAGCGGCCGACCGGCCGGCGACAGCAGCGTGATCACCAGCGGCCGGCGCTTCGGCCCGATCCTCGGATGCTCGGTCACGCCGAACAGTTCCTGCAGACGCAGCGCCACCGCCGGCGCCTCGCCGGCATAGTCGATCGGCACCCGGCGGCCCAGCGGCGTGACGAATTCCGCCGGCGCAAGGCGGTCGACACGCTGCCGCCCCTCCCAGCCCAGCCGCGCCTCGACGACCGCCATGAGGTCGAGACGGGCGAGATCGGCCGCGGTCCGCGCGCCGGCCAGATGCGGCATCAGCGCGTCGTCGGGATCGGCGAGGATCGCGGCGTCGGACAGGTCGGGCAGATCGGCGCCCTCGGCCACCAGCATCCGCACCCGGTCGCGCAGCCGTGCCGCGGCGGCGGGCCAGGCCAGCCCGATCTGCCGAAGCCCCTCGCGCGCCGCCCGCGCCAGCGCCTCGGCCGGCGCATCCGGCCAGGGCGCTTCGGCCAGAACCAGGGCGCCCAGCCGCTCCTCGCGCCGGGCCGTGATCCGGCCGGCGCGCCGCGACCAGCCGCAGGCGTCGTGCCAGCCGATCCGGTCGGCGAAGAGAACGCGGAGCTCCGCCTCCGTCACCGGCAGGCCGGTGCGGATCTTTGCCTCCACCCCGGCGCCGTCGAGATCGGTGGCGACGAGGAAGGGCTCGCGCCCCAGCGCGTCCCCCGGCGCCGTCACCGCGCCGCGCCCGCCCGACAGCAGGTAGCGCGGCGCCTCCCCCGCCCGGCGCTTGCCGATCCGGTCGGGATAGGCCAGCGCGGCCATCGCGCCGGGGCCAAGGCCCGGTCGCTCCGCAGCGGGGGCGCGCCGCGCCAGCCGCGCCGCCTCTGCCGCGATCCGGTCGAGTGCGCCGCGCGCCGGCGCGGGGGCACGGCCCGGCGCGGCAAGGGCGGCAAGACGTCCGGCCAGGTCGGCGCCGGTTCCGGGCAACGGGTCGCGATCCGACAGCAACGCGGCCAGCGGCGCGGCCGCCGGGCCGGCAACGGTCAGCATATGCGCCAGCCGCGGATGCAGCGGCAGCCCCGCCAGAGCCCGGCCATGCGCGGTGATCCGCCCGGCCGCATCCAGCGCGCCCAGCCCTTCCAGAAGCACCCGCGCCTCGGCCAGCGCCGGGCCGGGCGGCGGTGTCAGAAAGGCCAGCCCGGCCTCGCCCGCGCCCCAGAGCGCGAGGTCGAGCGCGAGGCCGGCCAGATCGGCCTCGGCGATCTCGGGCGGCGGGAAGGCGGGCAGCGCACCCTCCTCGGCCTTCGCCCACATCCGGTAGCAGGTGCCCGCCGCGACGCGCCCGGCCCGGCCCCGGCGCTGATCGGCCTCGGCCCGGCTGACCGGTTCGGTGACCAGCCGCGCCATTCCGCTGCCCGGATCGTACCGCGCCCGCCGCGCCCGGCCGCAATCGACAACGACGCGCACGTCCTCGATGGTCAGCGAGGTTTCCGCGATCGCGGTGGCCAGAACCAGCTTTCGCCCCGCCGGTTCCGGCGCGATCGCCGCGCGCTGGCGGGCGAAGGGCAGCGCGCCGTAGAGCGGGCGCAGATGCACATCCGACGGCAGCCGGCCCTCCAGCAGCGCGGCGACGCGGCGAATCTCGCCCTCGCCGGGCAGGAAGGCCAGAACGCCGCCCCCGGTTTCGGCCAGCGCCCGCTCGATCAGCCCCGCCGCCCGCGCCTCGAACCGCATCGACCGGTCGGCGGGCCGGTCGAGCCAGCGGGTCTCCACCGGGAAGGCGCGGCCCTCGGCCACCACCACCGGCGCATCCGCCAGCATCGCGGCCACCGGCGTGGCATCCAGCGTTGCCGACATCACCAGGATATCGAGATCGGGGCGCAGCGCGCCGCGCACCTCCCAGGCCAGCGCGAGGCCCAGATCGGCGTTCAGGCTGCGTTCGTGGAACTCGTCGAAGATCAGGGCGCCGATCCCGGCAAGCTCGGGGTCGGACTGGATCATCCGGGTCAGGATGCCCTCGGTCACCACCTCGATCCGGGTCTCGCGCGACACCTTCGCCTCGCCCCGGATCCGGTAGCCGACGCGGCGGCCCGCCGGTTCGCCCAGAACCTCGGCCATCCGCTCGGCCGCCGCGCGGGCGGCGATGCGGCGCGGCTCCAGCATCACGATCCGGCCGCCGATCCGGCCTTCGGCCAGCAGCGCCAGCGGCACCCCCGTCGTCTTGCCCGCGCCGGGCGGCGCCATCAGCACCGCCCGGCCGTCGCGGGCCAGCGCGGCCAGAAGCTCGGGCAGGACGGCGTCGATGGGAAGCGCGGGGGCGGACATGGCGCCGTTATCGGCCTTCGGGCGCCGCTTGGCCAGAGCCGCGGCGGCGGCGGCGTCACGGGCTGGACAGCACCGGCCCGATCCCGCAGATAGCGTGCACGGGGCAGCGGCGCAGGAAAGGCCATGGACGGCGGATGTCGATGACGGCGGAGGATATGGCGCAACGGATCCTGGCGGGCGACCGCCGGGCGCTGGCCCGCGCGATCACGCTTGTGGAAAGCGGCCGCGCCGATCACCGGGCCGAGGCGCGCGTGCTGCTGGAACGGCTGGCCGGCGCGGGGCGGCAGGCGCTGCGCATCGGGCTGTCGGGCACGCCCGGCGTCGGCAAGTCGACCTTCATCGAGGCCTTCGGGATGATGCTGATCGCGCGCGGCCTTCGCGTGGCGGTGCTGGCCGTCGATCCCTCCTCGGCGCGCTCCGGCGGGTCGATCCTGGGCGACAAGACGCGGATGGAGCGGCTGTCGCGCGATCCGCGCGCCTTCATCCGCCCCTCGCCCAGCCAGGCGGAACTGGGCGGCGTCGGGCGGCGCACGCGCGAGGCCGCGGTGCTGTGCGAGGCGGCGGGCTTCGACGTGATCCTGATCGAAACCGTCGGCGTCGGCCAGTCCGAGACGCTGGTGGCCGAGATGACCGACCTGTTCGTCCTGTTGCTGGCGCCGGCGGGTGGCGACGAGTTGCAGGGCGTCAAGCGCGGGATCATGGAAATCGCCGACCTGATCCTCGTCAACAAGGCCGACGGCGACCTCAAGCCCGCGGCGCTGCGCACCTGCGCGGACTACGCCGGGGCGCTGCGGCTGTTGCGCCGGCGCCCGCAGGATCCGGAGGGCTTTCCCAAGGCGCTGACGGTTTCGGCGCAGGAGGAGAACGGGCTGGCCGAGGCCTGGGCCGAGATGCAGGCGCTGGTGGACTGGCGCAGGAGCAACGGCCACTTCGACCGCCGTCGGGCGGAACAGGCGCGGGGCTGGTTCGAGGCCGAGGTGCGCCGCGGGCTGCTCGCCCGGCTGTCGGAAGATCCGGCGCTGACCGCGCGCATGGCGGCGTTGGGGGCCGAGGTGGCGGCGGGGCGGGCCGAACCGGCCAGCGCGGCCGCCGAGATCCTTGCGCGGATTGACGCAGGCTGATCCCGGCCGGCCATCACCTGACATGGATCAAGGTCGCGCGACAGGCGCTACCGCATCCCTGTGACCGCAAAGGTCAACCCCGGAGGGTGTCATGATTCGCCTGTTTTCGCTCATCTACATCTTCGTCGGCGCGACGCTGGCGGGCAGTTTCATCGTCGCCGCGCTGACGATGAACATGTTCGACTCGCGGTCGATCATCGTCGCCGCCGTGATCGGCTTCGCGGCGGCGGTGCCGGTGTCGTGGATCGTGGCGAAAAAACTGCAAGAGGAGTGACGCGGCGCGACGGAACGTCCGGCGGCGCGCGTTCAACGGACATGTTCACCGGGACAGGAGGAATCGATGTCCGCGCCCATGGGGTATTCGCGCGCCCAGATCGCGCTGCACTGGATCGTCGCCGTGCTGATCGTGCCGCAGTTCGTGCTGCATGACGGGATCGCCGCGGCCTGGGACAAGATCGAGGACGGGATCGCGGTGGGCTTCGATCCGCTCGTCGCCGGGCATGTGTTCGGCGGGATCGCGATTCTCGCGCTGGTGGTCTGGCGGCTCGCGCTGCGCGCCCGCCGCGGTGCGCCGCCACCGCCCGAGGCCGAACACCCGGCCCTGAAACTCGTGGCGAAGGCCACGCATGGCGGGCTTTACCTGCTGCTGATCGTGATGCCGGTCTCGGGCCTCGTGGCCTGGTTCGGCGGGGTCGAAACGGCGGCGGAGGCGCACGAGACGATGAAGATCGCGCTGCTTGCGCTGGTGGTTCTGCATGTGGCCGGCGCGCTCTACCAGCAGTTCGTGCTGAAGACGAACCTGATGGAGCGGATGAAGCGGCCGGCCTAGGGCGGCCCCTCAGGCCGCGTCGAGGAAGGCCGCGACCGCAGCCTCGAATTCGCGCGGCTTCTCGGCATGCAGCCAGTGCCCGGCGCCGGGGATCTTCGCCATCACGGCGCCGGGAAACAGCGCCTTGATCCGGCCGCGCGCCTCGGGGCGCACGTAATCCGAGGCCGCCCCGGACAAAAACAGCGCCGGGCCGTCGAAACGGCCGTCAAGGTCGTCGGGCCAGCCGGTGATCCGGTCCATCTCGGCCTCCAGCACATCGAGATTGAGCCGCCAGCGCGGCCCGCCGGGTGCATTGAGATCGAGCGATTGCAGCAGGAACGCGCGGGTCGCATCGTCCGTCACGGTCCCGGCCAGCAGCCGGTCGGCATCGCCGCGGGTCGTCACTTGCTCCAGCGGCAGGGCCCGCATCGCCGCGATCAGATGGCTCTGGCTGTGGCCGTAGGCCACCGGCGCGATATCGGCGACGATCAGCTTGCGCACCATCTCCGGCCGGGTCAGCGCCAGCGCCATCGCCGCCTTGCCGCCCATCGAATGGCCCAGCACGTCGGCCCGCCCGCCCTGCCCGGCGATCACCCCGGCGAGATCGGCGGCGAGGTCACGGTAGCGGTGGCTGTCCTGCCAGGGGCTGTCGCCGTGGTTGCGCATGTCGACGGCGATCACCTGCCGCGCCTCGGCCAGCCGTTTAGCGATCACGCCCCAGTTCCGCGCCGAACCGAAGAGGCCATGCGCGATGACCAACGGCGGGCCATCGCCCGCCGCGCCGTGGCTCACGCCATGCAGCATCGCGCGGTCAGAGCCTGGGATAGACCGGGAACCGGGCGCAAAGCGCCGCCACCTCGCCGCGGACCTTGGCCTCCACGGCCTCGTTGCCGTCCTCGCCGTTCGCCGCCAGCCCCTCGGTCACCTCGACGATCCAGTCGGCCACCTGCCGGAACTCGGCCTCGCCGAAGCCGCGGGTGGTGCCCGCCGGGGTGCCCAGGCGGATGCCCGAGGTCACGGTGGGCTTTTCCGGGTCGAACGGAATGCCGTTCTTGTTGCAGGTGATATGCGCCCGGCCCAGCGCCTGCTCGGTGGCGTTGCCCTTCACGCCCTTGGGGCGCAGGTCGACCAGCATCACATGGGTGTCGGTGCCGCCGGTGACGATGTCCAGCCCGCCCTTCATCAGCTGGTCGGCCAGCGCCTGGGCGTTGCGGATCACCTGTTCCTGGTAGGTCTTGAACTCCGGGCGCAGCGCCTCGCCGAAGGCCACGGCCTTGGCGGCGATGACATGCATCAGCGGCCCGCCCTGAATGCCCGGGAAGATCGCGGAATTGACCTTCTTCGCGATCGCCTCGTCATCGGTGAGGATCATGCCGCCGCGGGGGCCGCGCAGGGTCTTGTGCGTGGTCGTGGTGGCGACATGGGCATGCGGGAACGGCGAGGGGTAGACGCCCGCCGCGATCAGCCCGGCGAAATGCGCCACGTCGGCCAGAAGCCAGGCGCCCACGGTATCGGCGATCTCGCGCATTTTCGCGAAATCGATCACGCGGGGAATGGCCGAACCGCCGGCGATGATCATCTTCGGCTTGTGCTCGGCCGTGAGCGCGGCGATCTGGTCGTAATCGATCTGGTTGTCCTGCTGGCGCACGCCGTACTGCACGGCATGGAACCACTTGCCCGACTGGTTGGGTTTCGCGCCGTGCGTCAGGTGGCCGCCGGCATCAAGGCTCATCCCCAAGATCGTGTCGCCGGGCTGCAAGAGCGCGGTGTAGACCCCCTGGTTGGCCTGGCTGCCGGAATTCGGCTGCACGTTGGCGAACCCGCAGTTGAACAGCCGCTTCGCGCGCTCGATCGCGAGATCCTCGGCCACGTCGACGAACTGGCAGCCGCCGTAGTAGCGCCGGCCGGGATAGCCCTCGGCATACTTGTTCGTCATGACGCTGCCCTGGGCTTCCATGACGGCGGCCGAGACGATGTTTTCCGAGGCGATCAGCTCGATCTCGTCGCGCTGGCGGCCGAGTTCGGATCGGATCGCCCCGAAGATCTCGGGATCTCGGGTCTCGAGGCTTTCGGTAAAGAAACCGTCGTCGCGATGCGGGGCGTTCATGGGCTGTCCTCCGGCTGCAATGGGCGCCCTTTTAGCCGAGCAGGCCCCGCCCCGGAAGAGCGGAATCCGACACCCGCTGTCACAGGCGCGAAATCCGATGCCGGGGCTTGAGTTCCCGCCGCCCGCGCGAAACACTGCCGGCGGAAACCGGGGGACCAGCATGCGCGACGGGCCGATCCACTTCACCGCCGGCGATAGCGAGGTCGCGCAGGCGGCGCTGGCGCGGCTGACCGCGCGTTACGGCCAGGCCGCGCGGGAAACCGCGGAGGTGATCGTCGCGCTGGGCGGCGACGGGTTCATGCTGCACACGCTCCACGCCACCGAGGCGCTGCCGCAGCCTGTCTACGGCATGAACTGCGGCACCATCGGCTTCCTGATGAACGAATATGCCGAGGACGGGCTGACAGAACGTCTGGCGGCGGCCGAGGAGGCGGTGATCAACCCGCTGGCGATGCGCGCCGGCGACACGAAGGGCCGGGTGCACGAGGCGCTTGCGATCAACGAAGTCAGCCTGCTGCGCGCCGGGCCGCAGGCCGCCAAACTGCGGATCAGCGTGGATGGCAAGGTGCGGCTGGAAGAACTGGTCTGCGATGGCGCGCTGGTCTCCACCCCCGCCGGGTCGACGGCCTACAACTACTCCGCCCACGGGCCGATCCTGCCGATCGGGTCGGACGTGCTGGCGCTGACCGCGATGGCCGCGTTCCGGCCCCGGCGCTGGCGCGGGGCGCTGCTGCCGAAGACCGCGCTGGTGCGCTTCGACGTGCTGGAGGGCGAAAAGCGCCCGGTCATGGCCGATGCCGACAGCCGGTCGGTGCGCGACGTCCTGTGGGTCGAGATCCGCTCAGAACCCGCGGTCGCGCACCGGATCCTGTTCGATCCGGGCCACGGGCTGGAGGAACGGCTGATCCGCGAGCAGTTCGTCTGACCGGTCAGCCGGCCGGGTCGTCCCTGCGCGACCAGCTTTCGATCTTGCGGTAGATCGTCGAGGGCGCGATATCGAGCGCCCGCGCCGCCTTCGGCACCGATCCGCCGTGGCGCGCGATCGTCTCCTCGATCACCAGCCGCTCTATCTCGGCCAGCGGTCGCCCGATCAGCCCGTCGAGCGCGATCTCGGGCCGGTCGGCCGCAACCGGCCCGGCCGGCGCGGTCTCGGCGCGTTCGATCTCGTGATGCAGGTCGATCGGCAGCATCGGCAGCGTCACCCGGTCGCCGTCATTCAGCACCACGACGTTGCGGATCACGTTGAGGAGCTGGCGCACGTTGCCCGGCCATGGCAGGCGCAGCATCTGCGCCTCGACGGCCGGTTCGAGATCGCGGAACCGCCGTCCCTCTTCGGCCGAGTACCGCACGAGTGCCGTGCGCGCGATGGCGAGGATGTCGCCGCCCCGGTCCCTGAGCGGCGGCATCCGGATCGGGATCACGTGCAGGCGGTAGTACAGATCCTCGCGGAACCGGCCGCGGCGCACGGCGTCCCAGGGGTCGCGGTTCGTCGCGCAGACGATCCGCACGTTGACCTTGCGCGGCCGGGTGGCGCCGACCGGCTGGATCGTCGAGGTCTGCAGGAACCGCAGAAGCTTGGTCTGCAGGTTCGGATCGAGTTCGCAGATCTCGTCGAGAAACAGGGTGCCGCCGTCGGCCGCCGCCGCAGCCCCGATCTTGTCGGAAATCGCCCCGGTGAACGATCCCTTGAGATGGCCGAAAACCTCCGATTCCAGGAGTTCCGACGGGATCGCGCCACAGTTCAGCGCGATGAACGGCCCGCGCGCGCGGTTCGACAACTCGTGCACCGCCTGCGCGCAAAGCTCCTTGCCGGTGCCGGATTCGCCGGTGATGAAGACCGTCGCCATCGACCGGGCGACCGAACGGATCTTGGCGTAGACCGCCTGCATGGGTGGCGATGTGCCGATCAGGTCGCCCGGCGGGGCCTGCGTGCTCGCGGCGGCCGCCCTGACCGCCGGCTCGGGCGCGACGGAGGCGAGCGCGTTGTCGATGGCGTTGAGAAAGCGGGTCTCGTCGAAGGGCTTGACGAGGAAATCGTAGGCGCCGGCGCGCATCGCCTCGACCGCCTTGTTGATCGACCCGTTGGCGGTGATCACGATCACGGCGGCATCGGGCCGCAGCGTGAGCATCTCGGCCATCAGGTCAAGCCCGTCGCGGTCGGGCAGCATGAGGTCGAGCAGGACGACGGGGGGGCGCATCTCTCGAAATGCGGCCAGGCCCTCGTCGGCGGTTCCCGCACAGCGCACCCGGTGCCCCGCGCCCTTCAGCACGGCCCGGTAAACCATCTGGAGCGCCGGCGTATCTTCGACCAGCAGGAGTTCGGGACGCTCCGTCATGATGCCGCCCGCCGCTGCCTGCGCAGATCCTCGATCAGCGCGACCAGCCGCACCAGTTCTTCCCCGGCCTCGGCGCCCAGCCGGTCGATCGCCGGCACGTCGGTGGCATGGGCGGCAAGGTTCAGCGCCTCGGCAAGACGTTGCAGACGGTCCACGCCGACGGCGCCGGCCAGCGAGATCAGCACATGGGTATGGCTGCGCAGCCCGCTGCCGTCCCGAGCCGGAGCCGCCGCCGCGATCCCCCGTGCCGCCGTGCCGAGATCGTCGATCAGCCGATCCAGCAGTTCGCCCGCCACCTCCGGCCCGGCGAGGTCGAGCAGGCGTTCCAGCCGGGCCGGATCCAGCGGGCCGGGTTCGGCGATATCGGCCGCAGCCCGGCGGGTTTCGACGGCGGCGCGCAGGGTTCGGGCGACGATGTCCGGGGCCGGCAAGGGCCGGGCCAGCAGGGCGTCGGCCCCGGCATCGGCCAGCCCGGCGCGATGCACCGCGAGAATGGCCCCGGTCACCGCCACGACGGCCACCGGGCCGTCGGGGCCGGCCGCCAGCAGGTCCGCCGCGCCCGGCGCATCGGCATCGAGGACCAGGGCCGTGCAGGCCGGCGAGGGCGGGGTTTCGTCCATGGCCAGGGATTGCGTTCGCCCGCCCCGCTCGGCCACGATCCCGGCGATCGTCGCCGCTTCGGCCTCGGGCAGCCCGACCAGACCCACGACCATCCCGGAAAGATCGCCATCGTCCCGCACCTCGGATCCCGGCCCGTCCCAGACCGCGCGCGGCAGGGCAAGACGCGCGCCGAAACCGTCGGACGGGCGGGTTTCGAGCACGAGATCGCCGCCCAGCGCCTCCGCCAGCGCCGCGGCCTCCGCCGGGTCGGGCCGGGGGCCGGCGCGGCCGGCCCCGTCCTCGCCGTCATCCCCGACCGAGAAGACGAGCGCCTCCGCGCCGCGGTCCACGGCGAGGCGGACGCTGCCGCCCCGCACACCGGCCAGGGCCAGCGCGAGAAGATGCGACAACGCCCGTTCGAGCGTCAACTGATCGACCGGCAGCCAGCGCGGCACATCCGGCGCGACCGAAACCGCCAGGGCCGAGTCCAGCGCCGCCGCGCGGCCGCCCCAACGATCCTCGAGGTCGCGCAGCAGTCCGATCAGGTCCGTCGGGCCGGTCGCGCCGCCGGCCTCGACGAGCCTGAGCGCCGCGCGGCTCGCCGCCAGCGCCCGGCCCAGCTGGCGCTGCGCGGCCTCGCCCAGAACCGCCCCGTCGACAAGATGCAAGGCCCCGACGATGTCGCCCAGCGCGTCGCGCAAGTCCCGCGCGCGGGCCTCGGCGTCGTCAGCTGGACCGGTGCGCGGCCGGGTCATCCGCGCCCGTTGCCCCTGGCCGCGTCCGCGACCCCGCCAACCGGACCAACTGCAAGGAATGGTTGCATGACCCGGCGGTTCTACGCCGAGCTTCGCATTTCGCCAACCTGCCGGAAAGGGCAGGTTGGCGCCCGCGGGGCCGCGCCGCCAGTGCCGGTCAGCCCGCCGCGGCGGGATAGCCCAGCGTCTTCAGCGCCGCGGCGATCTCGTCGAGGATGGCGGGATCGTCGATCGTGGCGGGCATCTTGAAGGCCTCGCCATCGGCGATCTTGACCATCGTGCCGCGCAGGATCTTGCCCGACCGGGTCTTCGGCAAACGATCGACCACGACGGCGAGCTTGAAGGCCGCGACCGGGCCGATCTGCTCGCGCACCAGCCGCACGCAGTCCTTCACCACCTCCTCGTGCGGCCGGTTGCTGCCCTTGTTGAGGCACAGCAAGCCCAGCGGCAACTGGCCCTTCAACGCGTCCGCCACGCCGATCACCGCGCATTCGGCGACGTCGGGATGGTTTGCCAGAACCTCTTCCATTCCGCCGGTCGACAGCCTGTGGCCCGCGACGTTGATCACGTCATCGGTGCGCGCCATGATGTAGAGATAGCCATCCTCGTCGATATAGCCCGCGTCGCCGGTTTCGTAGTAGCCGGGGAAATGCTCGAGGTAGGATTTGCGGAACCGCGCCTCGGCGTTCCAAAGCCCCGGCAGGGTGCCGGGCGGCAGCGGCAGCTTCACCGCGATCGCGCCCAGCGTGCCGGGCGCGACCGGGTGGCCGCCCTCGTCAAGCACCTGGACATCGTAGCCCGGCATCGGCACCGAGGGCGAGCCGATCTTGACCGGCAGTTTCTCGATCCCGAGCGGGTTGGCGGCGATTGCCCAGCCGGTTTCGGTCTGCCACCAGTGGTCGATCACCGGCACGCCCAGTTGCGCCTCGGCCCATTTCACCGTGTCCGGATCGGCCCGCTCGCCGGCGAGGTAGAGCGCGCGCAGCGACGACAGGTCGTAATCCCTGACCAGCTTGCCCTCGGGATCCTCGCGCTTGATCGCGCGGAAGGCGGTGGGCGCGGTGAAGAAGCTGCGCACCTTGTGTTCGGCGATCACCCGCCAGAAGGTGCCGGCATCGGGGGTGCCGACGGGCTTGCCCTCGAAGACGATCGTGGTGCAGCCGGCGATCAGCGGCGCGTAGCAGATGTAGCTGTGGCCAACGACCCAGCCGACGTCGGACGCCGCCCAGAACACGTCGCCGGGGCCGACATCGTAGATCGCGCGCATCGTCCAGTGCAGCGCCACGAGGTGCCCGGCGGTCGGCCGCACAACGCCCTTGGGCTGGCCGGTCGTGCCGGAGGTGTAGAGGATGTAGGCGGGATGGTTGCCCTCGACGGCGACGCAATCCGCCGGCGCCACCCCGTACTGGAAGGCGTGCCAGTCATGGTCGCGCCCCTCGATCAGTTGCGCCACCTCCTGCTCGCGCTGGAAGATCACGCAGAAATCGGGCTTGTGCGCGGCCTGCTCGATCGCGGCATCGAGAAGCGGCTTGTAGTGCACCACCCGCCCCGGCTCGATCCCGCAGGAGGCGGCGATGATCGCCCTGGGCTGCGCATCGTCGATCCGCACCGCCAGTTCGTGCGCCGCGAACCCGCCGAACACGACGGAATGGATCGCGCCCAGCCGGGCGCAGGCCAGCATCGCCTCCAGCGCCTCGGGCACCATCGGCATGTAGATGATGACCCGGTCGCCCTTGCCGATCCCCTTGGCGCGCAGCGCGCCGGCGAGGCTGGCAACGCGGGCCTGAAGCTCGGCATAGGTGATCTCGTGCCTGGTATGGGTAACCGGGCTGTCATGGATGATCGCGACCCGGTCGCCGTGGCCGGCCTCGACATGCCGGTCGACCGCGTTCCAGCAGGTGTTCACCTGACCGTCGACGAACCATTCGTAAAGCGGCGCGTTGTCGGCAAAGAGCGCGCGCGAGGGTTTCGCGACCCAGTCGATCGCCTCCGCGGCCTGCATCCAGAAGCGTTCGGGATCGGCCTTCCAGCTGCCGTAGACGTCGTTGTATGCCATTGCATGCCCTCCTCCGCTCACGCCGGTCCATAGATCACGGGAACGTGTGCGCGCAAGCGCCCATCCTGCGCCGAATGGACACGGCTAGCGCTAACCTGCACCGGCAGGGTGTTTTCGGTCCAGCCCTATCCCGGCCCCGCGGCAGGGCCGAACCGCCGGCGCGGCGCCGGCGCGGCCGCGCTCAGCCGTAGAACGCCACCGGCGTGCCGGCGATCACCGACATGTTCAGCAGCCCGCGTGCCGTGATCGAGGGCGTGACGACATGCGCGCGGTTGCCCATGCCCATCAGGATCGGCCCGACCTCCAGCCCGTTCGCCTTCATCTTCAGGATGTTGCGCACCCCCGAGGCGGCATCGGAATTGGCGAAGACGAGAACGTTCGCGGCGCCCTCGAACCGGCTGCCGGGAAACAGCCGGTCGCGCACGCCCTGGTCCAGCGCGGCATCGACATGCATCTCGCCCTCGTAGGCGAAATCGGGCTCGCGCGCGTCCAGCAACTGCAGCGCCTCGCGCATCCGGCGGCCCGAATCGCTGTCGAGATTGCCGAATTGCGAATGGCTGCACAGCGCCACCTTCGGCACCAGCCCGAAGCGGCGGACATGGCGCGCCGCGCCGATCGCGGTTGTCGCGATCTGCTCGGGCGTGGGTTCGGCGTTGACATGGGTGTCGGCGACGAACAGCGGCCCGTCCTCGAGGATCATCATGCTGAGCGCCCCCACCGGGCTGAGGCCGCCGCGCGCCAGCACCTGCCGGACATAGTTCAGATGCCACAGGTACTGGCCGAAGGTGCCGCAGATCAGGCTGTCGGCCTCGCCGCGATGCACCATGATCGCGGCGATCGCCGTGGTATTGGTGCGCATCACCGCCCGCGCGATGTCGGGCGTCACGCCGCGCCGGGCCATCAGTTCGTGATAGGTGCCCCAGTAGTCGCGGTAGCGCGGATCGTTCTCGGGGTTCACGATCTGGAAGTCGCGGCCGGGCCGGATCGGCAGTCCGGCGCGTTCGCACCGCCGCTCGATCACTTCCGGCCGGCCGATCAGGATCGGCGCGTCGGTGGTTTCCTCGATCATCGCGTTGGCGGCCCGCAGAACGCGTTCGTCCTCGCCCTCGGCGAAGACGATGGTCCGCTCGGCCGTCGCCGCCGCCTCGAAGACCGGGCGCATCAGAAGCGCCGATCGGAACACCGAACCGTCCAGCTTGCGCTTGTAGGCGGCAAGGTCGTCCAGCGGCCGGGTCGCCACGCCCGACTCCATCGCCGCGCGGGCCACGGCGCTCGCCACCACCCCGATCAGCCGCGGATCGAAGGGCTTCGGGATCAGGTAGTCGGCGCCGAAGGTCAGCTTCTCGCCGCGATAGGCCGCCGCCGCCTCGGCGCTGGTGGTGGCGCGGGCCAGCGCCGCGATCCCCTCGATACAGGCCAGTTGCATCGCGTCGTTGATCTCCGTCGCGCCGACGTCGAGCGCGCCGCGGAAGATGAACGGAAAACACAGCACGTTGTTGACCTGGTTGGGAAAATCCGACCGACCGGTGGCGATGATCGCATCCGGCGCGGCCGCGCGCGCGAGGTCCGGCAGGATCTCGGGCGTCGGGTTCGCCAGCGCGAAGATGATCCGCCGCGCCGCCATCTTCGCCACCATCTCGGGCGTCAGCACCCGCGGGCCGGACAGGCCGAGGAACAGGTCGGCGCCGTCGATGACCTCGTCGAGCGTGCGCGGCCCGCCCGGCTGGGCATACTCGGCCTTCTGCGGCGTCATCTCGGCCTCGCGGCCCTCGTGGACGAGGCCGGCGAGGTCGCACAGCCAGACGTTCTCGCGCCGCACCCCCAGTTTCAGCAGCATGTTGAGGCAGGCGATCCCGGCCGCCCCGCCGCCGGTGGAGACGACCTTGATCTCGTCGAACCGCTTGCCGGCGACGTGCAGCGCGTTCGTGGCCGCCGCGCCGACAACGATGGCGGTCCCGTGCTGGTCGTCGTGGAAGACCGGGATGTTCATCCGCTCGCGGCAGATCTTCTCGACGATGAAGCAATCCGGCGCCTTGATATCCTCGAGGTTGATGGCGCCGAAGGTGGGTTCCAGCGCGCAGACGATCTCGGCCAGTCTTTCCGGGTCGGGTTCGTTCAGTTCGATGTCGAAGCAGTCGATGTTGGAGAATTTCTTGAACAGGACCGCCTTGCCCTCCATCACCGGCTTGGAGGCCAGCGCACCGATGTTGCCCAGCCCCAGCACGGCGGACCCGTTGGTGACGACGGCGACGAGGTTGCCACGCGCGGTGTAGCGGCTGGCGGTGGCCGCGTCGGCCTTGATCTCAAGGCAGGCCTCGGCCACGCCGGGGCTGTAGGCACGGCTCAGGTCGCGGCCGTTCGCCAGCGGCTTGGTCGCCCGCACCTCCAGCTTTCCGGGCTTGGGGAACTCGTGGTAATCCAGCGCCGCCTGCCGCGCCGCGTCCTGCCTTGCGTCGTCCATCAGCCCCTCCCGAAAGATAGTTCAACGGTGAACTATCCCGTTTCCCGCCTGAATAGCGGCCTTGGGCGACCGCGTGCAAGCGCAACTTGCAACTGCCCGCCGCCGCGCGCAGCATGCCATCATCGAGGAGAGAGGGCCATGACAGAGACGCGCGCCGAGATCCGCCTGCCCACGCGCGAACTTCGCGACGACCTGCCGTTCTACCAGAACGTCCTGGGCATGCGGCTGGACATGATCTATCCCGCCGACGATCCGGCGGTGGCGGTGCTTTCGGGCCACGGGCTGCGGATCAGGATCGAGAAGGGCGCGGCGGAGGCACCCGGCACGATCCGCATCCTGACCGGGGATCCCGACGCCGTCGCGCAGGGCGCGCGGGTGCTGACCGCGCCGAACGGCACGCGGGTGGAGATCGACGAGTTGAACCCGCCGCTGGTCCTGCCCGAGACCGAACATGCCTTCGTGGTTCGCCGGCTGGCCGACCAGGCGCCCTGGATCGTCGGCCGCGCCGGGATGCAGTATCGCGACCTGGTGCCCTCGCGCCTCGGCGGCGCGATGATCGCCAGCCACATCCGCATCCCCGATGGCGGACCGGTGCCCGACATGGTGCATTTCCACAAGGTCGGGTTCCAGCTGATCTTCTGCGTCAAGGGCTGGGTCGACGTGCTCTACGAGGACCAGGGCGATCTGCGGCGGCTCTATCCCGGCGACTGTTTCATCCAGCCGCCGGAAATCCGCCACCGGGTCGTCGAGGCCTCGGACGGGATCGAGGTGATCGAGATCGGCGTGCCCGCCGACCATATCACCGAGATCGACCACGACATGACCCTGCCCACCCCGCAACTGCGCCCGGATCGCGAATGGCAGGGCCAGCGCTTCGTCCACAATGTCGCCGCGACGGGGGACTGGCGGCCGTTCCGGCTGTCGGGATACGACGCGCGCGACACCACGATCGCGGAGAACACGAAAGACGTTGCCGGCGTGATGGTTGTTCGAAAAGGGCAAGGAACGCCGGAATGGACGCGGCATGACGCCGATATCCTGTTCGGTTTTGTCATGGCCGGGGAGATGCTTCTGGAGGGCGAGGGCAAGCAGCCGTACCGTCTTGCCGCCGGCGATGCCTTCGTCATCCCGCCCGGCATGGCGACCCGATGGGCCGCGCCGTCGGCGGATTTCGAACTGCTCGAGGTCACCCTGCCCGGCCGGTTCCGCACCGTCCCGGCCCCACCCCCCGGCTGAGCGGCCGCTCCCGCCCGGCCAGCCCCTTGCATCGCGAACGCGGGCGGCGCAGCATGCCCCTGACAACCCGGCAACCACGCCGGACCGGACCATTGGGGGGAGCGAGGATGGACCTTCTGCCAGCCGCCACCGAGGTGCGCGAGAACGCCTACGCGCCCTATTCCCGCTTCAAGGTCGGCGCGGCGGTGCGCGGCCTGTCGGGCGCGGTCTACCAGGGCTGCAACGTCGAGAACGCCGCCTATCCCGAGGGCACATGCGCCGAGGCCGGGGCAATCGCCGCGATGGTCGCGGCGGGCGAGATCGAACTGACCGAGGTCGCGGTGATCGCGGATTGCCCCGAACCGGTGTCGCCCTGCGGCGGCTGCCGGCAGAAGCTTGCGGAATTCGGGCGCCCCGACGTGCGGGTGACGCTGGCCACGCTGGATGGAAAGATCGCCGAAACCACGATCGGCGAGCTTCTGCCGGGCCATTTCGGCCGCCGGCACTTGGACGGAGAGTGATGGACGCCCGCACCATCATCGCGGCGGTCCGCGACGGCAAGGGCCTTGACGAGGATGCCGCGCACTGGTTCGCCGGGGGCCTTGCCGACGGCAGCGTCGGCGACGCGCAGGCAGGCGCCTTCGCGATGGCGGTGCTTCTGAACGGGATCGGCGTGGCGGGCCGCGTGGCGCTGACTCGCGCGATGCGCGACTCGGGCCGGGTGCTGGGCTGGAACCTGCCCGGACCGGTCGTCGACAAGCATTCAACGGGCGGTATCGGCGATTGCGTGTCGCTGCCGCTGGCGCCGGCGCTGGCGGCCTGCGGGGCCTACGTGCCGATGATCTCGGGCCGCGGCCTGGGCCATACCGGCGGCACGCTCGACAAGATGGAAGCGATCCCCGGCTACCGGCCGGATCGACCGTCGGCGGAGTTGCAGGACGTCGTTGCGAAGGTCGGCTGCGCGATCGTCGGCGCGACCGACGATATCGCACCGGCCGACCGGCGCCTTTACGGTATCCGCGACATCTCCGGAACCGTCGAAAGCGTCGACCTGATCACCGCCTCGATCCTGTCGAAGAAGCTGGCCGCCGGGCTCGACGCACTGGTTCTCGACGTGAAATGCGGCTCCGGCGCCTTCATGAAGACCGCCGAGGACGCGGCCGCGCTGGCGCGGGCGCTGGTCGATACCGCGAACGGTGCGGGCTGCGCCACGGCGGCGTTGATCACCGACATGAGCCAGCCCCTGGCCCCGGCGGCGGGCAACGCGCTGGAGGTGATCGTCTCGATGGAGGTGCTGACCGGCGCCCGCCGGCATGCCCGGCTGGAAACCGTGATCCACGCGCTGGGCGGTGAGGCGCTGGCGCTGGCCGGCCTGGCCGCGGACGCCGAGGACGGCGCCGCGCGGATCGCCGCGGCGCTGTCCGACGGCCGCGCGGCCGATATCTTCGGCCGGATGGTCGCCGCGCTGGGCGGCCCGGGCGATTTCGTCGAACATTTCCGCGACAGGCTGCCCGCCGCCCCGGTGGTGCGCGAGGTGCTGCCCGCCCGGCCCGGCATCGTCGCCGGCATTGAAACCGAGTCCCTGGGCCATACCGTGGTGCGGCTGGGCGGCGGCCGGCTGACGGCCGGCGACCGGATCGACCCGGCGGTGGGGCTTTCGGCGCTGGCCCCCGTCGGCGCGGCGGTGGGCGAAGGCCTGCCGCTGGCCCTTGTCCATGCCGCGACGGCGGCCGCGGCTGACCGCGCGGTGGCCGAGGTGCGGGCCGCCTACCGGCTTGCGGACGCGCCGCCCGAGGCGCCGGCGCTGGTGCTGGACCGGATCGGCCGATGACGCGGGCCTTCGTGATCGTTATGGACAGCGTCGGCTGTGGCGGCGCGCCCGATGCCGGGGAGTTCTTCAACGCCGGCCAGCCCGATACCGGCGCCAACACGCTCGCCCATATCGCCGGGGCCTGCGCGGCGGGCCGGGCCGAGGAGGGCCGCAGCGGGCCGTTGCGGATGCCGGTGCTGGACGGTCTGGGCCTTGGCGCGGCCATCCGCCTCGCCTCGGGCGCCGAGGCGCCGGGGCTGGGGGCCGATCCGCGCGGGCTGTGGGGCGCGGCGACGGAGGTTTCGCGGGGTAAGGACACGCCTTCGGGCCACTGGGAACTGGCCGGCGTGCCGGTTCCATGGGACTGGACGTATTTCCCGCGCGAGGTGCCCGCCTTCCCGCCCGAGGTTCTGGCCGAAGCGGCGCGGCTGGCCGGAACCGACGGAACGCTGGGCAATTGCCACGCCTCGGGCACCGAAATCGTCGACCGGCTGGGGGCGGAGCATCTGCGCAGCGGCTGGCCGATCTGCTACACCTCGGCCGACAGCGTGTTCCAGATCGCCGCGCATGAAGAGGCCTTCGGCCTCGACCGCCTGCTGGCGCTGTGCGCGGGGCTGGCGCCGATGCTGCACGCGATGCGGGTGGGCCGGGTGATCGCGCGGCCCTTCGTCGGCCAGCCGGGGGCCTTCCGGCGCACCGCCAACCGGCACGACTACGCCATCGCGCCCCCCGCGCCAACGCTGCTGGACTGGGCGCAGGGCGCGGGCCGGCGGGTGCACGCGGTGGGCAAGATCGGCGACATCTTTTCCGGCCGGGGCATCGACCGGGTCTGGAAGGGCGAAAATGATGCTGCACTTTTCGAACATCTTCTGACGCTTGCAGATCAGGCTGAACCGGGTTCCTTGACTTTTTGCAATTTCGTCGAGTTTGACAGCCTCTACGGGCACCGGCGCGACGTGTCGGGCTACGCGCGCCACCTGGAATGGGTCGACGCGGCTGCCGGGCGCTTGCTGAACCGGCTGGCGCCCGGCGATCTGGCGATCTTTACCGCCGACCACGGCAACGACCCGACCTGGGCCGGCACGGATCACACCCGCGAACGGGTGCCGGTGCTGGGCTGGGGCGCCGGGGTACGTGAGGCCGGCCTCGTCGGCTTCGCGGATGTCGCGGCCTCGGTCGCCGCACATCTGGGGATCGTGGCCCAAGGACCGGGGGAGAGTTTCCTGTGAGCGCCGAACTGCCCAAGGTCGAACTGCACCTGCACCTGGAGGGCGCCGCGCCGCCGGCGCTGATCCGCGATCTCGCGCGGCGGAAACATGTCGATCTTTCCGGCATCTTCGACGCGCGCGGCGGCTATGCCTTCCGCGATTTCTGGCATTTCCTCGGCGTCTACGAGGCCGCCACCTCGGTTCTGACCACGCCAGAGGATTACGCCCGCCTGACCCGCGCCGTGCTGGAAGAGAGCGCCGCAAGCGGCGTGATCTACACCGAGGCCTTCCTGTCCCCGGATTTCTGCGGCGGCCGCGATGTCTCCGCCTGGCGCGACTACGTGGCCGCGATGGCCGAGGCCGCGGCGGCGGCGCAGCGCGACTGCGGCATCACCCTGCGCGGCGTGGTCACCGCGATCCGCCATTTCGGCCCTGAGAAGGCCCGCGAGACGGCGCAGTGCGCGGCCGAGACGATGGGCGGCTTCATCACCGGTTTCGGACTGGCCGGCGACGAAAGGAAAGGCGAACCCAAGGACTTCGCCTGGTCCTTCGACCTGGCGCGCGAAGCCGGGCTGGGACTGACCGCGCATGCCGGGGAATGGGCCGGGCCGGACAGCGTGCGCGACGCGATCCGCGACCTGGCCGTCGCCCGGATCGGCCACGGGGTGCGCGCGATCGAGGATCTGGCCCTGGTCGACGAGATCGCCGAGGCCGGCATCGTACTGGAGGTCTGCCCCGGATCGAACGTCGCGCTCGGGCTATACCCGTCCTTCCGCGCCCATCCGATCGCCGACCTGGACCGGCGCGGCGTCAAGGTCACCGTGTCGACCGACGATCCGCCGTTCTTCCACACCACGATGCGGTGCGAATACGAGGCGTTGGCCGAGGCCTTCGACTGGGACGAGGGACAGTTCCTGCGCCTTGCGCGCACCGCCGCGGACGCCGCCTTCTGCGATGCCGAGACGCGCGCCGAAATCCTCAAGAAACTGGCCTGACAGGAGCGTTCGATGTTCGACCATCTCACCGTCGTCACCCATCCGCTGGTGCAGCACAAGCTGACGCTGATGCGGGAAAAGGATACCTCCACCGCAAGCTTTCGCCAGCTTCTCAAGGAGATAAGCCAGCTTCTGGCCTACGAGGTGACGCGCGAACTGCCGATGACGACGCGCGTGATCGACACCCCGCTGTGCGAGATGGAGGCGCCGACGCTGGCGGGCAAGAAGATGGCGCTGGTATCGATCCTGCGCGCCGGCAACGGGCTGCTGGACGGGATACTCGACCTGATCCCCTCGGCGCGGGTGGGCTTCATCGGGCTTTACCGCGATCCCGAAACGCTCAGGCCGGTGCAGTACTACTGCAAGGTGCCGTCGGAACTGGAAGACCGGATGGTGATCGTGGTGGACCCGATGCTGGCCACCGGCAATTCCTCTGTCGCCGCGATCGACCGGCTGAAGGAGGCCGGCGCGACGCATCTGCGCTTCCTGTGCCTTCTGGCCGCGCCCGAGGGCGTGGCGCGGATGAAAGAGGCGCATCCCGACGTGCCGATCGTCACCGCCGCGCTGGACGATCACCTGAACGACCACGGCTACATCGTGCCGGGGCTGGGCGACGCGGGCGACCGGATGTTCGGCACCAAGTAGGCGGCGCTCAGCGCGCGCAGATGTCCTGCAACAGCACCCAGTCGGAATCCGGCAGCGCCGGCGCCGGCGGCACGCCTTCGCGGAACGGGTCGCGCGCGGCCAGGTCCGCCGCCTCCGGCCGGCCCAGCGCGGCCAGCGCCCCGGCATAGGGCGCCACCGCCAGCCCCGCCGCCTCGAAGGCCGCGATCAGCGCCGCGGGCGCGACCGGCGCGGGTTCGGCGGCGAGCAGCGTCTCGCCATAGCCCGCCAGCGCGCCGTCCGGCAGCCGCCCGGCGGTCAGCAGGCCGAAGGTGGCGCGCAGGCCCACCCAGTCCAGCAGCCGTGCCAGCGGTTCGTCGGCCGTCGCGCGCAGGCGTTCGGCCAGAAGGTAACCGGCAAGGACATCGGCGGTTTCGTGATCTTCCAGGAGCGGCGCCCCCACGGCGACGATCCGGCCCGGCAATTGCCGCGCCTCCGCCAATGCCTGCGGCAACACCACGATCCGCACCGGCTGGCCCGGAAACACCCGCGCCGACAGAACGTCGAGCGCCCGCGCCTCGGCCTCGCCCCCGCAGGGCGGGCCGGTCAGGCGCGCAAGATCGGCCAGCGCCGCCGCGCCGATCTCGGCCCGCGCCGAGGGCGGCAGCACGGCGGCGGTGTGGCGCTTGAGTTCACCGGGCAGCCAGAAGACGGCAAGCGCAAGAACCAGCGCCAGCGCGCCGCCCAGCAGCGCGCCGCGCAGCCGGCCGGGGCGCGGCCGGCGCGCGTTCAGCCCGGCGTGAACCTTCTCGATCGCGGCCACCAGCGACGGATCGTCGAGTTCCAGCAGTTCCATGGCATCCGGACCGGGCCGGTACAGCGCCGGCATCCGGCCCGGGTTCTGCCGCTCGGCCGCGGCGATCGACCAATGCGCCACGGTCTGCAACCCCTGCGCCTCGGTAATCGCCAGCGTGGCGTCGCCGAAGCTGACGATCACCTCGCGCCGCTGCGCGGTCGCGTCGGGGCGCCAGAGACCGGTGGCCTCCAGCCGCTCGTATTCGGGTAGCGCCGTCATCGGGTTCCGCGGCGTGCCTGTGTCGTGCCTCGGGCCGATCCTAGCCTGCAACGGGGCGCAGGTAAACGCGGCCCGGTTCAGGCCATCTTCGCCACCGCCCTGAGTTCGAACTTCTGGATCTTGCCCGTCGAGGTCTTGGGCAATTCGCAGAACACCACGGTCTTGGGCGTCTTGAACCCGGCCAGCCGCGCGCGTGCGAAGGCGATCAGGTCTTCTTCCGTCGCTTCCGCCCCGTCGCGCAGCTCGACGAAGGCACAGGGCACCTCGCCCCATTTCTCGTCGGGTTTCGCAACCACGGCGCACAGCGACACCGCCGGGTGATGCATCAGCACCCCCTCGACCTCGACCGAACTGACATTCTCGCCGCCCGAGATGATGATGTCCTTCGCCCGGTCGGTGATCTTGATGTAGCCGTCCTCGTGCCGGAAGGCGATGTCGCCGGACCGGAACCAGCCGCCGGCGAAGGCCTCGGCCGTCGCCTCGGGGTTGCGGTAGTAGCCCTTCATCACGCAATTGCCGCGGATCACGATCTCGCCAAGATGCGCGGCGTCGCGCGCGACCTCCTCGCCGGCGTCGGTGACCACCGTGATCTGTTCCATCATCGGCATCAGCACCCCGGTCCGGGCCTTGTGCGCCGCGCGATCCTCGGGTTCCAGGTCGTCCCATTCCGCGCGCCACAGGCATTCGGTGACATGGCCGTAGGTTTCCGTCAGGCCGTAGACCTGGGTCACGTTGAACCCGAGCGGTTCGATCGCGGCCAGCGTCGCCGCCGGTGGCGGTGCGCCGGCGGTGAAGACCTCGACGACATGGGCAAAGTCGCGGCGCTCCGCCGGCTTGGCGTTGATGATCGCGTTCAGAACGATCGGCGCGCCGCCCATGTGGGTCACGCCCTCGTCGCCGATGGCGGCGTAGATGTTCGCCGCCGTGATGTCGCGGCAGCAGACGAGCCGGCCGCCCAGCATCGGCATCATCCAGGTGTGGCACCAGCCGTTGCAGTGAAACAGCGGCACGATCGTCAGGAAGACCGGATGCAAGACCATCCTCCAGGCCACGACCGTACCCATCGTCATCAGGTAGGCGCCGCGATGGTGATAGACCACGCCCTTCGGCCGCCCGGTGGTTCCGGAGGTGTAGTTCAGCGCCAGGCTTTCCCATTCGTCCTCGGGCATGATCCAGTCGAAGCCGGGATCGGCGGCGGCCAGCATCGCCTCGTACTCGGCGTAGTCGCCGGTCGCCGGATGGCCGGCCTGCGGATCGGCCACCTCGACGATCATCGGCGGCGTGCCTTCGGTCATCCTCGCCGAGGCGGCGGCGGCCAGCGGCAAAAGCGCGGTATCGACCAGCACCACCTTGGCCCCGCCATGGCCGAAGATGTAGGCCACCGTGTCGACATCGAGCCGGGTGTTGATCGTGTTCAGCACCGCCCCCGCCGCGGGCACGCCGAAATGCGCCTCGGCCTGCGCCGGCACGTTGGGCAAGAGCGTGGCGACCACGTCACCGGGCCGCACCCCCATCCCCGCCAGCGCCGAGGCCAGCCGCGTCACCCGCTCATGATACTCGGCATAGGTCTTGCGGTGGCTGCCGTAGACCACCGCCACCCGGTCGGAGAAGACATCGGCCGCGCGATTCAGATGCGACAACGGCGTCAGCGGCACGAAATTCGCCGCGGATTTGCCAAGCCCCGTCTCGTCAGCAAGCCACCCCATGCCGTTCCTCCCCTTTGCGTCGGCAGATGTCGTTTCCGGACGCGCAGTGTGGCGCGGCACGGGCTTGTTGGAAAGGGGCAAGGAGAGATGCACGGTCATGGGTGAAGGCGACCGGACGCTGGCGGCGGCGGGGATGATCCTTGTCTATGCCGTCGTCATCGGGCTGGTCGACAACTACGTCCGGGTGATCGCGGCCCAGTCCGGGCTGTGGCAGTTCCACGCGATGCGCACCGCGATGATCCTCGCGGCCATCGCGCTGCTCGCCGCGGCCTTCGGCCTGCGCTGGCGCCCGCTGCGGCCCGGCGCGGTGGCCCTGCGGTCCGCGCTGCACGGCACGGCGATCCTGATCTACTTCGCCGGGCTCGGCTTTCTGCCGGTTGCGCAGGTGGCGGCGGGGCTGTTCACCGCGCCGATCTTCGTTCTGCTGATCTCGCGCGTCTTCTTCGGGCAGCCGCTGGGCCCGGTGCGGATCGTCGCGGTCGCCGCCGGCTTCGCGGGGGTCGTGTTGCTGCTCGGACCGGCCGGGGCGACGGGGCTTGGCTGGGCAAGTGTGCTGCCGGTCGTCGCGGGGGCCTTCTATGGCCTCGGCAACATCGCCACCCTGCGATGGTGCGCGGGCGAGTCGACGCTGACGCTGACCGCCGGCTTCTTCCTTGCGCTCGGGCTGATCGGGCTCGTCGGAATGGCGGTTCTGTCGGTGGTTCCGCTGCCGGTGGCGGAGGGACCGCGGGGGTTCCTGACGCGCGGCCCGCTGTGGCCGGGCGGCGAGTTGATCCTGTGGACGGCGGTGCAGGCGGCCGGCTCGCTCATCGCCGTGGGCGCAATGGTCAGGGCCTACCAGCTGGCGGACGCCAGCCGGGTCGCGATCCTCGAATACGTCGTGCTGCCGGTGGCGGCGCTTTGGTCGTGGATCATCTGGGGCGAGGTTCCGGGCCTTGCCGCCGTCGCCGGAATCGCGCTGATCGCCGCGGCGGGCGCCGCCATCGTCCTGCGCGCCCGCTAGCCGCGCTTTCCTGACGGAACCGGCGACAATCGCCGCCGGCCGCGGGTGCTGTCGCCATGCCGGCGACAGTGCCGCGGAAATGCCGGAATCGGGGCATCATGGCGCCGCTCTGCCGCCCTCGATTGGTCTTGGATGGAGGGCGGCCACGGCGCGCCCGGACACGTCAGGAGGGCGAGATGGAACTTCAGGGCAAGACCATGGGCGCGGGTCTGACCCCGCGGCGGGCGGACATCTTCACCGGCGAGGCGGGCTGGATCCCCGCCGCGGAACCGGCGCGCGGCAGCCCGGCGCGCGGCATCGTCGCCGGCACGCGGGTGGCGACCGTCGGCGGCTGGCGCACCGTCGAGGATCTCATGCCCGGCGATCCGGTGATGACCGTCGACAACGGCCCCCAGCAGCTTCTCGACGTGCGCCGGCGCGCGCTGTGGTCGGGGCCCGAGCCCTGCCCGGCCGCGTTGTGCCCGCTGGCCGTTCCGCCGGCGGCGCTGGGCAACCGCACCGCGCTCTTGCTGTTGCCCGAACAACTGGTGCTGGTCGAAAGCGACCTGGCCGAAACGAGCTACGGCGCGCCCTACGTGCTGATCCCGGCGGCCGCGCTGGACGGCTGGCGCGGGATCGCGACGATCGTGCCGCACCGCCGGGTGGAAACGGTGTCGCTGCACTGCGCCGGCGACGAGATCGTCTATGCCAACGGCGTGGGTCTGATCCATTGCCCGCCGCCGGAGGCCGCGGGCGCCGAACCGGCACCGGCCACGCGGCCCGGGCGCACGCCTTCCGGCTACACCGTCCTGCCGCTCGACATGGCGCGGATCCTGGTGGCCTGCATGATCGCGGAGGATGCGCAGGCCGACGGCGTCGCCTGACCACGGCGGCCGGCGGCGCCGACGGAACCGGACCCCGCGACGCCGGCCGCGCGGGCGGTCAGTTCTGCAGGCTGCGGACCCCGATCTCGCCCTCGCGCCGCGCCTGCATCGCGGCGACCGCGGCGATGCTCGCCGCGGCGGTGGTGAAATAGGGGATCTTGTCATACAGCGCGACGGCGCGGATATCGCGGCTGTCGGCCACCGCCTGCGCGCCCTCGGTGGTGTTCATCACCAGCGCGATGCCGCCGTCCTTGAGGCGGTCGACGATGTTCGGCCGTCCCTCGTAGACCTTGTTGACAAGCTCGGCCTTCACGCCGTTCTCGGCCAGGAAGGCCGCGGTGCCGCGGGTCGCGACGATCGCAAGGCCCAGGTCGGTCAGCCCGCGCGCCGCCGCGGCCATCTCGGCGGTCTTGTCGGCGTCGCGGATCGAGATGAACACGGTGCCGGCCTCGGGCAGATGGGTGCCGGCGCCGATCTGGGCCTTGAGAAAGGCCAGCGCGAAGGTCCGGTCCCAGCCCATGACCTCGCCGGTCGACCGCATCTCGGGGCCGAGGATCGTGTCGACGCCGGGGAACCGGGCGAAGGGCATCACCGCCTCCTTGACCGAGAACCAGGGCATGTCGGGATCCGCCAGGGTCAGCGGATCGGCGAACGGCAGCGGCGTGTCGGGGCCGACGCCATCGGGATAGGCCGGCCGCATCGGGAAGGCCGACATCGGCTCGCCGGCCATCAGCCGGGCGGCGATCGAGGCGATGGCGCTGTCGGTCGCCTTGGCGACGAAGGGCACGGTGCGCGAGGCCCGCGGGTTGACCTCGAGCACGAAGATCTCGCCGCCCTTGATCGCGAACTGCACGTTCATCAGCCCCACGACGTTCAGCGCACGGGCCAGCGCGTCGGTCTGGCGCTTGATCTCGGCCACGACATCGGCGGGCAGGGTGTGCGGCGGCAGGCAGCAGGCGCTGTCGCCCGAATGCACGCCGGCCTCCTCGATATGTTCCATGATCCCGGCGACATGCACCGTCTCACCGTCCGACAGCGCATCGACATCGACCTCGATCGCGCCGGAAAGGTAGCTGTCAAGCAGCACCGGGTTCTTGCCCGAGACATCGACGGCGGAGGTGATGTAGCGTTTCAGCCCGTCCATGTCGCGCACGATCTCCATCGCGCGACCGCCCAGCACGTAGGACGGGCGGATCACCAGCGGGAAGCCGACCCGCTCGGCGATCGCGATAGCCTCGGCGTCGGAGGCGGCGATGCCGTTCACCGGCTGCTTCAGGCCAAGATCGTTCAGAAGCTTCTGGAACCGCTCGCGATCCTCGGCCAAGTCGATCGCGTCGGGCGTGGTGCCGAGGATCGGAATCCCCTCGTCACTCAGCGCGTTGGCCAGTTTGAGCGGCGTCTGGCCGCCGAACTGCACGATCACGCCGTGAAGGGTTCCGGCCTCCTGCTCCACCCGCAGGATTTCCAGCACGTGTTCCAGCGTCAGGGGCTCGAAATAGAGACGGTCCGAGGTGTCGTAGTCGGTCGACACGGTCTCGGGGTTGCAGTTGATCATGATCGTCTCGTAGCCCGCGTCGGTCAGCGCGAAACAGGCGTGGCAGCAGCAGTAGTCGAACTCGATCCCCTGCCCGATCCGGTTCGGCCCGCCGCCGAGGATGACGACCTTCTTGCGGTCCGAGGGCCGCGCCTCGCATTCCACCTCGTCCATCGCGGGAACCTCGTAGGTGGAATACATGTAGGGCGTCTGCGCCTCGAACTCGGCCGCGCAGGTGTCGATCCGCTTGAACACGGCGCGGACACCGAGGTTGCGGCGCGCGCGGCGCACCTGGCCCTCTTCGCGGCCGGTGAGCGCGGCCAGCCGGGCATCGGTGAAGCCCATCATCTTCAGCGCCCGCAGGCCGGCGGCGTCCAGCGGCAGCCCATCCTTGCGGATCCGTTCCTCGGCGTCGACGATCTCGCGGATCCGGGCGACGAACCATGCGTCGTAGTCGGTGGCCGCGCAGATCTCGTCATCGCTCAGCCCGTGCCGCATCGCCTGCGCGATCAGCCGCATCCGGTCCGGTGTGCGCGCCGACAGCGCCTTGACGATGGCGGCCTTGTCCGGCGCCCCCGCGATCGCGATCTCGTCGAAGCCGGTGAGGCCGGTTTCCAGCCCGGCCAGCGCCTTTTGCAGCGATTCGTGGATCGTGCGGCCGATCGCCATCACCTCGCCCACCGACTTCATCGCGGTGGTCAGTTCCGGCTTCGACCCCGGAAACTTCTCGAAGGCGAAGCGCGGGATCTTGGTCACCACGTAGTCGATCGTCGGCTCGAACGAAGCCGGCGTGACCTTGGTGATGTCGTTGTCCAGCTCGTCGAGCGTGTAGCCCACCGCCAGCTTCGCGGCGACCTTGGCGATCGGGAACCCCGTGGCCTTCGAGGCCAGCGCCGAGGACCGCGACACGCGCGGGTTCATCTCGATCACCACCATCCGGCCATCGGCGGGGTTGATCGCCCATTGCACGTTCGAGCCGCCGGTCTCCACCCCGATCTCGCGCAGGACGGCGATGGAGCCGTTGCGCATAAGCTGGTATTCCTTGTCGGTCAGCGTCAGCGCCGGGGCCACGGTGATCGAGTCGCCGGTGTGCACGCCCATCGGGTCGACGTTCTCGATCGAGCAGATGATGATGGCGTTGTCCGCGCGGTCGCGGACCACCTCCATCTCGTATTCCTTCCAGCCCAGCAGGCTTTCGTCGATCAGCACCTGCGCGACCGGGCTGGCCTCCAGCCCGCCCTTGACGATCGCCTCGTAGTCGTCGCGGTTGTAGGCGATGCCGCCGCCGGTGCCGCCGAGCGTGAAGGCCGGGCGGATGATCGCCGGCAGGCCGACCTCGTCCAGCGCGGCCATCGCAAGCCGAACGCCTTCCTTGATGTCGTATTTGCCGCTGGCCAGCTTCGGCGCGGAAACGATGGTGGCGCGCGGGTTTTCCAGCCCGATCCGGTCCATCGCCTCGCGAAACAGCTTGCGGTCCTCGGCCATCTCGATCGCGGCGCGATTGGCGCCGATCAGTTCCACGCCGAACTTGTGCAAGACCCCCATGTCGGCCAGCGCCAGCGCGGTGTTGAGCCCGGTCTGCCCGCCCATCGTGGGCAACAGCGCGTCGGGGCGCTCCTTCTCGATGATCTTGGCGACGATGTCGGGATCGATCGGCTCGATATAGGTGGCGTCGGCCAGCCCCGGATCGGTCATGATCGTCGCGGGGTTGGAATTCACCAGGATCACCCGGTAGCCCTCTTCCCTGAGCGCCTTGCAGGCCTGCGCGCCGGAATAGTCGAATTCGCAGGCCTGGCCGATGACGATGGGACCGGCTCCGATGATCATGATCGACCGGATGTCGGTTCTCTTCGGCATGGCAGTACCCCCCGCTCAAAGTCCCGCGGTTTATAGACGGCTCGCTTGCCGGTTCAAGGCGCAAATTGGACGCTGCCGCGAAGCCCCCCGCACGCGGGGCGGCGACGCCGGCCGGCGATCGGGCGGCGGGCCGCGCCCGGCCCCGCCGCCGGCATCCCCGCCCGCGCCGGACCGGCCGGCGCGGGCGCGGTCGGGTTGACATTGGCCGGGCAGTCGAGTGTATCGGCGCGGACCCGCCCATCGCCCACACAAGCGCCAGGACACGCCCATGCACGCCTACCGCAGCCACACCTGCGCCGAGCTCAACGCCGCCCATGCCGGTCAGACGGCGCGCCTGTCGGGCTGGGTGCACCGGGTGCGCGACCACGGCGGGGTGCTGTTCATCGACCTGCGCGACCACTACGGCATCACCCAGGTGCTGTGCGACGGCGACAGCGCCGCCTTCGCGACGCTGGAGACGGTGCGCGCCGAATGGGTGATCCGGATCGACGGCGAGGTGAAGCTGCGCGACGCCACGCTGATCAACCCCAAGATCCCGACCGGCGAGATCGAGGTCTATGTCCGCGCCGTCGAGGTGCTGGGCCCGGCCGAGGAACTGCCGCTGCCGGTGTTCGGCGATCTGGACTATCCCGAGGAGACGCGGCTGGCCTACCGGTTCCTCGATCTGCGCCGCGAAAGCCTGCACGACAACATCATGCTGCGCTCGCGGGTGGTGAAAAGCCTGCGCGACCGGATGTGGGACAGCGGCTTCACCGAATTCCAGACCCCGATCATCACGGCCTCGTCGCCCGAGGGCGCGCGCGACTTCCTGGTGCCGTCGCGGCTGCATCCGGGCAGGTTCTACGCGCTGCCGCAGGCGCCGCAGCAGTTCAAGCAGCTGATCATGGTCGCGGGGTTCGACCGCTACTTCCAGATCGCGCCGTGCTTCCGCGACGAAGACCCGCGGGCCGACCGCAGCCCGACCGATTTCTACCAGCTCGACGTGGAAATGAGCTTCGTCACCCAGGACGACGTCTTCGCCGCCGTCCAGCCGGTGATCCAGGGCGTGTTCGAGGAATTCGGCGGCGGCCGGACGGTCGATCCCGACTGGCCGCGGATCGCCTATCGCGACGCGATGCTGTGGTACGGCACCGACAAGCCCGACCTGCGCAACCCGATCCGGATGCAGATCGTCAGCGACCATTTCCGCGGCTCGGGCTTCGCGATCTTCGCGAAACTGCTGGAGAACGAGGGCACCGAGATCCGCGCGATCCCGGCGCCGGGCGGCGGCAGCCGCAAGTTCTGCGACCGGATGAACGCCTTCGCGCAGGCGCAGGGCCTGCCGGGCATGGGCTACATCTTCTGGCGCGAGGATGGCGGCGCGCTGGAAGGTGCGGGCCCGGTCGCCAAGAACATCGGCCCGGAGCGGACCGAGGCGATCCGCCAGGCGCTTGGCCTGAAGGCCGGCGACGCGGCCTTCTTCCTCGGTGGCCGGCCAGAGACGTTCGAGGCCGTCGCCGCCAAGGCGCGGGTGGAGATCGGCAACGAGCTTGGGCTGACCGAAGACGGCGTGTTCCGCTTCGCCTGGATCGTCGATTTCCCGATGTACGAGAAGGACGCGGAAACCGGGAAGATCGAGTTCAGCCACAACCCGTTCTCGATGCCGCAGGGCGGCCTTGAGGCGCTTCAGGGCGATCCGCTGAAGGTGCTGGCCTGGCAATACGACCTGGCCTGCAACGGATACGAACTGGTCTCGGGCGGCATCCGCAACCACAAGCCCGAGATCATGTTCCGGGCCTTCGAGATCGCGGGCTACGGGCGCGACGAGGTCGAACGCCGCTTCGGCGGGATGGTCAAAGCGTTCCGCTACGGCGCCCCGCCGCACGGCGGCTGCGCGGCGGGCATCGACCGGATGGTGATGCTGCTCGCCGACGAGACCAATATCCGCGAGGTCATCATGTTCCCGATGAACCAGCGCGCCGAAGACCTGATGATGGGCGCGCCGACCGAGGCCACGAACGAACAGTTGCGCGAACTGGGCCTGAGAATCGTGCCGCGGGACTGAGCTGCGGGACTGAGCCGCGGCGGCTGGCCGCGCGGCGGATGCCGCGCAGCGCGGCCTTCGTTCAGCCGATCTCCACCAGTTCCACGTCGAAGGTCAGCACCCTACCGGCCAGCGGGTGGTTGGCGTCCAGCTCGACATGGCTGTCGGTGCGGTTCGTCACCACCAGTTGCACGGTCTGGCCGTCCTGCATCTGCGCCGACAGCTGGGTTCCCGGATCGGTGGGAATGTGATCGGGGATCGCCTCGCGCGGGACGGTCTGGACGCGCGCCTCGTCGCGCGGGCCGTAGGCGTCTTCGGGGGCCACCGTGACCTGCCGGGTATCGCCCACCGCCATGCCGATCACGCCCCGGTCGAGGCCGGGAATGATCTCGCCGCTGCCGGCGGTGTATTCCAGCGGGTCGCGGCCCTCGGAACTGTCGAACACCGTGCCGTCCTCAAGGCGGCCCGTGTAGTGAATGCGCAGCGTGTCTCCGGCCTTGGCGGCATGGGTCATGGTTGGATCCTGTGATGTCGATGGGTTCGGCAAGGCCGCTTCGTCGCGGGTTCTTGCGGGTGCGGGCGGGATGCGGGCGACCTTGGCCGGCCGGCGCATTGGCACTGCAGGAAGGGGTAGCAGACTTCACCACGCCGCGCAAAGCGCGCCGCGGGCGGCCCGGTCGCCCGCGCCCGTTCACGAAGTGTTTACGATGACGCGCGGCGGTCCTCTGGCATCATTTCGATGGGGCTTTGTCGGCTTTGCCGCGAATCCGCATTTGTTGTTTTTTGAGATGGGTATTTGGATGATCAGGTTTCTGTCCGTCGCCATCGTGGCGACCTTCATGGGCACGGCGGCCTCGGCCGCCACGTATCATGACTTCGACTTCAAGGGTGAAAAGCTGCGGACGATGTCGCAGCCCGTTTTCGACCAGCTCGTGTCCAAGCACGGGATGCAGTGGCAGTGGCAGGTCAAGCGGTTCTGCGACGGCAAGGGCAAGGCGGGCTGCAAGGCCAGCCTGCACAGCTTCGTCGGCCAGGTTCTGAAGGAACACGGAACCGGCGGCGGCAAGTCCGTGACCGAGGTGACGCCATCGGCCGTGCCGCTGCCAGCGGGCGGCGTGCTGCTGCTCACCGCGTTCGGCGGCCTCGCCGCGCTGCGCCGCTACAAGCGTCGCGCCCGCGCCTGACCGGCGGATCACCGCGAAACACGGACCCGCCCGGTGCGCCGGGCGGGTCCATCCGTTCGGTGCCGGCGCCGCCGGCAGCGGCCGGGGATGAATCGCTTGACGGGGCCGGGCAGAGCGGCTAATTCGCGCCGACGGAATTCGGGGGCGTCCACGGGGCGCCCCGCATGTTTGGGCCAGGCGGCGCGCAAGCCCGCCTAGCGGATAGAGGAAGACACCCATGTCGCGCGTCTGCGAACTGACCGGCAAGGGCCCGATGACGGGCAACAACGTGAGCCATGCCAACAACAAGACCCGCCGGCGGTTCCTGCCGAACCTGACCGACGTGACGCTGCTGTCGGACGTGCTGGGCCAGCCGGTCAAGCTGCGCATCTCGGCCGCCGCGCTGCGCTCGGTCGATCACCGGGGCGGGCTGGACGCGTTCCTGATGAAGGCCAAGGACGATGAGCTCAGCCCCCGCGCGCTGAAGCTCAAGAAAGACATCCAGAAGGCGCAGTCGGCCGCCTGAGCCAGACCGCACCGCGATGCGACGGCCCCGCCCCCGCGGGGCCGTTTTCGTTCGGGCCTGCGCTGAACTGCCGCTTTTCAGCCGCCCCCGGCCATGGCTATATCGCGCGTGATGACACGCCGCCCCGCCCGCAGCCTTCTGGCCCTGTCGCTGGCCCTGATCGTCGCGGCCACCAGCCTGACGATGGCGGTGGCGCGCGGCCAGGCGCGGGTGGCCGGCGAGATCGTGATCTGCACCGGCCTCGGCGTCACCGTCATCGCGGTGGATGCCGAGGGCAACCCGACCGGCCCGGCGCATATCTGCCCCGACATGGTGCTGGCGATGCTGGCCGCGCCGCCGCTGGCGCCCGTCATCCTGACGCCCCCCGATACCGCCCGGCGCGCGCCCGGCCTGCCCGAACCCGCCACGGCGCGCGGCGGCGATGCCCCGCGCCCCGCCGCCCGCGGCCCCCCGTTGCCTGTCTGAACCCCGGATATTCCACGTTCAGACAGGAGAGACAGATGATCCTTCGCACCACCTTCCTGGCCGCGACCGCCGCGGCCGCCTTCGCCCTGCCGGCCTTCGCCGCCGACACGATCACCGTCACCGATCCCTATGCCCGCGTTTCGACGATGATGTCGAAATCCGGCGCCGCCTTCATGGTGATCGAGAACCACGGGGCCGAGGATGACCGGCTGGTCGCCGCCGCCTCGGACATCGCCGCGCGGGTGGAACTGCACACCCACCAGGCCGACGCCAACGGCGTGATGAAGATGATCGAGGTCGAGGACGGCTTCGCCATTCCCGCCGGCGGCAGCCACGCGCTGGCGCGCGGCGGCGACCACGTGATGTTCATGGGCCTCAACCGGTCGCTGCAACATGGCGACACGGTCGCGGTCACGCTGACCTTCGAGAAGGCCGGCGACATCACGCTGGAGATCCCGGTAGACCTGGAACGCAAGCCGATGATGGGCGGCCAGATGCAGCAGGGCATGGGCCATGGCAACGGCCACGGCCAGATGCAGGACTCGAACTGAGGATCAGCCGCCGCCGGGGGCGCAGGCGCTTTCGGCGGCGGCACCGAATTCCGAGAACCGGGCCCAGAACGCCTCGGCCCGCGCATCGTCGCGCAGCTTCATGTCGTGCGAGCGTTCCGGGTCGCGGAAGAACCGCGCCACGTCGCGCTGGTCGGCCTGGGTGAGCATCCGGTCGGCGACGGTCTGGATGCAGGCGCACAGCGCCCGGTCGCCGCCGGCGCGGTCCGACAGCAGGCAGGCGCTTTCGATCTGCCCGGCCAGGGCCGGTACCGCACCCGTCCCGATCACCGCCGCCAAGACAACCGCCCGCATCGCCACCTCCGTTCCGCCCGCCGGGATCATGGCGCGCCGCGCGGCAAGGTCAACCGGCCCCACGCGGGCTTGATCGCAGGCGCGCAGCCGCTATCCTGCCGAAAGGTGCAGGTAGACGGTGTGCGCGTGACGAGGAACCACCTTTACTACGGCGACAACCTTGACGTGTTGCGCAACGAGATCGGCGACGAAACGGTGGACCTGATCTACCTCGACCCGCCGTTCAATTCGAATGCCAGCTACAACGTGCTGTTCAAGGGCCCGACGGGGCGCGACAGCGCCGCGCAGATCGAGGCGTTCGACGATACCTGGCACTGGGGCGAGGCGGCGGAGGCGGCCTATCGCGACGTGCTGCATTCCGGGTCCGACGCGGGCGAGATGCTGCGCGCGATGCGGGCGTTCCTGGGCGACAACGACATGATGGCCTACCTGGCGATGATGGCGGTGCGGATGCTGGAACTGCACCGGGTGCTGAAGCCGACGGGGAGCCTGTACCTGCACTGCGACCCGACGGCGAGCCATTACCTGAAGATATTGCTGGATGCGGTGTTCGGGGCGCGGAATTTTCGGAATGAAGTGATCTGGAAAAGAACAACAGCGCACAGTGATACGAAAGGGCGCTTCAGTCACGAGACGGACACGATCCTCTTCTTTGTGAAATGTGAGGGCGCTGTTTGGAACAGCCAGTTCCAACCTCACGCAGAAAGCTACATCAAAAGCCACTACAGGCATGAAGACAAGCGGGGGCGCCACAGGCACGACAACATAATTCGCTCTCAGAGCATGGGGCCTCGTCCTAATCTGTCTTATGAATATAGTGGTTTCACGCCACCGTATGGATGGCGGGTAAAGAGAGAAAAGCTTGAGGAGCTGGACGCCGACAACCGACTGTATTGGTCGAGGAGTGGCACACCGTATCTAAAAAGATACCTAGATGAGCAACCCGGCGAGGTAGTTGGCAACATTTGGCAGGACATCCCGCCGCTCAACTCCCAAGCCCAAGAACGCCTCGGCTACCCCACCCAGAAACCCGTCGCCCTGCTGGAACGCATCCTCGCCGCCTCGTCCAACCCCGGCGACGTGGTGCTGGACCCGTTCTGCGGCTGCGGCACCAGTGTTCATGCCGCCCAGAAGATGGATCGCCGCTGGATCGGCATCGACGTCACCCACCTGGCCATCGGCCTGATCGAGAAACGCCTGCGCGACGCCTTTCCCGGTATCGCCTTCGACACCCACGGCACCCCGCAAGACCTGTCGGGCGCGCGCGACCTCGCCCATCGCGGCCGGGTGGACCCGCGCTATTACCACGAGTTCGAGAAATGGGCGCTCAGCCTCGTCGACGCGAAGCCCACGAAACGCAGCGGCGACGGCGGGATCGACGGCAACCTTTACTTCGGCAAGCCCGAGCGCCGCGCCATCGTCGAGGTCAAATCGGGCAAGGTGGGCACCCCGCAGGTCGCCCGGCTGCGCGGCGCGCTGGAACGCCACGGCGCCGATATCGGCGTGTTCCTGTCGCTGGAGGAACCCAACAAGGGCATGCGGGCAGAGGCCGCCGCCGCCGGGCATGTCGAGATCGACGGCTTCGCCCCGGTGCCGCGCCTGCAACTGGTCACGGTGGAACAGGCGATGGCGCTGCGCGACCGCGCGATCCGGCTGCCTTTGGCGCGCGACGACGCGCCGAAGGCCCGGCGCGAGGAGGATGCGACCCGGCAGGGCCGGCTGGACCTGTAGCGCCCGCGCCGCCGCCCTACCCTGCCACCGTCGCCGGGTAGCCCTCGGCCGCCAGCGCGGCGAGGATCGGGTCGGCCGCCGCCGCCCCGGTCACGGTGACGCTGCGCGCCGCCAGGTCCACCGCGACCGTCGCGCCGGGGGCGGCCGTGGCGATGGCCTGTTCGACGACGGCCTTGCAATGGCCGCAGCTCATCTCGGGGATCGACAGCTTCATGTCCGGGCCTCCGCAACCGCCTGCGCCCCTGCATCGCGCGGCCCGCGCGGCGCGTCAAGATCGCCGCCCCGCGCCGCCGCTTGACCCGCCCCGGTTTCCCGATCATATCGCCGGCATGACCGAGCTTTCGCAGATCCGCAACTTCTCGATCGTGGCGCATATCGACCACGGCAAATCCACGCTGGCCGACCGGCTGATCCAGCTGACCGGCACCGTGGCCGAACGCGACATGAAGGCCCAGCTGCTGGACGCGATGGATATCGAACGCGAGCGCGGCATCACGATCAAGGCCAACACCGTGCGGATCGAGTATCCCGCGAAGGACGGCAAGACCTATGTGCTGAACCTGATCGATACGCCCGGCCACGTGGATTTCGCCTACGAGGTCAGCCGCTCGATGCGCGCGGTCGAAGGCTCGCTTCTGGTGGTCGACGCCACCCAGGGGGTCGAGGCGCAGACGCTGGCCAATGTCTACCAGGCGATCGACGCGGATCACGAGATCGTGCCGGTGCTGAACAAGATCGACCTGCCCGCCGCCGAACCCGACCGGGTGAAGGAGCAGATCGAGGACGTGATCGGCATCGACGCGTCCGAGGCGATCCCGATTTCCGCCAAGACCGGCCTTGGCATCCCCGAGGTGCTGGAGGCGATCGTCACCCGCCTGCCCGCGCCGAAGGGCGACCGCGCCGCGCCCCTGAAGGCGATGCTGGTGGATTCGTGGTACGACCCCTATCTCGGCGTCGTGGTGATGATCCGGGTGATGGACGGCGTGATCCGCAAGGGCGACCGGATCCGGATGATGCAGACCGGCGCGATCTACGGGATCGACAAGCTGGCGGTGCTGAAACCCAAGATGGTCGACATCGCGGAACTGGGGCCCGGCGAGATCGGCGTCTTCACCGCCTCGATCAAGCAGGTGCGCGACACCCGCGTGGGCGACACGATCACGCATGAGAAGAAGGGCTGCGAGAAACCGCTGCCGGGCTTCAAGCCGGCGCAGCCGGTGGTGTTCTGCGGCCTGTTCCCGGTCGATGCCGCCGATTTCGAGGCGCTGAGGGACGCGATCGAGAAGCTGGCGCTGAACGACGCCTCGTTCAGCTACGAGATGGAAACCTCGGCCGCGCTGGGCTTCGGCTTCCGCTGCGGCTTCCTCGGGCTTTTGCACCTCGAGGTGGTGCGCGACCGGCTGGAACGCGAATACGACCTCGACCTGATCACCACCGCGCCCTCGGTGGTGTTCAAGCTGCACATGAAGGACGGCGAGGTGCGCGATCTGCACAACCCCGCCGACATGCCCGACCTCACCTACGTCGACCATATCGAGGAACCCAGGATCAACGCCACGATCATGGTGCCCGACGAGTTCCTGGGCGACGTGCTGAAGCTGTGCCAGGACCGCCGCGGCATCCAGGCGGACCTGACCTATGCCGGCAACCGCGCGATGGTGGTCTACGACCTGCCGCTGGCCGAGGTGGTGTTCGACTTCTACGACAGGCTGAAATCGGTGACGCGGGGCTACGCCAGCTTCGACTACCAGATCACCGGCTACCGCGAGGACAACCTCGTCAAGATGTCGATCCTGGTGAACGAGGAACCGGTGGACGCGCTGTCGATCATGGTCCACCGCGACCGGGCCGAGGCGCGCGGCCGGGTGATGTGCGAAAAGCTGAAGGACCTGATCCCCCGGCACATGTTCAAGATCCCCGTGCAGGCGGCGATCGGCGGCCGGGTGATCGCCCGCGAAACCATCGCCGCGATGCGCAAGGACGTGACGGCGAAATGCTACGGCGGCGACGTGACGCGGAAGAAGAAGCTGCTGGAAAAGCAGAAGGCTGGCAAGAAGAAGATGCGCCAGTTCGGGAAGGTGGAGATCCCGCAGGAGGCGTTTATTTCTGCGTTGAAGATGGATGGTTAGTAACCCCAAGTTTTGAAGACCGGGTCCGAAGCCAGAACAGGGTGACCGGCCACGATCTTTGCGTACTCCGCAGAGAACGCAGTGTTTTTTTAAGGCAAAGGATTTGCAGGGCCTTTGGAAAAGATATTCCAAGCGGAAGTGAAGAGTTTGGTCGTGAAAGATAGTACTCGTGCCTCTTTGCATAGGCCTTTTCCATAGCGAGTTTCATGTTGTGATTGAGCACTGAGTCTGCCTGACTATTCTCAATCGACCTTACAAGATCAATATACTTCAACTCGTAGGGACTTCGCGCAAACCTTGGATATAGACCTGCCAAAACGCGCGCTGCCCAGTCGTCCGCCCGAGCACGATCTGCCCCTTGTTGGGCAACAGAAAGCAGCTCATCCAATGGCAAAACCTTCAAGGCAACAATCGCAGATGCCATCCAACCAACATTGACGTTCTGAAGGAAAACTCTGTTAACTAGCCGCAGATTCTTCACCACAGCAACCGACGGAGCGATGCAACTATTCGCAACAAACCTTGCGAATGACAGCAAGGCCGCGTCATCAACAAAGTTTCCGCGTAGAATATAATGCAGAAGCCTTGATATTGCATCTTCCGCATTCGCGGTCCTACTAAGGTGTTGGAACGCGAGTGAACGCAGAGCGGGTTCATTTTTGATACACCATATGAGGTCTTCATCGGGAATATCGGAACCCGCTTCAATCAACAGGCGCCATGTCCACTTTAAAATCTTGCCACCATTTCCGCTAAAAAACCTTGCGTTACCCCGATCCGGAGCCCTTCCTGCCCCAGGACGCCACCACATCTCGTATCGTGCACGCAGGTGTGCTGCCAAAGCCCTCCTAGCCACGACTGATGTGGTTTGCTCAAGTCTTCGCTCGAGGGTGGATAGCTTTGAATTCTCCCTAATGCAAAAGTGACTGAATGCCTCCTTAGCCGTCATTATTCGCGTCTTGCTGGAGTTCAGACGCAGGCTTCTGGCTTGAAGCGTGAGGTCGACATCTCTCACAATCGATTTTGCTACCGCTACACTTTCTGCACCAAAATCCATATCGTCCATAAACCTAGCATAGTTTACTCCACTCCTATCAACTACCAGTCTATCAACTTCAAACAACATCGAATGCGCCAGGACCCGAGGTGCGGCGCTCTCAATCTGTGGCAGCCCGATACCGAGGTCCGGCATATAGTCAGGTGTCCAGCCCAGCTTGCGTAAGGTAAAGATTAGCAGATCGAGATATCCCTCATCTACGGAACCGAGACCTGCTACTATGTTCCTCAGATGTGTAAAGTTTATAAAAGCATAGAAATTCGCAACGTCCGCCGTTATCACATAGCGGTTCTCACGAGCAAATTGAAAGACTTGCAGCTGAAACTTCTTCCATGATGCAAATGCTCCGTACTCAGATTCAAGATTCGACAGCCGCTTTCGGAAATTACCTGTATCGGGCTCAAAGAACGCATTCCTACTAGGTGCACGCTTCTTTATCTGGTGAAACACGACACGCGACAAGACCTCCAGAACCAACAGATCTTCCGGGCCAATGGAAAGCATCTGCCGACAAAGCCCCTTGGATTTCTCCACGAGGTAAACCTTCGGCGCGCTCGGTGCATAGGTTGCATCGGCAATTCTCCCGCGCAAGCGGGTGATCCTAAATCGGATATCCGCGTCAAAATCTCGGTGATCAATTAGGTCTAAGAAAGGCTGGCGTGCCAGCTGTTTCCGAACGCTACCCTTCCAATAATCCCTAAGCCTTCTCTCTGCGAAGATCGCATTTAGCTTCTTGATCTGATATTGGAACTTCGGGGACCGCACTGAGGTTACTCTTACTTGGCGACTTTTGACGCGGCGAAACTACCTTAGGTTTCTTGCCAAAACAATGCGCCTTCCACAGTTGTATTGTTTCCCCTATTCTTGTTGCCAAACACAGGAGCCTCCCCATGCCCAAAGGATACTGGGTCGCCCATGTCACCGTGGATGACCCCTCGGCCTACGAGGCCTACCGCGCCGCCAATGCCGTGGCCTTCGCCAAGTTCGGCGCCCGCTTCCTCGTCCGGGGCGCGCCGCACGAGGTGCGTGAGGGCACGCTGCGCCCCCGCACCGTCGTGATCGAATTCCCGACGATCGAGGCCGCGCAGGCCTGCTACGACAGCCCGGAATACCAGGCGGCGAAGGCGCTGCGCGATCCCGTCTCCTCCGGCGATCTGTGCATCGTGGCCGGGTGGGAGGGCTGACCCCCGCATAGGGGCTTCCGCCCCCCCGCCCGGTCGCGCTATATCGCGTTCCATGTTCGGCAAGCTTCTCTCCAACCTCTTCGCGGCGGAACCGGCGCCGCTGCCGCCGGCGGATTGCCGGCTGGCGCTGGCGGCGCTGCTGGTGCGCCTTGCCAGCGCCGATGGCGATTACGCGATGGTCGAGATCGAGCATATCGACCGGGTGCTGGCCGCGCGCTATTCCCTCTCCCCCTTCGCCGCCACCGCGCTCAGGCGCGAGGCCGAGGAACTGGAGGCCGAGGCGCCCGATACCGTCCGCTTCACCCGCGCGCTGAAGGACGCGGTGCCGCACGAGGACCGGATGGCGATCATGGAGGCGTTGTGGCGCGTCGCGCTGGCCGACGCGGGCCGCGACGCGCGCGAGGATGCGCTGATCCGGCTGGTCGCGAACCTCCTGGGCATTTCCGACGTCGACAGCGCCATCGCCCGCCAGCGCGTCGCGAAATGACCCGCGCCGCCCTGCCGATGTACGACCGGGCCGAGATCCGGCCCGCCACCGACCGGCTGTGGGCGGAAATCCGCGACCGGCTGCGCGCCGCGGGCATCGACGCGCCCGACGCGCTGGAGCGGCCCGAAGACCCGTGGGAGGTCTGGCAGGCGCCCGACCTGGTGCTGGCCCAGACCTGCGGCCTGCCCTATCGCCGCCGGCTGCACGGCCATGTCACGCTGGTCGGCACGCCCGACTACGGGCTGGAGGGGCTGGAACCGGGGCATTACTCCTCGGCCCTCGTGGCGCGGGCGGGCGACGGGCGCGACCTGCCCGCGCTGGCCGGGGGCGTGTTGGCGATCAACGAGGCCGGCAGCCAGTCCGGCTGGGCCGCCATCCATGCCCATGCCGCGGCGCAGGGGCTGGAGGTTTCCCGCGCGATCCGCACCGGCGCGCATCTCGACAGCGCCCGCGCGGTCGCCGAAGGCCGGGCCGACCTCGCCGCGCTCGACGCGGTGACCTGGCGGCTGATCGGCGCGCATGATCCCGCGCTCGCCGCCGCGCTGCGGGTGGTGGCGCGCACCGCGCCGACACCGGGCCTGCCGCTGATCACCGGCAAGGGGCGCGACCCGGCGCCGGTCTTCGCCGCCGTGGCCGGGGCCATCGCGGCGCTGCATCCGGGCGACCGCGCGGCGCTGGGGCTGCGCGGGCTGGTCGCGATCCCGGCCTCGGCCTACCTGGCGGTGCCGATCCCGCCCGATCCGCCCATCCAGTAGGCAGCCGGCCCTGCCCCGCCGCCGGTTTGCGCCGAAAGGGCGTTGCCAAGCGGCGATTTTTCCGCCCTACTCGACCGCCAAGACAACAAGACGCCCGATCGTGCCCGCCACAGACCCGCCCGTTATCGAGATCCGCGACCTGCACAAGGCCTATGGGCCGTTGGAGGTGCTCAAGGGCGTGTCCATCGCCGCGCGGCGCGGCCAGGTGGTCAGCCTGATCGGCTCCTCCGGCTCGGGCAAGTCCACGCTTCTGCGCTGCGCCAACCTGCTGGAGGACAGCCAGCAGGGCGAGGTGCTGTTCGAGGGCGAGGCGGTGCGCTGGCGCGGCTCGGGCGCTGGCCGGCATCCCGGCGACAAGGCGCAGACGATCCGCATCCGCACCAACCTGTCGATGGTGTTCCAGCAGTTCAACCTGTGGTCGCACATGACGATCCTGGAGAACATCATGGAAGCGCCCGTCACCGTGCAGGGCCGCGACCGGGCCGAGGTGGAGACCGCCGCGCGCGGCTATCTCGCCAAGGTCGGGATCGCCGACAAGGCCGATGCCTGGCCCGCGCAGCTGTCGGGCGGCCAGCAGCAGCGCGCCGCCATCGCCCGCGCGCTGTGCATGGAACCCAAGGCGCTTCTGTTCGACGAACCGACCTCCGCCCTCGACCCCGAGCTGGAACAGGAGGTCGTGAAGGTGATCAAGGCGCTGGCCGACGAGGGCCGCACCATGCTTCTCGTGACCCACGACATGCGGCTGGCCGCCGATGTCTCCGATCACGTGGTCTTCCTGCATCTCGGCCGGATCGAGGAGGAGGGCCCGCCCGACCAGGTCTTCGGGGCCCCGAAGACCGACCGCCTGCGGCAGTTCCTGAGCGCGACTGCCCCGGCATGACAATGACAACAGCAGCTCAACCGGGAGTAACGCGATGAGAAACCTGATCCTGACCACCGCCGCGCTGGCGTTGGCCTCCACCGCCGCCCTTGCCCAGGACACGGTGCGCATGGGCACCGAGGGCGCCTACCCGCCCTACAACTTCATCAACGACAACGGCCAGGTCGACGGCTTCGAGCGCGAACTGGGCGACGAGCTTTGCGCCCGCGCCGAGCTGACCTGCGAATGGGTCACCAACGACTGGGATTCGATCATTCCGAACCTGCAGTCGGGCAACTACGACACGATCATCGCCGGCATGTCGATCACCGAGGAACGCGACAAGGTCATCGACTTCACGCAGGATTACTATCCGCCCACCGCGTCCGCCTATGTCGCGGCGGCCGAGGATGCCGACCTGTCGGGCGTGATCGCGGCGCAGACCGCGACGATCCAGGCCGGCTATGTCGCCGAAACCGGCGCGACGCTGCTGGAGTTCGCCACGCCGGACGAAACCATCGCCGCGGTGCGCAACGGCGAGGCGGACGCGGTCTTCGCCGACTATGACTACCTCGCGCCGCTGGTCGAGGAATCGGGCGGCGCGCTGATGTTCGTCGGCGACCGGGTGCCGCTGGGCGGCGGCGTCGGCATGGGCCTGCGCGAATCCGATACCGAGCTGCGCGACAAGTTCAACGCCGCGATCGACGCGATGAAGGCCGACGGCAGCCTCAACGAACTGCTGGTGAAGTGGTTCGGCGAAGAGGTGCAGACCTATCCGGTCGACGGCGGCGACAGCGGCAAGTGACAGGGCCGCGGGGGGGGCTGAGCCCGCCCCGCGCCGATCCCGATGTTCGCGTTCTGCGAAGACCCTTCCTCGATAGACGGCCTGACCTGGCTGGCGTGCTACCTGACAACGGGCAAGCACTTCGATTTCTACTGGTCCTTCATCACGGTGCTGACGCTTCTGGCGATCACCGCGCCGGTGGCCCTGGCCTTCGGCTTTGCGGGGGCGGTCGCGGCGCGGTCGCAGTTCCTGCCGCTGCGGCTTCTGGGGCAGGGCTATGTCGCGATGGTGCGCGGCGTGCCCGACATCGTCTTCTTTTTGTTTTTCGTCATCGCGCTCGACCAGGGGATCGAGTGGCTGGTGCACCAGGCGCGGTGCCCCGACTGGACCGAGCCGATCCGAAACGGGTTGGAATTCCGCGTCTGCCCCGAGGCCAAGGTGCCCTCGTCCCGCGCGCCACAGACGTTGCACCAGCTTTACGGCTTCGGCCTTGCCGTGGTGACCTTCGCCATCGTCTTCGGCGCCTTCGCCGCCAACGTGCTTTACGGCGCGATGCGGGCGGTGCCGCGCGCGCAGATCGAAACCGGCGAGGCCTACGGGATGACGTCCGGCCAGACCTTCCGCCGCATCCTGGTGCCGCAGATGTGGGTCTATGCCCTGCCCGGCCTGTCGAACCTGTGGATGATCCTGATCAAGGCCACGCCGCTGCTGTTCCTGCTGGGCGTGCAGGACATCGTCTACTGGGCGCGTGAACTGGGCGGAACCAAGACCTCCGCCTATGCCTATCCGCATCCCGACTGGCGGGTGTGGTACTTCCTTGGCCTGCTGGTCTTCTACCTGCTGATGACGGCGGTCTCCGAACGGGTCATGGCGCGGCTCTCGGCGCGGCTGAGCCACGGCCAGGCGACGCTGGCGGGCGAGACGCAGCGAAAGGCGGGCCGATGACCTGCTGGGAAACGGTGCAGGCCTATGCCTTCCGCTCGCTCGGCTACGGTGAGCGGCTGTTGCCGCGCGAGGGCTTCACGATCTGCGAGCATGTCACGCTGATCGGGTCGGGCCTGATCTGGAACGTCTATTTCGGGGCCTGTGCGCTGGCGATCGGCTTCATCCTCGCCAACGGTCTGGCGGTGGCCAAGGCCAGCCCCGTGGCGGTGCTGCGCAAGCCAGCGGAATGGTTCATCTTCCTGTTCCGCGGCTCGCCGCTGTTCATCCAGTTCTTCCTGGCCTACGAGACCTTCGTCCTGCTGCCCAAGGCCGGGATCGACATTCCGCTGGGTTTCACCACGATCACGGTGGCGACCTCGTGGCTGACCAAGGCGCAGGCCGGGGCGCTGATCGTGCTGATCCTGAACACGGCGGCCTATTCGGCCGAAATCTTCTACGGCGCGCTGCGTTCCGTGCCGCGCGGCGATCTGGAGGCGGCGGATGCCTACGGCATGTCGGGCTGGTCGCGGTTCCGGCGGATCGTCTGGCCGACGATGATGCGGCTGGGCTGGCCGGCCTACACGAACGAGGCGATCTTCCTGTTCCACGCCACGACGCTGGTGTTCTTTTCCGGCTTCCCGGCGTGGCGGCAGCAGGGCGATGCGCTTTACTACGCCAACTATTTCGCCGACAAGACGTTCAATCCCTTCCTCGCCTACCCGATCGTCGCGGCCTATTTCATCGTGCTGACGCTCGCGATCATCGGGCTGTTCGGGCTGATCAACCGGCGGCTCAACCGCCACCTGCCCGCCAACACGCGTCAGCGCCTGCGGTACCGGCCGCAACTTGTCAGGTGAGACCATGAACTGGCTGAGAGAACACCCGGAGGTGCGCACGATCCGCGTGGCCGCCGCAGACCTGAACGGCGTGGCGCGCGGCAAGCGCATTCCCGCCCGGTTCGCCGAAAAGGTGATGCGAGAGGGTACGCGGTTTCCCTATTCGGCACTGAACCTCGACATCTGGGGCGAGGATATCGACGACAGCCCGCTGGTCTTCGACTCGGGCGATGCCGACGGCGTGCTGATGCCCACCGAACGCGGCTTCCTGCCGATGCCCTGGCTGGCGGCGCCGACCGCGCTGCTGCCGATCTGGATGTTCCACGAGGACGGCCGGCCCTATGACGGCGATCCCCGGCAGGCGCTGGCGCGGGTGATGGACGGGTTCCGCGCCCGTGGCCTGACCCCGGTGGTGGCCACCGAGCTGGAATTCTTCCTGATCGACGATTCCGGCAGCCGGCTTCGGGTGCCGCCCTCGCCGCGCTCGGGCAAGCGGCGCACCGGCGGCGAGATCCTGTCGCTTCGGGCGCTGGATGCCTTCGACGCGTTCTTCACCGCGCTCTACGACGCTTGCGAGGCGATGGACATTCCCGCCGACACCGCGATCTCCGAGGCCGGGCCGGGCCAGTTCGAGATCAACCTGATGCACCAGGCCGACGGGCTGAAGGCGGCCGACGACGCGTGGCTGTTCAAGATGCTCGTCAAGGGGCTGGCGCGGCAGCACGGCTTCGCGGCCTCGTTCATGGCCAAGCCCTATGACGTGTGGTCGGGCAACGGCATGCATTGCCATTTCTCGGTGCTCGACGCGCAGGGCCGCAACATCTTCGATGACGGCGGGCCGGAGGGCACGGCGGCGCTGCGCCACGCGATCGGCGGCTGCCTGGACGCGATGCCGGGATCGACGCTGCTGTTCGCGCCCCATGCCAACAGTTTCGACCGGCTGGTGCCCGACGCCCATGCGCCCACCGGCATCGCCTGGGCCTACGAGAATCGCACCACGGCGATCCGGGTGCCTGCGGGCAGCCCCGCCGCGCGGCGGATCGAGCACCGGGTGGCCGGCGGCGACGTCAACCCTTACCTGTCGCTCGCGGCGATCCTCGGCGCGGCACTGGACGGCATCGCGCGGCAGGCCGCCGCGCCGCCGCCGATCAGCGGCAACGCCTATGCCCAGGACCTGGCGCAGCTTCCCGGCACCTGGGCCGAGGCGATCGAAGCCTTCGCGCAGAGCGCCGAGATGCGCGCGATCTTCCCCGACGAACTGATCGAGAACTACCTGCTGACCAAGCGGCAGGAACTGCACTACATGTCGGAACTGTCGCCCGAACAGCAGGTGGAACTGTACCTCGACACGGTCTGACACGCCCCCTTGCCCGGTTTCGCGGGCAAGGATAGTCTGCGCGCAATCAACAAAGAGCATCCCATGCTGATCGGCATTCTCGAAACCGGCCGCGCGCCAGATGCGCTGCGGTCGGCCCATGGCGATTACCCGGCCATGTTCACCCGGCTTCTGGCCGGTCAAGGCTTCACCTTCCGATCCTGGCATGTCGAGGGGATGGAGTTTCCGGACGACGTGCATGATGCCGACGGCTGGCTGATCACCGGCTCGCGCCACGGCGCCTACGAGGATCACCCGTTCATCCCGCCGCTGGAAGCGTTCATCCGCAAGGCCCGCGACGAGGGTGTGCCGATGGTCGGCATCTGTTTCGGCCACCAGATCATCGCCCAGGCGCTGGGCGGCACGGTCGAGAAGTTCCCGGGCGGCTGGGCGGTCGGGCCGACGGATTACGATTTCGGCGGCGAGACGGTCACCCTGCACGCCTGGCACCAGGACCAGGTGACCGCGAAGCCCGAGGGCGCCGACGTGCTCGGCACCCACCCGCACTGCCGCTACGCCGCCCTGGGCTACGGCGACTGGGCGCTGACGGTGCAGGCGCACCCGGAATACTACGACGACTTTCTCCGCGGCCTGATGGAGATGCGCGGCAAGGGCGTGGTGCCCGACGCGCTGATGGCCGCGGCCGAAACCCGGATGGGCCAGCCCGGCTCTTCCGCCGCGATTGCCGCGCGCATCGCGGAGTTCTTCAAGAAACACGAGAGTTGATCCGATGTCCGACTGGAAGGACAAACTGCCCGACGCCGCCCGCGAATACATTGCCGGCCGGCGTCTCGACGAGGTCGAATGCATCCTGGCCGACATCGCGGGCGTCGCCCGCGGCAAGGCGATGCCGGCCTCGAAGTTCCTGAAACAGCCCAGCTTCTTCCTGCCCAACTCGATCTTCCTGCAAACGATCACGGGCGGCTGGGCCGACAGCCCGATCGGCGCCTATACCGAACCGGACATGATCCTCGTGCCGGACTTCAGCACCGCGACGGCCGCGCCCTGGACCGCCGACATCACGCTTCAGGTGATCCACGACGCCGTCGACCAGAAGGGCGAGCCGATCAGCTACGCGCCGCGCAACGTGCTCAAGCGCGTCGTCGGGCTTTACGCCGCCGAAGGCTGGACCCCGATCGTCGCGCCGGAGATGGAATTCTTCTTCGTCGCCAAGAACATCGACCCGAACATGCCGGTCCAGCCGCCGATGGGCCGCACCGGCCGCCGCGCCGCCGCGCGGCAGGCCTATTCGATGTCGGCGGTCGATGAATACGGCAAGGTGATCGACGACATCTACGACTTCGCCGAGGCGCAGGGCTTCGAGATCGACGGCATCCTGCAGGAGGGCGGCGCCGGACAGGTCGAGATCAATCTCGCCCACGGCGACCCGGTGGATCTTGCCGACGAGATCTTCTTCTTCAAGCGGCTGATCCGCGAGGCCGCGCTGCGGCACGACTGTTTCGCGACCTTCATGGCCAAGCCGATCGAGGACGAACCTGGCAGCGCGATGCATATCCACCAGTCGGTGGTCGATTCGAAGACCGGCAAGAACATCTTCTCCGGCAAGAAGGGCGAAGAGACGCCGGCCTTCATGCATTTCATCGCCGGGATGCAGAACCATCTGCCCTCGGCCATCGCGCTGCTGGCGCCCTACGTGAACAGCTATCGCCGCTACGTTCCCGACTTCGCCGCGCCGATCAACCTCGAATGGGGGCGCGACAACCGCACCACGGGGCTGCGCGTGCCGATCTCCGATCCGCGGTCGCGGCGGCTGGAAAACCGCCTCGCCGGGATGGATTGCAACCCCTATCTCGGCATCGCGGTGTCACTGGCCTGCGGCTATCTCGGGCTGAAGGAAGGCAAGACGCCGCGCGCCGAATGCACCGGCGATGCCTACATGGGCGAGGACGAACTGCCCTACAACCTCGGCGACGCGCTTGACCTGTTCGAGGAGAACGCGGCGCTGCGCGAGGTGCTGGGGCCGGATTTCTGCAAGCTCTACGACAGCGTCAAGCGCAACGAGCACAAGGAATACCTGCAGGTCATCAGCCCGTGGGAACGGGAGCATCTGCTGTTGAACGTATGAACCTGCTCTTCGCCAACGACCGGCCCGGACAGTATCCGCGCAGCTGGTACGCCGCCACCGCCGCGCCGCTGGCCGCCTTCCCGCCGCTGAGGGGCGAGGCGCGGGCCGATGTCTGCATCGTCGGCGGGGGCTATACCGGGTTGTCGGCGGCCCTGCACCTGGCCCAGCGCGGGCATGACGTCGTGCTGCTGGAGGCGCATCGCGTCGGGTTCGGCGCCTCGGGCCGGAACGGCGGGCAGGTCGGCTCCGGCCAGCGCGTCGACCAGGAGACGCTGGAGCGGACCCACGGCGCCGAAACCGCGCGCCGGCTTTGGGACTTCGCCGAAGAGGCCAAGGCACTGGTGCGCGGCCTGATCGCCGAACACGACATGCCGCTGACCTTCAAGCCGGGGATCGCGCATGCCTGCCGGACGGCCGCGGAAGTGCGCGAGGCGCATGACGAAGCCGAACGGCTGGCCACGCGCTATGGCTATACCGAGATCGAACCGCTCGACCGCGACGCCTTGCAGGCGATCCTGCCGTCCGATGCCTATGTCGGCGGCACGATCGACCGCGGCGCGGGCCATGTCCACCCGCTGAACTTCGCCATCGGCCTCGCCGGGGCCGCGGCCGCGGCGGGCGCGCGGATTCACGAGGGATCGGTCGTCACCCGGGTCACCCCCGGCGCCCGGCCGGTCGTGGAGACGGAACTGGGCCAGGTGCGGTGCGACCGGGTGATCCTGGCCGCGAACGGCTATCTCGGCGCGCTCGACGGCGCGGTGGCCGCGCGGGTGATGCCGATCAACAACTTCATCCTCGCCACCGCGCCGCTCGGCGACCGGGTGGCGGCGGTGCTGCGCGAGGACGTCGCGGTGGCCGACAGCCGTTTCGTCGTCAATTACTGGCGGCTGAGCGAAGACAACCGCCTGCTGTTCGGCGGCGGCGAAAGCTACGGCTACCGCTTTCCCGATATCGTGCGGACGGTGCGCAAGCCGATGCTGCAGGTCTATCCCGGCCTTGCCGACGTGGCGATCGACTATGCCTGGGGCGGGACGCTGGCGATCACGATGACACGGATGCCCTGCTTCCTGAGGCCGTCGGCGAACGTGCTGTCGGCCTCGGGCTTTTCCGGTCACGGCGTGGCGATGGCAACCTTCGCGGGCAGGGTGCTGGCCGAAGCCGCCGCCGGTCAGGCGGAGCGTTTCGACGTGATGGCCGGGCTCGGCCCGCCGGCCTTTCCGGGCGGCGCGGGGCTGCGCTCGCCGCTGCTCGTGCTGGCGATGACATGGTACGCGCTGCGCGACCGGCTGGGCATCTGACCGCCGAAGGCAAGAAATCCCGGTGGCCTTCCCGCGCCGATTCATTTACAGTTTTCCTGAAACTCACATTCAGGAAAGCTGACGCATGGCACCCGACGGACAACACCGACCGGCCCCCAACGTCTACGATGCCGAACCGATCCCCGAGGCCGCGCGGGCCGAGATCGAGCGGCTGCTCAGCTCGGGCGACCTGTTTCGCTACACCGCGCCCGAGGGCGCGCCGGTGGCGTTGCTGGAGGCGGAATTCGCGGAGCTGATGGGATCGCGCTACGCGCTCGCCGTCTCGTCGTGCTCGGCGGCGCTGTTTCTCGCGCTGAAGGCGCTGGACCTGCCGCGCGGCGCGCGGGTGCTGGTTCCGGCCTTCACCTTCGCCGCGGTCCCCTCTGCGGTCGTGCATGCCGATTGCGTTCCGGTGCTTGTCGAAGTCGGCGACGATTTCCGTGTCGACATGGCGGATTTCGAGGCCAGGTTCGACGACACGATCGCCGCGGTCCTGATCAGCCACATGCGTGGCCATACCTCAGACATGGACGCGATCATGGCCTTGGCCGAGGCGCGCGGCGTGCCGGTGATCGAGGATGCGGCGCATTCGCTGGGCACGCTTTGGAACGGCCGCAAGATCGGCACCATCGGCAAGATCGGCTGCTTCAGCTTCCAGTCCTACAAGCTGGTCAACGCCGGCGAGGGCGGGATCATGATCACCGACGACCCCGAGATCGCCGCGCGGGCTGTGATCATGTCGGGCGCCTACGAACACAACTGGAAGAAACATCCGGGCCTGCAGAACAGCTTCCACCACTGGCAGAACCGGCTGCCGCTGTACAACACCCGGATGCAGAACCTGTCCGCCGCGGTGATCCGCCCGCAGCTGGCCGAGGTGGCACGCCGGGTGCGCGACGGCCGCGCCAACCACGACTACGTGGCCGCGCGACTGAACGGCTCGCCCTGGATGGCGGTCCCGCCGGCCCTGCCGCAGGAAGAACGGGCGCCCGATTCGCTGCAATTCAACCTCAAGGGGTTCGCCCGCGACGAAGAGGCGCTGGCCTTCCAGGACGCGGCGAAGGCCCGCGGCGTCTCGGTGCAGGTCTTCGGGCTGAGCCGGGACAACGCCCGCGCGTTCTGGAACTGGCAATTCCTGGGCGATCTGCCCGATCTTCCGAAGACGCGCGCGATGCTGATGCGGGCCTGCGACGTGCGCCTGCCCGCGCGGTTGCGCAAACCCGATCTCGATTTCATCGCCGATGCGCTTCTCGCCGCGGCGGAGGATGTGAAGGCCCGCGCGGCCTGACGGCGCAGGGGCTTCCCGCCGAAAGACCACCGGCCCGGCGCCCCGCGCGCCGGGCCGTTTCGATCAGTCGCGCCACTCCCAAGGCCGGGTGAACTCACCCAGCTTGTGACCCAGCGCCTCTTCATCGACCTCGCCCAGGCGCTCCAGCCGGGCGACCAGGCCGCGCTTGCGGTCTTCCACCACCTCGGCCACCCGCGCCGCGAAGCCGCCCCGGTGCAGCGCGTGGTCGTAGACCCGCGCGATCGCCAGCTTGCGCAACTCGGGCTTGAAGATCTTGCCCACCGCCGTCTTCGGGAGTTCCGGCAGAACCTCGAAATGCTTGGGATAGGCGGCCCGTTCGTGGATGTGGTGGCGGGCATGGGCGGCAAGATCCGCCACCGTCACCTCGGCCCCGGCGACCAGTTCGACATAGACGCAGGGCAGTTCCCCGGCGAAGGCGTCGGGCTGGCCGATGGCGCCGGCAAAGGCCACGGCGGGATGGCTGAGCATCGCCTCCTCGATCTCGGCGGGATCGATGTTGTGGCCGCCGCGAATGATCAGATCCTTCGCGCGGCCGGTGATCCAGAGGTAGCCATCGGCGTCCATGCGCCCCAGATCGCCGGTGCGCAGATAGATGTCGTCGTCGAAAAGATCGGCGTTGCGGTCATCCTCGGTATAGGTCGAGCCGGCGAACACACCGGGATTGGCGACGCAGATCTCGCCGATCTCGTCGATCTCGCAATCGCGCACGCTGCCGTCGGGCCGGTGTTCGAGGATCCGCACCTCGGTATAGGGCAAGGGAAGGCCGACCGATCCGACCTTCTTGAGCCCGTCGACGGGGTTGCAGGAGACGAGGCAGGTCGCCTCCGTCAGGCCGTAGCCTTCGGCGATCTGGACGCCGGTGGCGGACAGGAACCGGTTGTACAGCTCGATCGGCAGCGCGGCCGAACCCGAGATCGCTGTGCGCAGCGACGAGATATCGGCATCCACCGGGCGCTGCATCAGCGCCGCAAGCGCGGTGGGCACCGTGATCACGAAGGTCACCCGCCAGCGTTCGACCAGCTTCCAGAAGTTGTCGAACACGCCATCGCCGCGATACCCCGCCGGGGTTGGAAACACGACATGCGCGCCCGAGGCGATGCAGGACATCATGATCGGATAGGCCGCGAAGACATGGAACAACGGCAACGGGCAGATCAGCACGTCGGTCTCGTCGAACAGCAGCCGGCCGCCGAGCCAGCCGTTGTAGATCATCCCCGAAACCTTGTGCTGCGCGACCTTCGGCATGCCCGTGGTGCCACCGGTGTGAAAATTTCCCGCCACCCGGTCCGCCGGATCGTCGGTAAAGCTCAGCCGGTCGGCGGGCATCTTCGCGCATTCGGCGCGGAAGCTCTTGACCGTGGCGCGATGCGCCACCGTGATCTTCGGGCGCAGGAACGGCACGATCAGGCTTTTCGGCGGCGTCAGGTAACGGTTGAGATCGACCTCCAGCACCGTCTGCACGTCGGGCGCCAGTCGCACCGCCTCCGCCGCCTTCTGCGCGACATCGGTCCTCGGGAAGCTTTTCAGGGTGACAAGCACCTTGGCCCCGGTCTCGCGCAGGATCGCGGCGATCTGTTCGGCTTCCAGCAGGGGATTGATCGGGTTCACGATCCCCGCGACCATGCCGCCAAGCAGCGCGATCGCGGTTTCGTTGGCATTGGGCAGCATGTAGGCCACGACGTCATCCGGCCCGACGCCCAGGCTGCGAAACAGGTTCGCGGCCTGCGTGACCCGGCCGTGCAGCTCGGCCCAGGTGAGGGTCTCGGCCTTGTCCGAAGGCCCCGACAGAAGCTGGAAGCTGATCGCCGGCCGTGTCCCGTGCCGATCCTTAACCCGGCCCAGGAACTCGTAGATGGTGCGCGGAACCTCGCGCGCCTCCCACGGCATTTCGTTCTCGACCGCGTCGCGGTCGGCCACCCCCTCGAAACGACCCATTACATACCCTCCCTGCCGCCTCTCTGGCGGTCGTGTTGTGGGCAAACAATGGGGGCACACCCACGTCCGGGCAAGTGTGACGCTGCGGCTATTCGGCCGCTTCCGTGGCATCGGCCCCGGCGCCGTCGGTGAATTGCAGCCGCGCGAGACGCGCGTAAAGGCCGCCCTCGGCCACCAGCCCGGCATGGGTTCCGGTGGCGACGATGCGGCCCTTGTCGAACACCACGATCCGGTCGGCGCGCTTCACCGTCGCCAGCCGGTGCGCGACGATCAGCGTCGTGCGCCCCCGCGACAGCCGGTCGACGGCCTGCTGCACCGCGCGCTCGCTTTCGGCATCCAGCGCCGAGGTCGCCTCGTCCAGAAGCAGGATCGGCGCGTCGCGCAGGATCGCGCGGGCGATGGCGATGCGCTGTTTCTGGCCGCCCGACAGCATCACGCCACGCTCGCCCACATAGGTATCGTAGCCCTCCGGCAACTCGGCGAGGAACGTGTCGGCCGCCGCGGCGCGGGCGGCGGCCTCGACCTCGGCATCGCTGGCCTCGGGCCGGCCGAAGCGGATGTTCTCGCGCGCCGTCGCGGCGAAGATCACCGGGTCTTGCGGCACCAGCGCGATGGCGCGGCGGAAGTCCGCCCGCGCCATCTCGCGCAGGTCGATCCCGTCGATGGTGATCCGGCCCTCCTGGGGGTCGTAGAACCGTTGCAGAAGCTGGATCACGGTCGACTTGCCCGCGCCCGACGGGCCGACCAGGGCCACCGTCTCACCCGGCTTGACCCGCAGGTCGACACCGTCCAGAGCCGGCGTGTCGGGCCGCGACGGATAGCGGAAGGTCACGCTGTCCAGCCCGATCTCGCCCCGCACGGGGCTGGGCAGCGGGCGCGGGCTGGCCGGATCCTGCACCGCGTCGTCGGTCGACAGAAGCTCCACCAGCCGTTCCGTCGCCCCGGCGGCGCGCTGCAACTCGCTCCAGATTTCCGACAGGGCGCCGACCGCACCGGCGACCATGATCGCGTAGATCACGAACTGCACCAGTTCGCCCACGCTCATGACGCCGCCGCGCACGTCCCGCGCGCCGATCCACAAGACCCCGACGATGCCGGCGAAGACGAGGAAGATCACGATCACCGTCATCACCGCGCGGGTGCCCACGCGCTTCTTCGCCGCCTCGAACGACCGTTCGGTGACCGCGCCGAATTCCGACCGGCTCGCCGTTTCGTGGGTATAGGCCTGCACCGTCTGCACCGCCAGCAGCGCCTCCGAGGCATTGCCGGAGGAGGCCGCGATCCAGTCTTGGTTCTCGCGCGACAGCCCGCGCAGCCGCCGGCCAAGCACGATGATCGGCACCACCACGACCGGCACGATCAGCAGCACGAGGCCGGTGAGCTTGGCCGAGGTCAGCAGCATCAGCGCCAGCCCGCCTGTCAGCAGCAGCACGTTGCGCAGCGCGATCGAGATCGACGAGCCGATGACCGAGAGGATCACCGTCGTGTCGGTGGTGATCCGGCTGAGCACCTCGCCCGTCATCACCCGCTCGAAGAACGCGGGCGACAGGCCGATCACCCGGTCGAACACCGCGCGGCGGATATCGGCCACCACCCGTTCGCCCAGACGGGTGACAAGGTAGTAGCGCAGCCCCGTGCCCAGCGCGAGCGCCGCGGCGATGATCAGCGCGGCGGTGAAATACTGGTCGAGCAGCCCCGCGCCCTCGTTGAACCCGTCGACGACGCGGCGCACGGCGATCGGCAGGATCAGGCTGACGGTCGCCGTGGCGACCAGCGCCGCGATCGCCCCGGCCACAAGCAGCCGATACGGTCGGAGGAACGGCAACAGCCCCGCGAGGGCGCCGATCCTGCGCGATTTCGCCCGCTCGTCTCCGGCAGGTTCGGGTTTTCTTGCCATGCCGCCTCCCATGCGTGGCCTTCCGGTTACCGGATCGGGGCGTGGCAGGGCAAGCGTCCGGTTGGCGCAGCGGGGCAGGAAGTTGGAGCGGGTGATGGGAATCGAACCCACGTATTCAGCTTGGAAGGCTGCTGCTCTACCATTGAGCTACACCCGCGCCCCTTCCCTATAGCCCCGCCCGGCCCGGCGTTGCAAGCACTGCGCCGCCGGTCAGGCCGCCACCGGCGCGATCAGCTGCGGCCCCGAGGCGCGGTTGGAATTGACCTCGGTGCCGACCCGGTGCCAAGCCAGCACCCCCGGCGCGGCCGCTTTCATCAGCCGGGCCGCGCCGTGGCCGGCCTCGCCCAGCCACAGCGGCCAGTCCGCGGGTTCCAGCACCAGGGGCTCGCGGTCGTGGATCGCGTCCATGCCCGGACCGGCGGCACAGGTGACCACCGCGCAGGTCGCGATCCGGTCATGGCCCTCGCGCTCCCACTCCTGCCAGATGCCGCCGAAGACCAGCGGCGCGCCGTCGGCACGGTGGATGTACCATGGCAACGGCACCTGCCCCTCGGCCCGCGTCCATTCGTAGAACCCGTCGGCCGGGATCAGGCAGCGCCGTTCCCGGCAAGCGGCGCGGAACGCGGGCTTTTCCGCGATCGTCTCGGACCGCGCGTTGATCAAGAGCGGCCCGTCGGTCGGCGTCTTGTACCAGTGCGGCACGAAACCCCAGCGCATCGCGCGCAGCCGCCGCTCGCCGTCCCCGGCGGTGCAGACGGCGACAGGTGTCGTCGGGCAGACGTTGTAGCGCGCCTCGCCCGGCACGTCGTTGCCCGGCACGGCCTCGAACAGCCGTGCCATCGCGTCGACCGGCAGGGTGATCGCGAAGCGCCCGCACATGGGCCAAGCCTAGCCCGGCCGCGCGCCGCTGGCCAGCCAGCCCTCGATGGCGTCGGCCTGGGCCTTGCCGCGCCCGGCGATCCAGTCGCGAAACAGCCGTTGCAGCGGCGACAGGCGCCGATCCTTCAGCCAGATCAGGCGATAGCTGTAGGCGCTGGTCAGAACCCTGTCGGGTCCGAAGGGCAGCACGAGATCGCCGCGCCTGAGCGCATCGAAGCTGTCGACCAGCGCGCTGAGCGTCAGCCCGAGGCCGGCCTGGGCAAATCGCAGCCCGCCGAACCCCGCCGAGACCTGCTGGGCCTGCCCGTCGTCCGGCGCGAGGCCGAAGCGCGCGCACCATCCCGGCCAGTCGACCCAGTCGGGATCGCTGGTGCGCACCGGCACATGGTTCAGCGGCACGCCGCCCAGGCTCCGCGTCTCGGGTGTAAGCCGGTAGCGGCGCGCGAAATCCGGGGTGCACACCGGCGCCATGAAGCTGGGAAACAGCGTGATGGCGGCGAAATCCGCGCCCGGCGGCCCCATGTGCCGGATCGCGAAATCGAACTCTCCGCGCGCGAGATCGACGGTCGCGCGGCTGGAATCGAGCCGCAGGTCGACCTCCGGCGCGCGGGCGAAGAAATCCGGCAACTCGCGCGGCAGCCAGCCTTCAGCAACCGCAACCGTCATCGTCACCGCCACGCGATTGCCCTGCTCGGCCAGCGACAGGTCGGCCAAGACCTCCGACAGATCGGCGAAGGCGCGGGTCAGCCGGGCCGCCGCCCCGCGCGCCGCATCGGTGGGGACGGCGCCGCCCGGCCGCCGGTCCAGCAGCTTGCGGCCGAGCGCCCCCTCCAGCACCCGCACCTGCTGGCCGACCGCGGCCGAGGTCACGTGCAACTCGTCCGCCGCGGCGCGCAGGCTGCCCAGCCGCAGCACCGCCTCAAGCGCCCGAAGCGCGTTCAGATGCGCTGTCTTCATGCGCCAAGGGTAAAGAATTTCTTTCAGCCATCAAAGAACAAATGGCGGGATTAAATAAGCAACAAGGCGCATCTTGCACGCACGCCGAAAACATTTCTTTGTCATGGGAGGATCAGAAGGATGCGCAAGTACATCATCGAACGCGAACTGCCGGGGATCGGCGCGATGAGCCCGGCGGAACTGGGCGCGGCCGCCACGCAATCGAACCGCGCGCTGGCCGAACTCGCGCCCCGCGTTCAGTGGCAGTCGAGCTACATCGCCGGAGACAAGAGTTTTTGCGTCTACCTCGCCGAGGACGAGGCGGCGATCCTGCGCCACGCCGATCTCAGCGGGTTTCCCGCCAGCACGATCACCGAGATCCGCCGGGTGATCGACCCGGCGACCGCGACGACGGGCTGACCCCTTCGAAACGGCACGGGGCCGCGGCGGCGCCGCGGCCCCGGCCATTCAGCAGCCCCGGATCACTTGCGGGTGATGCGGCCGTCCAGATAGGGCGTGTAGGGCCCCTGCGCGGCAAGGTATTCCGCCGTCACATCGGCCAGGTCGGGGCCGAAGTCATAGGCGTCCATCCCTTCCGAGGCGAACATCCGGTAGCCGTCGCCGCCGTTGCGGACGTAGTTGTTGGTGACCACGCCATAGACCTTCTCGGGGTCGATCGGCGCCCAGGCGCCATCCTCCATCACCATGACGTCGGAGACCCGCGATCCGGCCGGTTGCGCGGGATCGAAGGCGAAGCTCATGCCCGCCACCTGCGGAAACCGGCCAGCGCCATCCTCGACCTGGCTGACGCCGTTTTCCAGCGCCGCGACAAGGGTGGACCCCTTGGCCTGGAAGGTGGACAGCGTGTTCTGGAACGGCAGCACCGTCAGAACCTCGCCCATCGTCACCTCGCCCGCGTCGATGGAGGCGCGCAATCCGCCGCCGTTCTGGAACGCGATCTGGACGCCCTGGTCCTTCACCCGGTCGAGCATGGCGTCGGCGACGAGGTTGCCCATCTGGCACTCCACCGCGCGGCAGTTCGCGCGGTCGCCGTCGATCGCCCCGGCCGTCTCGGCCACGACCCGCGCCTTCAGCTCCTCGATCGGGCCGGCGAGTTCGGCCACCCGCGCGGCGATGTCGGGATCCGGCGTCACCGCGGCGTCGAGGACGAGCGTGTCACCGCCGGCGTGGGTCAGGTTGCCGGCGTCGTCGAAGGTCAGCTCCACGTGGCCCAGGTATTTCGAATAGGCATAGGCCTGCACCACCGGCACCATGCCGCCCTCGGCGGTGTCCACCCAGGTCGGATAGGGGCCCTGGCGCTTGGGATCGGAGGCGGACAGGTAGGTGTGCGAATGCCCGCCCACCACGAGGTCGACGCCCGGCACCTCGGCCGCGATCCGCTGGTCGAGGTTGTAGCCAACATGGGTCAGCGCAATGATCTTGTTCACGCCCTGCGCCTCCAGCGCGGCGACATCGGCCTTCAGCTCCTCGATCTCGTCCTTGAAGATCACGTTGGGACCGGGCGACGAGGTATCGACCGTATCGGTCGCCAGCGCCGAAACAAGGCCGATCTTCTCGCCGCCGACCTCGAGGATCACGGTGTCCTGCACCTTGCCGGCCAGGAGATTCGACTGGCTCAGGTCGAGGTTGCCCGACAGCACCGGAAAGCTGACCTTGTCGACGAAGGCGGCCAGCGCCTCGGGGCCGTCGTCGAATTCGTGGTTGCCGACGGCCATCGCGTCGAAGCCGATCTTCTCCATGAACTCGGCCTCGGCGGCACCCTTGTAGGTCGTGTACATCAGCGAGCCCTGGAACTGGTCGCCGGCGTCCAGCAGGACGACGTGCTGGCCGGCAGCCTCCAGCTCGGCGCGCAGTTCGGCGACTTTGGTGGCCAGGCGCGCAACGCCGCCGAAGCATTCGCCCTTTTCCTCGCCTTCGGCGTTGCACGTGGAATCGAACCGGTTGATCGATTCGATCCGGCTGTGCAGGTCGTTGACATGCAGGACATGCAGCGTGAAGTCGGCGGCAGCGGTGCCGGCGCTCAGCGCCAGCACGGCGGACGCGCCCAGAAGCCTGCGATACAATCCTTGGGTGGTCATGGGTTTCTCCCTATCCCTGTCGTATGGATCGACTTTGCGGCCCCCGGCGGGCCGAGTCAAAGCCCCTGTGCCGGGCACGGCGCAGCAGGGCGACCGCTAGGGCGGGATTGACCGAAGGCCGGGCACAGGGCATGACGGCGCCATGCCGATCTTCAAGATCTTCCGCCGATCCGAATGGGACGCGTTCCGCGCGGCGGGCGCGACTCGCGGCGCGCCGGTCGACCTGGCCGATGGCTACATCCATTTCTCGACCGCCGCGCAGGTGGCGGGGACGGCGGCCAGGCATTTCGCCTCGGAAAGCGACCTCGTGCTGGTGGCCGTCGATCCCGGCAGGCTGGGGGCGGACCTGCGCTGGGAACCCTCGCGCGGCGGCCAGCTGTTCCCGCATCTCTACCGCGAATTGCGGCTGACCGACGTGCTGTGGGACAAGTCGCTGCCGTTGGGCTCGGCCGGTCATATCTTCCCCGAGGGGGTGTTGTGAGCCTCGTCGAGAGGCTGGGCCTCGCGCTCGCGCATCGGCTGGACCCGGAACTGGCGCATGGGCTGGCCCTGCGCGCGCTGCGTGCCGGGATGGTCCCGCTGCCGGGCCCGGCGACATCGCCGCGGATCGCGACGCGGGTCGCCGGGCTCGACCTGCCCAACCCCGTGGGCCTTGCCGCCGGGTTCGACAAGAACGCGGTCGCGCTGCCGCAACTGATGCGCGCGGGCTTCGGATTCCTCGAGGTCGGCGCGGCGACGCCCCGGCCACAACCGGGCAACCCGCGCCCGCGGCTCTTTCGGCTGGCCGAGGATCGCGCGGCGATCAACCGCTTCGGCTTCAACAACGACGGGATGGCGGCGATCGGGGCGCGGCTGGCGGCGCGACCGGCGGGTATCCCGGTTGGCCTGAACCTTGGCGCGAACAAGGACAGTGCCGACCGCGCGGCGGATTTCGCAACGGTTCTGGCGGCCTGCGGACCGGCGGCGGATTTCGCCACCGTCAACGTCTCGTCGCCCAATACCGAACGCCTCCGCGATCTGCAGGGCAAGGCGGCGCTGTCCGCGCTGCTGTCGGGGGTGATCGCGGCGCGCGCGGCGCTGGACCGTCCGATCCCCGTGTTCCTCAAGATCGCGCCCGACCTCGGCGATGCCGAGATCGACGACGTGGCCGAGGTGGCACTGTCCTCGGGCATCGACGGGATCATCGCGACGAATACCACCCTTTCGCGCGAAGGTTTGAAAAGTGCGCATCATGGAGAGAAAGGCGGCCTTTCGGGCGCGCCATTGTTCGAAATCTCCACACGCGTTCTCGCGCGCCTGTCGGTTCTCACGGCCGGCAGGCTGCCGTTGATCGGCGTTGGCGGGGTTTCCGACGCCGAACAGGCCTATGCCAAGATCCGCGCCGGCGCCTCGGCCGTGCAGCTTTACACCGGCATGGTCTACGAGGGCATCGGGCTTGCGGCGCGGATCGCGCGGGGGCTTGACGGGCTTCTGGCCCGCGACGGCCATGCCAACGTCGCCGAGGCGGTGGGCACCGACCGCGCCCGCTGGCTTCAGCCCGCCAGCGCCTCGGCCCGCGGATAGTAGCGCGCCATCGTGACCGCCCGCGTGGCGTTGAGCAGCATCAGCGCCGCCCATAGCCCGTGGTTGCCCGCCAGCGGCACCAGCATCAGCAGCGCGACAAGGTAGACCGCGGCAGATTGCAGCATCGCGATCCGCATTTCGCGCGTCAGCGTCGCGCCGATGAAGATCCCGTCGAACATCCAGCTCGCGATGCCGATCAGCGGCGCCACGACGATCCAGCCGAGATAGCCGCGCGCCTCCGCCCGCACCTCGGGCGCCTTCGCCATCAGGTCGATGATCGCCGGTCCCGCCAGCCAGAACGCCGCCGCCAGCAGCGCCGCGCCGGCAAGGCCCATCTGGCCGGACACGACGGCGGCGCGCCGGACCTGGCCGCGCGACCGCGCGCCCACCGCCTGCCCCACCAGCGCCTCGGCGGCGAAGGCGAAGCCGTCGAGCGCATAGGCGGTGATGTGCAGGAACTGCAACAGCACCTGGTTGGCGGCCAGCGTGACGTCGCCGAACCGGGCGCCGAGGAACAGGAACGAGGTGAAACAGGCCTGGAGGAGGACCGAGCGCAGCATGATGTCGCCGTTGACCCGGCCGATCCGCCACAGTTGCGCCCGGTCGAACACCCGCGCGACGTCGCGCCAATCGGGCCCGACAAAGGCGGCGCGGCACAACCACAGCCCCAGGCCCAGCGCCGACCATTCGGCGATCAGCGTGGCCAGCGCCACGCCCTCCACCCCCCAGCCGAGGCCGAGGACGAACCACAGGTCCAGCACCACGTTGACGCCGTTCATCCACAGTTGCAGCAGCAGAACGGCACGGGTGCGTTCCAGCGCGATCAGCCACCCGGTGACGGCGTAAAGCGCGATCGAGGCCGGCGCGCCCCAGATCCGGATCGCCAGGTAGTCGCGCGCCAGCCCCTCGACCTCGTCCGAGGCGGGGGCCAGCGCGAAGGCCCCGGCGAACAGCGGCACCTGCAACAGGATCAGCGCCGTCCCGGCCGCCCCGGCGATCAACAGCGCCCGGACCAGATGCGCGGCCACCTCGGCCGCGTCGGCCGCGCCCTGCGCCTGCGCGACCATGCCCGAGGTGCCCATGCGCAGAAAGCCGAAGACCCAGTAGAGCGAGGTCAGGATCACCGCGCCGATCCCCACCGCACCGATCGGCGCGGCCTGCCCCAGTTGCCCCACCACACCGGTATCGACCGCGCCGAGGATCGGGATCGTGGCGTTCGACAGGACGATCGGCGCGGCGATCCGCCAGACCCGCGCGTGGGTGACGGGCCGCATCGCCTAGTCGTCGCGGCGCGGCATCAGGAAATGGCCGGTGCCCTGCGCGAAAAGCCGCGCGCGATTGTCCTGCCAGGCCTCGACGTGGACGGAGGCATAGCGCCGGCCCGAACGGTTCACACGCGCCCGCGCATAGGCGTCGCGCGGCAGGCCGGAGCGCAGGTAGTCGATGGTGAAATCGATCGTCTTGGGCAGCCGCGGCATCTGCGCCGGGTCGAGCGCCGCCGGATCGATCCGGCCGCTTTCCATCTCTTCCCACCACAGCGACCAGGACAGGCCGATGATCGCCGTCACCTCGAGGAACGCCGCCGTCACACCGCCGTGCAGCGCCGGCAGGAACGGATTGCCGATGAGTTTCTCGTCGAACGGCAGGATCGCGGTCAGTTCGTCGCCGCGGCGGTCGAACTCGATCCCGAGAAACTGGATGTAGGGCACGCCGTGCACCAGCGCGTTCAGGGCCGCGTCGCGCCGCTGCTTGACCACCTGCACGGGTTCGGGCCTCGGCCGGCTCATGCCCCCGCCCCGCCCGGTTCGACCGTGAAGGCCCCCGCCGCCGTGGCGACCGGGCGGTCCGCATCCTCGTCATGCGCGGTGGCGCGCACGAAGGCCACGGTGCGGGTGACATGGTAGCATTCCGCCCGCGCGGTGATCCGCTGGCCCGGCGTCGCGGGCCGCATGTAGTCGATCCGAAGGTCGATCGTCGCCGTCGCGCCGGGGCTGGAGGGATGCGCCATCACCGAGGCGCCGCAGCAGGTGTCCATCAGCGCCGAGACCGCACCGCCGTGGATCACTCCGGAGGCCGGGTCGCCCACCAGCCGGGCGTCGTAGGGCATCGACAGCACCGCGCGCCCCTCGCCCAGATCGTCCAGTTCCATGCCCAGCGCGCGGGAATGCGGGATCGCCTCGACGAACTGTCGCGCCAGCTTGCTTTTCTCTTCCGGATCCATACCGCCACCTCGCAACTTCGCTTCTTGTCGCCCGACCGCGCCGGAGCCGCAAGGGGGCCGATTGAACCGCCCCGGCGCCCGCACTAGGCTGGCGCCGCCAAGGACGGGAGGAGCCGATGGCCACGGAGTTGCTGAGTTTCAAGGAGATGTGCGCGCGCTTCGAGGTGACGCCGCGCACGCTGCGCTATTACGAGTACATCGAGCTTCTGAGCCCGCAGAAGGAAGGCCGGGCCCGGTTCTACACCCCGCGCGAGGTGGCGCGGATGACGCTGATCCTGCGCGGCCGGCGCTTCGGTTTCAGCCTCGAGGAAATCCGCCAGTGGCTGGAACTGCGCGACCGGAAGGGCACCCGCGAGCAATACGAGGTCTGGGTCGCGATGGCCGACCGGCAGCTGGCAGAGCTTGCCCGGCAGCGCGACGAGATCGACGCCGCGATCGACGATCTGCGGCGGCTGCGGGACGAAACGCGGCAGCATCTGGCCGGCATGCCGCCGTGACCCCGCGTCACGATCCCGCGTGACGCAGCGTTACGTTTACGTAAACGTCAACTTTCGCGTTATCCTCAGGGCCACCCGCCACGGGAGGACGGGAGCGATGCGCGACGAGACGATGACGATCCGGCAGATGTGCGAAGCCTTCGGCGTGACGGCCCGGACGCTGCGGTTCTACGAGTCGAGGGAACTGCTGGCCCCGCTGCGGCAGGGTCAGAAGCGGCTTTACACGCGCCGCGACCGGGCGCGGCTGACGCTGATCCTGCGCGGCCGCCGCTTCGGATTCGCGCTGGAGGAAATCCGGCAGCTTCTGGAGCTTTACGACCTTGGCGACGGCCAGCGCACGCAGCTGGCGCAGACGGTGGCCCGCGCGCGCGACCGGCTGGCCGCGATGGAAGCGCAGCGCGACGACCTTGCCGAGGCGATCGCCGAGCTGAAGGGCCAGCTTGCCGCGGCCGCGGCGATGCTGGCCGGAAACGACAAGACATCCGCGGCCTGAGCGCCGCGCGAGACCGGGAGAGACGAGGATGCCGACATACCAAGCCCCCCTGGCCGATCTGTCCTTCGTGCTGGACGAGGTGTTGCAGGCCGGCCGCCAGCCGGTGCCGGGCTATGACCAGCTGGAGCCGGACTTCACCGGCGCGGTGCTGGCCGAGGCCGCGAAACTCGCCGAAGGCGTTCTGGCGCCGCTCAACGCCGTGGGCGACCGGCAGGGCTGCCGGCTGGAAAACGGCGTGGTGCGGACGCCCGAGGGGTTCCGCGCCGCGTTCGACGAGATCAAGGCCGGCGGCTGGAACGGGCTCGATCTGCCCGAAGCCTACGGCGGCCAGGGCCTGCCCTATCTGCTGGGCACCGCGGTGGGCGAGATGTTCGTCTCGGCCAACATGGCGTTCAACATGTACCAGGGCCTGACGCATGGCGCGATCGGCACGATCCTGGCCCATGGCACCGAGGCGCAGAAGGCCACCTACCTGCCGAAGATGGTCGCGCTCGACTGGACCGGCACGATGAACCTGACCGAGCCGCATGCCGGCACCGATCTGGGCATCATGCGCACCCGGGCCGAACCGCAGCCCGACGGCAGCTACAAGATCACCGGGCAGAAGATCTTCATCTCCGCCGGTGAACACGATCTGGCGGAAAACATCGTCCATCTGGTGCTGGCGAAGGCGCCGGGCGGCGGCGCGGGCACGAAGGGGATATCGCTGTTCATCGTGCCGAAATTCCTTGTCGATGCCGACGGTGGCCTCGGGCCGCGCAACGCCCTGTCCTGCGGCAAGATCGAGGAGAAGATGGGCATCCACGGCAACGCCACCTGCGTGATGAACTACGACGGCGCGACGGGCTTCCTGCTGGGCGAGCTGCACAAGGGCATGAAGGCGATGTTCACGATGATGAACGAGGCCCGGCTGGGCGTGGGCCTGCAAGGCTACGCGGTCGCCGGCGCCGCCTACCAGGCCGCCGCCGCCTATGCCAGGGACCGGCTGCAGGGCCGCGCGGTGACCGGCGCGCGGAACCCCGGGGGCGCGGCCGATCCGATCATCGTGCATCCCGACGTGCGCCGCAGCCTGATGGACCAGAAAAGCTTCGTCGAAGGCGCGCGGGCCTTCACCCTTTGGGGCGCGGAACTGATCGACCGGGCGCATCTTGCCGGCGATGCTGAGGCCGAGGGGCTGATTTCGCTTCTCACGCCGGTGATCAAGGGGTTCCTGACCGACAAGGGGTTCGACAGTGCGGTGGCCGCGCAGCAGGTCTTCGGCGGGCACGGCTATGTCGAGGAATGGGGGATGAGCCAGTTCGCCCGCGACGCGCGGATCGCGATGATCTACGAGGGCGCGAACGGCGTGCAGGCGCTGGACCTCGTGGGCCGGAAGCTGGCCGCCGGGGGCGGCAAGCCGGTGATGGGCTTCTTTGCGCTGGTGAAGGGCGCCGTGAAGGACGGCGAGGGCGACGCGCGCCTGAAGGCCGATTTCCTCGACCCGCTGAAGGCCGCCTCGAAGGACATGCAGGCGGCGGTGGAGGTATTCATGACCCGGGGCATGAAGGATCCCGACGCCGCGCTCGCCGGATCGACCGATTTCCTGCATCTCTTCGGCCATGTCTGCCTTGGCCTGATGTGGGCACGGATGGCGAAGGCGGCGCTGGCGATGCAGGACGCGGGCCGCGGCGACCCGGCCTTCCTGGCCGCGAAACTGGCCACCGGGCGCTACTACATGGCCCGTCACCTGCCCGCCACCGCGCTGCACCTTGCGCGCATTCGCAGCGGCGCGGACCCGGTGATGGCCCTGCCGGCCGAGGCGTTCTGATGGCCGCGCGCCTGCCCCTGCCGGTGCGCCGCAGCGTGGCGCTGACCGAGGCCGCGCACGACCGGTTGCGCGCCCTGAATGCGCGCTACGGCCTGTCCAACAACTACCTGCTGGTGGTGCTGCTGGAGCATCTTGACGACTACGCCGATGCCGACAGGCTGGACGCGGCCTTCGACGCGTTCATCGCCACCTATGGCGCCCCCGGGAAAGGCTGACGGATGCCCAAGCGCCTGCGCCTGACCCGCCGCTTTCCCGTCGCGATGACCAACGACGCCTATCGCGGCCTGATCCGCTTCGCCGAAGAGGCCGGGTTGACGCCGGACGAGGCGCTGACCTTCCTGTTCGAGAACTTCGCCAGCGTGACCGACGAGGAAACGCTGCCGCACCGGCTGCGCCTGTTCAAGGCGGAGCTTCCGCAACGACTGGCCTGAAAGGACATGACATGACCGCGCAACTGCACTGCTTCGGCGAAAGCGGCAATGCCTACAAGGCGGCGCTGACGCTCGAGCTTTCGGGCTACGACTGGGAACCGGTGTTCGTGGATTTCTTCAACGGCGCGACCCGGACCCCGGAATACCGCGCCCTGAACGAGATGGGCGAGGCGCCGGTCTTCGTGGACGACGGGCTGACGATCACCCAATCGGGCGCGATCCAGTATCACGTCGTCGAACGGACGGGAAAGTTCGGCGGCAGCGACGCCGACGAGGCGCGCGAGGTTCTGCGCTGGGTGCTGTGGGACAATCACAAGCTGTCCAGCCAGGCCGGGATGACGCGGTTCCTGATGAACTTCCTGCCAGCGGACAAGCGCCCCGCCGAGGTCATCGGCTTCATGCAGGGGCGGCTGAAATCGGCCTACGCCGTGCTCGACCGGCATCTCGGCGGGCGCGACTGGATCGTGGGCGCGGGCCCCACGATCGCCGATTTCGCCTGCTGCGGCTATCTCTACTATCCCGAACCCTTCGGCTTCGACCGGGCCGACTGGCCGGGCATCGATGGCTGGCTGACCCGCATCGCGGCGCTGCCGGGCTGGAAACATCCCTACGACCTGATGCCCGGCAACCCGTCCGACCGGGCCTGAGGAGGAGCCCATGACCGAGGCCTACATCTACGACGCCGTCCGTTCCCCGCGCGGCCGCGGCCGGCCCGACGGCAGCCTGCACGAGGTCACCGCGCTGTCGCTTTCGGCACAGATGCTGAACGCCATCGCCGCGCGCAACGGGATCGCGGGCGCCGGCGCGGTCGAGGACGTGATCTGGGGCAACGCCACCCAGATCGGCGAACAGGGCGGCTGCCTCGCCCGCTCGGCGGTGCTGATGTCCGATCTCGACGAGTCGATCCCGGGCCTGTCGATCAACCGGTTCTGCGCCAGCGGGCTGGAGGCGGTGAACCTGGCCGCCAACCAGGTGCGCGGCGGCGCGGGCGAGGCCTATATCGCCGGCGGGGTGGAGATGATGAGCCGGGTCGCCATGGGATCGGACGGCGCGGCCATCGCCGCCGATCCGGCGCTGGCGACCAAGGTGCATTTCGTGCCGCAGGGCATCTCGGCCGACCTGATCGCCACACTCCACGGCTTTTCCCGCACCGAGGCCGACGCGCTGGCCGTCGAAAGCCAGCTGCGGGCGGCGGCGGCGCTGGCCGAAGGGCGGTTCGCCCGCTCGGTGGTGCCGGTGCGCGATGTCAACGGCCTGACGATCCTCGACCGCGACGAGTACCCGCGCCCGGACACCACGATGGAAACCCTTGCCGCGCTGAAACCGGCCTTCAAGGACATGGGCGAAACCATGCCGGGGTTCGACCGGGTCGCGCTGCTGCGCTACCCGCATCTCGAATGGATCGACCATATCCACCATGCCGGGAATTCCTCGGGCATCGTCGACGGGGCGGCGGCGGTGCTGGTCGGTTCGGCGGAGTTCGGCGCGGCGCACGGGCTGACGCCGCGCGCCCGGATTCGCGCCACCGCCCGGATCGGGACGGAGCCGACGATCATGCTGACCGGCCCGGTTCCGGTGACCGAACGGGTGCTGGATGCGGCGGGCATGGAGATCGGCGATATCGACCTGTTCGAGGTCAACGAGGCCTTTGCGGCGGTGGTTCTGCGGTTCCAGCAGGCCTTCGGCGTTGATCCCGGCAAGGTCAACGTGAACGGCGGTGCGATCGCGCTGGGCCACCCGCTTGGCGCCACCGGGGCGATCATCCTGGGCACGCTTCTGGACGAGATGGAGCGGCGCGGCGTGGCCACCGGCCTCGCCACGCTCTGCGTCGCCTCCGGCATGGGCGCGGCCACGATCATCGAAAGGGTGTGAGGATGCCGAAGATCGACATCGACAGGGTGCTGGTGAAGACCGGCTCGATCTATCCCCCGCCCTACGACGCGATGATGGCCGGCCGCACCTCGCTGCGGCTGGGCCAGGCCGGGGGGCTGACGCAGTTCGGCGTCAACCTCGTGACGCTGGCGCCCGGCGCGCTGTCCTCGCTCAGGCACTGGCACGCCGAGGAAGACGAGTTCGTCATGGTGACCGAGGGCGAATGCGTGCTGATCGAGGACGCCGGCGAGACGCTCATGCGGGCGGGCGACTGCGCGGCCTTTCCCGCCGGGGTGCCGGACGGACACCATTTCGTCAACCGCTCCGCCACGCCGGCGCGGTTCCTCGTGGTCGGAAGCCGCGCGGCGCGCGAGGTCGCGACCTATTCCGACATCGACATGATGGTGACGGTCGAAGGCGGCCGCGCCGCGTTCACCCGAAAGGACGGCGGCCCGCTGGCGGCCGGGGAGGGCAAGGATGGCTGAGTTCCACTATTCCGCCGATGCCGACGGCATCGCCACGATTGCATGGGATCTGCCGGGCAGGTCGATGAACGTGCTGACCTTCGAGGGGATCGCCGAACTTGACGGGCTGATCGACCGGGCGCTGGCCGACGATGGCGTGAAGGGCGTGATCCTGACCTCGGCCAAGGCCGATTTCGCCGGGGGGATGGACCTGAACGCGCTCGCGCGGATGAAGGCCGAAGCCGGCGACGATCCGGCGCGGGGCCTGTTCGAGGGGATCATGCGGCTGCATGGCCTGCTGCGTAAGATCGAGCGCGCGGGGATGGACCCGAAGACCCTGAAGGGGGGCAAGCCGATCGTCGCCGCCCTGCCCGGCACCGCCGCCGGGATCGGGCTGGAACTGCCGCTCGCCTGCCACCGGATCATCGCCGCCGACGCTCCGAAAGCGAAGATCGGTCTGCCGGAAATCAAGGTGGGCATCTTTCCGGGCGCCGGCGGCACCACGCGGCTGGTGCGCAAGCTCGGCGCGATGGGCGCCGCGCCGTTCCTGCTGGAGGGCCGGATGCAGTCGCCGGCGAAGATGAAGGCCGCCGGCGTGATCGACGAGGTCGTGCCGGCCGGGAACCTGATCGCCCGCGCCCGCGAGTGGGTGCTGTCGGCAACCGACGCCGACCTCGTGAAACCCTGGGACGCGAAGGGCTACAAGATGCCGGGCGGCACGCCCTATCACCCGGCCGGTTTCATGACCTTCGTCGGCGCCTCGGCGATGGTGATGGGCAGGACGATGGGGGTCTACCCCGCCGCGAAAGCGCTGTTGTCGGCGGTCTACGAGGGCGCGCAGGTGCCATTCGACACCGCGCTTCGGATCGAGGCGCGGTGGTTCACCCATGTCCTGCGCGACCCGTCCTCGGGCGCGATGATCAAGTCGCTCTTCCTCGACAAGGAGGCGCTGGAGAAGGGCGCGAACCGGCCCGGCGTGGCCGACATGCGGGTGCGTGGGCTGGGCGTTCTCGGCGCGGGAATGATGGGCGCTGGCATCGCCCATGTCGCCGCGCTCGCCGGGATCGAGGTGGTGCTGATCGACGCCGCGCAGGAGGCGGCGGAAAAGGGCAAGGCGCATGCCGAGGCGCTGCTGGACAAGGCGATGAAGCGCGGCAAGGTCACGCCCGAGAAGAAGGCCGAGGTGCTGGCCCGGATCACGCCGACGACGGACTACGCGGCGCTCGCCGGCTGCGACCTGGTGGTCGAGGCGGCGTTCGAGGATCCGAAGGTCAAGGCCGAGGTGACCGCGCGGGCCGAGGCGGTGCTGGGGCCGGAGGCGGTTTTCGCCACCAACACCTCGACCCTGCCGATCACCGATCTCGCCCGCGCCTCCGCCCGGCCCGAGCGGTTCATCGGCATCCATTTCTTCTCGCCGGTCGACAGGATGCTGCTGGTCGAGATCATCCGCGGCGACCGGACCGGGCCGGACGCCGTGGCCAAGGCGCTGGATTTCGTGCGCCAGCTGCGCAAGACCCCGATCGTGGTCAACGACGCGCGGTTCTTCTATGCCAACCGCTGCATCATCCCCTATCTCAACGAGGGGCTGCGGATGGTGGCCGAGGGCGTGGCCCCGGCGCTGATCGAGAATGCCGCGAAGATGGTCGGCATGCCCGTCGGGCCCCTGCAACTCGTCGACGAAACCTCGATCGATCTCGGCGTCAGGATCGCGACGGCGACGCGGGCGGCGATGGGCGATGCCTATCCCGACGCGGCCGTGGACGCGGTGCTGTTCCCGATGGCCGAGGCCGGGCGGCTGGGGCGCAAGGCCGGGGCGGGGTTCTACGACTATGACGCGGCGGGCCGGCGCACCGGGCTGTGGAGCGGCTTGTCTGGCCCCTGGCCCCTGGCGGTGGACCAGCCCGACCCGGTCGAGGTGCAGGAGCGGCTGCTTTACGTGCAGGCGCTGGAGGCGGTGCGGGCGCTGGAGGCCGGGGTGCTCACCGACATCCGCGAAGGCAATGTCGGCGCGATCCTCGGCTGGGGCTTCGCGCCCTGGTCGGGCGGGCCGTTCGCATGGCTCGACCGGATCGGCGCCGCAGCCGCGGCCGGGCGGGCCGCCGAACTCGCCGCCCTCAATGGGCCGCGCTTCGCCCCGCCGGCGCTGCTGGTCGAGATGGCGTCACGCGGCGAAAGCTTCGAGCGCCGCTTCAACCCGGCGCGGGCGGCCTGACGGCAGGCGCCGGGGCGGGGGGCCGTCTGCCCCCCGGCCGCCTTCGGCGGCTCCCCCCGAGGATATTTGCGGACCAAAATCGGTGACCGCGCCTCAGGCCGCGCCGCGGGAAATCCCGGCGCCGAGGCCCTGCATCAACGGTTCGAAGACCGGGAACGAGGTGGCGATCGGGCTGCCATCGTCGACGGTGACCGGCGCCCGCGCGGCAAGGCCGAGAACGAGAAAGGCCATCGCGATCCGGTGATCCAGCCGGCTTGCCACCGTCGCGCCGCCGGGCACGCCATCCGGGCCGAGGCCGTGCACGATGAACCAGTCCTCGCCCTCCTCGATCGTCACGCCGTTGGCCTCGAGCCCGCGGGCCATCGCGTCGATCCGGTCGCTTTCCTTCACCCGCAGTTCCTTCACGCCGCGCATCACCGTCGGCCCCTCGGCCAGCGCGGCGATGGCGGACAGCACCGGGTATTCGTCGATCATGCTGGCGGCGCGGTCGGGCGGCACCTCGACCCCCGTCAGCGCCGAGGCGCGCACCCGCAGGTCGGCCACCGGTTCGCCGCCTTCCTCGCGCGGGTTTTCGAAGGTGATGTCGGCGCCCATCTCGACAAGGGTCGTGAACAGCCCGTTGCGGGTGGGGTTCTGGCTGACGCCGGGCACCAGGATGTCCGACCCCGGCACGATCAGCGCGGCCGCGACCGGGAAGGCGGCCGAGGACGGATCGCGCGGCACCGCTACCGATTGCGCGACGAGTTCGGGCTGGCCGGTCAGGGTGATGATCCGCCCCTCAGGCCCGTCCTCGACGGCCAGGTGCGCGCCGAAGCCACGAAGCATCCGTTCGGTATGGTCGCGGGTGGCCTCGGGTTCGATCACCACGGTTTCGCCCGGCGCGTTCAGCCCGGCCAGCAGCACCGCGGATTTCACCTGCGCGGAGGCCACCGGCAGGCGGTAGCGCACCGGCACCGGGTCGGCCGCGCCGACCACGGTCATCGGCAACCGCCCGCCGGCGCGGCCGAAGGCACGGGCGCCGAACAGCGCCAGCGGATCGGTCACCCGGCCCATCGGCCGTTTCCGCAGCGAGGCGTCGCCGGTGAAGGTGGCGGTGATCGGCGTGGTCGCCATCGCGCCCATGATCAGCCGGACGCCGGTGCCGGAATTGCCGCAGTCGATCACGTCGGCGGGTTCGGCGAAGCCGCCGGTGCCGACCCCCCGGACCGACCAGTCGCCCGGCCCGTGCCGGGTGACGGTGGCGCCGAAGGCCTCCATCGCGCGGGCGGTGTCGAGCACGTCCTGGCCTTCCAGAAGGCCGGTGACGCGCGTCTCGCCCACCGCGAGGGCGCCGAGGATCATCGCGCGGTGGCTGATCGACTTGTCGCCCGGCACCTCGGCGGTGCCCGACAGCGCGGCACCGCGCCGCGCGGTCATCGGAAAGCTCTGGCCATGGCCGGACATCTTGCCCCTCCCCTGTCTTGCCGGCGCTGATAGCGCGCGGCGGCGGGGCCGTCCATGCCCCGCGGGATCAGCCGCGGCGGAAGGTCAGGTAATGCGGCACCCGGCCCTCGCGCAGCGCCTTCTGTTCGTAGCGGGTCGACAGCCAGTCGTCCCAGGGCGCGGCGCCCTCGGCCACGAGCGTGAAGCCGGCGCCGGGCACCTCCTCATGCGCCTGCCGCACGTAGTCGGGAATATCGGTGGCGATCCGGAATTCCGCGCCGGGTTTCATCGCGCGGGCCAGCGGCACAAGGTGTTCGGGGGTGACGAAGCGCCGGCGGTGATGCTTCTTCTTGGGCCAGGGATCGGGGTAGTTGAGAAAGCACTTGTCGAGGCAGGCCGCGGGCAGCACGTCGAACAGGTCGCGCACGTCGCCGGGATGGATACGCAGGTTCGTCACCCCGGCCTGGCGGATCTTGCCCAGAAGCATCGCGACGCCGTTGACGAAGGGCTCGCAGCCGATCAGGTCGATGCCCGGATAGCGCGCGGCCATGTGCACCATGTGCTCGCCGCCGCCGAAGCCGACTTCCAGCCACAGCGGGGCCGACCGTTCGAACAGCGCCGGAAGATCCAGCGGCCGGAGGCCGGGATCGTCGGCGATCCCGACGCCGGGGATGCTGAGCGCCTCGAGATCCTCGTCGAGGTAGCCACGCTGCGAGGGCCGCAGCGCCTTGCCGTGGCGGCGGCCGTAAAAGTTGCGCCGACCGCGCGGATTGTGCTCGGGTGCCGTCATCGGCGGGCGGGGTAGCGCCGCGCCGCGCGGCCGTCAAGCGCCGGGCCGACGCCGGCGGTCATTCGGTGATGAAGCCGGCGTCGCGCAGCCGGTCGCGGTCGGGATACCAGATCCCGCCGGCTTCCACGCGCAGCGTCTCGATCGCGAACAGCGGATCGACACCGCGATCCACCATGAACATCAGCCGGTCGTAGACCTCGCCCTGCGTATCCTCGTAGGTCCACGAGACCATGTCGAACGGGCTGCGCCAGCGTTCGCTCTCCTGCCGGTCCGTGTAGTAGCTTTCCACGCTGTCCGGGCTCCACGTCGTGCGGTGAAAGCCGATCCGGCCGCCACGCGCCAGCGTCCGCCGCGTCCCGCCGAGGAAGACGTGCACGCAGGAGCTTTCGCAAAACCCGCGAACGCGGGTCTCGAGATCGAAATCCGCGATCACATGGGCAAGATCGAAGGATTCGAAATAGTCGCCCCCGGAACTGTTGAGTTCCACCGCCGCAACATCCGGGTTGGCGCGCAAAAGCGCGACAAGACGCGCGGCATCGCCGGGAGTGATGCCGCCGGGCTGCGTTTCGGTATCGTAATGCAGCACCCCGGTCTCGATCCGGAACGCGCCGGCGCCGGCCTCGCCGGCCCCGGCCGCGGCGGGCGCCGCGGCCAGGCCCAGCAAGGCGGCGAAAACGGCCTGCCGCGCCGGGCCGGTCACACCGCCGCCTTGAGCGCGTCCACCAGGTCCGTCCGCTCCCAGGAAAAGCCGCCGTCGGCCTCGGGCGGACGGCCGAAATGGCCATAGGCCGCGGTGCGGGCGTAGATCGGGCGGTTGAGGCCCAGGTGCTCGCGGATGCCGCGCGGCGTGAGGTCCATCGCCCTGGCCACCGCGCGCTCGATCTCGGCCTCCGGCACAAGGCCGGTGCCCTGGGTGTCGGCGTAGATCGACAACGGCTTGGCGACCCCGATCGCGTAGGACAGCTGGATCACGCAGCGCCGCGCCAGCCCGGCGGCGACGACGTTCTTGGCCAGGTAGCGCGCGGCATAGGCTGCCGAACGGTCGACCTTGGTCGGATCCTTGCCGGAAAACGCGCCGCCGCCATGCGGGGCCGCGCCGCCGTAGGTATCGACGATGATCTTGCGCCCGGTCAGGCCGGCGTCGCCGTCCGGGCCGCCGATCACGAAGGTGCCGGTCGGGTTCACCCACCATTCGGTGTCTTCGGTGATCCAGCCCTCGGGCAGGGTTTCGCGGATGTAGGGTTCCACGATCGCGCGGATGTCGTCGGAGGTCTGATCCTCGCTGGCGTGCTGCGTCGACAGCACGATCGACGACACGCGCACCGGCTTGCCGCCTTCGTAGACGACGGACAACTGGCTTTTCGCATCCGGCCGCAGGGTGGGTTCGGCGCCGGATTTCCGGGCCTCCGCCAGCCGCCGCAGGATCGCGTGGGAATACTGGATCGGCGCGGGCATCAGTTCCGGCGTCTCGTCCACCGCGTAGCCGAACATGATCCCCTGGTCGCCGGCGCCGTCCTTGTCGACGCCCTGGGCGATATGGGCGGATTGCTCGTGCAGGAAGTTCAGCACGTGGCAGGTGTTCCAGTGGAACTTGTCCTGTTCGTAGCCGATGTCGCGGATGCAGTCGCGGGCGATCTCGCCGATCCGGCCCATGTAGTTCTTCAGCTTGTCGGCATCCGACAGGCCGACCTCGCCGCCGATCACCACCATGCCGGAGGTCGCGAAGGTTTCGCAGGCGACGCGGGCGTTGGGTTCCTCGGTGAGGAAGGCGTCGAGGATCGCGTCCGAGATCCGGTCGCACACCTTGTCGGGGTGACCTTCCGAGACGCTCTCGGAGGTGAAGACATAGTTCTGACGGGTCATGAGAAGTGCTCCATTGGGAAATCCCCGCCACGCCAGGAAGCCGTTGTGACGGTTCGATGAAGCTTGCTAGGGCCCGCCGTGCCCGGCGTCAATGGTCAAGCGCCGACAAATCGATGCGACGCCAAGCACAAGCGCGCCGAGCAACACCGCCAGCGGCAGATCGCCGGTGCGGGCGTAGGGCGTGGGCGGGCCGGGGGGGGGCAGCGTCGCGTCGATCCGTCCGATCGCACCCAGCGGCAGCGACTCGACGACCCGGCCGCGCGCGTCGACCACCGCCGAAATCCCGGTATTGGCGGCGCGCAGCAGCGGCAGCCCCTGCTCGATGGCGCGCAGCCGGGCCTGGGCGAAATGCTGGTACGGCCCGGTGAGCGTGCCGAACCAGCCATCGTTGGTGACCTGCAAGAGCCAGTCGGGCCGCTCCGGCGCGGCGCGCAAGTCCTGCGGGAATACCGCTTCGTAGCAGATCAGCGGCTGCACCCTGCCCAGCCGCTCCCCGAGATCGAGGATCGCCGCACCCGGCCCGGGGGAATAGCCGTTGCCCTCCTGCGCGGCGAAGGCGGTGATCCCGATGCGGGCAAGCGCATCGCCGAACGGGATGTATTCGCCGAACGGCACTAGGTGGAACTTGTCGTAGATCGCGGCCGGCACGCCATCGGGATCGATCACCGCGAGGCTGTTGTAGGCCCGAAACCCCTCGGTCCGCTGGATGCCCAGCGCCACCGGCGCGCCGCCCGCCGCGGCGGCGATCCGCACAAGGCCCTCACCGGGGTAGTTCAACAGGAAGGGCACGGCGGTTTCGGGCCAGATCACCAGGTCGGGCCGGGCCGGGCCGGGGGCCGCCGTCAGCCCGATCTGGCGTTCGAAGAACAGCCTCGCCATGTCGGGCCGCCACTTGAGATGCTGCGCCGCATTGGGCTGGACGATACGGATCAGCGGCCCCTCCGCCGGCCCCTCCGCCGCGGCGTTCAGCCGCGCGGCGCCCCACAGCCAGCCGGCGCCCAGCGCCGCGATGGCCAGCGTCACGGCAAGCGCGCGCGGCCATGGCCCGCGCGCCGCCACCGGAAGCGCGGCGACCAGCAGCGTCAGCGCGGTAAGGCCCGGCGCCCCGGCCAGCACGGCCAGTTGCGCGAAAGGCGTGTCGATCCAGACATGGCCGGGCGCGGCCCAGGGCAGGCCGGTGAACGCGTAGCCCCGCGCCAGTTCGGCAAGCGCTAGCGCGGCGGCAAAGCCCAGCGCGCGCGCGGCGCGGCCGCGCATCGCACCCGCGACGGCCCCCGCCGCGCCCCAGAACAGCGCCAGCCCGCCGGAGATCAGGACCAGCGCGAAGGGCGCCATCCAGCCATGCCGGGCGGCGTCCACCAGGAACGGCTCGACGATCCAGAACATCGCCGCCGCGAAATGGCCCGCGCCGCCGATCCAGGCCAGCATCGCGGCCCGGCGCGCCGACCGGGCGCCCGCGACCAGCGCGACCAGCCCGGCAAACCCCGCCAGCGTCAGCGGCCAAAGCCCCAGCGGCGCCTGCCCGGCCGCTGCCGCGAGGCCCGCGGCCAGGGCCATCGCGGGCGCCGCCCAGCGCCGGGGCCGGGCCGGGCGCATGATCAGGCGGCGGCCTGCGGCAGGCGCACCCGAAGCCGCTTGATCCGCCGCGGATCGGCGTCGACGACCTCGAACTCGGCGCCGCTGTCATGCTGGATCACCTCGCCCCGCGCCGGCACCTTGCCCGACAGCATGAAGACAAGCCCGCCCAGCGTATCGATCTCGTCGCCCTCTTCGGGATTGGCCAGCGGCATGCCGATCTCGGCCTCGAACTCGTCGAGCGGGGCGCGGGCATGGGCGATGTACTGGCCGGGCTTCTCCTGCGTCCAAAGGCCGGCCTCGACCTCGTCATGCTCGTCCTCGATCTCGCCGATGACCTGCTCGATCAGATCCTCGATCGTCACCAGCCCGTCGACGCCGCCGTATTCGTCGATCACCAGCGCCATGTGAATCCGCTGGCTTTGCATCTTCTGCAACAGCACGCCGATCGGCATCGATGGCGGCGCGTAAAGCAGCGGCCGCAGCATCTTGCGCAGCGTGAACCGCCCGCCGGCATTGCCGAACCCGTATTCCAGCGCGAGATCCTTGAGATGGACGAGCCCGAGCGGGCTGTCGAGGGTGCCCTTGAACACCGGCAGGCGGGAAAAGCCCGACTCGCGGAACACCTCGACCAGCGCCTCCTTGGTGATGGTGACCGGCACCGCGACGATCTCGGCCTTCGGAACGGCGACATCGTCCACCCGCATACGGCGCAGGTTGGAAATGCCGGGCCGGTCCAGCGCCACCTGTGCGGTGCCGTCGGCCTTGGCGGTTTCGTCCTCGTCCTCGATCGTGTCGGTGGGAGACAGGGCGTGCAGGATGCGGCCGAAAAAGCCGCGCTGCCCGCCGGTGTGCTGACTGTCGGGATCCTCGAGCGCGCCCTGCGCCGCACTAGATCCGTCGGTAGACTGGCCCATGGGTCCTTTCCGAAAATTGGGGCATCGCGCGCCCCGGTTCACTCATATGGGTCGGCCACCCCGAGGCTGGCAAGTGTTTCCACCTCCAGCGCCTCCATCAGGGCGGCATCTTTGTCACGGATGTGATCGTAGCCCAACAGATGCAACACTCCATGAACGACAAGATGCGTGACATGGTCGCGCATCGGCCGCCCGGCTTCCTCGGACTCGCGCGCGCAGGTTTCCCAGGCGATGGCGATATCGCCCAGTTCGGCCGGCTCTGCCACGGGCCCGGCCCGCGGTGGTGCCGGGCGGTCGCCGTCGGCCGCCGCAGCCCGCTCCTCCGAAGGCCAGGACAAGACGTTTGTGGGTTGCGGCCTGCCCCGGAAATCGGCGTTCAGCACCGCGATCCGGGCATCGGAACAGCCCAGCAGGCTTATCGCGAACCCGTCGGGCGGCAGCCCAAGGCTGGCCAGCGTGGCCCGCGCCGCGGGCTCGGCAAGATCCCCCAGCCCGAACGCCTCCCAGCGCGGGTCTTCGGTCAGGGTGTCAACCAGCGGCTCCATCGTCGCGGTCATAGGCCTCGATGATCCGCGCCACCAGGGGATGGCGCACCACGTCCTTCGCGGTGAAGTAGTTGAAGCTGACGCCCTTGACACCCTTCAGGATGCGTTCGGCATCGTGCAGCCCGCTTTGCGTGCCGCGCGGCAGATCGACCTGGCTGCGGTCGCCGGTGATCACCATCCGGCTGCCCTCGCCGAGACGGGTGAGGAACATCTTCATCTGCATCGTGGTCGCGTTCTGCGCCTCGTCGAGCACGACGAAAGCGTTTGCCAGCGTCCGGCCGCGCATGAAGGCCAGTGGCGCGATCTCGATCCGCTTTTCCTCGATCAGCTTCTGCACCTGCTTGGCCGGCAGGAAATCGTTCAGCGCGTCGTAAAGCGGCTGCATGTAGGGATCGACCTTCTCCTTCATGTCGCCGGGCAGGAATCCCAGCCGCTCGCCCGCCTCCACAGCCGGGCGGCTCAGGACGATCCGGTCGACATGGCCGCCGATGAACATGGCCACGCCGACGGCGACGGCGAGATAGGTCTTGCCGGTGCCCGCCGGGCCGATGCCGAAGGCGAGTTCGTGTTCGAACAGGTTGGCCACGTAGGCCTTTTGCGCCTCGGTCCGCGGCTCAACCGTCTTGCGACGGGTGCGCACCTCGACGCGGCCGGCATGGAACATCTCCAGCTGGTCGCCGGGATCGCCCGGTTCGGCCGCGACCTCGCCCATGCGGATCGCGCCGTCGACCTCGCCGGCATCGACCGGCCTGCCCTGCTCAAGCCGGCCGTAAAGCTGGGTCAGGACCGCCGCGGCCCGGTCGCGGGCAGTCGCGGCGCCGACCACGGCAAGGTGGTTGCCGCGGCGCAGGATATGGACACCGAGTTGATGTTCGATCTGGGCAAGATTGCGATCATACTCGCCACAAAGGTCGATCAGCAGACGATTGTCGGGAAACTCCAGCAGCGTCTCGTGCACGTCGTCCTGTTTCGGCGGGGGGGTCAGCGCGCTGATGCCCAAGCAACTCTCCTTGGCCCGTGTTTGACCCCAACCGTGCCAAGGGATCGCCAGCCGCGCAAGCCATCCACAAAAAATTCACGACCCGATCCCCGGATCAGGCGGAGCGGGTCGCGAGTCTGCGCCTGAACGGCGCGAAAAGGGGCTTTTCGGGCGCCGGGCCGGCGAATCACCCCCCGCATTCCGCGACACTGACGCCGGCCCCGGGCGGATTGGATTTCAGCCGCGAACGGGCCACACGCCAAAAGCGTAAACAGAAGGTTAACAGACAACCCTGGGTATGTCCGCCATATGCACAGGATTTGGGCAAATTATCGCCGATTGGATGTATCCATGCCATTGCATGGGGCGGGTTTCGCAAGAATTGGTTTCGGAACAGGCGCTTCCCATGCCAATCTATCCACCGGGATGTCCACATCCCCAGTAGCGAGTGGAAGCACCGCGAGAGTGCCGGTTGCGATTGTGAGGCAGGCGCTGCGGTGCGGACCGGTCCGGGCAACGGATTGGTGCGCCATTTTGCTGGAGGATAGGCCCGATATGAGTTGCCACGTCTGGATCAACCTCGTTCTTTCCGACATCATCGAATACGCTGATCGCAACGATCTGCCCGAGGTGAGCCGGACCCTGCGCCAGACCGCGGCGCAGGTGGCGCCGATGCTGGAATCGTCCGATGCCGCGATGCCGCCGACCGACGGGTTCGACGTGTTCCCGCTCGATGTGCGGCGCGCCCTTGCCGGCCATGCGCCGAAGCCGGCGCACAGCGTCGCGCCGCCGCTGCGCCGCGTGATCTGAACGGCCCGTCATCATGCGCCACGACCGGATCGGACCGCAGACCGCCCCGCAACCCGTCGCAGCCCCGCGCCGGGGCCTGTGGGCGTCCGTCGTCGCGCTCCTGCGCCCGGAACGTGCCGCGCCCGGCGCCATCGCGGTGCCGCGCCAGACGCCCAGCCTGGCCGGCGACCGCCCGGCGCGGCCCGCGCCCGCGCCGCTGTTCCGCCCGTTCCTCGCCGACCCGAGGCCGGTGCTCTTCGGCACCTCGGACCCGGCCTTCGACATGTCCGCGGTGCAGCACATGCAGGGCTTCGGGCTTGACGTGGTCACCTGCACGACATTCCGCAGCGCGCTGACCCGCGCGCACGGCGCGCCGATGGGCTGGTCGACGCTGCTGCTGTCGATCGACGGCTTCGGCGGCCCGCGCCTGGTCCTCGACGGCCTGCTGCACCTGCGCCGCAAGCTGCCGCACCTGCCGGTGATCCTGGTGTCGGAAGAGGTAGGGTTCCACGATTTCACGACCGAGCGGCTGGCGCTGTGCGACGTGACGATCCGCGGCCCGATCTCGGCCCCGGCGCTGGAACTGGCGCTGGCCGAGGCCGGGGCGAACAACCTTGTCTGGCAGGCGCGCATCGCCGCCGCACAAGAGCAGGACGCCTAGCCCGCCAGAACCCCGCCAAGCGAATTCGGCCCGCTTTCGGTGATCCGCACCGGCGCGATCCGGCCCGGCATCGCGGCCGGATCGGCGACATGGACGGCATGCAGGTAGTCCGACTTGCCGACCATCTGGCCAGGCATCCGGCCAGGCTTCTCGAACAGCACCTTGACCGTGCGGCCCACCATCGCGGCCTGGGCCGCGCGTTGCTGTTCGGTGACGAGCGCCTGCAGCCGCTGCAACCGGTCGTCGGCGATCTCGGCCGGCACCGGCGGCCGCTCCGCCGCGGGGGTGCCGGGCCGGGCCGAATACTTGAAGGAAAACGCCGCGCCGAACCCGACCGCGCGGATCAGATCGAGCGTCGCGTCGAACTCGGCCTCGGTCTCGCCGGGAAATCCCACGATGAAATCGGAACTCAGAAGGACGTCGGGCCGCGCCGCGCGAATCCGTTCCACCAGCCGAAGATAGGCCTCGGCGGTGTGCTTGCGGTTCATCGCCTTCAGTATCCGGTCGGAACCGGACTGCACCGGCAGGTGCAGGTAGGGCATCAGTTCCGCCACCTCGCCATGCGCGGCGATCAGGTCGTCGTCCATGTCGTTCGGGTGCGAGGTGGTGTAGCGGATCCGCTCCAGCCCCTCGATCCCGGCCAGGGCGCGCACCAGGCGCCCCAGCCCCCATTCGCCGCCCTCGCCCGCGCCGTGATAGGCGTTGACGTTCTGGCCCAGCAGCGTGATCTCGCGCACCCCGCGCGCGACAAGGCCCCGCGCCTCGTCCAGCACCTTGGCGGCCGGGCGGCTGACCTCGGCGCCGCGGGTGTAGGGCACCACGCAGAACGAGCAGAACTTGTCGCACCCCTCCTGCACGGTGAGAAAGGCGGTCGGGCCACGGCTGGGCGCCGGGCGGTCCGGCAGGTGATCGAACTTGTCCTCGGCGGGGAAATCGGTGTCGACGGTCTTTTCCCCCGCCGCGGCGGCCTTCGCCATCGCGGGCAGACGATGATAGCTTTGCGGGCCGACGACCAGGTCGACCAGCGGCATCCGGCGCAGGATCTCCGCGCCTTCGGCCTGCGCGACGCAGCCGGCGACGCCGATCTTCAGATCCGGCCGCGCCGCCTTCAGCGGCCGCAGCCGGCCGAGGTCGGAATAGACCTTCTCGGCGGCCTTCTCGCGGATATGGCAGGTGTTGAGGATCACCATGTCGGCCTCGTCGGCCCGGTCGGTGACCACATAGCCCTCGCCGCCCATGGCCTCGGCCATGCGCTCGCTGTCGTAGACGTTCATCTGACAGCCATAGGTCTTGATCCAGAGCTTCTTCGGCCCCGCCGTCTCGCCCATCGTTGCGCTTCCCGATCCATCGGCTTGGCGGCCGTCCTACCCGAAACCGGGGGGGCTGGGCAATGGCGGCCGCGACCGGGTTGCATCGCGCCGCGCGGGGGGCGATGCTGGCGCGGTCGAGACCCCAGCCTTTGCCGAGTTGCCCGGATGATCCGCCACGCCACGCTCGCCCAGTTCCTTCGATCCGGCGATGCGGCCCGAATCTCCGGCCCGGTCGCGGTGATCCTTGCCGAAGACATGGTGGAGATCGACACGACGCTGCGCCACCACCTGGCCCGCGGGTTCCGGCAAATCCTTCTGTTCGCCCCGGCGGAGGCCCCGGATCCGGAGGGCTGCGGCGGCGACGTGATCCGCGTCGATCACGCCGCCCCGCGCGACGGCGACCTGCCGGCGATCGTCAGCGCGGTCCTGCCCCGGCTGCCCGCGGACACCTGGGTCTACGCCGGGCACAATGCCGAGTACCTGTTCTACCCGTTTTGCGAAACGCGGCGGGTGTCGGAGATGCTGGCCTTCCATGCCGAGGAACGGCGCCGCGCGATGCTGGCCTATGTCGTCGATCTCTATCCCGCGGACCTGGCCGCGCATCCCGACGGCGTCGGCCTTTCCGCGGCGCAGTTCGACAGGATGGGCTATTTCGCCACCGAGCGGCCGGGGCCGAACGGCGTGCCGAAGGATCGGCAACTGGATTTTCACGGCGGGCTGCGCTGGCGTTTCGAGGAACACGTGCCCCCGAACCGGCGGCGGATCGACCGGATCGCACTGTTCCGGGCGCGGCCGGGTCTGCGGATGCGAGAGGATTTCACCTTCGACGACGAGGAGATGAACACCTACGCCTGCCCCTGGCACAACAGCCTGACCTGCGCGGTCGTCTCGTTCCGCGCGGCCAAGGCGCTGATGGCGAACCCCGCCAGCCGCGAGGCGATCGACAGGTTCACCTGGCCCGGATCGGAGACGTTCGCCTGGTCGTCGCGGCAACTGATGCAGGCCGGGCTGATGGAACCGGGGCAGTGGTTCTGAAGGTCAGGCGCGCCGCAGCCGGATGATCACGTCGACGCGGGCAACCTCGGCCCCCGCGGGAGCGCCGGGCAGGCGCGCGATTTCCAGCTCGCCCGATGGCGCGTCGCTCAGCCGGCCTTCGTCTTCCCAGTAGAAATGCGGATGATCGTCAAGCCGCGTGTCGAAGTAGGATCGCGCGCCGTCGACCGTGATCTCCTGCATCAGACCGGCATCGCAAAACGCCTTGAGCGTATTGTAGACCGTGGCCAGCGACACGCGTTCGCCCGCGTCCTGCACCGCCGAATACAGGCTTTCGGCCGTGACGTGGCGATCCTTGCCATCGCCGACCAGCAGACCGGCCAGCAACACGCGCTGCCGCGTCGGCCGCACCCCGGCCGAACTGAGCCACTGGCTTGCGCGCTGGGCAGCTTTGCTTTCCATGTCTCGAGTCGCCGTGCCGTTTCCTCACAGGGAATATAAAGCCCGGGCCGGGCGAATTTCAATGCCGGCCAAGGTTGCCCGTTCCGGGCGCGCCGTGGCGGGCCTTGCTTCCGCGCCGATGCGGGTGTTAGACGGGACGTCAACATGGGACGTGCCAGGACAGGGAGTGGCGATGGCCGGTTTTCCGACGAGCTTCGACAAAGAAGCACTCCTGGCCTGCGCACGGGGCGAGTTGTTCGGCCCCGGGAACGCGCAACTGCCGCTGCCTCCGATGCTCATGATGGACCGGATCACCGACATCTCGGGCGATGGCGGCGCCCACGGCAAAGGCCATGTCGTGGCCGAGTTCGACATCCGGCCCGACCTTTGGTTCTTCGACTGCCACTTTCCCGGCAACCCGATCATGCCCGGCTGCCTCGGGCTTGACGGGCTGTGGCAGCTCACCGGGTTCAACCTGGGCTGGCGCGGCTGGACGGGGCGCGGCTACGCGCTTGGCGTCGGCGAGGTGAAGCTGACCGGGATGGTCCGCCCGGATCGCAAGATGCTGACATACCATGTGGATTTCACCAAGGCCTTGCAGACCCGCCGGCTGACCATGGGCGTGGCCGATGGCCGGGTCGAGGCCGATGGCGAGGTGATCTACCAGGTCCGGGACATGAAGGTCGCGCTCTCCGAGAGCTGAGACAGGGAAGGAAACCGCCATGCGCCGTGTCGTCGTCACCGGTATCGGCATCGTCTCGCCGATCGGCAATACCGCAGATGAAGTCGCGCAAAGCCTGCGCGCCGGCCGGTCGGGCATCGTCTTCGCGCCGGACTATGCCGAACACGGCTTCCGCAGCCAGATCCACGGCCTGCCGCAGATCGTGCCGGAGGATCATATCGACAAGCGCAACATGCGCTTCATGGGCCCCGGCGCGGCCTACAATTTCATCGCGATGGAACAGGCGATCGCCGACAGCGGGCTGGAACCCGGCGAGGTGTCGAACCCGCGCACCGGGCTGATCGTCGGGTCCGGCGGGCCCTCGACCTCGAACTTCTTCGAGGCGCACCGGATCGTCATGGAAAAGGGCAGCCCGAAGCGGATGGGCCCGTTCATGGTCACGCGCTGCATGTCCTCGACGAATTCCGCCTGCCTGGCGACGCCGTTCAGGATCAAGGGCGTGAACTACTCGATCACCTCGGCCTGCTCGACCTCGGCGCATTGCATCGGCAACGCCGCGGAACTGATCCAGATGGGCAAGCAGGACGTGATCTTCGCCGGCGGCGGCGAGGAACTGGACTGGACGCTGTCGTGCCTGTTCGACGCGATGGGCGCGATGTCGTCGAAATACAACGACGCGCCGGAAACCGCGAGCCGGCCGTTCGACGCCACGCGCGACGGCTTCGTGATCGCCGGCGGCGGCGGGGTGCTGGTGATGGAGGAACTTGAGCACGCGAAGGCCCGCGGCGCGAAGATCTACGCCGAACTGACCGGCTATGGCGCCACCTCGGACGGGCACGACATGGTCGCGCCCTCCGGCGAGGGCGGCGAACGCTCGATGCGGCTGGCGCTGTCCACGCTGCCCGAGGGACGCAAGATCGACTACATCAACGCCCACGGCACCTCGACGCCCGCGGGCGACGTGACCGAGGTCGAGGCGATCCGCCGGATCTTCGGGGCCGGCAAGGTGCCGCCGATTTCCTCGACCAAGTCGCTGACCGGGCATTCGCTGGGCGCGACCGGCGTGCACGAGGCGATCTATTCGCTGCTGATGATGCAGGGCGGTTTCATCGCCGCCTCGGCCAACGTGAGCACGCTCGATCCGGCGATCGAACCGGCCGAGATCGCCACCACCCTGCGCGAGAACGTCACGCTGGACAGCGTGCTTTCGAACAGTTTCGGCTTCGGCGGCACCAACGCCAGCCTCGTGTTCAGCGCTTTCGACGGGTGAACTGACATGCCGGGCAAGATGGCGGGCAAGCGCGGTCTGGTGATGGGCGTGGCGAACGAACGCTCGATCGCCTGGGGCATCGCCAAGGCCCTTGCCGACGAGGGCGCGCATGTCGCGTTTTCCTACCAGGGCGAGGCCTTCGGCAAGCGCGTGGAACCGCTTGCGGCCTCTGTCGGCTCGTCGATCCTTGTCGATGTCGATGTCACCGACGACGCCAGCCTCGACGCCGCCTTCGCCCGGCTGAAGGACGAATGGGGGACGATGGATTTCCTCGTCCATGCCATCGCGTTTTCCGACAAGACGGAACTGACCGGCCGGTTCATCAACACCAGCCGCGGCAACTTCGCGAATTCGCTGGCGATCTCCTGCTACAGCTTCATCGATGTCGCGCGCCGCGCGTCCGAGATGATGCCCGAGGGCGGCAGCCTGATCACGCTGACCTTCGAGGGATCGAACCGCGTGACGCCGAACTACAACGTGATGGGCGTGGCGAAGGCCGCGCTTGAATCGGCCACCCGATACCTCGCGAACGATCTGGGCCGGCAGAACATCCGCGTGAACGCGATCAGCCCCGGCCCGATGAAGACGCTGGCCGGCGCGGCGATCGGCGGCGCGCGGGCCACGTTCCGGCATACCGAGCAGAACGCGCCCCTGCGCGCCAACGCCACGCTGGAGGCGATCGGCGGCACCGCGGTCTGGCTGTGTTCCGACTGGGGCGCCTGCACCACCGGCGAGATCGTCCGCGTCGACGGCGGCTATCACGTTCTGGGCATGCCCCAGCCGGAAAATCTCTGACTGCTCAGCCCGCGGCCGGCGTCATCAGCCCCACCGCGGCCCCGGTCGGATCGGTCAGGATCGCGATCCGCCCCACATTGGCCACGTCGAAGGGCGCTCGAATGATCGTGCCGCCCGCCGCCTCGGTCGCGCGGGTCGCCGCATCGACATCGTCGACCGCGATATAGGTGAACCAGTGCGGCGGCAGATCGTCGGTGCCGGGCATGTCGGAGAGGTCCATGATCCCGGCTGTCGGTTGACCGGCCAGCATGGCGCAGTGATAGTCCTCGCCGCCTTCCATCGGCATGTCCTCGAAGGTCCAGCCGCAGGTGGCGGCATAATAGGCCTTGGCGGCCTCGACATCGCGGGTCATCAGTTCCGACCACCAGATCTTGCCGTGTGTTTCGGACATTCTCGTCCCTCCCTGACGCAACTCGGGCAAGGCTAGCATGGTTCGCGCGACAGGTCCGCGACGAATCCGCGACGCGCGGCGCCGGACCGCGCGAGGGCCGGCCGCTTTGCGCTTGCCGCCTGCGGGCGACCGGGCCAGTGTGGCGCGCGAGAGGGAGGGGTTGGGATGTCCGCGATCCGCGTCTGCGTCTTCGACGCCTATGGCACCTTGTTCGACGTGGCCGGGGCCGCCCGCGCCGCGGCGGCGGAACCCGGCGGCGGGGCCCTGGCCGAAGCCTGGCCGAAACTGGCCGAGGACTGGCGGCTCAAGCAGTTGCAATACACCTGGCTGCGCGCGATCACCGGCCGGCATGCGGATTTCTGGCAGGTCACCGGCGACGGGCTGGACTGGGCGCTGGAGGCGGCGGGGCTGGCGGGCGACGCGGCGCTGCGCGCCCGGCTGATGGATCTTTACCGCACCCTGCCCGCCTATCCCGAGGTGCCGGCGATGCTGGCCGCGCTGAAGGCCCGCGGCCTTGCCACTGCGATCCTGTCGAACGGCGCGCCGGGGATGCTGGCCGATGCCGTGGCCTCGGCCGGGATCGCCGGGGATCTCGACGCGGTGCTGTCGGTCGAGGAGGTGGGCGTGTTCAAGCCCGCCCGCGCCGTCTACGACCTTGTCGGCCAGCGGTTCGGCTGCGCGGCGCAGGCGGTGCTGTTCGTCTCGTCGAACGGCTGGGACGCCGCCGGGGCGGCGGACTACGGTTTTCGCACGATCTGGGTCAATCGCGCCGGCCAGCCGGCCGACCGGTTGCCCGGCACTCCCGCCCATGTCCTGCCCGACCTCGCGGGCCTTGCCGATCTGCCGGAGCTTGCATGACGCTTTCGACCTTCACCACCTCCGACGGCGTGCGTCTGTGCTACGACGACCGGGGCAGCGGCACGCCGCTTCTGTGCCTCGCCGGGCTGACCCGGAACATGGACGATTTCAAGCCGATCCTCGGCCCCCTGGAGGGCCGCTGCCGGATCATCCGGCTGGATGCCCGGGGCCGCGGCCGGTCGGACTGGCCAGAGGATTTCACCACCTACAACGTGATCCGCGAGGGCCATGACGTGCTGGAGTTGCTCGACCATCTCGGGCTCGACAAGGTCGTCGTGCTGGGCACGTCGCGCGGCGGGCTGATCGCGATGGCGCTGGCCGCGGGTCATGCCGAGCGGATGGCGGCGGTGATCCTCAACGACATCGGGCCGGTGGTGGGCGCGGCCGGCCTGGCGCGGATCATGGATTATGTCGGCCATGCGCCGTCGTCCCGCACGCTGGACGCGGTGGCCGAGGCCACCGCCCGCTATCATGCCGAGGCGTTTCCGGGGGTGCCGCCGGCGATCTGGCGCGAACAGGTGGAACACTGGTACGAGCAGACGTCCGAGGGGCTCCGGTTGCGCTACGACCCGGATCTGCGCAAGGCGCTTCTGCACCAGTCGGCGGCCGGCGCGATGCCCGACCTTTGGCCGTTCTTCGAGGCGTTGAAGACCCTGCCACTGGCCGTGATCCGCGGCGCGAATTCCGACATCCTGTCGGCCGAGACGATGGCCGAGATGCAGCGCCGCCACCCCGGCATGATGGCCGTCGCAGTGCCCGACCGTGGCCATGTGCCGTTCCTGGACGAACCCGAAAGCCTGGCCGCGATCGAGGCGATGCTCGTCGCCGGCGAAACCCGCATCGGAGCCGGCGCATGACCGATATCGCGATGATCGAGGCCGCCGCCCGGCGCGCCGAGGGCCATATCCGCCGCACGCCGCTGCTGTCCTCGCCGTTCCTCGACGAGATCGCGGGGCGGCGGGTCTTCGTGAAGGCGGAATGCCTGCAGCATACCGGCAGTTTCAAGGCGCGCGGCGGCTGGGCCGCCGTCTCGGCCCTGCCGGCGGACCGGCGGGCGGCGGGCGTGATCGCCTATTCCTCGGGCAACCACGCTCAGGGCGTGGCGCGGGCGGCGAAGCTGCATGGCGTGCCGGCGGTGATCGTGATGCCCGCGGATGCGCCGAGGATGAAGATCGACAATACCCGCGCCCTCGGCGCGGAGGTGGTGCTCTACGATCGTGCCGGCGAAGACCGCGAGGCGATCGGCGCGGCGCTGGCGGCAGAGCGCGGCCTGACCCTGATCAAGCCCTATGACGAACCACAGGTGATCGCCGGGCAGGGCACTTGCGGGCTGGAGATCGCCGAGCAGGCCGCCGCCGAAGGCATAGGCACGGCCGACGTCCTGGTCTGTTGCGGCGGCGGCGGGCTGACCTCGGGCATCGCGCTGGCGCTGGACGCGCGGGCGCCGGGGCTGCGCGCCCGGCCCTGCGAACCCGAGGGTTTCGACGATACCGCGCGGTCGCTGGCCGCGGGCCGGATCGAACGCAACGCCGCCGCGGCGGGCTCGATCTGCGACGCGATCGTGACCCCGGCGCCGGGCGGGATCACCTTCCCGATCATGCAGCGGCTGTGCGGCCCCGGCCTTGTCGTGGATGATGCCGAGGTGCTGCGCGCGATGGCGCTCGCCTTCGCCCGGCTCAAGATCGTCGTCGAACCGGGCGGCGCGGTGGCCCTGGCCGCGGCGCTGTTCCGCCCCGAGGCGATCGCGGGCGACACGGTGATCTGCGTCGCCACCGGCGGCAATGTCGACGCCGCGACCTACATCCGGGCGCTGGCGGGCGACTGACGGTGAACAGATTGATATCGGCGGACGTCTGTCGCAGTCTGCCGAGCGGGGAGGACGGCGATGCATACGCAGGTCTGTATCATTGGCGGCGGGCCATCGGGGCTCTTGCTGTCGCAACTTCTGCATCGGGAAGGCATCGAAACGGTGGTGCTGGAACGCCGCAGCCGTGACCATGTGCTGGGCCGGATCCGCGCCGGTGTGCTGGAATGGGGCACGGTGGACCTGTTGCGCGCTGCCGGCGTCGGCGAACGGATGGATGCCGAGGGCTTCGTTCATGACGGCACGCTGCTTGCGGCGCAGAACCGCACGATCCGGATCGATTTCAGGCGGCTGACCGGCAAGTCGGTCATGGTCTACGGCCAGACCGAGGTGACGGCGGACCTGTACGCAGCGCGGGACGCCGCCGGCGGCTGCGTGATCCACGGGGCCGAGGACGTGGCGTTGCATGATCTCGACGGCGACGGCGCGCATGTCACCTATCGGCGCGACGGCCAGGAGCACCGGATTGCCTGCGATTTCGTCGCCGGCTGCGACGGGTTCCACGGCGTCAGCCGCCAGGCGATCCCGGCCTCGGTGCGGCGCGAGTTCGAACGTGTCTATCCCTTCGGCTGGCTGGGCGTCTTGTCACGCACCGCCCCGGTCGAGGACGAGCTGATCTACGCCAATCACGAACGCGGCTTCGCGCTGTGCTCGATGCGCAACGCCCGGCTGGCGCGCTACTACGTGCAGGTGCCGCTGTCGGACAAGGTCGAGGATTGGTCCGACGATGCGTTCTGGACCGAGTTGAAGCGCCGGATCCCGGCGGAGGCGGCCGACCGGCTGGAAACCGGCCCGACGATCGAGAAATCGATCGCGCCGCTGCGCTCCTTCGTGTGCGAACCGATGCGCTGGGGCCGGCTGTTCCTGGCCGGCGACGCGGCGCATATCGTTCCGCCGACCGGCGCGAAAGGCCTCAACCTCGCCGCTTCGGACATCTTCTATCTGTGGCACGCGCTGCGCGATCACTATCGCGACGGCGACGCCGCCGGGCTGGAGGGCTATTCGGCGCGGGCGCTGGCGCGGGTCTGGAAGTCCGAGCGCTTCTCGTGGTCGATGACCAACCTTCTGCACCGCTTCCCCGACCAGGGCGATTTCGGCCAGCGGATGCAGGAAAGCGAACTCGACTACCTCGAATCGTCGGAAGCGGCCCAGACCGCGCTGGCGGAGAACTACGTGGGGCTGCCCTACTGATGCGGATCGCGGACCTGGGCGACATCTACCTGCACTGGCGCGAGGACGGTGACCCCGATGGCGCGCCGGTGGTCTTCGCCAATTCGCTCGGTACCGACCTGCGGCTGTGGGACAAGCTGGTGGCGCTGATGCCGCCCGGCCTGCGGCTGATCCGTTACGACAAGCGCGGGCACGGCCTGTCGGCCTGCCCGCCGGGGCCCTACGCGATGGGCGCGCTGGTGCGCGATGCCGAGCGGCTGCTGGACGCGCTGGCGGTGAAGGATTGCGTCTTCGTCGGCCTGTCGATCGGCGGGCTGATTGCGCAGGGGCTGGCGGTCAAGCGGCTGGACCTCGTGCGCGGCATGGTGATCTCGAACACCGCCGCGAAGATCGGCACCGCCGCGATGTGGCAGGACCGGATCGACGCGATCCGCGCCGGCGGGATCGAGGCGATCGCCGATGCGACGATGGAACGCTGGTTCGCCCGCCCGTTCCGCGAAACGCCCGAGTTGCAGGGCTGGCGCGCGATGCTGACGCGGCAGCCGGTGGAAGGCTACACCGGATGCTGCGCGGCGATCGCCGGGACGGATTTCTACACGCCGACCGCGGGGCTGACGCTGCCGACGCTGGCCATCGCCGGATCGGAGGACGGATCGACCCCGCCCGACCTGGTGCGCGAAACCGCGGCGCTGGTGAAGGGCAGCCGGTTCCACCTGATCCGGGGCGCGGGCCACCTGCCCTGCGTGGAAAAGCCCGCTGACTACGCCGAGGTTCTGACCGGCTTCCTGAAGGAGATCGGCCATGTCTGACCGCCACCGCCAGGGCATGGAAACCCGCCGCCGGGTGCTGGGCGACGCCCATGTCGACCGCGCCGAGGCGCAGAAATCGCCTCTGGACGCGCCGTTCCAGGACCTGATCACCGAGGCCGCCTGGGGCCATGTCTGGTCGCGCGACGCGATCACGCCGCGGGAACGCTCGATGCTGACCATCGCGCTGCTGGCGGGCCTCGGCAATGTCGAGGAACTGCCGATGCATATCCGCGCGACCGCCAATACCGGCGCCAGCCGGGCCGACGTGATGGAGGCGCTGCTGCACGTCGCGATCTACGCCGGCGTGCCGCGGGCCAACACCGCGATCAAGATCGCCAAGCAGGTGTTCGACGAAATGGAGGGGCCCGAATGACCATGCCGGCCCTGCCGAACGCGGCGGCCTCTGACCGGTCCGCATGAGATCAACCGGTCCGCCGACCCGGCCCTCGCGGCCGGCGATGCGGACGGCGACGGCGAAAGGCGGATGAACGATTGGCCGACCTGCTTCTGATCCATGGCTCCTGCCACGGCGCCTGGTGCTGGCGCGACGTGATCCCGGCCTTGGCCGCGCTGGGCCACACCGCCCGCGCCATCGACCTGCCCGGCCACGGCCAGGACGGAACGCCGGCCGCCGAGGTCACGCTGGTGGGCTATGCCGAGGCGATCCTTGCCGCGATCGACCGGCCGGTGACACTTGTGGGCCACTCGATGGCGGGCTTCCCGATCACCCTTGCGGCGGAGCGGGCGCCCGGGAAGATCGCGCGGCTGGTCTATCTGTGCGCCTATGTCCCGGTGCCGGGGATGTCGCTGGCGGAAATGCGCCGCGCCGGGCCGCGCCAGCCGCTTCTGCCCGCGATCGAACTTGCCGCCGACGGCCTGACCTTTTCCTTCCGCCCCGGGATGGTGGCGGAAAAGCTCTACCATGACTGCCCGGCAGAGGCCGTCGATTTCGCGCTGGCGCATCTCGGTGCGCAGCCGGTCGCGCCGCAGGCGACGCCGATCGCCGCGCTCGACCGCTGGGCGGGGGTGGAAAAGCACTACATCCTGTGCGAACAGGATCGGGCGATACCGCCCGAGTACCAGGCCAAGATGTCGGCGGGCTTCCCGCCCGGCCATGTCACCCGCCTGCCCCGGTCGCATTCGCCCTTCTTCGCCGACCCTGCGGGCCTCGCCCGCCGCCTCGATGAGATCGTGTCATGACCCAGCCCTGCATCATCTGCGTCGCCATAACCGGCTCGGTGCCGACGAAGGCGGATAATCCCGCCGTGCCGGTCACGGTCGCGGAACAGATCGAAAGCACGCACGAGGCGTTCGAGGCCGGGGCCAGCATCTGCCATGCCCATGTCCGCGACGACGCGGGCAAGCCCACCTCCGATCCCGAGCGTTTCGCGCGGCTGCAGGAGGGGATCGCAAGGCATTGTCCCGGCATGATCGTGCAGATGTCCACCGGCGGCCGGTCCGGCGCGGGGCAGGCGCGCGGCGGGATGCTGCCGTTGCGGCCCGACATGGCCTCGCTGTCCGTCGGGTCGAACAACTTCCCCACCCGCGTCTATGAAAACCCGCCCGACCTCGTCGACTGGCTGGCGGCGGAGATGGTCGAACACGGGGTCAAACCCGAGATCGAGGCCTTCGACCTGTCGCATATCTTCCAGGCCCGGAAGATGTGGGACGAGGGCAAGATCCCCGCGCGGCCCTACGTGCAATTCGTCATGGGCGTGAAGAACGCGATGCCGGTCGACCGCGCGGTGTTCGATTTCTACATCGCCACCGTCCGGCGATTGTTCGGGCAGGATGCGCCGTGGTGCGCGGCCGGGATCGGCGCGAACCAGATCGTCGTGAACGAATGGGCGATCTCGACCGGCGGCCATGCCCGCACCGGGCTGGAAGACAACGTGCGGCTGGACCGCACACGGCTGGCGCCGTCGAATGCCGCGCTGGTGCGCCGGGCGGTCGAGCTTTGCGAGAAATACGAACGCCCCGTCGCCAGCTGGCGCGAGGCGCGTGAAATCCTCGGCCTGCGGATGCCGGCCTGATGCCCGCCTCGCCGATCGACAGCGCGATCTACCGCGGGCTTTTCGGCGACGACGACCTGGCGCGGCTGTTTTCCGACAGCGCCGAGGTTCGCGCGATTCTGCTGGTCGAGGGGGCGCTGGCGAAGGCGCAGGGCGGGCTGGGCATGATCCCGGAAACCGCGGCCAGCTTCCTGCACCGCGCCGTGCAGGAAATCCAGATCGACCCGTCGGGCCTTGCGGCGGAAACGGCGACGAACGGGGTACCGGTGCCGGCGCTGGTCGCGGCGGCGCGCAAGGCGCTGGAGGCACCCGAGCATGCCCGCTACCTGCACTGGGGCGCGACCAGCCAGGACATCTGCGACACCGCGCTGGCGCTGCGGCTGCGCGCCGCGCTGAAGATCGTCGACGCGCGGCTGGCCGGCGCCATCGCGGCGCTGGCCGATCTGGCCGAGGCGCATGCCGAGACCCCGATGCTGGCACGGACCTACGGGCAGGGCGCGGTGCCGACCAGTTTCGGCGCCGTGGCGGCGGGCTGGGGCGCGCCGCTCCTGCATCACCGGGCGCGGCTGACCGATCTGTCGCCGCGGCTGTTGTCGGTCTCGCTGTCGGGCGCGGCGGGCACACTGTCGGCCTTGGGCGGGGCGGGCCCGGCGGTCCGCGCGGCACTGGCCACCGAACTGGGGCTGAGCGATCCCGGCGGATCGTGGCATGCGGGCCGCGACCGGATCGGGGATCTCGCCGGCTGGGCCGCCGGCCTCGCGGCAAGCCTTGGCAAGATCGGCGAAGACCTGCTGTCGCTGACCCGGACGGGGGTGGAAGAACTGCGGCTGGGCACCGGCGGCGGCTCATCGACCATGCCGCAGAAGCAGAACCCCGTCGCCGCCTCGGCGCTGGTTGCGCTGTGCCGGCATGCGATCGGGCTTGCGGGCCTCGTGCAGGGCGCGGGGATGCACCGCGACCAGCGCGACGGCGCGGCGTGGTTTTCCGAATGGCTGGCGCTGCCGGGGCTGGTGCTGGCCACCGGCCGTGCCGCGGCGCTGGCCCGCGACCTCGCCGAAGCCGCCCGGCCCGATCCGGGGCGGATGGCCGCCGCGCTGGATGACGGCCTTGGCCTTGTGATGGCCGAGGCGCTGACCTTCGCGCTGGCCGAAACCCTGCCGCGCCCCGAGGCCGCCGCGGCCGTCACGGCGCTGTGCGCCGAGGCGCGCGACAGCGGCACGCCGCTGGCCGCGCTGGCGGCGCGCGACCATCCGGGGCGCGACTGGGCCGCCCTGCTCGATCCCCGGCACGGGCTGGGCACCGCGCCGGCCGAGGCCCGCGCCTTTGCCCGGCAGGCGCGCGGACTGGCCGGCTGAGCCCCCTTTCCTTCCGTGCCCCATCCGGCTACGGCTTGGCCAAGACGGAGGTTTCATGACCCACCGCCTCGCCGTCCCGGTGATCCTGTCGACCGTCGCGCTGGACGCGATCGGGGTGGGGCTGATCTTTCCGGTGATGCCCGACCTGATCCTGTCGGTGACCGGCGGCACGCTGGCCGGCGCGGCGCTGTGGGGCGGCGTGTTGTCGACCGGTTTCGCGGTAATGCAGTTCCTTTTCGGCCCGGCGCTGGGCGCGCTGTCGGATCGCTGGGGGCGGCGGCCGGTTCTGCTTGGGTCGCTGGCGGTGCTGGCGGCGGGCTACGTGCTGATGGCGCTGGCGATGACGATCTGGCTTCTGCTGGTCTCGCGGCTGGTCGCGGGCATCGCCTCGGCCACCCATGCCACGGCGACCGCATTCCTGGCCGATATCTCAGCGCCGGAAGACCGGGGCCGCCGCTTCGGCCTTGTCGGCGCGGCCTTCGGCTTCGGTTTCGTCGCCGGGCCGGCGATCGGCGGGCTTCTGGCGGGGGTCGATACCCGCGCGCCGTTCTGGGGCGCGGCGCTGCTGGCGCTGGTCAACCTGACCGTTGCCGCGCTCGTGCTGCCCGAAACGGTGACGGAGCGGATTCGCCGGCCGTTCTCGCTGACCCGCGCCAATCCGGTGGGCGCGCTGGCGGCGGTGTCGCGGCTGCCGGGGCTGGCGCGCTTGCTGACCGTTTTCGCGCTCCTCGCGGTCGCGATGAATGTCTATCCCTCGATCTGGCCCTATTTCGGCACGGCACGCTTCGGCTGGGACGCGCCGATGATCGGCGCCTCGCTGGCGGTCTACGGGGTGTGTTTCGGGATCGCGCAGGCCACGCTTGTCGGCCCGCTGATCGCCCGTTTCGGCGAGGCGGGGGCCGCGACGCTGGGCCTGTGCCTTGGCATCGCCACGTTGACGGCCTTCGGATTTGTCGCGCAGGGGTGGCTTGCCCTGGCCCTGACCGTCATCGCCGCGGTGGGCGGGCTGACCACGCCGGCCCTGCAGGCGCTGGCCTCGCGCGCCACGCCCGAGGATGCGCAGGGCGAGTTGCAGGGCGTTCTGGCCAGCCTGAACGCGCTGGCGATGATCGTCGCGCCGCTGGTGATGACGGCGGTCTTCGCGGCCTTCACGGCGCCCGGGGCGGTTGCCTACCTGCCCGGCGCGCCGTTCCTGCTGGCCGCCGGTCTTGCCGTTCTGGCCCTTGCCCTGCACCTCGCCCGGCCCCGGCCGGCGATGCCCGACCCGCTGACCTGAGACTGGAGGACCCCATGACACGCCTGATCCGCGCCGCCGTCTGCCACGGTTTCGGCGAACCGCTGAAGATCGAGGAGGTCGCGCTGCGCCCGCCCGGCCCCGGCGAGGTGGAGGTGGAGATCGATGCCGTCGCGATCTGCCATTCCGACATCAGCTTCATCGACGGCGGCTGGGGCGGGCCGCTGCCGGCGGTCTACGGCCACGAGGCGGCGGGCCGCGTCGCCGCGACCGGGCCGGGGGTGTCGGCCTATCGCCCCGGCGACACGGTGATCGTCACGCTGATGCGCGCCTGCGGCACCTGCCCCGCCTGCGCCACCGGCCGACCGGTGCTGTGCGAGGTACCCTATGACCGCGCGAAGGGGCCGCTTTCGGCCGCCGATGGCGGGCCGATGGCGCACGGCCTGAACTGCGGCGCCTTCGCCGAACGCGTGGTGGTGGATGCCTCGCAGATCGCGCCGGTGCCGGCCGGAATGCCGGCGGACGAGGCCTGCCTGCTGTCCTGCGGGGTGATCACCGGGGTCGGCGCGGCGGTGAATTCCGCCGGCATCCGGCCCGGCGAGGTGGTGGTGGTGATCGGCGCCGGCGGCGTCGGGCTGAACGCGATCCAGGGCGCGCGGATCGCCGGCGCGGCGCGGATCGTCGCCGTCGACAGGTTGCCCGCGAAGCTGGAAATCGCACGGGACTTCGGCGCAACCGACGGCGTGCTGGCCACCGACGAGAAACCCTGGCGCGCCGCGCGGGCGGCGGCGGGCGGGCGCGGGGCCGACGCCGTCCTTGTCACCGTGGGCGCGATCGGCGCCTATGACACCGCGCCGCGCTACCTTGCGCCCGGCGGCCGGATGGTGATGGTCGGGATGCCGCATTCGGGACAGACGGCCAGCTACGAACCGGTGATCATCGCCGCCACCGGGCAGGCGATGGTCGGTTCGCTGATGGGCGACACGGTGCTGGCGCGCGACATCCGCTGGATGGTGGATCTGTGGGGCCAGGGCCGGCTGAAGCTGGCCGAGCTGATTTCGGGGCGCTGGCGGCTTGACGACATCAACGCCGCCATCGCCGATACCCGCACCGGCGCGGCCCGGCGCAACGTGATCCTGTTCTGAGGGGGCAGAGATGAAACTCAAGGACTTGGAGATCTTCACCGTAGCCCCGCCCGCACCGGGCTGGGGCGGGCGTTACTGGATCTTCGTCAAGCTGACGACCGATGACGGGATCGCCGGCTATGGCGAATGCTACGCCTCGACGGTCGGCCCGCGTGCCATGGCGGCGGTGATCGAGGACGTGTTCGCCCGCCACATGGCCGGCGAGCGGCCAGACGCGATCGAACTGATGTTCCGCCGCGTCTATTCCTCGGGCTTCACCCAACGCCCGGACCCGACGGTGATCGGCGCCTTTTCGGGGCTCGAGATCGCCTGCTGGGACATCCTGGGCAAGGCGCGGAACCTGCCGGTCTGGGCGATGCTGGGCGGGCGGATCAACGAGCGGCTGCGCAGCTACACCTATCTCTACCCCGGCCCGGCGCAGGACCAGGCGCGGTTCTGGGTGGATGCCGACATGGCCGCCGAGGCGGCGGCGGCGCGGGTGGCCGAGGGGTTCACCGCGGTGAAGTTCGACCCCGCCGGCCCCTACACGATCCGCGGCGGCCACGATCCGGCGCAAAGCGACATCAGCCGGTCGGTCGAGTTCTGCGCGAAGATCCGGGCGGCGGTGGGCGACCGGGCCGACCTGCTGTTCGGCACGCACGGCCAGTTCACGGTGGCCGGCGCGATCCGGCTGGGTCAGGCGCTGGAGCCCTACGGGCCGCTTTGGTACGAGGAACCGATCCCGCCCGACAACCTCTTGGACTTCGCCGAGGTCGCGCGGGCGGTGCGCATCCCCCTGGCCACCGGCGAGCGGATGACGACCAAGACGGAATTCGCGATGCTGTTGCGCGCCGGCGGCGTGCGCATCCTGCAACCGGCGCTGGGCCGCGCGGGCGGCATCTGGGAGGGCAAGAAGATCGCGGTCCTGGCCGAGGGATTCTCGGCCCAGGTCGCGCCGCATCTGTATGCGGGGCCGGTGGAATGGGCGGCGAACATCCAGCTTGGCGCCTCGATCCCGAACCTTCTGATGGTCGAGACGATCGAACAGGGCGGCGACTTCCAACTGAAACTGATCCGCAACGCGATCCGCTGGGAGGACGGATACGTCACGGTGCCCGATGCCCCCGGCCTTGGCATCGACTTCGACGAAGACCTGGCGCGCGCCCATCCCTACACCGGGCAACGCCTGCACCTGGAAATGCAGGAAGCGCCCTGCGACTGGCGCAATGGCAACCGGTTCGAGGGCGGCGCGCCGGCGGCGACGGTGTAGCCCCGCCCTACCCCGCCAGCATCGCGCGCCGCGCCCGCACGCCCTCGGCCGTCTCGTCCAGCCGCACGTCGGCGAGCGTCAGCACGGTGCCGGCCGGGATCGCGCGGCGCAGCGGCGCCCGGTGGGCCAGGCCGATCGGCAGCGCCTGCGCGGCCTTGCTGGCGGCAGCCGGCATCGCCCGGCCCCAGACGGTATGGCCGCCTTCGCCATCCAGCATCTCGCCCTCGGCCAGGTCGCGTTTGGCCACCGCCACGGCGTCGCCTCGCCACTCGCGCGCCTGGCCCGTGGGTTCGCCCCGCAAGGCGGCGGAGAGGACCGAGATCGACAGTTCCATCCCGATCAGGTGAAACGGCTTGTACATCGCGGCGTAGCGGCCCGTCGCGTCCACCGGCAGGCCGTATTGCCGGAAACAGGCGGCGGCGTAGTCGGTTTCGGCCTTGAGCACCACGTAGACGCCCCAGCGCAGGTCACGAAACACCGGCCGGCCATCGCGTTCCAGCGAGGAAACGACCTCGACCATCCCCTCGCGCTCCAGCTGGCCGCCGACCGACCGGGGCCGGAGCACATGCGCCAGATCGTCAACGCCGCAGGGCGGGAATGATAGCCCGGCCTCCGGCACGTCCAACCCGCAGGCATTGGCGATCGCCGCCATCTCGATCGCCGACTTGGTGCCGTCGAGGAAGGAGTTGAACATCTGCGGGTTCATCCCCGCCGCCCGCGCCTCGTCCGCCGTCAGGCCGTAGTGCGCCCAGACATCGTCGGGCGTGACGGCGTGATAGGCGGGCAGGAATTTCGTGCCCTTGCCTGCCGCGGCGACGGTGAAGCCCGCCGCACGCGCCCAGTCGACCATCTCGGCCACCAGCGCGGGCTGGTCGCCATAGGCCATCGAATAGACCACGCCGGCGGCGCGCGCCTCTGCCGCCAGCACCGGGCCGGCGAGCACGTCGGCCTCGACATTGACCATCACGACATGCCGGCCCGCCGCGATCGCGGCGCGGGCATGGCGGATACCGGCCTCGGGCGCGCCCGTCGCCTCGATCACCAGCTCGACCCGCGGATCGGCCGCGGCCGCGGCCCCGTCGTCGGTGAACGCCGTGGCGGCGACAAGGTCGTCGGTCCAGCCCACGGCACGGCAGGCGGCGCGCGCCCGGTCGGGATCGAGATCGGCGATCGCGGCGACCTCCAGCCCCGGTATCGTCGGCACCTGCGCGAGAAACATCGAGCCGAACTTGCCCGCCCCGATCAGCGCCACCCGCACCGGGCGCCCCCGGGCCAGACGGTCCGCCAGCTTGCCATGCAGATTCATCGCAGTCCTCCCACCCGCTCCACAGTAGCGGCGCGCGCGGGAAAGGGAAGGCGATGGCACGGGCGCGGCCCTGGCGCGGGCATCGCACCGGGCGCAGAGGGCCAACGCGGGATGGGCGGGGATGTTCGAAAAAGTAAATAGTGGAGGCCAGCAGAAAAATTCGTTGCCGGCCTCCACGAAGAGATACAAATAACTTCGGTCACAGACCGTGAGTGGAAGCGGTCGCGCATCTAGTAGCCCAGTTGCATCCTTTGCACAAGAAGTTGCAGACCTTCGGTCCAGAAAAATACATACTTTTTGGTGATCGCGCCGGACCAGTCGCGTCAGGGAAGACGGGTCTTGAGCCGGGCGATGTCGGTTTCTGCAGGATCAACTGGCGCGAAAGCGTTGCGCAACCTGCGCGCCAGGGGCGACGCGACCGGCATCGGCGATGGCGGGGGCCCTGCCGCCGTCGGTTTCGAAATGTTCAAGTCCGGCCCAACGGCTTCCTGCGTCATGCGCGACCGGGCGGCCGCCTGCCCTGCCGGATGCGACCACGATGCCGGTCGCCGTTCAGACGGTCGCCCGGCCCGCCCCGGTCGGTCAGCGCCCGGCCAGGTCGTAGACGATGCGGCCGACATGCTCCTTGAGGGCCAGGTTCAGCGTCCTCAGCTTGTCCTGCATGTCCCAGCCGATGCCGACCCTGAAACTGTCGGCCCGGAAATCCACCGGATAGGCCACGAGGTTCGCCCAGCCGGCGCTTTCGAAGCTTTGCATCGAGCGGCCCATGTGGAAGGCCGACGTGACCAGCACCCAGCGATCCGCCGGGCCGGGGCGAACGAGCGCATGGCTCAGCCGCGCGTTCTCCACCGTGTTGCGCGAGGCGCCCTCGACGATCATCCGGCCCGGCGCAAGGCCCAGACCTTCGAGGATCGCCGCGCCGCGCGCGGCATTCGACATCACCGGCCGGTCGCGCGGCAGGATCTGCCCCGTCCCGCCGGTGATCACGATCGACGCTTCGGGGAAGCGCCGGGCCAGCATGGCCGCCGCCAGCAGGCGATCCCCGGCATCGTTGATCTGCGGAAGCAGCGGCAACTCATCGGAAAACCCGCCTTCCCAACCGCCCAGAAGAATGATGCCGGTCACCTCGTCCAGCGGCGGATCGGCGGGATACTCAGCCTCCAGCGGCGCCATCAGAAGGCTGCCGAGCGGCAGCGCCCCCAGCACCAGCGTCGCGGCAAGGGCCAGCGTCAGGCAGGCGCGCCCGATCCCCAGCCGCCCGCGCCAGAGCGCAAGAAGCCCAAGGGCCATGACCAGCAAAAGCCAAGTCTCGGCCATCAACAGCAAGCCGACCAGCTTCGAGATCACGAAGAAGGCGTTGTCGGCCATCGGATATGCCCTCGCAGGTTGGCCGGGCAGCGCGCGCACGGTCCCGGCGCAGCATGTCGATCCGTCGGCCAGACGAAAACCCCGGACGCATCGTCGCGGGGGCGGTGTGGCCTGCGGGCGACGCGGCGAACATTCGCGGCCCGGCGGCACGCGGCCGGCGGCGAAGGGCGCGAAAGGTTCGCTCAGGAGCCATGCAAGCCGCTGGCGACCCCGGAAGGACTCGAACCCTCAGCCTGGCGATTAGAAGTCGCCTGCTCTATCCAGTTGAGCTACGGGGCCGCTTTGGCCGTTCTGCGACAGAGCGCCCCTGCGATCAAGCGCCTTCGGCAAGACGCCGTGTCATGAACACGCTGTTCGGATCAGCGACATAGCCCTCGAACGGCGGGCAATAGGCAAAGCCCGCCCGTTCGTACAGCGCCCGCGCCGCCCCGAAGGAGGGTTGCGCGCCGGTTTCCAGCGACAGCCGGGCGATCCCGTCGGCCCGCGCCGCCGCGATCAGGTGGTCGAGAAGGACGCGCGCCAACCCGCGCCCGCGCAGTTCGGCCAGGACGTGCATCGACTTGATCTCGCCATGATCGGGGCCGATCCGCTTGATCGCGCCCATCCCCACAGGCGCGCCATCCTCGCGCATCACGAAGAAGGCGATGCCCGGCGCGGCCAGCGCGTCCGCGGGCATCATGTGGATGCTTTCGGGCGGCGTGTCGGCATGCATCGCTTCGGTATGGCGCGCGTGCAAAAGCCCCAGGTCGTCCTGCACGGGATGTTCGCGGGAAATCGTGATCATCGCTCGCCTCGCCCGGCACGGGGCCGCCACCCGCCCCGTCGCCACCGGCCGCCCCGCCCGGTCAGTGCGTCCAGGCGCCGCGGCGGTCGGTGGCGAAATTCTCGCCGTAGCCGCGAGGCCGGATGTTGGGCTTGCGGTCATGCGCGGGCAGGACGACATAGTCGATCCCGTTCTCGCGCGCGTAGTCCTCGGCCGCCGCCTGGCTTTCGAAACGCAGCCGGACCTGGGCCTGGGTATCGGCCGAGCCGGTCCAGCCCATCAGCGGATCGATATCGCGTGCCGAGGCGGGCGCGTATTCCAGCACCCAGTCATGGGTCTTGGCGGTTCCGGATTGCATCGCCGTACGGGCCGGCCTGTAGATCCGCGCGCGCATGGTCATCCCCTCGTCGCTGCCTCGCGCCGTTATCGCCAAAGCGGGGCGCCGGCGCAAGAGCGTGCGGGCAGGCAGGCCGCCGCGGGCAAAGGTGCTGCCGACCGGTGCTTGGGGAGCTTGGGTGGGGTGGGTGTTTTCCGGTCGGCAGCATTGCTGCTTGCATGGGGGAAGCTACGCGCGCCGCGACCGACCTGCAAGAACAAGGCGACAATGCGGCAGAACTAAGTCCATAAAACCGAAGGGTTTTCGTTAACCTCTCGTTCGGAATTGCGGCTGCGTCCGGCAAATGCGCCTTGCACCCGGCGCCCGGCGCGCCACATTGGGGGCCGGAGGTTGCCGATGCCCCACAACAATACCAACGCCCCCGCCCCGCGCCCCGACGTGCTGACCCGACCGAAGCTGGAGGGCGGCAAGCGGTTCGTGATGCACACCGAGTTCCGGGCCGCGGGCGACCAGCCCACGGCGATCGCGGAACTGTCCGCCGGAATCCTCGCCGGCGACCACGACCAGGTGCTGCTGGGCGCGACGGGCACCGGCAAGACCTTCACCATGGCCAGGGTGATCGAGGAAACCCAGCGCCCGGCGATCATCCTCGCGCCGAACAAGACGCTGGCCGCCCAGCTTTACGGAGAGTTCAAGGGCTTCTTCCCCGACAACGCGGTGGAATACTTCGTCAGCTACTACGACTACTACCAGCCAGAGGCCTACGTGCCCCGGTCGGACACCTACATCGAGAAGGAAAGCCAGATCAACGAACAGATCGACCGGATGCGCCATTCGGCCACCCGGGCGCTTCTGGAACGCGACGACGTGATCATCGTCGCCTCGGTCTCCTGCATCTACGGCATCGGCTCGGTCGAGACCTACTCGGCGATGACGCAAGACATGGCCGTCGGCGGGCTTTTCGAACAGCGCAAGTTCATCGCCGAACTGGTGGCCCAGCAGTACCGCCGCAACGACGCGGCGTTCCAGCGCGGCAGCTTCCGGGTGCGCGGCGACGTGGTGGAACTGTGGCCCGCCCACCTCGAGGACCGGGCCTGGCGGTTCTCCTTCTTCGGCGAGGAGCTGGAGGCGATCACCGAATTCGACCCGCTGACCGGGGCGAAGACCGACACATTCGAGAAGATCAGGATCTACGCCAATTCGCACTACGTCACCCCGCGCCCGACGCTGCAACAGGCGATCCAGGGCATCCGCAAGGAACTGGCGCTGCGGCTCAGGCAATTGACGGACGAGGGCAAGCTGCTGGAGGCGCAGCGGCTGGAACAGCGCACCAACTTCGACCTCGAGATGCTGGAGGCGACCGGCGTGTGCAACGGGATCGAGAATTATTCGCGCTACCTCACGGGCCGTGCGCCGGGCGAGCCGCCGCCGACGCTGTTCGAGTTCATCCCCGACAGCGCCATCGTCTTCGCCGATGAAAGCCATGTCAGCGTGCCGCAGATCGGCGGGATGTACCGGGGCGACTACCGGCGCAAGTTCACGCTGGCCGAACACGGGTTCCGGCTGCCGTCCTGCATGGACAACCGGCCGCTGAAGTTCGAGGAATGGGATGCGATGCGGCCGCAGTCGGTCTTCGTCTCGGCCACGCCGGCGGCGTGGGAGCTGGACCAGGCCGGCGGGGTGTTCACCGAACAGGTGATCCGCCCCACCGGGCTTCTGGACCCGGAGGTGGAAATCCGCCCCGTCTCGATGCAGGTCGACGATCTTCTGGACGAGGTGCGCCGGGTGGCGGCGCGGGGCTTCCGCACGCTGGTCACGACCCTGACCAAGCGGATGGCGGAGGATCTGACGGAATACCTGCACGAACAGGGAATCCGGGTGCGCTACATGCATTCCGACATCGACACGATCGAGCGGATCGAGATATTGCGCGACCTGCGGCTGGGCGCCTTCGACGTGCTGGTGGGGATCAACCTGCTGCGCGAGGGGCTGGACATTCCCGAATGCGGGCTGGTGGCGATCCTCGATGCCGACAAGGAGGGCTTCCTGCGCTCGGAAACCTCGCTGATCCAGACCATCGGCCGGGCGGCGCGGAACGCCGAGGGCCGGGTGATCATGTATGCCGACCGGGTGACGGGCAGCATGGAACGCGCGCTGGCCGAAACCAACCGCCGCCGCGCCAAACAGATCGCCTACAACGAGGAACACGGGATCACGCCGACCACCGTGAAGAAGAATGTCGAGGATGTTCTGGCGGGGCTGTGGCAGGGCGATACCGACATGGCCCGCGTGACGGCCAAGGTTGAAAAATCAATGGTCGGGGCCAATCTGGCGGCGCATCTGGACGATCTTCGGTTGAAAATGCGCAAGGCGGCCGAGAACCTGGAATTCGAGGAAGCGGCCCGGCTGCGCGACGAGATCAAGCGGCTGGAGGCCGTGGACCTGGCCGTCCACGACGATCCGCTGGCGCGGCAATCGGTGATCGAGGAGGCGGTGGAGGCGGCGCAGAAGGTCAAGGGCCGGTCGACCGCCGGGCGGGCCGGGTCGCGGCCACAGCGGGGGAAGCGGGGGCGGTAGTTTCTAGGGTCGCGGCGCTGATGTGCGTGGCGGAGGGTATGGCCGCTGAGCGCATGATGTTGCGGGACAGGCACCGCCAATACACTACCGCTTAACGCCCCTGCGCGCAGATATCGTCTTGGCGTCATCGGAAGAGGTGGGTCGGAAGCCCGCCTCTTTTGCTTTTCACGGTGCCGCGCTAGCATGGCGTCAGTAACGTGGAGAGTATCATGGTTCGCTTCCTGCCCGCCGTTGCGCTTCTCGCGATTGCAGCCTGCACCCAGGAATACGAAGAACACATGGTGCGAGCCGAACAGTGCCGCGCTGCGGAAACATATGGGCAAATGTTCGGGACGCCGGAAAATAGAGGCCCGTGTTGGGGGCCACTCATCACGACAAGCCGAGGGTTCGGCATGGAATACTACCACATGCGCACGATTACCGGCAGGCAGGCAATCGTGATGTATGATGGCAACCGGCTGATCTCGGTGACGCTCGGGTGACTTGGCACAAGACCTCGCGGCACGTGCGGGGGGACACGGAACCTCGCCCGGCCCGACAATGGCTGACCGGAACCTCGGCCTCGATCCCGCGTTTCGCGAACACCAGCAGCACGGGCGCGCGACCGACCGGGTGGGCGCGGAACGCGCCCGCCTGGGGGCGGGCGGGCGCGTGCCCGTGCTGGCGCACGGGCGAAGCCTTCTGCGTCTTCAGGGAACAGGACGGCAGCACGGGAAATGGCGGTAAGGGCGGCTTGCCCCGTCTCCCCCTCAAAACACCGCCGCGACCTCCACCATCACCGGCTCGAACCGCGAACACAGCGCGGCGATCTTGCGGTTCCGCTCGCGCATCTCGGGGGTGCGCAGCATCGCCTGGAAATCCTCGCGCCGGCGCCATTGCGAATAGTTCACGATCCGGGTCTGCGCGTCGTTCACATGCAGCCCGGCGCCGAGGAAGCCGGGCTGGTGGCTGATCAGCTCGTCATAGGCGCGGGTCAGTTCCTCCAGCAGATCCTGGCAGGTGCCGGGCGTCATCTCGAACGTGGTGATGACGGTCTGGCCGTCGAAATCGCGGGTGATGTCGGGCATGCTGCTGGCTCCTCTCCGGCGCGCGCGGGGTCAGCCTAGCACGGGTCCGGGGCGGCGCGAAGCCTCAGGCCTTCTTGACCAGCTGCACCAGCGCGAGGATCGCCACCGCGCCGATCGTGGCGCGCACCAGCGTCACGCCGGTGCCCTCGCCGCCCAGCCCGACGGCGGGAAGCACCATTCCCGCCACGAAGGCGCCCAGGATGCCCAGCGCCATGTTGCCGACGATGCCGAAGCCGCGGCCGGACATGATCTGCCCGGCCAGCCAGCCCGCGATCGCGCCGATGATCAGGGTTCCGATCAGGCCCATCGCCGCGCCTCAGAAATCGAAGAGATCGGACAGGAAGCTGTCGCGCTTCTTGTAGCGGCGGCGATCCTCGTAATCCTCGTCATAGCCGCGCGCGGGGCGCTGCGCCGGCTGCGGCGGCGGGGGCGGCGCGGCCTGCGCCATCGACCGTTCGATGATCTTGTCCAGCTCGCCCCGGTCCAGCCAGACGCCGCGGCACGATGGGCAGTAATCGATCTCCACGCCGTTGCGGTCGGTCATGACCAGCTGGGTTCCGTCGATCGGGCATTGCATCGTTGTCGTCCTCCTGTTGCCTGCCCTCCAGATGGGGGCGCGGCGCGAAACCGCAAGCCTCAGGCCAGCCGATGGGCAAGGATCAGCGGCACCACGATCTCCTCCTCGTCGATCAGGTGGCGATCGATGAACCCCTCCATCCGGGTCACGGTTTCCAGCAGGCGGCCCGCCGCGTCGCGGGCCGCGCCGCCGTCGCGGATCACCGCGTTGGCGCGATCCGCGAACTCGGCCAGCAGCGCGTCGAGCGCGTGGTGATCGGCATCCAGCAACTCGAACCCGCGCGCCACGCGCGCGTCCAGCCCGGCCATGACCGGGAAGTAATGCGCGTCCTCGACAGCGTGATGGCCCTGCAACTCGCCCAGGTAGAGCCCGCCGTAGCGGCCGACCCGCGCGACATGGGCGGCCGGGTCGAGCCCGCCGTCCAGCCGTGCCTCGGCATCGGCCCTGAGAAGCGCGGCCAGCTTGCGAAACATCATGTGCCGGTCGAGCCAGAATTCCGCCAGCCCGCGGAACGCCGGATGCGCTTCCCACTCGGCGCGGGGCATTTCGGTCACCAGCACGCGCAGCGCGTCCGGCAGGCCGGCCCGCCGCATCAGATCAAGATCGTCCATCGCCACCTCCGGCGCCACAGCTAGGCCGAAAGACCGGGCCTGCCAACGGTCTTGCGGTGTCAGAGCAGGTCGGCGATCTCGGCCAGCAGCCTGTCGACCTCCGCCGCCGCCGGGCCGCGGCGCGCGGCCTCCTGCGCGCCCAGCCCCATGCCCAGGGTTTCGGCATAGGTCACGCGGTTGGCCAGCGCCGCCCCGGCCAGATCGGCCTCCAGCGCTTCCGCCGCCGTCGTGACTTCGGCCGCCAGCCGGGTGCCCGGCTTGACCCGGTTTAGGATCACGACCGCGCGCTTGCGTTCACGCCGCGCGAGGTCCAGCACCCCCTCCGTCGCCCAGAGATCGACATGGCTGGTCGCGACCGGGATCAGCACAAGGTCGGCCTCGCGCAGCGCCGGGCGCAGATCGGCATCGACCTTGGGCGGGGTATCGACCAGCACGATATCGGCCTCTCGGCGCAGTTTCTCGCATTCGTAGCTGACCCCCCAGGCCGACGACGTCGAGAACGCCATCCCCGGCTCGCCCAGCCGCTCGCGCCGGGCCATGAACCAGCGCCCGAGACTGCCCTGCGGGTCGGTATCCAGAAGCGCGACCGTCTTGCCCTGCCGGGCGCAGGCGACGGCGAGATTGACGGCGATCGTGGTCTTGCCCGATCCGCCTTTCTGCTGCGCGACCGCGATGACCTTGCCCGTCATGGTGCCCTCCACCGCTATTGCTGCGCTGCAGCATGGCAGGTGCGGCACGATTTGACCAGCCCTTTCCGCCACCGTCTCAGGCGGCGCGCACCAATCCGGCCCGGAACGCGACCTCGGCGGGCAGGCGCCGGCGGAACCGGGCCGCAAGGGCGGCCGCCCGCGCCGGTTCCGGTGCCCGGTCGGCGCCGGCGGCGATCAACGCGAAGGCCGCCAGCCGCGCCAGCGCGACGGTGCAGGCGACGTAGTCATGGGCCAGGTCCGCCGGGCGGTCATGATCCGCGACATGGGCGCGCGCCGCCTCCCACGCCGCCAGCGCCGCCGCGACCTCGCCCGCCCCGGTTTCGGCCCCGACCCGTGCGACCCAGGTCGCGAAGGCCGGGGCATGGGCCATGCCGCGGGTGGCCAGCTGGCCCGCGTGGATGCCGTTCGCGCCCTCGTAGATCGCGGCGATCCGCGCGTCGCGCCAGGTCTGTTCCACCCGGTATTCGCGCAGGTAGCCATAACCGCCCAAAACCTGCTGCGCCGCCTCGGCGGCCCGCAGCGCGCCCTCGGTGCAATCGACCTTGCACAAGGGTGTCAGGAACTCGACCAGGGCGGGATCGTCACCCGCCTCCATCGCGACCAGCGCGACATGGCACAACAGCCGCCCGGCCAGCGCCGCGGCCTCGGCCTCGGCGATCATCCGGGCGACATCGGGATGCGCGTCGATCGTCACCAGCGCGCCATCCGGCCCCCGGCCCTGGACGCGGCCCGCCGCATGGGTCCGGGCGACATCGGCGGCACGCGCGGCATGGGCGACGCCCTGCAGCGCGACGTCAAGCCGCGCGTGGTTCATCATCGTGAACATCGCGGCCAGCCCGCCGCCCGCCTCGCCGATCAGTTCCGCCTCCGCCGCCTCGAACAGCAGCGCGCAGGTCGGCGAGGCATGCAGCCCCATCTTCTCCTCGATCCGCGTGACCCGCACCGCGGCGCCGGGCAGCACGGCGAACAGGCCAAGGCCCTTCACGCCGCCCGGCCCGGTACGCGCGAGGACAAGGTGAAACACGCCCTCGCTCAGATCCTGGTCGCCGCCGGAGATGAAGATCTTCTCGCCGGTGATCCGCCACTGGCCCGCGCCGTCGCGGTCCGCCCGGCAGCGGATGCGCGCAAGGTCGGATCCCGCCTCCGGCTCGGTCAGCGCCATCGTCGACAGCCAGCGCCCCGACGCCAACGGCGGGATCATCCGCGCGCGCTGCGCCTCGGTGCCGAAGCGCATCAGCGTGCGGATCGCGCCGGGCACCAGCCCGGTGACCATCTGCAACGCATGGCAGGCGCCCGAGAAGATTTCCGAGGTGATCGCCAGCATCGCGGCGCCCTGCGCCTGCCCGCCATAGGCCTCCGGCGCGGTGAGGCCGGGCCAGCCGGCCGCGGCCCAGTCGGCATAGACCCGGCGAAACCCGGCCGGCATCCTGACCCGGCCATCCTCCAGCCGGCAGCCCTCGGCATCGCCCAGCGCGTCGAGCGGCGCGATCTCGGCCTCCGCGAAGGCCGCGAAATGGCCGCCCAGTTCGGCGGCAAGCCCCGCGTCCCAGTCCGGCAAGCGCGCCGCCCCGGCCAGGTCGAGCGAGTGCAGGATATCGGCCAGCGGCGCGCGAAACGGCGTCATTGCCCGGCCTCCAGCCGCACCACGTCGGGATCGTCGGCGGCGTAGAGCCGCGCCAGAAGACCGGCGCGGCGATCCAGCAGCTTGCGGATGTTGATGTTACCCTTCGCCGTCAACTCCCCCGCGGCCAGCGAGGGCGGATCGACCAGCACCGCCGCCCGCGCCACCCGGCCGGCCGATCCGGTCGCCCGGCCCGCCGCCGCCCTCATCCGCCGCCCGATCTCGGCCGTCAGCGGCCCGGCGGCGACAAGGCCCTCGCCACCATCGACGGCCAGCCCCGCCGCCGCGCAGGCCGCACGGTCGGGCACCACCAGCAGGCCCACTTCGGCCCGGTCCTGCCCGCAGATCACCACGTCGGCGGCCAGCGGCGCGAGCCAGGCCAGAACCTCAAGCCGCAGCGCCGCGGCCCGGACCCAGGTGCCCGTCATCAGCTTGAAATCCTCCGACACCCGGCCATCGAACTTCAGCCCCGCCGCCAGGCGGTCGGGATCGACGAAGCGCACCGCATCGCCGGTGACAAGGAACCCCTCGTCATCGAAACCCGCCGCCGTGGCCTGCGGCGCGCCCAGGTAGCCCGGCATCACGTTCGGCCCGGCGACCCGCAATTCGTGCCGCCCGTCCTCGGCCGGCATCAGCTTCACCGTCACGCCGGGCAACGGCACGCCGATGATCCCCGCCCCGCCGGAGCGGTCATGCACCATCACGCAGGCCGGCGCGGTTTCCGTCATCCCCCAGGACGAGGCCATCAGCGGCGCCCGGCCGCGCACCGCGCGCCCCATGTCCTCCAGCGCGGTCCAGACCTCGGGCGGCAGGGCCGCGCCGGCGTAGAAGACGAGGTCCAGCTCGCCGAAGAACCGCCGGCGCAGCGCCGCGTCATCGGCCAGCGCGCGCGCCAGCATCGCGTAGCCCACCGGCACGTTGAACGATAGCGTACCCGCGACCATCGCCAGGTTTTCCAGCGTCCGGTCGAACCCGCCCGGCACCGGGCGGCCATCGTCGATCCACAGGCTGCCGCCATTGGCCAGCATCATGTTGAAATTGTGCGATCCGCCGAAGACATGGTTCCACGGCAGCCAGTCGAGGATCACGGGCGGCCGGTCGGCCAGGAACGGCAGCGCCGCGGCGATCTGGGCCTGGTTCACGCAGACCATCCGCTGCGTCGTGACCACCGCCTTGGGCGCCGAGGTGGACCCCGAGGTCAGCAGGTACTTCGCCACCGTGTCGGGGCCGATCGCCGGCAGCGCGGCGCCCGGATCGCCGCGCAAGAGCTCGGCAAACCCCGTCACCGGCCGCGGCGCGCCCTCGACCCGGCTGGCCACGACCTCGACCCCGGCCAGTTGGGACAGCGCCAGCGCATCGGCGAAGCGCCCGGCATCGTCGACATAGGCCATCCCCGGCCGCACCAGGTCCAGCGCATGGACAAGCCGGGGATGCGCCTCGCCGATCAGCGCGTATTGTTCGGCCAGCGGCACCACCGGCACCCCGGCCAGTTGCGCGCCGAGCGCGATCAGCCCGTGGTCGACCGAGTTGCCCGACAGCACCGCCAGCGGCCGGTCCGGCCCCAGCCCGCGCCCGGCCAGCGCCGTTGCGATCGCCCGGGCCGCCTGCGCCACCGCCGCGTAACCCTCCGTTCGCCAGCCCGCGCCCGACCGTTCGGCCAGGAACACCCGCTCCGGCGCCGCCGCGGCCCAGCGATCCAGCCAGTCGCCGACATGCGCCGCGACCGGCGGCAGCGGATCGGGGCAGGTCAGGCGCACCGTCCCGTCCGGCCGGTCCTCGCGCCGCATCGCCTGCGGCCGGAAGCCTTCGCCATCCCGCGTCATCCGGACGTCTCCTCCCGTTCCGGCACCGTCTCGATCGCCGCGCAGGCCCGGAACAGCGCCGCGACATCGGCCTCGCTGACCCCGGCCATCAGCCGCGCCTCGTGCGCCCGCACCGCCGCCAGCGCCGCCTCGGCCAGCGTCAGCCCCGCCGGCGTCGGTTTCAGCGCCAGCGCGCGGCGGTCGCCGGGCACCGCCTCGCGCCGGATCAGGCCGCGCGCCTCCAGCCCGTCAAGCGGCGCGACAAGATTGGAACGTTCCACCGCCAGCGCCGCCGCCAGCTGCCCCTGGCCGATCCCCGGCTGGCGCGCGATCACGACCAGCGCGGAAAACGGGATCATCCGCAGCCCGAACGGCTCCAGCACCCGCGAAAGATCGGCCTGGATCACCGCGAAGGCGCGTTTCATCCGGTAGCCGACCAGATCCCTGAGCCCCGCGTCCGCCCGCATCGCCCCGCCCCCGCTCAACCGAACCGCGGCGCGCGCTTTTCGAGAAACGCGCGCAGCCCCTCCACCGCGTCCGGGCTGGTCTGGGTCAGCGCCGCGCACAGGCTTTCGGTGAACAGCCCCTCGGTGCGGCCCATGTCGGCGATCCGCGACAACGCCTGGATCATGATGTAGTTCGACAGCGGCGCGTTGCCGGCGATCTGCAAGGCCAGCGCCCGCGCCCGCGCCAGGCCCTGCCCTTCGGCGACGACCTCGTGCGCGAAGCCCAGCCGCAGCCCCTCCTCCGCGCCGTAGCTGCGGCCGGTGAGCATCATCTCGGTCATCCGGTCGGGGCCGATCAGCCGCCCGACCCGCACGCTGGCGCCGCCGCCCACGAAGATCCCGCGCCGCCCCTCGGGCAACTGGAACCGGGCCGAGGGTTCGGCCACCCGCACATGCGCCGCGGCCGCCAGTTCCAGCCCGCCGCCGATCACCGCGCCGGTCAGGCTGGCGACCACCGGCAGGCCGCCGAACTGCACCCGGTCCATCACCCGATGCCAGCCGCGCGAATGCCGCATCGTGCCCTCGGCGTCGCGCAACTCCTGCTCGGCCAGGTCGAGACCGGAACAGAAATGGCCGCCCGCCCCGGCGAGCACCGCCACCTTCACGCCTTCGGGGGGCGCGTCGAAGAACGCCGCGATGCGGTCGAGCAGCGCGTCGCACATCGCGTTGCGTTTCTCCGGCCGGTTCATCGTCAGAACCGCCAGCGGGCCGTCCGTTTCGACCTCCAGCATCGCGCCCTCCCTGCGATTTGCACACGAATAGTTATACTATATAATCAGTTTCGCGCAATCGTTTTGGTCTCGAAATATCCTCGGGGGGAGCCGCCGCAGGCGGCCGGGGGGCAGACAGCCCCCCGCCCGCGGCCCGCCGCGGGCCCGTCGGTCAGATCAGGAACAGCGTGATCGCCGGGAACATCACCAGGATCGCCACGCGGATCAGGTCGGATCCGACGAACCACAGAACCGCCGCATAGGTCGCCGACATCGGCGTTTCCCGGTCCATCGAGTTGATCACGAACAGGTTCATCCCCACCGGCGGGGTGATCAGCCCGACCTCGACGACGATCAGCACGAGGATCCCGAACCAGATCGCCACCTGTTCGGGCGTCAGCCCGAAGTCAAGCTGGCTGACCACCGGAAAGAAGATCGGGATCGTCAGCAGGATCATCGACAGGCTGTCCATCAGGCAGCCCAGCACGAGGTAGAACAGCAGGATCAGCACCAGCACCAGCCACGGGCTGAAGCCCTGCCCGATCACGAATTCCGACAGGTTCTGCGGCACCTGGGTGAGCGCGAGGAAGGAATTGTAAAGGCCCGCGCCGAGCACGATGAAGAAGATCATCGCGGTCGATTGCGCGGTCGACAGGATGCTGTCGCGCAGCGTGCGCCAGGTCAGCCCGCCATTGGCCAGGGCGATCAGCCCGGTGCCCGCCGCGCCGACGCTGGCGCCCTCGGTCGGGGTGAACCAGCCCAGGTAGATACCGCCCACCACCAGCACGAAGACCAGCAGCACCGGCCAGACATCCAGCAACGCGCGGAACCGCTGCAGGTATGGCTGGCGTGGCAGGGTGCCGCCGGCCTCCGGATGCCGGCGCACGTAGATCGACACCGCGATCATGTAGCCCAGCGCGGCCAGAAGGCCCGGAACGAAGGCGGCAAGGAACAGTTTCGCGATGTTCTGCTCGGTCAGGATCGCGTAGATCACCAGCACGACCGAGGGCGGGATCAGGATCCCCAGCGTGCCGCCGGCGGCCAGCGTGGCGGTGGAAAACCCGCCCGGATAGCCGTTGCGCTTGAGTTCCGGCAGCGCCACCTGGCTCATCGTCGCCGCGGTTGCGAGCGAGGAGCCGCAGATCGCCCCGAAGCCCGCGCAGGCCCCGATCGAGGCCATCGCGACCCCGCCGCGCCGGTGGCCCAGCCAGCTTTCGGCCGCGCGAAACAGCGCCTGGCTCATCCCGCCCAGCGTCGCGAACTGGCCCATCAGAAGGAAGATCGGGATGATCGAGAGCGAGTAGCTGGAAAAGGTCGAGAAACTCTCGGATTTCAGCTTGGCGAGCACCATGTTCGGCCCGCCGGTCACCATGTAGAGGCCGCCGATGCCGCAGATCATCATCGCCAGCCCGATCGGCGCGCGCAGGAAGATCATCAGCAGAAGGACGGGAAAGGACAGCAGCCCCAGTTCGAGATTGGTCAATGCGCGCTCCCCCCGGACACCGGCAGCAGGTGGCGGCCGGTCACCAGCCCGGCCAGTCGCAGGACGGCGACATAGACCCCCGTGAGCGCGGCGACGACCGACCCCGCGAAACTCGCGGCGTAGGCCCACCAGATCGGGAACTGCAACAGGAAGGTCGTCTGGCCGTTGCCGAACTTGCCGATCAGTCCCTCGTAGAGCCGCCAGGAGATCAGGATCAGCACCAGCGCGAACAGGACATCCCAGAAGGTGATCAGGAACCGGCTCAGCCCGCCAGGCATCATCGCGGTGAAGATATCGACGACCGCGTGCCCCTGGCGCAGCTGGCACCAGGGCAGGAAGGCGAAGATCGAAAACGCGATCCCCGCCTCGACGATCTCGAAATCGCCCAGAAGCGGGCCGACACCGCTGCCGATGATCGCCTCGGACAGCGCCGGGAACGCCGCCTCCAGCCAGTCGGCATGGCCCAGACTGTTGGCGCCACGGCCGGTGACGCTGACACAGGTCAGAAGGATCAGCCCGACAAGCACGATGCCGCCAAGGAGCGCCATCAGCCGGGCCAGCCCGTAGATCAATCGCTGCATGTCGCCCCCGGGTACGAAGACGGCGGGCCGCGGCGCGGCCCGCCCGCGCGCATCAGTTCGCGTATTTCTCCATCAGCGCCTTGGCCCGGGCGATCAGGTCGGCGCCGTCGATGCCCTGCGATTCGACCTCGGCCATCCACTGGTCGTAGACCGGCGCCGCCGCGGCCTGCCATTCGGCCACCTGCTCGGGCGAAAGCTCGACGATGTTGTTGCCGCGGTCGACGGCGGCCTGCCGGGTCGGCACGTCGTAGGCGGCCATCGTCTTGCCGGCGAAGGCCGAGAACTCGGGGCCGGAATTGGCGTCGATCACCGCCTTCAGGTCATCGGGCAGGCTGTCGTACTTGGCCTTGTTCATCGCGAAGACGAAGGAGGTGGTGTAAAGCGCGGCATCGCCGAACTCGGTGTGGTTGGACACCAGTTCCGGCACCTTGAGCGCGCCGGTCACCTCCCACGGGATCACCGTCGCGTCGATCACGCCCTTGGACAGCGATTCCGGGATCGCCGGCACCGGCATGCCCACCGGGGTCGCGCCCAGTTCCTTGAACAGCATGTTGGTGGTGCGCGTCGGCGCCCGCAGCTTCACGCCATTGAGGTCGGCCACCGAGGTGATCGGTTCCTTGGAATGGATCATCCCCGGCCCGTGCACCCAGACGCCGATCATGTGAACGTCCTTGTAGTCGGCGTCCTTCATGTCGCTTTCGTAGAGATCCCAGTAGGCGCGCGACGCGGCCTCGGCATTCGTCATGATGAAGGGCAGTTCGAAGACCTCGGCGCGGGGGAACCGCCCCGGCGTGTAGCCCGCCACCGTCCAGACGATATCGGCCACGCCGTCGACGACCTGATCGTAAAGCTCCGGCGGGGTGCCGCCAAGTTGCATCGAGGGGAACCGGTCGATCTTGATCCGCCCGTTCGACTCGGCCTCCACCTTGTCGGCCCAGACGTCGAGAACGTATTTCGGCACGTTCGCCTGCGCGGGCAGGAACTGGTGCAGCGTCAGCGTCACCTCCTGCGCCGCCGCCGGGACGGTGCCAAGGCCGGTGGCCAGCGCCGCCGCCGCGGCCAGGCCCAGAAGCGATCTGCGGGTCGTTGTCATCTGTCTCTCTCCTCCCAGAGTGTCATGAAGCGGGCAGCCCGCCCATCTCGCGTCATAAGACCGCCTCGCGGCGGGCAAGTCCATCGTCTCCTTGGGCCTCAGGCCTCGTGATCGGGCTGGCGCGCCGGATGCGCCGACGCGAAGGCGGGCAATTCGTTGCAGATGCGATGAATTTCCCTGAGCCGCGGCATCGGGTCAAGATCGACACCGAAGCGACCTGCCGAAAAAACCTGCGGAACGAGGCAGATATCCGCCAGCGTCGGCGCCGCGCCAAAGCAGAACGGCCCCGAACCGCCGCGTGCCGCAAGGATCGATTCGCAGGCCATCAGCCCCTCGCCGATCCAGCGCTGGCACCAGCGGTTCAGCCCGTCCTGGTCCTGGCCGAATTCGGCGCGCAGGTAATCGAGCACCCGGAGGTTCTGCAGCGGGTGGATGTCGCAGGCGATGATCTGCGCGAAGGCCCGGATCGCAGCCCGGTGGCCGGCATCGCCGGGCAGGAAGGCCGGTTCGGGATGGGTTTCGTCCAGCCATTCGAGGATCGCGAGCGACTGGGTGATCACCCCCTCGCCGGTTTCCAGCGCCGGCACCAGACCTTGCGGATTGAGCGTGCGGAACGCCGGATCCCGCTGCTCGCCCCGGCGCAGGTGGACGAAGGATTGTTCGGCCGCCAGCCCCTTCAAACCCAGGCCGATGCGACAGCGATAGGCTGCCGACGACCGGAAATATCCCCAGATACGCATGTCGCGGTCCCCCCGGTTCCGGCCCTCCCGCCAGATTTGGGAAGCATTCTAACTGTTATGCCTCATGTCAATCCCTTTCGGTGCGCTTGATCCCCGGTCGCACTCGTGCAGAGTGCGCGGTAGAACCGAAGGACACAGGGCCATGCGCGTCGCGCTCGTCGAGAATACAGCGATCACCCATCACGGCCAGGTCGGCGTCGCGCTGGCCGAGGCGGGCGCGATCATCGACATCTTCCGCCCCTTCGCCAACGGTCGTTTGCCGGCCCTGGGCGAACATGACGCGTTGGTGGTGTTCGGCGGCGAGCAATCGGCGCGCGACGATGCGCGCCATCCCTACCTGCCGGCGCTGGCCGCGCTTATGGCCGAGACGGCGGAGACAGGCCGCGCGGTCCTTGGCCTGTGCCTGGGCGCGCAACTGCTGGCCCGCGGCCTCGGCGCGGACAACCGGCTGGGCGCGGCGCGGGAATTCGGCTGGTGCCCGGTCGAGCGCTGCGCGGACGCGACCGGCGACGCGGTAATGGCCGCCGCCCCCGCGCGCTTTCTCGCCACCCAATGGCACAGCGACACGTTCGACCTGCCCGCGGGCGCGGTGCATCTTGCCCGGTCCGGCATCGCCGAGGCGCAGGGTTTCCGCCACGGACGGGCGGGCTATGGCTTCCAGTTCCATCTCGAGGCGCATCGTGCCGTGGTCGCCGACTGGCTGCGCCGGTTTCCCGATCAGGTCGCGGCCATCGATCCCGGCTTCGCCGCCGAACATCCGCGCCGCGCGGAAACCGACGGCGCCGCGGCCGATGCCGAGGGCCTCGGGCTGGCCCGGCGCTGGGTGGCTCTGATCTGACCGGGTCGGGGCGCGGCGGCCCGGGGCCTCACTCCACCGGGTACCCGGCCTCGACCCAGCCTTCGTAGCCGCCCTGCATGCTGGTGGCGTTGACATAGCCCAGCCGGTGCAGAAGCGGGATCGCCAGCGCCGACCGGTGGCCCGACTTGCAATAGACCGCCATGATCGTCGTCTTGCTTTCGGGAAGCGCGGCTATGCCCGCCTCGGTGGCCAGTTCGGTCAGGCTGACCTGCAGGGCCCCGGCGACGACACCCTTTTCGCGTTCCTCCGGGGTGCGCACGTCAAGATAGACGACGGGCACGCCCGCCGCGGCCGAGGCATGGAAGGCATCGCCGCCCTGCACGGCCCATTTCGGCGACATCGCCTGGATCTCGGCATAGGCGGATTGCCAGGCGGCCAGTTCGGCGGCATCGATCGGCGGCATCTCCGCCTGCGCGGCCCCGGCGGCAAGCATCGCGGCAAGGGCGGTGGAAAGGGGGATCAGGCGCATCGTCGGTCTCCTCGATTACTGGTCTGGTGCGGGTGGATCGAACAGGGCGCGCGTATTTGCCGCGGGCCCCCTGCGGTCCAGGTCTTCTTCGGTCAGGAACAGGGTCGGATCGTCGTGGCAGTTGAAACAGCTGACGTTCTGCCCGGTGATCCTCTGGATGTTGTGCGGCGCGGCGGTCTTCCACGTCGGCTCGTCGTCGAAGCCCGGGAGCAGGTTCTGGCCGAAATGGTCGAAGGAGTCGCGCGCCACCGGGTTGTTGCGCAGCGTCACGATGCCATAGGGATACCCCGGCACCGTGTTGCGGCCGAATTTCAGGACCAGCCGCTTGTCGCCCGCGCGGCGGAAATACTCGCCGTCCTCCTCGCCGGTGTGGCAGTCGAAACAGGCCTGGTAGGGCGTGGCGTGGCAGACCTGGCAGGCGACGTCGGCATGCACCTCGCTGTGCACGGGAAAATCCATGTAGTCGGGTTCGGGTTCGTCCTTCGCCGCGCGCGGCAGGGCCGGGTGGCAATCGGTGCAGGCCGCGCGGCCCGCGACCTCCCAGCGGTTGGTGTAGAGCGTGCCGTCGCCGTGCAGGTCGTTCTTGTGGCAATCGAGGCAATGCATCCCTTCCTCGAAATGCACATCGGGGCCGACGCCGGGGTTGTTGCCCAGGTACTCCGCGCCCGCCCGGCTGCCGTGGCACAGCGCGCAACTGTCTTCCATCGGCGCGCGCTTCATGAACTCGTGGCCCTTGATCAGCCCGCCGCCGACCGCCGCGGGCAGTGACAGGTGGCAATCCGAACAGGTGGTGTGGCAGGTCGCGCAATCGGCCTGCCAGGGGGTCGACAGGGCCTGCATCCGCATCTCGCCGGCGCGCAGTTCCAGCGCGTGGCGCATGCCGTTGAGCGTGTGGTGCAGGCTGGTTTCATGCCGCTCGACGATCTTGCCGTGGCAATCGGCGCAGCCCTCGGTTCCCGGTCGCAGCCCGGCATGGGCGATCTCGGCCTCCGTCGCGGTCCCGTCACCGCCGTGGCAGGCGATGCAACCCAGTTCGCCATGGGTACTTGCCGGGAATTCCGGGTTGACGAAGAAGCCCAGGAACGGCGGGCGCGACGGCGCCGCGGCGCAGCCGTCTTCGGGCGGCGCCTCGGGCGGCACGACCATGCCGATCAGGGCGCCGGCATCGGTATGGCAGGCGATGCAGCCGTCGTCGGGCAGCGGGTCTTCGCGGGTCGCCATGAAATGGCCGACCTCTGCCCCCGCCCGGCCCAGCCAGGCCTCGATCTCTGCCGCGCTGCGCTCGAGACTGAAGTCCTCGCCCGGCGCCGGCGTCGCCAGCACGACGCCCCATATCACAGACGCAAGCAGCGCCGACAGCCCGGCCCCGGCCCTCTTCGCTCCGATCCTCAACCTTGCCACGCGACACTCCTGAACACGGCTCGCACCGATTCAGTGCCGCATCGGACGGCGCACCACCATGACGTGAGTCAAGGCGCGGACGCCACCCCGACCGGCGAGTCAGACCGCGACGATCAGCTTGCCGGTGTTCTCGCCGCGATAGAGCATCGCGATGGCGCCCGGCGCGGCCTCGGGCCCCTCCAGCACGTGCTCGCGCACCGCGATCCGACCGGCGCGCAGCCAGCCGGCCAGCGCCGCCCGCGCCTCGCCCAGCCGATCCCTGTAGTCGAAGATCAGGAAACCCTGCATCCGGGCGCGGGCGACCAGAAGCTGGCGATGCACCCGCGGCCCGATCGGCAGCGGATCCCACTCGGTGATCGCGGCGGTGCCGCAGATGGTGATTCGCGCGCCCTGCGCCAGCCGGGTCATCACGGCGTCGGAAATCGGCCCGCAGGTGTTGTCGAAATAGCAGTCGACACCCTTGGGGCAGTGCCGCGCCAGCGCCGCGGCCACGTCCTCGCCCCGGTAATCGATCGCGGCGTCATAGCCGAATTCCTCGCGGCACTGCCGCACCTTTTCCGCCCCGCCCGCGATGCCGACCGTCCGGCAGCCCAGGATCTTCGCGATCTGCCCCACCGCCGAACCGACCGCGCCAGCGGCGGTGGAGACGACGACGGTATCGCCCGAGCGCGCCGCGCAGCTTTCGGTCAGGCCGAAAAACGCGGTCGTGCCGTTCAGCCCGAGGATGCCCAGCGCGTAGCTGCGCGGCAGGTCGGTCTCGGTCACCTTGCGGGCGATCGCCGCGGCATCCACCACCACATGGGTTTGCCAGCCCAGCAGCCCCTCGACCACGTCGCCCTCGGCATAGTCGGGATGGCGCGAGGCGATGACGTCGCCCACCGCGAAGGCCCGCATCGGGTCGCCGATCGCCACGGGGGGCGAATAGTTCGGCACGTCGTTGGCCCAGCCGCGCATCGCCGGATCGACCGACCAATGCGTGAGACGGACAAGAACCTGGCCCTCGCCGGGTGTCCCGACCGGCACCTCGCGCAGGCTGAAATGTTCCGCCCCCGGCACGCCCACCGGCCGGCTGGACAGAATGACCTGGGTGTTTCGCATCGCGCCCTCCGGGCTCGGTCCCGCAACGTTTCGGCCACGCAACCCGCGCCGCCCGCGCGGGTCAAGCCGAAACCGGCGCCTCAGTCGATCCGGTAGTGCCGGATCACGTCGCGGTCGGGTTCCACGCCCAGGCCGGGCCCGCCGGGTATCGCGCACCGCCCGCCGGTGCGGGCGACCTGCGCCTGTATCGCCAGCGGCTCGGTCAGCAGATCGTCGCGGAAGGCGTTGTGGGTGGTATCGAATTCCAGCATCGGCTCCCACGGATGCAGCCCGCCCGGCAGCGGCGGCATCGCCGCCAGCAGCTGCAGGTTCGTCGCCACCGCCACCGCCGATCCCCAGACATGGTTGACCACCGGCGTGTGATGGGCGTGACACAGCGCCAGCACCCGCAGGTATTCGCTGATCCCGCCCAGCGCGCAGACCTCGGGCTGCGCGATGTCCAGCCCGCGCGATTCCAGCAACGCGCGCCAGCCCCAGCGCCCGAATTCCGCCTCGCCGCCCGAGATGTTGACATCCAGCCCCGCGCGCAGCTCGCGGTAGCCGTCGTGATCCTCCGGCGCGACCGGTTCCTCGAACCAGTACGCCTCCAGCTCTTCCAGCGCGCGGCCGACGTAGAAGGCGTCGCTGGTGGTGTAGCAGTGGTTGGCGTCGACCATGAAGCGGTACTCCGGCCCGACGCCCCTGCGCACCGCCTCGGCCAGGCGCACGTCGTCCCTCGGGCCGAGACCGACCTTCATCTTGGCGGCGACAAAGCCGGCGTCGCGGATCGCGGCCGCCTCGTCCGTGAAGCGCGCGGCAAGGTCGGCCACCGGCTCATGGCGCAGCATCATCCCGTAGCCGTAGACCGGCACGTCGGCGCGATGCGCGCCGCCGATCAGCTTGTGCAGCGGCAGGCCCGCGACCTTGCCGGCGATGTCCCACAGCGCGATGTCGACACCCGACAGCGCCTGCATCGGCATCCCCTTCTGGCCGTGGTCGCGCAGAAGGTTGTAGACCCGGTGCCAGATCACGTCTCGGTCGAGCGGATCCATGCCCAGAACCAGCGGCTGGATCACCTGTTCCACGATCGCCCGGTTGGCCAGCGCGACATTGCCGGGACCGAAGCATTCCCCCCAGCCGGTCACGCCCTCGTCGGTCTCGACCTCGACCAGATGGGCGCTGCGACGGGTGTAGAACTGCTGCGAGTAGCCCAGCGTCTCGGGCAGGTCGTATTGCAGCACGTGGCTGGTGATTCGGGTGATCTTCATCGGGCCCTCGCGTTCCGCACCACCGGGGACACCGGCCGCCCCGGAGCGTTCCGGGGCCGCCGGCGGGCCAAGACGCGGCCCTCAGGTCAGGTCTTCGAGCTTCGCTTCGGGCGCGTTCTTCATCACCGACTCGATGCCGTTGTCGCGCGCCGCCTCGCTTTCATAGGTCTCGGAGGTGCCGATGACCTGACCGTTGGTGGCGCGCAGGTTGAACCGCCACTTGCCGCTGGTGGTCTCGGCCCTCTCGAACCGCTTCGGATCGGCGGCATTGCGGCGCACCGACTCCACGCCGTTCAGCGCGCTGGCCTTGCGCTTGTAGCCCTCGCTGGCAAGGATGATCTGCCCGTTGCCCGCCTTCAGGCGGAAGCGCGTTTCACCGGCCTTGTCGGTGAAGAGTTCGAATTTGCCGGCCATGATACCTCCCGTTCAATGACTTCGCCGTTCACCGAAGCATCCGACGGATCATCCGCCTTGCCAAGGCAAAGCTGCCCCGCCCCGGCCTTTGCGCGGGCGAGTGTGGCCACGGCAGCGCGCCGGAACCGGCGGTCTCTTGCCAACGCGAGGCCCGCGGGCGGTGTCGCTATTGCATAGCAGCCCGCTTCCGGCCGAGGCTGCCCGGCGTTTCAGCCCGATACGGGACAGGAATTCTAGCGACCGGGAGGTCAGGACGATGCTTTTCGACAAGACGGCGCGGGCGCTGGCCTGGGCGGCGCTGGCGGGCTTCATTGGCGTGGCCGAGGCGACGGCCGAAGACCTCGCGATCCTTGTGGTCAATACCGATTATTCCGAACAGCCGGCGCTGGCGGGCAACCGCGGGATCGCGGCGGCGCTGCGCGGTGCGGGATTCGCGCCGGTGGTGCTGGATGACCTGCGCCTTGCCGAGGCGCTGGCCCGGCTGGAGGCGTTGCGCCCCCGGATCGCCCGCGCCGACAGCCTGCTGATCGTGCTGGAGGGTCATGTCGTCCGCGCGAAGACCGATCACTGGCTGCTTGCCCCCGAGGCGGGCCGCGTCTCGGCCCTGGATGTCGGGACGGCGGGGCTGCCGCTGGCGCCGCTGCTGGACTTCGCGGGCGGGCATCCGGGCTCCGCCGTCGTCGCCGTGGTCGACCCTGCGCGCCGCGCGCTGACCGGCCCCGGCCTCGATCCCGGCTTCGAGCCGCACGACATCCCGCAGGGCGTGACCGTGCTGGCCGGGCCGGGCGCCGCGCTGGCCGAACTGTTTGGCGGGCCGCTGTTCGACCCGGAGATGCCGGTGGCCGCGGCCATCGCGACGGTCGGGCGGCTGCGCGCCGACGGCTACCTGCCGCTCAACCGGTCGTTCCGGCCGGCGCCGTCGGGCCCGGACGAGACCGCCGCCGCGCCGGAGCCGAGCCCGGAAGAGCGCCTGCGGCTTATCGAAGAGGCGCTGCGGCTCAGCCGCGACGAGCGGCGCAAGACACAGCAAAGCCTCGCGATCCTCGGCTTCGACCCGCGCGGGATCGACGGCGTCTTCGGCCCGGCCACCCGCGCCGCGATCCGCGCCTGGCAAAGCGCCAACGCCGGCGAGGCGACCGGCTATCTCGACGCGCGCCTGCTGGAGGCGCTGTTCCAGCAGGCCGAAACCCGCGCGGCGGAACTGGAGGCCGAGGCCGCGCGGCGGCAGGCCGAGGAAGAGGCCCGCGATTCCGCCTATTGGCGCGACACCGGCCGTGGCGGCACCGAGGCCGGGGCGCGCGCCTACCTGGATCGCTACCCCGACGGGCTGTTCGCCGATATCGCCGCCGCCCGGCTGGAAGAGTTCGAAGGCGAGCGGCTGGCGCGCATCCCGGCCGAGGAGCGCGAGGCCTGGACCGCCGCGACCGAGGCCGACACCGCCGCCGCCTACCGCGCCTATCTCGACCGCTACCCGAACGGCGCCTTCGCCGAGGCCGCCGAGCAGCGCCGGGCCGAGCGGCAGGCGGCCGAGGCCGAGGCCGGCCAGCGCCGCGACCTGGCCGCGGTCGAGGATGCGCTGGCCGGCAACGCGGTGATGCGCCGGCTGGTCGAGGCCCGGCTCACCGATCTGGGGCTGAAGCCCGGGGCCGTGGACGGCCGGTTCGACGCGGCGACGCGCAAGGCGATCCGCCGGTTCCAGCAGGCGCGCGGCCTGACGCCAACGGGCTACCTGGACCAGGCGACGATGGTGCGGCTGCTGATCGGCGGCTAGGGTCTGAAGCTGGGCTAAACAAGCTGTTTACGCAAGTTTATTGACCTGCGATCCGGCCCGTGGGACGCCACATGGGCCATAGCCCTTGCCCTGCGCCGGACTGTCATGACCGACCGGATCGAATGCGACTACCTGATCGAAACGCCGATCGACCCCGCCCGCGCGGCCGAGGTCATGGCCGGCGAACAATCCTCGGGCACCTTCGTCGCCCTGCCCGGCGAGACGGCGGCGCTGCGCGACCGCGCCGCGGCGCGGGTCGAACGGCTGGAGGAAGAAGCGCCGGCACGGCAGCCGTCGCTGCCCTGTGTCATGGCGGATCGCGGCCAGGGCTACCGCCGGGCGCGGCTGACGCTGTCCTGGCCGTTGGAAAACATCGGGCCGGACCTGCCCAACCTGATGGTGACGCTGGCCGGCAACCTCTTCGAGTTGCGGGAATTCTCGGGCCTCCGGGTCGAGGACATCCGCCTGCCGCCCGGCTTCGCCGCGGCCGGACCCGGCCCGCGCTTCGGCGCCGACGGCACGAAACGGCTGTGCGGGATCGGGGCCGGGCCGGTGATCGGCACGATCGTCAAGCCCAGCGTCGGCCTGTCGCCCGACGAGACGGCGGCACTGGCCGGCGACCTTGCGGCGGCGGGGATCGACTTCATCAAGGATGACGAATTGCAGGCCAACGGCCCGGCCTGCCCGTTCGGGGATCGCGTGCGCGCCGTGCTGTCGGTGCTTGACGCCCATGCCCATCGCACCGGCAAGCGGGTGATGTACGCCGCCAACCTGACCGGCGAGATCGACGACATGCGCCGCCGGCACGACATGGTGCGCGATCTGGGCGGCACCTGCGTGATGGTCAGCCTGAACTCGGTGGGGCTGTCGGGGTTCCTCGCCCTCGCGCGGCACAGCGAACTGCCGATCCATGCCCATCGCAACGGCTGGGGCGCGCTGTCGCGCGCGCCGCTTCTAGGCTGGTCCTACCCGGCCTGGTCGAAACTCTGGCGGCTGGCCGGGGCCGACCACATGCATGTCAACGGGCTGTCCAACAAGTTCAGCGAAAGCGACGAGAGCGTGATCGCCTCGGCCCGGTCGCTGGGCGAGCCGCTTTTCGCCGAGAAGCCGTGCCGCGCGATGCCGGTCTTCTCCTCGGGCCAGACCGCGGTGCAGGCGGCCGATACCTACCGCAAGCTGGGCAGCGCCGATTGCCTGCATGCCGCGGGCGGCGGGATCATGGGGCACCCCGACGGCCCCGCCGCCGGCGTCCGCAGCCTGCGCGAGGCCTGGGAGGCCGCGATGGCCGGCGTTCCTGCCGAAGATTACGCCCGCGACCATCCGGCGCTGGCCGCCGCGCTGAGGCGGTTCCGGTGAACGCCGGCCAGGCAGGCGGGCTGCCCGACGGCCCGCTCGTCGCCTGGCTGGGCGACGATTTTACCGGATCGGCGGCGGTGATGGAGGCGCTGGCCTTCGCCGGCCTGCCCGCGGCGCTGTTCCTCGACGCGCCGACACCGGAGCGCCTGGCGCGGTTTCCCGGCCTGCGCGGCATCGGCGTCGCCACCACCGCGCGGGCGCAGACGCCCGAGTGGATGGCGGCGGAACTGCCCCGGCTGTTCGCCAGCCTGGCCGAAACCGGCGCGCCGGTGGTGCATTACAAGACCTGCTCCACCCTCGATTCCGCGCCGCGGCTGGGGTCGATCGGCGCGGCGATCGACATCGGGCAAGAGATCGTCGGCAGCCCCTGGGTGCCCTGCCTCGTCGCCGCGCCGGTGATGCGGCGCTACCAGGTTTTCGGCAATCTCTTCGCCTCGGCCCCCGGCGGGGTCTTCCGGCTGGATCGGCACCCGGTGATGGCCCGCCACCCCGCGACCCCGATGGACGAGGCCGAGGTGACGCGCCACCTTGCCCGGCAGACCGCCCGCAGTTTCGGCCTGATCGACATCGAGGCGCTGGAGGCCGACGCGGAGGCGGCGCTGGCCGGCCTGCGGGCCGAGGGCTGCGAGGTGATCGCGCTCGACGCGCTGACCGGGCCGCACATGGAAACCAATGGCCGGCTGATCTGGCAGGCGCGCGCGCCGCTGCTCGCGGTCGGCTCGCAAGGCGTGGAATACGCGCTGATCGCGCATTGGCGCGCCGCCGGGCTGATCCCGCCCGAACCCGCCACGCCCGGCGCGGGGCCGGTCCGGCGGATGCTGGCGGTCTCGGGGTCGGTGTCACCGGTAACGGCGGCGCAGATCGATCGGGCGGCGGCGGAGGGGTTCGAGGTTATCGGCCTCGATGCCGCCGCGGTGGCGCGGGGCGATGCGGGGGCGGAAGCGGCGGCGGAAGCGGCGGCGCTCGACGCGCTGGGGCGCGGCCGCGACCCGCTGATCTGCACGGCCCGTGGCCCCGACGATGCGGCCGTCGCGGCCCTGCGCAGGGCGCTGGATGCGACCGGGATCGCGCCGGAAGCGGCGGGCGAACGGATCGGCGCCGCGCTGGGCCGGATCGTGGCACGGCTGGTCCGGCGCACCGGGCTGGGCCGCGTGGTGATCTCGGGTGGCGACACCTCGGGCCATGCGGCGCGGGAACTGGGGCTTTTCGCCTTCACCGCACTCGCGCCCACGACACCGGGCGCGGCGCTCCTGCAGGCCTGGTCGGACGACCCGGCGATGGACGGACTGCAGATCGCGCTCAAGGGCGGACAGATGGGCAGCCCCGATTACTTTGGTTGGATCAAGCGTGGCGGCGGGACCGCCGGGGAGGACTAGGATGGAGAAGATCGCGCTTCTGGGGGCCGGCGGCAAGATGGGGGTGCGGCTGGCACGCAACCTGATGGGGTCGCGGTTCGACGTCGACCATGTCGAGGTGTCGCCGGCCGGGCAGGACCGTCTCAGGGCGGAACTGGGCCTCGAGACCGTGCCCGCCGACAACGCGCTGGCCGATGCCGACGCGATCGTGATGGCGGTGCCCGACCGGTTGATCGGCCAGATCGCGGCGGGTTTCATCGATCGGGTCAAGCCCGGCGCGGCGGTCATCGTGCTGGATGCCGCGGCGCCCTTCGCCGGCCGGATGCCCGACCGGCCCGACGTGACCTATTTCTGCACCCATCCCTGCCACCCCAACATCTTCGAGGTGACGGCCGACCTTGCCGCGCAACGCGACTATTTCGGGGGCATCGCCGGGCCGCAGGGCATCGTCTGCGCCCTGATCCAGGGGCCGGAAGAGCATTACGCGGCCTGCGAGGAGATCGCGCGGCTGATCTACGCGCCGGTCGCCCGCGCGCATCGCTGCACGCTGCAGGACATCGCGATCCTCGAACCCGCGCTGTCGGAGACGGTCGGGGCCACGTTTTCGCTGGCCTTGCGCGAGGCGACCGACCGTGCGGTGGCGATGGGCGTGCCAAAAGCCGCGGCGCATGACTTCATCCTCGGCCACCTGAAGATCGAACTGGCCATCGCCTTCGGCATCTTCCCGGAAGGCAAGTTTTCCGACGGCGCGCTGCTGGCGATCGAGAACGCCAAGTCGGTCATCTTCCGAGACGATTGGCTGGACGCGGTGTTCGAGATCGAGGCGGTGAAGAAATCCGTCGCCGACATCTGCGACTGAGGCCGGCCCGTGCCCGGCGGGCGGCGCGCGGCGGCGGTCAGCCCCGCGCGACGCCGGGCAGGACGCACAGCATCTCGAACAGCAGGTTCGCCGCGATCAGCGCGGTGTTGCCGGACGGATCATAGGGCGGCGAGACCTCGACAAGATCGCAGCCGACAAGGTTCAGCCCGGCGCATCCGCGCACGATTTCAAGGGCCTGCCATGTCGTCAGCCCGCCCGGTTCGACCGTGCCGGTCCCCGGCGCGAAGGCCGGGTCGAGGCTGTCGATGTCGAAGGACAGGTAGACCGGGGCCGTGCCGACGACCGCGCGCACCCTTTCCATCAGCGGGGCGAGCGACCTGTACCAGCACTCTTCGGCCTGCACGACGGTCCAGCCCCGGTCGCGGCCCCAGTCGAAATCCTCGGGCGCGTAGCCGGTGCCGCGGAGCCCGATCTGGAAGACCTTGTCGTTCTGCAGGCACCCGTCTTCCCAGGCGCGGCGGAACGGGCAGCCATGCGCCACCGTCTCGCCGAACATGTGCTCGTTGATGTCGGCATGGGCATCGACATGGATCAACGCGACGGGGCCGTGCCGGTCCTTCACGGCCCGCAGGATCGGCCAGGTCAGCGTGTGATCGCCGCCCAGCGTCAGCGGGATCGCACCGTGACCGAGGATGTCGCGGTACTGCGCGGTGATGATGTCGACCGACTTCTTCAGGTCGAAGGTGTTGATCGGCACGTCGCCGATATCGGCGACCTGCAGGCTGTCGAACGGCGCGGCCCGCGTCGCCATGTTGTAGGGCCGCAGCATCCGGCTTTCGTCACGGATCTGGCGCGGACCCAGCCGGGTGCCGGACCGGTTCGACGTGCCGATATCCATCGGGATGCCGACGAAACAGGCGTCGAGGCCCTCCGCCGTGGCTTGGGCCGGCAGCCGCATCATCGTCGCCGGGCCGCCGAAGCGGGGCATCTCGTTGCCGCCGAGGGGCTGGTTGAACCGGGTCATCGTGATCCTTCCGTCGAAATGAGCCGGGCCAGCGGCCGGGTCTGCGCCGCGACCGCGTCGCGCAGCGCCTGCAACGACATGGCGTCGTCCTTCACGAACTCGATGAACATCTGGTTGAGGTTGTTGAACACGAGCTGCCCGAGCGGCCCGGCAAGGATATCGCGCCGCACCTCGCCGCGCGCCTGCAGTGCGACGATCATGTCGGTGACCTGCGCGGCCAGACGGCTGTCCAACTCGGTGTAGCGCCGGCCGTTCGGCGTTCCCGGCGCCTCGATCGACAACGCCATCGCGTTGCGCCACATCTCCTTCGACAGGTATTCGAGCGAGTGGTCGTAGTACTGGAAGATCAGCGCGAGCAGCGCCGCCTCGACCCCGCGCGGCGGGTCCGCGACGATCGCCGCGCCCGAGGCCAGCACCTCCTCGACCTCCATCGCGACCGTCGCGATCAGGATGTCGCCCTTGGTCTGGTAGTAGTTGTACACCGTGCCGACCGAGACCTCGGCCATTTCGGCCAGGTCCTCGATTCGGACCGAGCGATAGCCCTCTGCCCGAAATTGCGTCACCGCCGCCTTCAGAATGCGTCTTTCGCGGTCAGCTTTCTGTTTGGCGCGCAAGCCGGTCATGGAACGGGTCGGGACGGTTGAGGAACAGCTGGAAAATAGAGTTGACTTCAAACATGAGTGAATTCAACTTTTTTCTGAACCGGCCGCGCCCCGCGCGGGCGTGACCCAGGACGACCGGCCCGCGAACCGGGCCGACCACACAGGGAGCGAACACATGACACGTCTGCCAGCCCTTCTTCTGTCCAGCGCGGCCGCGACCGCGCTGACCGGCGCCGCGCACGCCCAGGAACTCAATGCGCTGGTCTGGTGCGACCATACCGACCCGGCGCTGATCGAACCCTTCGAGGCCGCGCACGGGGTCAAGGTGAACCTGAGGGAATACGAGGGCACCGGCGCCGCGCTGGCGCTTCTGGAACAGTCGCGGCCCGGCGACTGGGACGTCCTGGTGATCGACGGGATCGACGTGTTCCGCGCCGTCGAGGCCGGCATCCTCGCGCCGCTCGATCCGGCCGACCTGCCCACCGGCGACTTCTTTCCCGAGGTCGTGATGGCCGAGAACAACAGCGTCGACGGCGTGACCTACGCGGTGACCGAGAAATTCGGCTACAACACGATCTCCTACAATGCCGCCAAGGTCGATCCGGCCGACATGGAGAACCTCGCCACCGTCTGGTCCGAGAAATACGACGGCCGGATCTCGATCTACGACTACTACCTGCCGGTGATGGGGCTGGCCGCGATGGCCGAAGGCATCGCGACCGCCGACATCGGACCCGACGATCTGGAAACGATCGGCGGTGTGCTTTCGACGATGCGCGCGCGCGCGGCCTCGGTCGCGGGCGTCGTCGCGGCGCAGACGGCCCTTGCCACCGGCGAGGTGGATATCGTCGTCGGCGGCGGCGAATGGCTGACGGCGGTGCTGGCGGGCGAACAGCCCGATCTAACCTGGACGATCCCGGAGCAGGGCGCGGTGCGCTGGGCGCAGTCGATCGGCGTCGTGGCCGGCAGCGAGAACCCCGATCTGGCGCTCGAATTCGTGAAATACATCGTCAGCCCCGAAGGCCAGGCGCGGCTGGCCACCTCGTCGTGCTTCTGGGGCATGCCGGCCAACGCCAAGGCCGGCGACTTCCTGAGCGAGGACCAGAAGGCGATCCTGCGCTGGGACAGCCAGCCCGACTACCTGGCCCGCAGCCAGCTTTATCCCGCGCCCGATGCCGATCTCGACATCGAGATGCAGGATCTCTGGCTGGAAACGCTGCAGCAGTGACCGCGCGGGCCGAGCGCATGCGGGGCTGGGGCTTCGTCGCCCCGGCCCTGATCTGGACGCTCGCCTTCTTCGTCGTGCCCTTCCTGGTGATGGGCGCGATGAGCCTTGCCACGCTCGAGGGCCGGACCCTGGTCTGGGGCGTGTCGCTTGCGAACTACGCCGAGCTGACCGAAAAGGCCTATCTGTGGCGCGCGATCCTCGTGTCGCTCGAGATCACGCTGACCGTGACCGTGGTTTCGGTGCTGCTGGCCTATCCGCTCGCCTCGATCATCGCGTTCCGGGTGCCGCCGCGCTGGCAGCGGCTGGCGCTGTTGCTGGCGATCCTGCCGTTCTGGACATCCTATGTGGTGCGGTCCTACGCTTGGCTTCTGGTTTTGGCGCGCGAGGGCGTGGTGAACCAGGCGCTGCTCGGCCTCGGCCTCCTCTCGGAGCCGGTGACGCTGGCCAATACGCGGTTCGCCACCGTCACCGGCTTCGTCCATTTCTTCGTGATGCTGCTGACCCTGACGATCTACGCGAACCTGATCCAGCTGTCGCCGAACTATCGCCGGGCCGCGACGGATCTTGGCGCCAGCGCCTTCCAGACCTTCTGCCACGTCACCCTGCCGCTCGCCCTGCCAGGTATCGTCACCGGGGCGTTCCTGACCTTCGTGCTGTGCATCGGCGATTACGTGACGCCGCAGATCCTCGGCGGCAACACCGAGCTGACGGTGCCGCAGGTCATCATGGTGCAGCTGGGGCGGCGGGCGGACTTCCCGCTCGCCTCGGCGCTGGCGATCGTGCTGATGGGGATCGTGACGCTGGCCTATCTCGCCTCCGCCCGCTGGCTCAGGCTCGACCGGCTATGATCCGCCTTCTGCCCTGGCTCTACCTGGCGGCGGCCTTCGCCTTCATCTATCTGCCGGTCGGCGCGCTGGTGCTGTTTTCCTTCCAGGCGGGCAATCTGCCGGTGCCGCCGTTCAACGGCCCGTCAACACGGTGGTATGCCGACGTGCTGGCCGACGACGACCTGACCGGCGCGCTGGCGAACTCGCTTCTGGTCGCGCTCGGCTCTTCCGCGGTGGCCGTTTCGCTGGGGTTCGGCGCGGCCTACGGGCTGGCGCGCCATGTCCTGCCGGGCTCGGCCCTGCTGCGCGGCTTGCTGATCGCGCCGCTCACGGTCAGCTACCTGATCGTGGGCTTGGGCCTTCTGATCGTGCTGACCCGCGCCGGCCTGGGCCTGTCGCTGTGGACCGCGGCGATCGGGCATGTCGTGATCAACCTGCCGCTCGCCTTCGCGATCCTCTACGCCTCGATGGGCGCGCAGCAGGTAAACGCCGAGCGTGCGGCCCGCGACCTCGGCGCGGACGAGGCGCGCGTCGTGCTGCTCGTCACCGTCCCGATGCTGATGCCGGCGATCGCGGCGGCGTTCTTCCTGTCCGTCACGCTGTCGTGGGACGAGTTCATCATCGCCTTCCTGCTGACCCGCTTCGACGTCACGCTGCCGGTCGAAATCTGGTCGATGCTGCGGTCGGGCCTGTCGCCGCGGCTGAACGCGATCGGCAGCCTGGTGTTCCTGGTCTCGGTGACGGCGGTCGTGATCCTCGAAACCCTCGTCTTCCGGAAACGCCGCCCATGACCGCGTCCGTCACCCTGTCCGGGCTCAATCACCGGTTCGGCCCGTTCCACGCGCTCAAGGACATCGACCTGCGGATCGAGGCGGGGGAATACGTGACGCTGCTGGGCCCCTCCGGCTGCGGCAAGACCACGCTGCTGTCGATCCTTGGCGGTTTCCTGGACCCGACCGAGGGCGCGGTCCTGATCGGCGGGCGGGACATGACGCATGTGCCGCCGGCCAAGCGGCCCACGACGACGATGTTCCAGGACTACGCGCTGTTTCCGCACATGACGCTGCGCGACAACGTGGCCTTCGGGCTGCGGATGGCCGGGGTCGCGCGCCGGGTGCGCCATGCCCGGGCCGAAGCGCTTCTGGGCATGGTCGGCCTGGCCGATGCGGCGGGCAAGCGGCCGCACGAACTGTCCGGCGGCCAGCGCCAGCGCGTGGCGCTGGCCCGGGCGCTGGCGGTGGAACCGGACGTGCTGCTGCTCGACGAACCGCTGGGCGCGCTCGACCTGAAGCTGCGCCGCGCGATGCAGGACGAACTGAAAGCGATCCAGCGTCAGGTCGGCACGACCTTCATCCACGTCACGCACGACCAGGAAGAGGCGATGGCGATCGCCGACCGGATCGTGGTGATGAATGCCGGCCGGATCGAGGACGAGGGCGCGCCGGTGCGCATCTACCGCGAACCGGCGACGCTGTTCACCGCCGACTTTATGGGCGAGATGAACCATGTTCCGGCCACGCTGACCGACGCCGGCGTCGAGACCCCGCTGGGGCTGCTGCCGGTTGACGGCTTGGGGCGGGGCCGTGCGATGGTCTGCCTGCGCCCCGAGGCGATCGGCCTCGCAGCGGGCGGCGTCGCGCTGGGCCGGGCGCGGGTGCGGGATGCCGCCTTCTTCGGAACCCATTGGCGCGCGCACCTCGTCCCCGTCGCGGCGCCCGAACTGGTGCTGGTGGCGCATCTGCCACCGGGCGCCGCCCCCGCGGCGGGGCAGGAACTCGATCTCGGCGCGGAGCCGCATGCCTTCCGCGTCTACCGCCTGGAGGAGTGACGATGGAGCGCGCGCGCCCCGAAGACTGGTACCGCACCCGCCGGCTGGACGATGGCGTGACCTTCATCGACGAACCGTTCATCCAGGAATTCTATCGCTGCAACATCTGGCATGTCCGCGGGCGCGACCGCGACATGCTGGTCGACAGCGGCATGGGCGTGGTGTCGCTGCGCGAATGGGTGCCGCTTGTCACCGAACGGCCGCTGACCGCCGTGGCCAGCCATACCCATTTCGACCATATCGGCTGCCACCACGAATTCGAGGATCGCGCGGTGCACCGGGCCGAGGCCGGCATTCTCGCCGATCCGACGCGCGCGGCGACGCTGGCCGACCCCTACGTGACCGACGAGATCTTCGACCGCCTGCCGCCCCTGCCCTACGCCTCGGCCACCTACGGCGTGGCGGCGGCGCCCGCGACCCGCCTGCTGGACGACGGCGACGTCGTCGATCTTGGCGACCGGCATTTCGAGGTCATCCATACGCCGGGCCATTCGCCGGGCGGGATCGCGCTGTGGGAGGCGGCGACGGGCATCCTGTTCTCGGGGGACATCGTCTACGACGGCCCGCTGATCGAGGACACCTATCACGCCAACGCGGACGACTATTTCCGGTCGATGGTCCGTCTGGCCGATCTGCCCGTCCGGGTCGTGCACGGCGGGCATTTTCCCAGCTACGGCGCGGCCCGGCACCGCGAGATCATCCGCGCCTGGCTTGACGCGCGGGACAGGGCCTGACCGGCGAGACGGCCCGTTCAGACGGCCCTGTCAGACGGCGGGCGCCGGGAAACAGTCGCGGAACGCCGCGACCTCGGGCGCCGCGCCGGTCAGATCGAGGGCGACCACCGTGTCGCCGGCGATTGCCAGCGCGGAGGTGTTGAATTCCAGCCCGTTCAGGACGTTGCCGAAACCGCTGTCGGTGACCGTCAGCGTCCGCCCGCCGTCGGACAGCACATGTTCCATCGTCGAGATCGTCAGGCCGCGCGGTCCGACGAACCGGATCGCGAAGACCGGCGCATCGGGCCACGGCGCGGCGCGCCGGATCGCGATGCTATAGATCGGCCCGGCGGGATCGTGGGTCAGCCGAACCTCCGCCTCGGCGCTGGAATGATCCAGCGTGCAGATCGCGCCCTCGACCCCGGCCTGCCAGGCCCAGGCGGGACCGGCGACACAGAGCAACGGCAGGGCAAGGCGCGGGATCATGCTGTCCATGAGGCAGAAATGGCGCGCGCTCCGGTCATGGCAAGCGCCGCGCGTGCCGGGCCGGATGCCCCGGCCCTCCGTTTCAGCCCCGCTTGTCGATCAGCGACACCGCCAGCGAGGCGATCACCGCCGCGGTGAACAGATACAGCCCCCAGGCGACGTCGATCTGCCCCACTCCGATGCCCTTGGCGATGACGATGTAGAGGGCGAGGATGAAGATGTCGGCCATCGCGAGCTTGCCGAGGATCGCGATGGCGGGCTGGGTCGCCCGTGCCAGAAGCCCGAACTGGATCAGCGCCATGCCAAGGCATTTCAGCAACGGCGCGACCAGGGCGAAGAACGTTACCGCGATGGCCAGGAACACGTCGGTTTCCCAAAGCTTCTGGATGCCCGAGATCACGGTGATCGTGTCGGGCTCGAACAGCGTGCTGCCGCCCAGCCACGACGGTATCCGGAACTGCGGCAGCAGGCCGGTCTCGATCAGCGGCGCGAACCACGCGACCGGGAAGGCCACGACCAGCGACAGGTTGAGGAACTTGGCGATCTGATGCAGCGGCATGCGGCGCTCCGTGACCATGGGCTCTTGTGGCCGATAGCGGAAACGCGCGGGCTTGTCAGGCCGGAAGTCCCCGCGGCGCGGCCCGCCGCGGGGTGCCGGCCCCGCGGGCCTACCGCGCCATCAGGAACTCGGCCACCGCCTGGTAGGCCGGCAGCGAGGTCGGATCGATGAACCCGTTCTGTGCGCGGGGGTAAGACGCAACGCGAACCAGAACCATTTCGGCGGTCGGATCGACATAGATCGTCTGGCCATGCACCCCGCGGGCGGCAAAGGCGCCGTGGTCGTTGTGGAACACCCACCACTGGCTGGTGTAGCTGCCGTTCGGGATCGTCGCGAAACCCGCGAACTTCGCCGGGTCGCCGCCGGCGCGGATCTTCTCGACCACCGCGGCGGGGAACAGCCGCTCGCCGTTGATCACGCCGCCGTTCAGCATCAGCTGGCCCAGCCGGCCCAGATCGCGCAGCCCGGCGGTGATGCCGCCGCCGGCGAACGGCACGCCCTTGCCGTCGACCGTCTGGTAGGCGTCCTGTTCGGCCCCCATCCTGCGCCACAGCCGCTCCGAGGCAAGTTCCGTCACCGACTGGCCCGACACCCGGCTTATGATCCAGCCCAGCATGTCGGAATTGATCGTCTTGTAATGGAAGGCGTCGCCGTGGTTGCCGTCGGGCCTGACCTGCTGAAGGTATTCCCAGTAGCCGTTCGGGCCTTCGTAGCCCTCGGGTTTCGGCAACGGGCTGGCGGCGGCGGAGTAGAGCCAGATATCGGCATTCGGGTCCGAATAGTCCTCGGAATACTGGACCCCGGTCGTCATATCCATCACCTGCCGCACGGTGGCGGTGGCGAAGGCGCTGTCGCCGATCTCGGGGATCACGTCACGGACAAGAAGACCGTCGTCAAGCGCGCCCTCGGCCACCATGATCTCGGCCAGAAGCCCGGTGACGGATTTCGTCATCGACATGATGGCATGCTTGCCGTCGTCCTCGAGGCAGCCGAAGTAGCGCTCGTAGACCACCCGGCCCCGATGCAGGATCAGCATCCCGTCGGTGTAGTTGGCGTAAAGCGACTCGTCCCAGGTCATCGGCGCGTCGCCGCCGATCGGCGTGAAGGTCAGCGCGTCGATCGCCTGGCGCATGTCGGCGAACTCGGCCGGCGGCAGGTACTCCAGCGGCACCGGCGCGCCGAGGCCGCGGCTGATTTCCTCGGTGGGCAGGAACTCGCGCAGGTGGCAAACCGACCAGCGCAGGCGCGGAAAGCTGAAATAGACCGAATCCGGCTGGGTGATGATCTTGTCCTCTGGCGGCGGGAAGCCCTGCATCCAGCCCATGACACGGGGATCGGACTCCTGCGCCGACAACGGCGCCGACTGCGCGGCGACGTCCCCGGCCGCGGCCAGCGACAGGGCGACGCCGGCGGCGAGCGCGGCGAGCCTAGAAGTTGAAGACGACATTGACGAAACCTCCGGTCCAGTTCGGGACATCCCCGGCCACGGTCGTCTCGATCCCGTCGCCCGGAAGGGAGACGCTGACGCCCGCGGTCAGGAAGGTGTTGCGGTTGATGATGCGGCTGTATTCGAGGAACACGTCATCGGCCAGATGCGCGTCGGTGACGCCGGAGACCACGTTCGCGGTGCCGCCCGTCGTGTCCACGCGGGTCGCCTGCCCGAACTGGATCGGGCTGCGCAACTCGTTGGCGCGGATGTGGGAATAGCGCAGCGTCAGCGTGTCCTGCTTGGTCGGCTGCAGGCGCAGGGCCAACCCGTGCGACTGGACGTTGGAGTTGATCGACACCATCGACGACTTGGACCCGGTGGCCCAGGCGCTGGGCGAGCCTTCGTAGTACAGCGGATCGAAACGCTCCAGTTCCGGCGTGGCCGGATCGTCGCCCGAGAAGGTCTGGTAGGTATAGGTCAGCATCGGCGACCATGGCAGGCCGGCGAAGGTGTAGCCGGCCCGGACCCGCCCGCCCCAGGCGTCGAGGTCGATCTCGTCGTTCCACTCGTAGGCGTAGTCGGCCGAGAACACCCAGTTGGCCAGCGCGCCGTCGAACGGGTTGGTCTTGGCATAGAGGTTGATCGCGTTCGTCCCCTCGCGCGCGCCGGGCAGCACCGTCGGCGGGCCCACCCCGCCGGCGGCGGCCTGGATGTAGGGCGATCCGGATTCGAGCACATGCACATAGGTCAGCCCGGCAAAGCCGCCGGCCGGATCGTCCCAGCGAAGATCGAGACCGGCGAGTTCGTTTTCGCCGTCGCTGGCCGGGCGTTCGTTCGGATCGATGTAGAAGGCGGTGCCGGTGACCCCGCCGGCCGACAGCCGCGCGATCGCGGCCATTTCCCAGGCCTTGCGCGGCCCGAACTTGAGCGCGCCGCGCTCGAACCCGCTGGACCCGCCGTTCGAGATCAGCATGCCGGTGCCCAGTTTCAGTTCGCGTGGACCGATGGAGACATCCAGCGAAAGGTCTTCGCCCAGCCCGGTCCTGAGCCCCAGATAGGCCTCTTCCAGTGTCGCCCGCCCGGTGTCGCCGAAATCGTAGGCATCGGTGCCGAAGGTGTAGGAGGCGACGCCGGAAAGCTTGCCGTAAAGCACCGATCCGCCGTCCAGCGCCGTCTCGAAGCTCAGCCCCGGCTTGACGTAGATCTCAAGCCAGTCGGCATCGGGGTCGAAACCAGACCCGGGCGCGATCGTGTCGGAGAAGTTCCAGAACAGGTTCTGTTCGCTGACCGCGTTCAGGCCGAACTGCAAATGCCCGCGGACCGTGGTGCCGTTCGCGTCGTGCAACAGCATCGGGTCGCGATCCTGCGCCGCAGCCTGGCCGGATGCCGCCGCGACCAGCAGCACGGGAATGAACGATCCGGCCAACCTGCCGGCCGGGCTCGCGCCGAACCGATGCCGCGGGGCCTGGCCCGACACTCCGGTCGCGCCGGACCGGTGCTCGCCTACGTTGTGCAACTTCCCCCTCCACACGGATCATCCCACCCCACCAAAGGATAGACCGACGCCGTTGACTCTCAATCACCTTGTCACCCAAATTGGGTGGATTGAGCCGGAAAGACGTCGCCATGCCCACGAAAGCCCCGCCCCGCACCGGCATCGTCGAGGACAACTTCGGCGTGATCTGGCCGGTCCATGTGGCCGCCTTCAGCAATTTGCTGATCCGGTTGCGGGCGCGGTTCGACGGGGATC
>JANSXY010000018.1 GCA_024742695.1 Paracoccaceae bacterium | reverse complement strand
GTGAAACAGCTTGGTCGAGGCCGAGGAGGTCGCCTGCGCAAGGTCGGACTGTTCGGCCAGCACCACCGACAGGCCGCGCCCGGCCGCGTCGCGGGCGATCCCGCAGCCGTTGATGCCGCCGCCAATGATGAAGAGATCGGCCACCTCGGGCCGTTCATCCTGCGCCAAGCCGTCTGTCCTCCCTGCGGTCCTCCCGCCGTCCAAGTCCTGCACAGGCGGGTGCCGGGCGTCAACCGCCTATTTTCGTTTTTCCGCGCTTCGCATCGAAAACGAACTTCGGCGCGCATTGATCTTGGGGACGACCGCCGCTACTCTTCAAATTGGCGGCGGAGCGCGCAAAAACGAATGCAAACGCAGCATTGCAGCCGCAGCAAGGCGGCCGCGACACCGGCGAGGGACAAGATGGCGCTGAACATCCGGCAGACCGAGATCCTCGATATCGCGCGGGCGGAGGGGCGCGTGCTGGTCGAGGAGCTGGCGCAGCGGTTCGACGTCACGCTCCAGACGATCCGACGCGATCTCAGCGACCTCGCCGAGGCGGGGCTCCTCGACCGGGTGCACGGCGGCGCGGTGGCCCGCACCGGGGTCGAGAACATCGGTTACGAACAGCGGCGCCGGATGAACGAGGCCGCGAAAGCCGCGATCGCGCGGGCCTGCGCGGCGTCGATCCCGGACAATTCCTCGCTCATCCTCAACCTCGGCACGACGACCGAGGCCGTTGCGCGCGAACTGATCCATCACCGCAACATCACGGTCGTCACGAACAACATGAACGTCGCCAACATCCTGCTCGCCAATCCGAGCTGCGAGATCATGGTGGCGGGCGGTGCGCTGCGCCGGTCGGACGGCGGGCTTGTGGGGGAGCTCACCACGCAGTTCTTCGAACAGTTCAAGGTCGACTTCGCGGTGATCGGCACCTCCGCGCTCGACCTCGACGGGGATCTCCTGGATTTCGACCTCGCGGAGGTGCGCGTCAGCCGCGCGATCCTGGGCCAGGCGCGGCGGGCCTTCCTTGTCACAGACCATTCGAAGCTGGGCCGATCGGCCCCGGCGCGAATTGCCTCGCTTTCGGAGATCGACACGCTGTTCACCGACCGGCCGCTGCCGGAGCCCCTCGGCCGGTCCTGCGACGGTTGGGGCACGCGCGTGGACGTTGCGGAAAGCGCCCAAGTGCCGGGTTCACCCTGAAGGTATCTCGAGTGCCCGCCAACGGTTCACTTTCAGCGATGGCGGCCGAGAAATCCAAGGGGTTTTGGGCGATGCCCCCAGCTTGACGGCTGCTTGGGAAGCGGTGCTTCGCTGCGAAGAAGGCGAACGTCCGAACTGGGCCGATCATTAGGGTTTATGCTGCTTCGGCGGGGTCCGGAAGTTCCGCGAAACGGTCCTTGCGACACCACATGGCGAAGGTCCGCTGCCGAAAGACCGGTCATGCTTGATCCGGGCGATGTCTGGTCAGGCCTTGGATGGTCAGCGTAACCGCATGACCCCCGGTGCGCTTGCCTTCCAGGAAGCCTGCCGGTGCCCGAAGGCATGACGGCCGGCCATCCCGGTTCTGGCCGCACGCGTCCGGCACAGCCCATGCTCGGCCGATTCCGGCTTGCCAAGACACCGTTCCGGGTTCAAAGTTTGTTTGATCGCTCAAATAAATTGATTGGTGACAAGATGACGAACGCGAACGAGCGGCAGGCGGCGCAGTCGAACGGCGGGCACACGGCCCGGCCTCATGCGGATCGCGCGGGCCTTCCGGCCTGGAGCTACTTCAGCGCCGAACTGCTGGAGGCGGAGAAGGACGCGCTGTTCCGCCGCCATTGGCAGGTGATCTGCCATGCCAGCGACATTCCCGCCCCCGGCGACTTCATCACCTGCGACATCGTCGGCGACCGCGCCCTGATCCTGCGCGACGGGCAGGGGGCGATCCGGGCCTTTCACAACCTGTGCCGGCACCGCGGCAGCCGCGTTCTGGGCGACGAGCGCGGCAATTGCCGCAACTCGATCGTCTGCCCGTTCCACGGCTGGGTCTACAATCTCGACGGGACGCTGCGCCAGGCCGCGCAGCCGGGCAGCCTGCCCGACCTCGACCCGGTCGAATGGGGGTTGAAGCCGCTCGAGTCGGAAGTCTGGAACGGCTTCGTCTTCGTCCGGTTCCAGCCGGGGCCGCAGCCGCCGGTCGCCGCCCTCATGGCGCGCTGGGAGGCCGAGCTTTCCCAGTACCGGCTCGACCGGCTGCTGCCGGACGGCAAGGGCGTCTGGTCGGACGAGGTGCGGGTGAACTGGAAGTGCATCCGCGACGTCGACAACGAGGGCTATCACGTTCCGATGGCACATCCCGGCCTCGACGACCTGTTCGGCCGCAACTACTTCGACGAACCGTTCCGCGAGGGAACCGCGCGGTCCTATTCCCGCTTCCGCCCCGGCGACGGGCGGCTGTGGAGCGTTCGGAACTACAAGAAGATCCTGCCCGAGGTGGACGGGCTGGACGCCGATCACCGCCGGGCCTGGCTTTACCTCGGGGTGTTTCCCAATTTCGTCTTCGGCATCTATCCCGACTCGGTGATCTTCTACCAGGAGTTCCCGGTCGAGGTCGGCCGCACGATCCAGCGCGGGGCCTGTTACCGCCGCCCCGACGAGGATCGGCGACTGCGCGCCGCGCGCTATCTTTCCGGCCGGATCGACCGCATCACCTCGCGCGAGGACGAGATGCTGACGCAGTGGACCTGGGAGGCGGCGTTTTCCAGCGCCTATGACGGGGTGATCCTGTCGGACCTCGAAACCGGCGTGAAAAGCTATCACGACGCGTTGCGCGGTGTTTTCCCGGTCCTGACGGGGCCCGAGCCCGCGCCCGGAACGCTGCTGGCGCGCAACGCGGCGCTCTGCGACGCCGCCACGGCAAACTAGGATTGCCTCGATGGCGGAACCCGATACTGTGCTGGGGCAGGCGGCCGGCCGGGATCGGCCGCGGCAGGAACGGGGATTGGCCGCGGATCGACCGGGATGCACGGCAGGGCCTCTTGCTGGTCGCTCCGCCCTTCGTTTACGCGTTGCTGCTTCTCGCTGCGCCGTTGTCGATGGTCGTCGCCTTCAGTTTCTGGACGCAGGATTACCTTGTCCTCGACAAAAGCGTCACCTTCGCCAATTACCGCGAGGCCTGGACCGACCCGCTGTACCGGGAACCGATGCTGCGATCCCTCAGGATATCTGTCGTGGTGACCGTGACGACCGCTCTTCTGGCCTTCCCGATCGCCTATTTCGTGTCGTTCCATGTCGGCCGGCACAAGGCGCTGTGGCTGTTCCTCATCACCATCCCGTTCTGAACGAGCTACCTGCTGCGGGTTTTCCCGTGGAAGGTCATCCTTGGCTACAACGGGGTGTTCAACTCCGCCCTGATCGGGCTCGGCGTGATCGACGAGCCGCTGACCTTCCTGCTGTACAACGCCAATGCCGTGGTGATCACGCATGGCCCATGCCTGGGCGCCCTTCGCGATCCTGCCGATCTTCGTGGCCCTCGAACGGATCGACCGGTCGTTGCTGGAGGACGGTGCAAGGCGTGGTGGCCGAGACCGCCTGTTACGGCGACATGACCTGTTACTCCGTCCGGCTCGGTGGCAAGGAAGAGCCGGTCACGATCTCGATGCGCAATACCGCGGGACGGTCGATCCTGAAGCAGGGGGGCCGGCGACGGTGGGCTTCGCCGCCGACTCCATCGTGTTTTTCCGCTAGGGCAGAACGCGGCGCGCCTGCCGCGCGCGACCGCCAGAAGGGGAGGTGACGCATGTCTGGCAGGCCCGAACGGTCTCGTGCAGGGGATGAGGACCATGTCGCCGGCCTGGTCGCCGGCTACCGCGAGGGCCATGCGCTGGCGCAGGATTTCTACCTGTCCGACGCCGTGTTCCGCCGCGATGTCGAGCGGGTGTTCATGGCCCAGTGGCACCTTGCCGGCCATGTCAGCGAGATTCCGCAACCGGGCGACTACCTGCTCTTCGACCTTCTGGGCGAAAGCGTGATCGTCGTGCGCGACCGCGACGGGGCGGTGCATGCCCTGGCGAATGTTTGCCGCCACCGCGGCTCGCGCCTGTGCCTTGAACCGCGCGGCAACGTGCGGCGCTTCACCTGTCCCTATCACGCCTGGGTCTACAACCTCGACGGCGGCCTGTTCTCGGCCCGGCTGATGGGCGCGGAGACCGACAAGGCGACGCTGGGGCTGAAACGGCTTGCCATCGAGCTGTTCCAGGGGCTGATCTACGTGTCCTTCGCCGATCGGCCGGAAAGCTTCGCGCCGGCGCGCCGGGTGCTGGAGCCGCTGGTCGCGCCCTTCGATCTGGCGCGGACGCGGGTGGCCGCCCGGATCAGCTATCCGGTGGCGGCCAACTGGAAGCTGCTCGTCGAGAACTACAACGAATGCTACCACTGCACCGCCGCGCATCCCGAATTCTCGCGCAGTCACGTCATTCACCTGCCCGACGACATCGCCGGGCCGCTGAACCGGGCGATCGCGGATCGCGCGGCGGCGACAGGCGCGCCGGCCGACACGCTGGACGGGACATGGCCGAACAAGGCGGCGGGCGAGATCGACGTCTACTACCGTCGCTACGCCCTGTTCGAGGGGTACCGGTCCGGCAGCGAGGATGGCCGCCCCGTCGCGCCGCTTCTGGGCGGTCTCACCGGCTGGGATGGCGGGGCCTCGGACGTCTATGTCGGCCTGCTCAACCCGATGCTGGTCTATTCCGATCACGCGGTGATCTACCGCTTCATCCCCGTCGACAAGGATACCTCGATCCAGGACGTGATCTGGCTGGTTCGCGAGGATGCCGTCGAGGGCCGCGACTACGATCGGGAGCGGCTGGTCTGGCTGTGGGACGTGACCACGCAAAGTGACAAGCTGATCATCGAGAAGAACCAGGAAGGCATCCGCTCGCGCTACTACGAGCCCGGACCGTTCGCGCCGATGGAAAGCTACACGCAGTGGTTCGTGAACTGCTACCTGAACCTGATCGGATGACGGCGTCGCCCGGCCTGTTCACCGGGATCAGAAACCGGCCTTGATCTTCTCGAACTCGGCGATCATCGCGGAGATGGCGGCCGCGTTGGAATGGCCGGACCCCGGGCCGACACGATGTAGTCGGCGGTACGCGGCGCCAGCCAGGCGTTGACGAAATCATGGAACCTGTCTTCCGATCCCGGCGCATCGGCCAGGCGCGCATGGGCGTCGTCGACACTGTCGGGGATCGACACGCGCCCGGCATGCCACGGATCGGCCCGTCGCCGTGCTTTTCGGTGAAGCCGACGAAGAACTCGGGATCCTCGTCGCCGGCCCAGTCGAAACGACGAGTTCGGGATCGGTGGCGAAGGCGGCGCTTGTCGCGACGCCCAAAGCCATGACCGTGCCTGTCGCAACTCGCGTCTTCGGTCGTGTCCCTGTCCTGATGTCGGTGGCGCGACCGGTGCCGATCGTCGCCATGAGTCCCGGGCTAGGTGCGTTCGGACAGGCGTGCACGATTGAACGGCGAGGCTCGCCCCGGGGCGCGATGCCGGCCGGCTCAGGCGTTTTCCGTGCGGATCGCCTCGCAGACCGCGTCGGTGACCTCGCGCGTGGTGGCCTTGCCGCCCACGTCCGGCGTCAGGATCCCCTCCGCGCAGACCTTTTCCACCGCGCGCATCAGGCGGGCGGCGGCGTCGGGTTCGCCCAGATGCTCCAGCATCTGGCTGGCGGTCCAGAAGGTCGCCACGGGGTTCGCGATGCCCTTGCCGGTGATGTCGAAGGCCGATCCGTGGATCGGCTCGAACATCGACGGGTAGCGCCGTTCCGGATCGATGTTGCCGGTGGGGGCCACGCCCAGCGATCCGGCCAGCGCCCCGGCGAGATCCGACAGGATATCGGCATGCAGGTTCGTCGCCACGATCGTATCGAGCGACCGCGGGTTCCTGACCATCCGCACTGTCATCGCGTCCACCAGCATCTTGTCCCAGGTGACGTCGGGGAATTCCGCCGCCACTTCCTCGGCGATCTCGTCCCACATCACCATCCCGAACCGTTGCGCGTTCGATTTCGTCACCACCGTCAAGAGCTTGCGCGGCCGCGACTGGGCGAGGGCGAAGGCGTAGCGCATGATCCGGGTCACGCCGACGCGGGTGAAGATCGCGACCTCCGTGCCGACCTCCTCGGGCAGGCCCCGGTGGGCGCGGCCGCCATGCCCCGAATACTCGCCTTCCGAATTCTCGCGCACGATCACCCAGTCTAGGTCGCCGATCCCGACGCCGCGCAACGGCGAGGTCACGCCCGGAATGATCTTCGTCGGCCGGACATTCGCGTACTGGTCGAACCCCTGGCAGATCGGCAGGCGCAGGCCCCAAAGCGTGATGTGGTCGGGCACGTCGGGCGCGCCCACGGCCCCGAAATAGATCGCGTCGAACGGCCGCAACTGGTCCAGCCCGTCGGCGGGCATCATCACACCGTTCCTGCGGTAGTAGTCCGACCCCCAGTCGAAGGTCGTCATCTCGAACCCGATCTCGCCGTCGCGCCGTTGCAGCGCCGACAACACCTCGGCCCCGGCCTCGATGACTTCCGGGCCGATCCCGTCGGCCGGGATGAGCGCAATCCTGTAGCTTCGCATGACGGTCCCCTGGACAAGTGGCGCCGCCGGGGGCTTCGTTATCGCCCGGCCGGTGGTCGCAATGCATGGCGCCGTAAGGTGGCAACTTGACCGGGGCTCGGCAAGGTTGTTCTAGTCATATAAAAAATCGCAACAATCGGTGGGTGCCGTGGAACTTCGTCAACTCAGATGCCTGATCGCGGTTGCGGATACCCTGCATTTCGGCCGGGCGGCGCGCCGGATGGACATGTTGCCCGCCTCGTTCGGCCGGCAGATCCGGTTGCTGGAAGAGCAGCTGGGCAAACGTCTTCTCGTGCGCACCACGCGGCATGTGTCGCTCACGGAAGCCGGCCGCGCCTTCGCCGAGGCCGCGCGCGATATCGTGGCGCGGGCCGACCGCCTCGAGGCCGATTTCCGGGACGCCCGGCATGACGAGGTGCCGACGTTGCGGATCGGTGCCATCGACAGCGCCGCCGCCGGGCTGATGCCGCAGTTGCTGCCGCATTTCCGCGAAGCGCATCCCGAGATCGATGTCGAACTCATGGAACAGAAATCGATCCGGCTGCTGCCACGGGTTCTTTCCGGGCGGCTGGACGCGGCGATCGTGCGCCCGCCCGAGGCCGCCGACCCGCGCCTGACATTCCGGTCGCTGTTTTGCGAAACGGCCGTGGTCGCGGTTCCCGATGCCCATCCGCTCGCCTCCCGGCCCATGATCTCGGTGGACGACATGGCGGAAGAGCCCCTGATCGTTCCCGACCGCCGGTCGCGTCCGCACAGCCACGACCTGACGATGAAGCTGTTCCTCGAATCCGGCCATGCCGCGAGGGTGGTGCAGATCGCCGAGGAAAAGCAGACGATCGTCAGCCTTGTGGGCACCGGGATCGGCCTGGCGATCGTGCCGAAATGGGCATCGCGGCTTGCGGTCGGCGGGGTCACGTTCGTGCCGCTGTCGCTGCCGCCGGGCTTTGTACGCGACAAGCTGGCGCTGTCGGCGGTCTGGCTGCGCGATACCCGGCATCCCGCGCGGGACGCGTTTCTCGAGGTCCTGGCCACCCGGCTCGACGCGCTGGCCCGAACGGCCTGACCTTCGACTGTTCACCGGGAATGTATAATCCGGCTAGGATGTCGGCGCCGCCGTGCGCGTCCGCGCCGCCGGGCCTTGCCGCCACGCTGGCGTTGCCGATCTTGGCATCCGGAACCGTGCGCGTCGGTGTCAGAACCGCTTCGTCCATTGCAGGAGAAGTGTATTGGCCCCGGGATTATAGTCGTCGAGGCCACCGTTGGAGAAATGGCTCACGGCCAGGGACACCGCGTCGGTGCCCGAGATGTCGACGCCAAGGCCCAGCATGGTGCGGAACTGGCTGTCGCCCCCCAGCTGATCGTCGCCCTCGGCGTAGTAGCCGGGCATGAAACTGCCTTCGACGAACAGGCTGTCGCCCAGCCGATAGGCCGCCGCGACGCCCAGGCCGACCCATGCGTTGCCGTTCGAATCGGCCTGTGCGGCCATCGCCCAACCGGCTTCGAGGCGCGGTTTCGACACCAGCGATCCGGTCCAGCGGTATTCGATGGCGGCGCCGGTCGCGTCGCGGTCCCGGTCGGCGCTGAGGCCCAGGCTCAGCGTGTCGGCGACGGCGGCGGGCGTCTGCAGCGCGAGGAAGGTCAGCAGGACGGCCGGAATGCTCCTTGAGCGTCGCACCATGTGCGGTCTCCCAATTCCAGATTTCAAAGGCGCCGCTCGGCGGGCGCGTCATCTATCGGGCGATCTTGGTAAATGCCGGGTTAATCCGGGGGCCGGACCGGGTTTCCTGCCGGGGCGGAGGCCGCCGGGAAGGTCGGTCCGGCCAAGTTTCGCGGCAGCCCGATGGCCGCGTTGGCGCCGCGCGGGGCGGGTATCCGTCAGCCGTGAGGTTGCGCGGGGATCGTCTTTCGCCGGGGTCGCGACGCGGGGGTGCAGGCCGGCGCGGTGCCGCATTCGGCCGCAGGTGTAAATTATAATTTACAGTTGCGGCTGTCAGAAAAACTTGACATTGTGAAACTGGTGTCGCGTTCCGCGCGCCGCCGAGAGGGTGGAGCGGGCCTGTCTTTGCTCAGCGCTGGATCGGTCCCTTCGCCTACTGGAGAAGCATCTTCGGAGGATACGGGACATGACAGATGACCCCGACAAAGTATGGCCAACAGGCCTGACACTCAGAGAGGCTGAGGAAGTCCACAGCTATCTCATCGACGGTACCCGGGTTTTCGGGGCTATCGCGGCAATCGCGCATATCCTCGTCGCCGTTTCGACTCCCTGGCTCGGGTAGGGAGGTAGACCATGAACAACGCAAAGATGTGGCTCGTCGTGAAACCGACGGTCGGCATTCCGCTGTTCCTCAGCGCCGTTGCCGTGGGTTCGTTCGCGGTTCACGTGGCCGTGCTGACGAACACCTCATGGGTGGGTGACTTCCTCAAGGGTCAGCCGCTCGGTTCGGGCGACCAGACCGCGGCGGTCACGCTGCCGAAGGCGGATACCGACACCGCCAAGGCGTCCTACGCCGTTCCGCGCGCCGACGGCACGCAGGAAATCCTCGTCGTTCTGCCCGACGGGACCGTGGCGAAGGCCGTGATGGCGCTGCCGGAAACTCTGGCATCGGCGGATGGATTGGTCAGACCACCCATCACGCAATGACGGACGAGCCCGCCGGGGCCACCCGGCGGGCTCCTTCACCGAATTCGGCGGCGCGCGGCCGCACCCGGCCCCGCCGCGACACCCGCAGGCGCCACAAATGCTCGACTATCGCGCTTTCGCCCTGAGAACCCTCTCCCGCGTCGGGCCGAGGTACCTGCCGTTCGCCGATGTCGCGACGGCGGAGGTTCCGCTCGGGCGGTTGCTGCGCCTGTCGCTGTTCCAGGTCACCGTCGGCATGGCGCTGGTGCTTCTGGTCGGCACGCTGAACCGCGTGATGATCGTCGAACTTGCGGTGCCGGCCTCGCTCGTCGCGGGGATGCTGGCGCTGCCCCTGGTCTTCGCGCCGTTTCGCACGCTGATCGGCTACAAGTCGGATACCCATGTCTCGGCGCTGGGGCTGCGCCGCGTGCCCTATATCTGGAAGGGCACGATGTACCAGTTCGGCGGGTTCGCGATCATGCCCTTCGCGCTTCTGGTGCTGTCGGGCTACGGCGAGGCGGTGGATGCGCCGCGCTGGATCGGGCTTGTCTCTGCGGCGCTGGCCTTCCTCCTGGTCGGCGCGGGCGTGCACATGGTGCAGACCGTCGGCCTCGCGCTCGCCACCGACCTCGTGGACGAGGAAGACCAGCCCAAGGTCGTCGGCCTGATGTACGTGATGCTGCTGTTCGGGATGGTGGGCAGCGCGCTGCTGTTCGGCACGCTGCTGGAAAACTACACGCCCGGGCGGCTGATCCGGGTGATCCAGGGCGCCGCCGTCGCGACCGTCGCGCTGAACCTCTTCGCGCTGTGGAAGCAGGAGGCCCGCGACCGCGTTCGCGCCCAGGCCATGCTGACGGCGCGCGCCCCGGCCTTCGGCGCGGCGCTGGAGCAACTGATGCGCGGGCCCGGCACGATCCGGCTGCTGGTGGTCATCGGGCTCGGAACCTTCGGGTTCGGCATGGCCGACGTGCTGCTGGAACCCTATGGCGGCCAGGCGCTGGGCTTCACGGTGGCGCAGACCACGAAACTCACCGCGCTCTTTGCCGGCGGCACGCTGGCGGGCTTCGGCATCGCCTCGCGCGTGCTGGGCCGCGGGGCGCCGCCGTTGCCGCTGGGCCGCCTCGGGGCCGCCATCGGCATTCCCGGCTTCCTCGCGATCGTCCTGTCCTCGGGCCTCGGACAGCCGGGCCTGTTCCTGGCCGGAACCTTCGCGACCGGTCTGGGCGCGGGGCTGTTCGGCCATGCCACGCTCACGGCGACGATGCGCGCGGCGCCGGCGGGGCAGATCGGGCTCGCGCTCGGATCCTGGGGCGCGGTGCAGGCGACCTGCGCCGGGATCGGCATGGCGCTGGCCGGCATCGTGCGCGACGGACTCGTCGCGATGCCCGCGCTCTCTGGATACGGGGCCGCCGCGCCCTATAACGTGGTTTTCATGACGGAAGCCGCATTTCTCGTTCTCGCCATCGCGGTGGCCGTCCCCCTGGGACGGTTCGCAGGGCACAAGGATGCGGCCGGGCATCGCGATCTGGCCGGCCGGGACAATCGGAAAAACCCCGTGGAGGTAGCATGACAACGTTGATCACGCGGCTTTACGCCGAAGAGAAGGCGGCCGACAGCGTCGCGAGCCGTCTGAGATGGGAAGGTCTTCCCGGTTACGCGATCCAGGTCATCACCGGGACGGACAAGGCCAGGCTTGCCGACCGCATGACCCGCGCCAAGGTGCACGAGTCGGCGATCGAGGCGTATACCGCGAAGGTCGCCGAGGGCGCCGCGCTGCTGGTCGTCGCGGCGACCTACAAGCCGCTCGGCGCCGCGCGGATCACCCGCGAGACGGTCGCGGCGAGCACGCCCGTCGAGGTCGAGGGCGTGACCGAGGAGCACTATTTCCCCGACGGACCGGATCACGCGCCCAGCATCCTGCGCGGCCATCCGCGCTTCATGACGCTCGATCTCGGGATGGGCGACTACGAGGGCAAGCCGATCTCCGTCGGCCTGTGCCTGCCGCTTCTGTCCAAGGGCCCGCGCAAGAACCGCGTGTTCCGCGGCGGGCGGCACATGTCGCGCATGTTCTGGCCGATGCCGCTGGTGACGCGTAAGCGCAAGGCGAACTCGGCCATGCAGGGCACGCGGCACATGTCGCGGCTGTTCTGGCCGATGCCGCTGATCACCCGTGGCCGGCGCAGCCGGTCGGTGATCCGCGATGGCGCACTGCCGCTGTCGCGCGCGCTGGGCTGGCCGACGGTCAGCCGGCGGCCCTGACGGGGCAGGCGCGCCGGCCTGCCGACGCCGCCGCGCGGGCGGGGCGGGCCGGGCCGGGACGGGCGCCGCGCGGGACGGGTTCGCGCGGCCGCGGTGGCGCGGCCCGATGACATCTACCAGCGCCCTGAACGGATCGTGGCGAATGCTGTCGTGGACCCGGACCGCCGTCGCGACCGGCGAGACGACGGATGCGCTCGGTCCCGCGCCGATCGGCTACATCGCCTATCACGCCGACGGCAGGATGATGGCGAGCGTGTTCCGGCGTGATCGCCCCGAACCGCGGGCGGATGGCTGGACGGAATCCGAGAAGGCGCGGCTTTTCGACGACATGCTGGCCTATGTCGCCACCTACGAGATCGAGGAAGGCCGCGTCGTTCACCATGTCGAGGGCGCGTGGAACCCGGTGTGGCAGGGCCTGCTGTCGCGTCCCTTCACGCTGGCGGGCGACCGTCTGGTGATATCCGGCGCGCCGGGGACCGATCCGGTGACCGGGGAAGAGGTTGTCTACAGGATGGAATTCCGCAAGGTGTGACTGTCGGACCCGCGGCATCCACGGATCGGAGTGACATGGCCGAAGATTCCTCCTCGCACAGCACGCCGGTTCCGGTGGCCGCATGGCTCGCCGCCCGTCCCGACGTGGAAACCGTGGTCGTTGCCACGCCGGACGTGAACGGGGTGCTGCGCGGCAAGGCGGTGCCGCGCGCCCGGGCGGAGAAGATCGATGCGGGCGGGGCGGCGGTGCCGCTGTCGATGCCGACGGTGGATTTCATCGGCGAGGAGATTCCCGGCTGCCGCGAAGTGCTTGCCACGGGCGATGGCGACATCTTCGTGCATCGCGTGCCGCGCCCGCCCTTCGTGTCCGCCGCCGATCCGGCCACGGCGATCGTGCTGACGGACATGGCCTGGCCCGATGGCCGGCCCGTCGAAACCGCCTGCCGTCATATCCTGCAATCCGTCGTTGCGGACTATGCCGCCGCCGGTCTTCGCCCGGTCGCCGCGCTGGAGGTCGAATTCTACCTCTACGATCCGGCGCGCCCCGGCCTGCATCTGCCGCGCCACCCGCTGACCGGGCGCGAGATGTTCGGGCGCGATCCCTGCCACGTGCAGGAATTCGAGGTCTTCGGCCCGTTCTTCCGCGATATCCGCTCCGCCTGCGCTGCCGCGGATGTCGAGGTGACGGGTTACGGATCGGAGAACGGCACGGGGATGTTCGAGGTCAACCTCGGCCACACCGCCGACGTGATGAAGGCCGCCGACGACCTGACGATCCTGCGGCTGATGATCCGTGACGTCGCGCGCCGGCACGGTTTCGGCGCGACCTTCATGCCCCGGCCATTCGAGGGGCTCGACGGGGCCGGGCTGCACCTGCATTTCAGCGTTCTGGACGCGGCGGGGCGCAACATCTTCGACGACGGCACGCCGGCGGGCTCGGCCGCGCTGGGCCATGCGGTGGCCGGCATCCTGCATCGCGCGCCGGAGATGCAGCTGGTCATGGCGCCGCACTACAGCTCCTACCGGCGGCTTGCCGGCAATGCCTATGCCCCGACGATGCTGGCCTGGGGGCATGACAACCGGTTCCTGCCGATCCGCATTCCCGGCGGGCCTGCGGCGGCGCGGCGGATCGAGCACCGGATCGGCGGCGCGGATGCCAACCCCTACCTGTTGACCGCGCTGGTGCTGCGTGCCGCGCTGGACGGGATCGGCGCGGCCACGCCGCCGCCGCCGCCGGTGGCCGGGGCGCCGAACGACGGCGCTTTCGCGACGGTGCCGACCGCGATGCCCGAGGCGATCGCGCGGTTTCGCGACAGCGACTGGGTGCGCGGCGCGATCCCGCCGCTGTTCCACGAGGCCTATGTCGCGGCGAAGCAACAGGAACACGACCGCCTTGCCGCGCATGTCAGCCAGTTCGAGATCGACATCTTCCGCGACCGGATCTGATCCGGCCGCCCGGCGGGCGGAACTAACCGCTACACATCGCGCCGGGCCCTCGCTATGGTTTTATCATGATAAAAACGCGGAGCGCAGGATGGACGGCAGCAGCAAGCCGGCCGGGCGGACCCGGCGGTCGCGCCCGGTGCGGGTCGCCGAGGAAATCAAGCAGTGGGTCGTCGAGCGCGACCTGAGACAGGGCGACAAGCTGCCCAACGAGGCCGAGATGATCGGGCTGTTCGCGGTGTCCAAGGGCACGGTGCGCGAGGCGATGCGGATCCTCGAGGCGCAGGGCCTGATCGTGACCCGCACCGGGCCGGGCGGCGGCAGTTTCGTGGGCGAGGTTTCGGCGGAACGCGCCCGGTCGCTTCTGGCCAACTACTTTTACTTCCAGCACCTTTCGGTCGCCGACATCTACCAGGTGCGCAAGGCGCTGGAACCGGAACTCGCCGCCAGCCTTGCCGGCCGGCTGACGGCGGCGCAGCTTGACGAGTTGCAGGCGCTGGCCGAACGGCACCCCGAACCCGCGCGAAGCGCCGAGGAGGAGAAGGAGCAGCATGTCGCGTCGCTGGCCTTCCATGCCCGGCTGGCGGATTTCGCGGGCAACCCGCTCCTGGGGTTCGTGATCGGCTTCATGGCGCGTATCCTGACCGATCTCACCGTCTACCGCCGGCTTTACGATCCGCCGAACCGCGCCCTGTGGGAACGCGGGCGGCATCACCAGATCGAACTGGTGCGCGCCCTGCGCGCGGGTGACGGCGCGCGCGCGCGGTCGGTCATGGCCTCGCACATGGCCGGCGCCGAAGAGATGATGGCGGCGCAGGAGGCGCGGCTGATGCGCCGGTTCATGGAAGACTGAGCCGCGCTCAGCCGGACGGATGGCGCGCCCGGTCGCGCAGCACCGGCACCTCGGACAGCCAGTCGTGATAGGGCGGGCGGTGGGCGCGCTCGCACAGGGCGCGCAGCGCGGCGACGGGCCGCGCGTCATGGTCGATCCGCAGATCGAGCGGCGGGCGGTCGGGTGACAGGATCAGCAGCGCGGCGGATTGCAGCCCGCGCGTGTCCCCGCCCGCGGTCTCGGCCGCCTCAAGAACGGCAAGCATCCGTTCCGCCGCGCCGGCATGCGGCGCTGCGGCCGCCGCCAGCATCGCCTCCAGCACCGCCGGGCCGGTCAGCATGTTGCCGGCTACCGCCACATCCGGCCGGCAGACATGGCCGGCGAAGGCGACGCTGTCGGCGCCGGTGAAGCCGCCGGTTCCGCCGTCGCGGTCGAGCGCGATCATCTGGCGATGGCCGCGGCCCGGATCGGCGCCGGTCAGGTCGGCAACCGCGGTTTGAGCCGAAGCGCCGTCATGCATCCGGCGCAGCGCCGCGTCGCGCCAGAAGGTGCTGGGCGCGGTGCCCTGCGAGGCCACCAGCCCCGATTCGATATCGCCGCGCAGCACCCAGCCGCCGACGCACAGGCTTCCGGTCGCCGCGGCGCCGGCAAGAATGCCTTTTTCCCGGTCGAAGGTCAGAATCGAAAAGGTCATTCCATCGCCTCTGCAACATTCTTCTTGAATTTATCATGAAGATTTGCGTGACTGCAATTAATCATGACAATTTGCACCGCAACAGAGAGGTTCCCATGACACTTCCCGAACTGACACGGCGGACGATGATGGCGTCGACGGCGGCCCTGGCGCTCGGGCTCGGTGCCGCTCCGGCACTCGCGCAGACCCCCGAGGGCGTGCTGATCGTCGGCCAGATCGCCGAGCCCAAGGCGCTCGATCCCGCGGCGGTGACCGCGGTCAACGACTTCCGCATCCTGATGAACGTCTTCGACGGGCTGGTGCGCTACAAGGACGGCACGCTCGAGGTCGAGCCGGCGCTGGCGACCGAGTGGACGATCAGCGAGGATGGCACGGTCTACACCTTCTCGCTGCGCGAGGGCGTGAGCTTCCATGACGGAACGCCTTTCGACGCGGCGGCGGTGAAGTTCAACTTCGACCGGATGCTGGACGAAAGCCACCCCTACCACGATACCGGCCCGTTCCCGCTGGCCTTCTTCTTCTCGGCGGTCGAGTCGGTCGAGGTGGTCGATCCGATGACGGTGCGGTTCACGCTCAACGGCCCCTATGCGCCGTTCCTGTCGAACCTCGCCTATCCCACGGGCCTTCTGGTATCTCCCGCCTCGGTCGAGACGCATGGCGCCGAGGTCGGGCGCAACCCGTCGGGCACCGGGCCGTTCAAATTCGCCGAATGGCGCTCGAACGAGGCCGTGGTGGTCGAGGCGAACCCGGATTACTGGGACGGCGCGCCCGAGTTGCAGGCGGTGGTGTTCCGCCCGATCACCGATGCCAACACCCGCACCGCCGAGATGCTGGCCGGCGGGATCGACCTGATGGTCGAGGTGCCGCCGGTGGCGCTGTCGCAATTCGCGGCCGACCCCTACACGATCCACGAACAGGCCGGCCCGCACGTCTGGTTCCTGATCCTGAACGCCAAGGAGGGCCCGTTCGCCGACAAGCGCGTGCGCCAGGCGGCGAACTACGCGATCAACAAGGAGGCGATCGTCAACGACGTGCTCGAAGGCACCGCCGAGGTCGCCGCCGGGCCGACCCCGCCGGCCTTCGCCTGGGCCTACAACGAGGCCCTCGAACCCTATCCGCACGATCCCGAAAAGGCCCGCGCGCTGATCGCCGAGGCCGGCGCAGAGGGGGCGGAGCTGACCTTCTACGTCACCGAGGGCGGATCGGGGATGCTCGACCCGGTGGCGATGGGCACCGCGATCCAGGCCGACCTGAACGCCGTGGGCTTCGACGTCAAGATCGAGACCTACGAGTGGAACACCTTCCTGGGCGAGGTGAACCCCGGCCTCGAGGGCAAGGCCGACATGGCGGAAATGGCGTGGATGACGAACGATCCCGACACTCTGCCGTTCCTCGCGCTTCGGACCGAGGCCTGGCCCGACAAGGGTGGCTTCAACTCCGGTTACTACTCGAACCCGGCGGTCGACGAACTGCTGGAAGCCGCGCGCGTCGCCACCGACCAGGACGAACGCGCCCGGCTTTACAAGGAGATGCAGGTGATCGTGCAGGAGGATGCGCCCTGGGTCTTCGTCGCGAACTGGAAACAGAACGCGGTGACGAACGACCGGGTCGGCAACTTCGCGCTTCAGCCGTCGTTCTTCCTGCTTCTGCATGACGTGACCAAGAACTAGTCTTGAAGACGGCCGGTCGCGGCGCCGCCGCGGCCGGCCTTTCCTCCCGGGGGCTTGAATGGCGGGCTATATCTTCAAGCGGCTGGTTTCGGCGATCCCGGTCTTGCTGGGGATTTCCGTCATCGTCTTCCTGATCATGGCGATGATCCCCGGCGACCCGGCGACCGCGATCCTCGGCTCCTACGCGACGCCGGAGAACGTCGAGAAGCTCAACCGCGACCTCGGCCTCGACAAACCCCTGGTGCAGCGGTACTTCATCTGGCTCGGCAACATGCTGCAGGGCGATTTCGGGCGCTCCTTCTCGCTCAACCGTCCGGTGCTGGACGAGGTGTTGGAGCGCTTCGGCGCCACGCTGGTGCTGGCCGGCACCGCCTTCGTGCTGTGCTCGCTGCTGGGCGTCGCGGCCGGTGTCGTTTCGGCGGCGCGGCAATACGGGGCGGCGGACAAGGCGATCACCTTCTTCGTGCTCCTGGGCATCTCGATCCCGTCGTTCTTCCTCGGGATGATGATGATCCTGATCTTCGCGGTGAAGCTGCGCTGGTTTCCGGTGTCGGGCATGTGGCCGATCTACGGGGCGCGGGATATCTCCGCCCTCGTCGGTCACCTGACGTTGCCGGCGCTGGCGCTGGCGGTGGTCGCCACCGGCGTGATCGCACGGCTCAGCCGGTCCGCTATGTTGGAGGTGCTGCGGCAGGATTTCATCCGCACGGCCCGCGCCAAGGGCGTACGTGAACGCGCCGTCGTCTGGCGCCACGCGCTGCGCGCGGCGATGGTCGGCATCATCCCGGTCCTGGGCATCCAGGCAGGCTTCGTGCTGTCGGGCGCGGTCTATATCGAAATGGTGTTCCAGTGGCCCGGCGTCGGGCGGATGCTGGTCGACGCGATCCTGAAGCGCGACATCCTGCTGGTGCAGGGCGGCGTGGTCTTCGTCGCGGCCTGCTACGTGATGTTCAACATCGCCGTCGACGTCGCGCAGACCTTGCTCGACCCGAGGATCAAGACGTGAGTTTCCTGCGGCTTCTCGCGCGCAACCGCCTGGCCCTGGCGGGCCTCGTGGTGATGGCCGCGGTCGTGGTGCTGGCGCTGATCACGCCGCTTCTGCCGCTGGCCGACCCGGACGTGACGAACACCGCGGACCGCTTCGAACGCCCGTTCGGCGCGGCCGGCCTGCTGGGCACCGATCACCTGGGCCGCGACCTGCTCAGCCGGCTGCTGCACGGCACCCGGCTGTCGCTGGCGGTGGGCTTCGCCGCGGCGCTGATCGCGGCGACGATCGGCGCGGCGATCGGGATCGTGGCGGGCTACTACGGCGGCCGGATCGACAACGTCATCATGCGCGGCGTCGACATGCTGATGGCCTTTCCCTACATCCTTCTCGCGCTGGCCATTGTCGCGGCGCTGGGGCCGGGGCTGATGAACGCGCTGATCGCGGTCGCGGCCGTCAACATCCCGTTCTTCGCGCGCAACATCCGTGGCGTGACGGTCAGCATCGCCAACCGGGAATTCGTGGATGCGGCCCGGTTGTCGGGGATGGGCGACGCCCGGATCATCCTGACCGAGGTTCTGCCGAACGTGATCCCGGTGATCGTGATCGCGATGTCGACCACGGTGGGCTGGATGATCCTCGAAACCGCGGGCCTGTCGTTCCTGGGCCTCGGAAGCCAGCCACCGCAGGCCGATCTGGGCTCGATGCTGGGCGAGGCGCGCTCGGCGCTGATCTCGAACCCGCATACCTCGATCGTGCCGGGCGCGATGATCCTGGTGATCGTCATGGCGATCAACCTGCTGGGCGACGGGGTGCGCGACGCGCTCGATCCGCGGCTGAAATCCGGGGCGCTGAGCCGGCCGATGCCCACGACGCTGGTGCGCCGCGAGACGCCGCCGCCGGCGCCGGCGGCCGACGACGCGGTGCTGGAGATCGCCGGGCTGAAGACCGAGTTCCACGTCAGGGATCGCGTCTATCGCGCCGTCGGCGGGGTGGACCTGAGCCTGAAACCCGGCGAATGCCTGGGGATCATCGGCGAAAGCGGTTCGGGCAAGTCGGTCACCGCGCTGTCGGTCATGGGGCTTGTCGCCTCGCCGCCCGGCGTGATCACCGGCGGCCGGGTGCAGTTCGACGGGCAGGATCTGATCGGCGCGCCCTACGAGGTGCTGCGCCGGATGCGCGGCGACCGGGTCGCCTACATCTTCCAGGATCCGCTGTCCACGCTGCACCCGCTCTACACCGTGGGCGCGCAGCTGGTCGAGGCGGTGCGCGCCCATCACCCGACGCCCCGGGCCGAGGCGCGCGCCCACGCGATCGAGCTGCTGCGCGCGGTGCGGATCCCCAATGCCGAAAGCCGGATCGACAGCTACCCGCACGAGCTTTCCGGCGGCATGCGACAGCGCGTCGGCATCGCCATGGCGCTGGCGAACGATCCCGAGGTGATCATCGCCGACGAGCCGACGACGGCGCTGGACGTGACCGTGCAGGCGCAGATCCTGTCGCTGCTTGACGATCTGCGCCGCGAACGCGGGCTGGCGATCGTCTTCATCACGCATGATTTCGGCGTGGTGGCGCAACTGTGCGACCGGGTGGCGGTGATGTATGCCGGCCGGATCGTCGAGGCGGGGCCGGCCGCCGCGATCCTGACCGCGCCGGCCCATCCCTATACCGCGCGGCTGATGGCCTGTGTGCCGGAACTGGGCGGTGGCCGGCGGCACCTTGCCGCGATCCCCGGCCTGCCGCCGGCGGTCGACCGGCTGCCGGCCGGCTGCGCCTTCGCCGAGCGGTGCGACAAGGCGCAGGCGGCCTGCCGGCAGGGCGACATCCCGCTTGTCGCGCACGGGCCGGGCCGGTCGGTGCGCTGCATCGCGCCGGAACCCGCCCCGGAGCCCGCACCGGACACCGTGACGGAGGCCGCCGAATGACCCCGGCCTTGAAACTCACCGGGCTGGCCAAGTCCTTCCCCGTGGGCAAGCGCCTGTTCGGCCCGCCGCGCGCGGTGGTCCGGGCGGTGCAGCCGGTGACGCTGACGGTGGAGCGTGGCGAGACGCTGGGGATCGTCGGCGAGTCGGGCTGCGGGAAATCGACGCTGGCGCGGATGCTGGTGGGGCTTCTGGAACCCAGCGAGGGCCGGATCGAGATCGAGGGCGCGCCGCTGGATACCGCCGATCCTGCCGCCTTCGGCCGCAAGATCCAGTACGTGTTCCAGGACCCGGTCAGCAGCCTGAACCCGCGCAAGACGATCCGGCAGATCATGGAGGCGCCGCGGCGGCACCTGCACGGGCTGGGCCGCGCGGCGCGGGCGGCGCGGATCGCCGAGATCTTCGCCGCCGTGAACCTGCGCGAGGACTTCCTCGACCGCTATCCGCACGAGTTTTCCGGCGGCCAGGCGCAGCGGATCGGGATCGCGCGGGCGCTGGCCGCCGATGCCCGGATCCTGATCCTTGACGAGCCGGTCTCGGCCCTTGACGTGTCGGTGCAGGCGCAGGTCCTGAACCTTCTGGCCGATCTGAAGGCGGAATTCGGCCTCACCTACCTGTTCATCAGCCATGACCTTGCCGTGGTCGAGGCGGTCAGCGACCGGGTCGCGGTGCTCTATTTCGGCGCGGTGGTCGAGGTCGGGCCGGCGGACCGGGTCTTTGCCCGGCCGCGCCATCCCTACACGCGGCTTCTGGCCGAAAGCGCGCCGGTGGTGGGCCGTGCGCTCACCGCCCCGGAAGCCCCCGAGACGGAGCTGCCCGATCCGCTGAACCCGCCGTCGGGCTGCGCCTTCCGCGCGCGTTGCCCGCGCGCGACGGCGGAATGCGGCACCGTGCCGCCGCCGCTGGAACGGCAGGAGGATGGGGTCTGGCTGGCCTGCTACAATCCCTTGCCGCCGACACCGCCGGCCGAGGCGTAGGGGATCGGGCGGGGCAGGGTGGTTCAGCCCTCCGGCACGAGGCCGGGCCACAGCCGCCGGGCCGCTTCGGCAGTGTAGCGGCCCAGCCGCACGTCCTCGGCCACCAGCGCGGGATCGCGCGCGGAGGGCGGGCCATAGCCGCCGCCGCCCGGCGTGCGCACCCGCACCCGGTCGCCCGGCGCCAGCGCAATGTCCTGCGCCTTCGAAAGATGCTCGGGCACGATCACCGCGCCGCCCCGATGCACCTCAACCCGGTTCACCGCGCCGTCGCCGCCGCCCAGCACGCCCTGCGGCCCGACCCGGCCGTGATCCATCACGAAGCTGGCCCGCGCCGCGCCGCGCAGAAGCTCGATCTCGTAATCCAGCCCGAAGCCGCCGCGATGCTGCCCGGCGCCGCCCGAGCCCTCGTGCAGCGCGTAGCGCCGGTAGAGGACGGGATATTTCTGCTCCATGATCTCGACCGGCGGCGCCTTGGAGATGCCGATCGTCGAACAGCCGTTGGCGATGCCGTCGCCGCCCGCCCAGCCGCCGTATCCGCCGCCGGAAATCTGGTACATCACGTAGCCTTGCCCGGTTTCCGGGTCGGTCCCGCCAAGGCCGAAATTGCCCGAGGTGCCGGCGGGCGCGGCCGTCACCCGGTCCGGCACGGCCTGCACCAGCGCGGCGAAGACCGCCTCGGCGATCCGCTGGCTGACCTCGGCCGCGCAGCCCGATACCGGGCGCGGATAGGCCGCGTCGAGGAACGTGCCCTCTATCCCCGTCACCGTCAGCGGCTCGAACGCGCCGGCGCTGATCGGCACGTCGGGGAAAATGTGCCGCATCGCCAGGTAGACCGACGACAGCGTGGTGGCGCGGACCGAGTTCATCGGCCCCATGCAGGGCGGCGATGACCCGGCGAAATCGAACACCAGCCCGTCGCCCGCCTTCGTGACCGCAAGCGAAATCGTCAGCGGTTCGTTCACCACCCCGTCGGAATCGACGATGGCGGTCGCGCGGTAGCGGCCCTCGGGGACAAGCCCGATCATCGCCCGCATCTGCCGGGCGGCCAGGCCGCGCATCTCGGCGATCGCGGCGCGCACGGTGGCGTCGCCGTAGCGGTCCATCAGCGCGGCCAGCCGCTCTGCCCCCACCAGCAGCGCGCTGGCCTGCGCCTTGACGTCGCCGATCCGCTGTTCGCTGACGCGGATGTTGGAACAGATGATCTGCCAGATCTCGGTGTCGATCTCGCCGGCCTTGAACAGTTTCACCGGCGGCAGCCGCAGCCCCTCCTGCTCGGCCGAGATCGCCGAGGCGGAAAACCCGCCGGGCACCGCGCCGCCGGTATCGGGCCAGTGCCCGGTATTCGACAGCCAGCAGAAGATCTCGCCACCGCGCCAGACCGGCATCGCGAAGCGCACGTCCATCAGATGCGTGCCGCCAAGGTAGGGATCGTTGACGATGTAGATGTCGCCCGGTTCCGGCGGCGCGGTCACGCCCGCGCGGATCCGTTCGATCAGCGTGGCGGTGGAAAACTGCATCACGCCCACGAAGACCGGCAGGCCCTTCGAGCCTTGCGCGATCAGGCTGCCGTCGGCGGCGTCGTAGATCCCGTCGGACCGGTCGTCGGCCTCGGCGATCACCGGCGAGAAGGCGGCGCGGCTGAACGTCAGGTCCATCTCGTCGCAGACCTGCTGCAACCCGGCCTGGATCACCGCGAGCGTGACCGGGTCAAGCATCGCCGACCTCCACGATCAGGTTGCCGTCGCGATCCGACGTCACGGTGCAGCCGGGATCCACGACGATGGTGGTGTCCATCTGCTCGACGATCGCGGGGCCGGCAAGCGCCAAGTCCAGCGGCAGGTGATCGCGCCAGTAGACCGGCGTGTCGCGCCAGCCGCCGAACCACACCGGCCGGCTGGCCTGCGGTTCCGCCCGGTCGCGACGGCCCGCCGGGTCGATCAGGATCGACAGGTCGACCTCGGGCCGCGCGCCGATCACCGAGCAGTTGAGGTTGACGAGATTGGCACGCAGCGTCGGCAGGTCGACCCGGAAGCGCGCGTGGTAGGCGCGTTCGAACAGCGCCTGCATCTCGTCCCGCGTCGGCCGGGCCGAGGGCAGGGGAACGCGCAGCAGGTGGGTCTGGCCGACGAACTGCATGTCGGCGGAAAACTCCGCGCGCAGGCCGGTCAGCGCGATGCGTTCGCCCTGCACCAGCCGCCGGCCCTCGGCCTCCTGTTCGGCGAGGATGTCATGCACCGTGGCGATATCGACGGTGTCGAGCGGGCGGTTCAGGGTGCGGACGAAATCGTGGCGCAGGTCGGCCACCACGCAGCCCAGCGCGTTGGTGATGCCCGGCCGCGCCGGGATCAGCACCCGCGGCACCGCCAGTTCCCGTGCCAGCGCCACGGCATGCAAGGGCCCCGCGCCCCCGAAAGCGAACAGCGCGAAATCGCGCGGATCCGCGCCCATCGAGATCGACACCATGCGGATCGCCCCGGCCATGTGGGTATTGGCCAGCCGCAGCACCGCCTCGGCGGCTTCCTCCGGCCCCAGCCCCAGCGGCGCGCCGATCTGTTCGGCCATCGCGGCGCGCGCGGCCTCGGCGCCGGCGCCGAAGCGGTCGGCGGGCCGCCGCCCGAGGATCAGGTTGGCGTCCGAGATCGTCACCCGCGTGCCGCCGCGGCCATAGCAGATCGGCCCCGGCGTGGACCCCGCGCTTTCCGGGCCGACGCGCAGCATCCCCCCGGCATCGACCCGCGCGATCGATCCGCCGCCGGCGCCCACGGTGCGCACGTCGACCATCGGCACGTGGATCGGCATCGCGTATTCCACCTCGATCTCGTTCGAGACCGGCGCGATGCCGTCGCGGATCATCGCGACATCGGTCGAGGTGCCGCCCATGTCGTAGGTCAGAAGGTTGCCGATGCCGGCGCGCCGCCCCGTCGCCACCGCCGCCATCACGCCCGAGGCGGGGCCTGACATCACCGTCTTGACCGCCTCGCGCGACACGCTGCGGGCCGAAACCATGCCGCCGTTGCCGTTCATCACCAGAAGGTCGTGCGCGTAGCCGCGTTCGCCCAACTGGTCGGCCAGCCGCGCGACATAGCGTTCCAAGAGCGGCTGCACCGCCGCGTTCACCGCCGCCGTCACGCCGCGCTCGTACTCCCGGCTTTCCGACAGCAGGGCATGGCCCGCCGTGACATGCCCGTTCGGCCACAGCCCGGCGGCGATCTCCACCGCGCGCAACTCGTGCGCGGGATTGGCGTAGGCGTGCAGGAAATGGATCACCAGGCTTTCGCAGCCCGCCTCCAGCAGTTGTCGCACCGCCGCCGCCACCGCCGCCTCGTCGAGCGGGGTCAGCACCCGGCCGCGCGCATCCATGCGTTCCGGCACCTCCAGCCGCAGGTCGCGCGGGATCACCGGCACGAAGGCCCCGTGCATCCCGTAGGCCTGCGGCCGGGTCCGGCGGCCCAGTTCCAGCACGTCGCGGAAGCCTTCGGTGGTAATCAGCCCGGTGCGGGCCAGCCGGCGTTCCAGCACCGCGTTCGTCGTCGTGGTGGTGCCGTGCACGATCAGGTCGACCGTGGAAAGGTCGGTGCCCGCCGTCTCGAAGGCCGCCAGCACGCCGGGCGCCTGGTTGGGCAGCGTGGTGGGCACCTTGGCCAGGTCCACCCGCCCGACCGCCGGGTCGAAGACGACGAGATCGGTGAAGGTGCCGCCCACGTCGACGCCTGCGACCAGCCCGGCCATTCAGACCCCCACGTGATCGGCGAACTGCCGCGCCTCGGGCGTGAGGTCGGCGGCGCGGGCGGTCTCGGCGATCCGGCCGTTGGCCATGAAGGCGATGGCGTCGGCCACGCGCAGCGCCGCGTCGACCCGCTGTTCGACGAGGATGGTGGCCACGCCGGTGTCCTTGAGCCGGAGCACCGTGTCCTGGATCAGCCGGATCATCGAGGGTTGCAGCCCCTCGGTCGGCTCGTCCAGCATCAGCACCTTGGGTTCCAAGCAAAGCGCGCGGGCGATCGCCAGCATCTGCTGTTCGCCGCCCGACAGGGTCGAGGAAACCTGCCCGAGCCGCTCCCGCAGCCGCGGGAACAGCTCCAGCACCGCCGCGCGCACTTCCGGCCCGCCGTCACGCGCGTAAAGCCCGACCGAAAGGTTCTCGGCCACCGTCAGCGGGCCGAACAGCCGCCGGCCCTGCGGCACGTAGGCGACGCCGTGATGCGGCACCCGGTGCGCGGGCAGGCGATGCACCTCGATCCCGTCCAGCACGATGGTTCCGGCCGTGGCCGGCACCAGCCCCATGACGCATTTCAACAGCGTCGACTTGCCCGCCCCGTTGCGGCCCATGATCGCCGTCACCTCGCCCGCACGCGCCTCGAACCCGACATCGCGCAGGACGGTGATCGGGCCGTAGCCCGCGGTGACGCCCTCAACCCGCAGCATGGTGGCCCCCGAGATAGGCATCCTGCACGCCCGGATCGGCGCGCACCGCATCGGGCGTGCCCACCGCCAGCACCCGCCCGAAGTTCAGCACCGTGATCCGGTCGGCCAGGTCCATCACCACGTCCATGTTGTGTTCGATCAGCAGGATCGTGGTGTCCGGCACGAGGCTGCGGATCAGCGCCTTGAACCCTTCGATCTCGCCCGCGGCAAGGCCCTGGGTGGGTTCGTCGAGGATCAGCACGCGGGGGTTCAGCGCCAGCCCCATCGCGACTTCCAGAAGCCGCTGGTGCCCGTAGGACAGCGTTCCGGCCTCTTGCGCGTCGAAGCCGGTCAGGTTGACACGGGCCAGCGCTTCGGCCACGCCGGCGGCGATGTCGGCCGCGCCGCGCGACTGCACCGCCAGCGCCACGTTGTCGAAGACCGAAAGCCGCGGATAGATCGAGGTGATCTGGAACGTGTAGGCGATGCCGGCGCGCACCCGGGCATGGGCGGGCAGGCGGGTGATGTCGCGCCCGGACAGCGTGATCCGCCCGGCCTGCACCGGCAACCGGCCCGACAGCAGGCTCACGAAGGTCGTCTTGCCCGCGCCGTTGGGGCCGATCAGCGCGTGGATCTCGCCCGGCTCCAGCCGGAAATTGACGCCGTCGACGGCCTTCAGACCGCCGAAATGGCGCACCAGCCCCTCGGTCTCCATCAGGGCAGCCATCGCGCCCCCCGTTCCCGGATCGTGCCCAGGATGCCCTTTGGCGCGAACAGGATCAGCAGGACCAGCGCCGCGCCCACGAAGAACAGCCAGGCCGAGGTGAAGCCCGAGGTGATGTCGATCAGGTAGAACATCAGAAGCGCGCCAAGGAATGGCCCCAGCACCGTGCCCGCCCCGCCGAGAAGAACGTAGAGCATCGGCAGGATCGAGTACTGGATCGTGGCGAAACTGCCCCCGACATAGCCGAAGAGCAGCCCGTAGGCGGCCCCCGCCGCACCGGCATAGACACCCGAGATCACCAGCGCGGCCAGCTTCACCCGGAACGGATCGTAGCCCAGCATGCGCGAGCGTTCCTCGTTCTCGCGCATGGCCACCATGACCCGGCCGAAGGGCGAGCGGACCAGCCACAGGCAGCCTGCCATCGCCGCGGCGAACAGCGCCAGCGCGGCCAGGTAGCGCGGCACGTCCGACGACAGGTCGAAACCGAACAGCCGGCGCGCGGCCGCATCGACGACAAAGCCCTCGTCGCCGCCGGTGACCTGGCCGAAATAGAGGATCGTCAGGTAGCCCGCCTGCGCGAACATCAGCGTCACGATCATGAAACTCACGCCCGCGGTGCGCAGCGCCAGAAGCCCGACCGCGCCGGCCATCGCGCCCCCGGCCACCAGCCCCAGCAGCAGTGCCGGGCCGCCGCCCAGGCCCCAGTGCCAGACCGGCAGGCCCATCGCGAACATGCCGGCGGCGAAGAACATCGCATGGCCCAGCGACAAAAGCCCGGTGTAGCCGAAGGCGAGGTTGTAGCCCATCGCGAAGACCGCCAGCACCATGATCCGCGCGAGGTTGGTGGCATGGTAGGTCGGCAGCACGAAAAGCGCGGCGAACAGCATCGCGACGAGCGCGAGATGCAGCGCCCATATCCGTGCCCCGCCGCTCATTCCTTCGCTCCGAACAGGCCCTGCGGGCGGAACACCAAAACCAGCGCCACCGCCAGCGTGGCGATGATCTTGGCCAGCGTCGGCGAGAAGAACATCGAGATCACGCCATCCGACAGCCCGATCACCAGCGCCGCCACCAGCGTGCCGCGCAGCGATCCCAGCCCGCCGATGATCACCACGATGAAGGACAGAAGCAGCGGGTCATGGCCCATCAGGTAATGCGCCTGCTGGATCGGCACGATCAGCACCGCCGCCGCCGCCGCCAGCGCCGCGCCCAGCGCGAAGGTGCCGGCATAGACCCGGTCGACATCGATGCCGAAGTTGCGCGCCGTGTCGCGGTCGACCTGGGTGGCGCGCATCACCAGCCCGGCGCGGGTGCGGGTCATCAGAAGCCAGACGCCCAGAAGGATCACCGCCGCCGCGACGACGACGAAAAGCTTGTAACCGGAATAGCCGAACCACGGCAGTTGCAGCCGCAGGTGGAAGGGCGGGGCGACCGGCCGCGCATCGGGGCCGTAGAAGCTCAGCGCCGCCTGCTGGAAGATGTAGAGCAGCCCGATGGTGGCGACGATCGTCGCCTCGGGATCGTACTTCAGCCGCTTGAGAACCGTGACATCGGCGAGTGCCGCGATCGCGCCGACGGCAAGGGGCGCGATCACCAGCGCGGCGATCCAAGCCATCGCGGCGGGTACCGGCAGGTAATGCGTGACGAACCAGGCGCCGATCGCGCCCAGCATGAAGAACTCGCCATGCGCGACATTGACCACCCGCATCACCCCGAAGACAAGGTTGAGGCCGACGGCGGTCAGCGCCAGCACCGCCGCCATGACGGTGCCCTCCATCAGGGCGAGCAGAAGGAACGGTCCGAAATCCAAGGCTGGGTCCGGGATTGGGAAGGGCGAAGGGCAGGGCGGCGCGAGGCCGCCCCGCCGGCGGGATCAGAACGACTGGGCGGTGTAGTCGACCGCGTCCTCGTACATCCCGTCCTCCATGCTGGTGGTATGCACCTTCATCAGCTTGCCGCCCTCGACGCGGCTGATGAACTGGTGGCCGAAGACCTGGTGCGTCTTGCCGTTGAACACCTTGGCGCCCTGCACATGGGCCAGGCTTTCGGGCATCTCGGTCATCGCCTCGACGGCCTCGACGAATTTCTGCCGATCCTCGGGCCCCTGGTAGCCCGCAGCTTCCATCCCGGCCTTGATGACATGCAGGGTTTCCCAGACGCTGAACATGTGCGCGTAGGTCGCCACGTCCCGCGTATCGGTGACGGAGGCGCCGTTGTCATCCACCCCGACGGCGGCGCGATAGGCGGTTTCGTGTTCCGAGGCGTCGGGCTGCTTGACCCGGCAGTGGCCTTCCCAGAAATGCGTGCCTTCCAGGAATTCCAGCCCCGGCGTCGCGGTGTCCACCGCCTCGAGGCTGTCGATGAAGCCGAAGATCTCGGGCCGCGCGCCGGTGCCGTAGAACTCGCCCAGTTCCTTGACGAAGGTCAGCACCGCGGGGCCGACCATGACGTGATACAGCACCTCGGTATCGCGCGGGATCTGCGGCAGGTAGCGGGTGAAGCTGGTCTCCGTCGGCGGGATCGCGATATGCGCCAGGATCTCGCCGCCCGCGGCCTCGACCGCGGCGCTGAAGAAATCGCGGTGGTCATGTCCGAAGGCATAGTCGGGAAAGACCATCGTGACCTTCTTGCCGAGGTTCTCCATCACCCAGGGCGCCATCGAGGACACCTGCGCGCGCACGTCGGTGATGCCGGGCTGCATGGTCCAGCGGTTCAGCATCCCCGAGGCGACGTGATAGCCTTCGGAGCAGACCAGGTAGGGCACCTTCAATTCGCCCGCGCGCGGGGCGGAGCCGATCACGACATGGCTGAACAGCGGCCCGAAGATCGCGTCGCAGCCGTGCTGGCTGGTCAGCTTTTCCACCACCTCGGCGCCGCGCTTGGGATCGGTGCCATCATCCTCGAACACGATCTCGACGGGGCGTCCGTTGATCCCGCCGCCGTCGTTGACAAGCTTCAGCGCCGCCTGCGCGGTGCGTTCGTACCAGCGCCCGTAGGCCGCGCCGATCCCGGTGCGATGCAGCTGGAAGCCCAGCTTGATCGGCGCCGATTGCGCCCAGACCGGCGGCGCGAAGCCCGCGGCCAGCAGGCCGGCGCCCGCGCCCTTGAGGATGGTGCGCCGTGACGGCCCGGCGCCGATGATGTCCTTGGTCATCTTTCTCTCCACTGTTGCCGGGCGCTCTGTTTTTTTCGGGCGCCTCGTGGTCAAGGTTGTGCGTATGCAAACGGTTTGTCCACTGTTTTTCCCTCACCCGGCCCGCGCCGTGGACAAAAGCCACAGGCCGAGAATCGTGTAGCCGACCATCAGGGCGGTCATCGGAAGATGGGCGATCGCACGCACCTCGCCGCCCACCAGCCGCAGCGACAGCAGCACCGCCAGCAGGTGCGCGCCGAGGATCGCGGCGAACTGCAGCCCGTAGATCAGCGGCATCACCTGCGGATCGGTCAGGAACCCGAAGGAGACGTAGAACGGCGGCAGGCCGAGCAGGCTGTCGCCCTGGAAGAACGGATCGTTCAGCGCGGCCAGCGTGTATTGCCCGGTGGTCAGCAGGATCACGATGTAATGCGCCGCGTGGTAGCCCGCCGCGATCGCCAGGAACGACAGCATCACCGGACCGGCGGAAAACCCCGGCCCGCCCAGCACCCGGCCGATGCCGATCACCGCGAGGATCGATCCGGCGGTCAGCGCCCAGGTGCCGATCAGGCCCAGCGTGTTGTCCAGCATGACGGCCGAGCGCCCGGTCGGTTCCAGCGGGTTTTCCCCGATGATCGCGAGCCACCAGAACGTCTCTCCCAGCCCGTCGAAGGTCAGCCCGGCGAGCGCCAGCGTGACGAAGGCGATTTCCGAGGCGCCGAGCGGCGCCATCCGCAGAACCTGCGAGCCCGGCCAGCCGTACATCATCCGCGCCCGCCCCCCGTCGATCTCCAGCCAGAACGGCGCGACGCGGGCCAGATAGCCCATCAGCACCGTCAGGAACTCGCCCTTCTCAAGCCAGTCCTCGCCCTCGGCCACCGCCAGCGCGAAGATCACCAGCCAGTAGACCAGCGCCACCGCGGCCAGCACGAACGGGTCGTCGGGCCTGAGCGACACCATCTGGAACCAGATGAAACCGGCGAAGAACGCCACCGCCGGCCAGTGGCCGAGGCGCGACAGGCCGATCCCGCCCTTTCGGTGCAACAGCGTGCGGGTGATCCGTACCGGCGCGGTCCAGGGATTGATCGGCCGCCAGATGTTGCCGAAGACCATCGACGCGAGCGGCACGACGATCCAGACGCCGGTCCAGAACACCAGCGTCATCAGGTTGTGCATCGGATCGCGCGCGCCGAAAAAGCCGACGAAGACCAGCGCGAGGAACACCAGGAACGACAGGTAGGACGAGACCGAGACGGGCAGGACCACCCGGCGTTCCAGCATCTCGCGGGGTCTGAGTTCCGGCAGCCGGTCGGCCGCGGCGCCCATCACGGCGGTCACCGCCACGACGACGGCGGCCCCGGTGATGTAGTGGCCGGTCGGCAGGGTCAGGATCACGCTGGGCGGCAGCGCGCAGGCCAGCGCGTGCGAGGGCGGCAGTGCGGCGAGCGTGCCGAGGCCGCACAACCGGCCGGTCCGGCGGCAAAGGCCCGTGATCGCGCGTCTCGCCCGGTCGCCCATCAGCGCAGCCCGTCCTCCCCCTTGACCTGCCAGCTTTCCAGCCCGCCCATCCGCGAATGCACCCTGGGCCCGACCGACATCGCCAGCACGAAGACGATCTCGCCCGCGCGCGGCCCGTCGGGCACCGAGACCGTGATCGCGTCGAAATGGCTGCGGACATAGGCCGCGTTGATATGGCCCAGCGGCACGTCGAGCGCCGCGCCCATTCCCGCCACCTTCATCGCCGAGGGCACGATCGCCCGGCTTTCGCCCAGCCGCTCGCGCATCGCGTAGCCGCCCGGCACGTGCCACAGCGCGCCATGTTCGGCCTCGCCGGCCTCGCCCACGATGGTGCCCTTACCGTAGCCATCGATCCCCGCGCGCCCGCCGAGCGCCTCGATCAGCCGGTCGGTCAGCATCAGTCCCAGCGGCTTGAGATCCTCCATCGCCGGTTGCAGATCGGCATGATAGCCGCCGGCGAAGGGGTTTCGGCAGACCGCGAGGATCGCGCCGCGGCGGCGCGGCGTGTCGGGGGCGGGGCCGCCCTCGTGCAGGATCTCCTCGATCTGGAGCGCGATCTTGCGGATCGGAAAGTCAGGCATCGGCGGGTTCCTTGAGCAGGGGGTGTCCGAGGAAGCGGGTTTCAGGGTGCAGGAAAAGCGCCGCCGCTTCAATCAGCCCGTCGGCCCGGAAGGCGCGCGCGGCCTCCAGCCCGCGCGCGAGCGCCGCGTCGGCCTCGACCGGAGTCAGCGGGTCCAGCGCCACCGTCACCGGCCGGTCGCCGAGGTCGCTGTCGGCCTGGATCTCGCGGGCCGCGCGGCGGCGGATCGCGGGATGGCCGGGCAGGTCGACGGCGTTGGCGATCATCGTCGCCGCCGCATCGGCCATCGCGGCGGTGCCCGCCAGCACCGTCACCGCGTCGGCGATCCCGAAAGACAGGCTGCGCCCGCCCCGGCCAGAGGTGGCGATGCCGCGCACCCGGTCTTCGGCGCGGATCGTCGCGCGGTCGGGCATCCCCGGCCGGCCGGCCAGCGCGCAGGTCAGGCTTTCGCCGGGCGCGAGGTGCAGCGCGATGTCGCCGCCGTTGTTGACATAGGCGCGCGTCACGCCGTCGCCGGCCAGTTCGGTCAGCAGCGCATCGGCCACCGCGCCGGCCACCGCCGCCATCGGCGTGACGAAGGCGGGCCGGAACGGCGCGACGGCGGCGGCCATGCGCCGCGCCACCGGGCCGGAAAGCTCCGCGTCGGTCGCGCGCAGGGCGGGCAGTTCCGCGCACAGCTCGGCCAGGATCGTGTCGAAGCGGCGGGCCATCCGGCGCTCGCCCGCCGCCAGCGCCGCCGGATCGCCCCAGCCCTGCGCGATGACGTCGATCGGACCATGCTGCAGGTGCAGCCGCCCGTCGCGCAGCCGGCGCAGGGTCGCGCGGGGGCCGGACCAGCGCGGCGCGTTCACGGCTCGCCCCCCGGCCAGGCGGCGACCTTCGCCGCCGTCGGGTATTCGCCCCCCTCGGCGCGGACCCGGTCGAGATCGCGGATCGCGTCGTCATGGCCGCCAAGGGCGAGGTACTGGTCGCGTGGCAGGGTGAATTCCAGCGGCGCGACCAGCGCCGGGGTCGGCACGTAGCCGAAGGCGCCCGGCGGCAACCGCGTGACATCGACCATGAAGGTGATGCCGCCGCCGGGCCAGACGTAGCACTCCGCCCCGCCGGCGGTCAGCCGGGTCTGCCGCGCCTGAACCGACCGGGTCAGCCGCACCGGGTTCCGCGTCACCCCGGCGCGCAGCGATCCGCCGGCGCCGCCCATGAACATCACGGTGCAGAGCGAGGGTTCGCAATTCTCGTCGATCAGCGCGACCGAGGGTTTCAGCGCCTCGGGCAGCGGCGCGGGTTGCGGGCGCAGATCGTCGTCCAGAACGTAGTAGGCGTATTCCTCGCCGGTGGTGGAGACCATCAAGAGCGTCAGGCCCGGCCGCGCGCCTTTCTTCGGGTTCCAGTCGCCGAGGATGTCCAGCGGATCGGTCAGTTTCGTGCCGCCCCAGCCCAGGCCGGGTTCGGACACGCGGAAATACCGCCCCGGGGTGGAGCGGTGGCCCTTGATCCTGATCCCGGTGGGTTCCCAGCCGATGACCTTGCCGGCCTGGTGTTCGCTGACCACGCCGGTGATGTGGTCGTCGACCACCACCACCTCGTCGACCAGCCCCTGCCACTGCACCGCGAACATCCCGATCGTGGCGGAACCGCAGCCCACCCGCATCCGGCGTTCGCGCACCCCGTCCACCACCGGCGGCTGGCCGGACTGCACCGTGACGGTCGATCCGCCGTCGATCGCCATGTCCACCGGTTCGCCGTTGCACAGCGCCAGAAGCGCGGCGCAGGTCACGCGGCCTTCGGCCTTGCCGCCGCCGGTGAGGTGATGCACCCCGCCCAGCGACAGCATCTGGCTGCCGTACTCGGCGGTCATCACGTGGCCGATCGCCTCGCCCTCGACCCGCACCGTCGCGCCCTCGGGGCCAAGGTGGCGGTCGGTGTCGATCTTCACCTTGACGCCGCAGTAGGAAAAGATCGCCTCGGTCACCACGGTGACCATGTCGGCGCCCTCGACGGTGGAGGAGACGATGAACGGCGCGGGCTTGTAGTCGGGATAGGTGGTGCCGGCGCCGATGCCGGTGACGACGGTATCGGCGGGAAAGGGTTCGCCATCCCAGTCGCGGGCGGCGAAGGGAACAAGGCGTTCGCCACGTTCCAGCGCGTGCGACAGCATCACCACCGGATCGGTCCGCACGATCCGGCCGTCGGCGTTGGCGTAGCGGTCGCAGGCGCCGGTCTGGCCCGGCGCGATGTAGCACATCACCGGGCAGGCATCGCAGCGGATCTTGTCGCCCGACCGGGTCACCGTGCCGCCCCCAGCGCCTCGAGCACCCGGTGCGGCAGGGCCGGCACGCGGCCGATCTCGGCCCCGGTGGCGTGGCGGATCGCGTTCAGGATCGCCGGCGCGGTCGGGATCAGCACATGCTCGCCCAGCCCGCGCGCGCCAAAGGGGCCCTCGGGGTCCGGCACTTCGAGGATCAGGCTTTCCACCTCGGGCACGTCGCCGATCGTCGGGATCAGGTAGTCGTGCAGGTTCTCCGTGCGGCCCGGCAGGTATTCCTCCATCAGGGCCAGGCCGATGCCTTGCGCGATGCCGCCCTCGATCTGGCCCAACACGAGCGCGGGGTTGATCGCGCGGCCCACGTCATGCGCCGCGGTGATCTTGAGCAGTTGCACGGTGCCCAGCGCCGGATCGACCTGGAGTTCCACGATCTGCGCGCCGTAGCCGTAGACGGCATAGGGCACGCCCTGGCCCTCGGCATCCAGCGCCGAGGTCGGCGGATCGTAGGTTTCCTCGGCGACCAGGACGTAGCCGTGCGCCTGTTCGGGCAGCGCGGCGAGGTCGATCTCGCGCCGCCGGTCCTGCTCGGCCACCACCAGCCGCGCGCCGTCCAGCGCCAGGGCCGCGCCGTCGCCGGCATTGACCAGACGCAGGATCGCGGCCCTGAGTGCCGCGCCCGCCGCCTGCGCCGCGCGGCCGGTGACATAGGTCTGCCGGCTGGCCGAGGTCTTGCCGGCATCCGGCGTCAGCGCGGTATCGGGGCCGACGAGGTCGAAGGCCGCGACCGGCAGGCCCAGCGCCTCGGCCGCGATCTGGGTGATCACGGTATTGGCGCCCTGGCCGATATCCGCCGCGCCCTGGTGCAGCACCAGCCGGCCCCCGGCCGTGATCCCCAGTCGGATCGTCGAGGGGTTGGGCAGCGCGGTGTTGCCGCAGCCATACCAGCACGAGGCGACGCCGACGCCGCGGCGGCCGGGTGCCGTGGCGGCATCGGCCAGCGCGCGGGCCCAGTGCGGGCGCAGCGCCTCGAGGCAGGGCCCGATCCCGACCGAGGCGAGATGCTGGCCGGTCGCCGTACGATCGCCGTCGCGCAGCGCGTTCAGGATGCGGAATTCCAGCCGGTCGATCCCGGCCTTCTCCGCCAGCCGGTCGTACAGCGTTTCCTGCCACAGCGCGCCCTGCGGCACGCCGAAGCCGCGGAACGCGCCGGAAACCGGCCCGTTGGTATGCACCGCGCGGGCGCTGGCGTGGACATGCGGGGTCCGGTAGGGGCCGGTGATATGCACCGGCACCCGGTTCGCCACGGTCGGCCCCCAGCTGGCGTAGGCGCCGGTGTCGAACCGGCCCTCGAATTCCAGCGCGGTGATCCGGCCGCCGGCGTCGCAGCCGATCCGGCCGTGCATCTCGGCCGGATGGCGCTTGGTCGTCGAGGCCATGCTTTCGGGGCGCGAATAGGTCATCCGGCAGGGCCGGCCGGTCTTCAGCGCAACGAGGCCCAGCAGCGGTTGCAGGCTGACGTCGAGCTTCGATCCGAAGCCGCCGCCGGTGGCCGCGGGGATGATCCGCACCCGGTCCGGCGGCAGGCCCAGCACCACGGCGGTTTCGTCGCGATCCATCACCGGGGCCTGGGTGCAGGCGCGGATCACCAGCACCTCGCCGTCGATCCAGGCCGCGCCGGCCTCGGGCTCGATATAGGCATGTTCGACGAAGCCGGTTTGCATCGCGCCCGTGACGACATGGGCGGAGGCGGCGAGCGCGGCGACGACATCGCCGCGCGCGACCTTGCCCTCGATCAGCCGGTTGCCGGGCCGGTTGACATGGATCGCGGGGGCATCGGGCGCCTCGGCGGCGGCCGGGGACATCAGCGCGGGCAGCGGCTGCCACGTCACGGGGAAGCCCGAGAGGTCGGCCTCGGCCCCCGGCTCGAAGGCGACGAGCGCGACGCATTCGCCGCGGAACCGCGCCGGCGAGGCGGCGATCGCGGGCTGGTCGGCGAAGGGCGGGATCGCGCCGAAGGCATTGCGGCCGGGGATGTCGTCGGCGGTGTAGACGCCGGCGACACCGGGCCGGGCGGCGAAGGCGGCGAGATCGCCGAAGCGGAAGGCGGCGTGATCGTGCGGCGAGCGCAGCGCCTTGACGATCAGCGCGCTCTCCGGCGCGTCGTCGGCGCCGAAACTGTCGCCCATGACCTTTGCCGCGCCGTCGACACGGGGCAGCGCGGCCCCGACCGCGCCGGGTTCCGTCACCGGCACGGCGGTCTCGCCGGTATCGCAGACCGCCGCGATGATCCGCCGGTAGCCGGTGCAGCGGCACAGCACGCCGCCCAGCGCCTCGGCCGCCTCGGCCTCGCTGGGCGCGGGGGTGCGGCGCAGGAGATCGGCGGCGGCGATCAGCATGCCGGGGGTGCAGATGCCGCATTGCGCCGCGCCGTGGCGCAGGAAGGCGGCGCGCAGCCGTTCCAGTTCCGGCGTCCGGGCCTCGACCGTCTCGATCTGCCGCCCCTCGGCCCGCGCGGCGGGGACGAGACAGGCGCAGACCTGCGCGCCGTCGATCAGCACCGTGCAGGCGCCGCAATCGCCGGCGTCGCAGCCGACCTTGGTGCCGGTGCGGCCCAGCCGGTCGCGCAGCACCTCGGTCAGCCGTTCGGTCGGCGGGCAATCGACGGTGACGGGCGTGCCGTTCAGCGTGAAGGCGATCATGCCAGGGCCTCCGTCACGGCGCGGCGAACAAGTTCCGTGGCGGCCCCGGCGCGGTAGGCGGCGGAGGCGCGCACGTCGTCGATCGGCGCCAGCGCGGCGGCGACATCGGCGGGAACGATCCGCTCCGCGGCCTCTGCCGGGCGGGCGCCTTGCAGCGCCGCCTCGACCGCGGGCAGCCGCCGGGCGACGGCCGAACAGGCGCCGACCGCCACGGCGGCCTCGCGCACCCGGCCGGCCTCGGTCACGATCCGCGCCGCGACCATCGCGATGGAGATGACCAGATAGGCCCGCGCGCCCAGCTTGACGAAGGCCGAACGGCCGGCGAGCGCGGGCGCGGGGATCAGCACGGCCGCCAGCGCCTCGTCCCGGTCCAGCGCGACCTTGCGCGGGCCGGTAATGAAATCGGCCAGCGGCAGGAGACGCGTGCCGCGCGGCGAGACCAGCTCTGCCCGCGCGTCGAGCGCCAGAAGCGGCGGCACCCCGTCGGCGGCGGGCGAGGCGTTGCACAGGTTGCCGCCGATCGTGCCGGCGTTCTGGATCTGCCGTCCGCCGACCTGCCGGGCGGCGGCGCGCAGGGCGTCGAACGCCGGCGGCAGATCGGCCTCTGCGATCGCGGTCCAGGTCGTGCAGGCGCCGATCCGCACCCCGCCCTCGGCCGTGGGTTCCAGGCCGGAAAGCCCGGCCACAGCGGTCAGGTCGAGGATGTCGCCCGACAGCGCCGTCCCCGCGCCGGGATAGAGATCGGTGCCGCCGGCGAGAAGGCGCTTGTCGCCCGGCGCCATCAGGTTCAGCGCCTCGGCCAAGGTGCTTGGGCGCGCGTAGCTTCCCATCGTTCTCCCTGCGGTGTTTTTGTTTGTATGCAAACCAGACTGCGGCCCCGCCGACCGTCCTGTCAACGGATTCGCTTTCTTGCGTGACGGGACCGCTGCGGATAAGGCGAAGCGATGACCGAAGATGCGCCATACGTGCTCGACGAACAGATCGGCTACCTGCTGCGGCGCGTCACCCAGCGGCACCTTGCGATCTTTTCCGAGGCGATCCCGGCGGTGACGGCGATGCAGTTCGCGGCGCTGGCCCGGCTGGCCGAGATCGGGCCGATGTCGCAAAACCGGCTGGGGCGGGCGACCTCGATGGATGCGGCGACGATCAAGGGCGTGGTCGACCGGCTGGTCCGGCAGGGGCTGGTCGAGACGGTGCCGGACCCCGACGACCGGCGTCGGCTGACCGTGACGCTGTCGGACAGCGGTCGGGCGCTGTTCGAGGCGACGAAGGATACCGCGCTTGAGGTGTCGGACCGGACGCTGGTGCCGCTGTCGCCACGCGAACGCGCCCGGCTGGTCGCGCTACTGTCGCGATTGGCTTGACGCGGGCGGCCGGGCTCAGGCCTTCACCTTTTCCAGCGCCGGATCGTAAAGCGGCCTGAGCGAGGCGATGGCCTCGTGCCGCGCCCCGGCGATGTCGATCCGCCAGGGGCCCCGCGCCACGATCTCGGCCGTCACCGGTTCGTCAAGCTCGACGAAGCCGATGCCGACCGCGCCGCCCAGCGTGTGGCCGTAGCCGCCGACCTGGATGTAGCCGACCTCGCGCTCGCCCAGCCGGATCATCTCCTTGCCGTGCATCAGCGGTTCGGGATCGGTGAGCAGGAATTGCAGCATCCGGGTTTTCGGCGTGCCCTGCGCCTTGATCGCGGCCAGCGCGTCGCGGCCGATGAAGCCGCCGGGCTTGTCCAGTTTCACGGCAAAGCCAAGCCCGGCCTCGATCGGGTTGTCGGTGTTGTCGAGGTCGATGCCGAAGTCGCGATAGGCCTTTTCCAGCCTCAGCGAATTCAGCGTCTGCATCCCGGCGTTGCGCAGGCCGAGGTCGCGCCCGGCCCCGACGATCAGGTCGTAGACCTGCACCGCCTGGGTGGCCGGCACGTGCAACTCCCAGCCCAGTTCGCCGACGAAGGTGACGCGGAACGCCAGAACGCTGGCATAGCCGATGTCGATCTCGCGCGCGGTCATGTAGGGAAAGCCCGCGTTCGACAGGTCCGCGCCGGAAATCCGTTGCAGCAGGTCGCGCGATTTCGGGCCGTGCACGTTGATCTGGGTGCGCCCGGCGGTGACATCGGTGACGGTGACGAATTCGTCCGGCCCGATATGGCGGCGCAGCCGCATCTCGGTATGGCCGTGGCTGTTTTCGCCGACGACGACCATGAACCGGTCCTCGGCAAGCCGCGTCACGGTGAGATCGGCCTCGAACCCGCCGCGCTCGTTGGTCCAGGCGGTGTAGACGACGCGGCCGGCCGGCACGTCGACCTCGTTGCACGACAGCCGCGACAGGGCCGCGCAGGCGTCGCGGCCCTGAACGAGGAAGCAGGCCATCGACGACATGTCCATCACGATGACATCCTCGCGCGCGGCGCGGTGTTCGGCGGCGTGCCAGTCGAACCAGTTCTGCCGGAACCAGGAATAGCGCGCCACCGTCGCCTGCTCCGGCGTCGGTGCGAACCAGTCGGGCTGTTCCCAGCCGTGGCCCTCGGTGAAATGCGCGCCGGCGGCCTTCAGCCGGTCGTAAAGGACCGACCGCTTGACGCCGCGGGCGGTCTTGAAGCCCTCGTTCGGGAAATGCTGGCCGAAGGATTTGCCCAGCAGTTCCGGCGTCCGGTCGCGGCGGAACGCGGGGGTGGCCATCGAGCGGGAAAACCGGTTGACGTTGATGCCGGTCACGTCCAGCGGCGGCAGCCCGTCGACGATCCAGTGCGCCAGCACCATGCCGGTGCCCGCGCCGTTCAGGATACCCAGCGAGTTCATCCCGCAGGCGACCCAGCAGTTGCGGACCTCGGGCGTGGGGCCGACCAGCGGCGCGAGATCGGGGGTGAAGCTTTCGGGACCGCAGAACAGCTTCTTCACGCCGTAGTTCATCGTTTCCGGCACCCGCGAATAGGCCTTTTCGAGGTCGGGGCCGACGCGGTCCCAGTCCGGCTCGATCTCGCCGAAGCAGAACTCCTCGGGGATGCCGTCAAGCTTCCAGGCCGCGCCCTTCGGTTCGAACAGGCCCAGCATCATGCCGCCGACCTCCTCGCGGTAATAGGTCCAGGTCGACGGGTCTTCGAGCACCGGCAGGTCGCGCGGCAGGCCGGGGATCGCCTCGGTGATCAGGTAGTAGTGTTCGGCGGCCTGCAGCGGCAGGTTGATGCCGGCCTTCGCGCCCAGCTGGCGCGACCACATGCCGCCGCAGATCACCACGTTCTCGGCCCGGATCGTCTGGCCATCCGCGCAGCGTACGCCGGTTGCGGTGCCGTTCGTCACGACGATCTCATCCACCCGCACGCCCTCGAAGAACCGCGCGCCGCGGTTGCGGGCGCCGCGGGCCAGCGACATCGTGACGTCCACCGGGTTGGCGCGGCCGTCCTCGGCGATGTGGAACGCGGCCTTGACGTCCGACAGGTCGCCGATCGGGAACATCTGCTGCGCCTCGGCGGGCGACACCTCTTCGTAATGGATGCCGAAGCGGCGCATGAAGGCGGCTGTGCGGCGCATCTCGTGCACGCGTTCGTCGTTGTTGGCGATCTGCAGGTAGCCGACGCGGCGAAACCCGGTGGAGACGCCGGTTTCGGCCTCGAGACTGGCGTAGAGTTCGCGGCCGTGGGTGTAGATCGCGCAGTCCGCCTCGGATTTCAGCAGGCCGGCGACGATCAGGCCGGCGGCGTGCCATGTCGTGCCCGAGGTCAGTTGCCCCTGTTCCAGCACCACGACATCCGCATGGCCCAGTTTCGTCAGGTGGTAGGCGGTGTTCGCGCCGATCGAACCGCCGCCGATGATCACCGTCCGGGCGTGGGTGGGCAGGATATCCGTCATCGCGCTGATCCCGTTCTGGCCTCGTCCCTGCAAGCGGTAGCAAGGGCCGGGTCGCGATTCAATTGATTGAACGACCATTCAGTGGGCAGGGCGCCGGATCGTCGGCGACCGCCGTTTCAAAAGGCTTGTCGGGGCCCGGAAATGGGGGGAAGCTGGGCGTTGCGGGACCAGGGAGGGTGGCATGGCCGACGAGGATCTCTACGACGACAAGCATATCGCCTTTCTGGAGGAGATGTGGGGCGAGGGGTTCCTGTCGCCCGGCGGGGCGGAAGAGGTGGCGCGGGTGCTCGACGGGGTCGATATCGCGGGGCGCGAGGTGATGGATATCGGCTGCGGATCGGGGGCCTGCGCGGTTCTGCTGGCCCGCGACCACGGCGCGGCGCATGTCACCGGGATCGACGTGGAAGACCCGGTCTGCGCCGCCGCCCGCGCCCGCGCCGAGGCCGCCGGCGTTGCCGACCGGGTGACGATCACCAAGGTCGTGCCGGGGCCGTTCCCGTTTCCGGGCGAACGCTTCGACGTGGTGTTTTCCAAGGACTCGATCATCCACATCCCCGACAAGGCGGCGATGGCGGCCGAGGCGTTCCGGGTGCTGAAGCCCGGCGGGCGCTTCGCGGCCTCGGACTGGCTGATCGCGCATGACGGCGAACCTTCGGCGCAGATGGCGGATTACATCAGGGCCGAGGCGCTGGAGTTCGCGATGGCCTCGCCCGACAGTTACCGCCGGGCGATGGAAGCGGCGGGGTTCGTCGATGTCGAACTGGTCAACCGCAACCCGTGGTACGCCGTCGTCGCGGCAAGGGAACTGGCCTGGCTGGACGGCCCGAACCGGCCGGACCTGGAGGCGCGGCACGGGGCCGAGTTCATCGCCCACCAGGTCGAGGTCTGGGCCAAGCTGGTGGGCGTGTTGCAAAGCGGCGAGCATTGCCCGCACCATATCCGGGGGCGGAAGCCGGGGTGACGGCCGCGGGTGCCGGCCTCAGGAATCGTACCAGTGCCCGTCGGGATCGCCGGGCCAGACGCCCAGCGCCGGTCCATGCGACTGGTAGCCCATCAGCCGCCGGATCGGGTCGGGGTAGCTGTCGGCGACCTCGCGCGGGATCGCCAGGTACATGTTCTCTTCCTGCCTGAGCCAGCCCAGCGAATAGGTGGTTATCAGCCCGGTACGCGGCGCCGGCGAGCGGTTGGCGCCGCCGGCATGGACGGTGCCGCCGAGGTAGAACAGCACCGATCCGCGCGGCATCGCCGCCTGCGTGATCTCGGCCTCGCCGATCGCGTCGATGGGGCGCAGATCCTGCGAGCCGGGCACCACGCGGGTCGCGCCGTTTTCCTCGGTGAAATCGTCGAGCGCCCACATCGCCGAGATCTGGAACTCCACGCCCGGAATCCGGATCGGGTAGAAATCGTCGTCGCGATGCAGAACCTGCGCCTTTTCGCCGGGCAGGATCTCGATCGCGGTGGAAGAGCCGATCCGGTAGTTGACGCAATGCCGTTTCAGCACCCGGTCGGCGACGCCAAGGACCAGGGGATGCGCGATCAGATCGGCCGCGGCGCGGCTGAGGGCAAGGATCGCGCCCAGCCGGAGCGTCTTGTAGCCGTTGAAATCGTTGGCGAACCTGTGGCCCTTTTCGTCGAACGGGCCACGCAGGTCGGCGATGATCCGGTCGAGAAGATCGGCCGGGGCGAGGGTTTCCACGATCACGCCGCCCTCCGCGAGAAGCGTGTCGGCGACGGCATCGGTGTCGGCGGGAAGGCGCGCGATCTCAGGCATCGTAGTCCCGGCTCAGCTTCACGAGCCCCTTTCTCATGATGTCGAACATCTCGTCGATCTGCGCCTCGGTGATCACCAGGGGTGGCGAGAACACCGCCATGTTGCCGAACGGGCGCAGCAAGAGCCCCATCTCCTCGCAGGCCCTGTCGAGCTTGGCGCCGAATTGCAGGTGCCTGGCGTAGTCCTCCTGGCCGAGGTCGGGACGGCATTCGAGGCAACCCAGAAGCCCCATGCCGCGGGCATCGCCGACGATCGGGAATTCGTCCTGCAAGGCCTGCATCCGGCCCTGGAACTTCGGCGTGACGCGGCGGACATGGCCGAGGATGTCCTCGCGCTCCATGATCTCGATGTTCTTCAGCGCCGCGGCGCAGCCGACCGGATGGGCGGCATAGGTATAGCCATTGTAGAACACCTCCTTGCCGCCGGCATCGGCCATCCGTTGCATCACCCGGTCGGAGATGATGCAGGCGCCCAGCGGGATGTAGCCCGAGGTCAGCCCCTTCGCGCAGGTGATCATGTCGGGCACGATGTCGAATACCTCTTCCGAGGCGAACCAGTGCCCCAGCCGCCCGAACCCCGTCACCACCTCGTCGGAGATGTAGAGAATGTCGTTCGCGCAGCAGATCTCGGCGGTGCGGCGGTGATAGCCCGGCGGCGGCACGATCACGCCGCCCGAACACAGGATCGGTTCGGCGATGAAGGCGGCGATCCTCCCGGCGCCCTCTGCCGCGATCAGGGCCTCGAGATCGGCGACCTTGGCGTCGCACCAGTCCTCCAGGCTCATGCCCTCGGGGCGGCGGTACGGGTTCACGTCGGGCAGGAACCGCACGAGGTCGTCGGCCTTCTGGAACTTGGTCTTGAAGCGTTCCTTCCCGGTGACGGTGGAGGCGAGGTAGGTCGAACCGTGATAGGCCTTCTCGCGGGAAATCACGATGGTCTTGTCCGGGTTCCCCGCGATCTCGTGCATGAACAGCGCGGTGCGGATCGCCGTATCCACCGCCGTGGAGCCGCCGGTGGTGAAATGCACGGTGTTGAGATCGCCCGGCGCCATCGCCGCCAGCCGCCCGGCAAGTTCGGCCGCGGGGCCCGAGGTGAAGGACCAGGGCGAGGCATAGGGCATGTCCATCACCTGGCGGGCGATGGCGTCGGCCATTTCCTTGCGGCCATATCCGATCTGGACGCACCACATCCCCCCCGGCCCGTCCATGTAGCGTTTGCCGCTGTCGTCCCAGACATGGATGCCGCGCGCGCCGCTGACGCGCATGTATTCCTCGTTCTGCCAGTCTTCCAGCGCTTCCCACGGATGCAGGTGATGGTCGCGGTCCCAGGCGGTCAGGTCGGCCCCGGTGGGGGTGTTGGGCGTCGTCGTCATCTTGCTCTCCATCGCGTCAGGTGCGGCCGGGCGGGGTGGCGCGGGCGCGCTGCGGCGCGAAGAACGCGCCCTCGACCGGGGTCAGCCGCGCCATCCGGGTATCCCACCGGCCTTCTTCAAGGGTGTAGATCTCCGCCCAGAGGTCGGGCGGGGTACGCGTCGCCCAGGGCAGGGCGACATGGGCGAGCGCGATGTTGCGCTTCGCCGTGGGCGACCACACGCCCGAGGTGACATGGCCGACCTCGCGGCGCTTGCGGTGATAGACCAGCGCGCCCTGCGCGGGCTTGAACCCCTCCACGTCGACCCGCATGAGAAGGCTGCGCGGCCTTGCCTTCGCCAGCGCCCGGCGGCCGTTGAAATGACCCTTGGTCATGTCGACCATCCGGCCAAGGCCCAGTTCGAAAGGGGTTTTCCCGCGGTGCAGCCGTTCGGTGGCGTGCACCGGCTGGAAATCGACCCCGGCGGTCAGGAACCCCGCCTCGATCCGCGCGATGTTGAGCGCGGCGTAGCCGATGGCGCGCAGGCCCCAGGGCCCCCCGGCCGCCCACAGCCGGTCCCAGACCGCCGTCGCGTCGGCCCAGGGCATCCAGATCTCGTAGCCCAGATCGCCGGTGAAGCCGGTGCGCGAGATCATCACCTCGCCAAGCCCGGCGTGGTCGAAGGGCCGAAGCGCGGCCACGTCCCAGCCCGCCGCCTCCAGCACGGCAAAGGCGGTCGGCCCCTGAAGCGCGAGGCCGGCCAGCGTATCGCTTTCGTCGCGCACTTCGGCATCGAAGCCCCAGGCGGCCTCGATCAGCCAGGTGAGCATCGGTTCCTGGCAGCACAGCCGCCAGTCCTGTGCGCCAAGCCGGAACAGCGTGCCGTCGTCGATCACCATGCCTTCCTCGTCGCACCACACCGCATAGCCGACCCGGCCGGGACGGATGCGGGTGACGTCGCGGGTGACGAGGCGGTTGAGCACCGCGGTCGCGTCCGGCCCGGTCAGCCGGTACTTGTGCATCGGCGAGATGTCGAACAGCGCGCACTGGTTGCGCAGGGCGAAGTATTCGAATTCGACGGTGTCGAGCACCGAGGGCGCGGCATAGCCGGCCCAGCCATACCAGCCGCGCGCGCGGCTGAGCGCGGCGAGCCGGTCATGCACCGGCCCGTCGATCAGGCCGGTCTTCGGATCGGTCACCACGCTCATGGGCCGTCCCCCAGCGCTGCAAGTGCCGCGTTGCGGCCCGACAGCCCCATCACGTCGCCGCCCGGATGGGTCGCGGCGCCGCAAAGATAAAGCCCCGCCAGGCCCATCGCGTAGTGGCCCAGGCCGTTCGCGGGCCGGATCGTCAGCAACTGGTCGAGGCCGAGTTCGGCATGGTGCCAGTGGCCGCCCGGCGCGCCGGTTTCCGCCTCGATCCGGTCGGGACACAGAACCTCGGCCCCGGCGACGAGGCCGGGCAGGTCGGGCGCGACGGCCGCCAGACGCCCGACCACCGCCGCCAGCAGCCGGTCGCGCGCCGCATCCGTCCAGCCGCCGGCAAGGTCCGACGGCGCGTATTGCGCGATGATCGACAGCGCGACGGCGCCACCGGCGTCCTGCGCGGGATCGGTGACGCCGGGCAGCAGCGCCTCGAGGATCGGTTCGTCCGACATCTGCCGGTACTTCGCCGGGTTGAATGCCGTCTCCACCGCCTCGGCCGAGGGGGCGAGCAGCAGGCGCGCGCCCAGCAGGTCGTCGGGCAGGCCGTCGATCCGGGGCAGGGCGGAAAGACGCAGGTTGATCTTGGCCACCGTGCCGCGGGCCCGGATCAGCCGCATCCTGCGCGATGCCTCGATGTCGAACCTGTCGAGCCCGGCCATCCGCGCGGTGGCGAGCGGCGCGGCGCTGGACAGCACGCGCGATGCCATCAGCACCTCGCCCGCACCGGTCTCGACCCCGATCACGCGGTCGCCCTCGCACAGAAGCCGCGCGGCCGCGGTGCCGGTGCGGATCGTCGCGCCGGCCGCCCTGGCGGCCTCGGCCAGCGCGGCGACGACGGCGGCCATGCCGCCGACCGGCAGGCTGACCGTGCCGCCATGGCCGTGCCGGTAGACGAGGCTGAACACCGTGCCGGGGGACCGCGGCCCCATCGCCAGCCCGCGCACCGCGTCGGCGGCCAGCGCCCCGGCCAGCGGGCCGTCGGGCAACTCGTCAAGGATCAGGTCGTAGGCGTTCGACAGCAACACTTTCAGGAAGCCGCGCATTTCCGCCTTGCCCATCTGCCGCAGCGCGCGGCCGAACCCGCCCAGCCGCAGCATCTGTTTCAGGGCGGCGGGATCGGTCCAGGCCGCGTCGCCCCCCGGTGGCGGGGCCTCGGCCAGCCGGCGCAGAAGCGCGCCGTAGCCGCCCAGCCGGGTGACGAGCGCGCGGTAGGCCGCGGCATCGGGATGCGGCCGCCCGTCGACGAACCGCGCCTCGGTCCCGTCGATGCGGACATGCGCGCCGCCGGGGTTCAGCGCCACCGTCGGCAGGGCGACGGTGCGGAACGGCCAGTCTCGGGCGCCGAGGCCGATGTCTTTCCGCACGAGCGGCCCGAGATTGTAAAGCAGGTGCGCCATGCGCGGATAGGCGCCCTCGGCGCCGGCCATGCCGCCCAGACGGTCCGACCGTTCCAGCAGGCAGACCGATCTGCCGCGCCGGCCCAGCACCGCCGCCGCGACCAGGCCGTTGATCCCGCCGCCGATCACGATGGCGTCGAACCGGCTCATGCCGCGTAGCCCTTCATCGTCGCGCCCTTGCCGGCGCGGCGCAGGATCGCGCGCGCGGCGTTCGCGCCCGGCGCGCCCATCACCCCGCCGCCCGGATGCGCGGAGGAGCCGCAAAGATACAGGCCCTTCACCGGGCTTTCGTACTGCGAGAATCCGGGCACCGGGCGGTTGAAGAACAGCTGGTCGAAGGTCAGTTCCCCCTGGAAGATATTGCCCTCGGTCAGCCCGACCTCGCGTTCCAGGTCCAGCGGAGAACGGACCTCCATGTGCAGGATGCGCTCGCGGATGTCGGGGCAGGCGATCGACATCTGGTTCAGCACGGTCTCGGCCAGGGCGGCACGTTGCGTGGCGTCCCAGTTCTCGCCGCTGCGGGTGCCGTTCACCGCGAGGTCGTAGGGCGCGTATTGCACGAAGACCGTCATCATGTGGCTGCCCGGTGGCGCCATCGTCGGGTCGATCTGGCTGGGGATCAGCATGTCGACATAGGGCTCGGCCGACCAGCGGCCCGATTTCCAGTCGTCGTAGGCGCGTTCCAGCGCCCAAAGGCTTTCGGAACAATGCATGTCGCCGCGCAGGAAGCTGGCATGCGGCGGCGCCGCCGGGAAGGCGGGCATCGCGTCGAGCGCGATGTTGAGCTTGGCCGAGGAGCCGCGGATCTTGAACCGCTCCACCTGCCGCACGAACTCGCCCGGCAGTGCCGCGCGGTCGACATGGCGCAGGAAGGTGCGCTTGACGTCCATGTTCGAGGCGACGATCGGGGCGGCGAACTCGCGCCCGTCCTCCAGCGCGACGCCGGTCACGCGCCCGTCGCGAACCAGGATTTCCGCCACGCCCGCGCCGCGGTGGATCGTGCCGCCGTGATCTTCGAGCGCCGCGCCGAGCGCCTTCGAGATCGCGCCCATGCCGCCGCGCGCGAATCCCCAGGCGCCGATGCCGCCGTCGATGTCGCCCATGTAGTGGTGCAAGAGCACGTAGGCGGTGCCGGGCGAGTAGACGCCAAGCCCGGTGCCGATGATCCCCGATCCCGCCAGGTGCGCCTTGATCAGGTCGTTCTCGAAATGCTCGTCGAGAAAGTCGCCGATCGACATCGTCCAGAAACGCAGCGTCTCGCCCAGTTCGCGCTTGCCCAGCCCCCAGGCCTTCTTCACCAGGTAGCCCATCTCGCCGAGGTCGCGCGGGGCCATCGAGGCCGGGTCGGGCGCGTCGCGCAGCAGGAACGGGCGGATGAACCGGCACTGCCGCATGATCGCCTGCGCGTAGCACGGGTAGGCATCGGCGTCGCGCGGAGAATGCCGCGCCATCTCGCGCCTCAGGGCGTCGTGATCGGAGTAGTAGGCGAAGTAGTCGCCATCGCGGGTGAAACTCGCCCCGCCCTCGTAGGGGATCACCTGCAATCCGTATTTCGGAAGGTCGAGATCGCGGGCGATCTCGCGCCGCAGGAGCGAGCAGACATAGGAGCAGTTCGAATAGGTCCAGCCTTCGTGCAGCGACCGGCTGACGGCGGCGCCGCCGATCCAGTCGTTCCGTTCGAGGACGAGAACCGAGAGCCCGGCGCGGGCGAGATAGGCCGCGGCGGTCAGGCCATTGTGGCCGGCACCCGCGACGATCACGTCATATGATGATTTGAGGGCCAAGACCGAGACTCCTTGGCCGGAACGATAGCGCGCGCCGATCGCCTCGTAAAGTTTATTTGAGCGCTCAATCAAAAAATTCCTGTGACGCCGGGCGCGCGTTGTGGCATTGATCCGGCAACGGGCCAGCGGAGGGCGGCAGTGTCTGAGGCCGAGGAAAAACGACCGCGCAAGGAGCGCAAGCAAAACGCCGAGAGGCGCCGGCGGCAGCTGCTGGATGCCGCGCGCCGGTCGATCCTGAAACACGGGCTGGCGAAGACCACGCTGGCGACGGTGGCCGAGGAGGCGGGGCTGTCGCAGGGGGTCGCGGTGTTCTACTTCCAGTCCAAGGGCGGGCTGTTGATCGAGACGCTGCGCGATCTTTACGCGGGATACGAGGCGCATTGGCAGGCGGCGCTGGAGTCCGCCGGTCCGGACCCCGCCGCACGGCTTGACGCGGTGGTCGCCGCCGACTTCGACGAGGCCGCCTGCGGCCCTGCCGTTCTTCCGCTTTGGTTCGCCTTCTGGGGCGAGTTGCATTTCCAGGCCCGCTACGACGAGGTGGCCGAGGATTTCGACGCCCGCCGCCGCGATGCGCTGTCGGCAATCTGCCGCGCCCTGCTGCCCGATGGCTCCCCGGGGGAGGCGGACCTGATCGCCGAGTGGATCGACACGTTGACCGATGGCTACTGGCAGCGGCTGCATCTGTCGCCGGGCGGTTTCGACCGGGCCGCCGGGCTTTCGGGCGCGCGGGACTGCATTGCGCGACTGGTGCCCGGCGTCTACCGGCAGGGCGTGCGCCGGGCGTGACGGGGCAGCCCGGTCAGAGCCCGAGGCGGTCCAAGAGCTTCAGCCGCAGGATTTCCGTTTCCACCATCAGGGTGCGGGCGAAGGCCATCGGAAGCGGGCGCAGCGGCGTGACCGGGAAATCGAGGTCGCGCTCCGGAGCGCCGGTCGCCCAGCGCGCCAGGACGCGGCCCATCGCCGTCGCGATGGCCACGCCGCGGCCGTTGTAGCCCAGCCCGGCGAGGATGCCGGGCGCGAGCCGGTGCAGGTGCGGGTAGTGATCGGCCGTCAGCGCGACCATGCCGCCCCAGGCGTGCTGCCACTCGGCGCCGGCGAGTTGCGGGAACAACTCGGTGCTGACGCGTTTCAGCCGCGCGATCTGGTGCCTTGTCGAAGAGTCGTTGTAGGTGCCGCGGCCGCCCATCACGAAACGCCCGGCCGAATCCATCCGGAAGTACAGAAGGAGCCGCCGCGCGTCCGACAGCGCGTGGCCGCCGCGCAGCAGGTCGCCGTGCAGGTTGTCGGGCAGGGCCCGGGTGGCGACCTGCACCGAGCGCACCGGCACGATGCTGCGGGACAGGGGCGGCGCCACACCCGGCGGCGTGTAGGCATTGGTGGCGAGGATCACGGTTCGGGCCGTCACCCGGCCGCCCGGCGTGTGCAGGACGTGCCCTCCCGGGGCGGGTGCGATCCCGGTCACGGGTGATTGCCCGAAGATCCGCACCCCGGCCCGCTCCGCCGCATCGGCGAGGCCGAGCGCGTAGTTCAGCGGCTGCAGGTTGCCGCCGCGCCGGTCGATCAGCCCGCCGAGATAGGCGGAGGTGCCGGTCAGCCGGGCGATCGCGTCGCGGTCGAGCGGTTCGACCGGCGCGCCGTGGGCCTGCCAGTCGCGGGCGAGATCGTGCAGCGCGCGCAGCGCCTTCGGCGTATGGGCGGCGCGAATCCAGCCCGGCCGGATCGCGTCGCAGTCGATGCGGTGCCGCGCGATCAGCCGAAAGACGAGGTCGGCCGCGCCGCCGGCCATGTCGATCATCCGCTGGCCCTGCGTCGGCCCGAAGCGCAGGAGGATCGCGCTGGGCCCGTCCTTGAGGCCGGGATTGATCTGCCCGCCATTGCGGCCCGAAGCGCCCCAGCCGGGCTGTTCGGCCTCGACGAGCGCCACCCGAGCGCCGGCCTCGGCGGCATGCAGCGCCGCCGAAAGCCCGGTGTAGCCGGCGCCGACAACGGCGATGTCGGCCTCCGCCTCGCCGGCAAGGGCCGGGTAGGCCGGTACCCGGTTCGCGGTCGCGGTCCACAGGCTGTCGGCGATGACCGGGCGTTCGTTCGGGATCATCGCGCGCAGCCCCCTCGCAACATCTAGGTCAGTTGCCGCGCGATCGCCTCGGCGGTGGCCCGGCCGCTGAGATAGGCGCCGTTGACCAGTGCCGAGACCTCTCCCGCCACGGCCTCGCCGGCGAAGAACACCCGCGCGCCGACCGGCTGCGCGAGACTGTCGCGCGCGCCATGGGCGCCGGGCCTGACCGCGCCGTAGGCGCCCAGCGTCAGCGGGTTTTCCGCCCAGTCGGTCGCCAGCCCCGCAACGAAGTGGCGCCGTGCGTCGCTGCCCACCAGGCGCACCAGTTCGCCCAATGCATAGTCGATCACCGCCTCCGGCCCCTGCGCCGACAGCTCCCAGGCGAAGCGGCCGCCGATATTGCCGAACAGGTAGTCGTGCCCCGTGGGCCAGGCGACGAAGAAACAGGCCTCGCCCGGCTGGTCCTCGGGCACCCGGTAGGTGACCCAGTTGTTCTCGCCCAGGTCCAGCCGCGCGCCGTCGAACAGCAGGGGCACCTTGAGCAAGAGCCCCATCGGGATGTTCGCCGCCGCCTCCTGCGTCGCGACCGGCAGGGCGGGGGTGAAGCGGATCGTGCCGGCGTTCAGCACCCCGGTCGAGACGGTGACGAGGCAGGCGCGCGCCCGGATCGCGCCGCGCGGGGTATCGACGGTGACACCCGCGCCGGACCAGTCGATCGCGGTCACCGGGGTGGACAGCGCGATCGGCAGGCCGGCGGCCAGCGTCGCGACCACCGCGCCGAGACCCTCGCGGACGATGTAGCTGGGCTGGCTTTCCGCCGAGTTCCAGTAACTCAGCGTGGAGATCCCGTCGAAATCCACGCCGTAATCCATCGCCCCCATCCAGGACTGGACGGTGGCGCCCCAGTCGATGTCCGGGATCACGTCCGCGGCGGGCACGTCCTGTCCCGCGCGCCCGGCGCGTTCCACCGCCCGCACCAGCGCGCCCCAGGCGCGGTCGTAGGCGGCCTCGTCGGCGGCGCTGGCGCGGCGTCCGTCGAGATCGAACAGGTCGCTGCCCGCGTCGGTGTGGTCGACCAGGGTGAAGCCTGCCGCCTTGCCGATCCGGGTGAACGGATTGCGGCGGGCACCCGATATCCAGGAACAGCCGTGATCGACGGGCTGGCCGAAACTGGCGCTTTCCGTGTAGGCCCGGCCGCCGACCCGGTCCGCCGCCTCGACGATCACGAAGGACAGGCCGGCATCGCGCAGAACCTGACCGGCGGCCAGCCCGGCGGCCCCGGCGCCAACGATCACCACGTCCGGTTCGGCGGGCAGGGGCTGCGCCGCGAGCGGCGCGGCGCCGGCCAGCGTCAGCCCGGCGAGTACGGTGCGCCGCGGGATCGGGGTTTTCATGGGCCTGCCTCCGGCGTCCAGGGGGGATGCGGCACCGCATCGTACTTGCGGAGGTCGCGCGGCACGTCCCGGCGGCGGATCGTGCCGGCGGGCACGAAGAACACGTCGCCGGGCGCGACACTGCCGTCCTCCACGCCGTCGAACGCCGGAACGCTGCCGTCGGGCGCGCAAGGGAATTCGTCGCCCCGGCAGCGCCCGACGGTGTCCCGCATCGCGGTCGCGCCCCGGACCCGGACGCTGAGGCCGATGGCGTCGTCGGCATGGCAGACTTGACGGTTCGGCGCCGCTGGCGGCACCCGGAAGCCGGCCAGGTCCGGTTCCATCGGCGCAAGGCCCGCCGGCCCGTCGGGTTCGAGGCGAAAGTCACGCTGCTTCATCGTCACCGAACCCGGCCTCCCGCCTCCGCGTCGCGCGCGCAGGTCGCCGGCAAATGCCCGTTTGATGGGCGCGCAAGGCTCGGCGGCGCAACGAGTCAGCAAATGGCTTGACTCGATTCGCACCCGCTTTCAATGATTGAACGATCATTCAATGGCCGAACTGCCGACAAAGACAGACAATGCCCGTTGCAAGGGCGGGGCGGCGGCAAGTGATCAAGGGATGGCCGGCGGGCTGGTCCGGCGGCACACACCAACAGGGAGACTGAAACCTCATGGATGTTCTCGACCAATTGGGCGCGGTGCGCGAAGGCAAGCTGAGCCGCCGCCGGTTCATCAAGGAGCTTACCGCCGCCGGTGTCGCGGTGACGATGGTGCCGGCCGGCGCGCGGCGGGCGATGGCCGCGTCCGAGGATCAGGCCACCTTCTTCACCTGGGGCGGCTACGACATTCCCGAACTGTTCCAGCCCTACCAGGCGAAGAACGGCGAACTGCCGAACTTCTCGATCTTCGGCGGCTCCGAAGAGGCGCTGACGAAGATGCGCGGCGGTTTCGTCGTGGATGTCTCGCACCCCTGCAACCAGGCGCTGCCGCGCTGGGTCGCCACCGGGCTTTTCCAGCCGATCGAGACCGCGCGGCTGTCGAACTGGGCCGACGTGATGCCCGAGATCGTGGCGCTGCCGGGCAACGACGCCGGGAGCGGCAATGTCTGGATGGCGCCGTTCGACTGGGGCCAGACCTCGGTCACCTATCGCACCGACATCTTCGAGCTCGAGGGCGAGGAAAGCTGGGACATGCTGTGGGACCAGCGCTATGGCGGGCGGCTGGGCTCGCTTTCGGCGGGTGCCGATGCCTGGTGGTGCGGCGCGATCAAGGCGGGTGTCGATTTCGCCGATATCGCCACCGAGGAGGCGTTCGAGAAGATCGCGGCGGTGATGCGCGAACAGCGCCCGCTGATCCGGGTCTATACCGACGACACCACCACGCTGGAACAGGCGCTGGCCTCGGGCGAACTGGTCGCGGCGATGACCTGGAACTCCTCGGCGTCGCTGTTGCAGGCCGAAGGCGTGCCGGTGAAGTTCGCCAAGCCGAAGGAAGGCGCGCTGACCTGGGTCTGCGGCGCGGTGATCCACAAGGACGCGCCGAACCTCGACCGCGCCTATGACGTGATCGACTCGCTGCTCAGCGTCGAGACCGGGCAGTTCATGATCAACGACTACGGCTACGGCCATTCCAACGCGAAGTCGTTCGAGGCATTCGACGAGGCGACGTTGCAGGGCCTCGGCCTGTCGAAGAATCCGCTGGAAATCCTGCAGGCGGGGCATTTCCAGGTGCCGCAGACGCAGGAATGGGAAACCCGGATGAACGAGACATTCGAGCAGATCAAGGCCGGCTTCTAGGCCGCGCCCGCCGGACCCGCCGCCGGACAGGGCGGCGGGCCATTCCCAGCCCAGGGAGACGATCTGCCAGATGGTCGATACGCCGCATCCGAACAGGTCGGCGGAGGCGGGGGCGCCGATGCCTCGCACCTCCCGCCTGACCGCGCTGTTGCATCGCAGCGAGGCGCTGCGCGGTTACCTGCTGATGGCGCCGACGCTGCTGATCATGACGCTTGGGATCGCGATTCCCTTCCTGATCCTCGTGGCGATGAGCACCTGGACGCGCGACGGCTTCGGCTTCGACACCACGCCGACGATCAACAACTACCTGCGCGTCTGGACGGAACCGGTGTTCGGCGCGCTGATGACCCGGTCGTTCTGGATTTCCGGCGTGGCCACGGTGGCGACGGTGATTTTGTGTTACCCGATGGCCTATTACGTGGCGTTCCACGTGCATCGCCGCAAGATGCTGTGGATCATCCTGATGACCCTGCCGTTCTGGACAAGCTACCTTCTGCGGGTCTTCGCCTGGAAGGTGATCCTGGGCTACGAGGGGGTGATCAATTCCGGGCTGATGTCGCTGGGCTTCATCGAGCAGCCGCTGGAATTCCTGCTCTACAGCCAGGAGGCGGTGATCATCACGCTCGCCCATGCCTGGGCGGCCTTCGCGATCCTGCCGATCTACGTGTCGCTGGAAAAGATCGACCGGTCGCTGCTGGAGGCGGCGACGGACCTCGGCGACGGGCCGGTGCGGCGGTTCCTGCGGGTGACGCTGCCGCTGTCGATGCCCGGCGTGATCGCGGCCTCGTTCCTGATCTTCATCCCGACCACGGGCGATTACATCACCCCGGCCCTGCTGGGCGGGCCCGACGGCGCGATGATCGGCAACTTCATCCAGCTTCAGTTCGGCCCGGTCAACAACTGGCCGATGGGCGCGACGCTGGCGATCGTCCTGATGTTCTGGATCACGGCGGTGGCCCTGGCCTTCCTGTTCCTGACCCGCGCGCTCAGGGAACGGCTGACATGAGCCAGGGCACCTACATCAAGCGCCACAACCGCGCCCTGCAGATCTACGCGGTGGTCTTCCTGATCGTGCTGTACGTGCCGGTGCTGTTCATCCCGCTGTTCAGCTTCAACGATTCCGTCTACGTCCGCTTCCCGCTGCAGGGCTTCACGCTGCAATGGTACGGCGAACTGTGGACGCGCGAGCCGGTGTGGAACGCGCTGTGGAACAGCGTCCGGGTGGGGGCGGTCGTCTCGGTGATCTCCACCATGCTCGGCGTCGTCGCGGCCCGCGCGATCACCCGCTACAGGATGCCGGGAAAAAGCGCGCTGGTGACCTTCATCATGATGCCGCTGGTGATCCCCGGCATCATCTTCGGCGTGGCGCTGCTGGTGCTGATGAGCCGGCTGGGCGTGCCGCTGTCGCTGTACACGGTGGGGCTGGGGCATCTGATCTTCTGCCTGCCCTTTGCCGTCGCCACGCTTCTGCCGCGCTTCGAGGGCTTCGATCCGTCGATGGAAGAGGCCTCGATGGACCTTGGCGAGAACGGCTGGTGGACGTTCTGGCGGGTGACCTTCCCGATGGTCTTTCCCGGCGTGGTGGCCAGCCTGCTGCTGACCTTCACGATCTCGTTCGACGAGTTCATCATGGCCTTCTTCCTGACCGGAACCGACCCGACGCTGCCGATGTACATCTGGGGCCAGCTGCGGTTTCCGCAGGAATTTCCGTCGGTCCTCGCGCTGTCGGCGCTGATCCTGATCGCCTCCTTCGTCCTTGTCTTCGTGGCCCAGTGGATCGGCCGCGTCGGGCTGGACCAGAACAAGGAAACGCCGTGAGCATGACGTCCCCGAACGCCTTCATCTCGATCCAGAACGTCAGCAAGTTCTTTGGAACCTTCCGGGCGATCGACGACGTGTCGATGGATATCGGCCGGGGGGAGTTCTTTTCGCTGCTCGGCGCCTCGGGCTGCGGCAAGACCACGCTGCTGCGGATGCTGGCGGGGTTCGAAAGCACCTCGCAGGGCGAGATCTACATCGACGGCCAGCCGATGTCGGAGGTGCCGCCGCATCACCGCCCGGTCAACATGGTGTTCCAGAGCTACGCGATCTTCCCGCATCTCAACGTGCGCGACAACATCGCCTACGGGCTACGCAAGCAGAAGCTGCCGAAGGCGCGGCGCGACGAGATGGTCGACGAGATGCTCGACCTGATCAAGCTGCCCGGCTACGGCAGCCGCAAGGCCAACGAGCTGTCGGGCGGCCAGCGCCAGCGCATCGCGCTGGCCCGCGCGCTGATCCTGCGGCCCAAGGTGCTGTTGCTGGACGAACCGCTGGGCGCGCTCGACAAGCAGTTGCGCGAGCAGATGCAGCTGGAATTGCGGGCGCTGCAACGGCAGGTCGGCATCACCTTCGTCTTCGTCACCCATGACCAGGAAGAGGCGCTGACCCTGTCGGACCGGATCGCGGTGATGTCGGGCGGGCGGGTGCTGCAACTCGATACCCCGGCCGGGCTTTACGAAACGCCGAAAAGCCGGGCGGTGGCCAGTTTCATCGGCAATATCAACTTCTTCCGCGGCACCGTGCGGCGCAACGGCGGCCCGACCGGCGCGGTCGAGGCCGAGGGGCTGGGCGTTGTGCCGGTTCCGGCGGAACAGCTGGCCCGGCCCGATGGCGCGCCGGTGCTGGTGGCGGTCAGGCCCGAGAAGTTCGCCCTGTCGGCCAGCCGGCCGGCGGATGCGGCGCACGCGGTGGCGGGGCGGCTGAAGAACGCCGCCTATCTGGGCGAACGCAGCCACTATTACCTTCAGATCGAGGGCCGGGACGAGCCCGTGGCGGTGTCCAGCCAGAACCTCGGAGGGATCGGGGCCGCGGCCGGCGAACGGGGCGACGCGACATTCTGGATTTCATGGTCACCGGACTCGATGGTGATCCTGGAGGCGGAATGAGTGGCAAGCGCCGGGGCGGTCACCCCGACGCGGGGGGGGCGGTATGAACCAGCCGATCGGCAGGCCGAAGGCCGAGCGCAAGACCCGGCGGCGCACCGAGCCGAAAGAGGTCCGGCGCACGCAGCTGATCGACGCCACGATCAACTCGATCGCGAAACACGGCATCGCCGGAACCACGCTGTCCACCGTGACGGAGGATGCCGGCCTGTCGCTGGGGATCGTCAATTTCCATTTCGCCAGCAAGCAGAAGCTGCTGGAGGAAACACTGCTGTACCTCGCGCGGGAACATCACGAGCACTGGAAGAAGGCGCATGACGATGCCGGCCTCAGCGCGGCGGAGAAACTGCTGGCGATCGTCGACGCGCATTTCCATCCCCGGATCTGCACCCGCAAGAAGCTCGCCGTCTGGTTCGCCTTCTACGGCGAGGCCGGGCGCCGTGCGGTCTATCGCCAGCTCGTCGACGCGATCGATGTCGAACGCTACGAACTGTCGGCCGACCTGTGCCGGCAACTCGCGGCCGCCGGCGAACATGCCGGCCCGCCGCCCGAACTGGTCGCCCGCACGCTGGAGGCGCTTTACGACGGGCTGTGCCTGAACATCCTGATGTATCCCGGCATCTTTACCCGCGAACGGGCGAAGGCGCAGGTCCGGGCCTACCTTGCCTCTGTCTTTCCCGCGCCGTTCGCGATGCCCGAATTCTGACCGCGCCGGCCGGCGCCTGGAGAGTTGCAAGATGCCCCGCGATCCCCGCTACGACATCCTTTTCGAACCTGTCCGGATCGGCCCGGTCACGGCGCGCAACCGGTTCTTCCAGGTGCCGCATTGCACCGGCATGGGCTGGCAGTATCCACGGATGCTGGCGGCGATGCGGGGGGTGAAGGCCGAGGGCGGCTGGGCGGTGGTCTGCACCGAGTACAACTCGATCCACCCGTCGTCGGACGACCTGCCGCATCCCTATGCCTCGCTGTGGGACGACAGCGACGTGCGCGCCCATGCCCTGATGACCGAGGCGGTGCATGCCCACGGCGCGCTGGCCGGGGCGGAACTGTGGCATGGCGGCGCCTCGGCCAACAACCTGTTCTCGCGCCTGCCGACGATGGATATCCAGTCGGTGCCGAACGCCAAGGGCCACCCGTTCCAGTCCCGGGTGATGGACAAGACCGACATCCGCAACCTGCGCCGCTGGCATCGCCAGGCCGCGCTGCGGGCGCGCGAGGCGGAGTTCGACATCGTCTATGTCTACGCCACCCATACCTACCTGCTGTCGAATTTCCTCAACCCCCGGATCAACACCCGGTCGGACGAGTATGGCGGCAGCCTGGAAAACCGCACCCGCCTGATCCGCGAACTGATCGAGGAAACGAAGGATGCCGTGGGCGACCGCTGCGCCGTCGCCGTCCGGTTTTCCGCCGATGCCGAGATCGGCGAGGACGGCCGGCCGATCCTTGGCGACCGGCAGGAGATGTTCGCGCTTCTGGCCAACCTGCCCGACCTGTGGGACATCAACATCGCCGACTACTCGCTGGAAATGGGCGTGTCGCGCTTCGTCAAGGAGGCGGCGCTGGAACCCTACATGGCCTGGGTCAAGACGGTGACCGAGAAGCCGGTGGTCACCGTGGGCCGTTTCACCTCGCCCGACACGATGGTGGCCCAGGTCCGGCGCGGGATCACCGATTTCATCGGCGCCGCGCGCCCGTCGATCGCCGACCCGTTCCTGCCGAGGAAGATCGAGACCGGCGATCTGGCGGCGATCCGCGAATGCATCGGCTGCAACGTCTGCTACGCCAGCGACAGCATCGGCGTGCCGCTGCGCTGCACCCAGAACCCGACGATGGGCGAGGAATGGCGCCAGGGCTGGCACCCCGAGATCATTCCGGCACGAACCGGCGAGGAGAGGGTGCTGATCGTCGGCGCCGGCCCCGCGGGGCTGGAGGCGGCGCGGGCGCTGGGCGCGCGCGGCTACGCGGTGATGCTGGCCGAGGCCGGGCGCGAGCTTGGCGGCCGGGTGACGCGCGAGGCGGCGCTGCCGGGGATGAGCGAATACATCCGGGTGCGCGACTACCGCGAACAGCAGCTTCTCGGCCTGCCGAATGTCGAGGTGTTCCGCGACAGCCGGATGGGCGCAGACGATGTCTTCGTGGTCGATGCCGATCATGTCGCCATCGCCACCGGCGCGCGCTGGCGGGCCGACCGGTTCGACGGCGAAACCTACGTGCCGGTGGCCGAGGGCGATGCGGCGGCCCGGGTGCTGACCGCCGACGACATCATGGACGGGCGGCTGCCCGATGGCCCGGCCGTGGTGTTCGACGGCGACGGCTACTACCTTGGCGGCGTGATCGCCGAGCGGCTCCGCGCGGCGGGGCTGCCCGTCACCTACGTCACCCCGGCCGACGGCGTTTCGCGCTGGGCGAGCTACACGTCGGAACGCTGGCGCATCCAGGCCCGGCTGGTCGCGCTGGGCATCGGCATCGAGACCGGGCGCAGCCTGACCCGGTTCGACGGCCGGGAGGCGGTGCTTGACTGCGTCTACGGCGGCGGCGAACGGATCGTGCCGGCCGGGAACGTGGTGATGGTCACCGCGCGCCGGCCCGTCGACGACCTTTACCACGCGATCGCGGCCCGCGCCGGCGCCGATGGCCTGCCCTTCACGCTCGCCCGGATCGGCGATTGCGAGGCGCCGGCGATCATCGCCGCGGCCGTTCATGCCGGGCACCGCTACGCGCGCGAGCTTGGCCGCCCGGTCGATCCCGATCTTCCGCTGCGGCACGACCGGGTCGATGTCGCCGCGCCCGAACCGGAGGCCCGCGCGCCATGACCCGAACGAGTGCCGTCTATCGCGATACCCTGTGCCGCTACTACGAGGAGGAGATCGAGGGCGAGGCCTATTTCGCCGAACTGGCGTGGCGTTGCGCCGAGCCGCGGGCGCGGCACCGGCTGCATCTGCTGGCGGAGGTCGAGCGCCACGCCGCCCGCGCCGCCGCGCCGCTGATCGCCCGCCACGGCATCGCGCCGAAGGATCGCGCGGCGCTCATCGCCTCCGGCATCGCCGAGGCGCGGGCGGCCCCGGCCGATTGGGCCCTGCTGGCCGCGGAAATGCGGGAAAGCTATCCCGGCTATGTCGCGGCCTTTCGCCGGCTGGAGGCGCTTGGCCCGCCCGAAGATGCCGCGCGCCTCGCGTTCCTGACCGAACACGAGGTTGCCGCGCTGGATTTCCTGCATCGCGCGCATGCCGGAGAGGCCGGGGCGGAGTCAGCGCTGCATCGCTACCTGCGCGCGACCCCGGCGGAGGCGCCGCGATGATCGGGGCTGGCCGCTGCCTTGCCGCGGGGCTTTTGGCCCTCTGTCTCGGCCCGCTGGCGGTGCCGCCCGCCCTTGCGGAAAGCCCCGAGTGCGACAGCTGCACCGCCCGCCACAAGTCGCTTCAGGCCCTGCAGGCGGCGCGCACCGGCCGGGCCGGGGCCGGGGCCGTCGCTGCGCCGGTCGCGGGGCCGGTCGCGGGGCAGGGCGCGGCGCTGTTGCCGCCGCCGGCCGGCGGCGACTGTGCCGAGGCGGCGGGGGACGGGGCCTGCCCGGCCCGGATCGGCGCGGCGGCGGGCAGCCCGGCCCCGGCCGAAGACGGCTGACCGGCCGACATCGGGGCGGGCACCCGCGCGATTGCCTTTCCCGCCGGCGCGGCGAATGATCCGGGGACGACGGCGCGGGGGAAGGCCATGAACCTCAAGCATCTGGAAGTCTTCGAGGCGATCATGCGGTCGGGCACGGTTTCGGCCGCGGCGCGCGAACTGGGCATGACGCAATCGGCGGTCAGCCGGATCCTCGCGAAGCTGGAGGACGAGATCGGCTATCCGCTGTTTCGTCGCGCCAACGGACGGCTGGAGCCGACGATGCGCGCCAGCGTTGTGCTGGTTCAGGTCCGCGAGGTGCTGTTCGCGATGTCGGGCCTGCGCGAGTTGCGGGCCGACCAGCCGGGCGGCGCGACCGAACGGCTGAGCTTCGCGACCGTGCCGAGCCTTGCGCATGCGCTGATCCCCTCGGTCCTGCGGGCCTATTCGGCCGGGCATCCGAAGGCGCGTTTCGCCTTCGACGTGCGCACCACCGAGGCCGCCGTCGACGAGGTGGTGCGCCGCCAGGTCGATTTCGCGGTGATGGCGCTGCCGGTCTCGCACCCGACGCTGACGGTGACGCCGCTGTTTCGCGCCACGAGCTGCTGCGTGATGCGCCAGGATCACCGGCTGGTGGCGCAGCGCAGCATCTCGGCGGCGGACCTGCGCGGCGAGGGCCTGGTGTTCCTGCATCGCCGGCAACCGACGCGGCACCTGATCGAGGAGGCGTTCCACCGCGCCGGGGTGGCCCCGGACATCCGGGTCGAAACCTCGAACGTGGCCACCGCCTGCCGCTGCGCGGGCGAGGGGCTTGGCATCGCCGTGGTCAACGCGCTGATGGCCGGCTATTCGGCCGACGACACGCTGGCGATCCGGCCGTTCGAGCCGCGCATCCACCACACGCTGGCGCTGGTCGAGCCCCTGGGCCGGCCGCGGCCCGACAGCGTGTCGGATTTCCTCGCCTGCCTCGTGGCCGATGTCGAGGCGATGGCGCGGCGCCGGGGCCTGCTGGTCGAACGGATTCCGCCCACCCATTCCGAAAGGGAATGGGCCAAGTCCGAACCCTAATAGGATTGTGCAAGGCCCGAACCGGCGGCAGCATCGCCGCGCCAACTGGGAGTTGCATGTCATGAAAAACCTGTCCACCGCCGCCGTGGCGCTGGCGCTGGGGTCCGTCGTGGCCCTGCCCGCCGCCGCGCAGACGCTGACCGCGGGCTTCGCGTCGGAGCCAAGCTCGGTCGATCCGCTCTATCACAACCTCGGCCCCAACAACGCCACCCGCAAGCACATGTTCGAGGCGCTTGTCGGCGAGGACGAGAACCTCGGCATCGTGCCGATGCTGGCCGAAAGCTGGACCACGTCGGACGACGGTCTGACCTGGACCTTCAAGCTGCGCGAGGGCGTGAAGTTCCACGATGGCGGCGACTTCACGTCGCGCGATTTCCTCTACACCGCCTGCCGGATCCCGAACGTGCCCAACAGCCCGTCGTCGATGGCGGGCTTCATCAAGTCGGCGCAGACGATCACCGCGCCCGACGCGATGACCATCGAGGTGACGACGGCGGCGCCCTATCCGCTGCTGCTGACCGATTTCGCCAGTTTCGGCGTGGTCTCGGCCTCGGCCAACGGCCATGACGGGCCGGTGGAATACCTGGCCGAGGGCTGCCCCGGGATCGACGGCTACCTCGATTCCAACGCCTACAACGACGGCACCGCGGCGATCGGCACCGGGCCCTACAAGTTCGTCGAATACGTGCCCGGCGAGCGCATCGCGATGGAACGGTTCGACGGCTACTGGGGCGACGCGCCGCACTGGCAATCGATCGTCATCCGGCCGATCACCAACGACGGCGCGCGGGTGGCCGCGCTGCTGGCCGGCGATGTCGACGTGATCGAGAAGCCGCCGGTGCAGGATCTGGAACGGCTGCGTGCCGACGAGAACATCAATGTCGTGCAGGGCGCCTCGTCGCGGGTGATCTACCTGCATTTCGACCATGCCGGCGATCCCACGCCCGGCGTCGAGGGCACCGACGGCAAGAACCCGATGCAGGACGTGCGGGTGCGCCGCGCGATCTCGCTGGCGATCGACCGCGGGCTGATCGTCGACCGGATCATGGGCGGGCTGGCGGTGCCGGCGCGGCAACTGGTGCCCGATTTCATGCGCGGCACCGATCCCGAGATCGCGCTGGAAACCCCCGATCTCGACGAGGCCAAGCGGCTGCTGGCCGAGGCCGGCTATCCCGATGGCTTCAAGCTGGTGCTGGGCACGCCGAACGACCGCTACATCAACGACGCCAAGATCGCCCAGGCGGTGGCGCAGATGCTGACCCGTGCCGGCATCGAGACCGAGGTCGACGCGATGACCGCGAGCGTGTTCTTCTCGCGCCGCAACAACTACGAGTTCTCGCTCTACCTCGCCGGCTGGGGCGCGTCGGGTGCCGGCATGGCCTCGCCGCTGCGCGCGCTGGTCGCGTCGCAGAACAAGGACAAGGGGCTGGGCGGCACCAATCGCGGCCGCTATTCCAACCCGGACCTCGACGCGGTGATCGAAGAGGCGCTGGCGACGGTCGAGCCGGAGGCGCATGACGCGCTGCTGCGCAAGGCCAGCCGGATCGTGGTGGACGATGTCGGCATCCTGCCGCTGCATTTCGAGGTCACGCCCTGGGCGCTGCGCGCCGGGCTGACGATGGATGCGCGCGCCGACCAGCACACGGTGCTGACCAGCGTCCGCCCCGGCGAATAGCCCATGCCGCAGGCCGGCGCCCCGGTGGGGGCGCCGGCCACGCCCGGAGTTTTCCCCCATGCTCGCCTATCTCATCCGCCGCATCGGCCAGGCGCTTCTCGTGATGGGCGTGATGGCGACCATCGTGTTCTTCGGGCTCTACACCGTCGGCAACCCCGTCGACCTGCTGATCAACCCCGAGGACGATCTCGCCGCGCAGGAAGCCGCGATGGCCCGGCTTGGCCTCGACAAGCCGATCCACGTGCAGTTCGGCTATTTCCTCGCCGGCCTCGTGCAGGGCGATCTCGGCACCTCGTTCGTGCATAACCGCCCGGCGATCGACCTGATCCTGTCGCGGCTGCCCGCGACGCTGGAACTGGCGTTCCTCGCGATGGCGCTGGCGGTGCTGATCGGCGTGCCGCTGGGGATGTATGCCGGGCTGAGGCCGAACGCACCGGCCAGCAAGGCGATCATGGCCGCCTCCGTCGTGGGCTTTTCCACGCCGAACTTCTGGCAGGGCTTGATGCTGATCATGCTGTTCGCGGTGTTCTGGGGCGTCCTGCCCGCCGGCGGACGCGGCGACACGGTGGATGTGCTGGGCATCCCGCTGTCGTTCCTCACGCTCGACGGGCTCAGTCACCTGATCCTTCCGGCGCTGAACCTGGCGATCTACAAGATGTCGCTGGTGATCCGGCTCGCCCGCGCCGGCACCGCCGAGGTCGCGCTTCAGGACTATGTCAAATACGCCCGCGCGCGCGGGCTGTCTCCGGTGCGCGTCGTCGGCGTGCATGTGCTCAAGAACATCCTTATCCCGGTCGTCACCGTGCTGGGGCTGGAAACCGGCAACGTCATCGCCTTCGCGGTGGTGACCGAGACGGTCTTCGCCTGGCCCGGCATCGGCAAGCTTTTGATCGACTCGATCGGCCTGCTCGACCGGCCGGTGGTGGTGGCCTACCTGATGCTGACCGTGTTCCTGTTCGTCATGATCAACCTCGTGGTCGACATCGCCTATTCGGTGCTCGATCCGCGGGTGCGGATCCGGGGGGGCGGGAAATGACCGCGCGGGCCGACACGCCGCTGGCGCGCTTCGCCGGCGATTTCGTGAAAAGCCCGACGGCGGTGGCCGCCGGGATCGGGCTGATCGTGATCGCGCTGGCCGCGATCTTCGCGGGCACGGTGGCGCCGCAGAACCCCTACGACCTCGCGCAGATCACGATCCTCGACGGCACGCTGCCGCCGGGGTCGGAGGGGTTCGACGGGTTCCACTACCTTCTGGGCTCCGACGAACAGGGCCGCGACATGTATTCGGCAATGATCTACGGGCTGAGGATCTCGCTTTTCGTCAGCTTCGTCGCGGTCGGCTTCGCGGTGATGGTGGGGCTGGTGCTGGGCCTTCTGGCCGCCTGGCGCGGCGGCTGGGTGGACGGGCTGATCATGCGGATCGTCGATATCCAGCTCAGCTTCCCGGCGCTTCTGGTGGCGCTTCTGCTGCTGGCCGCGCTGGGCAAGGGCGTGGACAAGGTGATCCTGGCGCTGATCCTGGTGCAATGGGCCTATTTCGCCCGCACCGTCCGCGGCGCGGCGCTGGTCGAGATCCGCAAGGATTACGTCACCGCCGCGCGGTCGCTGGCGCTGCCGGGCTGGCGCATCCTGTTCGGCCACCTTCTGCCGAACGTGCTGCCGCCGGTGATCGTGATCGCCACGGTGCAGGTGGCGAACGCGATCGCGATCGAGGCGTCGCTGTCGTTTCTCGGCGTCGGGGTGCCGATCACCGAACCCTCGCTGGGGCTCCTGATCGCGAACGGCTTCGATTACCTGCTGTCGGGGCGCTACTGGATCAGCTTCTATCCCGGCGTCGCGCTGCTGGTGACGCTGGTCTGCATCAACGTCGTGGGCGACCACGTGCGCGACATCCTGAACCCGAGGCTGTCGCGATGACCGCGCCGGTGCTGTCCGTCCGGGGCCTTCGGACCGATTTCGCGACCCGCGCCGGGCGTCTGACCGCGGTTGACGGCGTGTCCTTCGATGTCGGGCCGGGCGAGGTGCTGGGCCTTGTCGGGGAATCGGGTTCGGGCAAGACGATCACCGGCTTCTCGATCCTCGGCCTGATCGATCCGCCGGGCGAGATCGTGGCGGGCGAGGTTGTGCTGAACGGCCAGAACCTGCGCGGCCTGCCCGAGGACGCGATGCGCCGGCTGCGCGGCGACCGGATCGCGATGATCTTCCAGGATCCGATGATGACGCTGAACCCGGTCCTGAGGATCGACACCCAGCTGATCGAGACGATCCGCGCGCATCGCGATGTCGGCCGCGAGGCGGCGCGGCAGATGGCCGAGGCGGCGCTCGCGCAGGTCGGCATCCCGTCCCCGGCGGAACGGCTGCGCGCCTATCCGCACGAACTGTCGGGCGGCATGCGCCAGCGCGTGGTGATCGCCGCCGCGCTGATGCTGGAGCCCGACCTGATCATCGCCGACGAACCGACCACCGCGCTCGACGTCACGATCCAGTCGCAGATCCTGTACGAGATGCAGCGGCTGATGGCAGAGCGCAACACCGCGCTGATCTGGATCACGCATGACCTGACGGTGGTCGCCGGCCTCGCCCATCGCGTCGCGGTGATGTATGCCGGCCGGATCGTCGAGATGGGGGCCGTCGACGATCTGCTGGACCGTCCGGCGCATCCCTACACGCACGGGCTGATCCACTCGATCCCCTCGGCGACGCCGCGGGGCGAACGGTTGCAGCCGGTGCGCGGCATGACGCCCAGCCTTCTGAACCTGCCCGAGGGCTGCGCCTTCGCGCCACGCTGCCCGCGCGCCGATGCCGCCTGCAAGACCCGGCCCGAGGAACGGCGGATCGGCGACGGCCGGCTCGTGCGCTGCCACCATCCGCTGGAGTCCGGGGCATGACCGCGCTCTTGTCGCTCGATGGCCTGTGCCAGACCTACGTGAACCGCCCCGACCTGGCCGAGCGCGCCGCGAACCTGATGGGCGCCGGCTACCGCGAGACGCGGGTGCGCGCGGTCGATGGCGTCAGCCTCGACATCGCGCCGGGCGAGGTCGTGGGGCTGGTCGGCGAATCCGGCTGCGGCAAGTCCACGCTGGGCCGGATGGTCGCCGGGGTCGAGGCGCCAAGCGCCGGGCGGCTGGCCTATCGCGGCACCGCGCTGGAGGCGATGACGCCGGATCAGCGCCGGGCCTGGCAGCTCGAGGTGCAGATGATCTTCCAGGATCCGTTCGCCTCGCTCAATCCCCGGATGCGGATCGAACGGATCGTCGGCGAGGCGGCGGTGGTGCACGGGCTGATCCGCGCCCGCGACCGGCGCGACTACGTGGCCGACCTGATGGGCAAGGTCGGGCTCGCCGCCGACATGATGACGCGCTATCCGCACCAGTTCTCCGGCGGCCAGCGGCAGCGGGTGGGGATCGCGCGGGCGCTGGCGCTGAAACCCCGGCTGATCGTCTGCGACGAGGCGATCTCGGCGCTCGACGTGTCGATCCAGGCGCAGGTTCTGAACCTTTTCGAGGATCTGCGGGCCGAGTTCGGCTTTGCCTACCTGTTCATCAGCCACGATCTTGGCGCGGTGGCCCATATCGCCGACCGGGTCGCGGTGATGTACCTTGGCCGGGTGGTGGAGATCGGCGCGGCCGACGACGTGTTCGGCGATCCGCGCCACCCCTACACCCGCGCGCTGCTGGCCGAGGCGCCGCGGCTGGACCGGCGGGCGCAGGATTTCACCCCGGTGACGGGCGAGATTCCCTCGCCCCTCGATCCGCCGCCGGGCTGCACCTTTCACCCGCGCTGCCCGGTCGCCGCCCCGGCCTGCCGCGAGATCGTGCCGCAACTCCAGCCGGGCCCGACCGGGCGGCTGGCGGCCTGCCTGCGCGAGACGGGCGAGGTGACGTGAGCGCGCTGGCCGACATCCTGCACGGGCCGGGCGATCCGGCGGCGCGGCGCGCGGCCTGGCTGGCGCTGGCCGCCGATCACGGCGCGGCGGCGCTGGCGGCCGAGGCGGCGGAGGTGCTGGCCCGCCGGCGCGGCGCCGACCGGCCGCTGGCCGCCAGCGCGGCCGGGCGGTTCGGCGCGGTGGCCTGCGGGTCTGCGGCGGCCGCGCGGATCGGCATGGCGCTGCTGGAGGCCGGCGGCAGCGCCGCCGATGCCGCGACCGGGGCGGGGTTCGCGATGATGGTCGCCGATCCGCCCAACGCCTCGCCGGCCGGGCGCGCGCATGTGATCTGGGCGCGGCCCGATGCGGCGCCGGCGGCGATCGACGGCGCCACGGCGGCGCCGTCGCAACTGCCCGGCGGGCTTGCGCGGCTGCCCGACGCGCGGGCGCTGCCGCTGCCCGGCGCGGTGCGGGCGCTGCTGGCCTTGCATGACCGCGGCGGGCGGCTGCCGCTGTCGGCGGTGGCCGGCCCGGCGCGCGACCTGGCCCGCGACGGGTTCGACGTGGCCCCGGAACTGGCCGAGATCTGGGCCTGGCGCGCGCCCGAGATCGCCGATCCCGACGCCCGCCGCCACTACCTGCCCGGCGGTCGCGCCCCGCGCGCCGGCGAACGCTTTGCCCAGCCCGGCCTTGCCGGCTTCTTCGACCGGCTGATCGAGACCGGGCGCGACCCCTTCGCCGAGCCGTCCTTCGCCGCGCCGTTCTGCGACCGCATGGCCGCGAAGGGCGGGTTCTGGACCGTCGCGGACCTCGCCGCCGCCGACCCGCGGGAGGGCGAGGTGGTCGGGGCCGGCGGCGATGGCTGGCACCTGGCCAGCATCGGGCGGCAGGGCTGGGGGCACACGCTGCTTCGGATCGTCACGCTTTGCGCCGCCACCGGCGCGACCGACGCGCTCGAGGCGGAACTGGCGCATCTGCTGGCGGTGCTGCGCGCCTTCGACGAACGGCCCGAGGAGTTGCGGTCGCTCAAGCCGAAACCCGATCCGCTGCCCTGGGAGGTGCTTGTCGCCCGGCTGGGCGATCACCTGCCGGCCGACTGGGCCAGCCCGGCCGCGCTGTCGGACGCGATCGGCCAGGCGCGCGGCCCGGCCGCGGCCGAGGATCGCGACACCACGCACCTGTCGGTCGTCGACGCCGCCGGCATGCGCGTGGCGCTCACCCAGTCGATCGGGCCGCATTTCGGCGCCCGCGTGGCCGACCCCGAGACCGGCATCCTGATCGCCCATTCCTACCGGATGGCCGAGGCGCCGGTGCCGGGTGCCCGCGACGTCACCGAACAATGCCCCTGCCTGCTGGACATCGGCGCCGCGCGCTACGCGCTGGGCGGCGCGGGCAGCGAGCGTATTCCCGGCGCGGTCGCCGCCGTGGTGCGCGCGCTCATGGCCGGCGCGCCGCTGGACCGGGCGCTGGCGGCGCCGCGCAGCAACTGGGTGGGCGACCATGTGCGCGCCCATGTCGACGCGCCACAGGGCCTGGAGGCGCGTCTCGAACGCGCCGGTGCGCGGGTCGTCTTCACCGATCGCGGGCCGGTCGATCACCTGGGCATCGTGCAGGCCGCGGGGCTCGACAGGCAGGGCAGAAGCATTGCCGCGGCGGACCCGGCCTATGCCGGGGCGGCGCTGGCCGGATGACGAGGAAAGGACAGCCAGGATGAAGAATGCCGATCCGATCTGGGACCATGTCGAAGCGCATCGCGACGCGTTCGTGGCGCTGTCGGACCGCGTGTTCGACATGCCCGAGACGCTGTATCACGAGTTTCGTTCGGTCGCCGAACACCGCCGCGCGCTTCAGGATCACGGTTTTCGCATCACCGACAGGGCCGCCGGCCTGCCCACGGCGGTGGTGGGCGAGGCCGGCGAGGACGGGCCGGTGATCGCCATTCTCGGCGAGTTCGACGCGCTGCCCTATCTCAGCCAGGAACCGGGCGCGACGGAACACCGGCCGCTGCAGGAGGGCGGCAACGGCCACGGCTGTGGCCACAACCTGCTGGGCGCGGCGGCGCTGCTGGCCGCCACGGCGGTGAAGGACTGGCTGGCGGAGGCCGGGATCAAGGCGCGGGTGCGCTACTACGGCTGCCCGGCCGAGGAGGGCGGCGCGGCCAAGACCTACATGGTGCGCGCGGGGCTCTTCGACGATGTCGATGCCGCGATCTCGTGGCATCCGGCGACCTTCACCGCGGTGAACGAGGCCAGCTCGCTGGCCAACACCCGGATCGATTTCACCTTCCACGGCAAGGCCGCGCATGCCGCCGGCGCCCCGGAACTCGGGCGCAGCGCGCTGGACGCGGTGGAACTGATGAACGTGGGCGTCAACTACCTGCGCGAACACATCCCCGACGACGCGCGGGTGCACTACGCCTATCTCGACGCCGGCGGGGTGGCGCCGAACGTGGTGCAGGCCCGCGCCACGGTGCGGCAACTGATCCGGGCGCGGAACCTGCCGGAGTTGCGCGCGCTGGTCGCGCGGGTGCGCAAGATCGCCGATGGCGCGGCGCTGATGACCGAGACGCGGGTGGAATCACGGGTGTTTTCGGGCGTTTCCAACCTGCTGGGCAACCGGCCGCTGGAAGAGGCGATGCAGCGCGCGCTGGACAAGCTCGGCCCGGTCCCCTTCGACGAGGCCGACCGCGCCTTCGCCCGCGAGATGCAGAAGACCTTCACCCCCGACGACATCCGCGCCACCTTCCGCCGGATCGGGATGAAGCCCGATCCGACCCTGCCGCTGTGCGACTTCGTCGTGCCGCTCGATCGCAGGAGCGAGGGCGGCGAGGGCTCTACCGACGTGGGCGACGTGAGCTGGGCGGTGCCGACGGTGCAGGCCCGTGTCGCCACCTGCGCGGTGGGCACGCCGTTCCACACCTGGCAGACGGTGGCGCAGGGCAAGACCCCGGCGGCGCACAAGGGCATGATCCATGCCGCCAAGATCATGGCGGCGACGGCGCGCGATCTGCTGGAGAATGCCGCGCTGCGCGAGGCGGCCCGCCGCGCCCATGCCGAGCATCTGGCCGAAACCCCCTACGAATGCCCGATCCCGCCGGAAACCCTGCCGCCGGTCGTCGAACCGCCGGCCTAAACTGGAGCCGCACCGGACGGCCCGTCGGTCTGTCCTCGGGGGGGAGTGGTGGGCGACCCTGGAATCGAACCAGGCATGGGTCTCCCCGGCGGAGTTACAGTCCGCTGCCGCACCTTGCAGCACGTCGCCCGACGCTGCGCGCGGGATAGCGAAGCCCCCCCGGAGCGTCAAGGCGGAAATTCGGGGCGCCGCCGCCCGCTCGCGCCTTGCCAAGGCGGCCGGGCCGGGGGCATGGTCTGGGACCGTACGAAGGGGGCCGGCGATGAAGAAACCCGCCTGGGTGGTCGAGAAGGAACGCGCCCGCAAGGCCGCCGCGGCGGAAACGGTGTGGCTGTTCGGCCTGCACGCGGTCCGCGACGCTCTGGCGAACCCGGCGCGCGAGAAGCTGCGGCTTGTCCTCACCAAGAACGCCGCCGACCGCCTGGGCGAGGCGGTGGCCGCCGGCGGGCTCGCGCCCGAGATCGTCGATGCCCGAAAGTTCGACACCGCGGTGCCGATCGACCGCGGCAGCGTCCACCAGGGCGCGGCGCTGGAGGTGCGGCCGCTGGCCTGGGGCAGCCTGGCCGAGGTCTGCGCCGGCGGCGCGGGCCGGCCGCTCGTCGTCCTGCTCGACAGGGTGACGGACCCGCACAACGTCGGTGCGATCCTGCGCTCGGCCGAGGTCTTCGGCGCGCGCGCGGTGATCGCCCCCGCGCGTCATTCCGCGCCCGAGACCGGGGCGCTGGCCAAGACCGCCTCGGGCGCGCTGGAACGCCAGCCCTACCTTCGGGTCGGCAACCTTGCCGAGGCGATGCTGGCCCTGCGCGACATGGGCTATGTCCTGCTCGGCCTCGACGGCGGGGCGGAGACGACGCTCGATGCCGCGCTGGCGGACCGGTCGGGCCGACCCGTCGGCCTCGTTCTCGGCGCGGAGGGGCCGGGGCTGCGGGACCGCACCCGCGAAACCTGCGACATCCTCGTCCGGATTCCCTGTTCCGGGGCTTTCGGCTCGCTCAACGTCTCCAACGCCGCCGCGATTGCCCTATATGCCGCTGCAGCACACCAGGAGTGAGGAAGGCGGCCGATGCCCGAGCGTACCAAGATCGCGACCTGCTGCTATTGCGGCAGCCGCACGATGCTCACGCTGGCCGGCCGGGTGCAGCACCAGCTTGCCTGTTCGTCCTGCGGTGCGCCGCTCAGCCGGATGAAGGCGGTTCGGGCGGCCGAGGCGCCGCAGGATCCGCGGCCGAAGAAATCGAGGCCGCTTCAGCAACCGGCGCGCGGCCTCGCGCCGCAGCGGCGTCGACCACGCAAGCGGCTCTTCAAGCGCCTGATCGACGGGCTCGAGGATCTGGTGGAAGAGATCGTCGATCTCGTCGATTGATCCCGCGCGGTGTCCTGACCGGCGCGGGCCCCGCGATCACGCTTGCGGGATCGGGGTTTCCCGCCGCCCCGCGTGGTGCCATCTTGGCCGCGAGAGGACTTGCCATGATCCTGCGCCGATCCGCCCTGCCAGCCGTCTTCGCGTGGTTCGTCGCCGCGCTGTTGGCCGTCGTGCCGGCCCGGCCCGTGCAGGCGGAGGAACCGGCGGTCCATACCGTCGGCGGGTTCGCCCTCGGCGGCCATGACGTGGTGGCCTATTTCACCGAGGGCCGGCCGGTCGCCGGCGATGCCCGGCACGCGTTGAAATGGCGCGGCGCGGTTTGGCTGTTCGCCAGTCCCGAGGCGCTGCTGGCCTTCGAGATGAACCCCCGCGCCTACGCGCCACGCTTCGGCGGCTATTGCGCCTGGGCGCTGTCGGAGGGCCGGCTGGCGCCCGGCGATCCCGCCGCCTTCGCGATCCGCGACGGGCGGCTTTACATCGCCCATTCGCCGGAACTGCTGGCGCGCTGGCTGGAAGACGCCGACAGGCGGATCGACGCCGCGCGCACCCTCTGGCCGGCGATCCTCCGCCGATAGGCGGCGATCACGTCCGGTTGAGCGGCCGGGGCCGCGGTCTTTAACTGCCGCTTAAGAAACCTACATCAGTGTCCATGAGACACGGCATCGGAACTGTCGCGTTTCACTTCACTGTCCCTCGTTCCGCACTCGCGCCCGGCCTCTTGGTTCGGGCGCGTTTTTCTGGCAAGTCTCGACCATGCAAAGCTATTCCGACGCTTTCCTGCGCGACGTACTGACCACCGCCAAGGTGATCGCCGTTGTCGGCGTGTCGCCCAACCCGGTGCGGCCGTCCTACTATGTCGCCCGCTACCTCGGGTTGAAGGGGTTCACGGTGATCCCGGTCAACCCCGGCCATGCCGGCACGGAGATCCTGGGCCGCACGGTCTATCCCGACCTGGCCGCGATCCCGCCCGAGGCCGGTGTCGACATGGTGGATATCTTCCGCCGCTCGGAGGCGGTGCCGGGCATCGTCGACGAGGCCCTGGCGCATCTGCCCGGCCTGCGCACGATCTGGATGCAGATCGGTGTCGAACATGCCGGGGCCGCCGACCGGGCCGAGGCGGCGGGGCTGCGGGTGATCCAGAACCGGTGCCCGAAGATCGAGTATCAGCGGCTGTTCGGCGAACTGCGGATGGGCGGTTTCGCGACCGGGGTGATTTCCTCGAAACTCTGAGCTTGGGAACCTCCGGGCGGGGGCAACGAAACGGGCGGGGACAACAAAATCCTTCGTCCGAAGGATTTTGCCGGCAGCCCGCGAAATCCTTTCGTCGAAAGGATTTCGGCGTCGGGACGGATCGCGACGGGAGCGGCAAGATCTTTCGTGCGAAAGATCTTGCCGGCGGGTCCGGAAATCCTTCGGACGAAGGATTTCCTCCCCGGCCTCAGCCGTCGCGCGCGGCCTTCTCGGCGAGGCCGGAGGTGCCCTCCCGCCGTTCGAGTTCGGCCAGCACATCGGCCAGCGTCACGTCGCGCGCGGCGAGCATCACCAGCAGGTGATAGAGCACGTCCGCGGCCTCTGCGGTCAGCCGCGCGCGGTCGCCCCTGACCGCCTCGACGATGGCCTCCAGCGCCTCCTCGCCGAATTTACGCGCGCATTTCTCCGGTCCGCCGGCCAGCAGCTTCGCCGTCCAGGACGTGTCGGGGTCGGCCGTCTTGCGCGCGGCGATGGTGGCGGCGAGGCGGTCGAGCGGGGTCATGTCAGCCTCATCGGGATGCCTTTGGCGGCCATGTGCGCCTTGGCCTCGTGAATGGTGAATTCGCCGAAATGGAAGATCGAGGCGGCCAGCACCGCGCTGGCGTGGCCCTCGGTGATCCCCTCGACGAGATGATCGAGCGTGCCGACGCCGCCCGAGGCGATCACCGGGATCTCGACGGCATCCGCGATGGCGCGGGTCAGCGGCAGGTTGAACCCCGCCCGCGTGCCGTCGCGATCCATCGAGGTCAGCAGGATCTCGCCGGCGCCCCTGTCCGCGACGGTGCGGGCGAAGGCCAGCGCGTCGATGCCGGTGGGCCGGCGGCCGCCATGGGTGAAGATCTCCCATCGTCCGGGCGCCACGGTCTTCGCGTCGATCGCCACGACGATGCACTGGCTGCCGAAGCGGTCGGCGGCGCGCGCCACCACATCCGGGTCGGCCACCGCGGCGGAGTTGAAGCTGACCTTGTCGGCCCCGGCCAGCAAAAGCGCGCGCACATCCTGCGGCGTGCGCACGCCGCCGCCGACGGTGAGCGGGATGTAGCACTGTTCCGCCGTCCGGGTGACGAGGTCGTACATCGTGCCGCGGTTTTCATGCGTGGCGTGGATGTCGAGAAAGCAGATTTCGTCGGCCCCGGCGGCGTCATAGGCCTTGGCGGCCTCCACCGGGTCACCGGCATCGACGAGATCGACGAAGTTCACGCCCTTGACGACGCGGCCGTCGGCGACGTCGAGGCAGGGAATGAGGCGGGTCTTGAGCATGGCGCTTCATCCCCTTTGGCGGGATCAGCGTCAAGGGCGCTGCGGGGGGCCGTCTGCCCCCCGGCCGGCTCCGCCGGCGCCCCCCGAGGATATTTCGCGACCAAAATGGATCAGCCGCGCAGCAGCGCCAGCGCCTCGGCAAGATCGATCGCGCCGTCGTAGAGCGCGCGGCCCGAGATCGCGCCGGCGATGACGCCGGTCTCGCGCAGCGCGGTCAGGTCGGCGATCCGGCTGACCCCGCCCGAGGCGATCACCGGCACGCTGACGGCGCGGGCCAGCGCGGCGGTCGCCGCCACGTTCGGCCCCTGCATCGCGCCGTCGCGGTCGATATCGGTATAGATGATCGCGGCGACGCCGGCATCCTCGAAGCGCCGGGCGAGGTCGGTTGCCGTCACCTCGGTCTCTTCGGCCCAGCCGCGGGTGGCGACGCGGCCCTTGCGCGCGTCGATCCCGACGGCGATCCGGCCGGGGAAGGCGCGGGCGGCGTCGTCCACCAGGCCCGGGTTCTCCACCGCGACGGTGCCGAGGATCACCCGCGCGATCCCGCGCGCCAGCCAGCCCTCGATGGTGGCCATGTCGCGGATGCCGCCGCCGAGCTGGCAGGGGATCGTGACCGCGCCAAGGATCGCCTCGACCGCCGCGGCGTTCACCGGCCGGCCGGCGAAGGCGCCGTTCAGGTCGACGAGGTGCAGCCAGTCGCAGCCCTCGGCGGCGAAGGCGGCGGCCTGGGCGGCGGGGTCCGCGCCGAACACCGTGGCCCGGTCCATGTCGCCGCGCAGCAGCCGCACGCAGTTTCCGTCCTTGAGGTCGATCGCGGGGTAGAGGATCATCGGGGCCTGCCTTCGTCCGGGGAACGGCGGGCACTTGCCACGCGGCCGTCGCGAATGCAACGCGCCTTGCCCTTGCCGGCGGATGTTGGCGGGTTTAACATCCGCCCCGATGCGCTGGGGACGCGCTGGGAACGAGTGACCGAAGGAACGAGTGATGCGACCGAGACTGACGGCGCTGGCCACGGCCGGCGCGCTTGTGCTGGCGCTGGCCCCGGCCGGGGCGGCGGCGGATCCGATCATCGGGACATGGCAGACGACGCCGGGCGAGGAGGGCGGGTTCCTGCATGTCGAGATGGCGCCCTGCGGCGCCCGGTTCTGTGGTACCATCGTCAAGGCCGTGAATGGCGCCGGCGAGGTTGGCCGGGACTACGCGCACCTGGGCAAGCTGATGATCCGTGACATGCGCGCCGACGGCGATGGCCGCTACTCGGGCGGGCAGATCTGGGCGCCCGACGAGGACAAGACCTACGGGCTGCGGCTGAGGCTGACGGAGGCGGGGTTGGCGGTGCGTGGCTGCGTCCTGGGCTTCTGCCGCGATGCCGGGGTCTGGGTGCGGGTCGACTGAACGGTCAGAGCGGCACGAGATCGGTATAGGCGAACCCGTCGCGGGTGACCGTCTCGCCGACCTCGACCGGGATCGGCGCGGCGAACATCGGCCCGGCGGTGACGGCGGTGTGAAACTCGCCGTTCTCGCCGCAGGGGTCAACCGTGGCGGGCAGGTCGGCCAGCAACCGCGTGTCGAAGGCCCGGCCGCAGAAGGCCGGATCGAGCTGGGCGGGGTCGACCGTGACCAGCCGCGCCTCGATCCCCGCGGCGATCATCTCGCGCGCCAGCGCATCCGTGGGCCGGCCCCAGATAGGAAAGATCCCGCCGATGCCCAGGGGCGCGAGCTGCGCCTCGCGCCAGGCGCGCAGATCCTCGAGGAACAGGTCGCCGAACACCATGTCCGTCGCGCCGGTGGCGCGCACCCGCGCCATCGCCTCGGTCATCCGGGCGGCGTAGTCGGCATTCGAACAGGGCCAGGGCAGCGGCACCTCGATCAGCGGCAGACCGAGCGCGGCGACCTGCCGGGCCAGAAGCGCGTTGCGGGTGCCGTGCATCGCGACGCGATCCGCCGCCGCGTTCGTGGTCGTCAGCACCGCGACCACATCGGCCAGCCCCAGGCGCCGCGCCTCGATCAGCGCGAAGGCGCAATCCTTGCCCGAGGACCAGGACAGCACCGCCTTCGGCGGGGTCATGGCCGCCAGGCCAGGAAATTGGCGATCAGCCGCAAACCGGACCGGCTGCTTTTTTCCGGGTGGAACTGGGTGCCGATCACGTTGTCGCGGCCGACGATCGCGGTCACCGGGCCACCGTAGTCGACATGCGCGACAAGGTCCGCCGGGTCCGCCACCCGAAACTGGTAGGAGTGGACGAAATAGGCGTGGTCGCCGGTCGCGATGCCGTCGAGCACCGGGTGCGGCCGGTCGATCACCAGGTCGTTCCAGCCCATGTGCGGCACCTTCAGCGCGGGGTCCGCGGGGGCGATCCGCGCCACCTCGCCGCCGATCCAGCCGAAGCCGGGGGTGGGGCGGTATTCCAGCCCGCGGTCGGCCAGCATCTGCATGCCGATGCAGATGCCCAGGAACGGCCGGCCGCGCGCCGTCACCGCCTCGTCGATCGCCGCGTGCAGCCCGTCGATCGCCTCCAGCGCGGCCCGGCAGGCCGGGAAGGCGCCGTCGCCGGGCAGCACGATCCGGTCGGCGCGGGCCACCGCCTCGGGCCGGGCGGTGACGATCACCTCGCCGGCGCCGGTCTCGGCCGCCATCCGCTGGAACGCCTTCTCGGCCGAGTGCAGGTTGCCCGATTCGTAGTCGACGATCGCGGTCAGCATCTGCGCCTCACAGCGCACCCTTGGTCGAGGGCAGGGCATCGCCCAGCCGCGGGTCGGGTTCCACCGCCTCGCGCAGCGCCCGCGCCACCGCCTTGAACGCGGCCTCGGCGATGTGGTGGCTGTTGATCCCGTGCAGCGCGTCCACGTGCAGCGTGATGCCGCCGTTCGTCGCCAGCGCCTGGAAGAATTCGCGCACCAGTTCGGTATCGAACGTCCCGATCTTCGCGGTCGGAAACTCGACGTTCCAGACCAGGTAGGGCCGGCCCGAAAGGTCGAGCGCGGCGCGCAGCAGCGCGTCGTCCATCGCAAGATGCGCCGCGCCGTAGCGGCGGATGCCGCGCTTGTCGCCCAGCGCCTCGGCCAGCGCCTTGCCCAGCGTGATGCCCACGTCCTCGACGCTGTGGTGATCGTCGATATGCAGGTCGCCCTGCGCCGTGATCTCGATGTCGATCAGCGAATGCCGCGCCAGCTGGTCGAGCATGTGGTCGAAAAAACCGATGCCGGTGGCGTTCCGGTAGCGTCCGGTCCCGTCGAGATCGACCGTGACCGAGACATCGGTCTCGGCGGTCTTGCGGCTGAGCGTGGCGCGGCGCATCGCGGCCTCCTTGGTCTGGCACGCGGCCTTATAGGCGGGCGCGGGGCGCGGGGGAAGGGGCGGCGCGGCGGCAACGAAAAACGCCGGCGCCCTGCGGCACCGGCGGTTTTCAATGGAGCGGGCGATGGGATTCGAACCCACGACCCCAACCTTGGCAAGGTTGTGCTCTACCCCTGAGCTACACCCGCGTCCTTGAGTGAGCGGTGAGATATAAACTCTCGCCCGCGACCGCAAGGGGAAAGTTTGCCGCCGGGGCGGGATTCTCGCCACGCCGCCCGGCATTCGGGCGCGCGCGGTCGCTGCCTCGGTCGGTGCCGGGATCGGGGCCGGCACCGGGCGGCCACGCCGGCCCCCGCCGCGACAGGTTCAGCCCGCGAAGGTCGCCCACAACGCGGCCAGGGTGCCGGCGCCCAGCGCGGTGAAGGTCAGGACCATGCCGACGACGCGGAACCGCAGGTCCGCCGGGAAGCGGATCAGGCCGGCGGCATGAACCACGCGCCCGGACAGCAGGCTATTGCCCGCGACGTGCAGCGCCCAGGACGGCGCGCCCTGGATCTCGGCCAGCATGAGCACGATCAGCGCCATCGGCACGTATTCGATGAAGTTGCCATGCGCGCGGCGCAAGCGCATCAGCCGGCCGTCAGCCTCGGCGCCGTCGCCCCAGGCGACGCCCAGGTCCTGACGCGCGAAGATCACCCAAAGCGACAAAGGGATCAGCAGAAAGGCCGCCGCGGCGGCGTAAAAGGACGTAACCGGAACGATCATCTCACACCTCTGCCGAAGTCTATCTGGGCCGCGCCGCCGCCGCCAGTCCCGTGTCTCAGGCCTCGTATTCGATCAGCAGATCCTTCGCCTCGATCTGGCTGCCGGCCTGCACGTGCACCGCCTTCACGACGCCGCCGCGCTCGGCGTGGATGCCGGTTTCCATCTTCATCGCCTCGATGGTCAGCAACAGGTCGCCGGCGTTGACCTTCTGACCCGCGCTGACCGCGACGGAGGCGACGGCGCCGGGCATCGGCGCGCCGATATGGGCCGCGTTGCCCTCCTCGGCCTTCAGCCGCGCGCGGGTCTGCGATTTCACCAGCCGGTCGGGCACCCGGATCACGCGGGGCTGGCCGTTGAGTTCGAAGAACACCTTGACCTCGCCGTCCTCGTTGGTCTCGCCAACGGTCTGAAGCCGGATCTCGAGGATCTTGCCGGGGTCGATTTCCGCCGTGATCTCCTCGCCCGGCTGCATGCCGTAGAAGAAGGTGCGGGTCGGCAGGGTGCGGACCGGGCCATACATCCGGTGCCGCCCCATGTAGTCGAGAAACACCTTGGGATACATCAGGTAGCCCATCAGATCCTCGCCATCGACCCGGAACCCTTCGAGGTCTTCGATCAGCTTCTCGCGCGTCTCCTCCAGATCGACCGGCGGCAGGCGTTTGCCGGGCCGGTCGGTCAGCGGCGCCTCATCCTTCAGCACCTTCTTCAGGATCGGCTCGGGCCAGCCGCCGTGGGGCTGGCCGAGGTTGCCCCTGAGCATGTCGACGACCGAGTCGGGGAAGGCCACGTCGACCTTCGGATCCTCGACCTGCGCGCGGGTCAGGCCCTGCGCGACCATCATCAGCGCCATGTCGCCCACCACCTTCGAGGACGGCGTGACCTTGACGATATCGCCGAACATCCGGTTCGCGTCGGCATAGGCCTGCGCGACCTCGTGCCAGCGCTCCTCCAGCCCCAGCGACCGGGCCTGCGCCTTGAGGTTGGTGAACTGGCCCCCCGGCATCTCGTGCAGCCAGACCTCCGAGGCCGGCGCCTCCAGCCCCGATTCGAAGGCGGCATACTGGTGGCGCACCGCTTCCCAGTAGTTCGACAGCTCGCGGATCGCGGCGATGTCGAGCCCGGTGTCGCGCTCGGTGTGCTTCAGCGCCTCGACGATCGAGCCGAGGCAGGCCTGCGAGGTGCCGCCCGAGAACGCGTCCATCGCGGCATCGACGGCATCCACCCCGGCCTCGGCGGCGGCCAGGATCGTCGCGCCGGCGATGCCGCCGGTGTCGTGGGTGTGGAAGTGGATCGGCAGGCCGACCTCGTCCTTCAGCGCGCGGATCAGCACCCGCGCCGCGGCGGGTTTCAGAAGCCCGGCCATGTCCTTCAGCCCCAGCACATGGGCGCCCGCGTCGCGCAACTCCTTGCCCATCCGCACGTAGTAGGCCAGGTCGTATTTCGCGCGGTCGGGGTCGAGAAGGTCGCCGGTGTAGCAGATCGTGCCCTCGCAGACCTTGCCGGCCTCGATCACCGCATCCATCGCGACGCGCATGTTCTCGACCCAGTTCAGGCTGTCGAACACCCGGAACACGTCCACCCCGGTCTCGGCCGCCTGCCGGACGAAGCCTTCGACGACATTGTCGGGATAGTTGGTGTAGCCCACGGCGTTCGAGGCGCGCAGCAGCATCTGCGTCATCACGTTGGGCATCCGCGCGCGCAGGTCGCGCAGCCTTTGCCAGGGGCATTCCTGCAAGAAGCGATAGGCCACGTCGAAGGTGGCGCCGCCCCAGCACTCGACCGAGAACAGATCGGGCAGATGCGCGGCATAGGCCGGGGCGACCGCGATCATGTCGATCGAGCGCATCCGGGTGGCCAGAAGGCTCTGGTGGCCGTCGCGCATCGTGGTGTCGGTGATCAGCAGCCTGGTCTGGGCGGCCATCCAGTCCGCCACCGCCTGCGGCCCCTTTTCCTCCAGCAGGGTGCGGGTGCCCGGCGCCGGATCGACCCGCGGGGCAGGGGCGCGCGGCAGCCGCGCCTCGGCCGGCGGCTTCGGCCGCCCGGCGGTTTCCGGGTGGCCGTTCACCGTGATGTCGGCGATGTAGGTCAGGATCTTCGTCGCCCGGTCACGGCGCTTGCGGAACGAAAACAGCGCCGGCGTGGTGTCGATGAACTTCGTGGTGTAGGTGTCGTTCAGAAACGTCGGGTGTTTGAGCAGGTTGATGACGAACTCGATGTTCGTCGCCACCCCGCGAATGCGGAATTCCCGAAGCGCCCGGTCCATCCGCGCGATCGCCTTGTCCGGCGTCTGGGCATGGGCGGTGACCTTGACCAGAAGCGAATCGTAATAACGGGTGATGACCCCGCCGGCATAGGCGGTACCGCCATCCAGACGGATGCCGTTGCCGGTGGCCGAGCGATAGGCGGTGATCCGGCCGTAATCGGGGATGAAGTTGTTCAGCGGATCCTCGGTCGTCACCCGGCATTGCAGGGCGTGGCCGTTCAGCCGCACCTCGTCCTGGCTGGGCACGCCGGTCGCTTCGGCCAGCGTCTTGCCCTCGGCGATCAGGATCTGCGCCTGCACGATGTCGATGCCGGTGACCTCCTCGGTCACCGTGTGTTCCACCTGAACGCGGGGATTGACCTCGATGAAGTAGAAGGCGCCGGTGTCCATATCCATAAGGAATTCGACGGTGCCGGCGCATTCGTAGTTCACATGCGCGCAGATCTTCCGCGCCAGTTCGCAGACCTCGGCGCGCTGCACCTCGGTCAGGTAGGGGGCGGGCGCGCGTTCGACGACCTTCTGGTTGCGGCGCTGCACCGTGCAGTCGCGTTCCCACAGGTGGTAGATCGTGCCATGCGTGTCGCCGAGGATCTGCACCTCGACATGCCGCGCCCGCTCGATCATCTTCTCGAGGTAGCCCTCGCCGTTGCCGAAGGCGGCTTCGGCCTCGCGCCGGCCCTCGCGCACCTTCGCCTCCAGTTCGTCCTCCGACAGGATCGGCCGCATGCCGCGCCCGCCGCCGCCCCAACTGGCCTTCAGCATCAGCGGATAGCCGATCCCGGCCGCCTCCTGCCGGATCGCGTCCATGTCCTCGCCCAGCACCTCGGAAGCCGGGATCACCGGAACCCCGGCCGCCATCGCCACCCGCCGCGGGCGGGGCATGGGGCCCCGCGCGCGCCAGGGGTTGGGCCTGGGGGGCCGGTAGGGGTGTGGGGGGGGGGCGCCGGGCCCCTCCCAAAACCGGGGGTTCCCCAGCAGGCCCGAGACGCGGTGGG
>JANSXY010000046.1 GCA_024742695.1 Paracoccaceae bacterium | reverse complement strand
GTCGCCGCCAAACCTAGAAAGAAACGGAACAAAAACCTCATGTCTCGAAACACGACACAAATGGCGCGGGGTGGAGCAGCCCGGTAGCTCGTCAGGCTCATAACCTGAAGGCCGCAGGTTCAAATCCTGCCCCCGCAACCACTTCTACCGAACATCGATCGACGCCGCTCAGCCATCCCGGCTGCGCGGCGTGGATCATTGCGCTCAGCGCACCTTCAAGTTCCAGAACTGGCCCACCTTCCGCAATCCGGACCGTCACCCGCGTGATCAGGCCGCGGATCAGCTCGAGCGCCGGTTGCCGCAGGGCCGGATCTTCCAGCGTGGCGGCGAGGTCCGCCACCTTCCGGCGGTAGAGTTCGGACAGGTTCGGATGAAGACGGACGGGTGACGGCGCCGCGGCTGCGAGCTTGGCATCGAGATCCGAAAGCTGGCTTTCGAGAGCGGTCAGCTTGTCCTGCAGTCCCGGTGTCCGCAGACCCTCGGCGATCGCGTCGTAGAGCCCGTCGAGCTTGCGCGCGAGGCTCGTGCGCTGAGTGGCTAGCCGCTCGCGCTCGGCGACGACCGAGCTGTTCCGGGTGTTCATCTCCCTACCGAACTCGGAAACGAAGGCCGCCACCGCGTCGGGCTGCATCAGCCGGTCGCGCAGCAGCTGCAACACGGCCTCCTCGAGCGTGCTCCGCCGGAAGGATCTCTTCTGGCTGCAGGTGCCGAGTTTGCGCGCATTGGCACAGGCCACGTAGTCCCGTCCGACCGCGGCGAACCCGCCGCCGCAGCAGCCGCAGGTGAGAAGCCCCGTTAACAGGTGGACCTGGCGCTTCTTCTCCCAGAACCGGGTCTCCCGGATCGCCTGCACCCGCGGCGTGGCGTCGATCTCGCCCTGGCGGGTCTTGACCCGCTCCCAGAGTGCATCGTCGACGATCCGCAGATCCGGGACCTCGGTGATGATCCAGTCTTCTGGCGGATTGAGGCGTGAGACCCGTTTGCCGGTGTCCGGAGTCTTGACGTAGCGCAGCCGGTTCCAGACCAGCCGGCCGATGTAGAGTTCGTTGTTCAGAAGCCCGGTGCCGCGCTGGCGGTGGCCACGGATCGCGGTGTCGCGCCATCCCGCGCCCCGGGGGCCAGGGATCCGCTCGGCATTCAGCCGCTTTGCGATGGCCTTTGGCGAGTGACCTTCCGCGAACTCAGAAAAGATCCGCCGGATGATCTTCGCCTCTTCCGGGTTGATGCGCCGCTCGCCCGTCACGGGCGTGCCATCCTGCGCAAGACCCCGCACAACATCGTAGCCATAACTGTTGCCGCCGCCGGAAAGCCCCGCCTCCACCCGGCCGCGCAGCCCGCGCCGCGTCTTGGCAGCGAGGTCCTTGAGGAAGATCTGGTTCATCGTGCCCTTGAGGCCCACGTGCAGCTCGCTGATCTCGCCCTCAGCCAGCGTCACGATCCTCACCCCCGAAAAACTCAGCCGATTGTAGAGCGCTGCCACGTCCGCCTGGTCCCGGCTCAGACGATCAAGCGCCTCGGGCCACCAGAACATCGAACCTCCCCGCCATCGCCCCGTCCAGCATCTCCTGCAGCCCGGGCCGCAGCATCGAGGCGCCCGAAAGCGCACGGTCCGAGAACGCGCGCGTCAGCGCCCAGCCTTCACGCGCAACGCGCGCCCGGCAGAGCCGCAACTGGTCCTCGATCGACGCCTCGCTCTGGCGGTCCGACGAATACCGGGCACAGTTCGCGGCGCGGTGCATGAAATCCACTCCGTTCACGATGTGTTCACATCCTCGCATGCTCCAAACAAAGAGGGAAGAGCACCCTATCGGCAAGAAACAACCGCTCGCCAGCCAGACCACACCAACGCCACTGCCGCAGACCAGACGTTCATACAAAGCGCAGCGGAGGTCCCCTTCGAGCCCTTTCCAGAAACTCATGTAGCCTGCCGCATTCGACAGGACGGGCGGAAAGCCGCCTTATGGCAGCGCGGCACCGCAGCCGCAGAGTTTCGCCATAGCCGCCATGCTTGGTGTTTCCTGAGTTGGTGTGACAAGCCATCCGGATACGCGAATGCCCGCCCACGATCCGCGCGCCGGTCAGCGCGGTACTGGAGGCGACGGCCAGCGCCACGCGCCGGTCGCCCGAGGCCGGGTCTAGATGCGTGTGGGCGTGATCGCGTGGCATGGGCCTACGGTAGGCATGTCCTTGCGGGCGTGCTCAATGCCTGTACCCGCGTCAAGGGTCTGGAGGGCGGCCAGCGCCGGGGTCATCTCCTGACGCGTCCCGCGGCTGTCGGGCCGGTCCCGGCCACGGGCAGCGTGAGTGTCGCGGCCAGGGCTTTGCGAAGTAGGGGCGGTGGGGGTCATCTCACCGATCCGGCGAGCCGGGCGACGCGGCGAGAAAGGACCGGATCGCGGCCTGCGTCGCTTCGGGCGTGTCCCACGCGGTATGGTGGCCCGCTCCCTCGATCACCTGCATCCGGGCATCCGCGAACAACCCGGCGTGCCGGGCCTGAAGAGGCGCGCCGGTCCAGTCGTTGCAGCCTCCGGCGATCAGAAGGACGGGCCCCGTAAAGGACAGCCCGCGGGCCATGTGATCCAGCGCCGCGGTAGGGGCGCTCCAGAAAGCCTCACTCGCGCGGCTGCCGAAGCGCCAGACCGGGGCGTCGTAGGGCTGCCCCGGGCAGTGGTATGGGTTCGCCGGATGGTTGGCGAATGCATGCACGACGGTGCCCACCATGCTGTCCTTTGCGGCGTCTGCATCGACCGTCACTCCCCGGGCCCGGAACCCGGCCAGCAGCCCGGCCCAAATCACACGCGGGCTGCGCGAAAGCGCGGCGCGGCGGGTCTCGAACGCGGCAAGACCTTTTGCGTCAAGGAAACCCGGCTCGATCAGGACGGCACGCGCGACGGCATCGGGGCGATGGCCCAGATAGGCTACGGCCAGCATCGCGCCCCAGGAATGGCCGATCAGCACGGCAGGTCCGCCCCCATGCGCCGCGATCAGCGTATCGAGATCGGCAAGGTGGTCGGCCATGCGCAGCCGGTCTGCCGTCACCCGCTCCGACAGGCCTGCGCCGCGCTGGTCGTAGAACAGGATGCGGTGGCTGTCGCTCAGCCGCTCCAGCGCCAGCAGAGAGCGGTGGTCACCCCCCGGCCCGCCATGCAGAACGACGGCCAGCGGGGCGCCCTGTGCCCCGACGGTGCGGCCGTGCAGCAGGACACCGTCCCCCTTGAGCTGAGGCAGGGAGGGATCGGTCGTCACCGTGGCCGGGACGTGTGGTGGCACCCGCGTAATCCACATCAGCGATGCAAAGGCCAGGGCGCAGAGTATGAGAAGTGTGGCGATCAGCGTGGGCATGGGGCGCAGCATAGGGGTTGTCCCGGTGCGATGTCTCGGGACACTCTGACCGCGCGGGGCCGGGTCTGGCATGACCGGGCGCATCATCCTGTTGACCCCGGAGGACAGCCGCATGTCCGATCAGACCATGGCCGCCGGTTTCGCCACCGCTTTCCTGAATTACGCCGTGGCCGATGGCGCGCCGCGCGGCGCCCTGTTGGCGGCCTCGGGGCTGGCGGACGCAGACCTTGCGGATCAGGACACGCGCATCCCGGTGGCCGCCTATCAGGCGCTGATCGCCGCGGGGATCGAGGCTGTGGGGGATACCTCCCTGCTGCTGCGTCATGTGCTGGAAACCCGGCTCGAGACGATGTCGATCGTCGGCCAGATCGTGCATGCCTCTACCTCTTTCCCGCACAGCCTGAGCCAGCTGAACCGCTATGCGCGGCTGATGGCCGACGTGCCGATCCCCGGCGGGCGGGACCGGTTCACGCTGGACCGCGAGGGCGCGGCCGTCTGGCTGGTGAACAACCGCCCCTGCGACGGCAGCTGGATGGCGACGGAGTCAAGCTTTGCGCGCTTCATCTCGGAATTCCGCCGTTCTGCCCCCGAACACCCGTTCGAGCTTGCGCTTGAGGTGACCTACGCGCCGCCGCCGCATGCGAACCGCTACCCCGACCTGTTCCGGGTGCCGGTGACGTTTCGCGCCGCGCGCAACGCGCTGCGGATCAATCCGGTCTGGCTGGATGTGCCCTTCGACGGCGGCAAGGACTATGTCTTTGGCGTCTTCACGCGCCATGCCGACGGGCTGCTGGACGAGCTTGAGACACGGGACACATTGCGCGCGGCGGTGGAGGCGCGGATGCTGGCCGACCTGCACGAGGGCACGCTGTCCATGGACCGCATCGCGCGCGATCTGGGGCTGAGCCGGCAAACGCTGTATCGCCGCCTGAAGGACGAGGGCGCAACCTTCGCGCAGGTCCATGACGATCTGCGCCGCCGCATGGCGATGGATTACCTGGGCGCGCGCAAGGTGTCGGTGGGCGAAACCGCCTATCTGCTGGGCTTTTCCGAGGCGTCGGCCTTTGTCCGGGCCTTCCGCCGCTGGACCGGCGTCAGCCCGACCGCCTGGCTGGCCGATTGATGCCCGCGGTCAATCCGTTGATCCCCGAGGTCATGCCGCCGATCGGGGCCGTCGGGTAGGTCTGTCTTCGACATCGAACACGGTCGAAGGAGATACCACATGAAACCGAAGCTGTCGGCCGCGCTGTGCCTGACCGCCCTTCTGGGCGCCTGTGCCGAGATGGGCACGGATGTGACACCGGTCCTGGACGGGCCGGAAACGGCGCAGTTCCAAAGCGATCTGTCCGCCTGCCGCGCCCTGGCGCGCAGCCAGTCGCAGCTGGGCCGCGAAACGATGGCCGCAGCCGCCATCGGCGCGGGTATCGGTGGCGTTCTGGGCGAGGTCGACGACGATGGCGACGCCTTGGGCGGGGCCGTGGTCGGCGCGCTGGCCGGCGCCGCGGCGGGCGTGTCCGAGGCCAGCGACACGCGCGAAACCATCGTCCTGAACTGCCTGCGCGGCCGCGGCCACGCGGTCGTCAACTGAGAGAGGGCGCCATGCACGACATCCACACCCGCATGACCGGCCTGCACCATCTGCTGACAGGTGGCCAGTGCCAGCCGCGGTGGCAAAGCACCTATCCGCCCCGATACCTGTGGGGCGATATCGGCCTTGAAGAAGAACGGGCGGACGCGCCGCGACGGTCGCCGCCGGCGCGCCTGCGGTGGTGGTGAGGGCCGGCCATGACCCAGGCCCTTGCCCTTGCCTATGCCGGACTGACGGCGTTGCCCGTGCTGATGCACCTGGCCGTTGCGGCCGGCGCGCCCCTGGGCCGGCTGACGGTGGGCGGCCGCTTTCCCGGCCGTCTGCCGCACGCCTGGCGGGTGCTGGCGCTGGTCCAGGCCGCGCTGCTGTGCACGATGGCCGCGGCGGTGCTGGCCCGCGCCGGGGCTGCCGCCCTGCCTTTGGCGCCGCTGTTCTGGCCCGCCGTCGCGCTGACGGTGCTGTCGCTGGCCGCCAACGCCGCAAGCCCCTCGCGCCCGGAGCGTCTGCTCTGGACGCCGGTCCTGTTCCTCATGGCCGCCGCCGCGTTTGGCGTCGGACTTTCCTGAACGGAGACGATCCATGAACGTTCTCGTTGCCGGCGCGACCGGCTATCTGGGCCGTTACCTTTGCGCCGAATACGCGCGGCGCGGGCACCACGTCACCGCGTTGGTCCGCGACAGCGCGCGCGCCGAAGGGCTGGCCGATGTGCTGGTCGAGGCCGAGGCCACCCGGCCCGAAACGCTGACCGGGATCATGGACGGCGTGGACCTTGTCGTTTCGTCGCTGGGCATCACCCGACAGGCCGACGGGCTGGGCTATCGCGATGTCGATTATCGGGCCAACATGAACCTGCTGCGCGCGGCCGAAGCCGCCGGTGTCGGGCGCTTTGCCTATGTGCATGTGCTGAACGCCGATGCAATGGCGGGCGTGCCACTGGTCGATGCCAAGGCCGACTTCGTGGCGGCGCTTCAGGCCTCGGACATGCCGGCGACGGTGATCGCGCCCACCGGCTATTTCTCGGACATGGGCGATATCCTCGCGATGGCGCGGCACGGCCGCGTCTGGCTGTTCGGGGACGGGTCGCAGCGGCTGAACCCAATCCACGGCGCCGATCTGGCACAGGCCACCGCCGACGCCACCGATGCCGGGCGCGGCTGGGTCGAGATCGGCGGCCCCGACGTGATGACGCAGGACCAGATCGCCCAGGCCGCCTTTGCGGCCCTCGGGACCGCGCCGCGCATCGCCCACCTGCCGGACGCGCTGCGCCGCGCCGCGCTTGTCGTCCTGCCGATCCTGCCGCGCCGCATCGGCGGCCCGGCGCGGTTCTTCCTGACCGCGCTGGGGATGGACATGGTCGCGCCCCGGTTCGGGACGCGGCGGCTGGCCGACCATTTCGCCACCCTCGCCGCCGAGACGGCCCACACCCCGCAAGGAGCCCGCCCATGACCCTTCGCACCGCCGGCGGCCTTGCCGCCCTGACCTGCGCCGCAACCTACCTGTTCGGCTTTGCCCTTCTTGTCACGGTTCTCGCCCCGCTGGGCTATGGCACGGACGAGATCGACGCGGCGGCGGTTGTTGCCGTCATCGCAGAGCGTCCGGGCCTGCTGATCGCTTGGAACACGGTGATCTATGTCGTGAACGCGCTGGCGCTTGCGGTGCTGGTCGTTTCGCTGCGCCAGCGGATCGCCCGGTCCCGGCCCGACGCCGCCGCCCTGACCGGGGCGCTGGGCTTGATCTGGGCGAGCCTTGTCCTTGGCGCCGGGATGATCGCCAATGTCGCCGTGGAACGCACCCATGCGCTTGCCGCCGACCCGGCGATGGCGGCCACCCTGTGGCAGACCCTGCACGCGGTCGAACTGGGCTTGGGCGGCGGGAACGAGATCGCCGGCGGCGCCTGGCTTCTTGCAGTCAGCCTCGCGGCGCGCGCCGACGGCCTGTTCGGCCGCCTGACCGCCGGGATCGGAGCGCTCAGCGGCGTCGCCGGGCTGGCCACCATCCTGCCGCCGGCCGGAGAGATCATGGGCGCCGTCTTCGGCCTTGGCGCCATCGCCTGGTTCATCGCCGCAGGCGTCGCGCTTCTGCGCGCCGGCCCACGCCCCATCGGACATCAGATCCATGCATGACACCCCCGAACATGGCCGGTCTGACGGCCACCTCCCCGGCCTTAGCCGAACACGCTCGACTGCCGAACGCTGAGGCGCTCAAGGCGGCCCTCCAGTCGCTCGACCTCGACCCCAGCACGCCGGGCGCGGCCATCGCCGTGGTCACCCGGGGGGCAGACCATTGGGGCCGCAATCGGTGCCGCTGCCCTCAGCAGGCGCGCGATGACGGCCCGAACGCCCGTGCCTGGCGTCGCTGACCAAGAGCTTCACCACGGCGGCGATCCTGCGCCTGTGGGAAACCGGACCCCTGAACCTCAACGCGCCCATCGCGGGGCTGATCGCGCCCACGCACGACCGAATGCTGACGGGCGGCACCTACGACATCGGGGCGATCGCCGTGCGGCATCTGCTGATGCATGCCGGCGGGCTTGCCGATCATGCGGAAGGCCCCGCCTGTCTGGACGCGATCCTCGCCAATCCGGGCCATGTCTGGGCCCGGACCGGGCAGATCGCGGTCATGGTCGACCTCGGGCCGCCCCTGTCCGACGCCGGGGCAAAGTTCACCTATTCCGACACCGGCTATGTCCTGCCGGGCGAGGTCATCGAACGGGCCACAAACCAGCCTCTCGGCCAGGCCGTACGCGACCTGCTGCGCTGGGACGCCTTTGGCCTGCATGACGTGCGGTGGTAAGGTGAACCGCCCGCGCAAGGGGCCTGCCCTTGCCAATACGTGGATGGACGGGATCGCCACGACCCTGATCCACGGCAGCATCGACGCCTTCGGCGGCGGCGGGATCGTTGCGAGCATCAAGGACGTCGCCCGATTCTGCGCCGCGCTCGTCTCTGGCGCGACGTTCGACCGGCCTGAAACGTTGGACCTGTTGCGTGCCGCACCCGGCCACCCGGCCGCGAGCCCGTATCGCATGGGGGGTGTCCGCAGGAGGAGACGACGGCGACGGGATCTACCGCCATGGCGGCTTCCGGGGACTGCATGCCGCGGTCATCCCTGACCGCCGGCTTGCCATCGCCGCGGTCAGACCCAATGGGGCGTCGACCAACGAGATCGCGCAAATGGTCGAGATCCTCGCCCGCACCATGCAAGACGGACCCTGATCGCGTCGCCTTCCTGCCGAGTACGAAACTCCAAGGACGCCGAATTCCCGCATTTTCAGTCTCGTCAGCCTTTGCCGCAAACCATGCGGAGGGCCGGTTCCGTGATTCTGCGCCGCGGCAGGGTGAAAGATGCTGGCGGCCGGTTTGGGCCGATGATGACATTTGATGCTGCTTCGGCGTGGGTCCGAAAGCTCCGCCGAGCAGTCGTCGGTGCGTCGAGCAGCCAAGGTCCGCTCCGAGCGATTAGACGAAACGGACCATCAGGACCATGGCCAGCAAGGCGCATCCGATGCCTCCGGCCTCGCGAATACCCAGCGGTTCGTCGAATACGACCACGCTGATCGCTGCCAGGGCGAGCAGCGTGAGCATCGAATAGGCGATGCCAGCCTGTGCGAGGCCGACATGTTGCATGGCTCCGAACCACAGCAGGGCGGACACGGCGTAGAGCAAGCAGCCCCCCAGGACCAGCCCATGATAGACCGGGTAGCCCCGGTCCGCCGCGTTCTTCAAGAAGACGTCGGCGATGATGATGACAATGGCAGTGATCAGAGCAAATCCGTAGCCGAACGCGACAGAACCCATGCGAAGCCTCATGCAAGCGAACCTCCGGCCGAGGGAGCCCTGTTGCTCGCAGTCCGGGCGCACGGAACACGGGATCGGCGCGGCGTCCGCAGCCGACCTCCACCACGGCGACACCGCTCGGAAGTCCATGAAAAGTGGTAGAATAGTGCGCCCGAGGATGCAGCGATCCCCAACACCGGTCAATCAGGTAACCGACCGGCGGCGCATTTCAGCAAGAATTGCAAACTGGCGCGACAGGGTGGATTGCAGATTGACCGAAACGCGATCCCGCGCCTACCGTTTTCGCGGCGCTCCAGTTCCGGAGCCCCTTTCGGAACAGTGCATGCGTCCCGATTTCGAACAGCGCATCATCCGGGTAACGGACTACATCTTCGAGAACCCGAACGGCGATCTTTCCCTCAAGACGCTGGCAGGCGTCGCGGCGATGAGCCCGCATCACTGGCATCGGGTGTTCAGTGCGATGACAGGCGAAACGCTGGCCCAGGCGGTGCGCAGAATCCGTTTGCAGCGCGCCTCGATGCTTCTCGTGCACCAGGATCTGCCGGTCGCCGAGATCGCTGGGCTCGTGGGATATCCGAACACGGCGAGTTTCAGTCGCGCCTTCGCGGCCCGGTTCGGGATGGCACCGCTTGCGTTCCGCAGGCAGGGCGTAGCCGGCCCCGGCAATCCCCGCTTCCGGCCGCCGATCAGGCTCACCCACCGTTTCGAAATCCGGCGTCTGCCCGCACTCCGCCTCGCCGCTCTGCCGCATAGCGGAGACTACAACCGTATCGACCGCGTCTTCGAGACACTCTTCGGCATCGCGATCGCCCGCGGCCTCATGCCGGAGGTTCGCGGCACCATCGGCGTGTTCCACGATGACCCCGCCGTCACACCCTTCGCGGAGCTTTCGAGCCATGCGGCCGTCATCTTGGGGGAACACGTGCCGCTGTCCGACCCCTTGGAGGAACTGCATCTTCCCGGCGGCCGACATGTGGTGGTCACCGTGACCGGGCCGTTCTCGGGGCTCGCCGAGGCCTACGACCAGTTGTTCAACGGCTGGCTGCCGGACTCGGGCGAGGAACCCGCCGATAGCCCGGCCTACATCGCCTATCTCAGCAACATTGCAACCACCGCCCCGAGGGACTTGGTCAACGAGATCCGGTTACCGCTAGCCTAGCTGCTGGATCGAAAGACCGGATTAGTCCGCAATCCAGCCGTTTGAGGTTTCTCCAGCCGACGGCCGCTCTGGGCGAGCCCGATATTGAAGCAGGTGCTCGCCTCGTGCGCCGTGTCCGGCGTCGATGAGTATTGGGGGCGAACGGATCCATGGAGAACCAGCGTGCGCTACCCCGGATGACCTTTTCGCCGAATGCCCGGTCGGCCTTTTCAGGGGAGGTGGCGAAGGAGTTGGCGGCCAGGTACGGACTTGCGCCGGACAATGTCCTGGCCCTGGGCATGGACCTGCTGGTCGCGATGGCCTGGCGCGACCAACAGCCCGACGATCGGCTCCTCAAGATGCGGCGAAGGACGGGCGACCGCAGGCGCGGTCGCGCCAATGGACGTCTCGAGCAGGCGGAGAAGGCCGTCGCTGCCGCGCGTGAGGAATTGTCAGGCCTGGCAGCTGCCGATGCGACCGTGCTGGGCGCTTTCGATCGCAACCCGGCCAACTGGGTCGCGAGGCTCGACCGGATTGCGGCCGAACTCGGGGAACTGCACCGTGCCCTCGCATACTCGGCCAGGCTCGAGCATGCACTCACCGATCCGTCCGCGACCGACAAGCGTCTGAACCGCGACGATATCCGGATGAATGTGCTCAGGATGATCTTCCTCTTCTGGAGGGAGCAGGGCAGGCCGCTCAGCGTCACGACCCGCCCGGATCGGATTGACGACGTCATCACTGGCCCCTTGGTCGACTTTGCCCGCGACGTTGTTGCCGAGCTGACGGAGCCATCGAGGATCTTGAGTGGCGAAACGCTCAAAGCCGATCTCCGGAAGGCCAAGGGCCAGCTAGATGCGTTCGACGCACGGCTTCCCCAGGTGCGGCCCAGGGACCGATAGCGACCAGGGTATCGATCTGCTCGACCAGACGGCCAATTGATACCCTTGGTCGGGGGCGAGCAACCTCCGGCATGGTCCGGGCATGTCACGACGCCCGGCTCCTCTCACTCCGCCGACTGCAGGCCGCCATCGCGCTTGCCGATCGCCGCAAACCCCGGGTGAACCGCCGCAAGTCCCTCTCCCCGGATTGGCAGAAGCTCTGGGTCGCGCTGACGGACAGCGACCAGAGCAAGCTCTCGTTCGGCCTGTCGAGCTTCGTCTTCTTTCTCAGCCGATCCGGCGTCGCGCCGAAGGAGGTTCGTGACGAGCACGCCGCCGCATTCCGCGACGAGCTCATGGCGAGCCGGATCCGAAAGGATCCAGAAGCCACCTACCGAAAGGCGGTCCAGACCTGGAACCGCGCGCGTGCGCGCCTTTCGTTCTGGCCGCAACGGGCGCTCGTGGCACCGTCGCGCCAGCGCGTCCTGCGCATCGACCTGGCAGAGGCGCCGGAAAGTTTCCGCGTCGATCTTGACGGATGCCTCGGAGGCCTTGCGCGCCCGGACCCCTTCGATGAGGACGAAGCGCTGCGGCCGCTGAAGGCCTCGACGATCAAGGCGCACCGGGACCGGCTCCTCCTCTTTGCCGGGGCGCTCGTCGCAAGCGGCGTGCCCATAGGGCAGCTGACCTGCCTCGCGGTCCTCGTCGAACCGGCGCATGCGCGGGCGGGTCTGAAATGGATGCTCGCGCGGAGCGGAGACATCATCACCACCGCGCACGTGATGATCGCCGAGACGCTCTGGACGATCGCGTGCCGCCACGTGCGGCCGCCGGCGGCCGAGCTGAAAGACCTCCAGCGGCTCAGGAGCCGGATCCGGGACCAGCGGCCGCGGCGGCGCGGATTGACCGAGAAGAACATCGAGCGGCTTCGCCCGTTCCGCGACCCGGAAACGATGGCCCGCTTCCTGAGCCTGCCCGAGGAGCTGTTCAAGCGTGGCCTCGCCCTGGGCACCAGCCCCAAGGGTCTGCTGCTGCAGCGCGATGCCATCATGCTGGCGATCCTGCGTAACCATCCGATCCGGCGCAAGAACCTGCTCGCGCTCCGGCTCGACACGCATCTCGACCGGTCGGCCAACGGGCGGACCTACCTCGTCGTCGCGGAGAAGGACGTCAAGAACCGGCGCGGCATCGAGTTCGAGGTCGATCCGGCCCTGTGGGACATGATCGAACGCCATGTGGCGCTGCGCTCGGCTGCCGGCAGGAACCCGGCCTGTCCCTGGCTGTTTCCCGACGCCGCGGGCGACGGCCCGTTGCATGAGTCCTATGTAAGCTCCCGCCTGAGCCGCGTGATAGCCAGGGAACTTGGTGTTGCCTTCAACATGCACCTGGCCCGGCATCTGGCCGCCTACCTGTTCCTGCTGAAGAAGCCGGGGCACTACGAGGCGGTCCGGCGTCTGCTGGCGCATTCCTCGACCAGCGTGACGCTCGATGCCTATGCCGGGTTCGAGACCGACAGCGTGGGTCGTCAGTATGGCGACTTCATCGCCGAGGCGTGTCGGCAAGGTGGAACGGGACGGGACCGCTGAACATGCGCGCGAAGCTTGCATTCGAGGCCTGGCCGAAGCCGGACCGCCAATTCTGGGCAGACCTCACGACCAGGGGGCATCCGCTCGACCCGGCAGGTGCCCTGTCGCATCTGCGCCCGGCGACGCTGGACAAGATGATGGTGTCCTACGGGCGATGGTTGTTCTGGCTCGGGACCTGCGAACCCAGTGCGCTTGAAGAGGCGCCCGCCGCACGGATTACCGAGGCTCGTGTGCTGGCCTGGATCGGGGCCTGTGCCGAGCTGGCAGCCTATTCGCGCAAGATGTATCTCGACGACCTGATCCGGATCCTGGTGGCGATCGATCCGGATCGTCCGACGCGCCGGCTGCGGCACTTGAGAAAGCAATTGAACGAAGAGGCGCGGATCAACGCCGGAGGCCGCAAGATCGGGCGCATTCCCAGCGCGGTCGATCTTGTTATTGCCGGGCTTGACTACGCCGACGCCGGCGTTGCCGCGGCGCCGAGTGCGTTCGAACGCGCCCGGCGTCTGCGCGATGCCGCCATGGTCGTGGGTCTCGCGATGATGCCGGTCCGGCGGCGCAACTTCGCCACGCTCGAGCTTGGGCGGACGGTGCTCGTGGCGCCGGACTTCATCGAAGTGACGCTGCCGGCTGACGAGGTCAAGAACGCACGGATGCAGGTCTTCATCCTGCAGGACCCCGTGGCAGGCCTGCTCCGCAGATACCTTGCCGAAGCGCGACCGTTCCTCGCGGCACGCAACCCGGAGCCCACGGCCCATCTCTGGCTCGCGGACACCGGCCGGCCCTACGCTCTGGACTATCTCACGACCCGCATCACGCGGCTGACCGAACGGTTGCTGGGTATGAAGGTTCCGCCGCACTTCTTCCGGGACACCGTCGCGACAACCCTTGCGCGGGCCTCCGCAGTGCTCGCCCGAGGCGTTCCGGCGATCCTTGGCCACACCACCGCCCGGACCGCCGAACGCCACTACAACCAAGCCCGCATGATCGAGGCGGGATGGGACTACGCGGAGGTGCTGAAAGAGATACGTTCGGCGGACGTTGATTGAGTTCGCGGGCCGCAGCTGCTGCCAGATGGAACGACCGTTCTTGGTGACCGCATCGACGACGGGAAGTGTCGAAAGCGGACGGTCGCTGCGGTCCACACGAATGACCGAGTTGCGGACAAAGCGGCCGTTCAGTTTGGCGAAATCAACCTCGGAACCGGGCGCTTACCGGTCACTCGCTGCACCTTGAAGGACCAACCCACCATGCACCAACAATCAAACCGGACCGCTCGGTGGGGGCAGTCCAAATGACAAACGCGTTGTCGCCCTGCGGTTGCAAGAAATTTGGGCACGATTCGTCACAGCACGCTTGGCCAGTGCCAAAGCCCCACCCATCCGAACGGGCCTATGGCTGACGATACTTCCGATAGAAGCCCAGCCGTTTCCCCCGTTGGTTAACGCAGGGTTGACGGGTGAGTAATGACATCAATTGGGGGTTGATACGAATTTTCGACAAACGCGCCACGGATCTGGGCGCCGACCGGACGGGAGAGATTTCAGATGTTCGATTGCAGCGAAACCCGCAGGTTCCTCGGCGCCGTCGTTGGCGAGATGGTTCGCCTTGCAGAGGCTGCCCCCGCCGCCTGCCGGTTCTTCGTCGATGATTTCGAACCGGTGTTCGTGCGACTGGCCCGCCGCGGCCTCAGCCCGCGCGAAGCGGCCTTGCACGCGGGCGTGCTGATCTATTCCGCCCAGATCGCCGGGCGCGAAGCC
>JANSXY010000035.1 GCA_024742695.1 Paracoccaceae bacterium | reverse complement strand
GGGTGGGGGGGCGGGGCCGGGCGGGGGGGGCGGGGTCCTAGTGCGGGGGCCGGGGCGGGCGCGACTGGTCGGAGGTGCGGCCGGAATGGGGACTGGCGGGCTGCCGCGCATTCCTGGCCGCGCCGCGCGGGGCGAGCGCCGGGCGCGACCTGGGCGGGAAGGTGTTCCTGCATTCCTACGACTGGCGGCAGGACGCGGGCTTCGGCGTGCTGGAACTGATCCTGACCGCGCCGGTGGTGGTGGCGAGCTGGATCTCGCTGCAATACTACGGCTCCACCGTGGCGCCGCAGGCGTTCGGGGCGGGCAACAAGCTTCTGCACAACGTCGTCGGCGGGATCGGCGTGCTGGAAGGCAACGGCGGGCCGCTGCGCGCGGGGCTTGCGCGGCAGTCGGTGCATGACGGGACCGGGCCGATGCACGATCCGCTGCGGCTGTCCGTCGTCGTCGCCGCGCCGGCCGAGGCGATCGCCGGGGTGCTCGACAGGCATCCGCAGGTGCGGGAGCTGTTCGACAATGGCTGGCTGTCGCTGCACCGGATGGACGACGAGGGCCGGATCGTCGAGCGCTGGACGCGGGGACAGGGCTGGGCCGGGGCCGAGGCCCGGGCGCTGGCCGCCGAGTAGCGCTCAGGCGCCGCCGAAATCGGGCGGGCGGCGGGCGGGCCAATCCGTCGCCCGGTGATAGGACTGGCCGAGGGCGAGAATGCGGGCATCCGCCCCGGCCGGGCCGAACACCTGCATCCCCATCGGCAGGCCCGCGGCCCCGAACCCGGCGGGCAGGGCCAGCGCGGGCAAGCCGGCGAGGCTGACCGGAATCACGACCTCCATCCAGCGGTGGTAGGTGTCGAGCGGCCGGCCGCCGACCGCCTCGGGGTGGCGCAGGCTGGCGGCAAAGGGCCAGACCTGCGCGCTGGGCAGCACCAGCGCGTCGTAGTCCTCGAAGAGCCGCGCGGCGGCCGCGTACCACTGCGAGCGGATCGCGCTGGCGGCGTAGACGGCCTCGGCCGACAGGTGCAGGCCCTGCTCGATCTCCCACACCGCCTCGGGCTTCAGTTGCGCGCGTTTCGCGGGATCGTCGTAAAGCGCCCGCTTCGACCCGGCGTTGAGAAAGGCCCGCAGCGTGATCCAGGCGTGCCAGAGCCGTTCGGCCGGAAACGGCGGCGCCACGTCCTCGACCGTGCAGCCCAGGTCGGCGAAGACCGACAGCGCGGTTTCGCACAGATCGAGGATACCCGGTTCGCACGCGTAGGCCCCGCCCCAGTCGCCCAGCCAGCCGATCCGCAGGCCGCGCGGGTCGGTCTCCAACCCGGCGGCGAAGCCCTGTTCGGCGCGCGCGAAGGGCACCGCGGGGTTCGGCCCGGCGAGCACGTCGAGCAGGCGGGCGACATCCTCCACCGTCCGGCCCATCGGCCCGCAGGTGGAGAGCGTGGCCATGAACGTGTCGCCCTCGGCGTCAGGGGGCACCAGCCCCCAGCTTGGCCGGAAGCCGTAGACGTTGCAGAACGCGGCCGGGTTGCGCAGGCTGCCCATCATGTCCGACCCGTCGGCGACCGGCAGCATCCGCGCCGCCAGCGCCGCCGCGGCCCCGCCCGACGATCCGCCGGCGCTGGCCGCCGTGTCGTAGGGGTTGAGCGTGGTGCCATGCACCGGGTTGAAGGAATGCGACCCGAGGCCGAATTCCGGCGTGTTGGTCTTGCCGATGAAGATCGCCCCGGCGGCCCGCAGGCGCGCGGCCAGCAGATCGTCCGCCACGGGCACATGATCCGCGAACAGCGGCGAGCCCCTGGTGGTGCGCAGACCGCGTGTCGCCACCAGGTCCTTCGGCGCCATCGGCAGGCCATGCAGCCAGCCCTTGCGGGGTTCGTGATCGGCGCGCACCGCCTCGTCCATCAGCACGTCGCGCGGGCGCAGCGAGACGATGGCGTTGATCCGGGGGTTGACCGCCTCGATCCAGTCGAGCGTCGCGGCCATGAGTTCGGCGGCGGAGGTCTCGCGCGCGGCGATGCGGGCGGAGAGGTCGGTGGCGGAAAGATCGGTCAGCATCGGCGGCTCCCTCGATGCCGGCGATGCTAGGCCGGCGGCGCGCGATCGTCCATCCGGCTCGACCGGAGGCCGCGGGGCGCTATCGTCCTTCGGAACGGTCACCAGGAGGCGCGACGATGCTGATACGGGCTTTGGGGCTGGCGCTGCTGACGGCGCTGCCGGCGGCGGCGCAGGATCGCGAGGTCGACCTCGAGCTGGTTCTGATGGCCGACAGTTCCGGCTCGATCACGATGGACGAGATCCGGTTTCAGCGCGCGGGCTACGCCGCCGCGCTGCGCGACCCGGAGGTGGTGGCCGCGATCGCGGGAACGGCCTATGGCTCGGTCGCGCTGACCTATGTCGAATGGGGCCAGTTCGACAGCCAGGACGTGGTGGTGCCGTGGATGGTGATCGACGGGCCGGAGAGCGCCGAGACCTTCGCGGCGGCGCTGATGGAGGCGCCGCGCCGCGCGCGCGGGCGCAACGCGATCGGCGCGGCGCTGATGTTCGGGCGCGCGCTGATCGAGGAAAACGACATCGCGGGCTGGCGCCGGATCATCGATTTCTCGGCCGATTCCACCGGCAATTTCAACGGCCCCTCGATCGCCGAGGGCCGGGCGGCGGCGCTGGCGGCGGGGATCACGATCAACGGCCTCGCTGTGGCCTGCCGCGATTGCGTGACCTCCTGGGATGGCGAGACCGGCGGCGGCTGGGGCGGCAATGCCGGGCTGGCCGACCAGTTCCGCGAGCGGATCATCGGCGGCCCCGGTGCCTTCGTCGTCACCGCCGAGACCCGCGCGACCTTCGCCGAGGCGGTCAAGCGCAAGCTGATCCTTGAAATCTCGGGCCTGCACGCGGGGCGGCGGATCGCGGCGGAGTGACCGGTGCGGGGCGGCCCGCCCTTGCGGGCGCCGGGGCGCGCCACTAAGACAAGGGTAAGGAAACGCCGGGTAGAAAGCGGCAGGTTCACGAAGGGCAGGCGACGATGAAGGACCCCATCGACATCTACATGAACACGCTCGTGCCGATGGTGGTCGAGCAGACCAGCCGTGGCGAACGCGCCTACGATATCTACTCTCGGCTTCTCAAGGAGCGGATCATCTTCCTGTCGGGCCCGGTGCATGACGGGATGTCGACGCTGATCTGCGCCCAGCTTCTGTTCCTCGAGGCGGAAAACCCGTCGAAGGAAATCGCGATGTACATCAACAGCCCGGGCGGCGTGGTGACCTCGGGCCTGTCGATCTACGACACGATGCAGTACATCCGGCCGAAGGTGTCGACCCTGGTGATCGGGCAGGCGGCCTCGATGGGATCGCTGCTGCTTACGGCCGGCGAGAAGGACATGCGCTTCGCGCTGCCCAACAGCCGGGTGATGGTGCACCAGCCCTCCGGCGGCTACCAGGGCCAGGCGACGGACATCATGATTCATGCCCGCGAGACCCAGAAGCTCAAGGACCGGCTGAACGAGATTTACGTGCGTCACACGGGCCAGAAGCTCGAGGCCGTCGAGGCGGCGCTGGAGCGCGACAATTTCATGTCGGCCGAGGAGGCGCGCGACTGGGGTCTCATCGACGAGATCCTGGAGAGCCGCGGCAAGGGCGACGACGCGGACTGAGCGCCGCCCCGGCCGGTTAACCGGCCGGGAAATTTGACATTGTGGTGATCGGTTGCCTGCCATAGACTCCGTGGGCGCGAGGCACACCGACCAAAAGGCCCGGATGCGACCGGGCGAGCCGAGGTAAAGCATGGCGAACAATTCCGGCAGCGACAGCAAGAACACGCTCTACTGCTCCTTCTGCGGCAAGAGCCAGCACGAGGTGCGCAAGCTGATCGCGGGTCCGACGGTGTTCATCTGCGACGAATGCGTCGAACTGTGCATGGACATCATTCGCGAGGAAACCAAGAGCGCCGGCCTGAAATCGGGCGACGGGGTGCCGACGCCGAGTGATATCTGCAAGGTTCTGGACGACTACGTGATCGGACAGGAACATGCCAAGCGGGTGCTGTCGGTCGCGGTGCATAACCACTACAAGCGGCTCAACCACGGCGCCAAGTCGGCCGATATCGAACTGGCGAAGTCGAACATCCTGCTGATCGGCCCGACCGGCTGCGGCAAGACGCTTCTGGCGCAGACGCTGGCGCGGATCCTCGACGTGCCGTTCACGATGGCCGATGCCACGACGCTGACCGAGGCCGGCTATGTCGGCGAGGATGTGGAGAACATCATCCTCAAGCTCTTGCAGGCCTCGGAATACAACGTCGAACGCGCGCAGCGCGGCATCGTCTATATCGACGAGGTCGACAAGATCACCCGCAAGTCGGACAACCCCTCGATCACCCGCGACGTGTCGGGCGAGGGGGTGCAGCAGGCGCTTCTGAAGATCATGGAGGGCACCGTGGCCTCCGTGCCGCCGCAGGGCGGCCGCAAGCATCCGCAGCAGGAGTTCCTGCAGGTCGACACCACGAACATCCTGTTCATCTGCGGCGGCGCCTTCGCCGGGCTGGACCGGATCATCGCGCAGCGCAACAAGGGCACCGCGATGGGTTTCGGCGCCGAGGTGAAGGATCCGGATGCGCGCGGGGTGGGCGAGCTGTTTCGCGAACTGGAGCCGGAAGACCTTCTGAAATTCGGCCTGATCCCGGAATTCGTGGGCCGTTTGCCGGTGATCGCCACGCTCGAGGATCTCGACGAGGCGGCGCTGGTCACCATCCTGACCGAGCCGAAGAACGCGCTGGTCAAGCAGTATCAGCGGCTCTTTGACATCGAGGGCGTGAAGCTGACCTTCACCGACGATGCGCTGCTGGCGATCGCGCGCCGGGCGATCAAGCGCAAGACGGGCGCCCGCGGCCTGCGGTCGATCATGGAGGACATCCTGCTCGACACGATGTTCGAACTGCCGGGGCTGAGCAGTGTCGAGGAAGTGGTGGTCAACGAGGAGGCCGTCGACCAGGCCGACGCCAAGCCGCTGCTGATCCATTCCGAGGCCAAGAAGGCGCCCGCAAGCGCCGGCTGACGGGCGGTTCGGGCCACTGGACCTTGGCCCGCGGATGGTTCATATGAGGGGCGCGCCCAGGCTTCGGAGGTTTCCATGTCGCTTATCCTGCGTCTGCTCACCTGGTGGAACGGCCAGACGCTGGGCACCCAGCTGTTCACCTGGCGCAATGGCGTCAAGGTGGGCGAGGACGAGGCTGGCAACGCCTTTTACCAGACGCGGGACGGCAAGCGCCGCTGGGTGATCTACAACGGCGAGGCCGAGGCAAGCCGGGTCAGCCCGGATTGGCACGGCTGGCTGCATTTCACCTGGAACGATCCGCCGACGAAGGCCGGGCTGACGCACAAGGCCTGGGAAAAGCCGCATCAGGAAAACCTGACCGGGACGGCGGCGGCCTATGCGCCGCCGGGGTCGATCCGCCGCGCCGCGCCGGCCGACCGGCGCGACTACGAGGCATGGCAGCCGGAATAACGCGATGTCCGAGAGTTCCACCGAGGTTCTGACGGGGGCCGCCGTGCTGGCGGCGGCTGTCGGTTTCGTTCTTTACGCGGGGCAGTCGGCCGGGCTTTCGGGGCCGGGCGGCACCTACGATCTGACCGCGAGCTTTCGCTCGGTCGAGGGGGTGACGGTTGGAACGGACGTGCGGCTGGCCGGGGTCAAGATCGGCACGGTGACCGACCTGGATCTCAACATCCAGACGTTTTTCGCGGATGCCGTGATCTCCATCGACGACGCGGTGGTGCTGCCCGAGGACAGCGCGATCCTGGTGTCGTCCGAGGGGCTTCTGGGCGGCGCCTTCATCGAGGTCATTCCCGGCGGCAGCCTCGACAATCTCGCGCCGGGCGACGAGATCGAGGATACGCAAAGCGCCGTCAGCGTCGTCAACCTGCTGATGAAATTCGTTGGCGGCGACGGCGAGTCCGGCACGGGCGGGCAATGAGGCGCAGGGCCTGCGCGCTGGCGCTGCTGATGATCGCCGCGCCCGGCGCGGCGCAGGAGGCGGGCAGCGCGCCGGCCGCGCTGCTGCGCGCGCTCGACAAGGTATCGGGCGAGACGGTCGACCTGGCCGTCGATGTCGGGGCGACTGAGCGGTTCGGACGGATCGAGGTGACACTGGCCGATTGCCGGTTTCCGGCCGATGATCCCACCTCGGACGCCTTCGCCCGGCTGACGGTGCGCGATGTCACGCAGGATCGGATCGCCTTCGACGGCTGGATGATCGCGTCAAGCCCGGCGCTGTCGGCGCTCGACCATTCCCGCTACGACGTCTGGGTCATCCGCTGCATCAGCATCTGAGGCGCGGGTGCGTCGCCCGGTGCGTGGAAATCCGCCTGTCGGGCGGTGGCCTTGCCCAGATGGTCCAGATAGGCCGCGCGCGGGATTTCCCGCGCCCCGAGGCTGGCCAGATGCGGGGTCAGGAACTGCGTATCGAACAGCGTGAAGCCGCCCTCCCGAAGCCGGTCGACGAGATAGGCCAGGGCGATCTTCGAGGCGTCGCGGCGCTGCGAGAACATGCTTTCGCCGAAGAACGCCGCGCCCAGCGTCAGCCCGAAGACGCCGCCGACCAGCTTGCCCTCGTGCCAGACCTCGAGACTGTGCGCCCGGCCCTGGCCGTGCAGGTTGCGATACAGGTCGAACAGGGTGGCGTTGATCCAGGTCTCGGGCCGGTCGGCGCAGGCCAGAACGACCTTCTGGAAGGCCGTGTTTGTTCGAATAGTGTAATCTCCACGCAGGATCGACCGTTTCAGACTGCGGGAAATGCGGAATTCCTGCAGGCCGAACACGCCGCGCATGCGCGGGTTCACCCAGTGCAGGACCGGGTCGTACTGGCTGCGCGCCATCGGGAAGATGCCGCGGGCATAGGCCGCGAGCATGTCCTCGGGGGTCAGCCCAGGTTCGCGGAGAGCCACTTTTCCAGCCAGTGGATCGAGTAGTTGCCCGCCTGGATGTCGGGCTCTTCCAGAAGCGCGTGGAACAACGGCACCGTGGTGTCGATGCCGTCGACGATCAACTCGCCCAGCGCGCGTTTCAGCCGGGCCAGCGCCTCGGGCCGGTCGCGGCCGTGGACGATGAGCTTGCCGATCAGGCTGTCGTAATAGGGCGGGATCCTGTAGCCGTCGTACAGCGCGGAATCCATCCGCACCCCCAGCCCGCCCGGTGCGTGGTACTGGGTGATCGTGCCGGGGCATGGCGCGAAACCCGGCAGCTTCTCGGCGTTGATCCGCACCTCGATGGCATGGCCGCGGATCGCAAGGTCTTCCTGCACGAAGTCCATCGGCAGACCGGCGGCCACCCGGATCTGTTCGCGGACGAGGTCGACACCGAAGATCGCCTCGGTCACCGGATGTTCGACCTGCAGCCGGGTGTTCATCTCGATGAAATAGAATTCGCCGTCCTCGAACAGGAACTCGATCGTGCCGGCGCCGATGTAGTTGATCGCCGCCACGGCATCGGCGCAGATCCTGCCGATCCGGGCGCGGGTTTCCGCGTCGATCGCCGGGCCGGGCGCCTCTTCGAACACCTTTTGGTGCCGGCGCTGAAGCGAACAGTCCCGTTCGCCCAGGTGCACGGCGCGGCCCCTGCCGTCACCGAAGACCTGGATCTCGATGTGCCGGGGCCGCTGCAGGTACTTCTCGATATAGACCTCGTCGTTGCCGAAGGCGGCCTTGGCCTCGGATCGGGCGGTGCGGAAGGCGATCTCCAGCCCCGCCTCGTCGGCGGCGACCTTCATGCCGCGCCCGCCGCCGCCGGCGGTGGCCTTGATGATCACCGGGTAACCGATTTCGGCCGCGACGACCTTGGCCGTCTCCAGATCGGCCACGCCACCGTCGGAGCCCGGCACGCAAGGCACGCCGAGGCGCTTCATCGTGTCCTTGGCGGTGATCTTGTCGCCCATGATCCGGATGTGTTCCGCCGTCGGGCCGATGAAGGCGATCTCGTGGTCTTCCAGAACCTGAACGAAGGTCGCGTTCTCCGACAAGAAGCCGTAGCCGGGATGGATCGCCTGCGCCCCGGTGATCTCGCAGGCCGAGACGATGGCGGGGATCGACAGGTAGCTGTCGGTCGAGGAATTCGGGCCGATGCAGACGCTTTCGTCGGCCATCCGGACATGCATCGCATCGGCGTCGGCGGTCGAATGCACCGCGACCGAGCGGATGCCCATCTCGCGGCAGGCGCGGATCACGCGCAGCGCGATCTCGCCGCGGTTGGCGATCAGGATCTTCTCGAACATCGCGGGCTCTCCGCCGTCACTCGATGATCATCAGCGGCGCGCCGTATTCCACCGGGCTGCCGTCTTCCACGAGAATCCGCCGCACCGTGCCGGCCTTCGGCGCCGGGATATGGTTCATCGTCTTCATCGCCTCGACGATCAGCACGGTCTGGCCCTCCTTCACCGACGCCCCGACCTTCACGAAGGGCTCGGCCCCCGGTTCGGCGGCCAGGTAGGCGGTGCCGACCATCGGCGAGGTCACGGCGCCGGGGTGGCTGGCGGGATCGTCGGCGGCGGCCGGGGCGGCGGCGGGGCCGGCCGGGGCGGCTGCCGCGGCGGCGGGCGCGGCGACGGGTGCCGGCGCGGGGGCGGCCACGATGGCCGGCGCCTGGCGCGACACGCGCACCTCCAGGCTGTCGTCCTCGCCGTATTCGCGCTTCACCGACAGTTCGGTGAGCTCGTTCTTCTGCAGAAGTTCCGCCAACGCCTGGATGAAGGCGACGTCGCTGTCGTGCGGATGCTTGGTCATGCCGTCCTCGATCGGGTTCTTTCACGCCGCCCGTCGTTGATGCGCGGGCCTGTCGGCTTCGCGCTTATACGCGAGCCACCGGTCAAGGAAAAGCCGCGAGTTTTCCGCCGGTGCGACCGACCGGCCAGAAAATTTACCGTTTGATAAAAAACCGGGCCTGTGGCAGCCTTTTCGGGAAACGGAAAGCCAAGGGCCGCAAGAGCCCCAGCCAGGGAGACCAGAGCTTGACCAACAGCCCGCTGACGCCCGGTGTCGCGCCGGGGCGCCTGCCCGCCGAAACCCTTGCCGCCAACTTCTCGGACAAGGCGCCGGCCTACGATCCGCACGAGGCGATGGTCGCGGCCGACCGCTGTTATTTCTGCCACGATGCGCCCTGCATCACGGCCTGTCCGACGACGATCGACATCCCGCTGTTCATCCGGCAGATCGCCACCGGCACGCCCGAGGCCGCGGGCCGCACGATCTTCGAGCAGAACATCCTCGGCGGCATGTGCGCGCGCGTCTGCCCGACCGAGAACCTGTGCGAGGGCGCCTGCGTGCGCGAGGCGGCCGAGGGCAAACCGGTGGAGATCGGCCGGCTGCAGCGCTTCGCCACCGACAGCCTGATGGCGCAGGGGGGCCATCCCTTCGCCCGCGCGCCCGAGACCGGCAAGCGCGTTGCGGTGGTCGGCGCCGGGCCCGCGGGCCTTGCCGCCGCGCACCGGCTGGCGATGAAGGGCCATGCCGTCACCGTCTTCGAAGCGCGCGGCAAGGCCGGCGGGCTGAACGAGTTCGGGATCGCCGCCTACAAGTCGCCGGACGGTTTCGCGCAGGACGAGGTCGACTGGCTGCTGTCGATCGGGGGCATCACGGTCGAGACCGGCAAGAGCCTTGGCGCGGGCCTGACGCTGGACGGGCTGCGCGCCGATCATGACGCCGTGCTGCTGGCGGTGGGCCTTGCCGGGGTCAACGCGCTCGCCGCCGAGGGCGAGGATGTCGACGGGGTGCGCGACGCGGTCGATTTCATTGCCGAACTGCGCCAGGCCGGGGACAAGGCCGCGTTGCCGATCGGCCGCGACGTGGTGGTGATCGGCGGCGGCATGACCGCGATCGACGCCGGCGTGCAATCGAAGCTGCTGGGCGCCGAGAACGTCACCATCGTCTATCGCCGCGGGCCTGCGGCGATGGGCGCCTCGCGCCGCGAGCAGGACCTGGCGACCTCGAAGGGCGTGCGGATCGTCCACAATGCCGCGCCGGTCCGGGTGATCGGCAACGGCACGGTGCGCGAGATCGAGTTCGCCTATACGAGCCCGACGCCGCAGGGCCTGGCGCTGCTGGACGAAACCTTCCGGCTGAAGGCCGACCAGGTTTTCAAGGCCATCGGCCAGGTGCTGGACGGCGCGCCCGAGGCGCTGGCGCGCGACGGCCGCAAGATCGCGGTGACGGGTGCCGGCCGCACCTCGCTGCCCGGCGTCTGGGCGGCGGGAGACTGCGCCGCGGGCGGCGACGACCTGACGGTGACCGCCGTCGCCGAGGGCCGCGACGCGGCCGAGGATATCCACGCCACGCTGATGGCCGGCTGAGGAGAACGACCATGGCAAATCTCGCGACAAGCTTCCTGGGCATCCGCTCGCCGAACCCGTTCTGGCTGGCCTCGGCCCCGCCCACCGACAAGGAATACAACGTCCGCCGCGCCTTCGAGGCCGGCTGGGGCGGCGTGGTCTGGAAGACGCTAGGCGAAGAGGGGCCGCCGATCGTCAACGTGAACGGCCCGCGCTACGGCGCGATCTGGGGCGCGGACCGGCGGCTTCTGGGGCTGAACAACATCGAGCTGATCACCGACCGCCCGCTGGAGGTCAACCTGCGCGAGATCAAGGCGGTCAAGCGCGACTATCCCGACCGCGCGGTGGTGGTCTCGATCATGGTGCCCTGCAACGAAGAGGCGTGGAAGGCCATCCTGCCGCTGGTCGAGGAAACCGGGGCCGACGGGGTGGAACTGAACTTCGGCTGCCCGCACGGAATGAGCGAACGCGGCATGGGCGCGGCGGTCGGGCAGGTGCCCGAGTATATCGAGATGGTGGCGCGCTGGTGCAAGGCGCACACGAGGATGCCGGTGATCGTGAAACTGACGCCGAACATCACCGATATCCGCTACCCGGCCCGCGCCGCGAAGAAGGGCGGCGCGGACGCGGTCAGCCTGATCAACACGATTTCCTCGATCACCTCGGTGAACCTCGACAGCTTCAGCCCGGAACCCTCGATCGACGGCAAGGGTACGCATGGCGGCTATTGCGGCCCGGCGGTGAAGCCGATCGCGCTGAACATGGTGGCCGAGATCGCGCGCGACCCGGAAACCGCCGGCCTGCCGATCTCCGGCATCGGCGGGGTGACGACCTGGCGCGACGCGGCGGAATTCCTCGCGCTGGGCGCGGGCAACGTGCAGGTCTGCACGGCGGCGATGACCTATGGCTTCAGGATCGTGCAGGAAATGATCTCGGGCCTCTCCGCCTACATGGACGAGAAGGGCTTCGCCTCGGTCGACGACCTCGTGGGCCGCGCGGTGCCGAACGTGACGGACTGGCAGTATCTCAACCTCAACTACGTCACCAAGGCCGAGATCGACCAGGACCTGTGCATCAAGTGCGGCCGCTGCTACGCGGCCTGCGAGGACACCAGCCACCAGGCGATCGCGATGTCGCCCGACCGGGTCTTCACCGTGAAGGACGAGGAATGCGTGGCCTGCAACCTCTGCGTCGATGTCTGCCCCGTCGAGGCCTGCATCACCATGCGGCAGCTGCCGAAGGGCGCGGTCGATCCCCGCACCGGCGCGACGGTGGGCGATTATGCCAACTGGACGACGCATCCCAACAACCCGATGTCGCGCGCGGCGGAATAGGGGCGGCAAAATCCTTCGTCCGAAGGATTTTGCGATGGCTGCGGGCAGGACGAACGACGGCGGCCAAAATCGTTCGCCGAACGATTTTGGACCACGGGGCGGCAATATCTTTCGGCCGAAAGATATTGCCGGGGCTGCCAAAATTCTTCGGACGAAGAATTTTGGCGCCGGGGCGCGTGTTCAGCAATGCACGCGCATCTGGTCGCGGCAGCAGATGATCACGAACTGCCCGCCGACCTCGATCAGGTGAAAGCCGCGGCGGCGGACCTCCAGTTCCAGTGCCTCGCGGCCGATCTCGCGCTCGACGTCGCGCAACGACCGGCGCACGGGACAGAAGCGACGATGCCATGCCGCAGGCTGTCCATGGCAGGGTTAACGGCCGGTTAACGAAATCACGAAAAGGTCAGGTCGTCAGCGCCTTTCGGTAGAGCGTGTCGAGAAGGCCTCCGGCTTCGGCGAACGGGTCGTGGCCCGGCCCCAGTACCGCGCGCACCTGCACGTCGAAATCGGCGTAGTGCTGGGTCAGCGCCCAGATCGAGAAGATCAGGTGATGCGGGTCCATCGGGGCAAGGCGCCCGGCTTCCATCCATCCCGCGATCACGCCGGCCTTCTCGTCGACCAGCCGTTTCAATTCGCCCTCCAGCGCCGGACCGATCCGCGGTGCGCCTTGCAGGATTTCGTTGGCGAACAGCCGGCTTTCGCGCGGCATCGCGCGGCTCATCTCCAGCTTGCGGCGCATGTAGCCCAGGATCTCGTCCATCGGGTCGCCCGCGGGATCGAGTTCGCGCAGCGGATCGAGCCAGGTATCCATCAGGTCCGCCAGAAGCTGGTGATGGATCGCTTCCTTCGAGGGGAAGTAGTACAGCAGGTTCGGCTTCGACAGGCCCGCAAGCTCGGCGATCTGGTCGAGTGTCGCGCCCCGGAACCCCTGGGCGGAGAACACCTCGAGCGCCGCGTCGAGGACGCGGCGCATGTTGCGCTGCTGGATTCGCGTGCGCGGCGCGGCTGTCGCGGGATCGCCTTCCACCCGTCCTCCTCCCGGTCCGGGCCAGGGTTCTTGACTGGCCCCTGATCCCTGCTAGCGTGCTTCTGACCATTTGGTCAAACAATAGCTCAGCACCGGCCGGGCCGCCCCGGTCGGTACGCGCGCAGGGAGGCCGGAATGGCACTGGACCGCAACGTCTCACCGAACGATCTGAACGCCTTCTGGATGCCGTTCACCGCGAACCGGCAATTCAAGAAGGCTCCGCGGATGCTCGTCTCCGCGCGCGACATGCACTACACCTCGGCCGACGGGCGGCAGATCCTCGACGGTACGGCGGGGCTGTGGTGCTGCAACGCCGGGCATTGCCGGCCGAAGATCACCCAGGCGATCCAGCAGCAGGCGGGCGAACTGGATTACGCGCCGGCGTTCCAGATCGGCCATCCGCTGGCCTTCGAACTGGCGAACCGGATCCTCGACATCGCGCCCGACAACATGGCGCATGTGTTCTACACCAATTCCGGGTCCGAGGCGGTGGATACCGCGCTGAAGATCGCGCTGGCCTATCACCGGGCGCGCGGCGATGGCACCCGCACCCGTCTGATCGGGCGCGAGCGCGGCTATCACGGTGTCGGTTTCGGCGGCATCTCGGTTGGCGGGATCGTCAACAACCGGCGGTTCTTCGGCAGCCTTCTGGCGGGGGTGGACCATCTGCCTCACACCCATCTGCCGGACCGGAACGGATACGTGAAGGGCCAGCCCGAGCATGGCGCGGACCTTGCCGACGAACTGGAGCGGATCGTCGCCCTGCACGGCGCCGACACGATCGCGGCGGTGATCGTGGAGCCCGTGGCCGGGTCCACCGGGGTGATCCTGCCGCCGAAGGGCTACCTGCAAAGGCTGCGCGAGATCACCCGCAAGCACGGCATCCTGCTGATCTTCGACGAGGTGATCACCGGTTTCGGGCGGCTGGGCGCGCCCTTCGCGGCGCAGTATTTCGGGGTGCAGCCCGACCTGATCACCTGCGCCAAGGGCCTGACCTCGGGCGTGATCCCGATGGGCGCGGTGCTGGCGACGGCAGAGGTGCACGATGCCTTCATGACCGGGCCGGAGCACATGATCGAGCTGTTTCACGGCTACACCTATTCCGGCAGCCCGATCGCCTCGGCCGCCGCGATCGCCACGCTGGAGACCTATCGCGAAGAGGGCCTGTTCGAGCGCTGCGCCGAGATCGCGCCCTACTGGCAGGAGGCGCTGCACAGCCTCAGGGGCACCCGCCACGTGATCGACATCCGCAACCTCGGCCTGATCGGCGCGGTGGAACTGGAGCCGATCGCGGGGGAGCCGACGAAGCGCGCCTTCTCGGCCTTCGTGAAGGCCTTCGAGAAGGGCATCCTGATCCGCACCACCGGCGACATCATCGCGCTGTCGCCGCCCCTGATCATCGAGCGCGATCAGGTCGACCACCTGATCGGCACGCTGAAGGAGGTGCTCGAGGCGCTCGACTGACCCGCAACCGGGGCGGCCCCGCCGCCCCGTCCCACCAGGGGCGGCGCCAGACCGTCCGCGACGACCGACAGGAAGGACCGACATGACCGCCCCGGGCGAGAACCTGAAGATCAACGGCGAGCGCCTGTGGGACTCGCTGATGGAGATGGCCAAGATCGGTCCCGGCGTGGCCGGCGGCAACAACCGCCAGACGCTCACCGATGCCGATGGCGAGGGCCGCCACCTGTTCGCGCGCTGGTGCGAAGAGGCGGGGATGACGATGGGCGTGGACGTGATGGGCACGATGTTCGCCACCCGCCCCGGCACCGATCCCGACGCGCTGCCGGTCTACGTGGGCAGCCATCTCGATACCCAGCCGACGGGCGGGAAATACGATGGCGTGCTGGGCGTGCTGGGCGGGCTGGAAGTGATCCGCACGATGAACGACCTCGGGATCCGCACCAAGCACCCGATCGTGGTGGTGAACTGGACCAACGAGGAAGGCACGCGCTTCGCCCCCGCCATGCTGGCCTCGGGCGTCTTCGCCGGGCGGCACACGCTGGACTGGGCCTATGACCGGGTCGATGCCGAGGGCAAGCGGTTCGGCGACGAGCTGGAGCGGATCGGCTGGAAGGGCGACGAGCCGGTGGGCGGGCGCAAGATGCACGCCTTCTTCGAGCTGCATATCGAACAGGGCCCGATCCTCGAGGCCGAGGGCAAGGAGATCGGCGTGGTCACCCATGGCCAGGGCCTGCGCTGGGTGCAATGCACGGTGACCGGCAAGGAAAGCCACACCGGATCGACGCCGATGCACATGCGCCGGAACGCGGGCCGCGGCCTCGCCCTGATCACCGAGCTGGTGCACGAGATCGCGATGAAGAACCAGCCTAATGCGGTGGGCGCGATCGGCCATGTCGATGTCTATCCCAACAGCCGCAACATCATCCCCGGCAAGGTGGTGTTCACCATCGATTTCCGGACCCCCGACCTCGACAAGCTCAACGGCATGGTCGACGAGCTGATGGCGCGGGCGCCGAAGCTTTGCGCGGACATCGGGGTGAGCTTCGAGGCCGAGATCGTCGGTCAGTTCAACCCGCCGGCCTTCGACGAGGGCTGTGTCGCCGCGATCCGCAACGCCGCGGATCGGCTGGGCTACAGCCACATGGATATCGTCTCGGGCGCGGGGCATGACGCCTGCTGGATCAACGACGTCGCGCCCACCGCGATGGTGATGTGCCCCTGCAAGGACGGGCTTAGCCACAACGAGGCGGAGGAGATCACGCCGGACTGGGCCGCGAAGGGCACCGACGTGCTGTTTCACGCGGTGCTGGAAACGGCGGAGATCGTGGCCTGAGGCCCTGCCGCGAAGGATGCAACCGCGACCGCAGGGGCCATGGGATGCCCGGCGGGCCGCAACAGGGAAAGGACGACAGGCGATGACGAAGCACGAGGCGACGTTCAGCACCGACGAGGCGCAGATCCGGGTCGACCTGGCCGCGGCGATCCGGTTGTCCTGCCGCTACGACTGGCACGAGGGCGTGGCGAACCACTTTTCCGCCGCCGTGTCGGCCGACGGCCGCAAGTTTCTGGTCAACCCGCGCTGGGTGCACTGGAGCCGGGTGCGCGCCTCGGACCTCGTTCTGTGCGACGCCGACGATCCGTCGACGATGGAGCGGCCCGACGCGCCCGATCCGTCGGCCTGGTCGATCCATTCGGCGCTGCACCGCAACCTGCCGCAGGCCCGCGTGGCGCTGCATATCCACCCGCCCTACGCCACCGCGCTGGCCGGGCTGAAGGATCCCACGATCAAGCCGATCGACCAGGTGACCGCGCGGTTCTTCCGCCGCATGGCCTATGACCTGAACTTCGGCGGGATCGCCACGGCGGGCGAGGAGGGCGAGAGGATTTCGCGGGCGATCGGCAACCACCGGTCGGTGATGATGGGCAACCACGGGGTGACGACGCTGGGCGCCACCGTGGCCGAGGCCTGGGATGCGCTCTACCACCTCGAACGGGCGGCGAAGACGCTGGTGCTGGCCTATTCCACCGGCCAGCCGCTGGCGGTGATGCCCGACGACCTGGCCGAGGAAACCGCGGCGGAATGGGAAACCTACCACGACGCGGAATTCGCCCATTTCGAAGAGATGAAGCGCATCCTCGACCGCGAGGCGCCCGACTACAAGGATTGAGAAACCGGGGCACCGCCCCCGCGCCCGGCATCCGGTGAAACGGCTGCGGGCCAGACTGGCTGACACGGGGAGAGACGCATGAGCACTGTGATCAAGAACGGCACCGTCGTGACCGCGGACCTGAGCTACGCCGCGGACGTGCTGGTCGATGGCGGCCGGATCGTCCAGATCGGCCCCGACCTCAAGGGCGACGAGGTTCTCGACGCGACCGGCTGCTACGTGATGCCGGGCGGGATCGATCCGCACACGCATCTGGAAATGCCCTTCATGGGTACCTATTCCTCGGACGACTTCGAATCCGGCACCCGCGCGGCGCTGTCCGGCGGCACCACGATGGTGGTGGATTTCGCGCTGCCGGCGCCCGGCCAGGGGCTTCTGGACGCGATCCAGATGTGGGACAACAAGTCGACCCGCGCCAATTGCGACTATTCCTTCCACATGGCCGTGACCTGGTGGGGCAAGCAGGTCTTCGACGAGATGGAGACGGTGGTTCGCGACCGCGGCATCAACACCTTCAAGCACTTCATGGCCTACAAGGGCGCGTTGATGGTGCAGGACGACGAGATGTTCGCCTCGTTCCGCCGGGTCGGCGAGCTGGGCGGCATCGCGCTGGTGCATGCCGAGAACGGCGACGTGGTGGCCGATCTTCAGCAGAAACTGCTGGCCGAGGGCAACACCGGGCCGGAGGCGCATGCCTATTCCCGCCCGCCGCAGGTGGAGGGCGAGGCCGCGAACCGCGCGATCATGATCGCCGACATGGCCGGTGTGCCGCTCTACATCGTGCATGTCAGCTGCGAAGAGGCGCACGAGGCGATCCGCCGGGCGCGCCAGCAGGGCAAGCGGGTCTGGGGCGAACCGCTGATCCAGCATCTCACGCTCGATGAGGGCGAATATTTCGACAAGGATTGGGACCATGCCGCGCGGCGCGTGATGTCGCCGCCGTTCCGCAACGCCAAGCACCAGGAAAGCCTGTGGCACGGGCTGATGTCGGGCTCGCTGTCGGTGGTGGCGACCGATCACTGCGCCTTCACGACCGAGCAGAAACGCTACGGGGTCGGCGACTTCACCAAGATCCCGAACGGCACCGGCGGGCTGGAAGACAGGATGCCGATGCTGTGGACGCATGGCGTGAACACCGGCCGGCTGACGCCGAACGAGTTCGTCGCCGTGACCTCGACCAACATCGCCAAGGTGCTGAACTGCTACCCGAAGAAGGGCGCGATCCTCGTCGGCGCCGATGCCGATATCGTGGTCTGGGATCCGAAGAAGGAAAAGACGATCAGCGCCGCCAGCCAGCAATCCGCGATCGATTACAACGTGTTCGAGGGCAAGCAGGTCAGGGGCCTGCCGCGCTTCACCCTGACCCGCGGCAAGGTCGCAGTGCACGACGGCGAGATCCGCACCGAGGAAGGCCACGGCAAGTTCGTGAAACGGGCGCCGAACACCCCGGTCAACACCGCGCTGTCGACCTGGAAGGAACTGACCGCGCCGCGCCCGGTAGAGCGGACGGGCATTCCGGCCAGCGGGGTCTGAGCGGGGATGCGTGACACGGGGCCGCCCGGCGAGCCGGTGATCGAGGCGAAGGATCTCGGGCTGACGTTCGACACGAACGACGGCCCGGTGCATGCGCTGACCGGCGTGAACCTGACGATCGAGAAGGGCGATTTCGTCAGCTTCATCGGCCCCTCGGGCTGTGGCAAGACGACCTTCCTGCGCTGCGTGGCGGCGCTGGAACATCCGACATCCGGCACGCTCACGGTCAACGGGATGAGCCCGGATGACGCGCGCCAGCGCCGGGCCTATGGCTACGTCTTCCAGGCCGCGGGTCTGTACCCCTGGCGGACGATTGCGGGAAACGTGAAACTGCCGCTTGAGATCATGGGGTTTTCCAAGGCCGAGCAGGATGAACGTGTTCGAAATGTGCTATCGCTGGTGGACCTTGACGGCTTCGGCAAGAAGTATCCCTGGCAGTTGTCGGGCGGGATGCAGCAGCGCGCCTCGATCGCCCGCGCGCTGGCCTTCGACGCCGACATCCTGCTGATGGACGAACCCTTCGGCGCGCTGGACGAGATCGTGCGCGACCGGCTGAACGAGGAATTGCTGAAACTCTGGGCGCGCACCGGCAAGACCATCGGCTTCGTCACCCATTCGATCCCCGAGGCGGTCTACCTGTCGACGAAGATCGTGGTGATGTCGCCCCGGCCCGGCCGGATCACCGACGTGATCGACAGCCCCCTGCCGCGCGACCGGCCGCTGGACATCCGCGACAGCGCCGAGTTCATCGAGGTGGCGCACCGGGTGCGCGAGGGCCTGCGCGCGGGACATGGCTATGACGAGTGAGGCGCGGCCAATCCGGGCGGCGATGGCCGGGCTCGGCCGTGGCGGCGGGGCGCGGCCCGCATGAACCGCCTCGTACCGATCCTCACCGTCGTCGCGGCGATCGTCGCAATCTGGTACGTCGCGACGGTCGGGATGAACGCGCAATGGGCGCGCGACCAGGCCGCGCGGGCGGGGGTGGAACTTTCGTTCGGCGAGATCGTCGCCGATACGCTGGCGCAGGAACGCCCGGTCCTTCCGGCGCCACACCAGGTGGCGGCCGAGCTTTGGAAACTCACCTGGGTCGAGGAAACGACGGGACGGCGCGGCATCGTGAAATCCGGCACCCTGTCGAACCGCAGCCTTGTCTACCACGGCTGGCTGACACTGTCGGCCACGGCGCTGGGCTTTGCCATCGGCACCGGGCTGGGGTTCCTGCTGGCGGTGGGGATCGTGCACAACCGGGCGATGGACCTGTCGGTGATGCCCTGGGCGATCGCCAGCCAGACGATCCCGATCCTCGCCATCGCGCCGATGATCATCGTCGTCCTCGCCTCGGTCGGGCTGACGGGGATCGTGCCGAAGGCGGTGATCAGCGCCTACCTGTCGTTCTTCCCGGTGGTCGTGGGCATGGTGAAGGGCCTGCGCAGCCCCGAGGTCGCGCAACTCGACCTGCTCCGCACCTACAGCGCCAGCGCGGCGCAGGTGTTCTGGAAGCTTCGGCTGCCGGCCTCGCTGCCCTATCTCTTCGCCTCGATGAAGGTCGGCATCGCGGCGGCGCTGGTCGGCGCGATCGTGGGCGAGTTGCCGGTGCAGCAGGGCGGCCTGGGCGCGCGGCTGCTGGCAGGCAGCTACTATGGCCAGACCGCGCAGATCTGGGCGGCGCTGTTCACCGCCGCGATCCTCGCCGCGCTGCTGGTCGGCGCGGTGGGGGCGACGGAACGCGCGGTGCTGCGGCGGCTGGGGATGGCGCAATGACCTGGTTCTGGGGCGCGATCCTGTTCTGGCTGGCGGCCTGGGCGCTGAACGCCCGGCTCGCCGCCGGCCCCGCGGCGCGGCACCCGGCGGTGCGGCTGGCGATTCCGGCGCTGTTCGGCGTCACGCTGCTGGTCTTGTGGGAGGGCATCGTGCGCGGCCTTCAGGTCTCGCCGGTGATCCTGCCCGCGCCAACCGAGATCGGCGCGACCATCGCCGCCTCGCTGCCGATCCTGTGGGGGGATTTCGTGCAGACGATCGTCAAGGGCGCGCTGTCGGGCTACGTGATCGGCTGCTCGGCCGCCGTCGCCACCGCGATCGCGATCGATCGGTCGCCGTTCCTGCAACGCGGGCTTCTGCCGGTGGGCAATTTCATCGCCGCGCTGCCGATCGTCGGCACCGCCCCGATCCTGGTGATGTGGTTCGGCTTCGACTGGCAGTCGAAGGCCGCCGTGGTGGTGGTGATGGTGTTCTTCCCGGTGCTGGTGAACACCGTCGCCGGGCTTGCCGCGTCGGAGCGGATGCAGCGCGACCTGATGGCGACCTGGTCGGCCAGCTACTGGCAGACGCTGTGGAAGCTGAGGTTGCCGGCGGCGATGCCGTTCATCTTCAACGGGCTGAAGATCGCGACGACGCTGGCGCTGATCGGCGCGATCGTCGCCGAGTTTTTCGGCAGCCCGACGCGCGGCATGGGATTTCGCATCTCGACCGCGGTGGGCCAGCTTGCGCTGCCGCTCGTCTGGGCCGAGATTGCGGTAGCGGCGCTGGCCGGCTCGGCCTTCTACGGGCTGGTCGCGACGATCGAACGGGGGGTGACCTTCTGGCATCCCTCGCAACGGGGGCGGTCCTGAGACGGGGCCGGTACAACAGGAGGTACGACGGATGAAACGGCTTTTGGCGAGTGTCGGCGCGCTGGCGCTGACGGCGGGCGGGGCCCTGGCGGCCGACGACGTGACGCTGCAGCTGAAGTGGGTCACGCAGGCCCAGTTCGCGGGCTACTACGTGGCGCTGGAACAGGGATTCTACGAGGAAGAGGATCTCAACGTCACGATCAAGCCGGGCGGGCCCGACATCGCGCCGACGCAGGTGATTGCCGGCGGCGGCGCCGACGTGACGGTGGAATGGATGCCCGCGGCGCTGGCGGCGCGCGAAAAGGGGTTGCCGCTGGTCAACATCGCGCAGCCGTTCAAGTCCTCGGGCATGATGCTGACCTGCCTGAAGGAAACCGGCATCACCAGCCCCGAGGATTTCAAGGGCCGGACGCTGGGCGTGTGGTTCTTCGGCAACGAGTTCCCGTTCCTGAGCTGGATGTCGACGCTGGGCATCCCGACCGAGGGCGGCGATGCCGGTGTCGAGGTGCTCAAGCAGGGCTTCAACGTCGATCCCTTGCTGCAAAAGCAGGCCGACTGCATCTCGACCATGACCTACAACGAGTACTGGCAGGTGATCGACGCCGGGATTTCGGCCGACGATCTCGTGACCTTCAAGTACGAGGACCAGGGCGTCGCGACGCTGGAAGACGGGCTTTACGTGCTTGAGGACCGGCTTGCCGATCCCGCGTTCGAGGACAAGATGGTTCGCTTCGTCCGTGCCTCGATGAAGGGCTGGAAATGGGCCGAGGAGAACCCCGAAGACGCCGCGATGATCGTGCTCGACTACGACGAGACCGGTGCGCAGACCGAAACCCACCAGAAGCGGATGATGGGCGAGATCGCAAAGCTCACCGCGGGTTCGAACGGCACGCTCGATCCGGCCGACTACGAACGCACGGTGGCCACGCTCCTGGCTGGCGGATCGGACCCGGTGATTTCCGCCGCGCCGGAAGGCGCCTGGACGCACCAGATCACCGACAAGGCGCTGAACTGACCTGAAATCTGCCCGTCGGGCGGCCGGGGCGCGGGCGAAAACCCGCGCCCCGATACGTGTCAAGGCCGGGCCATCTGCTTCCCCTGGCGCGGTTTTCCTGTTAACCGGGCGGGGGAGGTGGGCAATGCCGCGTTCTGCCCTGACCGGCACCAGGATTCGCGAACGGCGCACCGCGCTGGGCCTGAAACAGGCCGAACTGGCGCGCACGGTCGGGATTTCGCCAGCCTATCTGAACCTGATCGAACACAATCGCCGCAAGGTCTCCGAGGCGCTTCTGACGACGCTGGCCGAGGCGCTGGCAGCCGATCCCGAGGCGCTGGCCGAGGGCGCGGAAAGCGCGTTGTTCGAGGGCCTGCGCGAGGCCGCGGCCGGGGCGGCGGCGGCCGAAACGCCGCCCGAAGCCGACCGGATCGAGGAATTCGTCGGCCGGTTTCCCGGCTGGGCGGCGCTTCTGGGGGCGCGGCAGGCGCGGCTGGCGCAACTCGAACGCACGGTCGAGACGCTGTCGGACCGGATGGCGCACGACCCGCACCTGTCCGACAGCCTGCACGAGGTGCTGTCCGCGGCGGCCTCGGTCCGGTCGACGGCCGCGATCCTGGCCGAGACCGAGGATATCGAGCCGGCGTGGCGGGCGCGGTTTCATGCCAACATCCATGCCGACAGCGAGCGGCTGGCCGAGGCGGCCGAGGCGCTGGTGGCCTATCTCGACGCGTCGGCGGAGGGCGAAACCGGCCTGTCCTCGCCGCAGGAAGAGCTGGAGGCCTGGCTGGCGGCGAAGGGCTTTCATCTGGCCGCGTTGGAGCGCGCGAACCCGCCCGATCCCGAAACCGTCATCGCCGGTGCGCCGGAACTGGCGACGACGGCGGCGCGCAAGCTGGCGCTGGCCTTCGCCGCACGCTACCGCGCCGATGCCCACGCCCTGCCGCTGGAGCCGTTCCGCGCGGCGCTGGCCGAACACGGCCCCGATCCCGCGCGGCTGGCGCAGGTCTTCGGCACCGACCTTCCGGTGGTGTTTCGCCGGCTGGCCGCGCTGCCGGTGGAGGAGGGCGGGCGGCCGGCGGGGCTTGTGGCCTGCGACGGTGCGGGGGCGATCACCTTTCGCCGGCCGACACCGGGCTTCGCCCTGCCGCGGTTCGGCGCGGCCTGCCCGCTGTGGCCGCTCTACCAGGCGCTGTCGCGGCCGATGGCGCCCCTGCGCGCGGTGGTCGAGATGGCCGGGCGCGGCGGCGGGCGATACCTTGCCTACGCCTTCTGCCAGCCGTCGCACCCGCAGGGGTTCGACGGGCCGCAGGTGGTGCAGGCGTGGATGCTGGTCCTGCCGGAGCCGGGGCCGGCGCAGCCGGGCGATCTCGCCGTCGGCTCTTCCTGCCGGGTCTGCCCGCGCGAGGCCTGCGCGGCCCGGCGCGAGCCCTCGTTCCTCGCGGCGTCGGACTGAGCACTGGAGTTTTGACAGTTGCCCCGGCTTTGCGCGATAGTCGCAGCAGCCACAACAGGGCCGGGCAGGTCCGGGGCAAGCCGGGGGGAGGGCATCGGATGGGCAAGCGTGTCCTTCTGATCGAGGATGAGCCGAACATCATCGAGGCGATCGGGTTCATCCTGGCGCGCGACGGCTGGCAGGTGGCCAGCCATTCCGAAGGCACCGCCGCGATCGAGGCGATCCGCCGCGAGGCGCCCGACGTGGTGATCCTCGACGTGATGCTGCCGGGGCGCTCGGGTTTCGACATCCTCAACGAGATGCGCGCCGATACCGGGCTTGCGCATCTGCCGGTGCTGATGCTGACCGCCAAGGGCCAGGTCAAGGAACGCGAGGCCGCCGAGCGCGCCGGGGCGGACCGGTTCATGACAAAGCCGTTCTCGAACGCCGAGATGCTGGCCTCGGTGCGCGAACTGGGCGGCGTGGCATGACGCTGCCCGATGCCGGGACCGGGCGGCGGGGCGACCGGCGCCCGCCGGTGTTCCTGGCCCGCCGCAGTTATCGCCGGCGCCGGATGATGGATGCCTGCCGGATGCTGCCGATCCTGGGCGCGGCGCTGTGGATGATCCCGATCCTCTGGCACCCGGCGGATACGGCGGCCGACGATACCGCGCCCGGCATCGTCTATCTCTTCGCGGTCTGGATCGTTCTGGTGGCGTTGGCCGCGGCGCTGTCGCGCGGGCTGACGCGGGCGCTGGAGGATGGCGAGGACGAGGGCGGCTGATGGTTCCCTTCGACCTGCTCGTCGCGGGCTGCATCGCCTACGTGATCCTGCTGTTCGCGGTGGCCTTCGTGGCCGAACGCCGGGCCCGGTCGGGCCGCGGCGGCTGGCTGCGGTCGCCCTGGGTCTACACGCTGTCGCTGTCCGTCTACTGCACGGCCTGGACATTCTACGGCGCGGTCGGCTTCGCCGCGCGGTCGGGCCTGGAATTCGCGACGATCTACATGGGGCCGACGCTGATCATGGTCGGCTGGTGGTGGATCCTGCGCAAGCTGGTCAGGATCGGCCGCACCCAGCGCGTCACCTCGATCGCTGACCTGATTTCCTCGCGCTACGGCAAGTCGAACCTGCTGGGCGTGATCGTCACGCTGCTCGCGGTCGTCGGCACCGCGCCCTACATCGCGCTGCAACTGCAATCGGTCACGCTGTCGTTCGGCGTGTTCGCGGCGGCATCGCCGCAGGGCTGGGCGCTGCCGGACCAGGGCGTGACCGCGATCTGGGTGGCGGCGGGGCTGGCGCTGTTCACGATCCTGTTCGGCACCCGCAACCTCGACGCCAACGAACGCCACCACGGCGTCGTCATCGCCATCGCGCTGGAGGCGGTGGTCAAGCTGGTGGCGCTGTTCGGCGTCGGCGCCTTCGTGGTCTGGGGGGTGGCCGGCGGTGTCGGCGACGTGCTGGCGAAGATCGAGGCCTCGCCGATCGCGGACTGGCCGTTGCAGCCCGGCCGCTGGATCGGGCTGACCTTCCTGTCGGCCGCGGCGCTTCTGACCCTGCCGCGGATGTTTCAGGTGCTGGTGGTCGAGAATGCCGACGAGCGGCATCTCGCGACCGCGGGTTGGGCGTTTCCGCTCTACCTGCTGGCGATGAGCCTGTTCGTGGTGCCGATCGCCGTGGTCGGGCTGGAACGGATGCCGGCGGGCTCGAACCCGGATCTTTTCGTGCTGACCCTGCCCCTGTCCGAGGGCAACGGCGGGCTGGCGATCCTGGCGTTCCTGGGCGGCTTTTCCTCGGCCACGTCGATGGTCATCGTCGCGGCGATCGCGCTGGCGACGATGGTGTCGAACCACATCGTCACGCCGCTGTGGCTGTCGTTGCGCGCCGGCGGGGCGCGGGCGGCGGGCGATGTGCGCGGCCTGGTGCTGACCGCGCGGCGGCTGTCGATCGGCGTGGTCCTGGCGCTGGGTTACGGGTATTACAGCCTGTCGGGCGGATCGGAGGCGCTGGCGGCGATCGGGCTGATCGCCTTCGTCGGGCTGGCGCAGATCCTGCCGGCGATGCTGGGCGGGATCTTCTGGCGCGGCGCGACCCGGGTCGGCGCGGGGGCCGGGCTGGTGACCGGCTTCGCGCTGTGGCTTTACACGCTGTTCCTGCCCTCGTTCGGCAGTTCCGGCCTGATCTCGGCCGAGGTGCTGGTCGAGGGGCCGTTCGGCTGGGGCTGGCTTCGGCCGCAGGCGTTGTTCGGGATCGAGGGGATCGATCCGCTGATGCACGCGATGATCTGGTCCCTCGCGCTCAATACCGCGGCTTTCCTCATTGGCTCGCTGCTGAGTTTCCCGGAACCGCTGGAACGGATGCAGGGCGCCGCCTTCGTCCATGTCTTCGACCAGAGCCGCGGCACCCGCGGCTGGTCGCGCGGCGGCGCCGAACCCGAGGGCCTGCTGGTGATGGCGCAGGGGATCCTGGGCGGGGAGGAGGCGCAGCGCTTCTTCCAGGCCGCCGCGGTGGAGCAGGGAAAGGCGGGTTTTCTGCCCGATACCACGCCGGATTTCATCGACCGGCTGGAGCGGCGGCTTGCCGGTGCGGTGGGATCGGCGACCGCGCATGCGATGATCGCCCAGTTCGCCGAGGGCGCGGCGGTGTCCGTGCAAGACCTGATGGCGGTGGCGAGCGAGGCGCAGCAGATCAAGGAATATTCCGCCCAGCTCGAGGCGAAATCCGAGGAACTGGCGCGCACCGCCCGGCAGTTGCGGGAGGTGAACGACAAGCTGACCGACCTGTCGGTGCAGAAAGACGCGTTCCTCAGCCAGATCAGCCACGAATTGCGCACGCCGATGACGTCGATCCGCGCGTTCTCCGAGATCCTGATGGAGCCGGACCTGCCCGAACCGATGCGCGCAAAGTATGCCGAGATCATCCACGAAGAGGCGATCCGCCTGACCCGGCTTCTGGACGACCTGCTCGATCTGAGCGTGCTGGAGAACCGCAAGGCGCAGCTCACCGTCCAGGTGGCCAACCTGCACGATCTGATCGAACGCGCGATCACCTCGGCCTCCAGCACCCGGCCGGATCGCGATTTCACCTTCCACCGCGATCTGCCGACCGAGCACATGGCGGTCTACACCGATACCGACCGGCTGGTGCAGGTGTTCATCAACCTCGTCTCGAATGCCCGGAAGTACTGCGACGCCGACCATCCCGAACTGACGATCCGCGTACGCCGGGCGGGCGCGCGCGTCGAGGTGGACTTCGTCGACAACGGATCGGGCATCCCGAAGAAGAGCCAGTCGATCATCTTCGAGAAGTTTTCACGCCTGACCGATACCAGCCGGGCGGGGGGCGCCGGGCTGGGCCTTGCGATCTGCCGCGAGATCATGGCCAATCTCGGCGGCACGATCGAGTATCTGCCGGGGCAGGGCGGCGCGGCGTTCCGTGTCTCGCTGCCGGTCCGGCGCGGCCTGACCCGGGCGGCCTGACCCGCGCGGTACCCGCCGGCGGGCGGCTCGCGTCAACCGGTTGGTAACCCTGCAACTGGCATGTTGGCGCGGGATGCCGGTGCCCAGATGGCACGGCGGGCAGGCACGGCAGATGGCGGACGACAGAAGTCAGACGGTTCTGAAACGCAAGGCCGAGGCGGGGCGCCCCCGCACGGACCTTTTCGCGATGACGCCCAAGAAGGCGCTCAGGCAGGCGTTGGCGAAGGCCGCGCAGGACCTGATGGAGATGCCGCTTTCGATGTCGGACTGGACCGAGACCAAGATGTCTCTGGCCGAGCTTCCCGAAACGCTGGAGGACCGCGCGCTGCTGGCGATTCTCGAAGGACCGGGCGAGGGGCTTGGCCTGATCGGGATTTCGCCGCCGTTGCTGGCCGGCCTTCTGGAAAAGCAGACGATGGGCAGGCTTGGCACCGGCGAGGTTCCCGGCCGCCGTCCGACCCGCACCGACGCCGCGCTGTGCGCCGAGTTCGTGGACCAGGCGCTGGCCGGGTTCGGCGAGTTCCTGGCCGAGGAACCGGATGTGACATGGGCCGCCGGCTTTCGCTACGCCTCGTGGCTTGAGGATCCGCGACCGCTTGGCCTGATCCTCGAGGACACGACCTACCGGGTGATCCGGGCCACCGTGCAACTGGGCACCGGCGAGGCGCGAACCGGGCAGTTGCTGCTGTGTGTCCCGGCCAAGGGCCGGGGACCGAAGCCGCGGCCGAAGCTGGAGCCGCCGGAGGCGGCGCCCGAGGCGGCCGCCGGCGACGCGGACTGGTCCGGACTGCTGGAACAGACGGTGATGACCGCGGACGTCCTGATCGACGCGGTGCTCTATCGCGTGGACATGCCGATCGGCGAGATCATGGCGCTGCAACCCGGATCGGAGCTTGCGATCCCGATGGCGGCGCTGGAACAGCTGGAGCTTCAGGGGGTCGACGGCAAGCCGCTGGCCCGCGGACGGCTGGGGCAGGCCAACGGGCATCGCGCGGTGCGGATGACGGTGATCGACACCGCCGAGGCCGGCCCGGCCGCGGCGCCCGGCCCCGCAGGGGGGGCGGTCGCCTCCGGCGGGCGGCAGTTCGAGGCCGGCAAGCCGCCGGTGCCGGCGGCGGCCAAGGCCCGGCCGGCGCCGTCGAAACCGGCGCGCGACATTCCCGAACCCGCGCCGCTGTCGCTCGACTTCGGCGGAGTGCCGGACCCGGCGGCCGATCCCGCGCCAATGGCGGGCCTGCCGCCCTTGGGTGAAACCGGCAGTCTGCCGCCGCTGGGCGGCGACGGCGGCCTGCCCCCGCTGGGGGATGGCGGATTGCCGCCGCTGGGGGATGGCGGGTTGCCGCCCCTTGGCGAGGGTGGCCTGCCGCCGCTGGGCGATGGCGGCCTGCCGCCGCTCGGCGGCGAGGACGACGGGTTGCCCGATCTGGGCGCGATGCCGATGAAGGCCGCGAACTTCTGATCGGCGGCGCGCTCAGCCGGCGGCGGCCAGGGCCTCGATCTGTGCGCGGTAGGGCGTAAGGTCATACCCGCCGCGGGCCGCGGCGGCGATGATCTCGTCCACCGGCATGGTCCCGGCGACGGCGAAGGCCCAGACGATCGTGCTGCGGGTGCCCGACCGGCAATAGGCAAAGACCCTGCCCGCCTCGGGCGCCACCGCCGCGCGCTGGGCCACCACGTTGTCGGGGGTGATGCCGCCACCGCTGACCGGGTTGTCGATCCAGGTCAGGCCCGCCTCTTCCACCGCGGCGCGCAACGCGTCGGCGGCGAGATCGGGGCCGACCTCGCTGTCGGGGCGGTTGCAGATCACGCGGTCGAACCCCGCGGCCTTCAGTGCCGCCACATCGCCCGGCGCGATCTGCGGCGAGACCGCGTAGCGGTCGGTCAGTTCCCGGATGTCGATCATGCGCGTTGCCTCAGGTCGCCGCTGCCAGCCGCTCGATCCGGGTGCGGATCGCCGGCGTGGCGAACATACCCGCCATCATCGCGAGAAGGAAGATCAGCCCACCGGAGCCGCCGAAGCCGAGCGAGGCGAGCGCGGGGCCGGGGCACAGCCCCGCCAGCCCCCAGCCCGCGCCGAACAGGAGCGAGCCGAGCACCAGGTCGCGATCGACGCGCATCTCGGTCCTGAACGGGATCGGGGTGCCCAGCACCGCGGTTTCCCGGCGCTTCGCGATCCGCCAGGCCACCGCCATCGGAATGATCGCGCCGCCCATCACGAAGGCCAGCGTCGGATCCCAGTCGCCGAACACGTCGAGCCAGCCCTGGACCTTGGTGGTGTCGACCATGCCCGACACCAGCAATCCTGCGCCGAACAGCGCGCCGGCAAGGAACGAAAAGAACGCGCGCTGCATCTCAGACCACCCCCAGGACATGCCGGAACAGCACGAGCGCGAGCCCGCCGCCCAGCAGGTAGAACACCGTCGCGACGAGGCCGCGCAGCGACAGCCGAGAGATGCCGCAGACCCCATGCCCCGAGGTACAGCCATTGGCCAGCCGGGTGCCGATGCCGACCAGCAGCCCCGCGGCGACGATCACCGCGACGTTGCCGGTGATATGGGTGTCCACCACCTCGTAAAGCGGCACCATCAGCGGCGGTATCGCGATCAGCCCGGCGATGAAGGCCAGCCGTTCCGCCGCCGTCGACCAGCCGGTGCGGTCGACCAGACCGCCGAGAATGCCGCTGGCGCCCATCACGCGCCCGTTGACCAGGAGATACAGCGCGCCCGCACTCCCGATCATGAGGCCCCCGACGAGGCCCCAGATCCAGTCCTGTTCCATGTCGTCTTCCCTGTTTCCGCCCCCGCACCCTCGGCACGTCTCCCGAGGCGGTCGGGAGAAATCTAGCGCGGCGGGAAAACATTGCAACTCTTGAATATGTCTCGCCGCCGGGAAAACCGGTTGATTTGCATCAAGGAGGGGTGCGGGGCGGGATGCATAGTGGATCGGCGAACAACAGGAGACCCGCATGACAACCGTGGCAGACCGCAAGGCGCAACTGGAAGCGCGCCGCGACGATCTCAACCGCCGGATGCAGGAGATCGACGCCGAGCTCGATTCCCACGACAGCAAGGATTGGGAAGAGCTGGCGACCGAGCGCGAGACCGACGAGGTGCTGGAGGATCTTGGCCTGTCGGCGCAGCAGGAACTGCGGATGATCGACGCCGCGCTGGGCCGCATCGAGGCCGGCGAATACGGGTTCTGCGTGACCTGCGGCGCCGAGATCTCGCAGGAACGTCTGGACGTCGTGCCGGCGACGCCGTTCTGCCGGACCTGCGCCGCCCGGGTGTGACGCGGTCAGGCCTGGCGGGCCGGCACGGCCTCGGGCCATCCACCATTGCATTGACCGGGGCCATGCCTAGACTGTCGGCACGAAGCGGCGGGACGAACCCGCGCGGGCGAGAACGGGCAGGGGCATGGCGGAACTGGTGCGCACGGCGTCGGGCGAGGGTGTCGCCGAAATCGTGATCGACAGCCCGCCGGTCAACGCGATCGGCGCGGCGCTGCGCAAGGCGCTCTACGAGGCCGTCGAGGCCGCCGATGCCGATCCGGCGGTGCGGGTGATCGTGCTGCGCGCCGCGGGCCGGACCTGGCCCGCCGGCGCCGATATCCGCGAATTCGGCAAGCCGCTGGAACGGCCGATCCTGCCGGAGCTGAACACCCGCATCGCCGGTTGCGGCAAGCCGGTGATCGCCGCGCTGCACGGCACCGTGCTGGGCGGCGGGCTGGAACTGGCGCTGGCCACGACCTGCCGGGTGGCGGCGAAGTCGACCCGGCTTGGCTTTCCCGAGGTCGGGCTAGGCGTGCTGCCCGGCGCCGGCGGCACCCAGCGCGCGCCGCGGCTGATCGGGGCGGAGGCGGCGCTGGCGATGATGCTGTCGGGCAAGCCCGTCACCGCCGCCGAGGCCGAACGCATCGGCCTGGTCGACGCGGCGGTGGAGGGCGACGCCGGCGAGGCGGCGCTGGCGCTGGCCGCCGATTACCTGGTGCGCGGGGACGAGGCGCTGCCGGCGCGCGCCCCCGATGCCGGGTTCGCCGACAGCGCGGCCTACTTCGCCGCCATCGCCGCCGCCCGCAAGGAGGCGGAGGCCTCGCCGCTGCCCGCGCCGGCGCGGATCGTCGATTGCGTCGAGGCGGCGATGCTGCTGCCGCCCGAGGCCGGCATGGCCTTCGAGCGCGCCGGTTTCGAGGATCTGGTCGCCTCGCCGGAAGCGGCGGGGCTGCGGCACGCCTTTTTCGCCGAACGGCTTGCGCCGCGGTTTCCCGAGGCCGGGCTGACGCCGCGCCCCGTGGACCGCGTCGGGATCGTCGGCGGCGGGCTGATGGGGTCGGGCATCGCGCAGGTGATGCTGTCGGCCGGGCTCGCGGTGACGCTGGTGGAACGCAACGGCGACCAATTGGCCCGCGCGCTTGGCCGGATCGCCAGCGCGCATGAACGCGCCGTCGCGCGCGGCCGGATGACCGAGGCACAGCGCGCCGCCGAATGGGCGCGGGTCGACGGCGCGACGGAGATCGCCGCCCTGGGCGACTGCGATCTCGCGATCGAGGCGGTTTTCGAGGACGAGGCGGTGAAGCGGCAGGTGATGGCCGACATGGCCGGCGTGCTGCGCCCCGGCGCGATCCTTGCCACCAACACCAGCTACCTCGATGTCAACGCGCTGGCCGAGGCGACGGGCCGGCCGGCCGATGTGCTGGGGCTGCATTTCTTCTCGCCCGCGCCGGTGATGCGGCTGGTCGAGATCGTCGTCGGCCGCGCCACCGCGCCCGAGGTGGTGGCCACCGGGCTTGCGCTGGCCCGCCGCGCCGGCAAGGTGCCGGTGCGCGCCGGGGTCTGCGACGGGTTCATCGGCAACCGGATCCTGACGGCCTATCGCAGCGCCGCCGATTTCCTGCTGGAAGACGGCGCGACACCCTACCAGGTCGACCGTGCGATGCGGGCCTACGGCTTCGCGCTTGGTCCCTACCAGGTGCTCGACCTCGCGGGGCTGGAGATTTCCTGGGCCCGGCGCAAGCGGCTGGCGGCCGGCCGCGATCCCGCGCAGCGTTACGTCGCGATCGGCGACCGGCTGTGCGAGGCGGGGTGGATCGGCCAGAAATCCGGCCGCGGCTATTACCTGTATCCGGACGGGTCGCGCCAGGGCGCGGAAGACCCGGAGGTGCTGGCGCTGATCGCGGCGGAGCGCGAGGCCAAGGGCATCGTCGCCCAGCCCGTCAGCGACGACGAGATCCGCGACCGCTGCCTTGCCGCGATGGCGAACGAGGGCGCGCGGCTCTTGGCCGAGGGGATCGCGCAGCGCCCGTCCGACATCGACGCGGCGATGCTGTTCGGCTTCGGCTTTCCGCGCCACCGCGGCGGGCCGATGCATGCCGCCGATATCCTGGGCCCGGTTCTGATGCGCAAACGACTGATGGACTATGCCGCGCTGAACGACGCCTGGTTCTGGCGGCCCGCACCGCTTTGGGATGAATTGATCCGCACCGGAACGCGGTTTTCCGATCTCGACGGCTGATCCGGTCAGCCCAGGAAGATACCCACGACCACCAGCATCAGCCCCAGCGCCGACACCGCCAGCGCGCCGAAATTCCAGGCCACGATCCGTTGCAGGCGCGCGCGCAGCGCCGCGTCGTCAAGCCCCGCGCGCCGGGCGCGCATCACCGCCGCGATGCACCAAACCAGCCCCGCGATGCCGCAAAGCGACACCGCCGCCCCGATCCAGACCAGCGCTTCCACCGCCCCGCCTCCGCCATTTCGATGCGCCGGGCCTAGCCCCTGGAACGGTGGCGCGCAAGAGCCTTGCGGCGCCGGTGCGGAGCGACTAGCAAGACGGCCTGACCGCTTTGACCATGCCCGAGGAGCCCGATGTCCGATCCCCTGACCGAGACCGCCCAATCCGTCGCCTGCGAGGAACTGCGCCAGTTCATCGAACAGTACGAGCAGCTGGAGGCGGAAAAGAAGGACATCGCCGACCGCCAGAAAGAGGTCATGGCCGAGGCCAAGGCGCGCGGCTACGACACGCGGGTGATGCGCAAGATCGTTGCGATGCGCAAGCGCGACCAGAACGACCTGGCCGAGGAAGAGGCGGTGCTGGAACTCTACAAGGCCGCGCTGGGCATGAGCTGAGGCCTTTGGCCTTTGGCAAGGAATTCGTGCCACCCTCGCCGCGCGGCAATTGGTGGCCGCGTGTGAAGGAGACGAGTATGGCCGACAACAGGGGCTTTGTTATTCCCGCGGGCGTGATCGAGAGGATCAGAACCCGCGTCCGGATGGACAGCGAGCGCGAGCTGCGCGATTTCGTGACCGATGCGCTGAATACCTATGTCGCGCTGGGCGGGCTTGTGACCGCGGGCGGCATTCTCCAGGTGCGGAACCCGCAGGACGACACGGTGCGCCGGGTCCGGCTGCCGTTCGAGTTGCGCAGCGTCGCGGCGCGGCCGGAGGCAACGGCCGCGAGTGCCGACGCCGGGGCCTGACGCGCAGGCCGGACCGGCCGGAGCGCGCGCCGCGGGCCGCGCCCGATCCCGCCGGCCGCGCGGGCCTGCGAAACCGGCCCGCCACGGCCCCCGCAAGCCGGTCCGGCCCTGCCGCGACCACCGCGCACAACGCGACCACCCGGATCGGCCCGCCGGGCGCCTTGCCCTGCGAAGCCGGGCCGTCTATCTAGAGCGTGGCGCCCTTATAGCTCAGCTGGTAGAGCATCTGATTTGTAATCAGAGGGTCGGGGGTTCAAGTCCCTCTGGGGGCACCAATAAAATCAAATACTTAAGACTTCTTTTGCTAGGTGCGCGACATCTTCTTGCTGCCGCTCTTGCAAATCTCTTGCACTCGATCGAAGGATCATGCTGGCCTCGCATCCCGATCCTGCGAATTGCTTCTCACTTCGCGACACCTCCGAGGAGGCCACCGCGGCCAATTTTCTTGGTCTTAGGAGGCTAGCCAAGATCCGATTTGGCGCGCTCGCGGTTCCAGTCCGTGATCATTTGCCTAAGGATCTCTTGGGCTTCGATCTGTGTGGGCAACGGCTCCTCTGCCTCAAGGCAGCTCTCGCGAACAAAATCCCAAACACCTTCTAGGAGGACAGCGGCGTCAGCCTCAACGAAAGTCTCGTTTCCGCTTTCTACGGCATCAAAGGCGCACAGCGCCGCCCACAGCGCAGCTTTCCCGCGGTAGTCATAGATTGTATCGCCGATCAATTCTTCCGTGCCTCCTATGCCGCCCATTGGGCCGACAGTGCTTCCGCCTGCTGCAGGACCACCTGAACGGCCCCTTCTTGTAGATCCGGGGGGTATCCATGTTTTCTCAGGGTGCGCTTCACGAGCACGCGCAGGCGAGCCCGAGCACTCTCTCGGTGAGCCCAGTCGATGGTAATATTCGATCGCAGGCCTTGCAGAAGTTCGTGGGCAATGATCTTGAGCTGATCGTTGCCCATAACCTGCACCGCGCTCTCATTGTCCGCGAGGGCATCGTAGAAGGCGATCTCGTCGGCAGTCAGCCCATCTCCTTCGCCTCGCGATCGGGCCGCGCGGATTTCCTTCGCAAGGGCGATCAGTTCCTGAAGCACTTCTACGGTCGTGAGCGCGTTGGTGTGGTACCTGCCGATGGCGTCTTCCAGCCGCTCGGAGAACCGCCGGCTTTCGGTAACGTTGGTTTTGCTGCGCGATCTAACCTCGTCATTCAGAAGCTTGCTCAGCGCTTCAAGCGCGAGGTTCTTCTTATCCAGCTTCTGTATCTCGGCGAGGAACTCATCCGACAAAATCGATATGTCTGGAGTTGCAATCCCGGCAGCCTTCAAAATATCTACGATCTCAGTCGAAGCAACCGCACGGTCCACGATCTGTCTGATCGCCATCTCCCGGGCGGCAGTACCCTGACCGTCGACCTCAGATGCCTTTGTCATCGCGGCACGAACCGTTTGGAAGAAGCCGACTTCATCACGCACGGCCCTTGCAGTGTCGCTGGCCGAGGCCAGAGCAAACGCCTTCGACAAGGCCAGCACCGCGTCCTGAAACCGTCTGTGCGCCCTCTTCTGGGCGTCGGGCGAGGTCTCCTTTCGCGCCGCCTCTTCCTGCAGTGCCAGCACCCAATTCAGCGCCTCGGCAAGGGCCACTAGCCGCTCGTGTGGCGTGCCGGTGATGCCCTTCTGATAGTCGTGACCATGGAACATGGACCTAACCACATCAATCGTCTCCAGCAGCGCGGCCACAGCCTCAGCTTCATCGATCCCGGCCTGACGCTGATCCGACTGAGAGTACTGACCAAGCGCAGACTTCAAGTTCTGAGCGATGCCTATGTAGTCCACGACCAAACCAGCAGGCTTGTCCTTGAAGACACGGTTAACGCGGGCAATGGCTTGCATGAGGCCGTGCCCCTTCATCGGCTTGTCGATGTACATTGTGTGCATCGATGGGGCGTCAAAGCCCGTGAGCCACATATCCCGTACGAGCACCAGCTTGAGCGGATCGGCGGGATCCTTGGCCCGCTTTGCAAGGATGTCGTGTTGATTTCCATTCAGAACTGACCCGGGTAGCGGCCTGATTTCCACTGAGAACTGACCCATGTGACCCTCCCCTTCGCGACAGGCGATGGGGGACAACGGAGTGATCCACATGGGACTTTTGAACATCATCCGGAAGCT
>JANSXY010000039.1 GCA_024742695.1 Paracoccaceae bacterium | reverse complement strand
GCATGGTTTCGGCCTTCGGGCCGATGAAGGTGATGCCGGCGGCGGCGCAGGCCTCGACGAAATCGGGGTTCTCCGACAGCAGGCCGTAGCCGGGATGGATCGCGTCGGCGCCCGATTCCTTCGCGACGCGGATCATCTCGGGGATCGACAGGTAGGCCTGCACGGGGCCAAGGCCGGCGCCGATCCGGTAGGCCTCGTCCGACTTGAAGCGGTGCAGGCCCAGCTTGTCCTCCTCGGCGAAGACGGCGACCGTCTTCTTGCCCAGTTCGTTGGCGGCCCGCATGATCCGGATCGCGATTTCGCCACGGTTCGCGACGAGGATCTTCTTGAACTCGGGCATCGGCGCCTCCCTTGTCTGGACGCGGCGATGTTAGGGGTGCCGCGCCGCAGCGCAAGCCCGCGATATGTCGCCGGGCAAAGCTTTTGCGAAAGAATCCGTCGCGCCGATCCGGCGCGCGGGTTTGTGAAGCCCGTGCGGTTGCGTCGGTCGCGGCGGGATGCGAAGAAAAAGACATCGCAAAAACGGAATGTGAACGTGATCGGACGCCGTACCTTCCTCGCCGCCACCGGCCTGACCGCGACGGGCCTTGCCGTGTCCGGGCTGGCGCCCGGCCTGTCCTCGCCGGCTTTCGCCGGCTCCGGCGTGATTTCCGCGCAGGAGGCCTACGACAGGCTGACCGCGGGCAAGCTGATCCTGATCGACATCCGCACCCCCGAGGAATGGGTCGAGACAGGCGTGGCGCCGGGGGCCTGGCTTCTGGACATGCGGGCGCGGGAATTCGGATCGTGGATCGCCGCGACCGTGGAATTCAATCCCGGCCACGAGGTCGCCATGATCTGCCGCACCGGCAACCGGACCGGCCGGGTGATGCAATGGCTGCGCGGCAACGACTTCGACGGCGTCATGGATGTCAGCGAGGGAATGATCGGCGGGCGACATGGCCGCGGCTGGATCCCCTCGGGCCTGCCGGTGGTTCCCGCGCAGGAGGCGTTCGACGCGATGCCGAAGGATCTGCGCGCGGCCTGATCGCCCGGCGCCGGCCCAACGGCGGAACATACGCGGAACGCTTCTTTAACTCTTCCGCGCCCGGCGCTAGATTGCCGGGCATGACAAGCTCCGATTTCGCCGACGCATTTGACGACGATCCGCGACCGCTCAGCCAGCGCGCGATGACGGCGGCGCGCCCGGCGCCCTATCTCGACGGGCTGAACCCCGCGCAGCGGCAGGCGGTAGAGGCGCTGGACGGGCCGGTGCTGATGCTGGCCGGCGCGGGCACCGGCAAGACCCGCGCGCTGACCACGCGGATCGCGCATCTGCTGGTCACCGGCCGGGCGCGGCCGGGCGAGATTCTGGCCGTGACCTTCACCAACAAGGCCGCGCGCGAGATGAAGGGGCGGGTCGGCCATCTGGTCGGCGGCACGATCGAGGGGATGCCCTGGCTGGGCACCTTCCATTCGGTCTGCGTCAAGCTGCTGCGCCGGCATGCCGAACTCGTCGGGCTGAAATCCTCGTTCACGATCCTCGACACCGACGATCAGATCCGGCTGCTGAAACAGCTGATCCAGGCGGCCAACATCGACGACAAGCGCTGGCCGGCGCGGATGCTGGCCGGCATCATCGACGGCTGGAAGAACCGCGCGCTGGTGCCGGAAAAGGTGCCGGCGGCCGATGCCTCGGCCTTCAACCACCGCGGCACGGAGCTGTACGCCGCCTACCAGGACCGGCTGCGCACCCTCAACGCCACCGATTTCGGCGACCTGATCCTGCACATGGTGACGATCTTCCAGGCCCATCCCGACGTGCTGGAGGGCTATCGCCAACGGTTCCGCTACATCCTTGTCGACGAGTACCAGGATACCAACGTCGCCCAGTACCTGTGGCTCAGGCTTCTGGCCGGCGGGCATCGCAACATCTGCTGCGTCGGCGACGACGACCAGTCGATCTACGGCTGGCGCGGCGCCGAGGTGGGCAACATCCTGCGCTTCGAAAAGGATTTTCCCGGCGCGCAGGTGATCCGGCTGGAACAGAACTACCGCTCCACCGAACACATCCTCGCCGCTGCCTCGGGCCTGATCGCCGCGAACGAGGGCCGGCTGGGCAAGACGCTGTGGACCGAGGCCGAGGGCGGCGAGAAGCTGCGCCTGATCGGCCACTGGGACGGCGAGGAAGAGGCGCGCTGGATCGGCGAAGAGATCGAGGCGCTGCAACGCGGCACCCGTGGCGGCGATCCCGTCGGCCTCGATCATCAGGCGATCCTCGTGCGCGCCAGCCACCAGATGCGCGCCTTCGAGGACCGGTTCCTCACCATCGGCCTGCCGTATCGCGTGATCGGCGGGCCGCGGTTCTACGAAAGGCTCGAGATCCGCGACGCGATGGCCTATTTCCGCCTTGCCGTTTCGCCGGAGGACGATCTGGCCTTCGAGCGGATCGTGAACACCCCCAAGCGCGGCCTTGGCGACAAGGCGCAGCAGGCGATCCAGCGGATCGGGCGCGACCGTGGCATCCCGCTGGTCGAGGCGGCGCGCTACGCGGTGCTTGCGGGCGAGATTTCCGGCAAGGGCGGCGGCCAGCTGCGGCTTCTGGTCGAACAGCTTGACCGCTGGCATCGCGCGGTGCGGGCCGAGGGGCAAAACCATATCGAACTGGCCGAGCAGATCCTCGACGAGTCGGGCTATACCGCGATGTGGCAGAACGACAAGACGCCCGAGGCGCCCGGCCGGCTCGACAACCTGAAGGAACTCGTGAAGGCGCTGGAAGGGTTCGACAGCCTGCAGGGCTTTCTCGAACATGTCGCGCTGATCATGGACAACGAGCAGGAGGACGCGGCCGAGAAGGTCTCGATCATGACGCTGCATGCCGCCAAGGGTCTGGAATTCCCGGTCGTGTTCCTGCCGGGCTGGGAGGACGGGCTGTTTCCAAGCCAGCGCTCGATGGACGAAAGCGGGCTGAAGGGGCTGGAGGAGGAACGGCGGCTGGCCTACGTGGGGATCACCCGGGCCGAGGCGCTGTGCACCATCTCGTTCGCCGGAAACCGCCGGGTCTACGGCCAGTGGCAAAGCCAGTTGCCCTCGCGCTTCATCGACGAATTGCCGGCGGCGCATGTCGAGGTGCTGACCGCGCCGGGGCTGTACGGCGGCGGCTACGGCGCGGCGGCGCCGGCCGGGTTCGGCGGCGGCTTCGGTCCCGCCGGGGTCGAGGAACGCGCGGCGCGGGCCGATGTCTACAATTCTCCGGGCTGGAAGCGGCTGCAGTCGCGCGGCGCCAGCCGGCCGGTCGCGCAGCCGCGCGAGGCGCGCCATGTCGTCATCGACCTCGACGCGGTGGCCCCGTTCGACGAGGGCGACCGGGTATTTCACAAGAAGTTCGGCTACGGCACCGTCGCGTCGCTGGAGGGCGACAAGCTGCATGTGCGGTTCGACAAGGCCGGCGACAAGCATGTGCTGGCCGGCTATGTCGTCGCCGCCGACATGGCCGGCGACGTGCCGTTCTAGCCGTTCGGAACCCCGGAAAGGAAAAAGGCGGCGACCCCAGGGAGGAGGAGGGGGCCGCCGCCAGCAACGCCTGCCCCGGGAGGAGGTGGGGCCGCGTGTTCGCGCCACGGGATCGGTGGCGGCCCAGGGAGGAGGAGGGGCCGCCACCGCCCTTGGCATCGCCCGGCCCAGGGAGGAGGAGGGGCCGTGCGAAACTCAGGGCCGAAGGTTGCGGCGGCCCTCGGGAGGAGGAGAGGGCCGCCGCCCTTCGTTCCGTCCGCACCCAGGGAGGAGGAGGGGCGCGACCGGATGCCGTTCGGGGCCGAGGCCCCGTATCTGGGGCGGCGACGCCCAGGGAGGAGGAGGGGCGCCGCCGCGTATTCCGGACCCAGGGAGGAGGAGGGGCCCGAAAAGAGGTTACTTGCCGTAGGCGGCCTCGTAGGCCACCCGGGTGATCGTCGAGCGCGCGATGCCGAGATCGTTGAGTTCACGGTTCGACAGGTTCTTGAGTTCGTGCAGCGTCTGCCGGTAGACCCGGCCGCGCTGCCGCGCTTCGCGGAAATCCGCGATCACGGTCATGATCCGGCGCTTCAGGCCGAAATCGACGTTCAGGATGTCGTTCGCCAGTGCCATGTCGTGGTGTCCTTTTGACTGCTCGGCCCCTACTTTCTGGCGCCGTGTTAGGGCAAACATGGGCGCAATGCTGCGATTGCACAATACCGGTCATCGACAATTCTGCCATGCAGCAAATGCATAACGCTCACTGACCTTTTCTTGACTAAACGTTTGGCGAATTGCGTAGAATTAGGGCGGTTTGTGTCCGATCTGGGCCGGTGGGCTTGCCGAACGGGCATTCCGCCCCAATGTTGGCGCGGGATTGGGCAGGAGTCTGTGACATGGCTGTGACGAAGGCGGCGGTTCTGTCCGCGCTGGAGCGGATCGCGGTGCCCGGCGGCGGCACGCTGGTGTCGCGCGACCTGGTGCGGGCGTTGGTGATCGAGGGCGAATCGGTGCGTTTCGTCATCGAGGCGGCCGACCCGGATCAGGCCCGCGGGATGGAAGAGGCGCGCGCCGCCGCCGAGGCCGCGGTGCGCGCGCTGGGCGCGGACAGGGTGTCGGTGGCGCTGACGGCGCATGGCCCGGCGCCGAAAGCCGCCGCGCCGTCGCTGAAGATCGGCGGGCATCCGAAGCCGCAGGCGGGTCCGCAGCGCGTGGCCGGGGTCGACCGCATTCTCGCCGTCGCCTCCGGCAAGGGCGGTGTCGGCAAGTCCACCGTTTCGTCGAACCTCGCCGTGGCGCTGGCGCGGGCAGGGCGCCGGGTGGGGCTGCTCGATGCCGATATCTACGGCCCGTCGCAGCCCCGGATGATGGGGGTGACCGGCCGGCCGGCCTCGCCTGACGGCCAGACGATCCTGCCGCTTTCCGCGCATGGCGTGACGCTGATGTCGATCGGCCTGATGGTGAAGGAGACCGAGGCGGTGGTCTGGCGCGGCCCGATGCTGATGGGCGCGCTGCAACAGATGCTGGGCCAGGTCGCCTGGGGCGAGCTCGACGTGCTGATCGTCGATCTGCCGCCGGGCACCGGCGACGTGCAACTGACGCTGTGCCAGCGCACCCACCTGACCGGCGCGCTCGTCGTTTCCACCCCGCAGGACGTCGCGCTGCTGGACGCGCGGCGCGCGATCGACATGTTCGGCAGGCTCAAGACCCCGGTGCTGGGCCTGATCGAGAACATGTCCACCTTCGTCTGTCCGCATTGCGGGCAATCCTCCGATATCTTCGGCCATGGCGGCGTTCGGGACGAGGCGGCGCGGATCGGCGTGCCGTTCCTGGGCGAGATCCCGCTGGCGCTGGAGGTGCGGATCGCCGGCGACGCGGGCACGCCCGTCGCCGCCGGAGACGGGCCGATCGCCGAGGCCTACGCGCGGCTCGCGCACCGCCTGATCGCCGGCGGCATGGCCTGACCCGGCCGGCGCCGGGCGCGGCCCCGGCGCTTCGGGATTTCACGGGAACGAACCGAAAGCCCCGCCACCGCGCGGCCGAATCGCGCCGCATGCCGGGCCGCGAACCGGGGCGTTCGCGCCCGTTGGCGCCGCCCGATCACGGGTTCCGGCGGTATGGGACGCCAATTCCAGCAGAAATTTGGGATTTCATGGGACGGCGGGCTTGGGTGCTGTCGCGTCCATATATGGCGGCTTCTGAGGACTTGAGCGGAATATCTTGTGGAAATGGTCCGGCATGATCCCAGGGCTTGCTCTGATTCCGACCAATTCCCACGGGGCGACATGGATTTCGTGGAAAATTCCTGTTGCTTCCCATGAATTCCCATGTCATCCCTTGTTCATCGGCAGAGACGGGCTCGAACGGGGCGGCAAGACCCCAAAGGCGAAAAGTCAGGTTTCATACAGGCACCCGCTTTCTGACGACAAAGAGATCCGGCGCGCGCGCGAGCAGACATCCCCCCAGGTGGCGCGCTAAGCCGGACAACCCAGAGATGGGTCTCGGGCGGCGGATCGGGCAGTGGCAGCAGCCCGATCCGCCGCATCCGTTTCGAGGGGGGTGACGAGGGCCGACAAGGAGCGCGCGCCTGTGGCACGCAGGTTCAGAGGATCGGACACGTTCAAGGTGGATGCCAAGGGCCGGGTATCCATCCCCGCGCCGTTCCGCCGCGTGATCGAGGCCTCCGATCCCGACTGGAACCCCGGCCAGCGCCCCAACATCGTGATCGTCTACGGCGACGAGCGCCAGGACTGGCTCGAGGTCTATACGATGCGCGCCATCGAGGAGATCGACGAGCAGATCGAGGAGATGCAGCGCGGCTCGCCCGAGCGGCTCTGGCTCGAGGAACTGATGCACGGCCAGTCGACGGAAACCCAGATCGACGACGACGGCCGGCTGGTGCTGCCGCAACGGCTGCGCGAGAAGATCGGGTTGACCGGCGAGGCGTTCTTCATCTCGGCCGGCGACTATTTCAAGATCTGGAAGCCGGAAACCTACGCCGCCAAGGCCGGCCACCGCGCCGCGCGCCTGGCCGAACAGTATCCCGACGATTTCGACCCGCGCAGCCTGCTGCCGCCAAGGCCACGGGGCTAGGGCATGTCCGCTGCCGCGATGCCCGCCCCCGACACCCCGCATGTTCCGGTCCTGATCCGGCCGCTGATCGCCGCCGTCGCGCCGGTGGCGGGGCTGTGGGTCGACGGCACGTTCGGGGCGGGCGGCTATGCCCGCGCGCTGCTCGACGCCGGGGCGGACCGGGTGATCGGGATCGATCGCGATCCGTCGGTCTTCGCGCTGGCGCAGGGCTGGGCGGGGCGCTACGGCGACCGGCTGCGGCTTGTCGAAGGCACGTTCTCCGATCTCGACAGCATCGCGGGCGGGCCGGTCGACGGCGTGGTGCTCGACCTCGGCGTCTCGTCGATGCAGCTTGACCAGGCCGAGCGCGGGTTCTCGTTCCTGCGCGACGGTCCGCTCGACATGCGCATGGCGGCGGAGGGGCCGACGGCGGCCGATCTCGTCAATACCCTGCCCGAGGCGGAGCTGGCGGACATCCTGTTCCAGTACGGCGAGGAACGCACCTCGCGCCGGATCGCCCGCGCGATCGTCGCGGCGCGGCCGCTGACCCGCACGCTGGAGCTTGCGGCGGTGATCGAACGTTGCCTGCCGCGGGCCAAGCCCGGCCAGAGCCACCCGGCGACCCGCAGCTTCCAGGCGCTCCGGATCGCGGTGAACGACGAATTCGGCCAGTTGCTTGCCGGGCTCGAGGCCGCGGAGCGGGCGCTCGGCCCCGGCGGGCGGCTGGCCGTGGTCACCTTCCACTCGCTGGAAGACCGGGTGGTGAAGCGGTTCCTGCAACTGCGGTCGTCCACCGGCGGCGGCGGCAGCCGCTACGCGCCGGAACGGCCCGCCGAGGCCCCGGCCTTCGAGATCGTCACCCGCCGGCCGATCGGCCCCGACGCGGCGGAACTGGCGGAAAACCCGCGCGCGCGGTCGGCGCTTCTGCGCGTCGCGCGACGCACCGATGCCCCGGCCGCCCCGGCGCCGCGCCGGGATCTCGGCCTGCCCTCACGCGCACTGAAAGGAGCCTGACGGAATGCGCAGCCTCGTTCTGATCCTGACGGGTTTCGCGGTCATGGGACTGGCGTTCTGGGCCTATCGCGAGAATTATCGCACCCAGGCCGCGCTGGCCGAAACGGCGGCGTTGCAACGCCAGATCGCCGAGCTGCGCGAGGCGCTGGCGATCCAGCGCGCCGAATGGGCCTATCTGAACCGGCCCGAACGGCTGCGCGACCTGGCGCTGCTGAACTTCCCGCGCCTCGGTCTCGTGCCGATCGATGCCGAGCGTTTCGGCCGGATCGACGAGGTCGCCTATCCCCGCGTCGACCTGCCCGCGCTGCACGGCATCGTCGACACCGCCGCGCTGGAGGCCGGCCAATGATCCGCACGCCGCTGCGCCCGCTCGCCCGTATCCTCTCGGCCCGCGCGAAGGGCGAGAATCCCGACGCAATCGAGCGCGAGAACCTCCGCCTGAGACACGAGGAGATGCGCGACCGTCAGCGGCTCAGGGCAGAGGGTCGGCTTCTGATCCTCGGGCTGCTGTTCTTCGGCGCCTTCACGGTGGTGGGCGCGCGGATGGGCACGCTGGCCGCCTCGGAGCCGATGGAGCCGGTAGCAGCGGCCTCCGGCGCCTCGATCCTGGCGCAGCGCGCCGATATCGTGGACCGCAAGGGCCGGGTGCTGGCGACCAACCTCGCCACCCATTCGCTGTATGCCCAGCCGCCGCTGATGGTCGATCCCGACCGTGCGGCACTGGAACTGGCGCGGATCTTCCCCGATCTCGACGCCGACAGGCTGCGCGCCGATTTCACCGGGTCGCGCAAGTTCCTGTGGATCAAGCGGCGGCTGTCGCCCGAGCAGATGCAGGCGGTGCATGACATCGGCGATCCGGGGCTATTGTTCGGCCCGCGCGAGATGCGGCTTTATCCCAACGGCACGCTGGCCGCGCATGTTCTTGGCGGCGCGGGATTCGGCCGCGAGGGCGTGACCTCGGCCGAGGTCGTCGGCACCGCCGGGGTGGAGAAGCAGTTCGACACCTGGCTGCGCGACCCGGCGAATGGCGGTCGGCCGCTGGAACTGTCGCTCGACCTGTCGGTGCAGGCGGCGGTCGAGGCGGTGCTGGCCGGCGGCATGCGGCTGATGAACGCCAAGGGCGCGACCGCCGTGATCATGGACGTGCGCACCGGCGAAGTGATCTCGCTCGCCTCGCTGCCCGATTTCGACCCGAACGCGCGCCCCGCGCCGCTGGCCGGGCGCGACCCCTCCGACAGTCCGCTGTTCAACCGCGCGGTACAGGGCGTCTACGAGCTTGGCTCCACCTTCAAGGCCTTCACCGTGGGCCAGGCGCTCGATCTCGGGCTGGTGTCGCCCGAGACGCTGATCGACACCAGGGGGCCGCTGAAATGGGGCCGCTTCACGATCCGCGATTTCCGCAACTACGGGCCGCAGCTGACGGTGCGCGAGGTGCTGGTCAAATCCTCCAACATCGGCACCGCGCGGATCGTGGCGATGACCGGGGCGGAGCGCCAGCAGGCGTTCCTCAAGGCGCTGGGCTTCTTCGAGCCCACAAGCCTCGAGATCGCCGAGGCGCCCACCGGCCGGCCGCTCCTGCCGCGCAAGTGGTCGGAGATCGTGATGCTGACCGCCTCCTACGGCCACGGCCTGTCGGCCAGCCCGCTGCACCTGGCGGCCGCCTATGCGACGATCGGCAACGGAGGGGTGCGGGTGATGCCGACGATCCTGCGCCGGACCGTGCCGCCCGAGGGCGGCGCGCGGGTGATGTCGGCCGAGGCGGCGGCGACGCTGGTCTCGATCATGCGCGAAACCGTGGCGCATGGCACCGCGACCTTCGCCGACGTTCCGGGCTACGCGGTCGCGGGCAAGACCGGGACCGCCGACAAGCCCGATCCGCGCGGCGGCTACTACGACGACCGGGTGATCGCGACCTTCGCCGGCGTCTTCCCGGCCCATGATCCGGCCTATTCGATCGTCGTCACGCTCGACGAACCGGTGGAAACATCGGGCACCGAACCGCGCCGCACCGCCGGCTGGACAGCCGTGCCGGTCGCCGCGGAGATCATTCGCCGCACCGCGCCGCTGCTCGGCCTCAGGCCCGAGGTTGAACAGGGCACCGGCGCCGGGCTAATACGCGTACGCAACTGATGGGTCCGCGCGGGGCGGGCGACCACGATATCTGGACAGGGCCGGCGAAACGGGCATGACGGGCGGCGGCGAAGGAACGGCGGCGGTGACGAGAAGCCTAGCGGATCTCGGCCTGGCCGCGCAGGGCGGGCACGAGGCGCGGCTGACCGGCCTGACCGCCGACAGCCGCGAGGTCGGCCCCGGCACGCTGTTCGCGGCGCTGCCCGGCAGCCGGGTGCACGGCGCGATCTATGCCCGCGCGGCGCTGGCCAAGGGGGCCGGCGCGCTGCTGACCGACCGCGAGGGGGCGGAAGAGGCGCGCGCCGCGCTGGCCGACCATCCCGCGCCGCTGATCGTGGCCGAGGACGTGCGCGCCACCTTCGCGCGCGCCGCAGCGCTGTGGTTCGGGGGCCAGCCCGCCGTGATGGTCGCGGTCACCGGAACCAACGGCAAGACCTCGGTCGCCAGCTTCTGCCGCCAGATCTGGGCCGCGCTGGGCCTGCCGGCCTGCAACATCGGCACCACCGGGGTGGAGGGCGCCTGGTCCGGCCCCTCGCCGCATACCACGCCCGAACCCGTCACCCTGCACCGGATGCTGGCCGCGATGGCCGCGGCGGGCGTCAGCCATGCCGCGATGGAGGCGTCCTCGCACGGGCTGGACCAGCGCCGGCTGGACGGGGTGGGGCTGAGCGCGGCGGGGTTCACCAATCTCACCCAGGACCATCTCGACTACCACGGCACGATGGAGGCCTATTTCGAGGCGAAGGCGGGGCTGTTCACCCGTGTCCTGCCCGACGACGGCACCGCCGTGGTCTGGTCCGACGATCCCTGGGCCGACCGCCTGGGCGACCTGGTGCGGGCCCGCGGCCAGCGCCTGCTGTCCGTCGGCACCGCGCCGGGGGCCGCGCTGCGGCTCTTGGGGCAGCGGTTCGACGCCACCGGGCAGGATCTGCGGTTTTCCTGGGCGGGCGAGCCGCAGATGGTGCATCTGAACCTGATCGGCGGGTTCCAGGCCGCGAACGTGCTGATCGCCGCGGGCCTCGCGATCGCCGCCGGCGAGGCGCCCGAGGCGGTGTTCGCCGTGCTCGACCGGCTGGAAACGGTGCGCGGGCGGATGCAGCATGTCGCCACCCGCGGCAATGGCGCCACCGTGTTCGTCGATTACGCGCACACGCCCGACGCGGTGGCCACGGCGCTCGCCGCGCTGCGCCCGCATGTGCTGGGCCGGATCGTCGTCGTGCTGGGCGCCGGCGGCGACCGTGACCGGACCAAGCGCCCCCTGATGGGGCGGGCGGCGGCCGAGCACGCCGACGTCGTGTTCGTCACCGACGACAACCCGCGCAGCGAGGATCCGGCGGCGATCCGGGCCGCGATCCTGGCGGCCTGCCCCGAGGCCAACGAGGTCGGCGACCGGGCGGAGGCGATCCTGCGCGCGGTCGATGCGCTGGGGCCGGGCGACGCGCTCTTGATCGCGGGCAAGGGGCACGAGACCGGGCAGGTGATCGGCAGCGATTTCTACCCGTTCGACGATGCCGAACAGGCCTCCGTCGCCGTGGCCGCGCTGGAGGGACGGATATGACCGACACGCTCTGGACCGCGGTCGAGGTCGCGGCGGCCACCGGCGGCCGCGCGACGCGCGACTTCGCCGCCACCGGCGTCTCGATCGACAGCCGCAGCCTGGCCCCCGGCGATCTGTTCGTGGCGCTCACCGACCGTCGCGACGGGCACGATTTCGTCGCCGCCGCGCTGGCCGCCGGGGCGTCGGGCGCGCTGGTCTCGCGCCGGCCCGAGGGCGTGGCCGAGGATGCGCCGCTGGTGATCGTGGCCGACGTGCTGGCGGCGCTCACCGCGCTGGGCGCGGCGGGCCGGGCGCGCGCCGGCGCGACGGTGATCGCCGTCACCGGGTCGGTCGGCAAGACCTCGACCAAGGAAATGCTGCGCGCCGCGCTCGCCGGGCAGGGCCGGGTGCATGCCGCCGAGGCGAGCTTCAACAACCACTGGGGCGTTCCTTTGACGCTGGCGCGGCTGCCCGCCACCGCGGATTTCGCGGTGATCGAGATCGGCATGAACCGTCCGGGCGAGATCGCGCCGCTTTCGCGGCTGGCGCGGCCGCATGTCGCGCTGATCACCACGGTCGCGGCGGCGCATCTCGAGGCGTTCGACGATCTCGCCGGGATCGCCCGCGAGAAGGCGGCGATCTACGAGGGGCTGGAACCCGGCGGTACGGCGATCCTGCCCACCGGGCTCGATGTCACGCCGATCCTCGCCGCGGCGGCGGCGCGCCATTCCGCCCGCCAGGTCACCTTCGGCACCGCCGCCGGCGACGACTGGCGGTTGCTGGCCGCCGAGGTCGTGGGCGGGGGAACGGCGGCGCGCGCCCGGCACGGGCGCGAGACGCTGCTCTACAAGGTGCAAAGCCCGGGCCGGCATTTCGCGATGAACGCGCTCGCCGTCCTGGCGGCGGCCGAGGCCGCCGGGGCCGATCCCGCCGTGGCGGCGCTCGACCTCGGGCAGTGGCGCCCGCCCGCGGGCCGCGGCCAGCGCGAGACCGTGGTGCTCGACACCGTCGAGGACGGCGTCGCCTTCGATCTGATCGACGATGCGTTCAACGCCAATCCCGCCTCGATGGCCGCCGCGCTCGAGGTGCTGGCCGGGGCCGGGCCGCGCGACGGCATCGGCCGGATCAGCGCCGGTCGCCGGATCGCGATTCTCGGCGACATGCTGGAACTCGGCCCGACGGAGGCGGAACTGCACCGCGCCCTCGCCGCGCTGCCGGCGATGCAGGCCGTCGCCACCGTGCATTGCGTCGGCCCCCGGATGCGCGGGCTGTGGCAGGCGTTGCCGCAGGCCCGCCGCGGCCAGTGGCACGAAACCGCCGAGGCGCTCGCCGCCCGCGCCCATACCCTCGTCGATGCCGGCGATGTCGTTCTGGTCAAGGGGTCGAAGGGCTCGCGGGTCAGCCTCGTGGTTGACGCGCTCAGAAAACTGGGGCAGGCGGGCGCGTCCGAGGCGCAAGGGGCACCCTGATGCTGTATTGGCTTACCGAATTTTCCGACGGCGGCGACGTCTTCAACCTGTTTCGCTACATCACCTTCCGAGCCGGTGCGGCGTTCTTCACGGCGCTGTTCTTCGGCTTCCTGTTCGGCCGGCCGCTGATCGACCTGTTGCGCCGCACCCAGAAGAAGGGCCAGCCGATCCGCGACGACGGCCCGCAAAGCCACATGGCGAAGGCCGGCACGCCGACGATGGGCGGGCTGCTGATCCTCTCGGCACTGGTGGTCTCGACCCTGCTCTGGGCCCGGCCCGACAATCCCTATGTCTGGATCGTCTTGGGCGTGACGCTGGCCTTCGGGCTGATCGGCTTCGCCGACGATTACGCCAAGGTCTCGAAGCAGAACACCAAGGGCGTGTCGTCGCGCACCCGGTTCCTGCTCGGCCTCGGGATCGCGGCGCTCGCGGCCATCGCGGCGGCCCAGTACCATCCCGCCGAACTCGCGCATCAGCTCGCGCTGCCGGTCTTCAAGGATGTCCTGATCAATCTCGGCCTGCTCTTCGTGCCCTTCGCGATGATCGTGATCGTCGGTTCCGCCAACGCGGTGAACCTCACCGACGGGCTCGACGGGCTGGCGATCATGCCGGTGATGATCGCCGCGGGCACGCTCGGCGTCATCGCCTATGCGGTCGGCCGGGTCGACTTCACCGAGTATCTCGATGTCCACTACGTGCCCGGCTCGGGCGAGATCCTGGTCTTCACCGCCGCGCTGATCGGCGGCGGGCTTGGGTTCTTGTGGTACAACGCGCCGCCGGCGGCGGTGTTCATGGGCGATACCGGCAGCCTCGCGCTCGGCGGCGCGCTCGGCGCGATCGCGGTGGTCACCAAGCACGAGATCGTGCTGGCGATCGTCGGCGGGTTGTTCGTCGTCGAGGCGCTCAGCGTTATCATCCAGGTCGCCTATTTCAAGATGACCGGCAAGCGGGTGTTCCTGATGGCCCCGATCCATCACCATTTCGAGAAACTGGGCTGGGCGGAACCGCAGATCGTGATCCGGTTCTGGATCATCTCGCTGATCCTCGCGCTGATCGGGCTGGCGACGCTGAAGCTGCGCTGACGGCCGGTCCGGCCCCGCGCATTTTGGTCCCGAAATATCCCGCGGGGGAGGTCCGGCGCAGCCGGACCCGGGGGCGCGAAGCCCCCGCGCCGGGGCCGGCCGCCGCTCAGCCCCGAAGGAATTTGCGCCGCGCCTCCTCTGCCATCGCCAGGCGCATGGTCAGCTCGGCAAGGTCGCGCTGCGCGGCGCGCCGCGCCGCCGGGTCGGTGATCGCCGCAAGATCGGCGCGCGCGGCCTCGATGCGTTTCTTCAGCCGGATTTCCTCGGGCAGCGCCCCGGCCTCGGCCATGATCCGGAAGCCCGCCGCCTCGCCCGGATCGACGAAGGCGTCGCCGGGCCGGTCGGGCAGCGGCTTGCCCTCGCCCTTTAGCCCCTCCAGCGCGCCCTTCGCGCGGGCGGCCAGGATACGGCGTTCGACAAGGCGCGAGAGCCAGGACATGGTGCCAGTCTACACGCGCCCGGTCGGCGGTGGAACGCTCAGTCCAGCCCCAGCGCCGCCAGCCGCGCCTCCTGCCGGGCGATCAGCGCCTCGACCTCGGCCACCCCGGCGGCATTGAGCGGCGCACCCGGCTGGCGCAGCGCCGCATGGGCGATCGCCCCGCGCCGGGCGAGGATGTACTTGCGCACCGCAAGGCCCAGGCCCGGCTGGCTTTCATAGCGCACCAGCGGCAGGTAGGCATCGAAGACATCGCGCATCCGGTCGAGGTCGCCGTCGCCATGCGCCGCGACGACCCGCGCCATCATCTCGGGATAGGCGAAGCCCGTCATCGCGCCGTCGGCGCCGCGGATCATCTCCTCGGGCAGGAACTGCCCGCCGTTGCCGCACAGGATCGAGATGCGCCGCGCGCCCCCGGCCTCGGCGGCCCGAAGCGCGGCGATCTTGTCGAGCCCCGGCCAGTCCTCGTGCTTGAGCATCACGACCGTCGGGCAATCGCGCACGATCTCCAGGATCACCTTCGGCGCGATCGTCACGCCGGTGACCAGCGGGAAATCCTGCACCACCAGCGGCGCGTCGCCCAGCATCGCGGCCGCGGTGCGGTAGTACCCGGCGATCTGGTCGTCGGTCTTCAGGGTGCCGGGCGGGGCGACCATCACCCCGGCCGCGCCCGCCTGCATCGCCTCGCCCGCCAGCGCCTGCATCGCCGCGAACCCGGGGGAAGAGACGCCGACGATCACCGGCAGGTCGGTGCGCGCCACCACCCGGCGGATCACCGCGACCGATTCCGCGGCCGAAAGCTTGCCCGCCTCGCCCATGATCCCGAGGATGGTGAGGCCCGTCGCACCTTTGGCGACGTAGAAATCGACCATGCGATCGACGCTGTCGAGGTCCAGCGCCCCGTCGGGCAGGAACGGTGTGGCGGCGATGGTGAAGACGCCGGTCGCGGCCTCGGTCAGTCTCATGCGATCCTCCCTCAATATCCCAGCGCGATCCGGCCCAGCGCCATCGCGGCCGCGGCCTGGCAGGGCTCCACCACCGGCAGGCCGGTTTCCGCCGCCAGCCGGTCGCGATACTGCGACATGCCGGCGCAGCCCATGATCAGAACCTCGGCCCCGTCCGTGTCGCGCAGGGCGCGGCCGGTGTCCAGCATCGCGGCCAGCGTCCGGTCGGCATCCGCCAGGTCCGCCACGCCCAGCCCCAGCGCCCGGTCGCCCGCCAGCCGGTCGGTCACCCCCATCGCCCCGAAGGCGCGCAGGTGGCGCGGGATCGAGGCGGGCAGGATCGCGATCACCCCGAACCGCTGGCCCAGCGTCAGCGCCGTCGTCACCGCGGCCTCCTGGATGCCCAGAACCGGCAGGGCGGTTCGGGCGCGCAGCGCATGCAGCCCCGGATCGCCGAAACAGGCGATCACGAAACCCGCCGCCTCGGCCTCCAGCCGCCCGGCCAGCGCCAGCATCGGCGCGATCGTCAGGTCGGCCTGGGCCTGGTCCTCGATCCCCGGCGGGCCTTCGGCCAGCGTGACGCAGCGGATCGGGATGCCGAAGCCCCGAAGCGGGTCCATCGCGCGGTCGATCCCGGCTGTGACGGTGTCCGACGAGTTCGGGTTGATGACGATCAGCGCGTGGCCGGTCATGCGCCCTCCCGCGTCGGGCTTTGCACCTCGATCTGGTAGCCCTCGGGATCGTCGAAGACGAAGGCGCGGATGCCCAGCGCGTCGTTTTGGAACATCTCCGACAGGCCCGTCACGCCCTGCGCCGCGATCCAGCGCCGCCAGGCATCGACATCGGGCACCCGCAGGCACAACTGCACCGGTTTTTCCGCCGCGGCGCGATGCAGGCCGCGCGCCTCGTCGACCAGCCCGACATGCGCGCCGGGGCAGATCCGGTAGATCTTCGACCAGCCCTGGTCGATCGCCAGTTCCAGCCCCAGCACCTCTTCGTAGAACCGGATCGCGGCGGGCAGGTCGCGATAGTAGAGGAAAGTGATCGCGAGCTCGGCGGGGGCGGGGCGGGTCATCGGTCGCCCTCCATGAATGCCAGTTCCGGCGCCATCCTGCCGGCAGGCGACACGCCGTGGCCGGCGCGCGGCAGGAACCGCCCGGCGCCCGGCGTGCCTCGCCAGTCGTCACCGTCCTTCACCACCGCGCCGCGCAGGATCACCACCTCCGGCCAGCCGGTGACGGTGGTGCCCGCCCAGGGGTTGTAGCCCACCGCGTCGTGCAGGTCGTCGGCCCCGTAGGTCACCCGGCGCCCCGGATCCCAGATCACCAGGTCGGCATCCATGCCCGGCGCGATGTCGCCCTTGCCCGGCAGCCCGTAGATCCGCGCCGGCGCGGTCGCGGTGGCGCGCACGAAGGCCTCGGCCCCGCCATGCCCCCGGCTCACCATCGCGTCGAAGAGCAGCGGCAGCCGGGTTTCCAGGCCCGGCATCCCGTTGGCGATCGCCGGGAACGGCGGGGTCGCGCCGGCGTGCAGCTTGCCCGTTTCGTCGAACCGGTAGGGCGCGTGGTCGGAGGAGACGAGGTCGAGATCGCCGCGCGCCAGCCCCTGCCAAAGCGCCGCCACGTCAGCCGTGTCGCGCTGCGGCGGCGAGCACATCCATTTCGCGCCCTCGATCCCGTCGCGGCGCAGCACCTCGGCGGTGGACAGAAGGTAATGCGGGCAGGTTTCCGCCCGCACCGGCACGCCGCGCGCCCGCGCGTCGCGCACCGCGGCCAGCGCGCGGGCCGTCGAGACATGGAAGATCATCACCGGCGCGTCGAGGAACTCGGCGAAGCGGCAGACCCGCTCCACCGCCTCGACCTCGGCCAGCCGCGGATGCGACAGCGCGTGATGTTCGGGCCGGTCCAGCCCCGCCGCCAGAAGCCGCGCCTTCGTCCAGTCCAGCATCCCGTGGTTCTCGGCATGCACGCAGGTCAGCATCCCCGCCGCCTTCGCCGCCGCCAGCACCCGGATCAGCGCGGCATCGTCCAGCCGGATGTCGTAGGTGGTGAACAGCTTGACCGAACGGTGGCCCGCCGCGGCCAGATCGGCGAGGTCGGCCTCCAGCCCCTCGACGGACGGATCGGTGACGGTGACATGGAAGGCATGGTCGATGGCGGCGCCGCGCGCCGCCCGCGCGGCATAGGCCGCCACCGTGTCGCGCAGCCGCTCGCCCCGCGCCTGCGCGGCGAAGGAGATCACCGATGTGGTGCCCCCCATCGCCGCCGACCGGGTGGCGGTTTCGAACGTGTCGGCATTCATCAGCCCCATGCCCGACATCTGCTCGACATGGCAATGCGGATCGACGCCGCCGGGCATCACGATCCGGCCGCCCGCGTCGATCTCGCGCGCGCCGGGGCCGACCGTGCCCAGCGCCGCGATCCGGCCCCCGGCGATCCCGATCGCGCCCTGCCACCGGCCCGCGGCGGTGACGACCTGCCCGTTGCGGATCACCAGATCCATCGCGCCCCATCCTGCCCGTTCGCCGCACCATGTTGGGCCTGCCCGGCGCGGGAAGGCAAGCCCCGACCATGCGTTTGGCCATACATTCAAGAGGATGGAGTGGCCAAGTTACGGTTGATCTGCGTCGGGCGATCCGTCAGGTTGCCCCCGGGGGCGGGACAGGCGCCCCGTGTTGTATCGAGTTCGGAGAGTTCCCATGCGCGACGCGCCGCACGCCGCCTTTTCCCCCGAAACCGACCTTCGTGACGCGACCGGCGCTGGCCGGGCGGCGGCCGCGCCGCCGGCGCTGACGCTGCGCCCGGCGTTCTGGCATGGCCAGCCGCTGCAACGCGTGGCGCTGGGCGATGCGGCAGACCTGGCGCGCCGCGCGGCGCGGCCGGGCAGCGGGCTGCGGCCGGTGACGGTGCCGGCCGATCCGGCGGCGCGGGCCGCCTTCCTCAAGACCTGGGCGGCGCGGGCGCTGGGCGGTGTGGCCACGGCGCTGCTGATCCTGCCGATGGCGGGGCTGGCGCAGGCGGCGGGCTTCGTTTCCGCCACGGCGATCGACGGGGTCGCGGGGGTGGAGCTTCAGGCCGACGGATCGGTGCGCCTCAGCCTGTCGAACGGCGAGGTCGTGACCGTCGCGGCGGAGTCCGTGCAGGTGACGGCGGCGGGCGAGGTGCTGATCTCCGCCGCCGCGGCCGAGGCGGTGGCGGGCGCCGCCGGCGCGCTGGCGGGCGGCACCGCGGCGCTGGCCGGGCTGGGCGGCCTCGCCGCGCTGGGCGCGGCGGCCGGCGGCGGATCGGACAGCGGCGATGATCCTGTCATTCCAGGCCCGGACCCCGACCCTACACCGGATCCGGACCCGACCCCCGAACCCACCGAAACCACCGCATGGGTGGTCGACGGCTATCTCGCCGGGGCCACGGTGTTCCGCGACAGCAACGGTAACGGCGCGCGGGACGATGGCGAGGCCTGGACGACGACGCGGGCGGACGGCTCCTTCACCGTCGAGGACGTCGCCGGCACCGGCCAGCTGGTCGCCGAGGGCGGGATCGACATCGCCACCGGCAAGGAATTCCGCGGCCAGCTGACCGCGCCCGAGGATGCCACCGTCGTCACCCCGCTGACCACGCTGGTGCAGGCGCTGATGGAAGAGGACGCGACGCTGACCTCCGACGCCGCGTCGGCGCGGATCGCCGAGGCGCTGGGGCTGGAGGGCGCGGATCTGCTGGATCTCGACCCGGTTGCCGAGGCGGCGCAGGGCGACAGCAGCGCCGCGGCGTTCTCCAAGGCCGCGCAGGTCGCCAACGTGCTGATCGTGGCCGAGGCCGCCGGGGCCGAGCAGGCCGCCGTGGCGCGCGAACTGGCCAGGGCGCTGACCGAGGAGGGCGGCGGGGATACGCTGACCGACGACGGCAAGCTGAAGGCCGCGATCGAGGCCGGGCTGGGCGAGGGATCGGACGCGACCGCGGTGGCCGCGCTGGTCAAACAGGCCAACGATGCGGTCGCCGAGGCGGTGACCGGCAACCCCGGCAACTCGCGGGACGCCGCGGCGGATATCGAGGCCGCCCAGACCCGCGCGGCGGAACTGGCCGACAAGGTGCAGGAGAACACCGAGTCGGGCGCGGACCTGCCGGACAGCTTCGACGATGTCGTGGCCCCCGCACCGCTGACGCCCGAGATCACCTCGGCGCCGAACTACGACGCCCAGGACGCCGCCGACGATGATGGTTTGACGATTTCCGGCACGGGCCGCATCGGCACCACCGTTACCGTCGATTTCGGCGGCGTGGTCAAGACCGGCATCGAGGTCACCGACGACGGCGAGGGCGTGGGCGTCTGGTCCGTCACCTACGACGCCGATGAATTGCCCGCCGAGGGCTACGGCATCGAGATCAAGGCCAGCGCGACGACAACCGTCAACGGCACGACGATCACCAGCCGCCAGACCGTCGATACGGTCCATATCGACACCCGGCCCCCCGCCGCGCCGGCGTTCGGCGAGGTGGCCGGCGACGGCACGGTGAACATCGCAGAGGCGGGTGGCGACCTGACGATCACCGGCACGGTGGAGGCCGGGGCCACGGTGGAGGTGGAGTTCAACGGCCAGTCCGAGACCGATTCCAGCACCTTGGACGGCACGTTCAGCGTGACCTTCTCGAACGACCAGCTGCCGACCGAAAGCGGCGTCTACACCCTGACCGCCACGGCGGAAGACCTGTTGGACAATGTCGGCGAGACGGAATCGGTTCAGGTGACCTTCGACCTGGACGCGCCGGATGCCCCGACCGGGGTGGCGCTGGCCGAGGATACCGGAACCGCGGATGACGGGCTGACCAGCAATCCGGCGCTGACCGATCCCGAGAATCTGGAGGCCGACGCGGCACTCGAATACCGCGTCACGGTGGACGGCCAGCAAGGCGATTGGTCCGCCACCTACGCCCCGGACGATGGGGAGGTGTCGGTCGAGGTCCGGCAGGTGGACGCGGCGGGGAACCCGTCCGATCCGAGCAACGCGGTGACCTTCACGCTCGATACCACCGCGCCGGCCGCGCCCACCGTGGCGCTGGCGAACGATACCGGCGCGGCGGATGACGACGCGATCACCTCGGACGGCACGCTTTCCGTGACCGGCGTGGAGGACGGCGCGACGATCGCGTATTCGACTGATGGCACCGACTGGTCCGAGAGCTTCATCGCACAGGAAGGCGAGAACACCGTGCAGGTGCGCCAGACCGACGCGGCGGGCAATGTCTCGGACATCGCGTCCCTCACCTTCACGCTCGATACCGCCGCGCCGGCCGCGCCCACCGTGGCGCTGTGGGACGACACCGGCGCAGGGGACGGGATCACCTCGGACGGCACGCTTTCCGTGACCGGCGTGGAGGGCGGCGCGACGGTCGAGTATTCGACCGATGCGGGCGAAACCTGGTCCGACAGCTTCACCGCACAGGAAGGCGAGAACACCGTGCAGGTGCGCCAGACCGACGCGGCGGGCAATGTCTCGGACACCGCGTCCCTCACCTTCACGCTCGACACCGCCGCGCCGGCCGCGCCCACCGTGGCGCTGGCGAACGATACCGGCGCGGCGGCTGACGACGCGATCACCTCGGACAACGCGCTTTCCGTGACCGGCGTGGAGGTCGGCGCGACGGTCGCGTATTCGACCGATGCGGGCGAAACCTGGTCCGACAGCTTCACCGCAGCGGAAGGCGGGAACACCGTGCAGGTGCGCCAGACCGACGCGGCGGGCAATGTCTCGGACATCGCGTCCCTCTCCTTCACGCTCGACACCACCCCGCCGGACGCGCCCTTGATCGACACGATCGCGGGTGACGACGCGATCAGCGGGCTGGAGCGCAGCGAGGGCGTGACCGTCACCGGCACGGCCGAGGCCGGGGCCTCCGTCGCCGTGACCTTCGGGCAGACCAAGACCGTCACCGCCGGGGATGGCACATGGTCGGCCACCTTCATCTCCGACGACATGCCGGCGGGCGGCGCGGCCACGATCACCGCCACCGCGACCGACGCGGCGGGCAACACCAGCGCCCCGGACAGCCGCGTCGTCACGGTGACGGATGCGAGCGTCAGCGTCATTCTCGGCACTGAAGGAGGCGATACCAATCCGGCCGTGCACGGCAGCGAGGACGATGACGAACTCTACGGCCTTGGCGGCGACGACTTTCTCTACCCCGGTGCCGGCAACGACACCATTGACGGCGGCGCGGGCGAGGACGCGGTGTTCTACAGCGGCGGGGTGTTCGTCAACAACACCGACAGCGCCAAGACCCACGCCTTCGGCGGCTCTGACGACACGGTGAACGCCTACACAGTGCACGAATCCTCGGGCGGGGCTGACAGCCTGATCTCCATCGAGGGCTTCTTCCTTGGCGACGGCAACGACGTGGCCTATCTCGGCGCGGGCATCGACGGCGGTGCGGCCTATGCCTTCGACGAGGCGGGCGACGATTATGTGGTGGCCGACCAGTCCGGCACGACCGAGACGAATTTCTACGGCGGCAGCGGCAACGATACCTATGTCGGCTCCTCCGGTCACGACCTGATCGACTTCCAGTTCCAGGATGCCTCGCATGGCGGCGGTGAAGAGATGTCGGGCCTGACGGCGACCTTCGACAGTCTCGGGTCCGGCACAATCACAGACCCCTGGGGCGACAGCGACACCTTCTCCAGCATCGAGGATTTCGGCGGCACCGATCACGACGACTCGATCACCGCGCATGACGGCGACAACAACCTGCGCGGCTATTCGGGCAACGATACGCTGGACGGCGGCGGCGGCAACGATACGCTGGACGGCGGCGATGGGAACGACAGCCTCACCGGCGGCTACGGGGCCGACAGCTTCGACGTGTCGGGCGGCGGGCAGGACCGGATCGTGGATTTCAGCTTCGACGACGGCGATTGGCTGGAGACGGGGCTGGACCAGTCCGCGCTGGATGATGCCGTGGCGAACGCCACCGCCGAGGCGGAGACGGGCCACGCGGTGCTGGACCTTGGCGACGGCGCGTCGGTGACGTTCGAGGGCTACACGGTGGCCGAGTTCCAGGCCGCCTATGACGCGGCCAGCGGGCCGCTGGGCACCGCGACCGTCACCTTCCAGCAGTCCAACGTGGTGGAAGACACCGATATCATCGACGGCATTGTAACGGATACCGTGCTGACAGGGCCCGAACCGTCGGTTTCGGACACCGCGCTTGTGTTCACCTCGGAGGACGGGCTGTCACGCTTCACCCTCTCGGGCACCGGGATCGCGCTTGACGAAAACGGCGATGTCACTTCGGGCACCGTCACCGGCCTCACCATCGAGACCCGCGACAGCACGGGCACCGACTTCCAGTCGCTTGCGACCGTCACCGAGATCTCCATCGCGCTGGCCGATTTCGTGGCTGCCGCTGGCAATGCGGTCGAAAGCGGCGATCCGGGCGATTTCTTCGCCCCGCTCGATGCCTACGCGGTGAACTTCACCGGATCGTCGGGCAGCGACTGGTTCGGCGGCGGCCGGTTCGACGACACCATTTCGGGTGGTGACGGCGATGACGAGCTGGAAGGCGACGATGGCGATGACGCCATTTCCGCCGGCGCTGGCGATGATTACATCGTCGGGGGCTACGGCGACGACACGATCGACGGTGGCGAGGGTTGGGACCAAGTGGTCTATCACCAACTCGGCCTGACGGGCGGAATTACCGTGACGCTGGCCGATGAGGGCGGGAACGGCAGCGCCGTGGCCAATGACGGCAGCTTCACCGACACGCTGATCAGCGTCGAGGCGCTGCGCGGCACCGAGGGCGCCGACAGCCTGACCGGCAATTCCGAGAACAACATGTTCCGCGGGCTGGCCGGCGACGACACGATCGACGGTGGCGAGGGCTATGACGAGGTCCGCTATGACCGGGACGCGAGGCACGACGGCGGCGGCAATGGCGTGGAGGTCGATCTTGGCGCTGGCACGCCCAACGCGGTCGACGGCTTCGGCAACACCGACACGCTGATTTCCATCGAGGACGTGCGCGGCAGCGACTCGAACGACACGATTATCGGCAGCGACACCGACAACTGGCTCGACGGGTGGGGCGGGGACGACCGGCTCTATGGTGGCGAAGGCCCGGACACGCTGACCGGCGGCGCGGGCGACGACACCTTCGTCCTGTCGGGCGGGGCTGACGTGATCACCGATTTCGATTTCTTCGTCGACGGGGTCGAGACGACATACACCGACCAAGAGATCAGCGCCGCCGTCGAGACTGCCTCCGAAGGCACCTGGAACGAAGCGCCGGCAGTCGTGGTGACCCTGCCGGGCGACGAGACGGTGACCTTCGCGGGCTACACGCTGGCGGAATTCCGGGCGCAGTTCCAGTTCGTCAATGTCGAATTCTCCGACTACGAGGAACCGGACTTCGGCGTGCGGGCCGACCTGGGCGATATCAGCGTCAATCTCGACTACCTCGCCTGGCGGGCCTTCGACATCGCGCCGGGGGAACAGGAATTCGACATCCTGTCCTGGAACGACGCGACGGGGATCGACGCCGATATCCTGCCGGCGGGCGGCGGCCTGCCGGCGGGCGGCTACCTGATCCGCACGGATATCATCGGCGATCCGGCCGACACATCCGACGCGGGCTACGAGGCGTGGTTCCTGCTGGACGATGCCGGCCATTTCCAGGCGGCGGCGCGGGCGGACTCCATCGAGCCGGGAGTGACCAATAACCTTCAGTTCTCGATCGACACGCTGTCGGCGGACTCGCTGTTCCTGCAAGAGATCGCGGCGGATTTCCCAAGTGACCCGGAACAAGATGCTTCCGTCACCTCCACCGGCGTCGATGCCTATGAACTGGCGCTGGCGGATGTGGCGGGCCGGATGATCGCGGAATACCAGGCCGACGGCGTGAACAGCGACCTGGCCGACATTCTGGGAACGGACCAGCCGGTCGCGAGTTTCCCTAAGGAAGACATCGACGGTGATAGCGGTTTGATCATCATCGAGGCGGGCCTGACGCTGGGCACCGGGGGCATCGACACCTCCGACGGGCTGCCGGACGGCGACGCGTATCTCGGCTTCGTCCTCAGCGCAGCGGATATCCAGATCGTCACGCCGGAACCGCCGGAGAATGACCCGATCGACGAGACGCTGAACGGCAGTTACCTCGCGGTGGAGGGTGACGGCGGCAGCTTCGCCATTCTGGACCTCGGCGGCGTCCTCGCGCCGGAGATCGGGGACGGCCAAACGGCCGATGACGTCGAGTTGCTGGACGCGATCACCGAGATCTACGCCGATGGCAGCGACAGCCTGATCGTCGGGTTCCGGATGCGGGTGGAGGAAAGCCCGGAAGACGACATCGACAATATCGTCTTCCGCGACTTCGACTTCGCGGCGCGCGATCTGGTGCCCGAAGAAACCCCCCAGGCATTGGTCTGACCTGCCCATGAACCCATCCCGATCCGCATTCCCCCCCCTCGCACGGCGGCGCCTGTCCGGCGCCGCCGCCACCGCCGCCGCGACTCTGGCGCTGGCGCTGGCGGGCTGCGGCCTGACCGGGGCGGAGCCGGAGGCGCCGCCGCTGCCCGAGGTGGCGCTGCCCGCGCCGCAGCCGGCGGCGGCGGCGATGGCGCGCGGGCCCTTCGCGGGTTTCGTGCGCGGCGCGGTGCTGGCGGGCCCCGGCACGGCGGCCAGCGTGGCGCGGGTGGCCGCGGCGGATGCCGAGGCCGAGGGCGCGGCGCGGGCGAACCGGCCGGAACTCACGCTGTCGCTCGACGCGGCGGCGACAAGCCTTGCGGGCGGATCTTCGGCCGGGCTGGTGCCGGCGCTGGGGCTGGCGCAGACGCTGTTCGATTTCGGCGCGACCAGGCGGCTGTCGGAGGCCGCGCAGGCGCGGCTGCGCGCGGCCGAGGCCGAGCAGGCCGCGGCGCTGACCCGCCTCGCGCTCGACGTGGTGGAGGCGGTGGCGACGCTGGAGCTGGAACGCCGCCGCGCCGTGCTGGCCGAGGATGACCGCGAAGGCCACGCGACGCTTCTGGCCGGGATCACCGCGCGGGCCGAGGCCGGCACCGGGACCGAGGGCGAGGTGCTGACCGCGCGCGGCCGGCTGGCCGGGGCCGAGGCCGCGGCGGTCG
>JANSXY010000059.1 GCA_024742695.1 Paracoccaceae bacterium | reverse complement strand
GTCTCGGTGCAGGCCGCGGTGCTGGACCTGCTTGACGATCTCAAGCGCAGCCAGGGCACCACCTACATTTTCGTCAGCCACGATCTTGCCGTGGTGCGCGCCTTGTCCGACCGGGTGGCCGTGCTTTACCAGGGCCGGCTGTGCGAGATCGGCCCGTCGGCCCGGGTCTATGGCCTGCCCTCGCATCCCTATACCGAGGTGTTGCTGGGCGCCGTGCTGGAACCAGACCCCGACGCGGAGCCCCGGCTGACGGCCGATGACGTCGTCGAACGCGCGCCGCCGGCCCTTGGCTGCCCGTTCCAGCGCCGCTGCCCGCGCAAGATCGGCGCGATCTGCGACACCGAAACGCCGCCCTGGCGCGACGCCGGCGACGGCCACGCCCTGCGCTGCCATATCGACCTGCCCGTTCTTGCCGCCCTGCAAGCCGCAACCGAACCGGCGGCGGGCGGCGGGCCGCCGGCGGAAACCGCGCCGATCGAGGGGCGCTGACCGATATCGCGCGGGCGCCCGCGCCGTTGCCGGCGCGACCGACCCGCCGGTTCGACGCCGCGCATGGCGACCGGACAGGCTGGCAGCCTTCGGGAGATTCGGGCGAGGGGATCTGGAGGCGGGTACCGGAATCGAACCGGTCTACACGGATTTGCAATCCGCTGCGTAACCTCTCCGCCAACCCGCCGGAGTGTCGTTCACCTAGCGCAACGGCGCGGAGCGTGCAATCCCCCGGCGTTTCGCGCGCCGGCGTTGCGAACCTGCACTTCCGGGCGTCTGTCGGTCACCCTGCCGTGCGGCTGCCGCCGGGGCCGTTGCCTCTGCCCGGCAATCGTGGCAAGACCCGGAAAGACAACCAGTTCCGGGATCTCGACATGACCGATTTCGCCGCCCGCCGCCGGATGATGGTGGACACCCAGGTCCGGCCCAACGACGTCACCAAGTTCCCGATCATAGATGCGATGCTGGCCGTCCCGCGCGAGGCCTATCTGCCGGCCGACCAGCGCGAAGCGGCCTATGTCGGCGAGAACCTGGAGATCGCCGAGGGCCGGGTGCTGCTGGAGCCGCGCACGATCGCCAAGATGCTGGACGCGCTGGACATCCAGCCCGACGAGCTGGCGCTCGATCTTGGCTGCGGGCTGGGCTATACCGCCGCGCTGGTCGCGCGGCTGGCCGAGGCCGTCGTCGCCGTCGAGGAAGACGCGGAATTCGCGGCCGAGGCGCAGGCCCGGCTGTCGGCCCAGGGCGTGGACAATGCCGCGGTGATCGCGGGGCCGCTGGCCGAAGGCAGCGCCAAGCACGGGCCCTATGACGTGATCCTTGTCGAGGGCGCGGTCGAGCATGTGCCCGAGGCGCTTCTGGCGCAGCTCAAGTCCGGTGGCCGTATCGCCTGCCTGTTCATGGACGGGCCGCTGGGCACGGTGCGGATCGGCAAGAAGGCGGACGGGTCGGTGGCATGGCGGCAGGCGTTCAACGCCGCCGCCCCGGTTCTGCCGGGATTCGCCGCCGAACCGGGTTTTGTCCTCTAGGGGGATGGCAGTCTGCCGGATTGGCCATATGCTGGCTTTTGGGGCAGGATAGGACGAGGCGAGCAGACCCGGAGAATCCGGGCAGGAGAGATGGATGAGGATGCTTGTTGGACGGTTCTCGCGCGGCCTCGCTTTCGGGGCGCTGGCACTGGCTCTCGCGCAGGCCCCGGCACGGGCCGAGACTCTGGCGGATGCACTGATCGCGGCCTATCGCAATTCCAACCTCCTCGACCAGAACCGCGCCTTGCTGCGCGCCGCCGACGAGGATGTCGCCTCGGCCGTCGCGGCGCTGCGCCCGGTGGTCAGCTTCATCGCGCAAAGCAGCTACACCGAACCCTCGATGGCCGACAATCTCAGCGCCTCCGTGTCGCTCTCGGCCGAGATGACGCTTTACGATTTCGGCCGCTCGCGGATGGCGGTCGACATCGCCAAGGAAACCGTGCTGGCGACGCGCGAGGGGCTTGTCGGGGTCGAGCAGGGTGTGCTTCTGGACGCCGTGCGGGCCTTCATGGACGTGCGCAGCGCGGTGGAGAACGTGGCGATCAACCGCAATTCCGTGCGGGTGATCGGCGAGGAACTGCGCGCCGCGGAAGACCGGTTTTCCGTGGGCGAGGTGACGCGCACGGATGTCGCGCTGGCCGAGGCCCGGCTGGCCGCGGCGCGTGCCGGGCTTGCTGCCGCGGAAGGTGATCTTGCCGCCGCGCGCGAGGCCTATCGGGCCGCGACCGGCCGCTATCCCGGCACGCTGGCCGCGCCGCCGGCCCCGCCGGCGCTGCCGGCCACGCTGGATGCCGCACGCTCGATCGCGCAAAGCACCCATCCCTCGATCGCGCAGGCCCAGCGCCAGGTCACGGTCGCCGAGCTTCAGGTCGTTCAGGCCGCCGCCCAGCGTGGCCCGACGCTGACCGGGTCGGCCAGCCTGACGGTCGATGACAACGGCAATGACCAGTCGCAGATCGGCCTGCGCCTGACGCAGCCGGTCTACCGGGGCGGCGGACTGTCGGCCGCGCATCGCAAGGCCATCGCGGGCCGCGATGCCGCGCGGTCGGGGCTGTTGCAGGCCGGTGTCGGCATTGCCCAGCAGGTCGGCGACGCCTGGGCGCGGATCGCGGTGGCCCGCGCCCAGATCACGGCGGTGGACCGCCAGGTGGAGGCCGCGACGGTCGCCTACAACGGCGTGAAGGAAGAAGCGGCCCTTGGGTCGCGCACCACGCTGGACGTGCTCGACGCCGAGCAGGAACTGCTGGATGCGCAGGCCAGCCGGATCGACGCGGAGGCCAGTCTTCAGGTAGCCATTTATTCGCTTTTGTCCGCTATGGGACTGTTGACGGCGGACCATCTGAAGCTGGGAATCGCGACCTACGACCCGCGGGCCTATTACGACGCCGTGAAGTCCGCGCCCCTGACCAGCGTGCAGGGCGAGCGCCTCGATCGCGTGCTCAGGGCGATCGGCAAGGAATGATCAGGTTGGGACAGGGTGCCGCGCGCAGTTCCTCGCCCGCCCGCTCGAAGACGGAGGAGCCGATGTCGGATCCAAAGGCAATTCCCGAGGTCGAGGACGTTCTGCTGTCCATTCGTCGGCTTGTGGCGTCCGAAACCCGCACGGCCGATCGGGCGCGATCGTCGCGGCCCGAACCGCCGGTCGCCCAGAACGTCGAGCCCGTGACACCGCCCTTTGCGGAGTCCGAGCACGCCGTCGCGGCCGATGAACCGGTAGCCGACATGGCCGCCGACGAGCACGGCGTTCCGGCGTCCGACGCCGCGGCCGATATCGTCGAACCCGAATCGCCGGCCGAGGCCCAGGGTGACATGGCCACCGGGGATGAGCCGCCGGTAGCGGCCGAACCGGCCGCCGAAACCGATGCCAGCATCGCGGATGCAGCGCCGCCGCCTTCCGAGGTCGCGGCGATTGCCGAGGATCCGGACGGTGCGGAAGCGCAGGCCTCGGTGGCCGAGGCCGGGGACGCGCCGGCCGCCTGGCCGGATGCCGCCGCCCCGGAACCGGCCGAGGCCGCGCGGGCCGAGGCGCTGTTGTTGGGCCCGGCCCTGCGGGTCGATGGCGGAACCGCCGCGCCCTCCGCCCCCGAACCGGCCGGCTGGGCCGACGACGCGGCCAGCCTCGAACAGACGCTGGCGGAACTCGAGGCCGCGCTGGACGAGGATCTCGCCCGGGGAACCGACCCCGATGCGTCCGAGGCGGCGGACGATGGCGCGCCGGCCCTGAGCGACACCGCCGACGCGTGGCAGGCCGAAACCGAAGAGCCGGCGCCCGTGGCCGACGAGACCCTTGCCGGGGATGTCGAGGGCGAGGCCCGGAACGCGGAAGCGGAAACCGCCAGGGCGGACGCGGCCGAGACGGCGTGGGATGAAGAGCCCCCCGTCGCCGGGGAAACGGTGGCCGGCGAGCTGGAGGCCGCGCCGGAAGAGACCGGGACGGCGTGGGAGCCGGAGCCGGAAACCGCCGTTGTGGACGAGGCGGCGCCCGAAGAGATCGCGGCGGTTGAGACCGCGTGGGATGAAGAGCCCCCCGTTGCCGGGGAAACGCTGGCCGGCGAGCTGGAGGCCGCGCCGGACGAGACCGGGACGGCGTGGGAGCCGGAGACGGAAACCGCCGTTGCGGACGAGGCGGCGGCCGAAGAGATCGCGGCAAAAGAGACGGCGTGGGATGAAGAGCCCCCCGTCGCCGGGGAAACGCTGGCCGGCGAGCTGGAACCCGCGCCGGACGAGACCGGGACGGCGTGGGAGCCGGAGCCGGAAACCGCCGTGGCGGACGAGGCCGCGCCCGAAGAGATCGCGGCGGCCGAGACCGCGTGGGATGAAGAGCCCCCCGTCGCCGGGGAAGTGGTGGCCGGCGAGTTGGAGGCCGCGCCGGACGAGACCGGGATGGCTTGGGAGCCGGAGACGGAAACCGCCGTGGCGG
>JANSXY010000029.1 GCA_024742695.1 Paracoccaceae bacterium | reverse complement strand
GTCGCCCGGCGATACATGTCGCTTGAAACGCTCGCCCGCCTCACCGACAATCCCACCGTCAGGCTGTCCGCCGTGGCGACCTGATCAAGCCCTGACCTCTCCGAGGGTCGGCGCTCTTACACCATCCCCCGGGACACTATCATCTCATGTGTATCTCCAGTCTGCTTTTCAACAACCGGACAAGGTATGCGCCGGCCTATTCAACGCCTAGCTGAACCAAGTTTCATAATCGTTAGACGCTCCGTCCGGTGGGTCGCCCCCATCGCCGCACTCACTGGCCGACTTGACGGACTCCTGACTTGGCTTGACTTGCCCACGTCACCGCCGGCGGACTTGCCTGCGCTGACTTGACTTGACGCTGACTTGGTCGCCCATCCTCCTGCTGATCGCGCCAATGCGCGATCGCCTGCGCATGCGCGGCCGCCTTCAGAACCTGCCTGCTCCGGCCGTCACCGGAACCAGACGCCCACCGCTTCCGGTGGTGCCGCACAGTTCCCTCGCTCACACCCAGAAGCCGCGCTACCGCGCTCTGAGAATGCCCCCGTTCCAACAAGACCGCCATCGCCGTCCGTCCCTCGATCTCGAGACGACCCATCGTCCTCCCCCGGCAACCCCTGCCGGAAAAGCGATCAGGCCAAAGCGACACCTCGTAAATCTGGATGTCGCCTTACAGACTGAATGGCCTGTCCTGCTACACCAAGGTCTCGGTGGCGACGCCCCACAAGGAGGGCTTTGTCGTCGGCATGCGCTCGATGCCCGGCAATCCCTATGACGGGCACACGCTGCGCGAGGCGCTGGAGCAGGTGGAGATCCTGACCGACACCCGTCCGAAGCGGGCCTTCGTGGATCGCGGCTACCGCGGCCACGGCGTCCAGAATACGGCGGTCTACATCGCCGGGCAAAAGCGCGGGATGACGCCGGCGCTTAGGCGCGACCTGCGCCGGCGTAGCGCGATCGAACCAGCGATCGGCCACATGAAGACCGACGGTCGCCTGGCCCGTTGCGCTCTCAAGGGCACCATAGGCGATGCGCTCCACGCCGTCCTCTGCGGCTGCGGGCATAACATCCGGATGATCCTTGCCCACCTGAGGGCGCTTTGGGCCGAAATCCTGGCGGTGCTGATGGTGATCTTTGGTGCGGCGAGCGCTACCAGATGCTCGAAATCGAGCCTCAAGACCGTCGCAGCGTGATGTTCAGGGCCGACTAACGATGTTCCAAGTCTCAGATGCGGTTCACAATCAGCCGTCCCGCACCGATCACTAAATTTACGGTGTGCTCGGGGGCAGCGAGGACCGCCAGATCGTCGAGCGGATCCCGCTCGAGCATGATCAGATCTGCGCGAAGCCCCTCGGCGATCGTGCCGATCTCATCGGCAAGGCCCATGATGGCGGCATTCTCGAGCGTCGCGGCGCGCAGGATCTCGGCGTTCGACATCACCGCCCGCCGCAGGAGGAGTTCCTCGGGCTGTCGGTGGTGCGCGCCGTGGTGCAGGTCGGTACCGTGCCCGATCACGACCCCGGCCGAGCGGGCGATGTCGATGCTCTCGAGCCCGCGCCGCAGCAGATCCGCCATGCGCGCGGCAGTCGCGGGATCGCGGGCCTCGTCGCGCAGCACGGCGAAGACGGCGAGGGTCGGCACGATGCCCGCGCCGGCCGCGGCGATGCGTGCTGCGGTTTCAGGCGAGAGCAGCGTGGCATGTTCGATCGAGCGCACCCCGGCCGCGATGCAGATGTCGATGGCGCGGCTCTCATAGGCATGAGCCATGACATAGGTCCCGGCTGCCGCTGCCTCGGCGACTGCAGCGGCGATCTCGGCGGGGCTGAACTGCGGCCTCTCCATCGGGATGCCCGACAGGATGCCGCCCGAGGCCATCAGCTTGATCTGGGTCGCCCCCGCTCGCAACTCCTCGCGCACCGCGGCGCGAAGCGCGGCCTCGCCTTCGACGACGCGGGCGATGGTGCGGTGGCCGTGGCAGACCGGGCAGCCGGGCGGCGCGTCGCGTCCGCGACCGAAATCGCCCTGCCCGCCACGTTCGGCAATGGCGAGGCCGGAGGGATAGAGCCGCGGCCCCGCGACCGGCCCCTCGGCGATGGCCTGCGCCAACCCGCCGTCGGCGCCGCCCGCATCGCGCACCGAGGTGTAGCCGCGCGCGAGCATCCCCTGCAGCACGCCGAGCGCCCGCGCCCCGACCAGATAGGGCGAAAGCGCGGCGATCTCGGCGTAGTCCGGGGCGACGGCGATCGCGTGGACATGGGCGTCGATCAGGCCGGGCATCACCCAGCGCCCGCCCGCGTCGATGACCTGCGCGCCCGGCGCCGCTATGGCGCCCTCGGCGATGCGGGTGATGCGGCCATCCTCGATCAGGATCGACATCGCAGGCCACACCGCGCCCGCGACGACATCGACGATCCGCGCCCCGGTGATCAGGATGCCCGTCATGGCCCGGCCGCGATCACGACACGGCGGGCACGAGGAAGAGATCGCCCGGCCCGAAGTCGACCCCGACCGCGGTGCCGACCCGGGCGGGCGGCGCTCCTAGGTTCGGCACCCGCGCAATAAGCGCCGTGCCTCCGGCTTCAAGATCGACCCGATAATCCGGCCCAGTGAAGGCAACATCGGTGACACGGGCCGGGATGCCCTCACCGGCGGCGACGATACGCAACCGCTCGGGCCGGATGCCCGCGACCATCCGCGGTGCCCCGGGCTGCCAGCCCGGCGAGAACGGCACCACCACCGCGCCGCCCAGCACAGGCCGGAAGCCGCCCGCCTGCGTGTCGGGTTCGAGCGCGAGAAGCGTGCAATCCCCCAAGAAACGCGCGACGAAGGCATTCGCCGGCCGGTCGTAAAGTGCCGCAGGCGGCCCCGATTGTTCGACACGGCCGTGGTTCATCACCACCACCCGGTCGGACATGTTCATCGCCTCTTCCTGATCGTGGGTCACATAGACGACCGTCACGCCGATCCGGCGGTGGAGGGCGCGGATTTCGGCCTGCATCGTGCTGCGCAGGTTCTTGTCGAGCGCGCCGAGCGGTTCGTCCATGAGCAGGATGTCGGGGTCGAAGACAAGCGCGCGCGCCACTGCGACGCGCTGCTGCTGGCCGCCCGAAAGCTGGCGCGGCAGCCGCCCTCCGAGGCCCGGCAGGCCGATGAGGTCGAGCACCGTTTCGACCTTGCGCGCACGTTCGGCGGCCGGGACTCCGCGCATCTCGAGCGGGAAGGCAACATTCTCGGCCACGCTCATATGCGGAAACAGCGCGTAGTTCTGGAACACCATCCCGATGTTGCGCCGCGCCACCGGAATGTCGGCGACATCGCGCCCGCCGATCCGGATCGCGCCCGAGCTTGCCTCCTCATAGCCAGCAATGATCTTGAGCAGCGTCGTCTTGCCCGAGCCCGAAGGCCCGAGCAGCGTGCAGAACTCCCCCGCCGCGATCGCGATGTCGACCCCGTCGACGGCCGCGACGGCGCCGAAATGCTTGTTCAGCGCGACGAGTTCGACGGTCTTGCCGACATGGGGCGCGGTCTCGGTCATGGGCGCTTCCGGATGAGGAAGCTCGCCACAAGGGCGGCGAGCGAGAAGAGGATGAGGATCACGGCGACCGCGATGATGGCGGGGTCGATGTCATCGAGCGCGCCCTCGTAGATCACGCGCGGCAGCGTGCGCGATTTCGCATTGGTGAGGAAAAGCGCGATCACGACATCGTCGAAGGAGGTGATGAAGGCGAACACCGCCCCCGCCCCGATCCCGGGCAGGATCGAGGGCAGCATCACGCGGCGGAACATCACCGGCCAAGAGGCGCCGAGCCCGAGCGCGGCAAGCTCGAGGTTGGGATCGAAGCTGCGCAGTCCCGCCCTGACCGTCACATAGACGAACGGCAGCGCGAGCAGCGCATGTCCGAAGGCCAGAAGCTCGTGCGAGCCCATGAAGGGGCCGCGGGCGTGAGTGTAGTATAGCGCGATCGCCACGATGATCGGCGGCACCACGAGCGGGGCGAGCAGCACGACCTCGAGCGTCCGCGCCAGCGGTCCACGCAGGCGCGACACCACGATTGCGGCCAGGGTGCCGAAGGCGACGGCGACCGCGACGCCCAGCACCGCGACACGCAGGCTCGACACGAAGGCTGCGAGCCACTTCGGATCGGCCGCGAGCTTGGCATACCAGCGCGTCGTCCACTCGGCGGGCGGGAACTGGATGAAGGGCGAACTCGCGAAGCTCAGCGGAAAGACGACGAGGATCGGCACAACGAGGAAGATCGCGACGACAAGGCCGAGCACCAGCGCCACGCGCCACGCCGCCCCCCCGCCCCTGCGCGCAAGGCGCGGGTCGATGACCGTGCCCGTCTCCGAGGCAAAGAGCCGGTCGAAGCCGTAGAAGCGCTGGAAGACGAAGAACACCGCGAGCGTCGAGCCGAGCAGCACAATGCTGAGTGCCGAGGCCATCGCCCAGTCGAGCTGTTCCTGCATGTGATAGCTGATCATCTGCGCGAGCATCATCTGCCGCGGCCCACCCATCAGCGAGGGCGTGATGTAATAGCCGATCGCGCTCATGAACACGATGAGCGCCCCGGCCGCCGCCCCCGGCGCGGTCAGCGGCACGATGATGCGCCGCACGAGCGTCGCGGGCCCCGCCCCGAGCCCCTCGGCCGCCTGCAGGAGCTGCCCGTCGAGCGCGCGGAACGCGGCATAGAGCGGCAGCACCATGAAGGGCAGCAGCACATGCACCATCCCGATGATGACGGCCGGCAGGTTGTAGAGGAAGGCCACAGGCTCATCGACGATGCCGGTGCCCGTCAGCACCGTGTTGACCGCGCCGTTGCGCTGCAAGAGCACCATCCACGCCGCCGTCCGCACGAGCGCGCTTGTCCAGAAGGGCAGCAGGACGACGAAGGTCAGGATCCGCGCCGTCCGCGGCGGCACGCTCGCCATGAGGTAGGCCAGCGGATAGGCCGCAACCAGCGCGGTGCCGGTGACAAGGCCTGCGATGACGAAGGTGTTGACGAAGGCGCGCTGATAGTTCGGCGATGTCGTGAGTTTGGTATAGGCCCCGAGACTCTCGCCCCCCTGAAGGCTTGCGCCCATGAGCGTCAGGATGGGCCAGACGAAGGCCGCGAACACGACCGCGAAGATCACGAAACCAAGGATGCGGGCAATCCCGCCACCCGAGCCGATCCGCCCTGCCGCAGCCGTCATGCCGGATCCGCCCCGCCGACGAGCAGCGCGCGCGGAAAGCTTGTCAGCCGTTCGACGCCCGTCGGCGTAACGAGAATCGTCTCGGACATGCCGAACCCATTGACGAGCAGATAGCTGTGGAAGGTCATGCCCGGCTCGAAGCGCCATTCGGCCTCGGGTGTCGCCTCGAGCGGTTCGGCGTCGGTCGGATGCATGAGCAGCCCGACCGAGTAAAAGGTCTTGTTGGTGTAGGCCGGCACGAGGCCCGTGGCCACGATGCCCTCGCGATAGATCTGGTCGGGGACGGTGGCGGGAACGCCCGGTGCAACCGCCGCGATGGCGCGATCCTGCACCTCGATCAGCGCCTCGGCCATCGCGCGCTCGGCGTCGCTCGCCGCGCCGATCTTGATCGTGCGCATGAAGCGGGCGTTGTAATGGCGCGTGTGCGGGGTCGGCTCGTACTGGAGCGTATCGCCATGCTCGAGCCGCCGGTGCATGTAGCCACCGTGCAGATGCCGCGCACGTTCGCCCGATGAGAGCACCCCCGGCCCCGGCGTGTCGCTGCCCGCACGGATCAGCGCAGCGGCCGCGGCGGCCGCGACATCGACCTCGTCCGCGCCGGGAAGGGCGGCCGAGACGGCGGCGCGCATGGCGGCTTCGGCAGCGCGTGCGGCGGTGCGCTGATAGGATATCTCGGCGGGCGACTTGACGAGCCGCAGCCGCGCCGGCATCGCGCCCACCTCGACGAGCTCGGCCGGGGCGAGGCCCGCGCCGAGCGCGGCGAGGCGCGAATGATTGAGCACCCAGCTGTCCATCTCGACCCCGAGCCGTCGCGCGCCCGGCAGACGATCGCGCAGGGTGCGCAGCGTGAGCGCGAGGCGGTCCTCGCCGTCGCGCCAGCAGACGACATCGGCGAAGGCGCAGGTCTTGTCGGCGTAATATTTCGAGACATTGCGGCAGATCAGCGTGGGTTCGCCCACCCGCGGGATGATCGCCACCTGAAAGCCGGTGTAGGCGCGGGTGTAATGCCCCGTCGTCCAGGTGATCGTCTCGGGCTGGAAGGCAATCAGCGCGTCGAGCCCGAGCGCGCCGATCGCCGTCTGCACTCGGTCGAGGCGGGAGAGGAATTCGGCCCTGTCAAACCACATGAGGTCCAGCATGTTCCGCTCCCGCCTCCAGTCCGATCCGGCTTACTGCTGCATCAGCGTGTTGTAACGCTCGATCATCGCCGGTTCGTTCGCAAGCCACCAGTCCACGTTAAGGAAAAGCGACTGGGCAAGGTTCTCGGGCGAGGACGGCAGGCGCGCCCACTCTTCCTGCGGGATGAAGTCCCAGGCGCCGGGCGTAACCGGGCCGTAGGCGACATACTTGTGGAACTCGGCCTGGGCCTCGGGCGAAACGGCATGCTTGAGGAAGGCGATCGCGGTGTCGCGGTTCTTGGCACCCTTCACGATCATGAAATAGCCCACCTCGGCGACGGCCCCGTTCCAGACGGCCTTGATCGGCAGCCCTTCCTTGATGCCCGCCTCGATACGGCCGTTCCAGCCGTTCGACATCACGACCTCACCGCTGCCCAGAAGCTGAGCGGGCTGCGCGCCCTTCGTCCACCAGACGGCGATGTGGGGCTTCAGCGCCTCGATCTTGCCAAAGGCGCGGTCCTGCCCCTCGGGGGTGGCGAGCACGCTGTAGACGTCGGCTGCCGCGACGCCGTCAGCCATGAGCGCGGCCTCGAGCACGGTGTTTGGCCCGCCATAGAGCGCGCGCTTGCCCGGGAACTTCTCGACATCCCAGAAATCGGCCCAGGATGCAGGCTGCGGCCCGCCGTCGGGGAAGGCCGCCGTCGAGAAGGCGAAGTTCGTCGAGAAGATCTCGGAGGGCACGCCATGCTTGTTGATGATCTCGGGATAGACGTGGCTCTGGTCGACCATCTCGGGGGTGATCTCTTCGAAGAGCCCCTCGGCCGCGCCGCGCGCCACGCCGAGGCCGCCGTCCGTCACGACGTCCCATGTCACGGTGCCGGTCTCGACCATCGCCTTAATCTTGGCGGTCTCGGGGCCCGTCTCCTCGAGCACGCTGACGCCGGTCTCGGCCTTGAAGGGGTCGAGCCATGCGGCGCGGATTGCGTCCTGATAGGCGCCGCCCCAGCTAACAAACACCATCTCCGCCGCGAGCGCGGGCGAAGACGTCGCGCCGACGGCTGCCATCCCGGCGAATATTGCTGCCTTCACAGTCCTGTTCATGTTCGTTTCCTTCCCAGTTGGTTGAGGGTGTTAGCTTGGCCGGCAGCGGCGCACGAACGCTGCCAGCATCTCGAGTCCGCCGATGCTGTCACGGGCGCCGGCGATCAGTGCGTCCACGTCTGCGCCATCCTTGACGAGCGCCGCGCGGCTCTTTCCGAACCACTCCCCGCCGTTGGCGGCGGTGACCTCGGGGTGGCCCTGGATGCCCCAGACGGGCAGATCGCGGAACCGCCAGACGTGATTGGGGCACTCCGCACTCTGCGCGAGGATGACCATGTCGGGATGATCCGCGCGCACCTCGTCATTGTGCCACACGAACATCTCGACCTCGGGGCCGCAGCCGCGCACGAGATCGTCCGTCGCTGCCGCACTGCCAAGCGCGAGCCTGGTATAGCCCACCTCGCAGCGGCTGCGCCGGAACACCTGATCGCGCCCGCACAGCGCCGAGCTGAGGATCTGGCTGCCAAAGCACAGGCCGAGTATCGGCTTGCCGATCGCGGCCATGTCGCAGATGAAGGCGTGCTCGCGCGCGATGAAGTCGTGCGCATCATAGGCGCTGAGCGGGCTGCCCGAGAGGATGAAACCGTCGAATTCGTCCGGGTCGGGCGGAAAGCGGTCGCGGAAAGCCCAGAATCGCACGACCTCGCCCCCGAGAGCCGAAAGGCGTTCGGGCAGGCCGCTCGCATCATCGCGGGTCGGGCCGTTCTCGAGATAGGCGATTCGCGTCATGTCCGGCCCTCTCCGCGCGCGGCGCCGAGGTCGATACCCGCCGACAGACGGTGCAGGATGCTCTTCCGGACATTGTCGATGTGCAGCGCGATCGCCCGCGCCGCCGCGGCGCCATCGCCCACCCTCATTGCGCCGAGGATCTCGAGGTGCTCCTCGCAGGAGGGGCGGAAGCGTTCCGGCACACGGCGCATGTCGAACATCGCGGTCTTGCGTCGCAGATCGAGCACTATCGCAAGCAGCGTCCAGTTGCCGGCAGCGCGCGCGATCCCCTCGTGGATGTGGTCGTCGAGCAGGTGATAGGCCTCGGCCGTCACCGTCCGGGCGGCGAGCAGCGCCTCGACCCTCGCACAGAGCGCGTCGATCTCCTCATGCGGCATCTTGCCTGCCGCGAGTCCGACCGCCTCGACCTCGAGCAGGCGGCGGACAGAGAGGATCTCGAGCACCTCGGCGACCGTCACGCGGTTGACCATGAGCACCCGGGGCGAGACGCGTTGCAACAGCCCCTCGCCCTCGAGCCGGCTGATCGCCTCGCGCACCGGCGTGCGCGAAAGGTTGAGCAACCGCGCGAGCAGCCGCTCCTGAATGATCGAGCCGCCCGGCAGCTTGCCCGCCACCAGTGCGTCGAGGATCTGCTCATATGCGACCGAGGCAAGGCGCGGCGCGGCGACGTCACCGTCCAGCTTGTCGAGCGTTTCGCCGAGTGTCTGAGGCTGCGAAGCCATCGCCCACCATCACGATGCCGTTGTAATGCAATTGGTATACCGTTAATGTCCCGCTGGCAACAGCCTTTGGAAGGGAACAGCGGATGGCGAGCGCGATCACCGAGGCGTCCGACGGGCTCTGTGTCATCGCGCCTACGCCGTTTGCCGAGGATGGCTCGGTCGATGCGGCGAGCACTGACTCGATGGTGGACTTCTTTCTTGAAAGCGGCGCGCGCGGGATCACGATCCTCGGCGTGATGGGCGAGGCGCCGAAGCTCGCCCCGGCCGAGGCGCGCGCCTTCGTGCGTCGGGTGATCGCGCGCACGGCCGGGCGCGTGCCCGTTGTCGTCGGCGTCTCTGCCCCCGGCATCGCGATTCTAAGCGATCTCGCGCGGTTCTCGATGGACGCCGGCGCCGGCGGGGTCATGATCGCACCCACCCCGGGGCTTCAGGGCGACGAGGCGGTCGAGCGCTATCTCGGTGCTGCCATCAGCGCGGTGGGCGCGGACACGCCCGTCTGCCTGCAGGACTTCCCACCGATAAACGGCGTGCACATCTCGGTGCGCAATGTCGTCGCGCTGACGGCCGCGCACCCCAACCTCGTGATGTTCAAGCACGAGGATTTCCCCGGGCTGAACAAGCTCTCGCGCCTGCGCGCCGAGGCCGCCGCCACGGGCGGGCGGCGGCTGAGCGTGCTGGTCGGTAACAGCGGCGTGTTTCTGCCGCACGAGCTCGACCGCGGCGCGGACGGGGCGATGACAGGCTTTGCCTTTCCCGAGATGCTGGCCGAGGTCTGCCGCCGCCACGCCGCGGGCGACATGGCGGGGGCCTACGACCTCTTCGACGCCTATCTGCCCCTCATCCGGTATGAACAGCAGCCCGGCATCGGCCTTGCCCTGCGCAAGGAGGTGCTGCGCCGGCGCGGCGTCATCCGCAGCGCGGCCGTGCGCGCGCCGGGCCCCGCGCTCGGCACCCAGGACCGCGCCGAACTCGACCACCTGATCGCGCGGCTCGGCCCCGAGGCGCGCGCGGTGCTCGTCTCGACCCGGGGGCTCGGCTGAGATCTCCCTTGGCAGCATGAAAGGAAGCAGGATGGCCGGACGCAGAATCCTTCTGACTGGGATCGGCGGCAGCGTCGGGACGGGCGCGCTCGCGGCGCTGCGCGCACAGGGCGACGAGGTGATCGGGCTTTCGCACCTGCCTGGGCCGGATGCCGCGCAGGTCGCCGATTTCACCGATGACGACGCCCTCGCCGCGGCGGTTGCGGCCGTCAGTGGGCCGCTGGACGGGATCGTGCTTTCCCACGGGATCCTCGAACCCGGGCCAATTGGGCGTGTCCCGCCCGCGCGCTGGCGGCACATGATGGATGTGAACCTCAACAGCCTCTACGCGATCATCCACGCAGCCCTGCCGCTTCTGCGCGACGGCGCATCGATCGTCGCCGTCTCATCGACCGCAGCCTTCGACCACAGCCCGGTCGGGGGGCCGCATTACACCGCCTGCAAATGGGCGATGAACGGGATGGTGCGCCACCTCGCCTTCGATCTCGGCCCCCGGCGGATCCGCATCAACGCGATCTGCCCGGGCCTCGTCGAGGGGCCGATGGGTCGGGCGCTGCTCACGCCCGAGCAATACGATGCCGCGCTGCTCGATATCCCGCTCGGACGGGCCGCGACCGCGGCCGAAGTCGCGGACCTCGTGATGTTCCTGCTCGGCCCAGCGTCGAGCTACATCACCGGCGCGCTTGTTCCGATCTCGGGCGGCTACCGCTAGGGTACGCTCCAGACTGATTGACCTTCTTAGCCATTGTATCGACCCGGTGATAGTCTTCTCATGCTACATGGGAGACGGTACCGATGAGCGTGGCGATGGACGACGGCGTCAAATGGTGGACGGCGAAGCTCAAGACGGCGCTGATAGACGAGATCTCCGAGGTCGACGACGCCAAGCGTGGCATGGAGAATGCCGTGCGAGGGCTCTGATGATGTAACCGCCCCCCGACGGCATCGATGTGCCAAGGTGGGTCTGCGAGGATCCACAGAGGGGAGCGGTCATGTCGGAGATTATAACGGTCGGGCTCGACCTGGCGAAGAATGTGTTTCAGGCGCACGGCGCTGATGCCTCACCGATACACAGAAGACCTGACGCTCTCGAAATCTCAACGCTTGCGTTCAACTCGAACAGATCCAGACGCAGCAGCGCGCCATCGCACTTCAGGCATGGCAGGCCTATCGGCCTGGGTATACACCCTTGCCATACGAGCCTTTCATGCGTCGATGAACCTGCGTGACCGCCAGGTTGCCCACCGCCGCCGTTGCGCGTCCGCGATACGGGCCTTCCCCTCCGCTGTCCTCGGTCCGGTGCTAGCCCCTCCGTGAAACTTGCACCGCGTCTTGCCTGGCAGCGCCTTCGCCCGGCACGCTGTGCCCCTGCGTGTCTTCGCACCGCACCGAGCGCCCACCGCCTTGGCAGGCATATTCCCCAAGGCGGCTAAGACCCCACCCCGCGCGCGTGTTGGTCGGGAAATATTCCCTCGCTCGGGCCTCGGTCGAGGCGCGGCCTTCAAACCCAGTACAGCAATAATTCGGGCTGGCGCGTAACCACGAACGTCGATTGCTTCCTTCCGTTCCCAGTAGCGGATGGAGTCGGGATGCAAACCGGTAAGTGCGGCAAGGGCCGGGCGCGACAGGCCACGGGCTTTTCGCGCCTGCTTCAAGTCAGCACCAGTCATAGCCACCAACCCAACCGAGTGGCGTAGGGTGCAGGCCCGTTTCGTAGCTCCTGAGGGTATTCGGGTAAGGGCCAGGCATCGGCCGGTTCCTTTCGTGGTGGTGACCTTTGATAGGCCGGCCGGCGCGCCACCGCGGCGGCGGCCATGACGCTTATGACGCTTTGCCCCATATCCACCGTTACGCGCGCGTAGGCGCGTATGCGCGCGCGCATACGGTTGATATGCAAGGAAGCGTCATAAGCGTCATTCCCGGCCCGATCATTTCAGTTTCAGGCCGACGAAGCCGCGGCCGATCGTCTTGCGGTGGTCCTTCATCCCGCGGCTTTTCAGTTCTTTCCGCAGCGTGTGCAGCGTCCAGGGGTGCAGGCCTTGGCGCTCGGACCATTGGGCGAAGCGCCGGTGCAGGTCGGTGGTGGTGATGAATGCCATCGGGTCGGCGCTCGTCTCGTCGGCGAGGAATTGCGCCAGCGTGTCCTCGTCATCCATGTATTCCTCGGACGCCGCCGCCACCGCCTGTGGCACGCTCAGCCCGCCCCGCTGCCATTCCAGCGCGCCGTCTATGGCCCACCGGAGAATTGCCGGCCCTTCGGCCTTCAGCTTCTCGTCCAGGCGCTTGTCGCGCTTCTCAGGCGGGATGGTGACGAGGAAGGGCACCAGCACGACGCGCGCACGGATCGCCTCGTCGACGCCACGGAATGAAGGTTGGTTGTTCCCGGCGATGAACAGGGTGAGCTGCGGGTCGAAGTCGAAGAAGTCGCCGCGCATGAACCGCGCGGTGAGGCGGTCGCCGCCGGTGAGATCCTTGATCAGGCTTTCATCCCAGGATCGGCCCTTGGGCAGTTCGGAACCGGCCACCAGGCGCGCGCCTTGCAGCCCGGCGATGCCGGTGGCGTGCTTGTCGTTCTGGGTGTTGAGGAAGGTTTCAGCCGCGGCCCGGCGGGCGTAGTCCGCCCATATCCAGGTGAGGGTATTCAGGAAGACCGATTTTCCGTTCCGGCCGGTGCCGTAGAGGAACAGCAGCTTGTGCTCGTTCGTCATGCCGGTGAGGGCGTAGCCGGCCGCGCGCTGCATGAAGCCGATCACGTCGCGGTCGCCGTCGAAGATGTCATCGAGGAAGGCCAGCCACCGCGCCGGGCGAGCGCCCGGCGGTGCCGGTGCGCAGGCGGTCAGCTTGGTGATCATGTCCTCGCGACGAGCCGGGCGTAGTTTTCCGGTGCGCAGGTCAACGGTGCCGCCGGGCGTGCCCAGCAGCAGCCTGTCGGCGTCGAAGTCTTCGGCGCTGGCGACGCTCTCCGGGTTCGATCGTGCCAGGCTTTCGACGGCTGCCACGGTCGTCTTGGACCGCAGCGCGTGCGCCTGGTCCTTGCCCCATTGGCGCAGCCTGTCGCCCTTGCCTTCGCCTTCCTTGGCATCGGTCTTCGCCGCCTTGCGCTCGGCCCAACCGATCAACTCGTCGGCGCGCTCGCGCAGGAAGACGCGGGTGCGGGTCAGGTGATCCAGCCGGTCGTCGATTTCCCAGCGGGTGCCGGTGAAGAACAGCCACTTGCCCCAGGTCGCGACGTGCCGCCCGTCCCGGTCGAAACCGCGCGCGCCCAGGTCGGACGCCAGGGCATCGTGTGACAGGTCGATTTCGTCGGGCGCGTTTGATCGCGGCGCATCATCGCTTTCCGTCCTGGGCTTCGGCCCGCGCGGCTGTGCCATGCCCTTGCTCAGTCCGCTGTCGATCGTCTTGGGGATTTCGCCCGGCTCAAGCCCGGCCATCCGGCCCGCTTGCGTCAGCCGGTCGCGCACCAGGTCTTCCGCCAGCCCGCCGCCGCCGACGATCTGGCCCAGGTTGAACGCCGCGCGGTTCAGCGCCTTGTTGCGCTGGCCTACCGGCGCACTCCGCACCGCGTCGATTTCGTCTTGCAGTGCGACGGCGGCCCATTGGTCGCGGCCCGAGTTAATCCGAAAGCGATCATCGGCCGCCGGCGCGGCTGCGGTGGCCCGCTCGGAAAGCTTCCGCTCGTCGCGGCGCGGCAGGATGTCCAGCAGCCAGGCCGGCGCGGCGGCCACGTCGAACAGGCCGGGCGGGTTGCGCCAGTGATATGGCCGATCCGCGCCGGGCTTCACGCTTGGCGGCGCGATGACCATGCCGCCCCAGCCGCGCACATCGACGCCGGGCGCGATTTCGCCTTCGCATGTCTTCGCGTCGAAGCCAGCCGGCGCGGCGAAGTAGATGTGCCGGCCGCCACTCGGTGACGCCGCCTCGATCGTGTCGGGCAGCGGGCCGTGTTCCTCGATCATCCCGGCGAGCCAACCGAGACCGTCGCGGCCATCCTTGCGGTCGAGGTCGAGCACGACCAGGCCGGTTTCCTGAGTCGCGATGCCGACATTCGCGCGCGGATATCTCGCGAACAGGGCCGCCACGGTTGCGGGATCGTCTGAAGCGCCCCAGCGCCGGCCAGCGTTGTTCTCGGCCTTCTCGTAACCCTGCTTCGTGCCCGGCGGTGCCGGGAAGACGTGCCAACCGCGACGTGCGTACTCCTGGGCAGCATCCGCTACAGACTGGACGTGGTGATGGAAGTTCATGTTGAACCTCCCACATGCTTTTCGAGATCGCGCAGCACCCTGTGCGCTTCGAATGCGGTGGCGACGGTAAAGCGGATGCCGTCGTCGCGTGCCGCAGATGACCAGATGATCACCTCGATACCGCCGATCTCGGGATCGGCGCGGTAGTAGTCGACCGGCAAGCCGGCGACGGTTTTCGGGAGTAGTTCGACAACGCTCATGCCGCCCCCCACACCAAGGCAGCCAGGGCCTGTGCCTGCGCCTCGGTCAGCCGGAAGCGCGACATCAGGAAACGGATGCGAAGATCGAAGGCGGTCATGCGGCACCTCCCCGGACGTATTCGGGAAGCGCATGGAGTTTCTCCAGCGCAGTGGGGTCAACGCGCCCGCACAAGGTGGCGCAGAGCCGCGTCAGGGCCTTGCGGGTCTGACAGTAGTGCACCGACCTCCAGGGCCGCTCGGCGCCACCGTTCTTGCGCCGCTGCAGGATCCACTGAATGCCGTCACGGCAGAGGATGACGCGCCAGGTTTCGTTCAGCTGAGCGACAGTGCCGAAATAGTCGTCGGCCGTTTCATGGTGGCGCCTGGCACCGGTTTCATTTATATTTGAGTTGTTGGCCGCAGTCGCATGGCAAACACTCCGGCTCGGATCCTGTGTCAGCAGGTTCCGGGCCAAATCACCTTTAAGAGCCATTTGCGAAAACCCGCGTTTCGCGGCCTTCCAGCCATGCGGTCACGTCGCTTTCGCGCCAGGCAACAAGGCGTGTGCCCAGCTTCACGGGCTGCGGAAATTCGCCCCGGCTCATCCAATCATAGAGGGTTGAGCGGGAAAGCCCGGTGCGGGTTTCCACCTCGGGGCGACGAATAAGTCTCTCAGTCATTGCCAATTCCTTCTGGCTTGAAGTGTTGCAAGCCGGAAGATGGCGGATGCTCCGGGGCAAATATAACTGTGCAAAGCGCCGCTTTGCTAAGGCTATTGATTTTACTTAATTTTTCTCGACTGTTCTTTTTGGCGGAAGCGTTCTACCGATTTTCCGGTCACGCCAAACTCCCGGCAGTACGACTCAAGCGTCTTTCTGTTCATTTTTGGATTGTCCCGGAGGAACTCTTCCTGGGCGCTGTAGAGTGATTTCCCTGAGAAGAAGCAATCCATCCAGATAAGCATTGCCACCTCGGAACGTCTGTCGTGGTTCGCTTTTTCCTTTGGATTGCCGGGCTTCTTGCTAATCTCTCCCCGAAGATGCCTGGATAGGAAGGCCCTAATCGTTGGCCCAATAGCTCCTCCCTCTTCGATATACCTGACCAACGGCAAAGGGTCGCCCTGCTCCGCCCAAGCGACAAGCTTCGCCGTCGTCAAGTAATTCTCCAAGTCGTCGTTGGTCATCCTGCAGTCGCCATTCTTATTACGTTGCCGCCGTGGGTCGCCTCAGCGCGCAGGAAGCCCGCCCAAGCCGCCATCATGTCTCGCCGCCGGTCGAGCATGTCGGAACGCTGATAGGCGCGTTCGACTTCCGAGCCGATGAAGTGCGCCAGCGCGATTTCGGCCATGTCACGGGGATACCCCTGCTCCGCAGCCCATTGCCGGAAGGTTGAACGCAGCCCGTGCGGAACAGCGGGCCGCTTGCTAGCCGGGTCGAGGTATCCGGCCTCGCCCGCCTTGACTTGGGCTTCCTGCATTCGCCGCATAACGGCGGAAATGGACATATCCGACAGCATTCCGCCGCGAGGCGCGAAGAATACGTAGGGCGACCCATCCAGACGTGGCAGGCTTTCCAGAAGCGCCACCGCTTCAGGCGTCAGTGGCACGCGGTGCGGCCGGCCGTTCTTCATGCGGCTGGCGGGAATGGCCCAGACAGCACGCCGTGTCGCAGAAGTCGCGGGTGTCGCAACGTCCCCAAGGTCGATTTCTTCCCAGGTCGCACCGCGAACCTCGCCGGATCGGGCAGCGGTCAGAGCCAGAAATTCCAGCGCCCGCGCCGCCATCCCGTCGCGCCGGGCAAGGTCAGCCCACCAGCGGGCCACATCGCCGAGCGCCAAGGCCGGTTGGTTCTCGCCCTTCGCCACCTTCGCGGGCTTCGGCAGCATCTCGGACAGGTTGCCCTTCCAGCGCGCCGGGTTGTCGCCCGTCCGGTGCCCCGCCACTGTTGCCCATGACAAGACGTTCTCAATCCTGCCGCGAAGGCGCGAGGCGGTTTCCGTCTTCTCGCGCCAGATCGGCTCAAGTACGCGCAATACGTCCTGCACGGTGATTTCCGAAACCAGCTTCCGCCCGAGCACGGGCGCGGCGTAGGCGTCCAGGGTTGAGCGCCATTGCTTCCGGTGCTTCTCGTTCCTGAATTCCGATAGCTTGGCGGCGAGATATTTTTCGACGGCATCCGCGAACGACATGCCTTCGCGGTCCTTCCGCTTGTCGGCCAACGGGTCGCCGCCCAGCATCGCCTTGCCACGGTTTTCAAGCGCCAGCCTGCGCGCCGTCGCCAGCGTCACGGCTGGCGGGCTGCCAAGGCCGAGTTCGGTCCGCTTGCCGCGAATAGTGATGCGCTGCACCCATTGCCGTGCGCCGTTCTTCGCCACCCGCAGGAACAGGCCGTGCCCGTCGAAGTATTTTCCGGGCGCAGTCACCGTCTCCACGAACCGCGCCGACAGCGCGCGTTCCGGTTTCCGGCAATTCTCCTGCACCATCACATCCCCCATATCATCCCCCACCTTGGGCCGGATTGTCGGGGACTATGCCGGAACGCCACGCACAAGGGAAGGTATCTTGGTCCTTTATATTATAGACATCTTGCGATGGGCTCGGAGCGTGCCGGAATGTTCGTTGGCGGGCTGTCTCTCCGCCACTTTCGCTCGAATTCCGCCAATCCGTCACCCGGCACCCGACCCGATCCGGGCCTGCAAGCGCGCCTTTGACATCGGCGTGCCGAGCGCAGAGGCTGGAGGGGATGACGCGTGGAGGCTGCGGTGGAGTTGTTCTCGGCTTTCCTGACGATCGGCGGGCTGTTTCTGGCCGGGCTTCTGGCCGACGAGGTCGGGCGGCGCACGCGCGCGCCGCGGGTCACGCTGCTGATGCTGATCGGCGTCGCGATCGGCCCCTCGGGCTTCGACCTGCTGCCCCCGGCGCTGGACGACTGGTACGAGTTCTTCGCCGTCGCCGCGTTGGCGATCGTGGCCTTCCTTCTCGGCGGCACGCTGCGGCCCGAGGTTCTGCGCGCGCATGGCCGCGAGATCCTGGTGCTGTCGATCGTGGTGGCGCTGGTCTCGGCCGCCTTCGTCACCGGCGGGCTATGGGCGATCGGCGCACCGGCGGGCGTGGCGCTGCTTCTGGGCGGCATCGCGACGGCGACGGCCCCGGCGGCGATGCAGGACCTGGTCCGCCAGGCCAGGGCCACCGGCCCGTTTCCCGACCGGCTGCTTGGCATCGTCGCGGTCGACGACGGCTGGGGGCTGATCCTGTTCAGCCTGATCCTCGTCGTCACCGGCGCGATGACGGGCAACGGCGCCCCCGACATCCTGCCCACGATGATCCGAGAGATCGGCGGCGCGGCCGTCGTCGGGGTGGCGATCGGCGTGCCGGCGGCCTACCTGACCGGGCGTCTGAAGCCGGGCGAGCCGACGCTGATCGAGGCGCTGGGCGTGGTGTTCCTCGTCGCCGGTTTCGCGCTGTGGATCGAGGCCTCGTTCCTGATCGCGGGAATGGTCGCCGGCGCGGTGGTGGCGAATTTCGCGCGCCATCACAGCCGCCCGTTCCACGAGATCGAGAATGTCGAATGGCCGTTCCTGGTGCTGTTCTTCATCCTCGGCGGCGCGGCGCTGGAACTGGACCGGCTGGCCGAGGCCGGGGCGCTGGTGCTGGTCTTCGTGTTGCTGCGGATCCTGGGCCGGATCGTCGGCGGCTGGATCGGCGGGCGGCTGGCCGGGCTCGACACCCGCGAAAGCCTTTGGACCGGGGCGGCCCTGCTGCCGCAGGCCGGCGTTGCCGTCGGCATGGCACTGATCGCGGCCGATCATTTCCCGCAGTGGCACGAACTGATCCTGTCGGTCACGCTGGCCACCACGGTGATCTTCGAACTGGCCGGGCCGCCGGTCTCGATGCTGGCGTTGCGGCGGCTGGGCTATGCCAGGTAGCGCGCCTCAGCCGCCGAGATCGAGCAGCGCGCGCAGCAGGTCGCCGCGGTGCAGAAGGCCCACGAGCCGGCCGTCGCGCACCACCGGGTAGCTGCGGTAGGGCTGGTCTAGGAAGGCCTCGGCGGCGGTGACGAAATCGGTATCCGCCTCCAGCACCGCGGCGCCCGGCGTCATGTGGTCGGCCACGGTGCCCGACCACTGGTGATAATAGCTTGCCGCCAGGACCGAACGGAAACAGTCGCGATGCGTCATCATGCCGAGGATCGCGCCGGTTTCGTCCAGCACCGGGGCCGCGGCGGCGTCGGACCGGGTCAGCGCGGCCACCGCCTCGCGGATCGGCATCTCGGGGCGCAACGTCAGGAACTCGGCGCGCATGACGGTCTCGATCCGGTCAGGCATCGGGCGCTCCCTTGCGTCGCGGACAGGCCGCACAGCGCCCGCCGCCAAGGCAGTCGGCGCCGTCGCAGGCGGTTTGCGGCGGCCGTCCCGTCAGCCAGAGGCCGGCCGCTAGCCCGCCGGCGGCGATGAGAAACACGATCAGCGCGGCGAGGAATTCCATCGCCGCCTCACACCAGCCGGTCGGCGATGTCGCCGGTCAGGATCGGGGCGAGGCCAGCGTCGGTCTCGACCAGGAACAGCGCCGACAGGCCGTGGGCGCGCGCCATGTCCGGCCCCGCCGGCCCGGCGGCGAACAGCGCCGTCGCCCAGCCATCCGCCGCCAGCCCCGTCGCCGCGAGCACGGTGACCGAGCCGAGCCGCCCGGCCGCGGGCCTGCGCGACGCCGGATCGATGATATGGCCGATCCGCACCCCGCCGATGTCGTAGCCCTGCGCGCGTCTGCCCGATGTCGCCACCGCGCGCGGACCCGGCGCGAGCCTGGCGAACAGCCCCTCGATCCCCGGTCGCGGATCCTCGATGCCGATGCGCCAGTCCCGGCCCTCGGGATGCCGGCCGGCGGCGCGCAGCTCGCCGCCGAGATCGATCAGGAAATCGCCGCCCTGCGCCGCGACAAGATCGGCCATCCGGTCCAGCGCGTGGCCCTTGGCGATGCCGCAGGGGTCGAAGGTCAGCCCGGCGTCATCCTTGGCCAGCTCGTCCTCGCCGGCCGACAGCCCCGTCCAGGCTCCGGCCGCGCCGCGGATCGGCCCGAACCCCCAGCGCGCGACCAGCGGGCCGACGGCCGGATCGAAGGCGCCGCCGCTCGCCCGCGCGACCGCCAGCGCGGCCCGCGCCACCGCCGCCGTGTCGGGTGAAACCGGGACCGCCCCGCGCGGCGCGGCGTTGAACCGGCTGACCTCGCTGTCGGCCCGCCACGGCGACATCCGCCGGTCGATCCCGGCCAGCAGATCGGCGATCGGCGCGCCCAGCCGGCCGGCATCGGCGCCGGCCGGCAGCGTCACCCGCCACTCCGTGCCGAAGGCGCGGCCGGTGACGGTTTCGGTCGCCGGCGCGCCCCGCAGGATCGCCGGCGCCTCTGCCCGGGCCGGCAGGGCGGCGGTTGCGGCGGCCGCCCCGGCAAGGGCAAGCAGGTCGCGGCGGCGCAGGCAGGCTGTCTTCGGTGTCATCGCGTCACGCTCCGAAATCGTCGTTGTAGATCGCGCTCCGCTCGACCCCGAGGCGGTCGAGCGTGCGGTAGACCGCGGCGATCATCACCGGCGGGCCACAGAGGTAGTATTCGCAGTCTTCCGGCGCCGGATGATCCTTCAGCGCCCGGAACACGGTGTCGTGGATGAACCCGGTCTCGCCGGTCCAGCGGTCGCCCGGCGCGGGATCGGACAGCGCCGGGGTCCAGCCGAAATTGCCGTGATCCCGCGCCAGCGCCTCGAACTCGTCGACATAGAACAGGTCGGCAGCGGTGCGCGCGCCGTAGAAGTACCGGATGCGCCGATCCGTCCCCTGCCCCAGCTGTTCATGGATCATCGCGCGCAACGGCGCCATGCCGACCCCGCCGCCGATGAACACCATCTCCTTGCCGGTCGGCTGGACATGGAACTCGCCGAACGGGCCGGAGACGCCGGCGCTGTCGCCCGGCTTCAGCGCGAACAGCCAGGACGAGACGATGCCGGGCGGGATCTCGCCCTCCTGCCCCGCCGGCGGCACGGCCAGGCGGATGTTGAAGACCACGCGGCCCGCGTCCTCGGGGCGGTTGGCGATCGAGTAGGCCCGCGTCACCGGGGCCGGCGAGGCGGCATGCAGCCCGTGCCAGCCGGCGATCCGCCACTCCTCCTCGAACGCCTCGGGCACCGCGATGTCGCGGAAGTCGAGCCGGTAGGGCGGCGCGGTCAGCTGCATGAAACTGCCGGCGCGGAACGGGAAATCGTGCCCGTGCGGCAATTCCAGCACCAGTTCGCGGATCAGCGGCGCCAGCATCCGGTTCGACAGCACCCGGCAGTCCAGCGTCTCGGCCGCCATCACGTCGCCGGGCACGGTGACCGCGACCGGCCCGCGCAACGCCACCTGGCAGGCCAGCCGCACATGCGCGCGCCGCTCCGACGCCGACAGGATGCCCTTTTCCGTCGCCTGCGGCTCCCCCGCCCCCGGCCCGCGCGCGTCGACCCGGCACAGACCGCAGGTGCCCGATCCGCCGCAGCCCGCCGGGATGCCGATCCCGGCGCCGTGCAGCACCGACAGCAGCCGGTCGCCGCGCGCCGCCTCGATCACCCGGCTGTCGTTGACCGTGACGGTCAGCGCGCCCTGCGGCACCAGCCAGCGCCGCGCCAGCAAAAGCCCCGCCGTCAGCGCGAGGATGAGGCCGATGATAACGGCGGTGCCGATCGCGATCTCTGTCATTGTGCCGCCATCTGCGCGAAGGAGGCGAAGCCCAGCGACATCATCCCGGCCAGCACGAAGGCAATGCCCAGCCCGCGCAGGCCCGCCGGCAGGTCGGCATAGGCCAGCCGTGCCCGGATCGCCGCCAGCATCACCACCGCCAGCGCGAAACCGGCGCCGCTGCCCAGCCCGTAGACCGCGCTTTCCGCCAGCCCCATCTGCCGTTCCACCATGAACAGCGACCCGGCGAGGATCGCGCATTGCACCGTCAGCAGCGGCAGGAACACGCCGAAGGCGGCGTGGATCGCCGGGAAGAAGCGATCGAGCAGCATCTCGATCAGCTGCACCACCGCCGCGATCACCCCGATGAAGGCGATCAGTTTCAGATAGGACAGGTCGAGATCGGGAGAGCCCGCCCAGGCCAGCGCGCCGGGCGCCAGGAGCGCGGCATAGACCACCTGGTTCAGCGGCACGGTCAGGCCCAGCACGAAGGTCACGGCAAGGCCCAGCCCCAGCGCGATGTCGGGCTTCCTAGACAGCGCGAGGAAGGTGCACAGGCCCAGGAACAGCGTCAGCGGCATGTTGTCGACCAGCATCGCCTGAAAGAACACGGCGCCCGGATCGGTCATCGGCCCGCCTCCGCCACGGCGGGCGCGACATGCTCGGCCGCCTCGGCCTGTTCGGGCCGGGCCGAGCGGATCGCCCAGACCAGCCCGCCCAGGAGGAAGAAGGCCGAGGGCGCCAGCAGCATCAGCCCCAGCGGCGTGAACCACCCGCCCTGGTCGACCGTGGGCAGGATCTGCACGCCCATCAGGCTGCCGGCGCCGAACAGCTCGCGCGTGGCGCCGATCACGATCAGCACCAGCGAATAGCCAAGCCCGTTGCCGAGCGCGTCGATCATCGACGGCAGCGGCGGGTTGTTGCGCGCGAAGCTTTCGGTGCGGCCCAGCACCAGGCAATTCGTGGTGATCAGGCTGACGAACACCGATAGCCGCTTCGAGATCTCGAAGAAATAGGCCTGCAACACCTGGTCGATGACGATCACCAGCGAGGCGACAACGATGATCTGCACGATCAGCCGGATCGTCGAGGGAATGAAGCGGCGGATCGCGCTGACGATCCCGGCGGCCAGAACCACCACCACGGTCAGCGAGACCGCCATCGTCAGCGCGGTATCAAGCGCGGTGGTCACCGCCAGCGCCGAACAGATGCCGAGGATCTGCAGCGTCACCGGGTTCTGCCGCACCAGCGGATCGGTCAGCACCTGCCAAAGCCGCGCCGCCATCGCTCAGAACTCCCCGCGCCGGATCGCGTCGATCAGCGGCCCGTAGCCGTCCGGCCCCATCCAGAACCGCACGATCCGGGTGATCGCGTTCGAGGTGCGGGTGGCCCCGGTGATCCCGTCGACCTCGTGCGGCCCCGCCGCGGGGCCGGAGGCCACGGCGAAGCGGATGCGCCCGGCCTCGTCGGCGACCCGCTTGCCGGCGAAACCCGCCTGCCAGGCCGGTTCCTCGATCCGCGCGCCGAGGCCGGGGGTTTCGGACTGGTCGGTGACGGCGACACCGGCGATCGTGTTCATGTCGCCGTGCAGCGCCAGCATCGCGCGGATCGTGCCGTTGTAGCCCGCGCCGAACACCGGCAACACCACCAGCGCGATGTCGCCGGCCGCGTCGCGCAGCAGGAAGACCTGCGCAAGGTCGGGCCGCCGGCCGATCATCGCCACGTCCTGCTCCGGGGTCAGCGCCGTCCAGTTCGCGGCCTCCCCCAGCGCCGCCTCGATCGTCGCCGGGGTGACATCGTCGGCGGCGCGGCCGGCGTCGAGGTCGACGACGACGGCCGACAGCACGTCGCCGCCCGCCTCGGCCATGATCTGTTCCATGCCGGGAATCGCCGACAGCAGCGCCTCCAGCCGCAGCTGGGTTTCGGCGGCGCGATTGGCCTCCTGGATCGGGCGCAGGATCACCGTCGCGCCGGTGACCAGCGCCGCGCAGACCGCAGAGACCGCGAAGGCCACCGCCAGCGTCTTGGGCCGGCTTTCCAGCGGCAGGGCGAGGAACCGGCGCCAGAGCCGGAGGGGAAGGACATCAGCCAAGGCGTCGTCTCCTTCGGTAAAGCCACAGGGCGATGGCGATCTCGTCCAGCAGCGGCGCGGCCAGCGCCGCCAGCAAGGCGGCGGACACGACGATCTGCACCGGGTGCGCCCCGTCCCAGCCCGCCAGGAACGCCGCCGCCAGCCCGCCGAACAGCGCGCCGTTCAGCCACCGCCCCAGCGGTGTCGAGGCACTGGCGACCGGGTCGCAGACCAGCAGCGCGAGCCCGGCCAGCAGCGCCGGCACCGCCGGCCCCAGCGGCAGGCCAAGGGCGCTTGCCGCCCCCAGGGCCAGCGCGGCGCCCGCCACCACGCCGCCGGGCATCACCCCGGCCAGCACCCCGAAGGCCAGCGCCGGAAGCGCCGCCCAGCCGACCTGCACCGCGACATCCGGCCAGGGCGCGGCCGGAAAGCCGAAGCCGAGGAAGGCCAGCGCGACGGTCGCCGGGTTGAGAATGTTTCGGCCCCAGCCGCCGAAGGCCAGCTCCGCCGTCACCACGCCGAAGGCGATGCCCAGAAGCAGCTGTACCGGCCCCAGCCCCTCGGGCGTGAAGACCGCCAGCGCCAGCGCCGTGACCAGCGCCGCGGCCGACGGCGGCTGCGCGCGCGCCAGCATGAACAGCAGATGCAGGATGCCGATCGTCAGCACGAAGGACACAAGCCGCACCGCGCCCGCGCCGCGCGCCTCGGCCAGCCACAGCACCGCCACCGGCGCCAGCGCGGCGACGAGGATCAACGCCACCGTCTCCCTGTCCCAGATGCCGCGGATCATCCGGTCTCCTCCGCCGCGATCCGGTCGAGCAGCGCGGCGAACTGGCGAGACAGCTTCGGCTCGGCCGCGGTCACGTAGTCGGCCAGCGCCAGATCCTCGGGCAGCAGCGACAGGCCGCCGAGCCGTGCGAGGGTTTCCTCGTCGCCCGCCGCCAGCGCGCGCAGGAACGGCATCGCCGGCAGCGCCCGGCCGAGGGCCTGGTCCAGCGCGGCGGTCGGGATCAGCGGCAGCGGCCGCGCCGCGCGATCCAGCGCGGCGACGAACCAGTGCCGGGCCGGCCGCGGCGGCGCCCCGCCCAGCACCGTGACCTGGCGGTCGCGCGGCCCGAGCCAGCGCGCCTCGCGCCCGTCCAGCGCCGACCCCGACAGGATCCGCGCGGGCCCCGGCACCACATGCGCCCGCACCAGGCTGCGCAGGTCCGCGCCGGGCTGGCAGCGCACCAGCCGACCGGCGCGCAACGCCGGCCCCGACAGGGCGACCAGCCGGGTTTCGGGCACCAGCCCGGTGGCCAGCAGATCGCCGATCCCCGCCGCGTCTTCCGCGTCGATATCCCAGACCGGGCGGCCCGGCGCGGCCGGACACAGCCGATGCACCTGGAACCCGGCCATGCCCCAGGGATGGATCGCCGCGTTGCGGACGATCCGCACCCGGCCGTCCGCCGCCCCGGCCAGCGGCGCGCCACGATCCTGGCACAGGAACACCGGCCCGTCGGTCAGCCGCGCCAGCGCCGCCAGCCCGGCCTCGAAGGCCTCTTCCCGGCCCGCCAGCGCCCGGCGCGGATCCGGCGCGCCGGGGCGCGTGTCGAACCCCATGACAACGATCGCGCGCGGCGCCTCGCCCGGACCGGGCACCCGCCCGAACGGCCGCGAGCGGATGGCGCGCCACACCCCCGCCCCCTGCAGAAACCCGCGCAGCGCCGCCGCATCATCGGCCGCGGCGCCGCGGGCATGTTCGAATCGGCCCGCGCCGGCTTCTCGAAACAGCGTGATCGCCGCCAGCCGGTGCCCCGGCGCAAGATCGACCCGCGCCACCTGTGCCGGCATCGGCGCGGTCAGCGCGCAATCGGGGAAATGCCGCAGCCTGAGGATCGGCTCGCCCTGCGCCACGCGGTCGCCCTCGGCCACCAGCATCTCGACCCGCAGCGCCTCGCCCGGCGCCGGGGCCAGCACCGCCTCTTCGGTGATTTCGATCTCGGGATGGCCTGTCGCCCCGGCCGAAGCCGGTATCGCAACATCCAGTCCGCCCCTCGGCCAAGGCAACCGTTCACACCCCCGAGTTCACAAACGCGTGCATTGCTGCATTGAGACGATGGGCTCCTGACGTTACACTCAGGGTAATCCGCCTCGCCCCACCCAATCAAGAGTTGTGCCATGCCCCTTGCCCGCTTCAGCCTCACCGCACTCGCCTTCGCCGGTCTTTCGGCCGTCGCCGTCGTCGGATTCACGCTGCAGTCGATCGCGCAATCGGCCGCGACCAGCGAGGCCGAGGCACCGGCGGAGCCCAGCCAGCAGATTTTCATCATGCCGCGCAGCGGGCCGTTCGCGCCCGATACCGTCGCGGTGCCGAACGCGCGGGTGATCGCGGCCTGGGCCCGGTCGGGCCATTCCGACGCGACCTCCGAATCGTTCACGCACTGGAACGAGGACGGCGAGATCCCGCCCTCCTGCGGCACCTGCCATTCCGGCATCGGCTTCCGCGCCTTCCACGGGCTCGACGACGGAACCCCCGGCCCGCTGACGGCGCCGATCCCGATCGGCGGGGTGGTAGATTGCGACACCTGCCACAACCCGTCGATCAGCCGGGTGACCGAGGTCACGCTGCCCTCGGGCATCGCCCATCCCGTCGCCGCGGGCGATGCATCGTGCACCACCTGCCACCAGGGGCGCGCCGCGGGCGCGACGGTGGCGAAGGCCACCGGCGAGAAGGAGCCGGACACGCCGGATGCCGAACTGCGGTTCATCAACCCGCATTACGCGCTGGCCGCATCGTCGTCGCTGGGCGGCTACGGCGCCGGCGGCTATCACTATCCGGGCAAGGACTATTCCGGCCGGTTCCTGCATGCCAAGCCGGTGGCGACCTGCGTGTCATGCCACGATCCGCACAGCCTCGACGTGGCCGAGGCGACCTGCCTGACCTGCCACCAGTCCGGCGATGCCGAGGAGATCCGGATCGCACGGCAGAGCTATGACGGCTCCGGCGACACCGGCAAGGGGATCAAGGCCGACATCGCCGCCAATGCCGCGACGCTGAAGCAGGCGATCGTCGACTACGCCGCCGAGGTCGCCGGCAAGCCGATGGTCTACAACGGCGAGCGCTATCCCTACTTCTTCGCCGATGCCAATGGCGACGGGGTGATCGACGAGGCCGGCGGCCGCGCGGTGGCCTATGACGCGTTCACGCCGCGGCTGCTGAAGGCGATCTACAACTGGAAATTCGTGACCGCCGATCACGGCATCCACGTGCACAACCCGCATTACGCGCTGGAACTGCTCTACGACTCGATCGAGGATCTGGCCGGGCCGCTGGGCATGGATTTCGCCGGGCTGGGCCTGCTGCGCTGAACCGGCCGGGCGACCGCCGGCCCGGCGCGCGCCCCGCCGCGGTCAGACGTCCGCGACCGCCGCCGCCACGGCCTGCGCCAGCGGCGCCTGCTGATCGGCCTCGTAGTGGATGCCGTCGGTCGGCGAGACCGTGACCACCCCGCCAAGATCGAGGAACGCCGCGCCCTGCCGCCCCGCCATCCGCGCCACGGCCGTCGCAAGGCCCCGTGATTTCGCCGCGCCGCCGGCGAAGGTTTCGGCCAGGCAACCGGCCTCGCGGATCGGCGGCGGGCACAGGAGCAGGATCGCCGGCGCTCCGCCCCCCGGCCCCGCGGCCGACGCGCGCGCCATCCGCACCAGCCGCTCGAGTCCGGCGGCGATATCGGCCGGGCCCGCGGAGAACCGCGGCTTGAGATCGTTGGTCCCCAGATGGATCGCCAGCAGGTCGATCGGGCGGTGCGATTCCAGCAGGGCTGGCAGGATCCGCGCGCCGTTGCGATGCTCGCCCTCGATCGGATCGTCATGCACCGTGGTGCGGCCCGGATGACCTTCTGCGATCACCGTCCAGCCGGGCGCGAGCCGCGCCGCCAGAATATCGGTCCAGCGCCGCCCCGGCGGGTGCCGCCCGATCTCGCCGAGTTCGGTGAGCGGCAGGGTGCCATGGGTATTCGAATCCCCGTAGATCAGCAGCGTCCGCGTCATTCCGCCCGGCTCTCGTCCTCCGCCGCCGCGCGGCGGCCGCGAAACCCCGTCGCGACGACGAACTTTTCCGAGGAATCGGCGCGGCTGGCCGGTGGCTTGATGTTCGCCACCTTCTCGAAATCGCGCTTCAGCCGGGCTTGCAGCCCGGCCTCGGCGCCGCCCGCCAGAACCTTGGCGACGAAGGTGCCGCCGGGCGCGAGCACGTCATAGGCCAGTTCCGCCGCCGCCTCGCACAGCGCCACGATCCGCAGATGGTCGGTCTGCTTGTGGCCCGAGGCGGCGGCGGCCATGTCCGACATCACCACGTCGGCCTCGCCGCCCAGCCAGGCCTTGACCTTGTCGTCGGCCCCGTCGGACAGGAAATCGAGCTGGTGGATTTCCGCCCCGGCGATCGGCTCGACCTCCTGCAGGTCCACCCCCAGCACCCGGCCCTGGCGCTTGCCCGATCGTTCGCCAAGCGCATTCACCCGCTCGACCGCGACCTGGCACCAGCCGCCGGGCGCGCAGCCAAGGTCGACGACCCGCGCGCCGGGCACGAGGAAGCGGTACTTGTCATCGATCTCGGCGATCTTGTAGGCCGCGCGGCCGCGAAACCCTTCCCGTTTCGCCCGCTGCACGTAGGGGTCGTTGAGCTGCCGTTCCAGCCAGCGGGTGGAGGACAGCTTCCGCCCCTTGGCGGTCTTGACGCGAACGCGCAACTCGCGCTGCCCGCGACCCGAGGAACCCGGCTTCCTGGCCATCAGAACGGTCCGTCCTCCAGCACCCCATCGGCGGACATCTGCGCGTAAAGCAGCCCCTCGCGCAAGCCCCGGTCGGCCACCGACAGACGGTCGGTCGGCCAGATCCGCATCATCGCCTGCAGGATCGCGGCGCCCGACATGATCAGCGTATGCCGGTCGCGCCCGATCCGCGGGTCGCTGCGCCGGCCTTCCGGCCCGAGGCTGACATAGTTGCGGATCACCCGGTCGATCTGGTCCGATGTCATCCTGAGCCCGTCGACCTTGGTGCGGTCGTAGCGCTTCAGGCCCAGGTGGCTGGCCGCCACCGTGGTCACGGTGCCCGAGGTGCCGATGATCTGGAAGCCCTCGCGCTTCTGGCTGGCGTTGTAGGGCGAGAAATCGGCAAGGTTTTCCTCGAAGAACCAACTCATCAGCGCGAACCGCGCCGCGTCGTCCTCGACGTCGGAGAACTGGTCCTTCAGCGTCGCGACGCCCAGCGGCACGCTGATCCAGTCCACCACCTTGGCGGTGGGGAACGGGCTTTCGGGCGCGTGGAAGCCGGCGTGCAGCCGCATGATCGCGCGCGGCCGGTCGTGCCGGGGCACCGCCGAGAGGTCGATCCACACCAGTTCGGTCGACCCGCCGCCGATGTCGACCACGAGAAGCTGCTCGGTCCTCGTCGAGACCAGCGGCGCGCAGGAAACGACGGCCAGCCGCGCCTCTTCCTCGGGTTCGATGATTTCCAGCTTCAGCCCGGTCTCGCGTTCCGCGATGCGGATGAAATCGCCGGCGTTGCGGGCCCGGCGGCAGGCCTCGGTCGCGACCAGGCGCATCCGACCGACGCGATGCTGTTCCAGCTTGCGGCGGCAGATGTGCAAGGCCTGCACCGTGCGTGTCATCGAGGCACGGCTCAACCGGCCCGAAGCCTCCAGCCCGTGACCGAGCTGGACGGATTTCGAGAAACTGTCGACCACGTGAAACTGGTTGCCCTTTGGCTGGGCAATCAGCATGCGGCAACTGTTCGTGCCCAGATCCAGGGCCGCATAAAGCTGCGCCGGGTCGGGCTTCGGGGTGGCTGGCGGCTCGACCGGCCTCGGGAACGCGCCCCCCCCCCGGGGACGCCTGGGCGCCATTGTCACGCCCTCCAATCGGTAGTTGACTTGACCCTATCCCTTGGAGGGGGTCCGATCAAGCGGCCGGGCGCTGGTCGCACCGAAAAGCTTCATTCCCGTCGCCGCTTTTTCCGCCTGTCGGCCGGCCGGCCGGCGGCGCAAGTCGCGCGTTGCGTTCAACGTGTCGAAATCCGGCGTTGGCGGCGGCCCGAGGCGACGTAAGGAGAGGGCCGGGAAAGGAATCGATCATGGCCGAAGTCACCATCGTCTACTGGCGCGACATCCCCGCGCAGGTCATCGTCGGCAAGGGCCGGCGCGGGGCCAAGCACCCGCTGCCCGAGCGCTTCGAACAGGCGATCGACCGTTGCGCGATGAAGGTGGGCGCGAAGGACAGTGACGCCTACATGGCGGACTGGCGCAAGGCCGCGCCCTACACCGTCGAGGGCGCGGATGCCGAGGTCGCCGCCGCCGAGGCCGCCCGGATCGATGCCGAATACACGCCCGACCGTCTCAAGGCGCTGATCGCCAACGACGGCCGGGCCTGAGCGCGAGGAGAGACTGCAATGGCGCTTCTGAACTTCCGCCGCGAGGCCGCCGCCGCGCCGCAGGGCGCCTCGGGCGAGATGGAGGCCTTCCTGCAAGGCTTCTCGATCGAGGTGATGCCGCGCACCGCCGAGAAGGTCGAGGATTTCCGCGCGCTTCTGCCCGCGGGCACCCGCGTCTACATCGCCCATATCGACGGCACGCCGATCGACGACATGGTGGCGACGGCGAAGCGGCTGTCGGCCGAGGGCTTCTCGGTGATGCCGCATTTCCCGGCCCGGATCATCCGCGACCGCGCAACGCTGGCCGACTGGATCGCGCGGTACCGCGGCGAGGCCGGCATCCGCCAGGCGCTGCTGCTGGCCGGCGGCGTGGCCGAACCGGCGGGGGAATTCCATTCCTCGATGCAACTGCTGGAAACCGGCCTGTTCGACGGGTTCGAGCGGCTGCATGTCGCCGGCCATCCCGAGGGCAACCGCGACATCGACCCGGACGGGTCGGACAGGAACGTGATGGAGGCGCTGCGCTGGAAGCAGGCGTTCGCCGACCGCACCGATGCGAAGATGGCGATCGCGACGCAGTTCTGCTTCGAGGCGAAGCCGGTCATCGCCTGGGCCGACCGGCTGGCCGCCGAAGGCATCGCGTTGCCGATCCACATCGGCGTCGCCGGGCCGGCGAAACTGCAGACGCTGATCAAGTTCGCCATCGCCTGCGGGGTCGGCCCGTCGCTGAAGGTGCTGCAGCGGCGCGCGATGGATGTCACCAAGCTGCTCTTGCCCTATGAGCCGACCGAGTTCGTCGCGGGCCTCGCCGCGCACAAGGCCCGGCACCCGGACTTCGGGATCGAGGCCGTGCATTTCTTTCCGCTGGGCGGTATCAAGACCAACGCAACCTGGGCCCGCGATCACGGCGGCAGCGCCGCGATCCCGGCGTCGGAAGCCTGAGACGAAGGATTGGAAATGACTCGTACCGTACTGGAATCGAAATCGAAAACCGTCGTCATAGGCTTTGACGAACCGTTCTGCGTGATCGGCGAGCGGATCAACCCGACGGGCCGCAAGAAGCTCGCCGCCGAACTGGAGGCCGGCGATTTCTCGACCGTCGAGAAGGACGCGCTGGAACAGGTCGCCTGCGGGGCGATGGTGCTCGATGTCAACGCGGGCGTGGTCTACAACTCCAACCCCGATCCGAACATCACCGAACCGCCGCTGATGCGGCGGATGATCGAACTGGTGCAGGGCCTTGTCGACGTGCCGCTGTGCATCGACAGCTCGGTGCCCGGCGCGCTGGAGGCCGGGCTCGCGGCGGCCGAGGGCCGGCCCCTGCTCAATTCCGTCACCGGCGAGGAGGAGCGGCTGGAACTCGTGCTGCCGCTGGTCAAGAAGTACAACGTGCCGGTGGTCGCGATCTCGAACGACGACACCGGGATTTCCGAGGATCCCGACGTGCGCTTCGCCGTCGCCAAGAAGATCGTCGAGCGCGCCGCCGATCACGGCATTCCGGCGCATGACATCGTCGTGGACCCGCTGGTGATGCCGGTCGGCGCGATGGCCACCGCCGGGCAGCAGGTCTTCGCGCTGGTGCGCAAGCTGCGCGAGGAACTGGGCGTCAACACCACCTGCGGCGCCTCCAACATCTCCTTCGGCCTGCCGAACCGGCACGGGATCAACGCGGCCTTCCTGCCGATGGCGATCGGCGCGGGAATGACCAGCGCGATCATGAACCCGGTCCGCCCGGTGGAGATGGAGGCGATCCGCGCCGCGAACTTCCTGATGAACAACGACGCCAACGGCAGCGAGTGGATCCGCTTCGCCCGCGTACTGGACGCGGTGAAAGAGGGCACGCCGTTCCCCGAGGCCTCGAAGGCCGCCGCAACCAGCGGACGCGGCGGGCGCGAGGGACGCCGGCGCGCGCGGGGGTGAGGCCAACGCCCTGAACATCACGGCGCAAGGCCCGGATATTCCGGGCCTTGCGCATGTCTGCCCCGGACCGGTCCGGGGTTTCGGGTCAACGGGTCTGGCGAACAGGAGACCGCAATGAGCGACGACGCGCTCGTGATCTTCACCCCCTCGGGCAAACGTGGCCGCGTGGCCAGGGGGACCACCGTGCTGGCCGCCGCGCGCAAGCTCGGCGTCGATCTCGACTCAGTCTGCGGCGGTCGCGGCATCTGCTCGAAATGCCAGGTCAGCCCGGGCTACGGCGAGTTTTCCAAGCATGGCGTCACCGTCGCGCCCGCCGCGCTGTCGGACTGGAACGCCGTTGAAGAGCGCTACGACCGGGTGCGCGGGCTGAAAGAGGGCCGCCGGCTGGGCTGCCAGGCCTGCATCCAGGGCGACGTGGTGATCGACGTGCCGCCCGAAAGCCAGGTGCATCGCCAGGTGATCCGCAAGTCGGCCTCGGACCGGGTGATGGCGATGGACCCGGCGACCCGGCGATACTATGTCGAGGTGCGCGAACCGGACATGCATGAGCCGACGGGCGATTTCCAGAGGTTGGCGGAGGCGTTGGAAAGCCAATGGGAGATCAAGGGCCTGGCGGCCGATCCTTCACTGCTTGGCAAGCTTCAGAAGACACTGCGCAAGGGTGACTGGAAGGTTACCGTCGCGGTGTTCCACGATCATCTCGGCCCGCCCCGGATCGTCGACCTGTGGCCGGGGTTCCATGACGCGCCTCTCTACGGGCTGGCCGTCGACCTCGGCTCGACCACCATCGCGGCGCATCTCGCCTCGCTGACCGATGGCCGGGTGCTGGCCTCGTCGGGCCTGATGAACCCGCAGATCCGCTTCGGCGAAGACCTGATGAGCCGCGTCAGCTACGCGATGATGAACCCCGGCGGCGATGCCGAGATGACGTCCGCGGTGCGGGCCGGCCTGAACACCTTGGCCGAAGCCCTTGCCGAAGAAGCGAAAATCGAACCCGCCGACATCGTGGAGGTGGTTGTCGTCTGCAACCCGGTCATGCATCATCTGCTGCTGGGGATCGATCCGGTGGAACTTGGCCAGGCGCCCTTCGCGCTGGCCACGTCAGATGCGGTGGGCCTGGCGGCCGCCGAGATCGGCCTGACCGCCATCAATCCCGGCGCGCGCGGCTACCTGCTGCCGCTGATCGCGGGCCATGTCGGGGCCGATGCCGCCGCCGTGGCGCTGTCGGAGGAACCCTACAATTCCGGGGATCTGGCGCTGATCGTCGATGTGGGCACCAATGCCGAGATACTGCTGGGCGACAGCCGCCGGGTGCTGGCCTGCTCCTCGCCCACCGGGCCGGCCTTCGAGGGCGCGCAGATTTCCTCGGGCCAGCGCGCGGCGCCGGGCGCGATCGAACGGGTGGAAATCGATCCGGCGACGAAGGAGCCGCGGTTCCGGGTCATCGGCTGCGAGCTGTGGTCGGACGATCCGGGCTTCGCCGAGGCGACGGCGGCGACCGGGGTGACCGGCATCTGCGGCTCGGGGATCATCGAGGCGGTGGCGGAAATGCGGATCGCCGGGCTTCTGGACCCGTCCGGCCTGATCGGCTCGGCCGAACAGACCGGCACGCCGCGCTGCGAACCGCAGGGCCGGACCCATGCCTACCTGATCCACGACGGCAGCGCCGACGGAGGCTCGCGCATCACCGTCACCCAGGGCGATATCCGTGCGATTCAATTGGCGAAATCGGCGCTTTACGCTGGCGCGCGCCTGCTGATGGACGAGTTGGGCGTGGACCGGGTGGACCGGGTGGTTCTGGCCGGGGCCTTCGGCGCGCATATCAGCCCGAAACACGCGATGGTGCTGGGCATGATCCCCGACTGCCCGCTCGACAAGGTGACATCGGCGGGCAACGCCGCCGGGACGGGCGCGCGGATCGCGCTGTGTTCCGTCGCCGCCCGGCGCGCGATCGAGGCCGAGGTGCGGCGCATCCACAAGGTCGAAACCGCGATCGAACCGCGGTTCCAGGAGCATTTCGTCGCCGCCAACGCGATCCCGCACGCCAGCGATCCGTTCCCCGAACTGAGCCGGGTCGTGACCCTGCCCGCCGTGTCGTTCAACACCGGCGGCGGCGGCGAGGCCGGCGGCCGGCGCCGGCGGCGGGGATGACGGACGCGGCGGCGCGCCGGGTTCTGTTTCTCCTGTCCTCGGCCCGGACGGGCGGCAATGCCGGGCGGCTGGCCGGGCGGGTCGCCAGCGGCCTTGGGCCCGACGACGTGCAGGACTGGCAGGATCTTGCCCGCCCGCCCCTGCCCAGATTCGAGGATCTGCGCCCCTCGGCGGCGCCGCCAACCGGCCGGCTGGCCGATCTGGCGCGGGCGGTGATGGCGGCCGATGACGTGGTCTTCGCCGCGCCGGTCTACTGGTACGCGCTGCCGGCCCCGGCGAAGCTGTTTCTCGATCACTGGTCGGGCTGGCTCGACCTGCCCGGCATGGGATTTGCCGATGCGCTCCGGGGCAAGCGGCTGTGGCTGATCACCACGCGCGCCGATCCCGATCCACAGGTCGCGGAACCGCTGGAGCGGATGATGCGGATGACGGCGCAGTGGCTGGGCATGGACTGGCGCGGCGCGCTGCATGGCGTGGCCGATGCGCCGGGCGAGATCGCGCAGGATGCCGCCTGGGCGGCGGCGCCCGGTTTCCTGGCGCTGCGGCCGGCGTGACGATCACATCCTGGAGGACTGGAGCGGGTAGCGGGAATCGAACCCGCGCGTTCAGCTTGGGAAGCTGACAGGCTACCATTACATCATACCCGCCGCGCGCGAGCAGATAGCACCGCGCCCTGCCCCTGTTCAAGCCCAATCGCGCGGCGCCAGCCTAGCCCTTCAGCCAGGCCAGAAGCGCGCGGGTCGAGCCGTCCTTGCCCGCCGGGTCGGCCGTGCCTTCCAGCATCGGTTCCAGTGTCAGGGCCAGTTCCTTGCCCAGTTCCACGCCCCATTGATCGAAGCTGTTGATCCCCAGGATCACGCCTTCGACAAAGACGCGGTGTTCGTAAAGCGCGATGATCCGGCCCAGCACTCCGGGGGTGAGCCTGTCGTAGGTCAGCGTCAGCGACGGGCGGTTTCCGGGAAACACCCGGTGCCGCGCCTGCCGCTCCAGCTCCGCGCCGGAAAGCCCCCGCGCCGCCATCAGCGCGCGCGCCTCGTCCAGCCCGCGGCCGCGCATCAGCGCCTCGGACTGCGCGAGGCAATTGGCAATCAGCATCCGGTGCTGGCGCGCCAGCTGCGGTTCATGGCCGTGCCGGGCGATCAGGAATTCGCAGGGCACCACCCGCGTACCCTGGTGCAGAAGCTGGTAGAAGGCGTGCTGGCCGTTCGTACCCGGCTCGCCCCAGACGATCGGGCCGGACTCCACCGGCAGGTCGCCACCGTCCATCGCCACCCGCTTGCCGTTCGATTCCATCTCCAGCTGTTGCAGGTAGGCCGGAAGCCGCGCCAGCCGCTGATCGTAGGGCAGCACCGCGCGGGAACACAGGCCGGCCACCTGCGCGTGCCAGATGCCCGCAAGCGCCAGGATCACCGGCATGTTCGCCCCGAACGGCGCGGCGCGGAAATGCGCGTCCATCTCCGCCGCGCCCGAGAGGAACGCGCGGAACCGCTCCGGCCCGATCGCCAGCATCAGCGACAGGCCGATCGGCCCCCAGAGCGAATAGCGCCCGCCGACCCAGTCGGCGAAGCCGAACACCCGGTCGGCAGGGATGCCGAAGGCCGCGGCCTTTTCGGTGGCCGAGGAAATCGCGGCGAACTGCGTCGCCGGGTCGGCCACGACCCGCGCCATCCAGTCCCGCGCGGCACCGGCATTGGCCATCGTCTCGACCGTGGTGAACGTCTTGGAGGCGACCAGCACGAGGGTGCGGTCGGGATCGAGCGGGGCAAGCACGTCCGAGACATGCGCGGGATCGACGTTCGAGACGAAATGGCAGCGCGGCCCGTCGGCATAGGGCGCGAGCGCCGCGCAGGCCATCGCCGGGCCAAGGTCGGACCCGCCGATGCCGATGTTGACGACATCGGTGAAGGCCCCGCCGGCCCCGGCGAAGCGGCCCCGGCGCACGTCTTCGGCAAAGCTTTCCATCCGCGCCAGCGTCTCGCGCACTGCCGGCATCACGTCCGCGCCATCCACGATGACCGATCCGTCGAGGTTGCGCAGCGCCGTGTGCAGGACGGCGCGGCCCTCCGTCTCGTTGATCCTGGCGCCGGAAAACATCGCCTCGCGCCGCGCCCCGACCCCGGCCGCTTCGGCCAGGTCAAGCAGCAGGTCGCGCGCGGTCGCGTCGATGTTGGTCTTCGACCAGTCGAGCCGCATTCCGCAGGCCTCGACGGCGAATTCCGCGGCGCGCCCCGGATCGGCGCTGAACAGATCGAGGATCGCGCGGTCGCGGGTTGCCGCGTGATGGGCTTTCAGCCGGTCCCACATGCCGTCATCTCCTGCAATGCCTACTTGGCCCAGTGCACGACGGCCTCCGCCAGGACGGCGGCGACCGGGGCCTGATCCGGGGGCAAGGCGCGCGCGCGGTCCAGCGCGGCGCGCTTCTCGTCCCCGGTGATCAGGATATGGCAGGCCATCGCCCCGGCCAGCACCGGGGCCGACAGCGTCACGCGCGGTTCCGGCGCGCCGGGCGCGCGCATCGCCACGAGGATCGGCGCCGCCGGCGACAGCGCCTCGGCCAGCCGATCCGCACCGGGAAACAGCGAGGCGGTATGCATGTCCGCCCCCATGCCCAGAAGCAGCACGTCGAGCGGCAGCAGCGGTTCGATCGCCGCCGCGAGACCGGCAAGCGCCTCTTCCGGCGTCGCCGTGTCGGCATGAAGCGGCACCAGGCGCGCGGCCGCGGCCCGGCCTGTCAGCAGCCGTTCGCGGATCAGCCGGGTGTTGGAACGCTCGGACTGTTCCGGCACCCAGCGTTCGTCCGACAACAGCACATCGACACGCCCCCAGTCGAGATCGGCCCCCGACAGGATGTCGAAGACCGGGCCGGGGCTGGTGCCGCCGGGCACGCAGAAGCTCACCCTGTCGTTCTGCCGGAGCGCCGCGGCCAGGTCGCCGACCAGCCGGTTGGCCAGGCCAAGCACCAGCGCCTCGCGATCGGGGTAGGTTTCCAGAATCATGCCCGAATCTCGCGCCAGCGCCGGCCATCGCGATGCAGAAGCATCAGCGCGTCCTCCGGCCCGCTGGAGCCCGCGTCATAGGGTTTCGGGCGGTCGCCGCGGCTTTCCCAGGCGGCGATCACCGGATCGGTCCAGGCCCAGGCGGCCTCCACCTCGTCGCCGCGCATGAACAGCGTCTGGTTGCCGCGGATCACGTCCATGATCAGCCGCTCGTAGGCATCCGGAATGTCCGTGCCGCTTTCGCCAAGCGCCTCGGCGAAGGACATGTCCAGCGGCACCTCGGTCAGCCGCATGCCGCCCGGCCCCGGCTCCTTGATCATCACCGTCATGTTCATCCCCTCGTTCGGCTGCAACCGGATCGCCAGCACGTTCTCGCGCCAGCGTTCGGCCTCGCCGAAGATCGAATGCGGCGGTTCCTTGAACACCACCGCGATCTCCGAGGTGCGCGCCCGCAGCCGCTTGCCGGTACGCAGGTAGAACGGCGTGCCCTTCCAGCGCCAGTTCGACACATGCACCTTCAGCGCGACATAGCTTTCGGTGCGGCTGTCAGGGTTTCCCGCGTGATCGAGATAGCCGTCGTCCGGCCCGGTCCCGCGATACTGGCCGCGCACGATGTCGCCCGGATCGACCGGGTCGAGGGCCCGGATCACCTTCAGCTTCTCGTCGCGCACCGCGTCGGGTTCGAAGCAGTAGGGCGGTTCCATCGCGATCAGGCACAGAAGCTGCATCAGGTGATTCTGCACCATGTCCCGCATCGCGCCGGAGGTGTCGTAATAGGCCCCCCGCCCGTCCACGCCCACCGTCTCGGCCACCGTGATCTGCACGTGGTCGACGAATTGCGCATTCCACAGCGGTTCGAACAGGATGTTGGCGAACCGCACCGCCATCAGGTTCTGCACCGTCTCCTTGCCGAGGTAATGGTCGATCCGGTAGATCTGCCGCTCCTCGAAATGCGCGGCCAGCGTACGGTTCAGATCCTGCGCCGTGGCAAGGTCGCGCCCGAACGGCTTCTCGACGACGATCCGCGCCTCGGACCCGGCGATCCCGTGCCGGTGCAGCCGTTCGGCCAGGGCGCCGAAGAGCGAGGGCGCTACCGAGAAATAGAAGGCCTGCACATGACCCGGCCGCATCTGCGCCGCCAGTTCCGGCCAGCCGGTATCGCCCTTGGCGTCGATCGGCACGTAGTGCAGCCGATCGAGGAACTCCGCGATCCGCGTCGCGTCCTGCCGCGCGGGGGCGACGAACTCGTCGATGGCGGCACGCACTTCCTCGCGGAAGGCCGGGGTTTCCATCGCGCTGCGCGCCGCGCCGATCACTCGCGCCTCGGGCGGCATCTGCCCGTCGAGAAAACGGCGGTAGAGGCCCGGCAGGATCTTGCGCCGGGCAAGATCGCCGGTCGCCCCGAAGATCACGAGGTCGAACGGATCGACGGGAATGACGCGCGAGACCATGGACCGCTCCGCTTTCCGTTAGCGCTAACGGAAGCTCACCTACCGCAACGCACCCGTCAAGTCTAGCACCCCGCGCCCGCCCCCTTCCAGAGTCGTGCACAATGCGGCAGGCTGCAGCCTGCGACATCAGGGAGGCGGTCATGCAGACACGGCGCGCGATTATCGAGGCCCACGGCGGGCCAGAGCAGTTTCGGATCGAAACCGTCGAGATCGGCGATCCCGGTCCCGGCGAGATTCGCATCCGGCATCACGCGGTCGGCCTGAACTTCATCGACGTCTACCAGCGCACCGGGCTTTACCCGATGACCCTGCCCGCCGCGCTGGGGATGGAGGCCGCCGGGGTGGTCGAGGCGGTGGGGGCCGGCGTGACCCATCTGAAGCCCGGCGACCGGGCCGCCTATGCCGCGCAGCCGCCGGGCGCCTATTGCGACGCGCGGGTGATGCCCGCCGCCCAGGTCTGCCCGCTGCCCGACGGCATCTCCTTCGAGGACGGCGCGGCGATGATGCTCAAGGGGTTGACGGTGAATTACCTGTTCCGGCGCACCGTGCCGATCGGCAAGGGCGACACCGTGCTGTTTCATGCCGCGGCCGGCGGCGTCGGGCTGATCGCCTGCCAATGGGCGCGGTCGGAAGGCATCCGGCTGATCGCCACCGCCGGGTCGGACGAGAAATGCCAACTCGCCCTCGATCACGGGGCCGAGGCGGCGATCAACTACCGCAGCGAGGATTTCGTGGCCCGCGTCAGGGAACTGACCGGCGGTCGCGGCGTCGACGCGGTGATGGATTCGGTCGGCAAGGACACGTTCGAGGGCTCGCTCGACTGCCTGCGCCCGCTGGGCATGATGATCTCCTTCGGCAATGCTTCGGGCGCGGTGCCGCCGTTCAACATCGGCGTGCTGGGCGCCAAGGGCTCGCTCAAGATCACCCGGCCGACGCTGTTCACCCATATCGCCGATCACGCCACCTGCCAGCAGATGGCGCGGGAGTTGTTCGACAAGGTGACATCCGGCGCGGTGACGATCCGGATCGACCAGCGGTTCCCGCTGGCCGAGGTGGCCGAGGCGCATCGCGCGCTGGAGGCGCGCCGGACCACCGGCTCGACGGTGCTGATCCCCTGAGCGCCGCGCGCGGTTCCGCCTATTCCGCCTGGCTCGCCGGCTTGGCGTTCAGCAGGCCATAGCGCTCCTCGCCCAGCTTGTCGTAGAGGTCGAGCTGGGTTTCGAGGAAATCGATATGCCCCTCCTCGTCGGCGATCAGCTCGTCGAACAGGGCGCGGCTGACATAGTCGCCGACAGCGTCGCAATGCTGCCGCGCCTCGATGTAGAGGCTGCGGGCGTCATGCTCGCCGGCAAGGTCGCATTCCAGCGTCTCGCGCAGGGTCTGGCCGATCCGCAGCGGATCGAGCTTTTGCAGGTTCGGGTGGCCTTCGAGGAAAATGATCCGCGCGATCAGCCGGTCGGCGTGATGCATCTCCTCGACGCTTTCCGCGCGCGACTTGTCGGCGAGATGGCCAAAGCCCCAATCCTCCTGAAGCCGGTAGTGCAACCAGTACTGGCTGACCGCCGTGAGTTCCGACCTGAGGGCCGCGTTGAGATACTCGATGACCTTAGCTTCGCCCTTCATTCAGGCCTCCTTTCGCGCTGCGCAGGATAGGAACGGTCGCGTACGACGTCGCCGCGGGTACCCCGAAGCTCCGACAGGCGCGCATCGTGTCGAGAAACAGTGGCATGCAGCCGCCGCAGTCGGCCCGCTTGCCGAGCGCGTGATAGACCTTGCCGGGGGTAATCAGGGTGTCGGGATCAGCGGCGCGCATCCAGTCGACCGCGGCGCGAATCTCGTGATCGGCGATCTGTTGGCAGTGGCAGACGATCATGCCCGCGACCTCGCTTGTTCGTCGGGTCGCCGCGGCGTTATCGTTTCTATCACGCCCGCATTTCCCGACTAATTCAGTCGGGATGCTAGCCTTTCCTGACTCAAGATGTCAACAATAGTGACGACATCCGATCCGGTCCGTCAGATCGCCTCGGCCATCACGCAGAGCATCTCGAACAGGATCGAGGCGCCCAGCCACGCCGTGCCGCCGCCCAGGTCGAAGGGCGGCGACACTTCCACCAGGTCCGCGGCCACGATGTTCAGCCCGGCGATGCCGCGCACCACCTCCAGCGCCTGGAAGGAATTCGGCCCGCCGACCTCGGGCGTGCCGGTGCCCGGCGCGAAGGCCGGGTCGACGAAGTCGATGTCGTAGGAACAAAAGGCCGGCCGGTCGCCCAGAAGGTCGCGCGCCTCGGCCATGACATCGGCGGCGCCACGCGCGAAGAACTCCTCGATCGTCACGATGCGGATGCCGTGGGCCTTCGCGAAATCGCGGTCGGCGCTGTCATAGGCGGTGCCGCGGATGCCGATCTGGATCGTGCGCCTGGGATCGATCAGGCCCTCTTCCACCGCCACCCGGAACGGGTTGCCGTGGGTCAGGGCGGTGCCGCCGAAATAGGCCGGGAAGAGATCGGTGTGGCTGTCGAAATGCACCAGCCCCAGCGGCGCGGCGCCCCGCGCCAGCCCGCGCAGCACCGGCAGGGTGCACAGGTGATCGCCGCCCACCGACAAGGGCCGGATACCCTCGGCCCTGAGCCCGGCCATCGCCGTCTCGATCCGGGCCAGCGTGTCGCCCAGGTCCACCGGGTTCGGCCCGATATCGCCCAGATCGGCGCAGCGCGCGGTCTCGAACGGCCTCAGCCCGCTCACCGGATGCTGCGCGCGCACCATCGTCGAGGCGTCGCGCAGTGCCCGCGGCCCGTGTCGGGCGCCGGGCCGGTTCGAGGTGCCGCCATCCCAGGGCAGGCCCACAAGGCCGATCTGGACATCGCCGCGGCGCGGATGGCCAGGTTCGACCAGCGGCAGGCGCATGAAGGTCGGCACCCCGGCGAAGCGCGGCAGTGTCATGCCCGGGATCGGCTGGAAGAAAGGATCGGCGGTCATCGGACGGCTCCGGTTGCGGCTGCCGCCACAGTGTCGCCCGCCCGCGTCGCGCGCAAGGGCCGCTCAGGCCTCCAGCTCGGCGTCCCAGTAGAGGAAATCGAGCCAGCTGTCATGCAGGTAGCCCGGCGGGAACCGCCGGCCGACCTGCTGCATCTCCTCCGCCGTCGGGCGGCGCGGCGGGCGGCGCAGGCGCATGTTGACCTGCTTGAGCGATTTCGACCCCTTGCGCAGGTTGCACGGCGAACAGGCGGCGACGACGTTTTCCCAGCTCGTCACCCCGCCGCGGGCGCGCGGCACCACGTGATCGAAGGTCAGATCGCCCCGCGCGCCGCAGTACTGGCAGCAGAACCCGTCACGCAGAAACAGGTTGAACCGGGTGAAGGCGACACGTTTCTGCGGCTGCACGAATTCCTTCAGCACCACCACCGAGGGGATCCGCATCGCCATCTGCTGGCTGCGCACGACCTCCTCGTATTCCGCGAGAATGCTGACCCGTTCGAGGAAAACCGCCTTGATCGCCTCCTGCCAGGGCCACAGCGACAGGGGATAATAGCTGAGCGGGCGGTAGTCGGCATTGAGGACAAGCGCGGGGAAGTGTTTCAGCGCCGCCGGCTCGCGTACGAAACTCGTCCTGAAATCGCCGTCCATGCGTGACTCCGTCTTCGCCCTGGCTGACCGTCCCGGTTCCAGGGCGGGAGCCCCGCCCCAGCCAAGACCCACTATATATCGCGGTCAAGGGCAGGCAACCCCCGCGATCTGCGTGCCATGGCCGCAGGACTAGCCAGAGTCGGTGACAGGGATATGACGTTATCCACAGCGTCGCCGCAGCGCGGCAACGGCGCGCCCGGTCAGCCCGGCAGGCGATCGCGCAGAAACGCCAGCGCCGCGGCGATCCCGTCGGGCGCGATGCCGTGGCCGGTGCCTTCCATCACATGCGCGAACGTGTCGAACCCGGCATCGACCAGCGCATCGCCGGCCAGCCCCATGTCGGCGAACGGCACCACCTCGTCACGGTCTCCGTGCATCAGCAGGACGGGCGGGCGCACCCGCGCCTCCGCCGGCAGCCGCTCCGGCGCCAGCAGCCGGCCGGAACAGGCGACGATCGCCGCCACCGCCTCGGCGCGGCGCGGCAACACGTGCAGCGCCATCATAGCGCCCTGCGAGAAGCCGAAGACGGCGAGTTGCGCGGGCGCCAGCCCCTCCTCCTCCAGCCGCGCGTCGAAAAAGGCGTCGAGATCGGCATGCGCCCGCACCAGCCCGTCGATCGCCTCGGCCTCGGACGACCCGTCGATCCACGGGATCGGGAACCATTGACGGCCGAAGGGCGAGGCGCGCGAGGGTTCCGGCGCGTCCGGCGCGACGAAGGCGGTGTGCGGCAGATGCGGCGCCAGCAGATCGGCCAGACCCAGCAGGTCGGCGCCGTCCGCGCCGTAGCCGTGCAGGAACACGACCAGCGACCGGGCGGTGCCGAACCGGGCGGCCTTGCGGCCAAAGCGCAACTTGCGGATCATGCCAGCCCCTCGCGTTCCCTCACGCTGCGGTAATAGGCCCAGAGCAGCCGCGCCGCAACCGCGCGCCATGGCGACCAGGCGGCGGCGCGCCGCGACAGGTCGGCCACGGCCGGACGATCGGGCAGGCCGTAGAGCCGCCGCACCGCCTCGCGCAGCGCCAGGTCGCCCGGCGCGAAGACATCGGCACGGCCGAGCGCGGTGATCGCATAGATCTCGGCCGTCCAGCGCCCGACGCCGGGCAGCGCCACCAGGCGGGCCTGAACCTCTGCATCCGCAACATGGCGCAAGGAATTGAAATCGAATTCACTTTCCGCGATTCCTCGCAGGTGGCGCGCCTTTGCCCGCGACAGGCCGCAGGCGACGAGCGCGGCATCGCCGGCCGCCGCCACGGCCGGGCCATCGGCCAGCCCGGCCGCGTCCAGCCGGGCGATCATCGCGCGCGCCGCGGCGGTGGACACCATCTGCCCGCAGATCGCGTCGCGCAGCGCGGCAAAGCCATCGGGCCGCCGACGCAGCGGCGGCAGGCCGGCGCAGTCCAGCGCCCGCGCCATGCCGGCGTCGCGGCGCGCCAGCCACGACGTCCCCTCCGCCACATCCGCCATCGTCTCGATGATCCGCCCCGCCATGACGGCCAGCCTGCGACACGGCGGCGCGACGCGCCAGCCCCCTTCCGGTTCCCGCGCCGCCCCGCTATCACGGACGCCATGACGCTCCAGACCCCCGCCACGGCCCCGCAGGCCGACGACCGCCGCGCGATCCGCAACGTCGCCGTGCTCGTGCTCACCCAGGGCATCGCCGGGGCGCAACTGCCGATGATCTTCACCATCGGCGGGCTGGCCGGCCAGACGCTGGCGCCGAACCCGTGCTGGGCGACGCTGCCGATCTCGCTGATCGTCCTGGGCTCGATGCTGTCGGCCACGCCGCTGTCGGCGCTGATGCAGCGCCACGGCCGCCGCGCCGGGTTCTGGACCGGCACAGCGGGCGGCACCGCGGGTGCGGTGCTGGGCGCGCTGGGGCTTTACCACGCCTCGTTCGAACTGTTCCTCGCCGGATCGTTCCTGACGGGCATGTACATGTCGGCGCAGGGATTCTTCCGCTTCGCCGCGATCGATTCGGCCTCCGAGGCGTTCCGCCCGAAGGCGGTGTCCTATGTCATGGCCGGCGGGCTGCTGGCCGCGATCAGCGGGCCGCAGCTGGTCAAGCTGACGGCCGAGGCGATGGTGATCCCGTTCCTCGGCACCTATCTCGCCGTCATCGCGGTGAACCTTCTGGGCGCGGTGCTGATCGGCTTTCTCGACGCGCCTCCGCCGCCCCGGCCCGCGCCCGGTGAAACCCGGCTGCCGGTGCGCAGCCGGATGGAGCTGTTGCGCGACCCGGTGATCGCGGTGGCGATCACCTGCGCAATGGTGTCCTACGCGCTGATGAACCTGGTGATGACCTCGACGCCGCTCGCCGTCGTCGGCTGCGGGTTCGAGACCGGCGACGCCGCCGACGTGGTCACCGCGCATGTGCTGGCGATGTACGCACCCTCGTTCGTGACCGGCCATATCATCGCCCGGATCGGGGCCGAGAAGGTCGTCGGCCTTGGCCTCGTCATCCTTGCCGGGGCCGGCGCGGTGGCGCTGTCGGGTGTGGAGCTGGAACAGTTCTTCGTCGCGCTCGTGCTTCTGGGCGTGGGCTGGAACTTCGGCTTCATCGGGGCGACGACGATGCTCGCCACCGCCTACCAGCCGCATGAACGCGGTCTGGTGCAGGGCATGAACGACCTGATCGTGTTCGGCGGGGTGACGGCGGCCTCGCTGTCATCGGGCACGCTGATGAACTGTTCCGGCGCGGGGGTGGAGGCCGGCTGGCAGGCGGTGAACCTCGCGATGCTGCCGTTCCTGGTGCTGGCCGGCGCCTCGCTGATCTGGCTGGTGCTTCGGCCGCGCGCTGCCTGACCGCTACCAGGTGCCCAGCAAGGCCCGCCAGAGCAGCCCCGCGCGGCGCGCCGCCTCGGACCGCGCGAGCGCGCCCTGCCCGACCCGGTCCGGGTTCCGCGCCGCCAGCCGCAGGATCGGCCCGGCCTGCCAGGCCGCGCGCAGCGCCGGGGCCGCGGCCCGCGGCAGGCCTGCGGCCCGCGCCTCGTCCAGCCAGCCCAGCCCCTGCCGGGCAAGCGCCGCGACCGCCGCGGCCCGGCCATCGACCAGCGGCACGCGGCCGCGCGCCTCAAGCTCGGGCACC